>NZ_JFHN01000029.1 GCF_000590885.1 Erwinia mallotivora
CGGTTGGTGATTTGTTTTGATTTGGCGATTGATCAGATCGCACAATCCGGGCTGAGTTCCCTTAAAGTGATCTACTATTCCGCGCAGCTATTTAGAGTCGGGGGCTGGTGCTGAGTCCGCAGCGGGGCGGAGCCGTGCAGATTCCAGGTTGCGGCGGCGAGGCAATCATTCTGCTAATGTTCTCTCTGGTTTCAAACAAGCAGGAACAGTCCGGGGTGCACTAATGATAATGTTTCTTACCTGTTCGGATATGTAACTGCTCAATTTGACGTGCATAATACTTTTGCAGTTCGGACAGTGCATCACGTCTGGTTCTAATTGGGCTCCGTTTGGTAAACGGAAAATATTGTACGTTAAGGTTGTTTTTGCACCGGCTGATATCAACTGACCGCAAAGGACGATACTTCGCCGTGATAAGTGCCATCAATAACATGCTTATCGACCTGATGGCCGCGATGTCGCATAAGGACTGGCTGAGTCGCCGCCAGCGTCAAAAGCAGGGAATTGAACGGGCCCATACATTTGGTAAGTACCGGGGAAAACAGGCTGATCAGGAACGGCATCAGAAAGTCCTGTACTACCGGCATATCAAGAAACTGAGCATCAGTGAAACAGCAGATGCGACAGGGTACAGCCTCTCCCAAATATGTCGGATACAGAACCTCTATCGAGAGGTAAACTCAGATTCTGACTTTTCATTTTCGAATTAAGTTCAGTAAGAAACTCAATCAGGCAATGGCATGTAATTTAAGGTGATTAGATGTACAATTTCACGGCAGTCTGTTGAAAGGCATAAGCTCGAAATTATTCAATGATATGAATGTTTGGGGCGCTGTAAGACCCTGGAAACGCGAGTCGCATCTAAAAGCAACTTGTTTTGACCCCTGATTTTTATTGCGAGAGGCTATGACTAAAACCACTATTTTGCATCTCTCTGATCTGCACAGGGATTCGGGAAGCCGTATCAAGACACAACCCCTTTTGTCATCTTTGTATCGTGATCGCAAGCGCTATACTGAAAATGAAGGCATTCCTAAACCTGATATAGCGGTCATTAGCGGTGACATCGTCTATGGAGTTAGGGGAGATGATCCAGATGGTGATAGAAATCTCGAATTGCAGTATGAGGAAGCCTATGAAACTTTAGCTGGTTTGGCTGAACGGTTTTTTGACGGTGATAGGGAAAGGATAGTTGTTGCGCCGGGTAACCACGATATAAGTATGCCACATGTCCTCCGCGCGATGAAGCGTTTAGACACCCCTCCTGACGATGACAAGAGACGAATGCTAATTCAGAAGGTTTGGGAAGACGATTCACGATATAGACTCAATATTCCAGAGATGTCTGTCTATGAAATCATCAACCAGACTGTCTACCATCAACGCTTAGAACCATACGCAAAATTTTACGATCGCTTCTACGAAGGCAAACGGAAGTTCTCGTTAAATCCTAAAGAACAATATTCTATCCATGAATATCCTGAGTTAGATCTCTGTGTAGTAGCATTTTCGAGCTGTCTTGAGAATGATTTATTTAATCGAACAGGAGCAATTTCTGCTGAGGCTATCAATAACGCAATGGACGAGGTTGCACCGAAAGTAGAAAGAGGGGCTCTCGCTATTAGCGTCTGGCATCACAGCATCCAGGGTGGTCCCAAAGAAAACGACTATATAGACTCCGATTTTCTCCGACTGCTCATGGATTCTGATTGCTCTATTGGCATGCATGGACATCAGCATAGATCGGGCCTACTAGAAAATCGGTTCTCTCCTGACGTACAACGACATATATCGGTGATTAGTGCAGGAACTCTTTGCGGTGGTCCACGAAGTCTGCCCACAGGTAGAATGAGGGGATATAACGTTGTTGTACTCGATCGAGAAGCCGGATATGGCACCGTTCACGTAAGAGCGATGACTAACAACGATTTCAGTGCTCCCATATGGGAACGAGGCTACGTCAGTGAATTTAGTGGCAGTTCGATACAGTTTGCGTTAGCTAAAAAACGAGTTCAATCAATATCGCCCTTCGAGTTGGCAGCAAAAGCAGATGAATTGTTAAGAAATGGCCAAGCAATAGAAGCTTATGAGCTTATTCGCAATCACACACAAAACCAGTGGGTACGTGCAATTGCAGTTAAAGCTCTTATCAATTTAGAGGAATGGGGGGAAATTGTTGATTTGCTCACCCCCCCTGCGTCCGATACAGATTTTCTTATACTGAGTGAAGCATACGAGAATCTGCTTGACTGGCCATCTTTACGTACCTTGATTAGCTCTATCGATTCAGAAATCCCCTCTGGCTCAGCTGCGGTACGTATGAGAATTCAACAATGTCAAATTCTTTTGAGGGGCAAGTAAATATGTCAACAACTAATATATCTTTCCAAGTTGAAACAGATCGAGTACTTGAGATTCTCTCAAAGCAAATATATGACTCCCCGTTTGCTATGGTGCGAGAGAATATCCAAAACTGCTACGATGCAGTGCTCATGAGAGCCAATATTGAAGGTGGTGAGTTGTGTTCTTATCACATTGAGGTAATCGTCACTCCCGAATCAATATCTATAACCGACAACGGTATCGGCATGTCGGAAACAGTATTAAAGGAAAATTTCTGGAAAGCTGGGTCATCCGGTAAAAATACTGAAAGTGCGCGTCAAGCCGGTGTTATCGGTACGTTTGGTATTGGTGCTATGGCCAACTTTGGTGTGTGCTCTGGCCTCTCAGTTACCACACGGGCATTTAATAGTGCTGTAGGTTACCGTACTGAAGCTCAAAAGAAAGACCTTAAAATTGGCCAAGACTGCATTAGCTTTGAACTACTGGATCATTCGACGCCTGTTGGTACAAGTATCGTAGCAACTCTTGATGGCGATTCTTTACTCGACCTGGACGGTCTAAAAAACTACGTGAGCCAGTTCGTAAAATTTCTTCCCGTACCTGTAATAATTAACGGTGAGCTGATTAGCCAACAAGATCAAATTACTGCTGTAGGGATCAAAGATTGGCAGTCTATTGGTAAAAAAAACGTGGTTGCTGGCACGCTAGAATTTAACTTAGAGGTATATATTTCTGGCACTAATGGAGTCGGGTTGGTGTGCTCTAATTTCCAGCGTGATAGCGCACCAATTAAAGGGCTACTCTGCCTCCGCAATGGCATGGGGTCAATCATGGGGCTTCGTTCCAGCTTCGGTCTAGCGCCATTGCCTGTCGCGAGTGTTTACCAACTCGGCGGATTTGCCGATTTACCGTTCCTTGTACCCACAGCTGGCCGTGAAGCCTTAACCAGAGATTCTATCGGCGATGCTTCAAGAATTTTCCCTCCCCTTGAGAAGAGTCTCACTGAAATGCTGGCATCTCATCCAATTGCAGACAGCCTGACAGCATTTCAACAATATGTGGTAAATAATCACCTTACTGTTTTAGGAAGCAGAGTAAAAATTCAGGTTCAGGAAGATGGCGAACAATTCGAAATGGGGGAGCTGACGACCCAATTTTCTGGCCTTCAGATGCAATCTTATGAGGGCACCGATCCAGATCTTATAAGGATGTTTTCAGGGTCAGAAAATCCCCTCATACGGATCAGTCAGAGCCAGCCGCGTCGTGAACTGCAACGTAGATATTTGAGTGAAATACTTCATATTCCAAGCATTCCAAACCATGCAACTATATCGCATGTATATGATCCAGGAAACTTAACTCGCGAGGAGGTTAGCCTAACGTTCTCGCTTGCTAAGGTACTTCGAAGTGACTATATGCTGGATGATGTGGATTTAATTTGGGCGGATATCACTCATGGAGTTCCGATGATCGCTAAGATGGAGGGAGATAAGGTTACCCTGACGCTCTCCAGAAATTGGCCAGCCCTGAAAGCAGTTCTAAACCATCTTTCGACTTCATACGAACTTCTTGATAGTTTCACGAAAGATTTCGTAAGGGTATATATATATGCCCAAATTCAGTCTTTTGTACCTAGTTCGCAACGTGCAGGACTTGATGCTCTTCAGCGAGCACTAGAACGGAAGCGTGAGATTTTCCGGCTTGAGCGACAAGACAACGGGGAATTAGATCCCCTGATTGCAGACTACTTAAGTGGCAAAGTTGAAATAGGTCAAGTTCTCAGCGCCGCCGTGGCAATTACTGCGGTACAAAGCCAGCATGTCAGTGGTAGGCAAGTGGGCACTGTTGAACAGGCTCTACCAGATGTAGTAAGTGCAGCAGCCCCTGAAATTCCCGCATCTAGTATTGCAGTGGCTGCTCCAACAGCAGCGTCTCCTATCCTGCGATTGAATACCACAATTGACGACCGACTGTTGACTACGGAACAAGAATTGCCGCAATTGAATAACTATCGGATGTTTTTAGCATTGTCAGATCGACTTTTCCTGCAGGAACTTGAGTTTTTCAAATGGCCGCATTCAACTCAAGTAGCTTGGGCTGGTCGGAGAATTGTTTATCTCTTTACAGGAGCAAATGCAGGCATCAGCTTGTATTACGATATAGAACTCAGAGGTGCTAGGTTAGCCGGTGATGCGGGAGGTACTGCGTTGGCAACAACGACTATTGTTTCGAATAATCGTATCCTTGTGCCCGTACCGACGCCTTTAATGAAATGTTTTACGGTAACAGATGATCCAATTGAGTTTTACGTTAGATTTGATCTCCTTATGCATCACGACTATTTACAGAAGCCAATACATTAAGAGTTTGATCAACCTGTCCAGTTAGTTGTAAAGCGGATGTTTCAACCTCTAATCCCTATTAAGTTAAGAGGAAGGAACATCCGTTTTTCGTTTCAAATTGGTAGGTTTTTATCATTGAGATGAACATGTAAATAGACCCGTTTTAGTTCCACGCACTTTTTGAGATCCCCGACAGATAGTGTTGTAACCGGTATTCCTCCGGTGTCAGATTTTTCAGGGACTCATGCGGACGTTCACAGTTATATTCTGAAAGCCACCGCTCTGTGATTTCCCTTACTTCGTTCAGCGTCCTGAACAGATAGAAATCGAGTATTTCAGTGCGGTATGTCCGGTTAAAGCGTTCAATAAATGCATTCTGAGTCGGCTTACCCGGTTCGATAAATTCCAGCCTCACTGCGTGCATTTCTGCCCACTCCGCCAGAGCCAGCGAAATAAATTCCGGGCCGTTATCCATGCGAAGCATCGCCGGATATCCGCGGTTTGCTGCGATCCTGTCGAGCACCCGAACCACTCGCCGGGCCGGCAGATTCAGATCAATTTCAATCGACAACGCCTCCCGGTTAAAGTCATCAACGACATTGAACGTGTGAAAACGACGGCCACAGACCAGGGCATCATGCATAAAATCAACAGACCAGCTCTGGTTCAGCGCTGCCGGCGTGGCCAGCGGCGAGGGATTACGCACCGGCAACCGTTGTTTGCCCTTACGGCGAAAATTCAGCTTCAGCAGGCAGTAAATACGGTAGATCCGTTTATGGTTCCACTGGTATCCCTGCCGCCGCAGAACCTGAAACAGCTTCGGGAAACCGTATCGCGGATATCTTTCAGCAGCCGTCTGCAACGCGAAAATAACGGGTTCGTCACGCGTGGTATCCGGGCGGTAATGGTAAATTGTTCTGCTGAGATTCAGACTCCGGCAGGCCTGACGGATACTGAGTCCGAACGTCGTTATCAGATGAGTGACCAGCTCACGCCTGGAAGCTGGCCTCAGAGCTTTTTTTCAATAACATCTTTCAGTGCCCGATTCTCAAGACTGAGGTCGGCAAACATCTGCTTAAGCCGTCGGTTCTCGTCCTCAAGGTCCTTTATCTTTTTAATATCAGAAGCTTCTATGCCACCGTATTTGGACTTCCAGTTATAGTACGTGGCTTCAGAGACCCCGGCCTCACGGCAGACATCTTTGACTGTTCGTCCGGCTTCAACCGACTTAATCACCGTGATGATCTGATGCTCAGTAAAACGGGCTTTACGCATAACGGGCCGGAATTTATCTCTCTGGCACTGGCCGAATGGGCAGAAAGCCGGAGCGTGGAGCTGGAATTTATTAAGCCCGGAAAGCCAACACAGAATGCGTTTATAGAACGTTTTAACCGGACTTACCGGACAGAGGTACTGGATTTTTATCTGTTCAGAACGCTGGACGAGGTGCGGGAAATCACAGATAAATGGCTGGTCGAATACAACACTGAACGTCCGCATGAATCCCTGAACAACCTGACGCCGGAAGAGTACCGGATGATGGATAATTTCGCCGGAACCTCAAAAAGTGCATGGAACTAAAACGGGTGTCTTTACAAGTTGGCTCTAATTTATTCTACAGAGCCGCTATTAGATTAAATTATGAATCAATATCATTTACTATGGTTAGCGCATCAGACCACGTGGTATTTTCCTCAACATGTTTTTTAATTAGAACCCGGTTCGACACAATCATAGATGGCCAACGATTCTTCCAAGAGCGGTATGCATGCCAAGAGTATCCAATATAGTAATCTTTTCTCATTGTTGTCATCGAGCGTAGTACTGCATCAAGGTATTTTCCTTCTATTGAAGTTTTACGCACTTCAAAAATAGTTCCGAGGTAAATGAGCCAACGAGCCAGATGTTCATATTGCTCCCAGGCATTATGCTCGTTGGTTAAATTTGTTTTGGTTTCAATAATATCGCCAATCATTGCTACTACCATGTTATTATTCCAGCTCAGCCCCTCAGCGGCAATTGCAGAAATAATCTGATAAAATGAGTCTTCGAGCTTCAAGTACGTGTCTTTGAATGAGTGATTTTCATACACGACTTTCCGAATGGATTTTAAGGAACTTTCGGAAATCTTTTCTGCCTTCGGTATTTCTTTGTTTAAATTTTTAAAGAAAGCATTAATTTCAAGGGAATCTAATACTCTAATACCGTAGCAATGAAAATAGTAATCCTTCACATTTTGGTCTATTGAGGACCTAGAAATCAAAAATATATTTGAACCAACTACATGACTTTTAGAAAAACCTTTATAATCACTAATAATTGCTTTTAGGTTCGTATCCCCAAGAGAATATCCTAAAATCACAACAGTGTTTTCATACAAAACGGTGCTTAGTTTTCGAGAAAAGTATGAATCACTATTTATAAATTTAAAATAATCCTCTGATGTGATCACCATATTTTGGGGGGAATCTACGGAACCATGTACATGATAGACTTTAACATTCGCAGAAGATCTTGGTATCGGCAATCCCGGTGTAATTGATTGAGAAGTATTTTCACATGTTAAACTTTCAGCTAGTTTATCATAATTGGTTGTTACGACGCGGAAAGAACGGTTAGAAAAAAAGCTCTCAATTTCCTCCTTACTATCTCCTAACTGTATTTTAGAAATAATCTTAGCAACCTCTTCATGAATGTCCTTATCTTGAGCTGCCAGCTTTATTGAGATTATTTGTGCTGTTTCTTCTAGGCTTAAAAGTGATGACTTTTCTTTTGGAAAAAGTGACGCCTTTAATTTATCTGCATTTGGTAAAATATCGCACAGTTCTTCGAGAAGACCTTTCCATGTTGGAGCATCACCATTAGATACCTCCTTTGAAAAACCTGTTCCGGTAAATAGACAAAGTCTATTTGTGGCTGCTGCATATGCAATTTCAAATAACTCACTCATCTGAGAATCCTTTTTCATTTTTATAACTGCCAAGATACAGCTTAGCGGTTCTCTTTTCAATATGGGAATGTCCGCTCCTGGCACGAAGCAGCCCACAACAACTATTCCTGGTTACCAAGAATGATATTTAGTCAAATGTTGCAGATGGCTTCTCGTTTTCTGGCGACCAATAGCCACCACTGCCATGATATGTTTCAGCGCCTAATACAAACTGAGTACCGCAATGCTTACATGTAAAATGATAGTCAACTATATCGCTCCATATCATCTTTTCAGCACACTCATTAAAGCTATATTGGTTCCAATCATCAGTTGCTTCGATCTCAGTCAAAATCCCTTCTTTGAGCGCATGCTTTGCAATACGAATTGCCTTACGTAAATGTTCAGGATGACGGATGATGTATTTAACACACAAATCCAGGCAGTGTTCACAACTCATCAAAAGATCCCTCCATAATAATGTTTTTTGCCTGAGTTTAGCCCACTCACACAGTATTACACATGGTAATTATTTCCTTCCTGAAAGACATTAGCTACGTCCGCTCCTGGCACAAACCAGCCCCACGTCCCCTACCACTATCCATCCCAAAACTTTCATGGCAAACTTAAGTTTATGTGATGTAACCGGAACTTTCACGATGTCATTGCCCGCCGCTGAATGCCTGTTTACTGAAGGCAAAATCACCCTGCCGGAAGGCTGTCAGGACCGCACCGTCAATGCCTTTCCCGCACCCGCGCCGGGCGCTCCTGCATTTAATATTTCCCGTGACGCGCTGAATGATGCCGAAACCCTTTCCGCTTACGTTGACCGCCAGCTGGCGCTGATGCAGGCGCACCTGAAGGACTGGAAGCAGACCGGGCGCGTGCCATCGGTGCTGGGTGATAATCTGCTGCACGGCGAGTGCGTTCACGCCAGCTATCTGCGCGACGGCAGGCGCGTCTTTCAGCAGCAGGCGGTTTTTAATCCGCAGGACAACCGTATTCTGGTGTTCACCATGACCTGCACCGCTGCGCTGACTGAGGCGGATGACGCGCAGTTTCAGCGCCTGCTGGCCAGCTTTCGTTTCCATGAACAGTAAGGACTGAGGTCATGTTTGAAGCGGCCCGCGTCGGCGATGATATCGGTCACTCTCATGCCCTCGCGGGGATGATTGCCGGTACGATTGTTGGCGGGCTGATTGCGGCGGCGGGCGGGCTTGCCGCCGGCGCGCTGTTTGTGGCCGGGATGGCTTCGGCCTGCCTGGGCGTTGGCGTGCTGCTGGTCGGGGCCAGCCTGGCGGTGGGGTATCTTACCGGAGAGCTGGCCACTGCCGCCCGTGACGGTATCGCCGATGCGGGGGCCGCCAGCATGGAGAAGGAAGGCGTTATCGGCACCGGCTCGCCTGACGTCTTTATCAACGGCAAACCTGCCGCCATCGCCACCAACAGCATGGTTGCATGCGCGAAGGATGCGGGCGCGCAGCAGATGGCGGAAGGCTCGTCGCGGGTGTTTATCAACGGGCTTCCGGCGGCGCGAATCAGTGACCAGACCACCTGCGGCGGCAGGGTGATGACCGGCTCCGGCAACGTGCGCATCGGCGGCGACCCGTTGCAGACGCTGCCCATCCAGCCTGAAGTGCCTGAGTGGGTGTACAAAGCCTCTGACCTGACGCTGCTGTTTGCCGGGCTGATTGGCGGGGCAGGGGGCGCAGCCGGAAAGGTCGGTGCGCTGAGCCGCCTGCTCAGTAAACTGCCCTTCATCGGTAAACTGACCCGTGTCGCCTGCCGCGCCGGGGTGCTGATGACCGGTGCCGCCGCCGTGGGGATTATTGCCCGCCCGGTGGATATCGTCAGCGGCCAGAAGTTTCTCAGCGGTGATGATGAGCTCGATTTTGTGCTGCCTTCCCGCCTGCCGGTGCGCTGGCAGCGCTGCTGGCGCAGCGGCAACCCCGGCGACAGCGTGCTGGGGCGCGGCTGGAGCCTGTTTTGGGAAACCCGCCTGGAACGGTATCAGGACGGGCTGGTGTGGCGCGCACCCTCCGGCGATTACGTCTCCTTTCCGCTGGTGCCCAGAGGGCAACGGACCTTCTGCGAGGCGGAGAAGCGCTGGCTGGAGCACCATGCGGACGACAGCTGGTCGGTATATGACGCTGGTGAAGAGCGCTGGCACTTTCCGGCGCTGCCCGACGATGCGCCGTCCCTGCCGCTGCGCCTGACGGAACCGTGCGGCAATGCCATCCTCTTTGAGTGGAACGATGACCACACTCTGCACGCGCTGACCGACAGCGCCGCACAGCGCGTGACCTGCCGCTATCAGAGTATTCACGGTCAGACCCGTCTGGTGGGCGCGTGGCTGGATGATGAGGTCTGCCTGGTCAGTTACGGTTACGACGAAAAGGGACGGCTGCTGACCGTCATCGGGCGCGGCGGCCAGGTCCGCCGTCGCTTCAGCTGGTATGACGACGGCGACGGCGCGGACCTGATGCGCAGCCACGAGGACGGCAACGGCCTGGTCAGTGAATACCGCTGGCAGGTGACCGACGGCCTGCCGCGCGTGGTGGCGTACCGCAACGGCGCGGGTGAGCAGCTTAATCTTGAATATGACTTTGAAAACGGCACCCGCCGCGCCACCCGTGACGACGGGGCGCAGGCGCAGTGGCTGATTGATGACGATGACAACGTTGCCAGCTTTACCGACTGGGACGGTCGCCAGACCAGCTTCGTTTATCGCGACGGTGAGCTGTGTGACGTCATCCTGCCCGGCGGGGCGATGCGCCGCAGCCAGTGGGACCGCTTTGGCCGGATGGTTTCCGAAACCGACCCGGCGGGCCGCACCACCCGTTATCACTGGTTCCGCAATACCGGGCGCATCGTACAGACCGTTTACCCGGACCGGACCAGCACGCGGGCCACTTACGACCTGCACGGTCGCCTGCTGTCGGAAACCGACCCGCTGAACCACACCACCCGGTACCACTACCCTGATGAGGAAGAGACGCTGCCCGCGCGCATCACCGATGCGAACGGCGGTGACGTGCTGCTGGAGTGGAACCGTCAGGGCCTGCTGACAACGCGCACCGACTGCTCCGGCAGCGTCACCCGCTTCAGCTATGACCGCTTCGGGCAGCTGGTCAGCAGTGAGGATGCGGAAGGGAACCTTACCCGCCGCGAGTGGGACGCTGCCGGGCAGCTTACCGCCGTTATCCGCGCCGACGGCAGCCGGGAAACCCTGCGCTGGAACGAACAGGGCCAGCTTGCTGCTTGGCGTGACCCGCTGGAAAGCGAAACCTGCTGGCAGTACAACGCGCTTGGGCTGCCGGTCAGCGTCACCGACCGTATCGGCCGTACGCGCCGCTGGCATTACGACCCGCGCGGCAACCTGCTTAAGCTTGAGAACGGCAACGGCGGGGAATACCGCTTTACCGTGGATGCCGTGGGCCGCCCGCTGAGTGAAACCCGTCCGGACGACACCCTCCGGCAGATGGAGTGGGACGAACGCGGCCTGCTCTGTACGCTGCTGGAGAGCGGTAAACCGCAGGCGGACGGCGGCATCGCCCGGCGCGTGCAGACCTTCAGCTATGATGACGGCGGCCTGCTGACGGCCCGCAATACCCGTCACGCCGAATACCGCTACCGGCGTGGGGAAAACGGTGAACTCACCGGGCTGCTACGCACGCCGACTTCAGAAGGCGTGGCGCTGGGCATTGAAGCGGACGACATCCGCTTTTGCCACGACGCGGCCGGGCAGCTTGTCAGCGAACGGGGCGTTGGCGGCGGGCTGGAATATGAATACGACCCGCTGGGCAACCTGACACAACTCACCCTGCCGGGCGGGCAGCACCTCTCCTGGCTGCACTACGGCTCCGGCCACGTCAGCGCCGTTCGCTTTAACCAGCAGACGGTCAGCGAATTCACCCGCGACCGGCTGCACCGGGAAATCAGCCGCAGCCAGGGCGCGCGTGAACAGCGCCGGGAATACGACAGCCTGGGCCGGCGCACGTTACAGCGCAGCATCCCCGGTTCCACGCCGGACCTGCCGGAGCAGATAATCCTCGAACGCGCTTTCCGCTATACCGCACGCGGTGAGCTGGCGGGTGTCAGCGACACCCTGAGGGGCGAGGTGAGCTACGGCTATGACCCGGAAGGCCGTCTGCTCAGCCAGTACGAGGCACGTCAGGGGCACCAGAGGCAGTCATTCCGCTACGATGCCGCCGATAATCTACTGCCCGATGAAATCCATCCGGACCGTCCGGTGACGGATAACCGCCTGACGCACTGGCAGAACCTGTTTATGCAGTACGACGGCTGGGGCAATCTGGTCCGCCGTCGCAGCGGGCTGCACGAACAGCACTACCGGTACGACGTTGAAAACCGGCTGATACAGGCTGAGGGCACCGGGCCGGAAGGGCGCTTCACCGCGCATTACCACTACGATGCGCTGGGCAGGCGCACGCGCAAAACCGTCACCACCGCACGCGGTACGCAGGAAACCCGCTTCCTGTGGCAGGGCTTTCGTCTGTTGCAGGAGCAGCATAACGGTCAGTGCCACACGTATATTTACGACCCCAATGAGGCATACAGCTCGCTGGCGCGCGTTGACCACCCGGCAGACGAAAACCACGGCGAGATTTACTGGTTCAGCACCGACCTGAACGGCGCGCCGCTGGAGGTAACGGACGAACAGGGGCAGCTTCGCTGGAGCGGCCAGTACGGCAGCTTTGGCCAGGTCAGCAGGCAGACCGACGGATTTTATCGTCTGTCCGGGCACACATCCCTGACTCATCAGCCGCTGCGCTATGCCGGGCAGTATGCGGACGGTGAAACCGGCCTGCACTATAATCTGTTCCGGCACTATGACCCACAGATGGGGCGCTTTACGGTGCAGGACCCGATAGGGTTAGCCGGTGGCTGGAATCTTTATCAGTATGCGCCGAACCCGCTGGGTTGGATCGATCCACTGGGGCTTGCCCTCACGCAGCTCCAGCAAATGGTTGTTGATGCTCATTCTCAGCTTGATGAGTTTGCTCAGGGCCGTAAAACAACGGCTATCGGTATTGATAAAGAGGGTAATTACCACCTCGCTTCAAGCGATCGCGTGGTCCCTCCGGCTCAACGCGCCTGGGCTAAAACGAATAATGTCAATGTTATCAGGGGCGACGGACATGCCGAAGAGACTATAATGAACAAGGTTTCTGATGTGGAACACATTGATGCCTCCAGAGGCGTCTGTCTTGATTGTGAAGGTATGATGCATGAAAATAGCGTATTAACTGACACGCCAAAAACGGGTAAGCGAAGCCGAAACAGAATAAAAGGATGCACGGGGAAATGATTATTGAACAATATGCCAGTGACTATTTGGGTAGTCTCAGTCAACTATCTGGTGAAAAGAAATTAGTTATTGGTTTATGTAATCTTGCCAGGCATATAAAGTCTGTTCAGCAATTTGATGGCTTTTACAATGAATCATTGTCAGATGAGTTCACGAAAATACTGAAAGGTTTCCTGGACTGTACGCAAGGCGTTAAATCCACACTTGTTGGAAAAGACTATATCCAATCTGTTGCTCCTGACACAGATGACTACCCGGATACTGAAGGGACTATTGCTCAGAATGCATTTGGGGCAGCATATTATTTACATTCATATTTTGTCAGTAATGAGAATCAAGACTTTTTGCAGTCCCTTGATAAGTCATTTGAAAGTACAGATGCTTTGAAGTATGACAAGGGAACGACTGAGGAGGAAGATGAATATTTTTCACTTGAAGCTAACAAGCTGGAAAGAATTTTGGTTAAAGTAAAAAACATAGATGCATTTCCTTTAAGCCGTGTTGAAGAGCTAATGGATTTTGCGAAAACCATTCCACTGGACTGAGAGCGCACATCTAAAATAATACCCCTTCCTTAACAGTTTCTTTGCTGAGAATTACTACCCATGCAAAAATATCTGCATTCACGGTTTTCCAGGAAGTATGACGGGCAATTAATTCCCGCTATCCCATAAAGAGTTAATTACGGCTTTTACCTCCGTGCACGGGCACGCTGGAGCGGCCAGTACGGCAGTTTTGGTGAGGTGCGTGCCCAGAGTGACGGGTTTTATCGTCAGTCCGGGCAGTCTTCCCTGCGTCATCAGCCGCTGCGCTACGCCGGACAGTATGCGGACGGTGAAACGGGCCTGCACTATAATCTGTTCCGGTACTACGACCCGCAGGTCGGGCGTTTTACGGTGCAGGATCCGATAGGGCTTTACGGGGGTTGGAATCTTTATCAGTATGCACCGAACCCGCTGGGTTGGGTTGATCCATTAGGCTTAGCTGCTGTTAATGATCCCGGATATAATGTTTATGGTTTATATGATTTAGATGTAAATGGAAATCCTGTAGGAAATCCTTATTACGTTGGCATTACTAATGATTTGCCCAGAAGGTCAGCTGAGCATTTAGAAACCGGGCGATTAGGGGGAAATACTGGTCTGATCCCTTTAGATTAAAATATCAACTATGGACAAGCTCGTGGTTATGAGCAATATTATATTGAAGAATATAATACTCGAACCGGAAAAATAGGTAGCGAAATATCTTCAACAAATCGTGGTAATAAATATAACTCTTTTGATCATAGTAGAGCAGATGTTCGAGCAGATTCTTTTAAAAGTGCTTATGAAGATAAGATGAAAAGTTCAGGAAGAAAGAGTGGAGGAACATGTAAATGAAAAACTTTAAGTTATGGGCCTGGGATAAAAAGCCTCGAACAATGCTAAGATTTATTAAGCCTGGTGATATATTTTGCTTTCAATTGGATGATAAAAAATATGGTTTTGGACGAATTATATCAAAGGTCAGCATTGGTCACTCAGCAGAAATATTTGATCACTTTTCATCCTCTCCAGGTATCGATGAGTCTGCTTTAAATCTGAATAACTCTCTTTTTTTATTGATATTGGATACATATAGTCTTTTTGATAAAAAATTTCGGGTGAGTGGAGAATTATTGGACATGGGGATTTTTCTGAAACTCATCAAGATACATATTTTGTCTATGGCCCGGTTGGGGAGAGAAAGAAAGTTGATGTATTGGGGAATGTGTCTGATATATCAGATGAGGAATCAGAAAAATATCCACCATACTTGCCAAAAAATGATTTTCACGTAAAAAATATGTTGTCTGTCTAAGTTGAATGGTTATTAAAGGAATTGTCAGGAAAATTACCTTAATCTTTCTGGCTATTCCGCTAAATTGATTTGAAGTATAAAATATTGAAAATATGTGATCGTAGCTACCTAATCAGAAGTAAAGATCGGAGAGTACTTTTCACAGTTTATAAAAAAATCTGATGAGGTAATTTTTTTAATTGATATTTTTTCGGGAGATATAAAAGTTGAATAGTATAGTCAATGTGGAATCTCTTATGGCAGGTATGCTTTCTGGTGAAGTGGAAAAAAAGACCGGGTTCTCCAGTTATACTGGTTCTGTTTTCAGAGGGAAGGTCAATCGATATCTTCTGGCTTGGTGTCTTCTACCTTTATTTTGCCTGCGTGAGGATTGATATTATTTTCAATACACCTGCGAATAATATCGGGATGCTTACAGTGTCCAACAATTTGCTTTTCACGGTATTCAGGCGCCATGTCATAAACGTCACGAGCGTTTTTCTTTTTCTTGATTCTGATAAGAGTAGAAGCTTTACACTCTTGCTTCTCTCCTGCGACGTCATAGCCTGGAATTCCTCGTGACGATAGCCTTCCCATTCTTTCTGCTCGTACCAAAAGATAACGGTCAAAGAAATAATTGGTACAGTAGGTCGTACTGCAAAAGCGGGAGATTTTGCGAGAAGTGATGATTTATGGTGAGACAATAAAACCCGTAAGTTACGGGTTTTATTGGTGTTATGGCATTATATGAATGCTGGTGAGAAATTACTCGATATTCTGAATCTGCTCGCGCATCTGCTCAATTAATACCTTAAGCTCAATAGCGGAGGCGGTGACGTCAGCGTTGATGGATTTTGAGGCCAGCGTGTTCGACTCGCGATTGAATTCCTGCATCATAAAATCGAGGCGACGACCAACGGCCTCTTTTTTCTTCAGGATGTTGTAAGTCTCTTTGACATGAGCTTCCAGGCGGTCCAGCTCCTCTGCAACATCAACACGCTGCGCCAGCATGATCAACTCCTGCTCCACGCGGTTACTGTCAAGCTGTACCTGAGCTTCCTCTAACTTGCTGACCAGTCGATCACGCTGCCATTTCAGCACCTCAGGCATCTGTGCCCGTACTTTTGTCACCTCAGTACTGACTCCGGCAAGGCGTTGTTCGATCAACGTTTTCAGTGCAGCGCCTTCCGTTTCGCGTGAGGTAATAAAGTCATCAAGTGCCACATCCAGTGCTTTCAGCAATTCGGCGGAGATGACATCGAGATCCTGCTCTTCTGCGGACATGACGCCAGGCCAGCGCAGGATATCAACCGGGTTAATTTCACCTTCATCGCTCTGCAATTTCACCCAGTTTGCCGCCTGCACCAGTTGAACTGCCAGCTTTTCGTTCAGCACCAGCTTGCTTTGTGCCTGCGGGTTAGCATCAAAGCGCAGATTGCACTCGATTTTACCGCGTGTCAGCCGGTTACGAATCCGCTCACGGATGACCGGCTCCAGGCCGCGGAACTGCTCAGGCAGGCGGATATAGGTTTCCAGATAACGTTGGTTGACGGAGCGAAGCTCCCAGGATGCGGTGCCCCATTCGCCTTTGGTTTCACGCCGGGCGTAGGCGGTCATGCTGCGAATCATTGTGTGTACCTGTTTTGAGATAAAGATAATCAGATTATAACGGTGGCAGTGATGGCTTAACAGGTATCAGCCAAAACTCGGCTAAATCAGCGGGGTGTCTGGCGTTTTAACGTGGTGCGATTATGATGTCCGAAGCCGACTGGCTCAGTGCCGGGCGATATGATGACAGCAACATAGCCTGTGAAGAAAAGGATACTAATGAAAAACACTCTCCTGATTGCCGCGTTGACGGCAATAACGCTCAGTGGCTGTACCGCACCCCTTCATCAACCTAAGCCGGTTCCGGTGTGTAAAGTCGGTGATGCGATGCAGCAAAGCACACTTTACTTTGGCCTGAGCAGGCCGCACGGCGTGGAAATCAGCGCAGCGGAATGGCAGTCCTTTATTGATAATGATGTGACGCCACGTTTTAAAGATGGTCTGACGGTCTTTGATGCCCGTGGGCAGTGGTTGGGACAGGATGGTAAAGTGTCGCATGAACCGAGCAAAGCACTGCTACTTATCTACAGCGCCTCGCCGCAAAATGAGCAGAATATTGAGGCCTTAAGAACGCGTTATAAGCAGCGTTTCCAGCAGGAGTCAGTGATGCGGGTTGATCAACCCGCTTGTGTCGGATTTTAAAAATTGCCCGGCGCGCTATGCGCCGGGTGATCATTACAGTACCAGACCAGCAAAGGCTGCGGAAAGCAGGCTGACCAGCGTGGAGCCGTAAACCAGTTTCAGACCAAAGCGGGAAACCACATTACCCTGACTTTCATTCAGTCCTTTAATCGCACCTGCCACGATGCCAATGGAGGCAAAGTTGGCGAAGGACACCAGGAAAACCGAGAGGATCCCCAGTCCACGAGGTGAAAGTTCAGCTGCAATCTTTTTCAACTCAATCATCGCCACAAACTCATTCGCCACCAGTTTGGTTGCCATAATGCTGGCGGCGCGAAGCGCGTCATGGGCTGGAATACCAATCAGCCATGCGAACGGCCAGAAAACATAGCCAAGCATCTGCTGAAAGCTGATACCGAAAACACTGGAAAACAGGGCGTTAATTGCCGCAATCAGCGCGATAAATCCTATCAGCATCGCCATGATAATCATCGCCACTTTGAATCCTGCCAGGATGTATTCACCCAGCATTTCAAAAAAGCTCTGCTCTTCATGCAGCTTTTCCAGTTTGATCTCTGGCTCATCGCCAGGTTGGGTCGGATTAATCAACGACAGGATAATAAAGGTGCTGAACATATTGAGGATCAGCGCCGCCACGACATAACGTGGTTCAATCATCGACATGTAAGCGCCAACGATGGACAGGGAGACGGTCGACATCGCCGCCGCCGCCATAGAATAGAGACGGCGCGCTGAAATATCGGCCAGAATACCTTTATAGGCGATAAAGTTTTCAGACTGGCCCAGTATTAATGAGCTGACAGCATTGAACGATTCCAGCTTGCCCATTCCGTTTACCTTCGACAACAGGGTGCCCACGATGCGGATGAGGAGTGGCAGGATGCGCAAATGTTGCAGGATGCCAATCAGCGCGGAGATAAAGATGATGGGGCAAAGCACGCCAAGGAAGATAAAAGCCATCCCCTGACTGCTCATCCCTCCGAATACGAATTCCGAACCCTGAGCAGCAAATTTCAGCAGTGTTTCAAAGAAACCCGCAAAAGCTGTCACTATGCGCAGGCCACCCGCCGCATGCAGAAAGAAATAAGCCAGTGCGGCTTCGATAACCACCAGCTGGATGATGATTCGGGGCCGAATTTTTTTTCTGTCATTACTGAACAGCAATGCCAGGCAAAAGATGACCACAAGGGCCAACAGGAAATGGAGAATGTCAGGCATCGCAGTTGTTCCACAGAAAGAGGGCGGTAAAGTGCAGCATTTAGCCACAAATCCTGATGCTTTTCACCTGATCTGATTGCACTACGGGAAAGATTCGGAAATCAGAAGAATGATTACCGTACTCAGGCTGTCATAGGCATCCGCCAGTGAAATCCGTATAATGCGCAGCCAATACAGATTTTATCAGCCGGAGAGAAACCATGCGTCCAGCAGGCCGTAGCGCACAGCAGGTGCGTCCCGTAACCCTGACCCGCCATTACACCAAACATGCTGAAGGTTCAGTCCTGGTTGAATTCGGTGATACCAAAGTGTTATGTACTGCCACGATTGAAGAGGGTGTACCCCGGTTTCTGAAAGGTCAGGGCCAGGGGTGGGTGACAGCTGAATACGGTATGTTGCCGCGCGCTACCCACAGTCGCAATGCGCGTGAGGCTGCAAAAGGTAAACAAGGTGGTCGCACTCTGGAGATCCAACGGCTTATCGCCCGTTCACTGCGAGCAGCGCTGGACTTAAAGGCACTGGGCGAGTTCACCATTACCCTGGATTGCGATGTCATTCAGGCGGATGGTGGTACCCGGACAGCGTCAATCACCGGTGCCTGCGTGGCGCTGGCGGATGCGTTAAATCACCTTGTCTCCGTCGGCAAGTTGCAGGCTAATCCAATGAAAGGGATGGTCGCCGCCATTTCTGTCGGTATCGTTGATGGCGAAGCGCGCTGTGACCTGGAGTATGTTGAAGACTCTGCCGCAGAAACTGATATGAACGTAGTGATGACTGAAGATGGTCGGATGATCGAGGTGCAGGGCACGGCCGAAGGAGAACCGTTCAGTCATGAGGAGTTACTCAGCCTGCTGGCGCTGGCACGCGGTGGTATTGAATCGCTAATCAAGGCGCAAAAAGCGGCGTTACAGAACTGATTATTAAGGCGACCTGAGAGTCGCCTCTTTTATAACCGACAGAGGAAGATAAGATGAAAGCCTGGCAGCGTCAGTTTATTGAATTCGCCATCAACAAGCAGGTGCTGAAATTTGGCGATTTCACGCTGAAATCAGGGCGCAAAAGCCCTTATTTCTTTAATGCAGGCCTGTTTAATACGGGCCGGGATCTGGCGCTACTTGGGCGTTTTTATGCACAGGCGCTAGTGGACTCCGCTATTAATTTTGACCTGCTGTTTGGCCCTGCCTATAAAGGCATCCCGATTGCCACTACCACGGCTGTCGCGCTGGCCGATCATCACGATCGCGATGTGCCTTACTGCTTTAATCGTAAGGAAGCGAAGGATCATGGTGAGGGCGGTTTATTGGTCGGCAGCCCCTTGCAGGGGCGTGTCATGCTGGTGGACGACGTCATCACTGCCGGAACGGCAATTCGCGAATCAATGGAAATTATCGCCGCCAATCAGGCCAGGCTTGCCGGGGTGCTGATTTCCCTCGACAGGCAGGAACGCGGTCGCGGCCAGGTTTCCGCCATTCAGGAAGTTGAGCGGGACTACGGTTGTAAGGTGATTTCGCTAATTACGCTGAGTGAGCTGATAACCTGGCTGGAAGAGAGGCCTGAACTGGCCGACCACCTTGCTGCGGTGCGTGCTTACCGGCAGGAATTTGGTATCTGATCTGAACAGGGCCGGCATAAGGCCAGCCCTGGTGCAAACCCGCGTCAGACCAGCTGCAAAGCCAGTAATGACCAGCGGGTTTCAAAATCCACCGTCGGACGATAGCGGAAATCCGAACGAACAAAACGCGACAACATCCCTTCACAAAATGCCAGTAGCTGGCTTGCCAGCAGCGTTTCATCGGTTTTGAAGCCTTCACCATCACGCATTTTCTGCTCGCGCAGCACCTGGCGAAGCTGAAGTTCAATACGTTCGAACAGTTGATTGATCCTGCCCTGCAAACGGTCCTGTTCAAACATTAACGCGTGACCGGTCAGGATGCGCGTCAAACCCGGATTACGCTCACCAAAGCCCAGCAGCAGCTGGATAATCAGACGCAGACGCGGTAGCGTCTCTTTTTCATCTTTTAAAATCAGATTGATGCGCGTAATCAGGCTGTCTTCAATAAATTCGATCAGACTGTCAAACATCCGGGTTTTACTGGGAAAATGGCGATAAAGCGCCGCTTCCGAAACGCCGACGTTGGCGGCCAACTTGGCGGTAGTGATGCGTTGGCTGCCGTCGCTGGATTCCAGCATCAGGGCCAGTGCCTGTAGTATTTCCTCGCGACGGTTCCTTTTCGCTTTTTTTTCTTCTGCCATGTCCTGAACAACCCCTGAAATATCACTTTGAACGGGCAAATGCCCACGCAATCGCGGTGAGCATCATGCTTACGGCAAAAACAAGAATGGGTTTAAGCGCTGGTCGAAGGCCGGGTGCTACTGGCGACCTGAGTGTCCGAAGCCACCTTCACCACGGTCACTGGTGTCAAAATCGTTCACCAGATTGAATTCTGCCTGGACTACCGGCACAAAAACCATCTGCGCAATACGTTCACCGGGCTCAATTGTGAAGTCGTTCTGGCTGCGGTTCCAGACTGATACCATCAGTTGTCCCTGATAATCAGAATCGATAAGGCCGACCAGATTGCCCAGTACCACGCCATGTTTGTGACCCAGACCGGAGCGGGGAAGGATGACTGCGGCTAACTGAGGATCGGCAATGTGAATGGCCAGTCCGGTGGGAATTAACGTCGTGCCTCCCGCACCCAGAACAACAGCCTCATCAAGACAGGCACGCAGGTCCAGACCCGCCGAGCCTGAAGTGGCATAAGTGGGCAAAGGAAAAACCTTGCCCACACGTGGGTCTAAAATCTTAACGTCGATTTTTTTCATCATAACGGCTGACTATCTCGTCTAGTAACTGTTGGCCAAGGAGAGATTTATCGCTGAGCGGTAATTTCTTTTCTCCATCCTGCCAAAAAAGATGCAGGGCATTGTTATCACTGTTGAAACCTTGCCCGGCCTGCGAAACATCATTGGCACAGATTAAATCCAGGTTCTTGCGCCTTCTTTTTTGCTGGGCGTATTCTTCCACATTATCTGTTTCTGCCGCAAATCCGACCACATAGGGCCGACCTTCCTTCATTGCCGCCACACCGGCCACGATATCGGGATTTTTAATCATTTTAAGGGTAATTTCATCACCCTGTTTTTTGATTTTTTTGCATGCCACTTCCGCTGAACGATAGTCTGCTACGGCCGCTGTGGCGATAAAAATATGCTGGCGATGCGCGTTGTCCATAACAGCCTGCTGCATTTCTGCTGCGGTTAATACGTCAATCCGCTTTACCCAGGGTGGAGTGGGTAAACTGACCGGACCTGCCACCAGCGTGACATTCGCGCCCCGCTTCGCAGCGGCTGTGGCAACGGCAAAGCCCATTTTGCCGGAGCTGTGATTAGTGATGAATCTTACCGGGTCAAGGGGCTCACGGGTGGGGCCGGCGGTAATCATAATGTTCAGATGTTGCAGGTCGTTGACCGGCGACGCCCAGTTTAGCGCATTGTCCACAATGGTTAGCGGGTCCAGCATCCGTCCGGGGCCAATGTCACCACAGGCCTGGCTACCGCTATCCGGCCCCCATATCATCACGCCGCGTTCAGCAAGGCGCTGAAGATTGTGCTGGGTAGCGGCTGCCCGGTACATCTGCTGGTTCATTGCCGGCACCACTGCGATCGGGGCCGGTGTGGCAAGACAAATCGTGGTTACCAGATCGTTTGCCATGCCTGCGGCCTGGCGGGCTATCAGATCCGCAGTGGCCGGGGCCAGCACGACCAGATCGGCCCATTTGCCCAGCTCGATGTGGCCCATGGCGGCCTCCGCAGCGGGATCTAATAAGTCAGCGTAAACGGGATAGCCAGAAACAGCCTGCAAGCTAAGGGGAGTGATAAACGCTTTTGCCGCCTCGGTCATTACCACCCGAACTTCCGCCCCCTGATCCCGAAGGCGTCTGACCAGCTCCGGGGTTTTGTATGCAGCAATCCCACCACTTACACCCAGAACAATCTGTTTACCGGTTAATCCTGCCATGCTGCTATCTGCTCCGTTGAGTCTGGCTGACGCGCACTTTGCCGTCATTATCTGCGTATTTTATCACATTCCAGTTGCCTCAGATTTCCACGCCATGCTGCCTTTGCGAGGCGGATCGGGAAGCTGAACAAAACAGATGGAAAAGTACTGTATATAATGCCATGTTTTCTGTGAGAGAGAAAAGGAGATTCGACAAATGAAAGAGCAATGGCTGACTGTTCCACCACGTGAGAAGCTGCTGCAAAATGGTGCAAAGGCGCTAACGGATGCTGAGCTTCTGGCAATTTTTTTACGTACAGGCGCAAATGGCGTACACGTTATGTCCCTGGCGAGACAACTGATTGAAGAGTTCGGGTCACTGTATCAACTGATGACCGCCGGAAAAGCCGCCTTCGGCCACATTAAGGGCATTGGTGATGCAAAATATGCACAGCTGAATGCCATTGCTGAGCTTGGGCGCCGTTTTTTTACCTGTAACGAAGTGCTGGAGCACCGTTCCGTAGAAAGCGCGCAGGATATGCTGAGTTATTTAAGAAGTACGCTTGCCCATCGCGAGCGTGAAATTTTTCTGGTGGTCTTTCTGGATAATCAGCACCAGATGTTGCATCACAGTGAGATGTTTGCCGGAACCATCAACAGCGTGGAGGTTCACCCACGTGAAATTGTCCGTGAAGCCCTGAAACATAATGCAGCGGCACTTATCCTGGCGCATAACCATCCTTCGGGGATCTCCCGCCCCAGCCAGGCAGACAGGGATATCACCAGGCGGATTGTTGCTGCCTGTCAGCTGCTTAATATCAGGGTGTTGGATCACCTGGTTATCGGTCATGGTGAGTACGTCTCTTTTGCAGAAAGAGGGTGGATTTGATGCAGGCAACGCAACGCAGTCCGCTTTTTCTGGTCTGAATGGAGCAATTTTGCGCGATCGTCTGGGATCTTTATCTGTTCGGGACTTGAGCACCAGCGCCGCAGGGCGTATACTACGCCACCTTTGAGAATCTCGGGTTTGGCATTTGGCCTGCTCAGCGGGTTCACATTGAACTCGCCTGGATGGGCTATGAGCCTGACGAGGCGGCCAGGACCTTATTTTTAAAGCTCGAGCTGATTTGATTTTTGGAGAATAGACATGTCACGAGTCTGCCAAGTAACTGGCAAGCGTCCGGTGACGGGTAACAACCGTTCCCACGCAATGAACGCGACGAAACGCCGTTTTCTGCCTAACCTGCATTCTCACCGTTTCTGGGTTGAGAGCGAAAAGCGTTTTGTTACACTGCGTGTATCTGCCAAAGGCATGCGCGTAATTGATAAGAAGGGTATTGAGACGGTTCTGGCCGATCTGCGTACCCGTGGTGAGAAGTACTAAGGTAAGGAACTGAAACATGGCTAAAGGTATTCGCGAGAAAATCAAGCTGGTTTCTTCTGCTGGTACAGGTCACTTCTATACCACCACGAAGAACAAACGTACTAAGCCGGAAAAACTGGAGCTGAAGAAATTCGATCCTGTTGTCCGTCAGCACGTGATGTACAAAGAAGCCAAAATCAAGTAATTGATTTAAGCTGATGAAAACCTCGCTCCGGCGGGGTTTTTTCTTTTGTGAAAACTAAAACAGTGAGTCACGATAATGCCGGAATTACCTGAGGTAGAAACCAGTCGGCGAGGCATCGAACCACATCTCACCGGCGCCACGATTCTGCATGCGATTGTGCGTAACGGACGCCTGCGCTGGCCGGTATCTGATGAGATTCATCGCCTCAGTGACCAGCCTGTGCTTAGCGTACAGCGTCGGGCGAAGTATTTATTGCTGGAGCTACCCACTGGCTGGATTATTATCCATCTGGGGATGTCCGGCAGCCTGCGTGTGCTGACAGAAGAACAACCCGCGGCCAGGCATGACCATGTCGATTTGGTGATGAGCAACGGGAAAGTGCTGCGCTATACCGATCCCCGTCGTTTTGGTGCCTGGCTGTGGAGCAGTGACCTGGAGAGCAGTAACGTGCTCGCTCACCTCGGACCGGAACCTTTAAGTGAAGCGTTTAACGCTGATTATCTGTTTGCTAAATCGCGAACTAAACGCACGCCGGTAAAACCCTGGCTGATGGATAACAAACTGGTGGTAGGCGTCGGCAACATATACGCCAGCGAGTCACTGTTTGCTGCGGGTATCCATCCCGATCGTCAGGCGATGGCGCTGAGTTATGAAGAGGCTGCGTTACTGGTCAACACCATTAAGGCAGTGCTGTTGCGCTCCATTGAACAGGGGGGCACCACGTTACGAGATTTTCTACAGACGGATGGCAAGCCGGGGTATTTTGCGCAGGAATTGCAGGTATATGGCCGTGCCGGAGAGCCGTGCAGAGTATGCGCCACGCCTTTGCTCAGTGCTAAACATGCTCAGCGCAGTACCTTTTTTTGCCCCACCTGCCAGAAATAATCCTGGCCGGATATCGGCTCAGAGCTTCGCCAGCAGAGCGGTATGTATCGTAGCAGGTAAGAAGGCGCTGACATCTCCCTGATGTCGCGCGACCTCTTTCACCAGTGATGAAGAGATAAAGGAATACTCCTGCGACGGCATCAGAAACACACTTTCCAGCGCAGAATAAAGGTGGCGATTCATCTGTGCCAGCTGCATTTCGTATTCGAAATCAGATACCGCACGCAGGCCCCGCACCAGCACACTGGCCTGTTGCTCACGGGCGAAGTCAGCCATCAGATTACTGAAACCGACCACTTCCACATTGGGTAAATGCGCGACCACTTCGCTGGCCAGCGCAATACGTTCATCCAGCGAGAACAGCGGCTTTTTGCCGGGGCTGGCGGCAATCGCCAGTACGATATGGTCGAACATCAGCGCTGCGCGGGTGACGATGTCCAGATGACCGTTAGTCATAGGATCGAATGTGCCGGGGTAGATTGCTTTGGTATTCACAGATGCCCCTTGCCAGAAGAATGAGAGGCGTTATGCAGCGCCCAGAGTGCGGTGTACTTGTTAAAGGTATACTGTGCATTGACGACGGCCAGCAACCAACCCTGTTTACCGTCGAGAAAACCGGCCCGCAAAATCAACGTCTTAAAAAAGGCACCGAGAGTATGGGCAAACACCGAGGCAATGCTGCAACCTTTACCCTGATGGTAACGCTGTTTTGCCCATGCTTCCGCGTAGGCAAACTGTTTCCACTGAAAGGCTGAAAAATCGCGACAGGTCAGATGCAGCAAATCACCGCGCAATGCCGTTACCGTAGCGCCTCTGGCGTCGAGCGATTCGTGCACCTGATGGTCGTTATAGTGAAAAGTCGCCGGATAAAGGCGGACTACCCGATCGGGATACCATCCGCTGTGGCGCATAAAGCGGCCAAGAAACAGATTGCGACGGCTCAGACTGTAAACCGTGTTGGAGAGCGGCTGCTCCAGCACCGTTTCGATGGCACTTCTCAGTTGTGGTGTGACACGCTCATCGCTATCGATCATCAAAATGACGGGGTGGCTGGCATAGCTCTGTGCCAGCTGGCGCTGTTTGCCATAGCCCTGCCATTCTGCTGAGTGATAAACCTTTGCACCATGACGAGCCGCTATCTGCGGTGTGCCGTCACTGCTGCCCGAATCCAGCAGGATAATTTCATCGGCCCAACTGACCGATGCCAGGCATTCCGGCAGCAGGTCCGCTGCATCTCTGGCGATCAGCACGACGGACAGTGGGTGGCGTGTCGTCATTTAGTGGTTCCGCTGTGGCAGATAGGGTTCAAGTAACTGTAGCAGGCGTTGCAGCGCGCCCTGATTCTGATGAAGCACTTCTACGGCATGACGGCCATAGTAAAGGCGATAGTCTTCATCTGTCAGCAGCGTGCCAATCTCTTTATCCAGTGAGCTGGCATCGGTGACGGTAATCAGCCCGTCGGCCTGTGAAAGCCTGGCGCAGATATCTTTAAAGTTGAAAGTATGCGGTCCCATCAGCACCGGAATGGCATGAGCTGCCGCCTCCAGCGGATTATGACCACCGCGTTCCACCAGGCTGCCACCGACAAAGGCCAGGTCGGCAATGCCGTACAGCAACATCAGTTCTCCCATTGTGTCGCCAATCACCACCTGCGTACTGCCAGATGGGATCTCGCCACTGCTGCGCAGAATAAAGCTGAAGCCGTTTTTTTGCGCCATATCGCGGGCAGTGGCGAATCGCTCCGGATGGCGCGGAACCAGAATCAGTAGCAGGGTGGGAAAACGCTGTAACAATCTGCGGTGTGCATCAAGAATAACGCTCTCTTCACCATCGTGAGTGCTGGTGGCGATCCATACCGGACGGCGCGGCGCCCACTGGCGGCGGAGCGTGACAGCGCGAGCGGCCAGCTCCGGGGTGACCGATATATCAAACTTCAGACTGCCGGTAATGGTCAGCTGAGTGCGTTTTAATCCCAGACTGATAAAGCGCTCGCCATCCTCTGCATTCTGCGCCGCGATCAGGGTTATCTGCCGCAGCAGACGTTGCATAAACTTACCGAGTTTTTTATAGCCCCTGGCCGAACGTTCTGACAGGCGGGCATTGGCAATGACCAGCGGAATGTTGCGCGCGTGCAGTTCGGCAATCATATTGGGCCACAGCTCTGTTTCCATAATAATCACCAGCCGTGGGCTGACATTATCAAGAAACCGCTGCATCGAACCGGGCAGATCGTAGGGAAGATAGACGTGATGTACATCTTTGCCGAAGGCTGATGCTGCACGCTCTGAACCGGTTGGCGTCATGGTGGTAACGGTGATCGGCATGGCAGGATAACGATGACGTAATGCCCGCACCAATGGCACCGCTGCCAGCGTTTCTCCCACCGAAACTGAGTGCAGCAGGATGCCGTCCGGTTTAACCTTACCAGCGCAATAGCCATAGCGCTCCGCCCAGCGTTTACGATAGGCGGGAGCTTTGCGGCCTCGTAGCCAGAGCCGGAGCCAAATCAGCGGCTGAATGAGATACAGCAGGACGGTATAAAGTGTTGTCATCACAGTTATTAAAATGCGCGGAGCTCTGCGCAAGAGCAGGCCGAAAACAAGAAACAATGCGGCATGTTAGCAGATAGTCTTTCCGGCTCACACTACTTATCAGGCGTGCCGCATACTTCTTGATACAACGCATTAAGCTGGCCAGCCAGTTGTTGTGGCGAGTATGGCAGGACACGACGCCGGGCAGCATCACCCATACGGCTGTCTGCACTCCTCACTGGCACGGAGACGGCCGCGGCGGTCAGCGAAGGAATATCCAACGCGTCGCAGACAAAACCCTGCTCGCCGTCAACAATGAACTCCGCGCCACCGCAGGTAAAGCTGGTGATGACCGGCAGACCACATGCCATGGCTTCCAGAATAACGTTAGGGAAGGGGTCATACAGTGTGGGCAGCATCAGGCCATCGGCGGCGTGATAGAAAGGGATAACGTTATGCTGTACACCCGCAAAATGTACGCGGTCCAGACATCCCAGACGGCGAGCCAGCGCCACATAGCGCGCTTGCTGCTTGTCCTGTCCCACCACTAACAGATGAGCATCGGTAGCGGCGAGTGCGCAGATACTGGCTTTCAGTCCTTTACGTTCAAAGCCGGAGCCTACATAGATAAAAACCTTACTTTCAGCAGGGAGGCCCAGCTTTTCGCGTGATTGTTGCCGTTGCTCCGGCGTGGCTGGCATAAAGCGGTGTGCATCAATAGCATTATAAATAACGGCGAATTTCTCTTCCGGAAGCTGAAAGCAGCGCATGATGTCATGCTTAACCATCAACGAGTTGCAGATGATTTTTTTCAGGGAAGGTGAGCGAAACATGGTTTCTTCGGCGTTCATCACATAGCGATGGTAGGGGCTCAGGCGAGTCAGTAAACGCTGGGCTGGCGAGATCACCCTTGCCCGTTGCTCCAGCCAGACCCGATGCACACCATCGCCAGCGCGAAAAATATCACAACCGGCAATGCGTTCGTGGCTTTGCACAATATCGAATTTTTCCCGCTGCCAGCAGGCGCGAGCCGCCACCGCAAAACCGCGTTCACGCGAGATTCGCCCCCATTTTCTGGGATTACAGATATGCAGATGCCAGCCGGGTTTTGGTTCATCCTGCCAGCTACGGGTGATGATGTTCAGTTGCAGGCTGTCATCGTCCAGCGCCTCCAGCGCACGGGCGATAAACCGCTCTGCACCGCCGTCGGGCCGGTATTTCTGTCGGACTATTGCCAGGCGAACTTTATTCATCCAGATATTTCCTTGCCGCTGTGACCACGTCCTCAAGCGGGATAGCTGAGAGATAACGGGTTTCTGTGTTGGTATCAATGCTGTCTGGCGACGGCAGCGCGGCAAAGTCACCGGCCCAGATAACCTGGTTGTTTTCGCCCCAGGGGCGCCATTGGGTCAGCTTGGTTGGACCAAACAAGGCAATACAAGGCGTATTCAGTGCGGCCGCCATATGCATAGGCGCAGAATCGACACCGATAAACAGGCGGGCGTGATCGATTAGCGCAGCCAGCTGCGGCAGAGTGAGCTGGCCTGCCAGAGAAATGACGTGCCGGTGATGACACAGTGAGAGGATATTTTCGACCATCGCCTGCTCCTTTTTGTCAGGCGCAGCGGTTAACACAATGTCATAGCCCGACGCCGCCAGCGCATCAATAAGCCCGGCGACTTTGTCATCTTCCCAGCATTTGAATACCCAGCGCGAAGTGGGCTGGATCACGATACAGCGATCGGGGGAAGTCTGCTGTTTTGCCAGTATCGCCAGCGTTTGCTGCCAGTCGTCGTCACTGTAATGCATCGACGCCGGAAAACCGGTCTGCGGGATCCCCAGTGGCGTGAGAGCGGTCAGATTTTGTTCCACGGTATGCAGCGCATTGTGGCCCTGGGTGGAAATGAGATGAGTATGTGCGCGTTGCCACAGTGCATTCTGTCGCTTACGAAAATCGAAACCAATCCTGATTTTTGCCCCGGAAAGTCCGGTAATAATTGCGCTGCGCCACTGGTCAGCCAGATTTATCACCAGGTCGTAATGCGCATGGCGCACGGCCTTCACCAGCGCCATTTCATGACGGATATGCTGCCAGCTTCCCTCTTTCTTCCAGTTACGATCGATAATGTGCAGATGGCGGATCGCCGGATGTGATTGCAACATAGGGCGGGTTTCTTTATACAGCAGCACATCAATATTTGCGTCCGGATAGTGCTGACGGAGTGCATTGATCACCGGGGTGGTCAGCAGCATGTCACCATGATGACGCAGTTTTATCAGCAGAATATTGCTTGGCGCAAAAGTGGTGGGAATGGGAAGAGCCGTGGGCATACTCATTGGGTCTCAAAGTGAAGTGGACCAATTGTAAGGGAAACGCTGTTGCGGGGAAAGCTGACTGCTGCCCGCATTATTTTTTACGCCAGCGCCAGACGCGCCATAACCAGAGCAGCAACTGATACCACTGGCGAATTCCCCGTGCATTTCGCAACATCAGTCCCGGTGTTTTACTGGCAAACAGATCGGCAATCATCGTCTGACGCGCCTGCTCGTCGGGTTCACGACGTAACGAGTGGCAGACGATCAACGCTTCTTTGGTTACCTGCCGGTAGACTGCCGCAGGAATAGTAACCTTCTGACGATAACGCTGATTGATTTCGTCCAGCATTCTGGCGATTTTAAGATAATGCCGCTGATATTCGGCGTTACGCATGCCGGTGCGTTTCTGGTTGCTGATCGACTGGTCATGGACGTAGTAACGATACATGACTTTTTCGTTGTAGCGCACTCTTTGTGCATTGAGCATCAGTTCGGTGGTCCACGGAATATCCTGGTGATGCAGTCCGGGCTCAAAGCACAGCTGAAGCTTTTCGATTAACGCACGACGGTAGATACCCAGCCAAACCACATGCAGATAGCGATTGGTCGATAATGCTTTGCCGAGCCACTCGGCACCACTCAGCACGGTGGTTGATTGCAGGCGATCGGTTGGGATCAGCGGTTTGGCACGGCCACTCCCCCAGAATACCCGCTCCGCATTGCATTGCGCCACATCCAGATCGTCAGTGAGTGCCATAGTCATCAGAGTGCTGTACATCTCTGGTGATAAAGTGTCATCGGCATCGGGAAAGGTGACATATTGCCCGCTGGCAACGGCCATGCCCGTATTGCGCGCCCGGGAAACCCCACCATTCTGCTGATCGATAACCTGGATATGCGGATACTGTGCGGCATAGCGATGGGCCATTTCTGCTGATTCATCAGTAGAACCATCATTAACGATGATAATTTCGACAGAATCCAGCGTTTGCGCCAGTACGGACTCAATAAAAGCCTGGAAACTCTTACCAGCGTTGTACATCGGGACAATCACGCTCAACTGCGGCGCGGAGGGTTCAGAATGCGGCTTCATACTCAGGGTAATATCTTCTTTTCTGTCAGGTGTTGCGGACTGCGTGTGCAGATAAAGTCGTAAATATCATCCAGCTTGCGCGCATCAAGCGCAAAAAGCTTTTCAGCCGGATAGACAAATTTGTAAGGGGCCTGAAAGACAAATGATGACGGGGCGATATGATCTGGCCCTATCAACAATACTTCACCTAAAGGTCGCTGCTCTTCAACACTGCATGGGCCATAGATCAGCACAATCGGCACGTTTTGTGAGTCAGCGATGTAGACATTTCCGGAGTCTGAGGCGACATAAAAGTCCATATTGCCAATTGCCCAGGGCAACTCTTCAAGCGTGAGTTTGCCAATCATGTTGACAATGTTATGGCTCTCATCCAGCACGTTGTACAGCTGTTGCAGCCACGGATTTTCTGAGGGTGTGCCAAATACATAGAACAGGCATGGCAGTGGACTCAGCCGCTCAAACAGTTTTTTCCATGTGGCAGCCGGGATGGTTTTGGCCTGATTGCCAGCGGAAATGCTGATGCCAATCCTGATCATATCCGGACGTAATAACTCTTCCGGTGGATTTTGCGGCTGATAGAGCGGCAGGGTGGCATGCTTGGGATAGCTTACCCGGCTCAGCGTGCGGTCTGCCAGCCGGAGATAGCTTTCCACCGTCAGCGAGGTTTTGCTGTGTTCAACAATACCGTCAGCCGTCGCGTAGAAAAGAGCGTGGTACCATTTTCTACGGTAGGTTGAGAGAAACTGTTTATTTGAAGCATTACAAATCGCGGCACAGAACAGATTCAGGCCGTCAGGATGTAGCAGGTAAATATTGTCGTAGCGATTGATCAGCATGAAGGCCAGCTTCAGCTTGTTAAGCGTGCTGCTCTTATAGTCTTCAACGTAGAACACCTCCTCAAGGGTGGCGTCATACTTCGCCAGCGGCGCAACCGTTCGGCTCAGCAGGGCATCGCTCTGTCTGAGATGTTTCAGCAGCGGGGTGATATTGATGAAATCCCCGATTTTCGCCGTCTGGATCACCAGATTGCGGGATGGCTTTCTGTGGCCCAGCTTCTTTAGCAGCTTCAGAGGCAGCAGAAGCAGGAATAAAAACACATAATTCACGCCCCGTTCTCCCTGAGCGAAATGAACCCTGTCCAGTCAGCAATGGAACCGGCAGGTGTTAAGATTTTGCACATATTTATCACTGAGTTCTGATATCTGTTCCTGTTCACCATCACTATCATGGGGTAAAACCTTAAATCATGATGAAAGAAAAGTGTGATCTTCATCCGTAATGAAGCTGTGTGATAAACGAAAAGCGCGGCAATCATAATGACGTTTTCTGATGATACATGTCAGAAGGGTTCTTATTTTTATCAATTAAATCAATGTATTGTTGGCATATTTTCTCAACGCTGTAAGGTTGGAGATTCAGCCTGGTAACATCGGGCGGATTGTCCCAGATATCTTTCATGGTGGCTGCCAGCGAATCGTCATTCATCTCTGCCAGTCCACGGGCAAGATCGCCCGTCAGAATGCTGGTTGGCCCACCCGGACAGCGGGTGCTGACAACCGGCGTATGGCAAATCAACGCCTCAACCAGCACATTGCCAAAGCCTTCACTGTCGGAGCTGACCACCAGCATTCGGGCATGGCGTATCCAGGGATAGGGATTGCTGGTAAAACCCTTGAAAACAACCCTGTCGCTGATAGCCAGCTCACAGGTCAGCGCTTTCAGTTTTGTGGTGATTTCATCACTGCCCTGACCAATCAGTACCAGTGGTGCAGTCAGACCACTTCTGGCATAGGCTCGCAGCAGGCGATCGTGGCGTTTGGTTTCATGGAAACGTCCTACATGAATCAGGTAATCCTGCCCGGCCATTTTGCAGGGTTTAAAAGATTGCGCCAGCACCGCCTCAAAATCAAAAGGGTTAAAAATAACCACTTCCCGGGCAGGCTGAATGTGGAAAGCCTGCTTAAGATCGTCAATAACATATTGTGAAACGCCCAGCACATTACGGTTTTGATAGACTTTTCTGGTCTTGGCTTTTTTCAGCCATAACGAAAATCCGCTGCGTTGTGCCAGATAAGAGGCAGAAAAAACGCCGTGCAGGCAGAACCAGGTTTTCGACGGGGACAGCGCGGTGCAGCGTCTGACAATGCGGTCGGTTTTGTGCAGGTGAGAAACGACCAGATCAAAGCTTCCACCTTCTTCTTCCGCCGCAACAATCGCCTGATTCAGCAGCTGCGCACGGCGACTCAGTTCCGTCAGTTTTCGCCAGGGTTTCTGGCAGCGATCTTTAATAACCAGATAATGCAGGCCATCAGGGATAGGGTAATCACACACGGTTCGCAGTGAAAACAGTGAAACGCGGTGGCCGCGTTCCATCAGTCCCCGGGCCAGCGTGAGCACCACCTTCTCAGCACCTCCGCCGGGCAAGCCATCAATGATCATCAAAATACGCTTGGACAATTTTTCACCCTTAGACAGAGGCACTTTTTCGCGGGAAGGTGTGTTTTCCCTTCCGCACTCAATACAACTTATTGTTGCCATATTTAATGCAGACCATCCCTTTATCCTGAGCGGGTTAATGATGTCGTGCCGATCTCAGGAATCTGCTTACCCACCTGCGTTGTCTGTTGAGGTTATCTTAAAAAATTAATAAAGATAGTGCTATCCGAATCGGTCCACCGCAGAGTGAGGAGACAAATCTCTTTGCGTCTCTTCAGGGGGCTGCGTAACATACCGCCAGGGTCATCGTGGAGCCGCAACCAGCATGAGCAAACCAGCATTTTTAATCACTATTGATACCGAAGGCGACAATCTTTGGCGTAACCGATCGGGCAATGTTACGACCAGAAACGCGGCATTTCTTGCCCGCTTCCAGCAGATTTGTGAAAAATATGCCTTTAAACCAACCTGGCTGACCAACTATGAAATGGCCACAGACCCGGTATACATCGAGTTTGCTCGCGATGTGCTCGCCCGCAACGCCGGGGAGATTGGGATGCATCTGCATGCCTGGAACAGTCCTCCTGACTATCCGCTGACAGAAAATGACTGGCAGTTTCAACCCTATCTGATTGAGTACCCTCGTGAAGAGATGCGCAAAAAAGTGGCGTTTATGACCGGGTTGCTGGAAAAAACCTTTGCGACAAAAATGCTCAGTCATCGTGCAGGTCGTTGGGCCTTCAACGAATATTACGCGCAGTTATTAGTTGAATTTGGCTACCGGGTGGATTGTTCGGTGACACCGGGAGTGAACTGGCAATACTCTCCGGGCGCGCCGCAGGGTAAGGGGGGGACCGATTACAGTCGTTTTCCACGCAGCGCCTATTATATTGATCCTCATGACATTTCTCGTTCAGGAGAGTCTGCTCTGCTGGAAGTGCCGATGAGTATCCAGTACCGGCATTCCGCGCTGATGAACATGCTTAAACAGGGATATGACAGCCTGCGCGGTAAAAAACGCAGTCCTTCGGTGCACTGGCTACGCCCGGTGGGCGGGAACGTTGAGCAAATGATTAACGTGGCGGAAAAATCCCTCTCATCCGGAGCAGATTACGTCGAATTTATGCTGCATTCTTCTGAATTTATGCCTGACGGAAGTCCGACGTTTAAAACCGAAGCGGATATCGAGCGGCTTTATGATGATCTTGACCGACTCTTCTCATGGTTACACAGCCGGACTCGTGGGATGACGCTGGCGGAGTATGCTGCTGATAAATCAGCCAGCGCTCCGGCGAAATCAATCAGCTGACGCTTTTAATCTGCGGGCTGTTTATTACGGTGGGTGAGAATGCTGCCTGAAGATGCCGGTAATCGTCAGGTTGCAAACTGCGTCCTCTTCACATACCCCGTTTGCGCACGGCCAGCATCTTTCTTTTATAACTCATCCTGATTTTGCTGTTCAGCAGAAAGCGCCCAAGACTGATTCTGGCAATACGCTCTTTCACCGTATTGCCCTGTGAGGTTCCACGCAGGGCGGGATGATAACGATTGGCAATATCCAGCCAGTGGCAGGTTATCAGGTGTTCAAATCGGGCAGGCAGAACCTTGTCCATATTTTGCGTTGCTGCAATCAGACAGCTGATTTTGCGCTCATCTATAGCCGTCGACAGGCTGTGCTGGTGCTTACGATACAGATAGAAGCCGCTGGTGCTGAACAGTGTTTTCTTACTGTGAGTCAGTAACAGCGGAAACAGCCAGGTGTCTTCATAACAGATGAAGTCCGGAAAAGCATGTTGTTGTAGCAGCGTTCTGGAAAAGAACTGACCGATGAAATGCGCCTGGAAGTCACGATGTACCAGAAAACGTTCGATTGCATCGTTTCTGGTCAGTTCGGTGTGTTCACCGGGTTGCCACTGTAACCTCGGGAGCTCGTGGCGAACTTCGATAATTTTACTCAGCAGGATGTCGGGAGTGTGCATCCTCAGCGTATGCAACCTGTCGTGCAAGGCGCAGGGCAGCAGTTTGTCATCCCCGTCAACCATCAGAATGTAATCACCACAGGCCAGCTTAACGGCATGATTACGAACTTTACCTACGTTGCGGTAGTCAGTATGGAAACTGCGCAAAAGCGGCAGCCGTTGTGCGTAGTCATCAATGATCGCCTGAGTATTGTCCGTGGAAGCGTCATTAACAATCACAATCTCCGCCCGTGGCAGTGACTCGCCCAGTGATGCAACGATACTGTCTAAGGTCTCGGCAAGATAATCGCCACAGTTGTGTGCGGCGATCAGGATGCTCAGGCAGGGTGCTGTCATCTTTTTTTAATCTTTCACGCGATCAGAGGGAGGAGATGTTCGGCCACAGTCTCCGCTGAAATATCAGCCATATTATTGCCCTTATTTGGGCGCAGTACGAACTGATTTTTACCATAACCACCAATCAGTCCCGGGTCGGTAGGTCCATAAAGCGTAATATTAGGACGATCCAGAGCGGCAGTCAGATGACTCAGTCCGGTATCGACTGACACCACCGCTTTCGCTCCGGCCAGCGTGCGGGCCACCTTTTCCAGCGTCAGCCTGGGCAACACTTCCACATACTCAAAACCTTCTGCCAGTCTCAGCGCCCGCTGGTGTTCCTTTTCGGTTCCCCACGGCAGTTTGATCTTCAGTCCGCAGGTTTCCACTAATGCTGTCAGTTGACGCCAGTTTTCTTCAGGCCAGTGCTTCGCCTCGCGCGTGGTGGCATGCAGGAATACCAGATAGTTTCCGGCATCGGCAGGCGGTTCGGTCAGAAAATGTGCGGCGATAGCATAATCACCCTGCGTATCAGGCAGCGGGTAACCCAGGCTTTTGGCGAACAGTTCGCGTGTGCGTTGCACGGCATGCTGCTGTTTATTGATTTCATGCCGTTTGTCATACCACCAGCTGGCGAAAGGCTCACGCGCGCTGCGGCTGTCCTGACCGTGCTTAATGCCTTTGGCAATACGGGTAACCAGTGCGGCGCTTTTGATTAATCCCTGTGCATCAATAACCAGGTCGTAATGACGTGACTGGAGCTCGCGTTTAAACAGAAAACGCTGCTCGCGAACTTCACTGCCAAACCAGTGCTTGCGCCAGCGCCGGATGGCAACCGGGATCACCCGGTCTACCGCAGGATGCCAGCCGGGAATTTGTGCAAATCCCTCTTCCACCACCCAGTCAAAACGAATATCGGGTAACGCCTGCATGGCATCTGTCAGGGCGGGCAGGGTGTGCAGCACATCCCCCATTGATGAGGTTTTAACGATCAGGACCTGCATGGGTTCTCCAGATGTTCGTCCAGCAGTGTCATCAGCTCTGTCATTACCCGTTCTGGTTGAATATCGATCAGACTCTGATGGTAGCCTGCTTCACCTTCGCCTTTCCGTACTTTGTGATAACCGGTGATCAAACGGATCACGCGCGCTTTGTCTGAAAGCGGAGGGGTAAAGTCCGGACTGCTCGGGCCATACAATGCAATCAGTGGGCGATCGAGGGCGGCAGCAATGTGCATCAGCCCGGAATCATTACTGACTACGGCCTTGCAGTTAGCCAGCAAAATTACCGCCTGCTCCAGCCTGGTCTCGCCCGCCAGATTGCGGCAGTGCTGACGGGCCTCATCCGGCAGACTTTGCAGGATTTGCCTGCCCGTCTGCTGGTCTTTTTCGGAACCGAACAGGGCTATCTGATAACCCGCGTCGATCAACATCCCGGCCAGCGCGGCATAATGATAATGTGGCCAGCGTTTGGCTGGACCAAATTCTGCTCCCGGACAGAAGCCAATGACGGGCCTTTCTGCTGCCAGATGGAACTGTGCCGCCGTATGCTGTTTCTCTTCTGCTGAAACGACCAGCGACGGCCAGAGCAGCGGCTGAGGAAGGTCTTTTGCAGAGGCGATCTGCTGTCGGTCATAAGCCAGTGCCACATAGCGCTCAACCATGAGTGGAAACGCCGCTTTATCCAGCACCCGCATATCGTTCAGCAGGCCGTAGCGCATCTCTCCGCGCCAGCCCGTGCGGGTTTTGATATTGGCAAAAAAGGGCACCAGCGCAGACTTAAACGAGCCGGGCAGAATGTAAGCGTGATCGTAGCCTTCACTGCGTAAGGCTTGTCCCAGCCGCCGACGTTCGCCCAGTTGCAGCGCGCCATGACCAAGTGGCATCGCCAGTGCCGTAGTGACTTCCGGCATGCGGGAAAGTAATGGACGGCACCATGCCGGTGCCATCACGTCGATTACCGCCTCAGGATGTTTGACTTTAAGCGTGCGGTAAAGGCTTTGCGACATCATCATATCGCCGACCCATGACGGGCCGATTACCAGAATTTTCATGACAGGCATTGCCCTGTTACACGCTGCGGTTCAGCCAGGCCATATATTCAGCCACGCCTTCGGCCACGGTTTTGAAAGGTTTATCATATCCCGCTGCGCGCAGCCTGGTCTGATCCGCCAGGGTGAAAGCCTGATAGCGGCCTTTAAGTTTCTCCGGGAATGGGATGTATTCAATTTCACCTTTCTGATGGAAATTCAACGCGGCATCAGCCACTTCCTGGAAAGACTCAGCACGGCCTGTACCACAATTGAAGATACCGGAGACATTGTTCTGCCAGAACCACAGGTTGACAGCAGCCACATCGCCGACGTAGATAAAGTCACGTTTGAAGTTGTCGCTGCCTGCAAACAGCTTAGGATTTTCACCGTTATTCAACTGGGTGTTCAGGTGGAAGGCGACGCTGGCCATGCTGCCTTTGTGGCCTTCGCGTGGACCATATACGTTGAAGTAGCGAAAACCGCACACCTGCGATTGCGCTTCAGGCAGAATTTGACGGACATAGTGATCGAACAGCATTTTGGAATAACCGTAGACGTTTAGCGGCTGTTCAAACTGACGTTCTTCAATGAAGTTGTCGTTACGACCACCGTAGGTGGCGGCTGAAGAGGCATACAGGAAGGGGATCTCTCTTTCAAGACAGTAATGCAGCAGCTCTTTGGAGTACTGATAGTTATTATCCATCATGTACTTGCCATCCCACTCGGTGGTGGAGGAGCAGGCACCTTCGTGAAACACCGCCTCAACGTCATCAAAATCTTCATTTGCGAGAATGGCAATAAGGAAATCTTCCTTATCCATATAGTCTGCGATGTTCAAATCCACCAGATTGGCAAATTTGGTGCCATCTTTCAGGTTGTCGACCACCAGAATATCGGTGTGGCCCTGGTCATTCAGCGCCTTGATGATATTGCTGCCAATAAATCCTGCGCCGCCAGTGACGATAATCATAAGCTTAAGCCTTAAGAAAAAGTGGGGTGAAACGGGACGTTCCACACGCTGATACTTTTCATCATAACATTTCAGCAGGGCTCAGGCAGCCAGATGACTCCGTAAGCGAATGCGATGCGCCATTCCGGCCTTTTGCCATCAACCCTGGTGTTTTTCAGCGTCGGTCAGGTAACGCACTTTTCGCGTGTAATCCTGGCCTTTGAAGGTGAGAGGCGTCAGCGATGACTCAAGGTATTTTTGCCATTCAGCAAGGGGAAAACCACCGTGTGCGCCAATCACTTCTTGTGGAATTGTTGCGGTGCTGCCGCCAATTTTTTTGGAAACCGGCCAGTTCATCCAGTCTCCCAGATTGACGGTTTTGAGATCCAGCAAATCCAGCAGCGCCGCCAGTGGTAACTGATCGGTTGGCGGCTGTGAATCGTCCATCAGCTCCCAGGTATCCTGAAACAGCGTCAGCCACAGAGGGCAAATACGCTGCCAGGTGCGGCGGGTTGCCGCCAGAAAAGCGCCGTTAACATGATCGACGATAAACGGACGAATGGCGTTGCGATAGTAGGCCGGGCGATTATGCTCCGGCGCATTCATCAGCTTGGCAATCATCTTACCCTGACGAAAGCTGGAATAGAGATGGCCATCCAGCATGTCGATGACCGGCATCTGAAGCAGATTCAGGTCAGAATCGATCATCAGAATGCCCTCTGTGCGCGCCTGCAACGGTGTCTGGAGCTTGATCAGTCTGCTGCGGTAAATCTGCTTATAACGGTAGCTCTCTTCGCGAAACGGAACGTCCAGCGTCACTACGCGCGTTTTTGGCGGCAATGAACCAAATTCTTCCTCTGGCCGGTCGGTAACAATCACAATCTCTTCTGCCATAGTGGCAAAACGGGAAGCAAACAGCGCGCTCAGTAGCGCCTCTTCAATATAATCCTTACCGGTGCAGGGGATCATTACGGAGGTCACCGCAACGTTACCCTGAACCGCTTTCTGCTGATAAGGGAGGTTGTGGCGCGCACGCACGTGGCGGAATCGGGGGTTAAGAAATTCAAACATGCGATGGATTCCCATGTGTCGCATTCTGCAAAATAGTTTCCACACCAGAGATGTAGTTCTCAATGGCATAGCGTTCTTTTACGCGGCTGTTGGCCTGCATTAACAGCTGCTGGCGGGTGGTGGTGTCAAGCCACAGCGTTTTTATCTGTGCAAACAGCGCATCAGTATCACCATAGTCATACAGCAGGCCGGTTCTGTTGTGCTCAATGAGTTCTGCCGTTCCCGTCACCCGTGAGCCAATGACCGCCGTTTTCAACAGCATGGCCTCCAGCACTACGCGGGGAAGGCCTTCACTTTTTGATGCACGGATAAACACATCAAAAGCGGCAAGATAGTCCAGTGGATTGTCGCGAAAACCGGTAAAGATCACGCGTTCGGCAATCCCTGATTGTTGCGCCTGCTGTTGCAAAGCGTCATGCAGTGGGCCTTCACCCAGCACCACCATCCGCCAGTCGACGTCAGGAAAGGCGGCGGCGAATTTCGCCAGTGCCTGCAAAGTATGATGATGTGATTTTCTGGCAATCAACGAGCCGATGCTGCCAAATACAAAGGTTTCCGGCGGGACATTGAGTAACTTCTGGCGCATGGCTTCACGTGCGGGTAAGGCCTGGCTGATGTCGATAGCATTAAACACCGTAAAGCACTTTTCTGCGGATACGCCATGTGAAAGCAGGACCTGATTTACCCCGTCGGAAACGGCAATGACCGCACTGGCGCGTTGATTGATCATCCGCACCAGCCCTGAGTTAAGAACCGGTTCGATGCGGCAGTGTTGTACAACCGCAATGGGCAGGTTGTTGGCCGCCAGGTAACCCTCGGCGTTCGAACCCGGCTGGTTATTCATATACAGCAGACTGAAACCTTGCTGCACGATAAGCTGGCGAATTTTCAGCGCATTAGGCTTAATCCGCCATAAGGTATCAACAAAGCGGGTGACTTTCTGCCGCAGGCCCCGATGAAAAAACACCAGCCCACGCAGCAGTTCTTTGGCGATTTTCGCCCGGCGCGGCTGAAGACGCTGAGGAATAAAGATCACCGGAATGCCAAGTGAATTCAGCACCTGCTCAATTGAATCGCCTTGGCCACGGCGATAGTTATGATAAAAGCAGCAATGAACGTCAAACCGCCGGCGATCAATACGTTTCAGCAGTTCCAGCATGCTGTTAGTCCCGCCACCCCATTCGTTACCTGTATCCAGTAACAGAATTTTTATGCTTTGATGTTCCATCATGCTATTTCCCTGTCCATTTCAGCTGGCTCCTGTGCGAGAAGGCGGCGCGTTAAGGCTGGTTACCGGAACGCATTCTCAGGCCGGAAAAATTGGTGGAAAAATAGTGAACAATCGCACTGTTGGAGAGGCTCTCTGCAACACTGTTCAATGCCTGCGATGCGGGTATCGGCACAACCTTCACCGGGCAAATTTTCACCCCACGGAAAGCACTCTGAACAGGGGCTGGCTTACTCTGCGCTGGCAGTGACGTCGGCTTATTGTTCTGTGGTTCATTCAGCAACTGGCCTGGGCGTACCAGCGTAATATCTGCCGGGAGCGTCGGCAACATCTGTTGCAGAACTTTCACCGTAGTCGGGTGAGGGTGACCAATAGCGATGGCGGAACCATCCCGCTGAGCAAGACGAACAGCACGCATAAATTGCTGGCGAATATCGGCTTCATTTTGCGTGTCATCAAGGAACACCCGGCGTTTAATGACTTTAACGCGGGTGCCTTGTGCGGCGCGAAATGACTGGCTGTTAGCGATGGTCATGCTGTCCAGAAAGTAGAAATTATAGTGATTCAGCACCTGCATCACTTTTTGCATCCCCTCCAGACTGGACGTCATGGCGCTGCCCATATGGTTATTCAGCCCGACAGCATAAGGCACATTGAGCGTGGCTTCATGAATGATGCGTTCAATCTCAGCCAGTGACATATCCGGACGCAGCGTGTCCTTTTCCAGCGGCTGTTTGCTGAGAGGCGCCATTGGCAGATGGATGAGGACTTCATGGCCACGCTGGTGAGCTCTGGTTGCCATTTCGCGGGCGTGAGGAGCATTAGGTAATACCGCGACGGAGATGGCAGGAGGCATTTGCAACACGAGGTTTTCCTGCGCCGGACGATAGCCAAAATCATCAATGACAATAGAAAGTTTACCCGCGTGGGCGCTACAGGCCATCAGCAGACCGGTGAGCATACCGCTGATTTTAGGGAAATGTGACAAAAGTTATCTTCCTAACCACGGCAGTGGATTGACGGCCTGTCCCTGGCGGCGAATTTCAAAATAGAGTGAAGGCGTGCCCCTGCCGCCACTGGTTCCTACCAGCGCAACAGGCTGTCCGGCGCGGACCTGAGTGCCAACGCTTACCAGCGCACTCTGGTTATAACCATACAGGCTCATATCCCCTTTGCCATGTTCAATGACCACGACCAGACCATAGCCTTGCAGCCAGTCGGCCATCAGCACACGCCCATCGGCAATCGCTTTAACTTCAGTCCCTTCCGGTGCGTTAATCACCAGGCCTTTCCAGCGTAGTTCGCCTTGTAACTGCTCGCCAAATCGATGCTCAATGCGCCCATGCACCGGCCACAACGCCTGACCAGATGGTCGTCCCAGACCACCGGTACGTGCCATAAGCGAGCGCTCACCTTCAGTAGGTTTATAGGTGCTACCCTTACTTTTGGCCTGCGCTTCACGATCGCGAACACGCTGGGCGTCTCTGGCTTCTTTTTCCGCCCGGGCCCGTGCTTCCCGTTCTGCTTTAACAATTTTGTCCTGCAAACGGGTTTCGTTCTGCCGCATTTCAACTAGCTGCGCCTGGTCTTTTTGCAGCGAAGACTCCAGCACGGTCAGCGTTTTCTTGCGGGCAACGCGCGCACCTTCCAGTTTTTGCTGCTGATCCTGCTGCTGTGCCAGTAAAGACTTCTGTTGTGCCTGCTTATCGACCAGCGCCGCCTTTTGGGCTGAAAGCTCGTTACGGGTCTTTTTCAGTTCGTCGATAGATTTTTGACGTGCGGCATTGAGATAGCCGAAGTAGGCAAGAATACGTTCGCTACGCTGACTTTCTTCACCGCTGAGGATCAGTTGCAGGCCACTGTGCTGCCCCTGGCGAAAAGCAGCGTCGAGCTGGTCAGCCAGCAGCTTTTGCTGGCGCTCCTGCTGGGCCTGTAATTTACTGATTGAGGCAGTCAGCGCAGCAATGTCTTTGTTCAGGGCAGAGAGAGTGATTTCAGTTTCGCGCAGTTGTCGGCTTGCCTGAGCAATGGTTTTTTCCTGGCTTTGCAGCTGCTCCAGCAGTTTGCCGCGCTGTTGTTTCTGCAACTGAACGCTTTTCTCTTTGGCAGCAATGTTCTGCTGAATACTTTTCAGTTCAGATTTATTGTCTTCGACGGCGTAGCTGAGGACGGGCAACATCAGCCCGGCAGAAAGCACGCTGGCGGACAGAATCAACGCGGCAAAACGCGATGGAAAGCCGTTGGCGGATCCATTACCCAGGGTTGGTGAAATTAAAACGGTCGCTTTTTCCCTCATAGGGCCAGGATTATTTCACGATGAACAGCCGCTTACCAGCTATCTCCAGCGCTTTTGCGTTTCCAATAATGACAGCGCCTGAGCAGGGTCTGCTGCGAAAGACTCAAAAGAGCGGCTGCGCAACAAATAACCGGGAAGTTGAAAGGGTGCCGCAGGGGCAACTGATCATTTGCACTTAAGGTAATTTTTTTTGCGAATCTGCCCCAGAAAACGTAACTCTCGCGGCTTCACGACTGTACATGAGAGCACTGGCAGGTATACTCAGAAGCCTTGTTTTAGCTTATTCACCCGTTTCGGGAGTTGTTACCCCTCATGCAAGATATTATGCAGTTTTCAGGCAACCATACCATCCTCAGTCTGGCGTGGGTTGTCCTGTTGGTTTTGGTGATTGTCACTACGGTTAAGGGTGTGTTTTCCCAGGTGAAAACCATCAGTCGTGGTGAAGCTACCCGCTTAATTAATAAAGAAGATGCAGTGGTTGTTGATGTGCGTTCACGTGATGACTACCGTAAAGGCCATATTTCGGGTGCCATTAACGTTCTGGCTGCTGATATTAAAAAAGGCAGTGTTGGTGAACTTGAAAAATACAAAGCACAACCGGTCATTGTTGTCTGCGCCACCGGCACCTCAGCCGCTGATTCGGCTGCACAGCTCAACGCTGCTGGTTTTGGGCAGGTTTTTATTCTCAAAGATGGCGTGTCTGGTTGGAGTGGTGAGAACCTCCCGCTGGTTCGTGGCAAATAAATCTGGAGTTACAACATGGCAAATGTTGAGATTTACACCAAAGCAACCTGTCCTTTTTGTCACCGCGCCATAGCGTTATTGCGTCAGAAAGGGGTTCAGTTTCAGGAAATTGCCATTGATGGCGATGCTGCAAAGCGTGAAGAGATGATCAAACGCAGTGGCCGTACTACGGTTCCGCAGATATTTATTAATGCACAACATATCGGTGGCTGTGACGATCTTCACGCGCTTGATGACCGACAGGGGCTTGACCCGTTATTAAAATAAAATGGTCGGATTACAATTTTAACGGATTATTAAACACATAGGATTACGTAATATGTCAGAACAAAACAACTCCGAGATGTCTTTCCAGATCCAACGTATCTACACCAAGGACGTCTCTTTTGAAGCACCTAATGCCCCTCAAATTTTCCAGAAAGAGTGGGAACCAGAAGTTAAGCTGGATCTGGACACCGCGTCCAGCCAGTTGGCTGAGGGTGTGTTTGAAGTGGTGTTGCGCGTCACCGTTACCGCAACCGTAGGTGAAGAAACCGCGTTTCTGTGCGAAGTGCAGCAGGCGGGTATTTTCTCTGTTTCCGGTATTGAAGGTAACCAGATGGCGCATTGTCTGGGTGCATACTGCCCGAATATTCTCTTCCCCTATGCGCGTGAGTGCATCACCAGCCTGGTTTCGCGCGGTACTTTCCCGCAACTGAATCTGGCTCCGGTCAATTTCGATGCCCTGTTCATGAACTATCTTCAGCAGCAGTCAGGTGAAGGTGCTGCGCCGCAACAGGATGCGTGATGCCACGGGCTAATGCATCAATGAGTGTTATCGGTGCCGGTTCATACGGCACCGCTTTAGCCATTACACTGGCTCGAAATGGACACCAGGTGGTGATGTGGGGACATAACCCTCAACATCAGATGCAGCTCCAGGCCGACCGTTGTAATAAGGCCTTTCTGCCCGATGTTATCTTCCCTGATTCTTTAAACCTTGAAACCAGTCTTGCCCGCGCCATTGCAGCCAGCCGTGATCTGCTGGTAGTGGTGCCAAGTCATGTTTTTGGCGATGTCTTACAGCAAATTAAGCCGCATCTGCGAACTGACTCGCGCATTGTCTGGGCCACCAAAGGTCTGGAGAAAGAGACTGGTCGTTTGTTGCAAGAAGTGGCCCGCGAAATTCTGGGTGAAGATATTCCTCTGGCGGTGATTTCTGGCCCGACCTTTGCCAAAGAACTGGCTGCGGGTATGCCAACGGCTATTGCGCTGGCGGCAACCGATCATCAGTTTGCGCAAGAGCTGCAAACGTTATTGCACTGTGGTAAGAGTTTTCGCGTTTATAACAATCCCGATTTTACCGGTGTTCAACTGGGCGGTGCGGTAAAAAATGTTATTGCAATTGGTGCCGGTATTTCCGATGGCATCGGTTTTGGCGCAAATGCGCGAACAGCCTTGATAACCCGTGGGCTGACGGAAATGACTCGTCTGGGAACAGCGCTGGGTGCCGATCCTTCGACGTTTATGGGGATGGCTGGGCTGGGCGACCTCGTACTGACCTGTACCGACAATCAATCCCGTAACCGCCGTTTTGGCATGATGCTGGGGCAGGGGATTGACGTGGAAACCGCGCAAAGCAATATCGGTCAGGTAGTGGAAGGTTTCCGAAATACCAAAGAAGTAAAGGCCCTCGCGGCGCGCTGTGGTGTGGAAATGCCAATAACTGAGCAAATTTATCAGGTATTGTATTGCGAAAAAAATGCGCGAGAGGCAGCATTAAGCCTGCTTGGACGCGCCAGAAAAGACGAAAACAGCGTCAACTGAGACAGGGAAGCCCGGCGTAGTAGCTTACCGGCGTTTAACGGAAGCTATATTTGAGGGGAGAGAGTAATGCCGTGTGTAGAGCCTGAACTGGTCTGGGATTATATTAAAGCAGAAGCGTGGGCCCTTGTGGACTGCGAACCTATGCTGGCCAGTTTTTACCACGCTACGTTGTTGAAACATGACGATTTGGGAAGTGCGTTGAGCTATATGCTCGCTAACAAGCTGGCTAATTCAATTATGCCCGCTATTGCCATTCGTGAGATTGTTCAGGAAGCTTATAAGCAGGATCCTTCCATGATTAAGTCGGCGGCCTGCGATATTCAGGCTGTGCGTCAGCGCGATCCCGCCATTGATAAATATTCCACTCCGCTGCTCTACCTGAAAGGTTTTCATGCTTTACAGGCCTATCGAATCGGCCACTGGTTATGGAACGAGGGACGGCGTGCACTGGCAATCTATCTGCAAAATGAAATTTCCGTTTCTTTTGCTGTGGATATCCACCCGGCAGCAAAAATTGGTCAGGGCATTATGCTTGATCATGCTACCGGCATTGTGGTGGGTGAAACGGCAGTAATTGAAGATGATGTGTCGATTTTGCAATCGGTAACGCTGGGCGGTACGGGTAAAACCACGGGCGATCGCCATCCTAAAATTCGTGAAGGTGTGATGATTGGTGCTGGTGCTAAAGTCCTTGGCAATATTGAGGTGGGACGTGGCGCTAAAATTGGCGCTGGCTCAGTGGTTCTGCAACCTGTTCCTCCTCATACCACCGCAGCTGGCGTACCGGCACGCATCGTTGGTAAGCCGAACAGTGATATGCCATCAATGGAGATGGATCAGCATTTTAATGGCATGGTCCCGGGTTTTGAGTTCGGCGACGGTATCTAAGCTTTAATCAACGCACCGGCATAGTCCAGCTGCCGCCATGCCTCATAAACCACCACTGAAACTGCATTGGACAAATTCATGCTGCGGCTGTCTGGCCGCATTGGAATACGGATTTTCTGCTGTGTGGGGAGCGAATCCAGAACCCCGGCAGGTAGTCCCCGTGTTTCCGGCCCAAACAGCAGATAATCCCCGCCCTGATAGCTTACTGCGCTGTGTGCAGGGGTTCCCTTCGTGGTCAGAGCGAACAGCCGTTGAGGTGCTTCAGCCTGGATAAATGCGTCATAGTCAGCATGATGCTGTATCGCTGTAAATTCATGATAATCAAGCCCGGCCCGGCGCAGGCGTTTATCATCCCAGGCAAAACCAAGCGGCTCGATAAGATGCAATCGAAAGCCGGTATTGGCGCAAAGGCGAATGATATTGCCGGTATTGGGGGGAATTTCAGGTTCAAATAAAACGATATTCAGCATTGATAGCGACCCTCAGCAACAAGGGCCGCAGCATAGCAAAGATCAGGCGTTGCTGATATACAGCGGTAGCCAGATTGTCAGGCGCAAACCACCCAGCGGGCTGTCATCGGCTTTCACCCAACCGTGGTGCTGTTGAATGGCGGTTTCCACAATTGCCAGTCCTAATCCGGTGCCGCCGGATTCACGATCCCGCGCCTCGTCAGTGCGATAGAAGGGCCGGAAAATCTGCTCACGATCTTCAGCGCTGACCCCAGGACCATCATCATCGACATGAATGGTAATGCCTTTTTTATCCACCGAGAAACTGACCATAATTTTTGAATAGGAATAGCGCAGTGCATTACGAACAATATTTTCCAGCGCGCTGTCGAGCGCATTGGGGTTACCGTAAAGCGGCCAGGGGCCGGGTGGATAGGGGATATCCAGGGTTTTGCCCATCTGCTCGGCTTCGAATTGCGCGTCATCAAGCACGCCTGACCAGAGCTGGCTGGCCTTCATTGCCTCACTGACCAGCGCATTTTTATGCTGCGTTCGTGACAGGACCAACAGGTCGTTGATCATACCATCCAGCCTCTGCGCTTCCGTTTCAATCCGTTGTAGTTCCTTCCCTTCCCCCTGACGACGGCGCATCAATGCCGTTGCCAGTTGCAAACGGGTGAGTGGAGTACGCAATTCGTGAGAAATATCAGAAAGTAAACGTTGTTGTGCGGTCATCATTCTTTCAAGCGCGCTGACCATCTGGTTAAAACTGGAACCCGCGGCCAGAAACTCTTGCGGGCCGGATTCCAGTTCAGGGCGCTGACGTAAATTCCCTGCGGCAACATCATCCGCCGCGTGTTTCAACTTACGTGCTGGTTTTGCCAGGCTCCAGGCCAGCCAGAGTAATAATGGTGAACTGATTAGCATGGTCACCATCAGTAATAACAACGGGCGATCAAATAACAGATTAATAAAGTCCAGCTGAGTGCTTCCAGCGGGGCGAATAAGATAGAGCTGATAGTTATCCTCTCCGTCACGGACTGAAAAAGGACCAATCATTTCGGTCCGGCCATATTTCTTTTTTTGTGGGTGATCGGCATTGTCCGACTGACCAATAAAATTACGGATAACCTGCATTTCGTTATGCTGGGCACCTATCACCCGCCCTTCACTGGTTACCAGCAATAAACGCTGGCCAGGTGGTGCCCATTTATCTATGGCGCGAAACAGCCTGCGCCACCACATCAGATCGTTAGGCGGATCCTGCATCAACTCCGCCTCGACATGTTGTTCGATCATAATGCCCTGACGCTGTTCATTATCCAGCAGCGGCGTCATCTGGCGGGTATCCAGTTTAGGCACCATTAAGACCAGCATCAGCACCAGTGCCAGGGTAAGCCAGAAAATGGCGAAAATGCGGGTGGTCAGACTTGAAATCATGTAGCGGAAACCATCAGATAGCCACGACCGCGCAGGGTTTTAAACCACGGATGACCATCCTTGCGATCCGGAAGCTTACGACGCAGATTAGAAATATGCATGTCGATTGCGCGATCAAATGGCGTCAGGCGTTTACCCAACACTTCCTGACTCAGATGTTCACGAGAGACAACCTGGCCAAGGTGTTGTGCCAGAAGATAAAGTAACGTGAACTCGGTTCCGGTCAGATCGAGCGTCAGATCGTCGAAACTGGCTTCCTGACGTCCCGGGTTCAGACGCAGATGGTCTACTTCCAGGGTCGGGGAGCTGCTGTCCTGCTGCTGCTGTTGTTCACTCCAGTTTGAACGGCGCAGGATAGCGCGAATTCGGGCTACCAGCTCACGGTCGTTAAAAGGTTTGGGCAGATAGTCATCCGCGCCCAGTTCCAGCCCCAGCACGCGATCCAGCTCACTGCCACGCGCCGTCAGCATGATGACGGGAGTCTGGTGGTGCTGTCGCAATTCTTTCAAAGTATCAATGCCGTTTTTCTTTGGCATCATTACGTCAAGCAGTAACAAATCAATTGAACTGTCCAGCAGGCCCAGCGCCTGTTCACCGTCACCAGCGACCAGAACATCAAAGCCTTCCATTTCAAGTAATTCTTTCAGTAGCGAAGTCAATTCGCGGTCATCGTCAACCAACAGGATTTTATTCATTTTTGTTGCCCTCCGCAGGCAAAATACCGTGAACGAATGCTGTCAATCCATGACTTTACGTAGTTTTACACCGCCTGACGCATGTTTTCAGCTGCCTCCGTAGACTGGCCTTCGTTGAGACGAAATATGGAAACCAACCTGGGAGTTAACGATGCGCAAAGTTACCGCCGTCGTTGTGATACCTACGCTGATGATGAGTTTTTCTTGTGCGTGGGCCACAGAAGTGACGACGACTGACCAGATGCATCATGATGACACAGAGTCACGCAGTATGACGCATATTCCTCAGAGTCACATGTTTGACGGTATCAATCTTAATGAGCAGCAGCGTCAACAAATGCGGGATCTGATGCAACAGGCTCGTCATGAGCGTTCTTCCATAAGTATTAACGATTTAGAACAACTGCACGACATGATTATTGCAGATAAATTTAACGAAGCGGCCTACAAAGACAGGTTAAATCGAATTGCACAGGCGGAGATTGACCGGCAGGTTGAGATAGCGCGAGTACGCAATCAGATGTATCACCTGTTAACACCTGCACAACAGGACGTTTTGAACCAGAAACACCAGCAGCGCATAGGCGAAATGCGCAAGTTATCAGCTATGCAGCAGGCTTCATCGTTGCAGGCAGTAAGTAGTACCGGCAGTAATCAGTAACGTAGTACCCCTGTTTTTTCCTTGCCATAGACACCATCCCTGTCTTCCCCCGCATGATGCGGGGGTTTTTTTATCAGGTACTTAGAAAAAATCCCTTTTAAATCAATCTGTCCTGTAACTGCTGAAAGCAGCTACAGGAAGCGTTTAGCGTTACGGCCGTAGACAAGATGTAGACAACATTGTCACACCGCCAACCCGCCGCCGAGTGGATTTAACGTTACCGCGTGTTGCAGATAATCCGGCGCAAGGTGAGCATAAACCATTGTCTGTTGTATGCTGGCGTGTCCCATAATCTGCTGTAACGCAATAATGTTTCCTCCGTTCATCATGAACCAGCTCGCGAACGTATGCCGAAGTACGTGTGTGGCTAAGGCAAACGATAAATTGGTAGCCTTGTTCATCCGCCATACACCCTGCGGCGATACTTCTTCAGTATTTTTCAATTTCTGCATCACTAACCATCGCACCAATCCTGCCCGTCAAAACATTCAACTTCTTTCACTCAGAGCGCATGAGCGCGACTCTGCCATGCGAAACCCGCAATCGGTTTCAAGACATCCAGAAGCCAGAAAACGTGCTGAGAAGACGGGAAAGGCCGAGGAGTGGCAATTAAGAGTATCCCCTCCAGACCCTTCGCAGCGTGGGCTGTTCCCCCGTCACCTGTGTGGAAGATTAGCTTCGTTTTTTGTGCATTTGCCGATCCAAGGGCAAACCGCGCCGGCACAGGGGGGGGGAAGGGCATAAGCAGCATCAAAAAAATTGTGCAGTGATGTGCAGCAATTTTAATGAGTCTGGTATTGCTGAATTTTTGTACTTATAGCCACATTTCTCTTGTAAAGGACTGCATATGAGTGTGACTTTTCAGCATTATGGAATGCCTCCCTGAAATAAAGGTTGATGAAAATCCCTGTCGTCGCAAGGACGGGCGTAAAGCTTTTGATGATCAGTGTGCGATACGGATTGGCACGGCATTGGCGCGGTGTGGGTACGACGTGACTAAGCTGCGGGTGGCTGCACTCCAAAAGCGAAGGGCATATATTGCGTGCTGAAGAACTGGCTAACGCCCTGAGGAACGCCAACATACCGGGTATTTTTCCGATGGTGAAAGTAAGCGCCGGTAATTTTGAAAAGGTACTTAAAAATCAGCGAGGTATTATCTTCTTTAAGGACTACTGGCGGCGGGGAAATGAAAATTTTCTTAACCGTAGCGGAGATCATATCGATCTGTGGAACAGTGACCGGCTGACAACGAAACTCAGTTACTTTCGTGTTCAATGGGGTCTGAGTATAGATGGACTCTGGTCGAGTTTTGCCAATGCTAAGGAACTCTGGTTCTGGAAAATAATATGAGAATACTCAAAATAACGCTTTCCATGCTGGTCGGCGCGATGTGTGGCGCAGGTCTGATGTTCCTGCTGATGCCGTTAATCAGTCGCGCCTTTGTTGGCCCCATCCACGGAGAGGATCAGATGTCTGCAAACTTTGAAATATTCTTCATCGGTACACTGATGCTGGCCGTTCCTGGTGCGATAGTTGGCTGGATGGTAGCCAGGAGACTGACCAGGCAATAGACTCCATTTCTGGGCCGTCACGAACGCGGTAATGAGAGTTTCATTTTAAGTTTCCGTCTTGTCGACTCCCCATTAAAGGGACGTAATAGTTTCCATGATGGAAACGCCAGGAACGTAGCAAAGTGCAAATTGTTTCAAGAGTGCCGTTTGATCTGGTCGCAAAAAAACATCCCAATGCTGCCAGCGCGCTGGATTTACTTTATCGCCAGTTGAGGCAGGGGCAATCCAACACTCCGGATGAGTTAAAGGCGCTGTATGCCAGCCTTGACCACATTAATTGCCGCATATTATATGGATACCCATTTACCGCTCTGTAGTTTGTAGAAAATTATCTGAACAATGTGGCGTCTTCTGCCACTGGAAGTAAAAAGGGAAAATATTCAGAATCATCCTGTATAAAAAACAGCAGAATATTCCAATGTATTAATTTTGATTTTTAATTTAATTAAAATTCTTTTCCGGTGACTTACAACATGCCTGTCATTCCTGGTTACATTATTAATGGCTGGTTTACAATAACAGTATTGTGAAGAATTTTTTCGAATGCCGGAGATTATATTGTCATCCTCTTTACGGATGGTTTAAGTAAATCCCCGTAGAATGACGGCTTTGGTCATTTTTTTCAGGGGAAATGATGGGCGGGGAAAAAATACGACGGATTCTGGTTATCCGTATTGATTTTCTGGGTGATATGGTTTGTACAACGCCATTTTTGCACTCACTACGCAAACGATGGCCAGAAGCCGAAATTCATGTTCTGGCTAATAAATACAATGCTTCCGTGCTGGATAATAACCCTGATGTTGATGTGGTTCATCACTATGTTTATTCGAAGCACTATCATAAAAATCTCAGAGCAGGATTTCTGAATTCCCTGACCGACAGAATTCGGTTGATTTCGAAACTACGCAAGCTTAAATTTAATTTGCTTATTGTACCGAATGGTGGGGTAAATAAAAATGCCATCAACTTTTCTAAGCAATTAAATATCTCTGACTGTCGTTGGCATAATGCGGATACCGAGTTCGACGACAGAAATCCCTTGCATGTCACTACAAGGCCTTTGGTACATGAGGTATTATCCGGCTACAAACTTGTTCCTGAGTTAGAAATACCTGATCCAATAACATTGCGCATTTATCCACAGCAAGACCTTAAGACTAAGTGGCAGCATTATTTTAATAACAAGCAAAGGCGCAGAGTGGGATTATTTGTCTCTAATAACAGTTATGAGCGGCAATGGGCGTGGGATAAATGGAAATCATTAGCAAAATCGCTGGCACCAGATTATGAGGTAATCATTTTTCACTCCCCTGAAGAAAAATTTCCTGCGGATTGGGGTGATATGGCTGGCGTATATCGCGTATCAACACAAACTATACCCGATCTGATAGCAGCAATGACCTGTATTGATCTGTCGGTATCAGCTGACAGCGCGCCTGTACATCTTTCCTGCGCACTCAATATTCCAGTGGTCGCATTATTTGAATCCCGCCCGGAGAAATATCTGCGTTGGTATCCTCTGGGCGTAAATAATATCTTGCTTCATGAAGGCAGTATTGTTAATGATATTTCAGTTCATCGCGTATTAATGGCGGTAAAAGAGTTGTTATCCGGAATTACAGTGCATGAATTAAAATTCAGGGAATCACATTAAATTATGCCAGTGCGTAAATTGAAGAAAAAAAATCATGGACGCAGATGGGGTTTATCTGAAAAGGAATGTGAACATTGCCATGCTAAACGTGGTCTTATTGCCCGACTGATCGCGGCCGATAAGGATCTTTGCGATATTTGCTATTTTGAATTGGTAAGATCAACACGTGAAAGAGACCGCAAAGTTGAAGATGAATAAACTGGCCTGCTCAATTTTTTAAATTTTACAACCAGCAGGAAGTAAAAGCCTCTGACAATTGGTTCACCTGACTGCGTCAGTCTTAGCAAGGGAGCGGGGCGTTTTGTCAAAATCCTCTCGCTGAGAGAACAGTCCCATTAATTAAATTTAATCAGCGAGTGGCTGCCGAGAGTGCTCCGATTCCACGACGGCTGGAAATGCTATTTTTCGACTTAAATCCAGTATACTGACAGCTCTGTACTGAACGGAGTAAGGCATGGAACATCACTATGCACGGCTGGTAAATTCTGCCGCACTGGCTGCAACCACACTGGCCTCATTGTTACTGTTGGTGAAAATCTTTGCATGGTGGTACACCGGTTCGGTTAGTCTGCTGGCAGCGCTGGTGGACTCGCTGGTGGATATTGCCGCCTCCCTGACCAATCTTTTTGTGGTGCGTTACTCCCTACAGCCTGCCGACGAAGAGCACACATTTGGTCATGGTAAAGCGGAATCGCTGGCGGCGCTGGCGCAAAGTATGTTTATTTCCGGCTCCGCGTTGTTCCTCTTTCTGACGGGATTGCAGCACATGGCCACGCCCAATGAAATGCATGCGCCTCTGGTGGGTATGGTTGTGACTCTGATAGCGCTGTTTTCCACGCTGATGCTGGTGACTTTCCAACGCTGGGTGGTGCGGCGAACCCGTAGCCAGGCGATCCGTGCGGATATGTTACATTACCAGTCTGATGTGATCATGAACGGTGCGATCCTGCTGGCGCTGGCGCTCAGCTGGTATGGCTTTAAACGTGCTGATGCTTTGTTTGCGTTAGGTATTGGCGTCTGGATCCTCTACAGTGCTTTGCGTATGGGCTATGAAGCCGTGCAGTCGCTCCTTGACAGGGCGCTGCCTGAAGCAGACCAGCAGGAGATTAAGAATATTGTCTCCAGCTGGCCGGGGGTGCAGGGCGTGCATGACATCCGTACCCGGCAATCTGGTCCGACACGTTTTATCCAGCTGCATCTTGAGCTGGACGACCACCTGCCGTTATTTCAGGCCCACCGCATTGCGGAAGACGTTGAGCAGGCTTTACTAAGAGGTTTTCCAGGTGCAGATATCACTATTCACCAGGATCCCTGTTCGGTCGTTCCCGAATAGCAGCAATATGAGTTAATATTTCCAGTTATATGAGTGCTTCACCGCCGAAGTCGTCGGGTGGTGAAAAGGGGAGGAAAATAGCCAGATGTTCACTGACCTGAATCAATTCAGCCCAGAGGCATTGATATACTATTGCCATCATTAGTCCATAAAATCGCTCGCGGCGCTCCTTCCCCACGGCGTTCAGACTTTTTATATTTGCATTAACAAGTTCAGAGGTTGTCATGATTAAAAAAATCGGTGTACTGACAAGTGGCGGTGACGCTCCAGGTATGAACGCAGCCATCCGGGGAGTTGTACGCGCAGCGTTAAGTGAAAATCTGGAAGTTTTTGGGATTTATGATGGCTATATGGGGTTGTATGAAGATCGCATGGTCAATCTGGATCGCTACAGCGTGTCGGATATGATTAACCGCGGTGGTACTTTTCTTGGCTCAGCCCGTTTCCCTGAATTCCGTGAAGAATCTGTCCGCGCCGTCGCTATCGAAAATATGAAAAAGCGTGGCATTGATGCGCTGGTGGTTATTGGCGGCGATGGTTCCTACATGGGGGCCAAGCGTCTTACTGAAATGGGTTTTCCGTGCATCGGTCTGCCCGGCACAATCGATAACGATGTTGCCGGAACGGATTACACTATTGGCTACTTCACCGCGCTGGAAACGGTGGTCGAGGCCATTGACCGCTTGCGCGATACCTCTTCCTCACATCAGCGTATTTCTATTGTGGAAGTGATGGGGCGTTATTGTGGCGACCTGACGCTGGCGGCCGCCATTGCGGGTGGCTGCGAGTTTATCGTGCTTCCGGAAATTCCTTACACACGTGAGGAACTGGTGGAGGAGATCAAAGCCGGCATCGCCAAGGGTAAAAAACATGCCATCGTGGCGATAACTGAGCACATTTGTGATATCGATGAGCTGGCTAAATACATCGAATCTGAGACTAAACGTGAAACCCGCGCAACCGTCCTGGGGCATATTCAGCGCGGGGGGGCGCCAGTGGCCTATGACCGTATTCTCGCGTCGCGTATGGGGGCTTACTCTATCGAATTGTTGTTGCAGGGCTATGGCGGACGTTGCGTCGGTATTCAGAATGAGAAGATGGTGCATCATGACATCATTGATGCCATTGAGAATATGAAACGTCCATTCAAAGGCGACTGGCTGGATACGGCTAAAAAACTTTATTAAGCAAAATCAGGGCACTGAAATACAGTGCCTTTCTTATGCAAATTGTTATGCCATTTAGCTATTACCGCTATTTTTTAATTCTTTAAAACGTAAAAGACTTTGTGTCACGCTCTCTCACAGTAAAAAACCTTTGGGAGCGCGTGAAATGAATAAGTGGAGTGTAGGGTTAACCCTGTTACTGGCCTCAACCAGTGTTCTGGCAAAGGATGTGCAGCTGTTAAACGTTTCTTACGATCCAACTCGTGAGCTTTACGAGCAGTACAACAAGGCTTTCAGTGCCCATTACAAGCAGGAAACTGGCGATAATGTGGTCATCCGCCAATCTCACGGCGGCTCCGGCAAGCAGGCAACTTCAGTCATTAACGGTATTCGCGCCGATGTGGTAACGCTGGCACTGCAATCAGATGTAGATGCTATTGCCGATCGAGGGCGCATTGATAAAAACTGGATCAAACGTCTGCCGGATAACTCCGCTCCTTACACCTCCACGATTGTCTTCCTGGTACGCAAGGGCAATCCAAAGCAAATCCACGACTGGCAGGATCTGGTAAAACCGGGCGTTTCGGTGATTACGCCAAATCCCAAAACCTCCGGTGGCGCGCGCTGGAACTATCTGGCCGCCTGGGGATGGGCGCTGGATAAAAACAAGGGTGATACAGCAAAAGCCCAGGCGTATATCCGCTCACTGTTCAAAAACGTCGAGGTTCAGGATTCCGGTGCGCGTGGCGCAACCAATACTTTCGTAGAGCGTGGCATCGGCGATGTGCTGATTGCATGGGAAAACGAAGCGTACCTGGCGGTGAACAAGCTGGGCAAAGATAAGTTTGAAATTGTTACGCCGAGCGAGTCTATCCTGGCTGAACCTACCGTATCCGTGGTGGATAAGGTGGTAGACGAGCGTGATACCCGTAAAGTGGCTGAAGAGTACCTGAAGTACCTCTATTCACCTGAAGGGCAGGACATCGCGGCGCAAAATTATTATCGCCCACGCGATCCAGCGGTGGCGAAAAAATATGCCAGCACTTTTGCACCGGTCAAACTGTTCACCATCAACGATGCTAAGTTTGGCGGCTGGAGCAAAGCGCAGAAAACCCATTTTGCCGATGGTGGCACCTATGATCAGGCCATGCAGCGCTGAATAATCCTGTCAGCATCAGGGCCGGACAACTGTCCGGCCTTTTTTTATCTGCTGCTGCATTTGTAACCATTTTCATTAATCACCTGGGTATATTATTTGAAATGTTCTTCTATAATAATTGGTTTACATAGTGGGCCAATCACGCTCAGAGGTTTCCAGATATGCAGGGGCAAAAGCATACCCTCATCGCAGTGGTATTAGTTGGGGTGGTGGTGACAGCGGGCTGTGCCTCTGTAGCGTTGAGTAGAAAAAACAACGCGGATGCGTTGTGGAAAATTGTCAGTCAGAAATGCGTTCCCAACCAGCAAAAGAATCATGATCCCAGCCCCTGTCGTGCGGTCGATCTCCGTTATGATTATGTGGTGCTGAAAGATCGCGTCGGTCCGCTGCAATTTTTACTGATCCCGACGGAAAAGATCAGCGGAATTGAAAGTCCCAGATTGCTCAATCCTTCCACCCCCAATTTCTTCGCTGAAGCCTGGCGTTCTCGTCATTACATGAGTGAGAAGCGCGGCCAGCCGATGAGTGAGAGCGTGGTATCGCTGGCGGTTAACTCTGTCAGTGGCAGAACGCAAAACCAGCTACATATTCATATCTCCTGCCTGCGTAGTGATATCCGACAGCGTCTGGACAGCCTGGCGTCGATACTGAAAAACAGCTGGCAGTCTGAACAGCTGGGAGAACATCAGTATCAGGTCAGAACGCTGACCGGCGATGAGATGCAGAGAACCAGCCTGTTTATCCGTGTGGCAAATGAGCTGCCCGGTGCACGTGAGGAGATGGGGAAATATGGCATAGCGGTGGCTGCGTTGCCGGATGGCCGCCGTGTGCTGATGGTCATCAGGCGCAACTTGTTGTTGCTCAACCCCGCCTCTGCGGAGGAGCTACAGGACCACAGTTGCAGCATTCTGAAATCGTAAAGGGATAAAGCCTGGCCCATCAGACTGGGTTATTTGCCATTCCGCTGCCAGGCTGCGCGCACCTTGCGTACCCCCTCAGCGCTTCAGGTTGTTCCGCGCTGCCCGGGCCCGGAGTGATGACAACATACACGCCTGATGGCCAGGGTTTTAATGTTTAATGGTGGCGGATTCGATCGGTTTGTCATCAGCATATTTTGCTGTGGCAATCCATGCGGCGCAGAACAGCGTTAAGCGCGCAAAGAAATAGAAAAACGCCATCAGCCCCAACACCGATCCAAAAGCTGCTCCCGATGGCGAAGAAGCCAGTTTTGGCAGCGTTAATGTCATGATGAATTTGATGACTTCAAACCCAATAGCGGCGAGTAAAGTGCCACGAAACAGTGCTTTCTTACGGGGCTTATGGCGTGGGAGTATCCAGAAAATCCACAGAAATAACAAATAATTAGCCAGAATGGATATCGACAGGGCGATCAGCGTCATCGCCGGGCGCAGCCATTCAATACCCTCCAGGCCCAGCGCCCGGACAATGCTGGCCTGAGCCGCTCCGGCAACGGACGTCAAAGAGAGCGTGACAATCAGCGCCACGACCAGCCCGGTGAGCGAGATAAAGTCGCGCGTATACTTAAACCAGACCTTTTCCTTGTCCTGCTCGTTACGCTCCCAGACATCGCGTGACTGGGCACGGATGGCCTCTCGCAGATTACCCATCCAGCTAATCCCGGAGTAGAGCGCGATAAGCAACCCGGTCAGTCCGACGGTGGTACGCTGTTGCACTGCGGTGTTCACCGTGTTTTTCAGCGTTGAGGCAAGGGTGGGATCGCTGATGTTGTTGACGATCTTATTAATCAGCTCGGTCAATAAGTCCTGATTAGACGCCAGCACAAAGCCTACGGCGGCAAAGGACACCATCAGGATGGGAATCAGCGAAAGAAAGGAGAAATAGGTAATCGCAGCACCAAACTGGCTACCCAGCCGGTCGTTAAAGCGTTCTCCTGCACGAATAAAATGGGCCACGGCGTGGTTTGCCTTAAACCGGGTGGCAAGGGTTGAGACGCGATCAATCGATTTATCGACGGTCTGATTCCCCGTTTTGATATTAAGTAGTGATTTATCCTGCTGATGCTGCACATCTGTCGGTTTTTTTTCCGTCATGAAACCTTCTTCGTCTTCTTCAGGTGCGGGCTGTTAGCAAATTATAACCTGTGGATCAGTCTACGTAACTTTGCATCGCCCTGCTCAGCCATTCCATAAAGACGTGTACCCGCCTCGCCAGATTACGGCGATGAGGGAAAATCAGCGACAGGGGCATTGGCTCTGGGCGAAAATGCGGCAGAATTTCAACCAGCCTCTTATCTTTAATCGCCTGACGCATTCCGCGTTCAGGTGCCTGAATAATGCCCAGGCCAGAAAGGCAGGCCGCACGATAAGCCTGAGTATTGTTGACGGTAACGGTGCCACCGGTCTTGATGAAATGGCGGTTTTTGCCGTCAAAAAATTCAAACCCCGCAGGCGTGCTACCCAAATGCTGGCTGTAATGCACCACGGCGTGAGTGGCAAGGTCCTCCAGCGCGACCGGCGTTCCAAAACGCGCCAGATAATCCGGGCTGGCGCAGTTAATCTGGGTCAGCGTTCCCAGAGAACGGGCAATAAGGCCGGAATCTTCCAGCACGCCACCACGTATTACACAATCAAAGCCCTCTCTGACCACATCCACCCGATGGTCGCTGCTGCTCAGTTCCAGCTCGATCCCCGGATACTGTTGAAGAAATTCCGGCAGCATTGGCAGGATACAGTCACAGGCCAGGCTGACTGGCATATCCACCCGCAGACGACCACTGACTGACGCGGGATCGTGTTGAAACAGCGAATCCATCTCTTCCAGCGTAGCCAGCAGCTCCCGGCAACGTTCGTAATAAACCTGACCGTCCTGAGTCAGCTGTACCCGCCGCGTGGTGCGATGCAGCAACCGCGTACCCAGCCTGTTTTCCAGCGTCTGGAGCTGTCGTGACAGGCTGCCTTTTGGTAATCCCAGGCTTTCAGCCGCGCGGGTGAAACTTTGTAATTCCGCCACCCTGACAAAAATCTGCATTGCCTGAATTTTATCCACTTTGCTGCCTTTTGTTGCTCAGAATGAAACAGTGATATGCATTTATGAATATTTATAGATCAGAGTGAAGCTAATAATCTCTCTTTTGTCGATAAAAAAACCAGTGGAGAAGAACATGAGCGATAAAATTGCATTAATTACCGGTGGAAGTCGTGGTTTAGGTAAGAATGCGGCGCTGAAACTGGCTGCACGAGGGGTAAATATCATCCTGACCTGGCATAGCTTCGAACAGCAGGCGCGGGAGGTCGTTGCACAAATTGAGGCGCTCGGCTCCCGTGGCGTGGCGCTCCAGCTGGATACCGGCAACAGTAAAACCTTCCCAGGCTTTGCCACTGAAGTGCAGCAACAGCTAAAAGCGATATGGCAACGCGACACGTTTGATTATTTATTAAACAACGCCGGAGCCGGACTGCATCAGGAGTTCATCACCACCAGTGAAGAACAGTTTGACCAGATGGTGAATGTGCATTTCAAAGGCCCTTTTTTCCTGACGCAGAAGCTGTTGCCGCTGATGGCCGATGGTGGTCGCATTCTGAATGTATCCAGCGGGCTGGCCCGGTTCAGTTTGCCAGGCTCCAGCGCTTACGCTTCGGTAAAAGGTGCAATTGAGGTGTTAACCCGCTACCAGGCGAAGGAACTCGGCGCGAGAGGGATCACCGCCAATGTGCTGGCCCCTGGCGCTATCGAAACTGATTTCAGTGGTGGGATGGTGAGGGACAATCCGCAGGTGAATGCTTTCGTCAGCTCCATTACGGCGCTGGGTCGTCCCGGATTGCCGGATGATATTGGTGATGCCGTTGCTTTATTGCTTAGCGATGAGAGTGGCTGGATTAATGGTCAGCGCATTGAAGCCTCTGGCGGGATGGCGCTCTGATGGAGCGCCTTAAAGTGGAATGGCTCAGACGTTAATGGTGCCGTCAATGACCGTCACTGACTGACCGCCAATCCACACGCCATCTGGCGTGTAATTCACGCTCAGGCGGCCGGCACGTTGCAGAACGGTGCCCTGGCGCACGCGGTAATCCAGCGTCTTCCCCTGTGCCTGAAGATAACGGGCCAGACAGGCGTTGGCGCTGCCTGTAACCGGGTCTTCAACCAGTGCACCATTTTCAGTAAACAGGCCGCGCACTTCATACTGCTCCTTCTCGCCAGCAAGCGGCCCGAATATCATCACGCCATTTACGCGGGCTTTTTGCGTCAGCCGCTCAAATTCCACCACGTTGGGTTTAACCGCCAGCACGTCACGGGCAGAGGTCATAGGCACCAGAAGCCAGCGAATGCCCATATCAGCCACCATCACCGGCAGCGTGCTCTCCATCGCCTCGCTGTTGAGTGCACTGCTGAGCGGGGCATCACTGAATGCTGACAGCGTGGCCTCCGGCGCGGCGAAGGCCAGGTGGTGGTCAGCAGCTGTTTTTATCGTCACCAGCCCGATACCGCACTGCTGAACGATCTTACCCGGCATTTTCAGGCTGATTCCCGATTCCAGCAGAGCGTGTGCGGTGCCCAGCGTCGGATGCCCGGCAAAAGGCAGTTCGAGAGTGGGGGTAAAGATACGCACCCGGTAATCGGCCCCCGGGTCGCTGGCTGGCAGAACAAAAGTGGTTTCCGACAGGTTGGTCCAGCGTGCAATAGCCTGCATCTGCTCATCGCTTAGCCCGTCGGCTTCCAGCACTACCGCCAGTGGGTTGCCGTTCAGCGGCGAAGAAGTGAAAACATCAACTTGCTTAAAAGCGCGTAATTGCGACATTGTGAGTATCCTTGCCATTGTCAGCCCGTGCCGGGTTGAATGTTAAATAAAAGTGACGATCTTATGCTGAAGATATTAGGTAGGGCCTCATCGATCAACGTCAGAAAAGTGCTGTGGCTGTGTGACGAGCTGAATATCGCCTGGAGGCGCGATGACTGGGGCGAAGGTTTTAAGTCACCTCAGCAGGACGCTTTTAAGGCGATGAATCCTAATGCCTTGATTCCGGTAATCCAGGATGGCGATTTTATTATGTGGGAATCCAATGCCATTATTCGCTATCTGGCCAATGCATATGGCGGCGGCTGGCTCTATCCGGACGATCCTCGCGCCCGTGCGCCGGTCGATCAATGGATAGACTGGCAGGCGACCGAGCTGAATACCTCCTGGCGCTATGCTTTTATGTCACTGGTACGGCATTCCCCCGCGCATCAGGACCCGCGTCTGCTGGCTGCGGCCTGTAAGGGCTGGTCACACACGATGGCTATCCTCAACCAGCAACTGGAACGGACCGGAGCCTGGGTGGCAGGGAACACCTTTTCACTGGCTGATATTCCGATAGGTCTGTCGGTTAACCGTTGGTACGAAACGCCGCTGGAGCATCCTGACCTGCCTGCGGTGCGGGCCTACTACGAACGGCTCACCGAAAGAAAAGGGTATGCAGCCTGGGGGCGCAACGGTACGCCCTGAATCTCATTCGCTGCCTGCTGCTATCCCACTCATTTCGCAGGCCAGTGCGCCAGTTCTTTTCAGCGCCCAGCTGTAGCGGTCGTCAAACGGATAGCAGCAGCTCAGGCGCATGGCGCTGTTACCCCGTTCGCTGAGCGTATAGAGGGCACCGGGCGTCAGACAGATTTTCTCCTGCAACAGACGGTGGAACAGCGCGACGCAGTCCAGCCTGCCGGGCAGTTCAACCCAGAAGACAAATCCGCCGCTGGGCTGGGTGGCTCGTGTTCCTGCCGGAAAGTGTCGGGCGATCATGCCGCGTGCCTCATCCATCTGGGCAGCATAGCGGCGGCGAAGATTGCGCAGGTGATGGTCATAGCCGCCTGACTCCAGAAAATGCCCCAGCGTTTCAGAAAGCAGCCTTGATTCTGCCAGCGAGGAGACAGACTTCAGCCGCGCCAGTTTTTCATGAAAACGTCCGCCAGCCATCCAGCCAAGATGGAAATCAGGTGCGATGGTTTTGGTAAAACTGGTGCAGTGAATGATCCAGCCATCGCTGTCAAAGGCTTTTACCGCCGGTGACAGCGGCCAGTTAAATTGCAGTTCACAGTACAGGCCATCTTCGATCAGCGGCACCTGGTAGTGATTGACCATTTTTGCCAGACGTTTTTTATCGGGCAAGGTCATGGTGCATCCCATCGGATTTTGCGCTGTCGGCATGGCGACCAGTGCCTGGATGCGCTTTTCCTGTAACACCAGCTCCAGCGCATCCAGCGACAGACCCTGCTGCGGATCGGTGGGGATTTCCAGCACGCTCAGCCCCAGACTGGCCAGCAAAGGGAAGAGATAAAAATAGGTTGGCGTTTCCACACCGACACAGTCACCCGGTGTGGTGACGGCCCGAAGCGCCAGCTGCAACGCCTCCATACAGCCATGAGTCAGGGTGATCTCTTCTGCGGTCAGGCTCATCCCCAGGTCCAGCGCGCGTCGTGCGATTTCCCGGCGCAGCCGCTGGCTACCAGGCGGTAGCGCATAGCGGCCGATCAGCATCGGTTCCCGCCGCAGCAACGAGGAGATAATACGGCTGATTTTTGCTGTGGGATAAAAGTCGCTGTTCTGCGGGCAGGCGAGGGAGATGTTGGTGTAGTCAGGGTGATTTTGTGCGGCAAAAACGGTTTCAATCAGCGCCAGCTTATCGCTTCCCGGCGAGTGCACCGTCGGGTGGAGTCGGCTGACGGCTTTAACCGAAGGCAGCACGCTGCGCACATAATAACCAGACTGAGGGCGTGCCTCGATCAGTCCGCGATCCTCAAGGATACGGTAGGCCGTCAGCACAGTATTAACGCTGACCTGATGATGGCTGGCACAGCGGCGGATCGCAGGCAGGCGGCTACCGGGAGGATAAGTTCCGCAGTGAATCGCTTCCGCCAGGGTGACGGCCAGCCGTTGATAGAGCGGTGATTCCTCGGTTTCGCTGATGGACACAATTATTCCTCTCGGGGATGGGTACAATACAGGGATAAGGATGACTGTACCCATAACAATAGTCTGTTTCTGAATCTGTTACCATATCGTGGCAGCCTGTATGTTGATGTTCTTACTCATCATCAGGATAACAATCATGCTCGACCCCTCCTTTTTCAGTTACGTCACGGTTATGTCGATTACGCCAGGCCCTAACAACCTGATGCTGGCGACATCCGGCGTGAATTTTGGCATGAGACGAACACTGCCAATGATGATGGGAATTGTCTGTGGCTGTGCGCTCCAGACTGCCCTCGCCGGGCTGCTGCTGGATGTGTTACTCCAGTGGATGAGTGCGGTCAGAGTGCCTCTGACGTTGCTTGGCTGTAGTTATCTGCTGTGGCTGTCATGGAAGATTTTCCGCGCAGGATCGCCGGAGATGCAGGAAAAATCCCGCCCCATGACGCTACTGGGCAGCGCGGCGTTTCAGGCGGTGAATCCGAAGGCCTGGCTGATGGCTACCAATGTTGCGCTGATGTACAGCTCAGGCAATGGCATTCTGGCGGTAGCGGTAGGATTTATGGTGCTCAATCTACCCTGCATCATGGTCTGGGCGGTGATGGGGGACCGGATGGGCCGTCACTTGCAGGTGCCATGGAAATTGCGAGCATTCAACAGTGTGATGGCGCTGTCGCTGGTACTGACCACCGTATGGATGCTGGTGGAAGCCATTAACATCCGCTGAATCAATCATCTTGTCGGCAGGAAGAGGGATGAGGCAGGATAAAGCAGGGTGGTTATACCACCCTGTTATGACCGTTCCGGCGGGATTATTTGCCAATAACCGCCGCGTGGCCGTCTTTGTTTTCATCGTTGGCCGCTGATGAAGGCGTGTAATCAAGTTGCAGAATGCGGCTGGTTTCCGCCATTTCATGTTCCGTTGCCGCCACGTTACCGTTCAGTTTCTGACCATAGGACGGAATTATTGCCCTGAGTTTTGACTGCCATGCCGCACTGTGGAACTGCTCCTTAAAGACTTTATTCATCAGGTCAAGCATGATTGGCGCTGCGGTAGAGGCACCCGGCGAGGCACCCAGCAGCGCTGAAATGGTGCCATCTTCAGAGGTCACCACTTCGGTTCCCAGCTTCAGCACGCCGCCTTTTTTCTCATCTTTCTTGATGATCTGCACGCGCTGTCCGGCTTTTACCCGCTGCCAGTCGCCTTGCTGCGCCTCAGGAAAATAGTCCTGCAAGGCTTTCAGCCGCGCCTCATCGGTTAACAACACCTGACCGACCAGATATTTGATTAAATCAAAATTTCCCAGACCGACATGCACCATTGGCATCAGGTTGGTCGGGGTGATTGAGCCAAACATATCCCACAGCGAACCCTGTTTAAGGAATCGGGTCGAGAAGGTGGCGAACGGCCCAAACAACAGTACCTGTTTGCCATCCAGCATTCGGGTATCCAGATGAGGCACCGACATGGGCGGTGCGCCGACGGAAGCTTTGCCATACACCTTCGCCAGATGACGTTGCACCACCTGCGGATTATCGCTGACCAGTAACTCGCCGCCGACCGGGAAACCAGCATAATTTTTGGCTTCCGGAATCCCCGTGCTCTGTAACAGGGGCAGCGCCGCGCCTCCCGCACCAATAAAAATATATTTCGCCCGCAGGGTCTTTTCTTTACCGTTTTTATTCAGGTCGGCCAGACTGACCTGCCAGCTGCCGTCCTGATTGCGTCTGAAACGGCGTACCTCATGGCGAGTTTGCAGTGTGAAGTGCGCACTTTTCTGCATCGAGGCGATCAACTGGCGGGTGATTTCGCCAAAGTTAACGTCCGTTCCTGCTGAGGTGCGCGTCGCGGCAACAGGCTGTGTTGCATCACGCCCTTCCATCATCAGCGGCACCCATTCCCTGATCTGCTCAGGATCTTCGGAGTATTCCATTCCACGAAAAAGGGTGCTTTTTTGCAGAGCGTTGAATCGTTTCTTCAGAAAACTGACGTTCTCATCGCCCCAGACGAAGCTCATGTGCGGCACACTTTTAATAAAACTGTGTGGCTCCTTCAGCATTCCCTTCTGTACCTGATGCGCCCAGAACTGGCGCGACTGCTGAAAGGCTTCATTAATATTGATGGCTTTCTGAATATCGACGCTGCCGTCACTGTTCTCCGGGGTGTAGTTCATTTCCGCAAGGGCGGCATGGCCTGTCCCGGCATTATTCCAGCCATCAGAGCTTTCGCCGGCCACGTCCGCCAGCCGCTCAACCATTGTGATATGCCAGCCTGGCTCCAGTTCCTGTAAATAAGCACCCAGGGTGGCGCTCATAATACCGCCGCCGATCAACAGCACATCGACGTCTGTTCTCTGTTGCTGTTCGGAGGCCGGGGTAAGGTTTTCGGCTGATTTTCGCATGGGGCGACATCTCCATATGTTGACGAATCAACATGTTAAGCAGGTGAAACAGCCCGGTTTCGGCAGAAAAAATCTGGCTGAATCGCTGAATACAAGGGGATAGCTGGCCGCGACGCCATACCGCAGGCATGGATAAATGGGCAACCAGTCAGGCTGTCAGAAAATATACCATTGTTATGAGTAAATTAAAAAATTGTTTAAATATTAAAAATGAGAATGAAGAATAAAAAGAAATCAGTAATAGTAATAATAAAGCTGGAGAGGGAGGCGGGTGTTTGAAAAATATTTTTTAAATCATGCGATTAGATGAAGATGAGCAAAACAATTGACTGACTTTTCAGGCCCGTTTCTGCTGCTGAATCGAGCCTGCTGAGAGGGGAAGTGTAAATTTTTCGGGCTGCCAGCAAGCCACAGCCGCCTCAGAGTATCCGTTCAGTTGCCGGGTGTGCTGTCGGGTAATTTTCGATGGCTGATGGCCAGACGGTTCCAGGCGTTCATCAGGCCGATGGCGATACTCATATCGGCGATCTCTTTATCGCTGAATGCTGCCGAAACCTGAGCAAATACCGCATCCGGCGCCTGCGTCCGGGCAATTAGGGTCAGCGACTCTGCCCAGGCCAGTGCAGCCCGTTCCCGGGACGTGAACCAGCTCCCGGCCTCACGCCAGACTTTGGTCAGTACGATTTTGTCCCAGGCCAGTCCTGCACCATGCAACGCTTTGGTATGTTTATCGATGCAGTAAGCGCAGCCGTTGATTTCTGAAACCCGCAAAAAAATCAGCTCAATAAGTTCCATTGCCAGCCCCGATTGCGCAACATAGTTGTATACACCTGCCAGTGCTTTCATACCTGCCGGTGCGACCCGGGCGTAGTGGATGCGTTCGCTCATTCTCTTCTCCTGTGATGACATCGCGGATCCCGGCATAACAATGGTGCCGGTACTGAGCAGATTCTCTCTGTCCTGATGGAACAACAAAAGTGCCAGGAATTGACAAAAACAGTGGCCCATCCCTGACAGCCGAAATTGACCTTACCCTGAGTCGTCAGGCTTCTCTGAACCTGAGTGAACAGATAGTCGCGGCTGTCAGCGCGGCGATCCGATCCGGACGGATTCGTCCCGGCGCACGGATGCCTTCCGCCCGTGACCTTGCCATCCAGCTTGGTGTGGCTCGCGGGACGGTGCGTGCTGCCTATGACATGCTGGCGGACAGCCAGTTGCTGGTGGCAAAAGGCGCGGCAGGAACCTGGGTCGGCGAGCGACTGCCGCTGCCAGCAACCTCTGTGCCACAGGTTCTGACTCCGTCGCCGCTGTCTGGCGTTATGCATGATTTTGATACTCCTCCGCGGATTTTTCAGCTGGGTGTTCCTGCGGGCGACGCATTTCCGGGGAAAGTATGGTCGCGTATCGTATCCCGCCATGCCCGCGAAATGAGTGGCAGGTCGGTCGGCTATCCCGACCCGCGTGGCAGTCAACATTTGCGCGAACAACTGGTCAGTTATCTGGCAATGACGCGTGGAATAAATTGTCAGGCATCGCAAATTATCATTACGCACGGTTTTGCGGGTGCGCTGGGATTGATTAGCCTGGCAATGAACTGGCGTGGGCACAAAATCTGGACAGAAGACCCCGGTTATCTGCTGGCGCGTAAAGCGCTGGAGCTGGCCGGAATGACAGTGGTTGGCGTTCAGGTTGATCAGGAAGGAATACGGGTAAGCGAGGGGCAGCGCCTTGCTCCCGATGCCAGACTGGCGCTGGTTACGCCAGGACAGCAGGCTCCGTTGGGTATGCCTCTGTCACCTGGCCGACGCGGTGAATTACTCCACTGGGCGATGATGTCTGAAGGCTTCATCATCGAAGATGATTACCTTGGTGAGTTGCAGTTAACGGGCCGCGCTGTGCCAGCCCTGGCATCACTGGACAGTGAGCGGGTTTTGCATATCGGTACGTTCAGTAAGAATCTCAGCCCCGCATTGCGGATGGGGTATCTGGTGGTGCCGGAGAGGCTGTCCGGACAATTTGGCGATGTCGCCGCCGCTCTCTTACCCGCCGCGTCTTTTGTGCTACAGGATGCCGTTGCGGAGTTTTTGCGTGAGGGGCATTTTATGCGGCACCTTCGGCGGATGAAGCGCCTGTATGCGCAACGGCAGGCAAAAATGCTGTCAGCCCTGAAAAATCATTTCCCTCTGGTTTATCCGGCAGCCCTGGCCGTGGTGGTTGAATTTTCGGCCGGGACGAAGGACGTGGACATTGCCAGCAAAGCGCTGGCTTATGGTATGGCCCCGACGCCTCTCTCGCGCTGGTATCTGCATGAAGATCAGTGCCGTTACGGGTTAATACTGAGCGTGACGAACATGCCGGAAGAGGGATTTGAAAGTCATGTGCTGACATTAAAAAGTCTGGTGGAGCGGTGGGGATAAGTGAAAACCCTGCGCCGTTTTCAGCGCAGGGAGAACGATCAGAGGTTTTTAGCCGCAGCCGCAGCTTTGACGATCACTGCAAAAGCATCTGCTTTCAGTGATGCGCCGCCAACCAATGCGCCGTCAATGTCCGGTTGTGCAAAGAGTTCAGCGGCATTTTTGTCGTTAACAGAGCCACCGTACTGAATGATCACCTGAGCCGCCACGCTGGCGTCTTTTTTCGCAATGTGATCGCGAATGAATTTATGTACCGCCTGTGCCTGAGCTGGGGTGGCTGATTTTCCGGTGCCAATAGCCCAGACTGGCTCATAGGCAATGACCACGCCATTGAAGGCTTCAGCGCCCTGGGTGTTGAGCACCGCATCGATCTGGCGGGCACAGACTTCTTCTGTTTTACCTGCTTCGTTTTCGGCTTCGGTTTCACCAATGCAGAGAACCGGAACCAGGCCCGCTTCTTTCAGCACGGCGAATTTTTTGGCGATCAGCTCATCGCTCTCTTTGTGATAGGTGCGACGCTCAGAGTGACCAATAATGATGTATTTCGCGCCGATATCTTTCAGCATCTCAGCAGAGATTTCACCGGTGAAAGCACCAGACAGATTGACGTCAACGTTTTGGGCGCCAGCCGCAATGTGGCTACCCGCGATGGCGTGTTTTGCCTGATCCAGATACATCACCGGTGGGGCTATGGCTACACCGCAGCCGTCAACGTTGCTCAGCTCGGTGCGCAGACCGGCGATCAGTTCGTTGACCATGTGTTTGCTGCCGTTCAGTTTCCAGTTACCCATTACTAACGGATGTCGCATTATTTCCTCCACGCTTAGCGCGATACGGTTAAATTAGCCTGCCTCAGCAGCGTTGTCTGCCGGACAGTATAGAGATCAAAACCTATGAAGGCTTTGCTTTTCGTCATTTTTGACCGCAAGTCAGCCAGTGCTCATGGCAAGCTTAAGTGGTTCGATGGCAAAGGTCAGCCCTTTATCGCCATTATCAGAAACGACATAGCGCAGAGCACCTTCGCTTTGAGAAAAATAGCGTAAGCCTTTACCCTTGCTCAGCAGATCGTCCAGCCGTCTCAGGCTCTGTTCTTCGTTCAGCGTCGGCTCAAAAAAACGCTCCAGCGCGGCCATGTAAGCGCGAGCGATATCACGTGAGCTTTGCTCCTCCGGACCGGGGATGGGCAACCAGGTTATTTGTAACGTTTTGATCTTTCCTGTGCCTTGTTCAAGGGCGGTTGAGGAATAGATATTTTCGTTGATCTTGCTGGCAGCACGGGTCAAATTACTTTTGTCGTCACGGTTGTCGATTGCCCGGTATTCCGGGATCTGCAAGGTTGGATTGCTGAGATTATACTTTTCGCGAAACTGGCCGATAGTCATATCAAAGGTAGGCGCACCGGGTAAAAGATAGGGCGCAGTTGGCAAATGCTCAGCATGATCCTGAGGGTCAGCATCGGCCCGGGCTGGTGCCATCGCCAGTATGCCGAGTAACACCATGCCCGCGAAAAGCGTTTCTTTCATTTTCATCTGCCCTTACCTGTGCATTTTTACGGAAGATTAGAGCGGACAATCGCTGGAAAAGTCAAAGGTTGAGGCTGTTCCTGGGGATAAAAAAATGACCTTACAAGCGTGGTGTTTTTCCTATCGCGGCAGGATCGGTCGGCGCGATCTCTGGATCTGGCTAATGCTGTGGCTGATACTGATGATCGTGTTATTTATGCTGGCGTCCTGTGAATGGGTGAGCACGCAGACCGCCGCTTTTTGCGTGGTCAGCCTGTTATGGCCAACCAGTGCAGTGGTGGTTAAGCGTCTTCATGACCGTAACAAACCGGGTTACTGGGGACTGCTGTTGATTGCTGCCTGGATGCTGTCGGCTGGCAACTGGGAGATGTTACCCGCAAGTTGGCAATGGGCGCTGGGGCGCTTTATCCCCACGCTGATTCTGGTGACCATGACGCTGGAGCTGGTGGTGTTGCCTGGCACCAGAGGGGATAATCGTTTTGGCACAACCGCCTGCCGGGTTAACTATTCTGGCCGCAGAGCCTCAGACTACCAGTAATGTTCACTGGTCATATGTCCGGGTTTACGTTTCAGATGTTTTCGCATCTGGCGCGTGTCTTTCAGCAGTTGCTGAGTGTCCCTGACCATTTGCGGGTTACCGCACAGCATGACGTGACTGTGTTCCGCCTCCAGAGCCAGCCCAACGGCTGATTCCAGCTGACCACTGGCGATCAACGCCGGGACGCGGCCGGTCAGCGAGCCGGCAGCCTCTTCCCGACTCACCACCGTCTGAATGCGGAGCTTACCGTTATATTGTTGTTGCAGCTGCTGCATCAGCGGCAGGTAGCTCAGATCCTGGGCGTAACGTGCTGCATGAACCAGTACAATGTGTTCGAAACGCTCCAGACCTTTCCCTTCCTGTAATATTGACAGATAAGGCCCGATGGCGGTGCCGGTAGCCAGCATCCACAGTGTTTTACAGGGAGGGATTTCGTCCAGCACGAAAAATCCCGCCGACTCTTTCGTGATCATCACCTGTTGGCCGGGCTTTAACTGGTGTAATTGCGGGCTGAGTTTCCCTTCAGGGACGTTGACAATGTAAAACTCCAGATGGTCGTCGCTGGGTGCGTTAACGAAAGAATAGGCACGCTGAACGCGCTCACCGTCGGTTTCCAGCGCCAGCTTGGCAAACTGGCCGGCGATGAAAGGATCAATTGGAGCAGTGACGACAAGGCTGAATAAACTGTCAGTCCAGGTCTTTACCTCTTTAATACTGGCGTTAACCCATTCGGCCATAACAACTCCTTAGTCGGTGTGGGGCGGGGTGGTCACCTATCTTCGCTACTGGCGCGGCTTTTTTCCAGTGACTGCCAGTCATAAAGCTCATATCGACAAATGACCCTGGCATGGGTGCACGCAAAGCGCCAAATCTCCTCGTCGACAGGGGAGCCGGTGGTGGCCGGGCTTAGAGCCTGACCCATCAGGGCTGGTTTACTCGTCATTTTGAACCCGGGCACGGCTCGAAATCCTCACAGACTCCGTGTACGCTCCGGTTTCTGCGCGTTGTCCCTGTCCAGACTGGCTACGACAATAACGCCTGGTGGGACAGGTTCTTACAGGTCGTTATGTTAAGTTGGCGTTTAATTTATTATTCATATCAGAAATGTCGTGATTTACACTCTTTTTGATGATGATTGATTTTTGCTTTTTTTATTGAAGGAAATGACGTGGATTATTTTTCATTATTTTTAATATTTAAAATATTTTCTGCTGAGATGAGATCAGGTAAAGTCGGTAATTGTTTTTTCTGTCAGGTTGTTTTCAATTTTCTACGACGTAAAAGCTATATATTAATTTTTTGAGTACTAATTCCAATATATCTTTTTTTATTTCTGCGTTCTGATAAATAAAGATGTATCTCTGTTCTTACTTCAGGCAGCGGGAATTCGGCGACTTTTATGCTGATTCTGAACACCCGGTAAGACTTTGTGCGTTATTTTAATAAAAAAAGAATCTGGCGTTTGCAGTATCCGGATCAACGCCAGCCTTAATTTATCAATGCCAGGTAGAAAAAAGGGCCTTCCAGCACGGCAGAAGGACCACTCATATGATGGACTTCCGGCTGCATTATGGTGTTGTGAAACCAGACCACCCTACTATTAACTGGAAAAGCTATGAACAGATCACTTTTTCACAAAACTCCCACCGTCAAGGTGACTGATAACCGTGGTCTTACCGTGCGCGATATTATTTACCACCGCCATCCCGACAGCCCGGAGTTTACCGATGAGCGCCTGACTTATCATCGCTACGACCCTCGTGGCTTTTTAACTGAAAGCACAGACCCGCGTTTGCACCAGGCCGGACTGGTTAATTTACATCGCCTGAACGATCTCACTGGCGATGCACTGCTCACACAAAGTGCCGACGCCGGGACGACAATCTTTTTTAAGGATGCCAGCGAGCGGCCCTGTATCAGGATTGACAATATTTGTATTAATGACGACGGCACCACCGATCCTGACCAGAAAGTAACCCATACATACCAGTATGAAAATGCTGACCTGCCCGGACGTCCGCTAAGTGTGACTGAGCAGGTAAACGGCGAAGCTGCCAGAATTACAAAGCGTTTCTTCTATGCTGGCAATCAACGTGCCGATCGGGATAACAACCTCGCCGGGCAGTGTATATATCACTGTGACCCTGCCGGGATATTGATGACTGATGGCGTTGCCCTCACTGGCGTGCCGCTTTCTGTCACCCGGCTGTTACTGGACGATGCGTCTGATGCGGATGTGGTCGCAAACTGGCAGGGGGATATTTCTGCCTGCCTGAACTGTGTGGAAGCCACAGGGCATACCAGCCTGAGTATCGCTGATGCTACGGGTAGCGTATTTAACACCACCGATGCAGCCGGTAATCAACAACGCATGCAATTTGACGTGGCAGGACTTCTCAGTTCCTGTTGGTTGACGGTGAAGGGCGGGATGGAGCAGGTTATTGTCACATCCCTGACCTGGTCCGCTGCCGGACAGAAACTGCGTGAGGAGTATGGCAACGGCGTGGTGAACCAGTATCGCTATGAACTGGAAACCCAGCGCGTGATCGGCATAACCACTTTCCGTCCGGCCGGACATCCTGCCGGTGCGAAGATGTTGCAGGACTTGCACTATGGCTATGATCCGGCGGGAAACATAATCAGCATACGTAATGATGCGGAAAAAATTCGTTTCTGGCGTAACCAGAAGGTGGTGCCGGGAAATACTTACGTTTATGACAGCATATATCAAATGGTCAGGGCGACTGGCCGGGAAATGGCAAATGCATGCCAGCAGGATGTCAGCAAACTTGCCGTAAATGTCCCTCTCATCACTGATAACGTCTCATATACCTCCTACATCCGCAGTTATCTTTATGACCGGGCCGGAAATCTTCTACAGATACGCCATGGTGCACCTGCCACAGGAAATAACTACACGACAAAGATCACTGTCAGTGACCGAAGTAATCGGGCAGTACTGAGTTCTCTGGTTGCCCGAGCGGAAGAGGTGGACGCGCTGTTTACGAATAGAGGCTGCCAGACAGAGTTGGTATCGGGACAGCATCTTTCATGGACATCCAGAGGGGATCTGCTTCGGGTGACGACCGTGGCGCGTAAAGGCTCGGCGGACGACACTGAAAGCTACCGTTATGACAGTGGCAGCCAAAGGGTGCTGAAGATCAGCCGTCAGCAGACACAAAACAGTGTGCAAACGAGGCAGGTGCTGTACTTGCCCGGACTGGAACGGAGAAAGACATTTATTGGCAGCGTGGAAACAGAAAACCTACAGGTTATCAACGCCAGGGTGGCTCAGGTGCAGGCATTGTGCTGGGAAAACGGCAGGCCACACGGTATCAACAACGATCAGCTGCGTTACAGCTGCTCTGACCTCAACGGCAGTATAACGCTTGAATTGGATGGCGAAGGCAATCTTATCGACTATGAGGAGTATTATCCTTTTGGTGGCACGGCGGTAAGGACGGCGCGTAGTGCTGTGGAGGTGGACTACAAGACGGTGCGTTATTCTGGAAAAGAGCGGGATGCAACGGGTCTGTATTACTATGGCTACCGGTATTATCAACCCTGGGCAGGGCGCTGGCTCAGTGCCGATCCTGCGGGTACAGTGGATGGCCTGAATTTATACCGCATGTGCAGGAATAATCCGCTGTCATATAAGGACCAGCATGGGCTTGTTGGGCGGAGTCTTACCTCGCTGTTTGTTTCAGATGATCAACAGCTAAAAAAAGGGAGCATTACACCCTTGCGCTCGCGTGGTCTTTTGGTGGGAAGTGACACAGTGGAAACATCATTGCAGTTTGATATTCACCGTTATGACTCAGATAAACATCTGTCAGAGCCGCTACCTTATACTTCCGAAATTCTCAATGAAGAAAGTATTTTACACAAGACGGTGATGGTATTTGATGGTCAACATATGACCTCAAGTGAATCGGGCGCAGGAAAAATAGGTTCCCACTGGGATAGCAATAAACTGAGTAAAGATATTCAGGGAATACAGGTTGCGAATGGAATGTCAGGTTCAGTGGGAATCCGCATTGCTCTTGACAGTATCCATGATGGTAATCCTTTGATAGTCACTTCAGGGGCTTTAAGTGGTTGCTCCATGATATATACGGTGGACGATGATCATTTTTATGCTTTGCATACAGGGCAAAAACCCGGTGATAACAAATGGAAAACAGGCCTTCATGGTGTAGCTTCCGCCCAGCATACTTTACAGGCTCTGTCAGGAAAGACGCTGGATACTTCGGGTAATCATAATAATGATTTAATTGATACCCTGGGTTTATTCGATAACTCTGCGCTGACTTTTTTTGGTAAAGAGGGCACCCGAACGGACAGAGTGAAAAGCAATGTGACTACGTTTGATTATAACCTGGCGCAGGCTCCGAAATTTTCGATCAGAGCAGGCTATAGCTATGCTTTATTAGCGAAAAAGCAAGGGAAGACCATTGTCAAAGTGTTATCGGAGGATGTGTCAGTTAACTCAATGAATAAGAAAATTAATGTGCTTGGTTCAATGAAATTCAACCTGAGATAGACGTTTTTATTTGAGTTTCATTGGCACTAATGAGCCGGGCTCTGAAGAACGGTTTTTCCCCTGATGAAGGGTAACCTTAAGTACCATGGCGCTGAGCTGTGCAATATTGTCCAGCCGTTCAGGGTAAGGCCTTAAAAGCACGGTATCTTATACCGGAATGGGCAAGTTGACGGCTCACCTTGCCCAGGGTGATTACAAAATATAAGGGTGAAGATTCTCGTCCTTACGATCCAGATAATGGACGGACTGAATGCGACGAATGGTGCGCGATTTGCCACGGATAAGTAGTGTTTCCGTGGTGGCAATAGTGCCCTTGCGGGTAATACCTTTGAGCAGGTCGCCGTCAGTGATGCCGGTGGCAGAGAAGATAACATTATCGTCTTTCGCCATATCATCCAGTTGCAGCACCCTGCCAGCGTCTATCCCCATTGCGGCGCAGCGCTGCAACTCCTGTTCACCGGCAGCCCGGTTTTCAGGGGTGTCGCCTTTGACATGATGGCGGGCCAGCAGCCGACCCTGCATATCGCCATCCAGCGCACGGATGACCGCAGCCGAAACCACGCCCTCGGGCGCGCCGCCAATGCCGTAAAGTACGTCCACTTCACTGTCCGGCATACAGGTCAGAATCGATGCGGCCACATCGCCATCAGGAAAAGCAAATACCCGCACGCCAAGCTGCTTAAGCATGGCAATAACCGCCTCATGGCGCGGTTTGGCTAGCAGGGTAACGGTTAATTCGGACAGGGGCTTTTGCAACGCTCCGGCGATCCGCCGCAGGTTCTCTTCCAGCGGCTGGTTCAGGTCAATTACACCTTTTGCTCCCGGCCCGACGACCAGCTTTTCCATATACATATCCGGAGCATTCAGGAAGCAGCCTTTGTTACCGACGGCCAGCACCGCCAGCGCATTAGCCTGCCCCATTGCGGTCATTCTGGTCCCTTCAATGGGATCGACGGCAATATCTACGCGATCACCATTGCCGCTGCCCACCCTTTCACCAATATAGAGCATGGGAGCTTCATCAATTTCCCCCTCGCCAATCACAATCTGACCGTCAATGTTGATGTTATTGAGCACGATGCGCATGGCATGGACAGCTGCACCGTCGGCGGCATTTTTATCACCGCGCCCCAGCCATTTATATCCGGCCAGCGCGGCGGCTTCCGTTACGCGTGAAAATTCAATGGCGAGTTCTCGTTTCATGATTTGCCCTGGTGGAATGATCAGGCAGAGGAGTTTATCACAGCGGAGAAAGAGGAAGGGGAAATGCCCGCGATCCTGACAATCGCGGGCGGGAGGGGATTATGCGTCGTCCTGCTCTTCCCATGCCTGGGCACGGGCAACGGCTTTTCTCCATCCGGCGTAGCGGTAGTTGCGCTCGCTGCTTTCGATGCCGGGACGGAATTCACGCTCAATGACGGCTTTCTCTTTCACTTCATCCAGATCTTTCCAGAAGCCAACGGCCAGGCCTGCCAGATAGGCGGCTCCCAGGGCGGTGACTTCACGAACTTCCGGGCGCTCTACGCGGGTGCCGAGAATATCGGACTGGAACTGCATCAGGAAGTTGTTGGCTACCGCTCCGCCATCCACGCGCAGCGATTGCAGACGGGTATCCGCATCGTTTTGCATCGCTTCCAGCACGTCACGAGTCTGATAGGCAATGGACTCCAGCGTTGCGCGAATAATGTGGTTAGCATTTGCACCGCGCGTCAGGCCGAAAATCGCGCCGCGTGCATAGGGGTCCCAGTAGGGTGCGCCCAGTCCGGTAAAGGCCGGAACGACATAAACGCCGTTACTGTCTTTCACTTTCATCGCGAAGTATTCAGAATCGGTCGCGTCACCAATCAGTTTCATCTCATCCCGCAACCACTGGATAGAGGCTCCACCGATAAACACCGCACCTTCCAGTGCATAGTTCACTTCACCGCGTGGGCCACAGGCTATGGTAGTCAGCAGACCATGGGTTGAGGTGACGGCTTCAGTTCCGGTATTCATCAGCATAAAGCAGCCGGTGCCGTAGGTGTTCTTGGCCATGCCCGGCTGAACGCACATCTGACCATAAAGTGCCGCCTGCTGGTCACCGGCAATACCCGCGATAGGAATACGTGTCCCGCCTTTACCACCAATGTTGGTCTGACCGTACACTTCGGAAGAGGATTTCACCTCAGGCAGCATTTCACGCGGAATATCAAGAATTTCCAGCATGCGCTCGTCCCACTCCAGCTTGTGGATGTTGAACATCATGGTGCGCGAGGCATTGGTGTAATCGGTGATGTGCACGCGGCCCTGGGTCATTTTCCACACCAGCCAGCAGTCAACGGTGCCAAACAGCAGCTCGCCGCGTTTGGCGCGTTCGCGGGCACCTTCGACATTGTCGAGTATCCACTTCACTTTAGTGCCGGAGAAGTAAGGGTTGATCACCAGGCCAGTGGTGTGCTGGATATACTCTTCCAGTCCCTCTTTTTTCAGTTTTGCACAGTAATCAGCGGTACGCGGATCCTGCCAGACAATCGCGTTATAAACCGGCTTACCGGTTTCCTTATCCCAGACGATAGCGGTTTCACGCTGGTTAGTAATACCGATAGCGGCAATTTCATCTGAACGGATATCGGCGTGGGCCAGCACTTCAACCAGGGTTGAACTTTGTGATGCCCAGATGTCCATCGGGTCATGTTCAACCCAGCCTGGCTTAGGGTAAATTTGCTGAAATTCGCGCTGAGAGACGGCCACAATGTTTGAGTCATGATCAAGGATAACCGCGCGGGAGCTGGTTGTGCCCTGATCGAGCGCGACAATGTATTTCTTTTCTGTAGTCATAAATCCTTCCTGATGATTCAAAAGGTTATCTTTTACGCTTTACGCTGCTCAGCACGCGCTATCGTTTTCTCTTCTTGCTTTACTACCGCAACGGCGCCAGGCAGATTACGGGCAATTAATACGCGGTAGCCAAATGCGCCCACGCTGGCACCGACAATCGGGCCAAAAATCGGTACGAGGAAGTACGGGATATCACGGCCACCGGTAAAGGCCACATTGCCCCAGCCTGCCAGCCATTCAAACAGTTTAGGTCCAAAATCACGGGCAGGGTTCAGGGCGAAGCCTGTCAGTGGACCGGTAGCGCCACCGATGATGGCAATCAGCAGGCCAATCAGCAGCGGAGCCATAGGACCACGCGGCAAGCCATTACCGTCATCGGTTAGCGCCATAATCAGTCCCAGCATGACGGCGGTGATTACGGCTTCAACCAGGAAGGCCTGGCCTACGCTGATGTGCGCGTTAGGGTAGGTGGAGAAAACGCCAGCCAGTTCAAGGCTTTCCACGCTGCCACGCACAATATGATGCGTCTGCTCATAATCGAGAAACAGGTTGTAGTACAGCCCATAGACAAGGGCAGCAGAGCAGAAGGCACCTGCGATTTGTGCCAGAATATAGGGAACGACTTTACGAGCTTCAAAATTACCGAACAGGCACAATGCAATGGTGACGGCTGGGTTTAAATGAGCGCCAGAAATGGCGGCGCTGAGATAGATAGCCATAGCAACGGCCATCCCCCAGATAATGCTGATTTCCCACAGTCCAAGAACTGCTCCGGCTAATTTTGCTGCGGCGACACAGCCAGCACCAAAGAAAATAATGGTGCCGACTCCCAGGAATTCTGCGATGCACTGCCCTTTGAGCGTGCTTGTTGTTTGAGTCATGTTGGCGTTTCCTGAAGGCGAGGTTAAATGTTGAACTGCGTTTTTTTCTCATTCCCTGAGCTGCCCTGGTTATTTGTAGGGCTGATGTGAATTTATCGTTAACGAGCATAAACGAGAAATAGCGAAATCAAAACTTGTGCTCTGCGTCAAAAAAATGAGCGTTTTCGCGTCTTTTGACACTATGTAAACGGCATTCCAGCTTTCGTTTTAATTTTAATTTATCTTTTTTTTAACAATAACCCCGCTCCCGGCAAGGGCAATTGTTACATTTACCAGGTCTGGACTGAAAATTGTTACAGACTGCACTCCATGCCGGTTCGCTGCTGGACTTGCCGGACGGGGGTACTTACAATCGGGGCATCGTTGTTACCCGGAAGAGGCCGGTTCATGCCCTCTTACCGTGCGGGTGGCAGCATCAACGCTTGCAATCAGGAGAGGTTACAGCCATGTCATTTGAAGTGTTTGAAAAACTGGAAGCGAAAGTACAGCAGGCGATTGATACCATCACTCTGCTACAGATGGAAATTGAAGAACTGAAAGAGCAGAACAATAATCTGCATCAACAGGTCCAACAGGCGGCAGGTAACAGTGAATCACTGGTGCGTGAAAATCAGGTGCTGAAAGAAGAACAGCATGTCTGGCAGGAGCGTCTGCGCGCATTGTTGGGAAAAATGGAAGAGGTCTGAGTTAATCAGCCAGATTGTAACGGGTGCCAATGGCACCCGTTGCGTTTTATTCGATGTCCAGCGGGTCTTCGGAAAGGATAATGCCCGTATTATCCGCGTAAAGATGGTCGCCTGAGAAAAAGGTCACGCCGCCAAAGTTTACCCGAACGTCGCTTTCACCAATACCTTCGCCTGCTGCGCCTACGGGAATGGCGGCGATAGCCTGAATACCAATGTCCAGCTCTTCCAGGCTGTCCACCTGACGGACTGAGCCATACACCACAATACCTTCCCACTCGTTTTGCAGCGCCAGCCTTGCCAGCGCGGCGTCAACCAGCGCACGACGGACCGAGCCGCCGCCATCAACTAACAGGACACGACCACGTCCGTTTTCCTCCAGCAAATCGTAGAGAAGCCCGTTGTCTTCGAAACATTTTACCGTGATGATTTGTCCACCAAACGAGGTACGACCACCGAAGTTTGAAAAGAGCGGTTCAACGACGTTTACATCTTCGTGATAGATGTCGCAGAGTTCAGAAGTATCATATTTCATAAGAAAGGTTCGTCTGTTTGCCACAGGAAGGGCAAGTATATCGCTTTCCGCCGGGTGTTGCCAAAATCATCAGTTGCTAAAAATTGCGATGGGTCAAGCACATCGTGATTAGCTGATGACCAGACCAACAGCAAAAAGCAGGTTAACCAGCAGCGCGCTTTTTACCGTTTTTACCAGCAGTGGCCGCATTGCCAACGCCGAGGTTTGCTCCAGCACATAACGGCCCTGACGGAATAGCAGAGGCGAAGCCAGCAGGAACAACCAGCCGGTTACACCCAGTGAGTTCATCGCGGCAAACAGTGCAAAGCACAACAGTGAAGCTGACAGCAGCAGCAGATGGTAATAGCGTGCCCGGGTGGGACCCAGGCGCACAGCCAGGGTGAATTTGCCATTCTGGCGATCGTTTTCAATGTCACGCATGTTATTGGCGTTAAGGACTGCGACCGCCAGTAACCCACAGCCGCTGGCTGGATAGAGTAAGATTGCGTGGAAGTTGTGGGCCTGGAGATAATAGCTGCCGAGTACGCCCAGCCAGCCAAAAAAAATCAGTACAGATGCATCCCCAAGCCCGAGATAGCCATAAGGTTTTTTCCCCACGGTATAGGCGATAGCGGCTACGATAGCCAGCGCACCCAACGCCAGAAAACCGAAGATATCGCTGAGCGACCGACAGGCACTCACCACCAGAGTCAGGCCAGAGGCGATTGTCAGTACAATAGTAATCACCAAAGCAAAGCGCATCTGTTTCTGACTGATCATCCCTTTCTGCATTCCGCGTAGCGGGCCGATACGCTCCGGGGTATCACTGCCCTTTATTGCATCGCCGTAGTCATTCGCCAGATTGGACAGGATTTGCAGCAGGGCGGTGGTCAGCAGAGCAAGTACGGCAACAGAAAGCCTGAAATGCCCGTGCCACCAGGCGAGAGCCGATCCGGTGATCACTGAGGCACAGGCCAGAGGCAGGGTGCGTAACCGCAGGCTTTCCAGCCAGGCACGAAGTGGGGAGAGAGTCGGTATGGAGCAGATGTTTTCCGTCATCGGGCTGTCCCCTGGCTGGAGAGAAGGAGCGGTAGAGTGTCAGAAAGTATAAGGGGGATATTTTGTAAAAGACTTAATCCATATCAACTAACGCTTTGCGCTGTATCGCAGTTGTTTCTTGCTGTTAGTGACCTGTACCGGTTCCGGCAGAGATTGGTTATCAGGAAATATTTGAATTTTATTGCTATAAGTTCAGCCTCTCCTGGTGCAGGGAATGGCTGTCTGATGTTCAACCTGGCTGAAAAAATGCAATACCGTAATGCATACAGGTAATGACGATCGTTCTGCCGCAATCGATGAAATCTTATCCTGCCAACTGGATGCGATCTCTTCAGAATAGTGCCGATCGCCTGGGACGATCGGCAGAGGGGAAGGTGACTTGATTCGCGCTAAAATTACAAAATAAAACGGCTGAGATCTTCGTCGGCCACCAGCTCGTCGAGGTGTTTACCAACGTAATCCGCATCAATGGTAATGGATTCGCCGTTACGATCGCTGGCGTCATAGGAAATCTCTTCCATCAGACGCTCAAGCACCGTGTGCAGACGGCGGGCACCGATGTTTTCAGCCGTTTCATTGACCTGCCACGCAGCAGCAGCAATCCGACCAATGCCATCTTCGGTGAAATGAATATCGACACCTTCCGTCTTCATCAGCGCTTTATATTGTACGGTGACAGATGCATTTGGCTCAGTCAGGATCCGTTCGAAGTCATGTGTCGTCAGCGCCTGCAATTCGACCCTGATGGGCAAACGTCCCTGAAGTTCCGGAATCAGATCCGAAGGGCTGGCCACCTGGAACGCACCGGAAGCAATAAACAGGATGTGATCGGTTTTCACCATGCCGTGCTTGGTGGAAACCGTGCATCCTTCTACCAGCGGCAGCAGATCGCGTTGTACGCCTTCACGTGAAACGTCAGGGCCAGAGCTTTCACCCCGCTTACAGACCTTGTCAATTTCATCAATAAACACGATGCCATGCTGTTCAACCGCGTCGATCGCTTCCTGTTTCAGTTCTTCAGGATTGACCAGTTTGGCGGCTTCTTCTTCCACCAGCATCTTCATGGCATCTTTGATCTTCAGCTTGCGTGGCTTCTGCTTCTGTCCGCCCAGATTCTGGAACATTGACTGCAACTGGCTGGTCATCTCCTCCATCCCCGGAGGTGCCATGATTTCGACGCCCATTGGCGCTGCGGCCAGATCGATTTCGATCTCTTTGTCGTCCAGCTCACCCTCACGCAATTTTTTACGGAAAGACTGGCGCGCGGCGGAAGGCTCAGCAGATGACTCGGCCTGGCCCCAGTTATTTTTTGCTGGTGGGATCAGTACGTCGAGAATGCGCTCTTCAGCCATCTCTTCAGCGCGATAACGATTCTTATCAATCGCCTGCGAGCGCACCATTTTAATGGCTGAGTCAGTCAGATCACGGATGATGGAGTCAACTTCTTTGCCAACGTAGCCCACCTCGGTGAATTTTGTGGCTTCAACTTTGATAAAGGGCGCGTTAGCCAGTTTGGCAAGACGCCGGGCAATTTCGGTTTTCCCTACCCCGGTTGGGCCAATCATCAGAATGTTTTTTGGGGTGACCTCATGGCGCAGCTCTTCATCCAGCTGCATACGACGCCAGCGGTTACGCAGAGCGATAGCCACAGCACGTTTGGCACCATCCTGACCGATGATAAATTTGTTCAGTTCGCTAACGATTTCGCGCGGAGTCATTTCAGACATAATCGGGTCCTTACGCTTTAGACGGTAATTCTTCAATGGTGAGGTTGTGGTTGGTATAGATGCAGATATCGCCTGCAATACCCAGCGCTTTTTCCACGATATCGCGCGCACCGATTTCGGTGTTTTCCAGCAGTGCGCGGGCGGCTGCCTGCGCGTAAGGACCGCCGGAACCGATAGCAATCAGGTCGTTTTCCGGCTGAATGACATCGCCATTACCGGTAATAATCAGGGAGGCATTCTCGTCAGCGACGGCCAGCAGGGCTTCCAGTTTGCGCAGCATCCGGTCGGTACGCCAGTCTTTTGCCAGTTCAACGGCTGCTTTTACCAGGTGCCCCTGGTGCATTTCCAGCTTACGTTCAAACAGTTCAAACAGCGTGAAGGCATCTGCGGTACCACCAGCAAAACCGGCAATAACCTTGTCGTTATAGAGACGACGCACTTTTTTGACGTTGCCTTTCATTACGGTGTTGCCGAGGGTGGCCTGGCCATCACCGCCAATGATTACCTGGCCGTTGCGTCGTACACTTACAATTGTTGTCACGGGCAGACCCCTTGTTGCAGTCAGAAAGATACCCCCGCAGCATGGCTACGGGGTTTTAATGATGCAAACAGATATGGGGCGGGTTTGAGGTGTTTCAACCCCCGGCGGCGAGAGGAATGCAATTTGTGTGGCCGGAGCCGCGCAGTCTCTTCAACGTGCTGTCAGCAGCAGGGCGATTGTTTAACGGTCCAATGACGACGCGATTCCAGCCGCCGCCGGTAGTGATCCGACTCTCAAATCCTTCGAAAGCCAGCTGGGCACGAACCGATTCGGCCTGATCGGTGCCCTTAAAGGATCCACATTGTACCATCCAGTGTTGAGACTTCTCTTTTGGCACTTCTTTGGGTTTGGCTTCTGCTTTTGGTTGTTGCGCCGTTTGCGGTTGAGCCGCAACCTGATGAGTCGGTTCACGGGTGACAGGAGCAGCCTGCTGTGGACGGTTTTGCGGCAGCATGCGCGTTGTTTGCGGTTGATTTGTCGTTTGGGACTGACTGTGGTTTTGCGCCGCTGATGGCTGTTGCAAACGAGACTGTTGCTGCAATGTGTTTTGCTGCTGCTGCTGATGTTGCAGTGTTTGCTGGCGTTGCAGCGTTTGCTGACGCTGCGCCGGTGTCTGCTCGTTCCACGGCACTTCATTCAGTTGGGTTGGCTGCTGGCGCATATCTGCCTGCATCTGCTCAAGCAATTGACGCTGCTCGTCGGTCAGCTGAGTCTGGGAATGAACTTCGCCGCCCGCAGAAGGTTCGGTTGGGGTTGGCACGGTTATCTGACGGTTTTCCAGCTCTTTGATGTAACGCCAGCGTTCTTCAGGTTTAGGCGGCAGGCCATTGCCTGGCGCTTTATGATCCTGAATTACCGCCGTTTCTTCTTTTTTATGATGAGCAATAAACCACAATCCACCGACGAAGGTCACCAGCACTGCTGCGGCAAGCACCACCATTATCTTTGATACACCTGAACCACCACTGCGCTTTTTACTGCGACTGTTGGTCTTTTTGCGCCGCGTCCCTGTCGAACGCCCGCGGCTAACGTAATCTTTTTGTGCCACTATCGTTCCGCTAATAAACAGTGAAAAAAGTGAGGCCGGAAACTCATCAGCGCTGGCGCGCCCGGTTGTCAGCCCGCCATGTTACTCAAGGGGCGGAGATTTGACCAGCAGCGATGCCATTAAGAATCTACTGAATCTCGATTTCAGCTCTGCAAAACCGCTATTAATCGCTTTTATTCCTTTTCGTCGAGTGAGGGGGCGGTGCTGCCACGAATTTTCAGTTCAAAATCTAACAGCCTTGAACCATTGTTAATCATTTTTCCCTGCATCTGTTCCAGCAGCAGGTTCATCGCTTCACGCCCAATGTTAAATCTCGGATGAACGATGGTGGTCAGCTGAGGATCGCTGTAACGAGACAGTTCGATATCATCGAAGCCAATCAAAGAGAGATCCTGAGGTACGCGCAGCCCCATACTCTTTGCCTGAGACATAGCACCCAACGCCATAATATCACTGTGGCAAAACAGCGCATCGGGTGGGACAGGTAACGCCATTAGCTGTTTCAGTGCCCTGGAGCCTGCGTCAAAGGTGAAGTCACCCCGCACAATATAGTGTGGTTCCAGCGAAATGCCATGGCGCTGCAATGCCTGAATATATCCTTGCAGGCGAAACTGGCACAGCGGCATATGATGTGGGCCAGCGATGCAGGCGATACGGCTGTGGCCCAGCTTCAGCAGATGGTTTACCGCCTCAAAGGCCGCGGTCAGATTGTCGATGTGTACAGAGGGCAGATCAAGTTCAGGCGCAAATTCATTCGCCATCACTATCGGAGGCAGATTCTGGCGCTCTTCCATACTGCTTTTAAAAGGCAGTTGAGAACCGAGCAGGATCATGCCGTCAATCTGGCGGGTCATCATCAGATTGAGAAAGGATTGCTCATGGTGGAGCTGATGAGCGCAATCGCCAATCAGCACCAGATAGCCGTGTCGGGATGCCACGACTTCAATCCCCCGAATCATCTCACTGAAAAAGGGATCACAGATATCCGGAACGATTGCCAGAATGGTTTTTGATTCAGTGCGCCTGGCGTTGCGCGCCAGGGTGTGCGGTGAGTAACCGACGGCGATCACCGCCTCTTCGACTTTTTGTCGCGTTGCGGCTGAGACTTTATCCGGGTTCATCAGGGTGCGCGAAACGGTTGCCGTTGACACGCCAGCTTTCTCCGCCACGTCCTTCATGGTGACACCCGTTGTCTCTTGATTCTGCTCCAACGCTACTCTCCTCACGCCAGCCAGAGCTGGCCTGACAATCATTATTCTGGCAACAACGCTGCTGTGGCCTGTCCATTGTTAAATATTCCGGCAATGAGATGCTAACGGATGGCGTAACCTAATTTGCATAAAAATTGTGACTTGTGCGACTTTTTTCGATCGCTCTCGCAGCGGTCCTGCACAGCAGGAAAGGTTTTCAGCCTTCCCCGGGATCGACATCCAGCGTCCATTTGACTTTTCTGGCCTGTGGCAGCGTCCCAATCAGCGGCAGCGTATATTTTATCAGCCGTTGTAAATGACCACGCGAAGGATGCTGAAGCAGTAATTGCCAGCGATAACGTCCACCGCGTTTAGGTTGTAGCGCGGGAACAGGCCCCATTACCCAGAACGCCTCATCTTTCAGCGGGCTGGCTTCAAGCAGATTTCGCAGTTGCTGCAGAAAAAGCGCCGACTGCTGATTATCATGATCGTCTGAACGAAACAGGGCATGGCTGGTAAAAGGGGGAAGAAATACCGCTTTACGTTCACTGAGTGCCTGCTGTGCAAATGCATCATAGCCCTGATGAAGCAGAGTTTGCAGCAGCGGATGTTCCGGGTGGTGCGTTTGCAGCAGCACTTCACCCTGTTTGCCCGCCCTGCCAGCCCGACCCGCTACCTGGGTATACAGTTGTGCAAACCGTTCGGACGAACGAAAATCAGCAGAAAAAAGCGCGCCATCGACATCCAGCAAAGATACCAGCGTGACATCCGGGAAATGGTGACCCTTAGCCAGCATCTGAGTACCCAACAGAATGCGTGCGCCGCCACGGTGAACCTCGGCCAGTTGCTGCTCAAGAGCACCTTTGCGGCTGGTGGTATCCCGGTCAATACGTGAGAGTGGTATCCCTGGAAACAACTGACTCAGATTTTGTTCCAGTTGCTCTGTGCCGAGGCCCACCGGCACAAGATGGGTTGAGCCACACTGCGGGCACTGATGTGGAATGGGCCGCTGACTGTCGCAGTGATGGCAGCGCAATTGTCGTTGATGCTGATGGAGTGTGTAATAGCGATCGCAACGCTGGCATTCAGCAATCCAGCCACATTCATGGCACAGCATAGCGGGGGAGTAGCCACGACGATTCAGAAACAACAGCACCTGATTGTCGGCTTTCAGGTGTGTGCCAATTTTTTTCAGCAGCGCTGGCGAAAGGCCGCCCTGAAGCCTGACGCCTTTCAGATCGATCAATTGCTGCGTCGCCTGCCGTGCATTACCGGCGCGCTTGCTGAGCGTTAATTGCCGGTACTTGCCAATCTGCACATTATGCAGCGTTTCCAGCGCCGGTGTCGCCGTGCCCATCACCACGGGGACTTCTTCCTGCTGTGCCCGAAAAACGGCCAGATCGCGCGCCTGATAACGCCAGCCCTCCTGCTGTTTATAAGAGCTGTCATGCTCCTCATCGATAATGATCACGCCCAGACGGGCAAAGGGGGTAAACAGTGCCGAACGGGTGCCAATAACGATAGCCGTTTCGCCGCGATGTGCCCGTAACCAGACTGCCAGACGTTCACTGTCATTCAGGGCGGAGTGCAAAACATCAACCGGGGCATGAAAGCGTTCGCGAAAACGGGCAATGGTTTGCGGTGTCAGACCAATTTCAGGCACCAGCACCAGTGCCTGACTGCCTTTTGCCAGCACATTCTCCAGCACGCTCAAATAAACCTCTGTTTTACCTGAGCCGGTGATGCCTGCGAGTAGCCAGGCTGCAAAATGGTCGTCTTCGCTGCGAATGGCACCCACTGCCATTGCCTGTTCGGTATTCAGCCGCAGACGTTCACCTTTTACCGCATAGTCTTCGCGCCAGTCAGGCTGTTTGACAAAACTTGCCTGCAAATCACACAGGCCTTTGACCCGCAGCGCCTGTAGCGTGGCGTCTGTAATATCGTGCTGGCTGATTTCATGACGATAAAGATTACTCTGGCGCAGGGCTGCCAGTGCCTGTTGTTGCTTAGGCGCACGTCTGAGAGTTTCTGGTGCCGTTGCCCGACCGGTTTCGCTGATAAACCACTGCCACAATGGTGCTTCCTGTGCGGGTTTTCCCTGGCGAAGCAAAACGGGTATGGCATGAAACAGGACTTCGCCTGTCGGGTAATGATAATAATCAGCAGCCCATAGCAGAATGCGCCAGAGTGAAGGCGGATATAACGAGCAGGTATCCAGGACGTCGTATACCGACTTCAGCTGATCCTGTGGCAGGTCACTGCTCTCTGCCAGTCCGACGACGATGCCGATAGCTTTGCGCTTGCCAAAAGGTACGCTTACGCGCGCGCCGGGCACCGTTGCAGGCAGATGCGCAGGCAACAGGTAGTCAAAGTTACGGGCAAGCGGGACGGGCAGTGCGACCTGAACAACACGCATGAATTCATCCGGGTGAAATTATCAGCGGGACAGTGTACACTGTGTCGTTCGCAATGTGCGGATTCGATTGCGGCGCGTGGTTAATTTCTGTATAGTTCGCCGCCGTTGATACGTTAAGTGGTATCAGCATACAGCTGTTATTTTTAATCTTCGTGTGGTACCTGTGCAGGAGTGACCTGGCACGGGAGAGCGACACGGCCTTCACTGAGGTTTCCCATGAAAAAAGGTATTCACCCAAATTACGTTGAAGTTACTGCAAAATGTTCTTGTGGTAATGAAATCAAAACCCGCTCAACAGTGGGTCGTGACCTGAACCTGGACGTATGTGGTAACTGCCACCCGTTTTACACTGGTAAGCAGCGTGATGTTGCTACCGGTGGCCGTGTTGACCGCTTCAACAAGCGTTTCAGCATTCCTGGTAGCAAATAAGCTACCTGAAGGTTACGCGATGACAAGTCCGCTTCAACACTCAGTTTTCTGATGAGGAGCGGATAAAAAACGGGTACTGAATAGCGGCAACTGTTGGATGTAAGCCAGCCAGAAAACCGATATTCGTGCCCGTTTGTTATTTACTTCAGAAGGGTTTTCGCAAAACTTCTTACCAGCCACCAGCCACCAGCCACCAGCCACCAGCCACCAGCCACTTATCTATGGGTTAGTGACATCAGCCCTGCCAGTAAACGTCTGTTCTCCGTCAACGTTCAATGTTATCTGCCGTATTATTAATGGCACAGATTCAGGTTTATCAGGCCTGGCAAAATGTTTCAGTTGAGGTGTTCTTCAGCAACGCAACCGGGGTGAAAAATTCCGTACAGCATGCTGACTGAAAATTAAAGAACGGTACAATTGTACCGTTCTTAATCTGGTTTCATCACCCAGATTATTGGCCCAAATATATTTAGGCTAAGTTAGCTACAGTGATGAAATAACCTGTTGATACAGTATTACTCTGTGGTGGTTTTATTCAGCGTCACTGTGGGGGCAACAATGTTACCTGCGATATCACTGACGCTGGCTATGGTCGGTGCAGTAATATTGATGGAGGTATCAGCTGACAGCGTTCCTGATGTACACAAGACCAGCCAGGAGCAGGTTTTATTATTGATTTTACCATTGGTGTTGAGTGCCAGAGTATTGCCTTTCAACGTACCATAGTTAGTAATGCTGTTAAGGCCGGTAACGACAAAAGCATCTTCGGCAGTCATTGTGCTGGTATTTTCAAAACTACCAGAATAAACAGTAATATCCTTGCCACTGAACGTAGTTGCGTTTTTAACCGTGTTTGCCACAACGTAAGCGGTTCCTTCCGTGGAAACTGAGCCAGAATTCAGGTTGACCTGATCCGTTGCCAGCAGGTTGACGGCGCTTTTTCCGCTAATGGTGCCCGTATTGGTGACTTTAGTATTGGCTACGGCTGTAAGCGCGTTATCTGCATCGGATGTATACCCGGAACGGAGATACACGGTGCCATCTGAACTGATGGTGCCTTTGTTTTCAATGTCACCTTTATAGGCGATAAGCTGATTGGTGGTGGTTGCATTCAGCGTGGCTTTTTCTGAGTTGGATATTTTACTGCCGGCCGCCGCGCTGAGTATGGCACTGGCATTAACTGTACCGTTATTATTCAAGTCTCCGGACGAAACCAGTTGAATATTTGTGCCAGTCATCGAACCGCTGTTTGTCAGGGTACCGCCGGAAGATGCGATGAGATTGGTGGTGGCTTTCAATGATCCTGAGTTGATCAGCGTACCATTGGTGGAAATCTGCATATTGTCAGCGGTCAGCGTACCATTGTTATTAACACCGACCCCCGTTTTGGTGCTTTGCAACAGAATGACACCCGCTGTCACCCCACCCAACGCGCTGACATCAATACCGTTTACTAAAAATGCGTGAGATCCGTCGGCGGTGACCATGTCGGTGGTGCTGTCATAGGTATACCTCCCTGCGATAGCCCTGAGAGTTCCCGAGGTAATCTGACCGTTAATACGTACATTTTCAGCCAGAATATCCGTATAGCTGTCAGTATTTGTTAACCCACTGCCGTTAACGGTGACGGTTCCTTTCTGAACGTTAAAGCCCGTCAGCGCGCCGTCGTATAATACGGGCGTACCGGTAGTCAGCGTTGCCCGGCTGGCATTAACAAAGCTACAGCCCGTGCAGGTGATGCCGTTTGGATTGGCGATAATAACGTCGGCAGCAGTACCGCCAACCTCAATAAAGCCTTTTAATGTACTGGCTTTATTGGAAATAACTTCGTTCAGAATAACTTTTGCAGCCGCATCCAGGTTGTTATTTTTGGCGATGTTACCACTATCACGTATCAAATCAGCGGTACTGTTGTTCAGCACCATTCCTTTATCGCTGACGTTAAAATCTGACCACATGTTGTGAGAAAGACCGTTGGTATCAGCTTTGTTGATGTTCACCACGGTAGAACCATTAAGATGCGTGTAGGTGGCTGGATCCGCTAAAGCAACCTGTGACATCATGGCAACCGAAGTGGCTAAAAAAACCAGGTTAAATTTATGCATTTTCATTTTTAATCCTTTAATAACGTTCCTGATAATAGTGAGTATTGCAATAATCAGAGCTAACAATAACTTGCTATTGTTTTTTTTGACCTCCTTAATTTTTAATATTTCCAGTACAGAGAAAAACCTAAATTCAAAGGATCAGTATGGAGCCCCTGAGGTTTATAAAGTGGCGCGCCGAAAAAAAAGTCATAATGGGTATTCCAGAGCCGACCACGCAACCCCGCGACGCTACCTGTGAGCGTTCTACCAGAATAATATTGCTGGCTGTAATCACCAATGACCTGGCCGAAATCGATCCCCAGATAAGGCTGATAGTTTTTCCCTGCGAATACCCAGCTTATGTCATTACTAAAAAACCATCCCTGGTTATCCTGTAAATTATTTTCGCCATTAAAACCTTTGACTGTCCAGCGGTTACCCAGTGAATAACGATCCAGTGATGATAAAGTATCCGGTGACAATTGCAGGTTAAATCGCGGAGAGTAATTTAGTCTTTGCCCCAACAGAGAGAAGTTCATTGACCCCTGAAGGTCAAGCGTAATAATCCGTCCTGCACTGTCGATCAGGCCATATTGCTGTTCCACGGTTTTGCTGCTGGAAAACCAGGGCATTTTCTTTTGGTAGCTGAGGCTGGCAGAAACAGCGGCGTTATCGAAATAATGCTGATGCTGGAGGCGAACTTTCCATCCGGCATTTCTCTTATGCATACTGGTCAGTTCATAATCATTATAATAGTAATGCGTACCTGCGTTAAAAATCTGCAATTCAACGATAGATTTTTGGTGAACGGTATGGGACAGCAGGCGACTGATTTGGGTGCTGAAATAATAGTTTTTGTTATTCAGCATCCAGTCCAGACTGTTTCCTTCGATATGTTGTTTGTAGCGACTCTGGCTGGCATACAAATCCATCCACCAAAATCCAAAGGGAACCGAGTAGCCAATTGACTGATTGTTATTACCTTCAGGTTTATTACGGTGGTTCAGGTCATGACCCGCAGAGATAAACAAGGTGTCACTGAGTGAGGTCACATTATTAAGATACAGTGCCCCGCCGGCCTGATAGCGCCCTGTGGATTTATTGCCGGCATCATCCATCCATGCACTGACCTGCCAGTATTTATCCTGATAGCGATTAATCAGAATCTCGCTCTCACCCTTTCTTTCCCCGGGAATGACATTGAGCCTGACCTGCGAGCCGGCAACGCGCTGTAAATTAAAACTCCCCTGTTCCAGCTCACTCAGGCTCAGCAGATCACCTTCGCGAAAAGGCAAGGTTGTTTTCAGGTTGATATAGTTAGAGCCTCCTTCTTTCAGGCGGATTTTGCTGATCTTGCCGGCATTAATATCAAAGTACAGCTCTCTTTTATTCAGATCCTGTTCGGGAAGATTTATTCGCGTAGTGATGTAACCCAAACGGATGATTTCATCTTGCAGCACTTTTGTTAATAGTCTGATGCCTTTAATACCCAGGCATTTCCCCTGAGCCTGATGGGTAAAGTAATCCAGTGTTCTTAAATTCAAATTTGCGTTATCTTTTTTCCAGCTGACCTTATCAATTACGTAACAAGTCTTCTCATCTGGGAAGTGGATTATTTCTTTGTTGGTTTCTTGTTTTGTTGAGCGTTCGCCTCTTTCGGTCTTCAGTAATTTTTCTTTGCGATTTTTATCCTGTTCAATCTGATTAATGGACTGATCGTGAAGTGATTTTATGGCATTTTCTGTTGGAGCTTCTGCTGCTTGTGTTTCTGTATTCAGGGAAACAAGAATAATAATGAAAACAGGCATCATCGTCCGGATGCTTAAAAAACTATCCATGTGGAATTCCGTTTTTTTTTAAATTTTATTTAAGTCGGCAGTATACTTTATTATTAATAAGACGGGCAATATAGCGGTGATGCATTTTACTGGTTTTTTATCTGGCAATTAATAGCGGGTTTTTTTACAGGTTTTCCGGTAATTTCTGAATCATCAATTGATTCTAATCTCACCAGAATATAAAGGAGAGCAACTGGCAGCAATTATTGAGATACGCTTTTGCTGCCAGAGTTGAACAACGCCTGATGCGTCAGTATTCCCAGGTATCGGGATCGACACCCATCTCCCGCATGATGGCTTTTGCATCCTCGGGGATCTCATCGCCGCGTTCCTTCCGCAGATCGACGTCATCCGGCAGCGGTTGACCGGTGAAAGCATGTAAAAAAGCTTCACACAGCAGCTCACTGTTGGTGGCATGGCGGAGGTTGTTAACCTGACGGCGAGTACGCTCGTCGGTCAGGATTTTCAGTACTTTTAACGGAATGGATACCGTAATCTTTTTAACCTGTTCGCTCTTTTTACCGTGCTCAGCGTAAGGGCTGATATATTCGCCGTTCCATTCAGCCATGGGTTACCTTAGTTATCATTAAAATTGAAAATGCCAAAATTCTGCTAATTATGCCTGAAGTTTGTGCTTGTCACACTGCACTGGCGTTACTTCCTGTTGGCCTGAACGGCATAATATTAACGGTTATTGGCGGTTTGCTCAATCTGTACGCAAAGACATTTAGATGTCCAGATGTTTTGACGTCTATTTTTGCACTGATATGCTTAAGCTCACTCTTCGTTCTGCTTCAGGAATTTAAAACACCATGACTCGTAAACAGGCAACAATCGCCGTTCGCAGCGGTTTGAATGATGACGAACAGTATGGCTGCGTTGTTCCACCTATTCATCTTTCCAGTACTTATAACTTCACTGATTTCAATCAGCCACGCGCACATGACTATTCCCGGCGCGGCAATCCCACACGGGATGTCGTTCAGCGTGCGCTGGCTGAACTGGAAGGTGGGGCTGGTGCGGTGATGACCAACACCGGCATGTCAGCGATTCATCTGGTCTGTACCGTATTCCTGAAGCCCGGCGATCTGCTGGTGGCACCGCACGATTGCTATGGTGGCAGTTATCGTTTATTTGACAGCCTGAGTAAACGCGGGGCTTACCGTGTCAGGTTTGTTGATCAGGGTGATGATGCGGCTCTGAAAGCGGCGCTGGCTGAAAAACCCAGCCTGATACTGATCGAAAGCCCCAGCAACCCATTGCTGCGCGTCGTGGATATTGCGGCTATCTGTAAAGCGGCCAGCGAAGCTGGAGCAATAAGCGTGGTAGACAATACCTTCCTTAGTCCGGCGCTGCAAAACCCTCTGGCGTTGGGCGCGGACCTGGTCCTGCACTCCTGCACCAAATACCTGAATGGCCATTCTGATGTGGTGGCAGGTGCGGTAATAGCGAAAGATCCGGCTCATGTTACTGAACTGGCGTGGTGGGCGAATAATATTGGCGTGACGGGTGCCGCTTTTGACAGCTACCTGCTGCTGCGTGGTTTACGAACGTTGGCACCGCGTATGGCTGCTGCGCAACGTAATGCGCTGGCCATTGTTGATTACCTTAAGCAGCAACCATTGGTGAAAAAGTTGTATCATCCTTCCCTGGCGGAAAATGCAGGTCATCAGTTTGCGGTACGCCAGCAAAAGGGCTTTGGTGCGATGCTGAGTTTTGAGCTGGACTGTGATGAGCAAACCTTGCGTCGTTTCCTGAAAGCGTTGCAACTTTTCACTCTGGCAGAATCTTTAGGTGGGGTGGAAAGTCTGATTTCTCACACCGCGACCATGACGCATGCCGGTATGTCAGCTGAAGCCCGCGCTGCGGCAGGAATTTCAGAAACGCTGCTGCGTATTTCTGTGGGTATTGAAGATCACGAAGATTTAATCGCCGATTTGGATAATGCATTCCGGATCGCGGCGGAGAGGTAAGCATGAGTCAGTCAGCAGTGGCAGCAGGAACGCGTCAGTTGCATAAATTTGGTGGTAGCAGTCTTGCTGATGCCAAATGTTATTTGCGGGTTGCCGGGATTATGGCGGAATACAGCCAGCCCGGCGATATGATGGTTGTTTCAGCTGCGGGAAGCACCACCAATCAGTTAATCAACTGGCTGAAACTGAGCCAGAGCGATCGGTTATCCGCCCATCAGGTCCAGCAGGCGCTGCGGCGCTATCAAAGTGAGCTGATTAACAGCCTGCTGCCCGGTGACGCGGCGGAGGTGTTGATTGCCACCTTTATTCAGGATCTGGAAAAGCTGGCCGCGCTGCTGGATGGCAAAATAACCGAAGCGGTATATGCCGAAGTGGTAGGGCATGGTGAAATCTGGTCTGCTCGTCTGATGTCAGCGGTATTAAATATGCGTGATATCGCGGCAACCTGGTTGGATGCCCGTGATTTTCTGCGCGCAGAGCGGGCTGCTCAGCCGCAGGTGGACGAAGCAAAGTCCAGGCCGTTATTACACCAACTGATTGCCCGGCATCCGGACCAGCGTCTGGTGGTCACCGGCTTTATCAGTGGGAGTGATGCTGGTGAAACGGTGCTGCTGGGGCGCAATGGTAGTGACTACTCAGCCACGCAGATTGGCGCGCTGGCGGGTGTGTCACGTGTGACCATCTGGAGCGACGTGGCCGGGGTATACAGTGCTGATCCACGCAAGGTTAAAGATGCCTGTCTGCTGCCTTTATTGCGTCTGGATGAGGCCAGCGAACTGGCTCGCCTGGCGGCTCCGGTATTGCACACCCGCACTTTGCAACCCGTTTCCGGCAGCGATATCGATTTGCAACTGCGTTGCAGCTATCAGCCGGAGCATGGCTCCACCCGCATTGAACGTGTGCTGGCTTCCGGAACCGGAGCCAGAATTGTCACCAGCCACGATGATGTCTGCCTGATTGAGTTCCAGCTTTCGCCGCAGCATGATTTTGCTGCCCTGCAAAAAGAGGTTGATCACCTACTGAAACGGGCACAGCTTCGTCCTCTGGCAACCGGTGTGCATCCTGACCGCAATCTTTTACAGCTGTGTTATACCTCCGAAGTGGTGAGCAGTGCGCTGGCACTGTTGCAGGACGCGGCAATGCCGGGCCGTCTCCAGCTGCGTGAGGGGATGGCGCTGGTCGCCCTGGTGGGCGCCGGAGTTTGTCGTAATCCGCTGCACAGCCACCGTTTCTGGCAACAGTTGCAGGATCAGCCCGTAGAATTTATCTGCCAGTCGGAAGAGGGTATCAGCCTGGTGGCGGTACTGCGCGTTGGTCCCACAGAGCATCTGGTGCGTGGTCTGCATCAGTCCTTGTTCCGCGCAGAAAAGCAGGTTGGCCTTGTGCTGTTTGGTAAAGGCAATATTAGTTCACGCTGGCTGGAGCTGTTTGCGCGTGAGCAGGGTTCGCTTTCGGCCCGTACCGGTTTTGAATTTATTCTGGCAGGGGTGGTGGACAGCCGCCGCAGCCTTCTCAGCTATGAAGGACTGGATGCCAGCCGTGCGCTGGCTTTTTTTGCAGATGAAGCGCTTGAACGGGATGAAGAAAGCCTGTTTTTATGGATGCGCGCGCATCCGTTCGACGATCTGGTGGTGCTGGATGTCACCGCCAGCGAGCGTCTGGCGGCACAGTATCTGGATTTTGCCAGCCACGGATTCCATGTGATTGGTGCTAATAAACTGGCCGGAGCCGCCAGCGGCGATAGCTATCGGCAAATCCGGGATGCCTTCGCCAAAACGGGACGTCAGTGGTTGTATAACGCCACCGTCGGAGCCGGGTTGCCGGTGAATCACGCCGTGCGCGACCTGCGGGAAAGTGGCGACACCATTCTGGCGATCAGCGGGGTGTTTTCCGGAACGCTCTCCTGGCTGTTTTTACAATATGACGGTACGGTGCCTTTCACCGAGCTGGTCGATCAGGCCTGGCAGCAGGGATTGACCGAGCCTGACCCACGGGTCGATCTGTTGGGCCAGGATGTGATGCGCAAGCTGGTGATCCTTGCACGTGAAGCGGGTTACGACATTGAGCCAGACCAGGTGCGGGTTGAGTCACTGGTGCCAAAAAGTTGCGAGGGTGAATCAATCGATCACTTCTTCGAAAACAGCGAAGTGCTTAACGAGCAGATGAAGCAGCGGTTTGAAGCGGCACAGGAGATGGGATTGTTACTGCGTTATGTGGCGCGTTTCGATGCCAACGGCAAAGCGCGTGTTGGCGTGGAAGCCGTAAGGGATGACCATCCACTGGCCTCTCTGTTGCCGTGCGACAATGTTTTTGCCATTGAAAGCCGCTGGTATCGGGACAATCCCCTGGTCATCAGAGGACCAGGCGCAGGGCGGGACGTCACGGCTGGTGCAATCCAGTCCGATATTAACCGTCTGGCGCATCTGCTTTAACCTGACCCGGGCCGGAATTCTCCGGCCCTTTGAATTTCAACGCCTTCCTTCCTCAGATGAAATTCCCTCAACTTTGCTGAGAATTTGTCACGAAAGTTCCGCATTTATTCGTTGACTGAAAAGGCTTAACCCTGCATTTTGAATGTCTGGACGTCTAAACGTATGGATGTTCAATTCGACAAATTATTAACTGAGCGATCGATGAGGGAAGCCATGAGTTTTTTCCATGTTAATCAGCGCGAGGTGCTGAACCAGAGTCTGGCCGAGCTGAACGGACAAATTAATGTCTCATTCGAGTTCTTTCCGCCACATACCAACGAAATGGAACAGACGCTGTCGGCTTCAATTGATCGCCTCAGTAGTCTGAAACCGAAGTTTGTGTCGGTCACCTATGGGGCTAACTCCGGTGAGCGTGACCGCACCCACAGCATTATCAAAGGAATTAAAGATCGTACCGGGCTGGAGGCAGCACCGCATCTGACCTGTATTGATGCCACCCGCGATGAGCTGCGCACGATTGCCCAGGATTATTGGGATAATGGTATTCGTCATATCGTGGCGCTGCGTGGCGATCTGCCGCCGGGCGCGGGCAAACCTGAAATGTACGCAGCCGATCTGGTCGCGCTACTGCGCGAGGTAGGGGATTTTGACATTTCCGTTGCCGCCTATCCGGAAGTGCACCCGGAGGCCAAAAGCGCCCAGTCTGATTTAATCAACCTTAAGCGAAAAATAGATGCCGGGGCGACCCGCGCTATTACCCAGTTTTTCTTTGATGTGGAGGGCTATCTGCGCTTTCGTGATCGTTGTGTTATTGCCGGAATTGATGTGGAAATTGTGCCGGGCATTCTGCCGGTGTCGAACTTCAGGCAGTTGCAGCGTTTTGCTGCCCTGACCAACGTCCGTGTGCCCGGTTGGATGAACAGCATGTTTGCCGGACTGGATGATGATCCTGAAACCCGCAAAATGGTGGGCGCGAATGTTGCTATGGATATGGTGAAGATCCTCAGCCGCGAAGGAGTAAAAGACTTCCATTTTTATACCCTGAATCGTGCGGAGCTAAGTTACGCCATTTGTCACACCCTGGGCGTTCGCCCGGAGAAAAGTGCGCAACCGTCGATGGCGGCCAGTGAACATTAAGAGCCTGGTCCCTCAGGGCCGTTACTTGCCATTTTGCACCTGGGCACTGCCCGAAATTCTCACGTACTGCGTGTACGCTCCGGTTTCTGCGCGCTGTCCGGACCGGCTGCGACAATAACGTCTGGTGGGACAGGCTCTGACGGAAGTTTATTATCAGCCAGCTGTGAAAAGGAATTTTATAATATTTACAGAGCTCTGTTGATTAATTGAGTAGCTGCTTTATGGTGCGAAAAAGATTATTCATTCGGTCTTCTGTTAACAGATGATATTTTTCTGATAATTAATTAAATTTCCCGTATTGAAAATTATAACTATCAGTTTTTAATCAGTATTTCACAAGGCGTTGGGCTTTTTAAGCAGCCGCTTCAGTAATAAGTAAAAATCAGCCAGACAAATTCTTTTTCCTGAAAAAGAAATAATGGCGCAGGGAAATGATATTAATGTTTATTGGCTGATGTCATGAAACGAGATGCTGATAACACGCTGGTGATTGCGTAATAGAAATTTTTTCAGAACATGCAGTCACATCTGGCAAAGTGACATTATTTTAAAAGCAGCGTTTGTGTCCCTGCCAGGACACAAACGCATCATATTACTTAGCCCGTATTACGCATCCCCGCCGCAACACCGGCAATGGTCACCATCAGCGCCTGCTCAACACGTGCATCTGGCTCACCGCCGCTGGCTTCCTGCTGGCGGGAGCGGTGCAGCAGTTCAGCCTGGAGCACATTAAGCGGGTCAGTGTAGACATTACGTAAAGCGATGGACTCTGCAATCCACGGTTGATCGGCCATCAGATGGGCATCGTTAGCAATGGTCAGCACCGCCTTAATATCAGAATCCAGCTGATCGCGCAGCTGTTTACCCAGCGGCCACAACTCTTTATCGACCAGACGTTGATCGTAGTATTCGGCCAGCCACAGATCGGCTTTCGAGAAGACCATCTCCAGCATCCCCAGCCGGGTAGAGAAGAATGGCCAGTCGCGGCACATCGCTTCCAGCTGGTTCTGATGACCGGCGGCCATCGCTTTTTGCAGCGCGGCCCCGGCTCCCAACCAGGCCGGGAGCATCAGGCGGTTCTGCGTCCATGCAAAGATCCACGGAATGGCGCGCAGTGATTCGACGCCACCGGTCGGACGGCGTTTCGCCGGACGTGAACCCAATGGCAGTTTGCCCAGTTCCTGTTCCGGAGTGGCTGAACGGAAGTAGGGCACAAAGTCTTTATGCTCGCGCACATAGCCACGGTACATCTCGCAGGAGTCCTTCGACAGCTGGTCCATAATGTCGCGCCACTGTGGTTCCGGCTCTGGCGGAGGCAGCAGGTTGGCTTCAAGGATAGCGCCGGTATACAGCGACAGACTGCTGATCGTCACCTCTGGCAGACCATATTTAAAGCGGATCATTTCACCCTGCTCGGTGACGCGCAGGCCACCTTTCAGGCTGCCCGGCGGCTGTGAAAGCAGCGCTGCGTGAGCCGGTGCGCCGCCACGGCCAATCGTGCCGCCGCGCCCGTGAAACAGAGTCAGGGCGATACCGGCTTTTTCACAGGTTTTGATCAGGGCATCCTGCGCCTGATATTGCGCCCAACTGGCCGCCATCACCCCGGCATCTTTGGCGGAGTCAGAATAGCCAATCATTACCATCTGCTTGCCCTGGATAAAACCACGATACCAGTCAATGCTGAGCAGCTGGCTCATGACATCGTTGGCGTTGTTCAGGTCATCCAGCGTTTCGAACAGGGGAGCAACCGGCATGGCGAAGGGGATGCCAGCTTCTTTCAGCAACAGATGAACGGCGAGAACGTCCGATGGCGTTTTTGCCATTGAGATGACATAGGCCGCGACCGATCCTTTCGGAGCCTCGGCGGCGACACGGCAGGTATCCAGCACTTCCTGCGTCTCATCGCTGGGTTGCCAGTTGCGTGGCAGCAACGGACGCTTCGAATTGAGCTCGCTAATCAGGAAAGCCTGTTTATCCGCTTCTGACCAGCTGGCATAGTCGCCCAGCCCCAGATAACGGGTGACTTCGGCAATAGCATCGGTATGCCGGGTACTCTCCTGACGAATATCGATGCGCACCAGCGGCACGCCGAAACATTTGACGCGGCGCAGCGTATCCAGCAACTGTCCGTTGGCAATGATCCCCATCCCACAGGCCTGTAGCGACTGATAGCAGGCATACAGCGGGTCCCACAACTGATCGTTGTTGACCAACAAATCGGCAGGGCGAGCCGGACGTTCTCCCTTCAGACGTTGCTCAAGATAAGCCTGCGTGCTCATCAACTGCGTACGCAGCTTTTTCATGATCTCGCGATAGGGTTCCTGAGCGTCGGGGTTGCCGCACAGCTCCCATACTTCCTGCGTGCATTCCGACATCGACAGTTCGGAGACCAGCACGGCGATATCACGCAGAAAAAGATCGGTGGCTTTCCAGCGGCTCAGTTGCAGCACGTGGCGGGTTATTTTTGCTGTGACGTTTGGATTACCATCGCGATCGCCGCCCATCCACGAGGTGAACTGCACGGGGACAAAATCCACCGGCAGTTTGACGCCAAAACAGGCTTCGACCTGTTCATTCAGCTCGCGCAGAAAGTTGGGTACGCCTTCCCACAGACTGTTTTCCACTACCGCAAAGCCCCATTTGGCCTCATCAACCGGAGAGGGACGATATTTACGAATTTCATCGGTATGCCAGGCCTGGGCCACCAACTGACGCAGACGGCGCATGATCAGTGAACGATCATAATCAGAGAGATCGTTATGATCGAGTTGCTTTAAGCAACTGTTCACCTCGACCAGCTTGTGAATAAGCGTTCGGCGGGTGATTTCTGTTGGGTGAGCGGTGAGCACCAGCTCAAGAGAGAGTGACTCAATAGCTTCACGAATTTTCTCTTCGGTCAGGTCGGGATGTTGCTTCAGCCGCTCAAAAGCGTTGGTCAGCATTTCCGGATGGTTAGCCCTTTCGCCTTTCGGTGAAATCGTATGATACTGCTCTGCGACGTTGGTCAGATTAAGAAACTGGCTGAATGCGCGGGCGACGGGTAACAGTTCATCATTGGAGAGATTTTGCAGCGTTGACAGCAATTGCTGCCGGTGAGCGTCATTTCCTGCACGGGATGACTTTGAAAGCTTTCGGATGGTTTCCACCCGATCAAGAATGTTTTCACCTAATGCATTCTTGATAGTATCCCCGAGTAGTTTACCGAGCATACTGACATTACTTCGCATTGCGGAATATTGTTCGTTCATATGGCCCCTGATACCCTTCTTGTTTAATGCTCTTCACTTTTCAGGCCGCAGTAAGGCAGGCTGGATGCTTATCCCTCTCGCTTTGCTGTGAAAAGCGTCCTGGAATCCGCGTGGTTATCCTGTTCCTGCTTTCTGAAATCTTATGAGCGCGTCGCTGTTGATGGCATAACTTTGCCTTTTATCTAGCCACGTTCATTTCCATTCGTCAATTGAGTTAAATTTGCATTATCCTGCGGCTAAATGACGGGAATTTATGAAATTTAACTAACATGAAGTGAGATAAGTTATTCTTATTCAAAAGAGCGGCAAAAAGTCGGGATAAGCTGCTGTTTTCACAGTTGAATACCCCGAATGTCATCTAGTGGTAACAGAAATGCTGCACGACCTGAGTAATTAACTCACGGGTCGGTTGAATAAATGCGGTATCAATATATTCATCGGGCTGGTGCGCCTGTTCAATTGATCCCGGCCCCAGCACCAGCGTTGGGCACAGCTGTTGGATAAACGGAGCTTCCGTACAGTAGTTGACGATTTCCGTTGGCGTACCCAGAAGTTTTTCGACCACCTGCACCAGCTGGTGATCCGGCGGGCATTCATAGCCAGGAATAGGCGGATGTAACGGACTGACCGTCAGACGGCCCGGCCAGCGGGCACTTACCGGCGCCAGCGCTTCATTGAGCAAGCCATCCAGATCGTCCAGCGTCAGTCCCGGCAGCGGGCGAATATCCATATGCAGTTCACAGCAGGCGCAAATGCGGTTAGCGGCGTCACCACCGTGGACATGGCCAAAGTTCATTGTGGGATAAGGGATAGCGAAGCCTGCATGGTGATAACGTTCTTTCAGCGTGTTACGTAAGCCCATCAATTCGGTAACAGATTCATGCATCAGTTCAATCGCGTTGACGCCACGCGAAGGGTCGCTGGAGTGGCCTGACTGCCCCTGAATCCGGATGGCGTGGGATAAATGTCCCTTGTGCGCCCGAACGGGCTTCAACGAGGTGGGTTCACCAATGATCGCGCAATCAGGACGAATGGCGGTGCTCTCTGCAAAATATCTCGCGCCAGCCATGGTTGTTTCTTCATCTGCCGTCGCCAGGATGTAAAGCGGTCTGGAGAGCGTGGCAACATCAACGTCACGCAGGGCATCTAAAATAAACGCGAAGAAGCCTTTCATATCGGCCGTGCCCAGTCCGTACAATTTGTTGTCGTGTTCAGTCAGGGTAAAGGGATCGCGCGTCCAGCGGCCATCATCAAAGGGAACCGTATCGGTATGACCCGCCAGCAGCAGGCCACCCGCGCCACTGCCAGTTCTGGCCAGCATATTAAATTTGTGGGTCGTACCCGGTACTGCCTGGACTTCAACGGTGAAGCCCAGACTTTCAAACCAGCCAGCCAGCAAACTGATTAAAGTTTCATTACTTTGATCGAGAGCGGCATCGGTTGCGCTGATTGACGGCGTGGCAATCAGTTCACGGTAAAGCTCGATAAAAGGTGGTAATTTTGTCTTCACTGTTGGCAGTCCTTGAGTTAGGATAGTATCAATATTCATGCATTATTAGTGAATAAAAATACATTAGCGGCGTGAGGATGAAAACCGGAAACTGACCGGTAAGTTTAGCGCCCAACGCGAAGGGGCAGCAAAAAACGGCTGCAACCCGATACTTTAAGACCGTTATAAGGTAGTCAGTCTGATGTTGAATACGCTGATTGTTGGTGCCAGTGGTTATGCTGGCGTGGAGCTTGCCACTTACCTGAATCGTCATCCACAGGTGAACATAACCGCTTTAGCGGTTTCAGCGCAAAGCCCGGACGCAGGAAAATTACTCTCTGACCTTCATCCTCAACTCAAAGGTATCGTTGATCTGCCTTTACAGCCATTGAGCCAGGCGGCGGATTTTGCCGATAAAGTGGATGTGGTTTTTCTGGCTACGGCGCATGAGGTCAGTCACGATCTTGCTCCGGAGTTTCTTGCTGCCGGCTGTGTGGTGTTCGATCTTTCAGCCGCTTTTCGGGTCAACGAAGAAAGTTTCTTCACCGACTACTACGGTTTCCCTCATCAGCACCTGGACTGGCTGGAAAAAGCGGTTTATGGCCTTGCTGAATGGCAAGATGAAAAGATCAAAGAAGCGCGGTTAATCGCCGTGCCCGGCTGTTATCCGACGGCGGCGCAGCTGGCGCTGAAGCCGTTGATTGAGGCAAACCTGCTCAACCTTGATCAATGGCCGGTGATTAACGCCACCAGCGGGGTCAGCGGGGCAGGGCGCAAAGCCTCTGTCACCACCAGTTTCTGTGAAGTGAGCCTGCAACCTTACGGTATTTTCACCCATCGCCATCAGCCGGAAATTGCCGCGCACCTCGGCATTCCGGTAATTTTCACACCGCATCTGGGTAATTTCCCTCGTGGTATTCTGGCGACCACCACCTGCCGTCTGAAGCCGGGCATCACCCATGACGATGTGGCGGAAGCGTTCCACAATGCCTATCAGGATAAGCCTCTGGTGCGGGTATATGAAAAAGGTGTGCCTTCGATCAAAGGCGTGGTCGGTCTGCCGTTCTGCGATATTGGCTTTGCGGTGAAAGGGGAGCATTTGATTGTCGTCTCAGCGGAAGATAACCTGCTGAAAGGCGCATCATCGCAGGCTGTGCAGTGCCTGAACATTCGTTTCGGCTTCCCGGAAACCCAGTCACTTATTTAATCCGTGAGTAATCAAATGACCAATCCATTAATTGTTAAACTTGGTGGCGTACTGCTGGACAGTGAAGAAGCGCTGGAGAAATTGTTCGGCGCACTGGTCACCTGGCGCGAATCCCATCAGCGACCGGTATTGATCGTGCATGGCGGAGGTTGCCTGGTCGATGAGCTGATGAAAAAATTATCGCTTCCGGTGAAAAAGAAAAATGGTTTGCGCGTAACGCCAGCGGACCAGATCGACATCATCACCGGCGCACTGGCAGGCACAGCGAATAAAACGCTGCTGGCCTGGTCAAAAAAACATGGCATCGATGCGGTCGGTTTGTGTCTTGGCGATGGCGGCAGCGTCAACGTTGAGCAGTTTGATGAAGAACTGGGTCACGTTGGTCAGGCCACTCCAGGTTCGCCACGGCTGATTACCACGCTGTTGTCGGCCGGTTTCCTGCCCGTGATTAGCTCCATCGGCATCACTATTGATGGCAAACTGATGAACGTCAATGCTGACCAGGCTGCAACGGCGCTGGCGTCGACGCTGGGCGCAGACCTGATTCTGCTCTCCGATGTCAGCGGTATTCTTGACGGCAAAGGCCAGCGGATTGAAGAGATGACGGCGGCAAAAGCGGAACAGCTGATTGCCCAGGGCATTATTACCGACGGTATGATTGTTAAAGTGAATGCTGCCCTCGACGCAGCCCGCACTCTGGGACGTCCGGTGGACATCGCCAGCTGGCGTCATGCTGAACAGTTACCAACCCTATTTAACGGCGTGTCCATCGGCACCCGTATCCTCGCTTAACCGGTTCAAGGAAAAGACAATGCAAGACAAAAGCATCAAAAAAATCGTTCTGGCTTACTCCGGCGGTCTGGATACCTCTGCCATTATTCCGTGGCTGAAAGAGAACTACGGCGGTTGTGAAGTGGTTGCGTTTGTGGCGGATATCGGCCAGGAGCGTGGCGATCTGGAAGGCGTTGAGCAGAAAGCCCTTCAGTCAGGCGCTTCTGAATGCCATGTGGTCGATCTGCGTGAAGAGTTCATCAGTGAATATGTCTATCCGGTGCTGCAAACGGGCGCACTGTATGAAGGCACTTATCTGCTGGGAACCTCAATGGCGCGTCCGGTTATCGCTAAAGCACAGGTTGAGCTGGCGCTGAAAGTGGGTGCTGATGCGTTGTGCCACGGTGCAACCGGTAAAGGTAATGACCAGGTGCGTTTTGAAACCACTTACACCGCGCTGGCACCGCAGTTGAAAGTCGTCGCGCCGTGGCGTGAGTGGAACCTGCGTTCCCGTGAAGCGCTGCTGGCTTACCTGAAAGAGCGTAACATTCCCACCACGGCCTCACTGGAAAAAATCTACAGCCGTGATGAAAACGCCTGGCACATCTCCACCGAAGGTGGCGTACTGGAAAGCCCGTGGAATGCCCCGAATAAAGACTGCTGGGTGTGGACCGTTGATCCGCTGGAAGCACCTGACCAGCCAGAGCAGGTTACGGTCACCGTGGAGAAGGGCTGCGTGGTGGCGGTGAATGGCGAATCATTATCCCCATTCCAGTGTCTGGAAAAACTGAACGTGATTGGTGCGAAACACGGTGTTGGTCGCGTTGATATCGTGGAAAACCGTCTGGTCGGGATTAAATCCCGTGGCTGCTACGAAACCCCCGGCGGCACCATCATGGTTAACGCGCTGCGTGCGGTTGAGCAATTAGTTCTGGATCGTGACAGTTTCAAATGGCGTGAGCAACTGGGCCATGAGATGTCTTACGTCGTGTACGATGGCCGCTGGTTTGCGCCGCTGCGTAAATCCATCCAGGCGGCGGCCCAGTCACTGGCCACAGAAGTAAATGGTGAAGTGGTGCTGCAACTGTATAAAGGGCAGGTCACCGCTATTCAGAAGAAATCGGCCAACAGCCTCTATTCAGAAGAGTTCGCCACCTTCGGTGAAGACGAGGTTTACGATCACCGTCATGCGGGCGGCTTTATCCGTCTGTTCTCTCTCTCTTCACGCATCCGTGCGCTGAACGAGAAGAAATAAGCCGTCTGACAGAGCGGCGATTCCGCCGCTCTTACTGTTACGCTAAGCAACATCAATATTAATTTCCGAAATCAAGGGAGCACTGACATGGCACTTTGGGGTGGACGGTTTACTCAGGCAGCAGACCAACGTTTCAAACAGTTTAACGATTCGCTGCGCTTCGATTATCGTCTGGCAGAGCAGGATATCGTCGGGTCTGTTGCCTGGTCCAAAGCGCTGGTCACAGTCAATGTTCTGACCTCTGAAGAGCAGCAGCAACTGGAAAGCGCACTGAATGTGCTGCTGGAAGAAGTGCGTGCCAATCCACAGCAGATCCTCGAAAGCGACGCAGAAGATATCCACAGCTACGTCGAAGGCCGTCTGATTGAAAAGGTCGGGGCTCTGGGCAAAAAACTGCATACCGGACGGAGCCGTAACGATCAGGTTGCGACCGATCTGAAACTCTGGTGTAAAGCCCAGGTCAGCGAATTGCTGATGGCTTTGCGTCAGCTGCAACAAGCGCTGGTGGTTACCGCCGAAGCAAACCAGGATGCGGTCATGCCTGGCTATACCCATCTTCAGCGCGCCCAGCCGGTGACGTTTGCCCACTGGTGTCTGGCCTATGTTGAGATGCTGGCCCGTGATGAAAGCCGTCTTGAAGATGCGTTGAAGCGCCTCGACGTCAGCCCATTAGGTTGCGGTGCGCTTGCCGGAACAGCCTATGAGATTGACCGTGAGCAACTGGCGGGCTGGCTGGGCTTTGCCTCTGCTACCCGCAACAGCCTGGATACGGTTTCTGACCGTGATCACGTGCTTGAGCTGCTCTCGGATGCATCTATCAGTATGGTTCACCTCTCTCGCTTCGCTGAAGACCTGATTTTCTTTAATACCGGTGAGTCCGGATTTGTTGAGCTGTCCGACCGGGTGACTTCGGGTTCTTCGTTGATGCCTCAGAAGAAAAACCCGGATGCGCTGGAGCTGATTCGCGGTAAATGTGGCCGCGTTCAGGGGGCACTGACCGGCATGATGATGACGTTGAAAGGTCTGCCGCTGGCTTACAACAAAGATATGCAGGAAGACAAAGAAGGCTTGTTTGATGCGCTGGACAGCTGGTCTGACTGTCTGCATATGGCGGTGTTGGTGCTTGACGGTATTCAGGTGAAACGTCCGCGTTGCCAGGAGGCCGCAGAGCAGGGCTATGCCAATGCGACTGAACTGGCCGACTACCTGGTGGCGAAGGGCGTTCCGTTCCGTGAGGCTCACCATATCGTTGGTGAAGTGGTGGTGGCGGCAATCAATCAGGGTGTGGCGCTGGAAGCGCTGGCGCTGTCAGAGCTGCAAACCTTCAGCAACGTGATTGGCGAAGATGTCTATCCGATTCTGTCATTGCAGTCCTGCCTCGATAAACGCAATGCCAAAGGTGGCGTTGCGCCGGGTCAGGTTCGGTTTGCTATCGAACAGGCCAGACAACGGCTGGCCTGATACAGCAGTGAGCTTTACTTATCATATGGCGGTCGCCTGAACGGGCTGGTTAAAGGATCCATGTTTTCATGGATCCTTTTTGTTTTCCGTGCAATCGCCTTTCTGTGGTGATCTTCATTATTTTTATCCGCCCTTGATAGGGTTAATCGTTGATTGCTATCCTATCTATCGCCGCGAACTATCGTGGTCCGGAGGAATAAAATGAACATTCGTGATCTTGAGTATCTGGTTTCACTGGCTGAGCACCGGCATTTTCGCCGGGCAGCGGACGCCTGCCACGTCAGCCAGCCCACCCTGAGTGGCCAGATCCGCAAGCTGGAAGATGAACTGGGTGTGATGCTGCTGGAGCGAACCAGTCGTAAGGTATTATTTACGCAGGCCGGGTTACTGCTGGTGGACCAGGCTCGTACCATCCTGCGTGAAGTTAAAGTGTTGAAAGAGATGGCCAGCCAGCAGGGAGAAGCCATGTCCGGACCGCTGCATATCGGATTGATCCCGACGGTCGGACCCTACCTGTTGCCGCAGATTGTGCCCATGCTGCACCAGACATTCCCTAAACTGGAAATGTATCTGCATGAGGCTCAGACTCTGCAACTGCTGGCCCAGTTGGACAGCGGTAAGCTGGACTGTGCCATCCTCGCACTGGTCAAAGAGTCGGAAGCCTTTATTGAAGTCCCGCTGTTTGATGAACCAATGCGTCTGGCGATTTATCAGGACCACCCGTGGCACGATCGCGACCGCGTACCGATGTCTGACCTCGCCGGTGAGAAGTTGCTGATGCTGGAAGATGGTCACTGCCTGCGCGATCAGGCGATGGGTTTCTGCTTTCAGGCTGGTGCTGATGAAGATACGCATTTCCGGGCCACCAGCCTCGAAACGCTGCGTAATATGGTCGCCGCAGGCAGTGGTATTACCCTGCTGCCTGCCCTGGCGGTGCCGAAAGAGCGCACGCGTGATGGTATTTGCTATCTGCCGTGTTACAAGCCGGAACCTCAACGAACCATTGCGCTGGTTTATCGTCCCGGTTCGCCGCTGCGCAGTCGCTATGAGCAACTGGCAGAGGTTATTCGCGAACACATGCAGAGCTACATGACCAGCCGCTTAAAACAGCCTGTTTAAGCCGTTTAACGCGGCAACGCGATAGGCTTCAGCCATCGTTGGATAGTTAAAGGTGGTATTCACGAAATATTCAATCGTGTTGCCACCGTTTTTCTGCTCCATGATTGCCTGACCAATATGAATGATTTCCGCTGCGCGTTCACCGAAGCAGTGAATTCCCAGAATTTCTTTGGTTTCACGATGGAAAAGAATCTTCAGGCTGCCCACGTTCATCCCCACGATCTGCGCCCGTGCAAGATGTTTGAACTGCGCCCGTCCGACTTCATAAGGGACTTTCATCGCCGTCAGCTGCTGTTCGGTTTTACCGACGGAGCTGATCTCCGGAATGGTATAAATTCCGGTGGGGATATCCTCGATAAGATGAGCATTGGCTTCACCTTTGATCAGCGCCTGAGCGGCGATGCGGCCCTGATCGTAAGCAGCTGAAGCAAGGCTGGGATAACCAATGACGTCCCCCACTGCATAGATATGCGGCTGTGCCGTCTGGTACATGCTGTTGACCTTCAGCAAGCCACGACTGTCTGCGTCCAGTCCGACATTTTCCAGCGACAGTGAATCGGTGTTTCCGGTGCGGCCATTAGCGTAGAGCAGGCAGTCAGCTTTGACTTTTTTGCCGGACTTCAGGTGCATGATGACCCCATCGCTGACGCCTTCGATTTTTTCATACTCTTCGTTATGGCGGATAACCACGCCGCTGTTCCAGAAGTGATATGAAAGTGAATCTGAAATTTCCTGATCGAGAAAGGCCAGCAGATGATCGCGGGTGTTAATCAAATCGACTTTGACATTGAGGCCACGGAAAATTGAGGCATATTCACAGCCAATGACGCCGGCTCCGTAAATAATCACATGCCCCGGTTCGTGGTGCAGATTGAGAATTGAGTCGCTGTCGTAAACACGTGGATGGGTAAAATCCACATCGGCAGGACGGTAAGGACGGGAGCCACAGGCGATGACAAATTTTGCAGCGGTCAGACGTTCGGCAGTGCCATCATGGGTGATTATCTCAATGGTATTGGCATCAATAAATCGTGCATCACCCTGATACAACTCACAGCGATTACGCTCATAAAAGCCCTGCCGCATCCGCGTTTGCTGACTGATAACACTTTCAGTGTGGTTAAGAATGTCTGCAAAGGAAGAGCGCAAAAGGCGGGTGTGGTCGCTGTAGAGAGGGTTTTGATTAAACTCGATAATGCGACTGACTGCGTGACGGAGTGCTTTTGAAGGGATGGTTCCCCAGTGGGTACAACCGCCGCCAATATTGTGATAACGCTCGATAACCGCGATGCGTGCGCCCTGTTTCACCAGACCCATTGCGGCACCTTCACCGCCGGGGCCTGAACCAATCACAATAGCATCGTAATCATAAGACTGTTGCATGCCAATACGTCCTGGTTATTATACAATTTTACAACGATATTCTAACATCTCACCTGACTGGTGCCCAATTCTAACCACTTATTTTGTTATCATTTGACAAAGTGTGGGATTAACAGGCCGTCACAAAGTTGGCAGCACTGTACGCTGAAATTTTGATATAGTGCCTTTCCGGCAGTTAAAACAGGCACAAACATGGGCGTCAGAGCGCAGCAAAAAGAACGGACACGGCGTTCGCTGATTGAAGCGGCATTTAGTCAGCTCAGTGCCGAACGCAGCTTTGCCAGCCTGAGCCTGCGGGAAGTTGCACGCGAAGCCGGGATTGCTCCAACGTCATTCTATCGTCACTTTCGTGATGTAGATGAATTAGGGCTGACAATGGTCGATGAAAGTGGCCTGATGTTGCGCCAGCTGATGCGCCAGGCGCGTCAGCGCATTGCCAGGGGGGGCAGCGTAATACGTACTTCCGTTGCCACCTTTATGGAGTTTATTGGTGACAATCCCAATGCTTTCCGTCTGCTGCTGCGGGAGCGTTCCGGCACATCTGCTGCCTTTCGTGCGGCCGTTGCCCGTGAGATACAACACTTTATCGCCGAACTGGCGGATTATCTTGAGATTGAAAACCGTATGCCGCGTAGCTTTACGGAAGCGCAGGCTGAAGCGATGGTCATCATTGTTTTTAACGCCGGGGCCGAAGCGCTGGATATTGATGCTGACCAGCGTCGCCAGTTGGAAGAACGACTGGTGCTGCAACTGCGGATGATTTCGAAAGGCGCTTACTACTGGTATCGACGTGAACAGGAGAGACTGGCGGGCACGCTGGAATCTCAGGATTAAAGGACGGTGAAATGAAACTGGCTACTGGACGCGACAGAGGGACTCTGTTGCTGGCATTCCTCACCGGATTGTCGATTAACGGAACGTTTTCGGTACTGTTCAGTTCGCTGGTGCCGTTTTCTTTGTTCCCTCTGATTGCACTTGGGCTGTCGGCCTGGTGTCTGCATCAGCGCTACCTTAATCGTTCCATGCCTGATGGGATGCCCTCGATTGCCGCCGCGTTTTTTCTGTTAGGCATTTTGCTGTACAGCGCGATTGTGCGGGCGGAATACCCCGCTCTCGGGTCAAATTTTGTGCCCACCCTTTTAATGGTGGCGCTGGTATTCTGGATAGGACTGAAGCTCAGATCGCGCAAGAGCGAGTAACAAAGGGTGGCCGGTCGCCACCCTGGTGCTTAGCGACGAACCAGCAGTACACCGCATTCCATATGGTGTGTGTAAGGGAACTGGTCGAACAGAGCCAGCCGGGCAACCTGATGTGTCGTGGAGAGCGTAGCCAGATTTTCACACAGTGTCTGTGGATTGCAGGAGATGTACAGAATCCGTGGATAGGCCTGTACCATTCTGACCGTTTCGGCATCCAGTCCGCTACGTGGAGGATCGACAAAAATCGTCTCGCACTGGTAGCTGCTTAAATCGATACCTTCCAGCCGGTTAAAGATCCGTTCACCGTTCATTGCCTGGGTAAATTCTTCCGCTGCCATGCGAATTATTTGCACATTTTCAATGTTGTTCACGGCGATATTGTACTGCGCTGAGGCAACAGAAGGTTTGGCGATTTCGGTCGCCAGCACCCGCCTGAAATTGCGCGCCAGCGCTAATGAGAAATTACCGTTGCCACAATAGAGTTCCAGCAGATCGCCCCTGGCATCTTTTGTCACCTCCAGCGCCCATTCCAGCATCTGAATATTCATAGCCGCATTAGGCTGGGTAAAGCTGTTTTCCACCTGACGGTAAGTGATCTCCTGCCCCGCGACCGGCAAACATTCATCGACAAAATCGCGATCCAGGCAGATTTTAGTTTTTGTCGCCCGGCCGATCAGATGCAGGTCAAAGCCCTGAGCACGCAGCGTATCGCGCAGGATGACAGCCGCCTGCTGCCACTCTTCTGTCAATGTGCGGTGATAAAGCAGAGTGATAAGGACCTGATTGCTCATGGTGGAGAGGTAATCAACCTGAAACAGTTTATGGCGCAGCAGAGGGTTGTCCCGCACAGCGTTAATCAGCAGGGGCATCAGCTGATTGATTAATTCGCTGGCCGCCGGAAAGCTGTCCACACGGATGCGCTGGCGGGTATGTTGATCGAAGATAATGTGATAAAGATCATCGCCATCATGCCATACCCGAAATTCCGCTCGCATACGATAATGGCTGACCGGGGAACGAAACACTTCAGTTTCAGGCGCGTCAAACGGCGCCATCAGGGCATTCAGACGAACTACCTTCTGCTGGAGTTGTGCATCGTATTGTTCCGTTGGCAGCTGTTCGGGCGTCATGGTCATTCCTCGGTTGATGGCCTTTTGTGCCCGGCGCATTGTAGGGATTCAGCACGCAATGTCCAGCGTTGTCAGGTCGTGAAGGGGCTGCTCAGGTGGATACCTGGATTTATCCTGATTTTAAACATAAGATGCCCCGTTTTGCCGCTGCATCACTATGGGCTTCAGTGTAGCGCCGGAGCTGACACAATGCGGCGTGGGATTGCTCCCGGGTACGTTGTAAGGACAGCAGCGCTTTTATCCTTTGTGATGCTGGCACAATACTGCCGGGATATCCGCCGCATTTCACACGATTATCCTGTGCTGTTCGTTATGTGCCTGCGGCATCCTGCATGATCTTTTGGGCGTTTATTCAGAATGATGACTAATAAAAACAGACCGCTGGCATTCAGTATGTCGGCTATTTTCCTCTGGACGCAGCACGGTTTTGCGCAGACTACAGATAATACGCTGGTCACTACGGCTAATCGTTTTGCCCAACCCGTTTCTTCCGTGCTTGCTCCGACGACGGTCGTCACCCGTGAGCAGATTGACCGCTGGCAGTCAAAGAGCCTGGCGGACGTGATGCGCCGTTTACCTGGTGTGGATATTGCGCAAAATGGTGGTCTGGGCCAGCAAAGTTCACTGTTTATTCGCGGTACTAACTCCAGCCATGTACTGGTGCTGATAGATGGTATTCGCCTGAATCAGGCGGGAATCAGTGGTTCGTCCGATCTGAGCCAAATCCCAGTTTCACTGGTGCAGCGCATTGAATATGTTCGAGGCGCACGTTCTGCCGTTTACGGCTCTGATGCGATTGGCGGCGTGGTGAATATTATTACCGGGCGCGACAAGCCGGGAACTACGCTGACCGCAGGATCCGGATCGCATGGCTACCAGTCTTATGATGGCAGCACGCAGCAGACATCCGGTACAGATACTCGCATAACGCTCGCCGGTAATTACACCTACACCAAAGGTTATGATGTGGTGGCTAATTTGCCAGATATCTATGGCGATCCCGCGCAGAAAGATCGTGACGGCTTTATGAGCAAGACACTTTATGGTCTGGTCGAACACCAGTTTAATAACGAATTAAGTGGTTTTGTCCGGGGCTATGGTTACGACAATCGTACCGCTTACGATGGGTCGTTGAGCTTCAGTGTGCCGGGTGCGCTGGTGGATACCCGCCAGCTGTATAGTCAGAGTTGGGACACGGGGCTGCGCTTTAATCTTGACAGTTATTCATCCCAACTGATTGCCAGCTACAGCCACACTAAAGATTATAATTATGACCCCCGGCTGGGTCGTGATGTCGTTCCTGCGACACTGGATGATGTGCAGCAGTACAATCTGCAATGGGGGAATACCGTTGCGCTTGACTCCGGCACGGTCAGTGCAGGTGTTGACTGGCAGAGGCAAACCTCCCGGCCAAACACCAACTACGTCAGTGAAGGTCAGGAACAGCGTAATACCGGTATTTATGCCACCACTCAGCAGAAACTGGGACCGGTGACCCTGGAAGGCGCAGTAAGGGGTGATGATAATAATGCCTTCGGCTGGCACAACACCTGGCAGACCAGCGCCGCATGGGAGTTTGTCGATGACTACAGTCTGTTTGCATCGTATGGCACGGCATTTAAGGCACCGAATCTGAGCCAGGTATATAGCGCGAACTACGGTAACCGCGATCTCGCCCCGGAAAAAAGTCAGCAGTGGGAAGGCGGTTTTGCAGGTCTGACCGGCCTCGTCAACTGGCGTCTGTCTGGCTATCGTAATGATATTGATGACCTTATCGACAGCGATCCAAACACATTCCGTTATTACAATATCAGCAAAGCGACTATCAAAGGGGTGGAAGCGACGGCTTCGTTTGACACCGGCCCGGTCAGCCACGCCCTCTCTTATGACTATGTCGATGCGCGTGACGGCAACACCAACGAAATTTTGCTGCGCCGTGCCAGGCAGCAGTTGAAGTATCAGCTTGATTACACCATCTGTGATGTTGACTGGTCAGTCAGCTATCAATATCTTGGCGATCGTTACGACAAGGATTACAACTCAGATTACACGGCCCGAACTGTAAAACTGGGGGGTGTCAGCCTGTGGGATCTGGCTGTTTCGTATCCGCTCACATCTCAGCTAACCGTTCGTGGTAGAATAGCTAACCTGTTCGATAAAGATTACGAGACAGTTTATGGCTATCAAACTCCGGGAAGGGAGTATTACCTCAGCGGCAGCTACACCTTCTGAAGAACGACCCACGGTACTGGTGTTTGACTCCGGTGTTGGTGGGCTTTCTGTCTATGATGAAATCCGGCAGCTATTGCCGGATCTTCATTATCTGTACGTCTTCGATAATGTGGCTTTTCCTTACGGTGAGAAAAGTGAAGAGTTTATTGTTGAGCGCGTCCTGCAAATTGTTGATGCAGTCACCCGCCGCTACCCGCTGGCACTGGTGGTTATCGCCTGTAATTCCGCCAGTACCGTTACTCTTCCTGCCTTGCGTCAACGCTTCAACTTTCCCGTTGTTGGTGTCGTACCTGCGATCAAACCGGCGGCACGTCTCACCCGTAATGGTGTTGTGGGACTTCTTGCCACTCGTGGTACGGTGAAGCGACCTTATACACATGAACTGGTATCGCGTTTTGCCGGAGAGTGTAAAACAGAAATGCTCGGCTCGGCGGAGCTGGTTGAGCTGGCGGAGGCTAAATTGCAGGGTAAACCAGTGCCCCTGGATGAGCTGAGGCGTATCCTGCAACCCTGGCTGAAAATGAAAGAACCGCCGGACACGGTTGTGCTTGGTTGTACGCATTTTCCTTTACTAAATGATGAGCTGAGTCAGGTACTGCCTCCGGGGACCCGGCTGGTTGATTCTGCTGCTGCCATTGCCCGTCGCACCGCCTGGCTGTTAGAAAATGAAGCGCCTGAGGCTAAGTCAGCCGAGAGCAATCTGGTGTTTTGCATGGATATCACTGAGCGTGTAGTGCAATTAATGCCCGTTTTAAGGCGTTATGGCTTCGAACGGCTTGAAAAACTATCACTTTATGGCGCTGATGAGTAAAAAAACAGCGATCAAAATTTTATTTGCAGATAGCGCTTGTCAGCTCTCAGAAACTCCCTATAATGCGCCACCACTGACACGGAACAGCGGCTGAGAAGCCAGCGGGTCAGGAGGCTCAGCAACGCTGAGCCGCCGGAGAAAACCTCTTAAAAAAGAAGTTGACTCTGAAGGAGGAGCGCGTAATATACGCCACCTCGCAACAGCAGCAGCGCTGCCGGTTGCACCGCTCTTTAACAATTTATCAGACAATCTGTGTGGGCACTCACAGGATTGATATCCGCATCTCCGGATGCAAAAAAATATCAAGCCTCAGAGTGAACACGTAATTCATTACGACGTTTTCCCTAAGCACCGCTTCACGAGTTGAAGCAAATCAGACTTTTAATTGAAGAGTTTGATCATGGCTCAGATTGAACGCTGGCGGCAGGCCTAACACATGCAAGTCGAACGGTAGCACAGGGGAGCTTGCTCCCCGGGTGACGAGTGGCGGACGGGTGAGTAATGTCTGGGAAACTGCCCGATGGAGGGGGATAACTACTGGAAACGGTAGCTAATACCGCATAACGTCGCAAGACCAAAGTGGGGGACCTTCGGGCCTCACACCATCGGATG
>NZ_JFHN01000030.1 GCF_000590885.1 Erwinia mallotivora
GGTTTAACGCCCGCTTCAGATTCTCATACTGTCGGAATTTAACCGTATAGCGCGCAAGGGATTTTAACAGCGGTTTATTGACCAGCTCTTTTAGCTGACTGAGCAACTGATTACGCTCGACGAAAAACTGCTGGCCGATCAGGGTGCCTTGAGTGCGGAACTGGTTCTGGTAGCTGACCTCAATTTTTTTCAGGGTCTGCTCAATGGCCCTGAAATAGCGTTCTCCGACATCGCCCGCGGTGCTGAAAATCTTGTCTCCGGCACCGGTCAGCGCGGCAATCAGCCCGTAATGTCGGTGCATAAAACCGGCGTCGTCACTATTAACGCCGATAAATGCGGCATTGGTTTTATTCTTAGCCTGTCTCAGCGTGTTAAGCATATGCATTGTCAGCCGGGGTGGGGTATCCGGGTCAGCCACAATTAAAATCTGGCCGGGCCTGAGGTATCGGGTATCCGCGTTGAGTTTCATAAACAGCTGGGTGGCAGGGGAACGAGTGTCCCTGAACAGTTCCCGCGCCTGATAATCCAGCGGGCCGGGTCGATTCACCACACAATATCCGGGGGCTATATTACGCGCCATGCTTCCGTGCTCCGTTCGTTATTAATTAACGTTGTTGATTGCCGTCAATGGCAGTACCAGAGGTGTCGAAAAAAACTGCGGTAAATATATACAACCCGGCTGCGTTACGCAAAAAGCCTGAAGTAGCGATTCAACTCCTGTCGAGGTGCTGTTGCTCTCTGATTACGTCAATCAGTTACGGGTGTTAGCGATGATAACTCAGTTCCGGCCCCGTGCACTGATGATACAAAACACGAAGGATTGCTGTTACGTGTTATCTGAACGCAGACGGTCAGCAACTGTCGCAGACATAACGTTAATTTTTGCTGATGGTTATTTTATTGCAAATTTTAGTTCCATTATTTATTAATGAAATTTATCTGGCGGAAGATGTTTAATCCATTTTTCATATTTAAATTGATGCCATTTATTATTTTATAATTTCGGTTTTTTGTCCGGCGCTGTGAATAAAAATAATCAATTTAAGATATTGGCTATTGCTATGGTGTTAAATCTTGCATTACTTTGTGTTAAATATAAACAGAGAATGAATGAGATAATTAAATCGCTTTTTAAAGCTTGTTTTTTCTATCTTATTAATGCATTTTTGCTTAAAAGAGCAGAGGGTAGTTGCAATGCAAGAACACAAAAGCAGCATGTGCTTATATACGGTTATAATTGGTGGCTATGAAGAATTAAACGAATTGCCATCTGAAATTGCCGCAAGCAGCCTGGCAAAAATTTGTCTCACCGACGACCCCACCCTGACCAGTAAAACATGGGAAATTCGTGTGGTAAAACCAGCATTTCCTATGGATACGGTGCGTAGTCAGCGTATTTTAAAAATATTACCCCATCGTTTTCTGCCCGAATTTGAACGTTCACTGTATATCGATAATACCATCTACCTGAAACGTAACCCTGTGGAAATCATTAATACTTTCTGTGAGAACAGTGATATTTCCGTGCCTCTACACTCATTTCGCGAACACGTATATGAAGAGTTTCTGGAAGTTGCCAGAGGGGGGCTGGACGATTCCGCACGAATTTTCGAACAGATGAATCATTATCAGTTAACCCACAGTGAAGTACTGAAATTAAAACCCTACTGGTCAGCAATACTGGTTCGAAATCATATGAAAAAACATGTGATTGATTTAATGGAGAGCTGGTACCGGCAGGTTTTGAGATATAGCCGACGCGATCAACTTTCACTTAATTACGCTGAGGCAGAAACCGGCGTTAACATAAACCCAATTGAGATCGATAATTTCTCTTCAACATATCATCAGTGGCCGATTTATAAAAAAAGAGATGTCAGCAAAAGACTATGGTCGCCAGGATTGTCGGGGGGGATGACTCTTTTTGAAAAAATGGAGCAGGCTAAAAATCTGCAACTCTCTCTCGATAACAAAGTGCGTCAGCTGGTGGATGATTACGCCGAAATAAAAGAGAAATATTTACCTAAAAGAGCACCTGAAGGATTTACCCAGGAAAGATATTACCAGTTAAATCCCGATGTCGCCGCTGCCGGGGTGGACGCGGTTCAACACTATCTGAGTTTTGGCTGGCGCGAAGACCGGAAATGGAAATAGCAGTCGGCCAGAACCCGCTCCGCTGATCTCCCCGATGTTATCAGTCAGGTGCCCGGTTGTTACTCTGAGCCGGGCACCTGTTCAGCCATTAAAATAAGCCCATACCGGGCTTATCAGTTAGGCGTCAGGGCGAGGCCGCTTATCGTTCAGCTTGCCAGGTCTCGCTGCGCAGATGATGAAGACAGCACCTTCTTACCCAGCAAAATTCCCGGTTTCTCGACGAACTTAAACAGCAGGGCCGCCAGCGCATAAGTAACCGGGATGCTAATCGCGCAGACTGCTGCAAAACGCACGATATCGCTGCTGGTCGACAGGCCGGTATGACGCAGCAGCAGGGCAATGCAAGGGATCACGATCAGCAGATGCAGCAGATAAACGGAGAATGACACGTCACCCAGCCAGGTACTGAGGCGGTTATTCAGCAGGCTGCGCGGTACGGCAATCAGACGTGCGGTCACACTTCCCTCAACGTGCTGCCAGAGAATGGCCGCCATAGCTAAAATCATCACCACTTCCATCACAATTTGCAGCGGGATCGGCTGTGGTCCAATAATCACACTTGCCACCGGGCCGAGCAGGGCAAAGGCGACATAGCGCAACGCTTTGCGCCGCACCGCTTCCGCCAGCAGCATTCCCGAGATAAACATATTGAGTTTAATCAGGATCATCGAGGGCATTTCGAAGGCCAGATAATAATCCGCCAGCAGATAACGCCCCACGCAGCACAGGGCAATAATGCTAATCAGGGCGGTGGCATAGCCAAATCGCATCACCGCCAGCATGATAAACGGGAACAGCAAATAGAACTGCATCTCCAGACCAATGCTCCAGTCAGGCAGCACCGTGTTGAAACTCCAGGCGGGCAGCATTCCAAACAGAAAACTGAAGTGTGTCAGGATATTTGCCAGTGATTGATCGCTGTAACGTGAGCTTTCGGTTGAGGTTCCGGCATAAAACTGAGCGATGGTATCGCGCATTTCGCCGAACCACGGACCATAAATCAACGCCACGATCAGCAGTAAATAGTAGAGCGGGGCAATACGAAAAAAGCGGCGTGTCCAGAATTTCCTGATAGTACTGGCGCTTTGCCAGGGTTCTTTATGCTGACGTTCGACGTAGTTTTTCGCCATCAGGTAGCCGGAGAGCAGAATAAAAAGATCAACACCGATACCCGGTGAGGAAATCAGCGTGATATGACAGTGAGTCAGCAAGCTGATGTGGCCTACCAGCACCCAGAGCGATGCAATACCGCGCAGCCCTTCCAGTTCGGTGGACCAGCCCCTCGAAGAAGACATATTTAACCCTTAAGTTAGTGTTTTGCAGATAAAGGGTAAAATAGTTGTAACAATTGGCAAGCCATTATGTTCCGGAAGTAAAATTTATCAGATTATCCCTGGCACAGCCCCGCTGGGGGCTTAGCGTGGCAACAGATGAAAAAACAGCAGGGAGCAGGCGCTAATCGGCTGAAAATTAATATTTTCTTGCAATTTACTCACCCAATTTGTTACGGGATCCCGTACAACAGACTGTTTTTTTCTACAGCCGATTATTGAGGGTTTTCCGTTGAAGAAGTGCCAGTTAGTCACTACCAGTCTTTTTCTGGTCGCCGCCGCCGCGCAGGCTGAGCCAAACCCGTTAGCTTTTCCCCTTACGCCACCGGCGATTGACGCCGCATCCTGGGTGCTGATGGATGCCACTACCGGCCAGGTGCTGACGCAGGGCAACGCGGATGAACGCCGTAACCCGGCCAGTCTGACCAAGCTGATGACCGGATATGTGGTGGACAGGGCCATCGACAGCAAGCGTATTACCAGGGATGACATAGTGACGGTAGGTAAAGACGCCTGGGCTGCGGGCAATGCGGAATTCCAGGGCTCGTCGCTGATGTTTCTTAAACCGGGAGAAAAGGTATCGGTACGTGACCTCAGCCGTGGCGTAATCATCGATTCCGGCAACGATGCCTGCGTGGCGCTGGCGGATTATGTTGCCGGCAGCCAGTCAGCCTTTGTGCAGCAGATGAACCAGTATGTGCAAAAACTGGGACTGACTAACACCCATTTCGAAACGGTACACGGGCTGGATGCGCCCGGTCAGTACAGCTCTGCGGGCGATCTGGCAAAACTTTCCAGGGCGATTATCTACGGCGAGCCTGACTTCTATCAGATGTACAGTGAGAAATCCCTGACCTGGAACGGTATCACTCAGCAGAATCGTAACGGCCTGCTGTGGGATAAAACGCTGCACGTTGATGGACTGAAAACCGGGCACACGGAAACGGCCGGTTTTAACATTATTGCCTCCAGCGTTGATGGTCAGCGTCGTCTGATCGCGGTGATCATGGGCGGAAAAAGCGCCAAAGGTCGTGAAGAGCAGGCGCGGAAGCTGCTGGTATGGGGGCAGAATAATTTCGACACTATTCAGCTGTTCCATGCCGGAAAAGAGATTGGCCATGAAAACGTCTGGTATGGCAATCCTCATCAGGTGGCGGTGGGCAGTGATAAAGATGTTTATCTCGCACTGCCGCGTGACGCGGTGAAAAGAATTAAAGCGAAGTACGTTATCGACAGCAAGGATTTGCAGGCCCCGCTTAAGCTGCATCAGCAGGTCGGGACCATCCAACTGGTTGACGGCGATAAGCCGGTGGCTTCTTATCCGCTGGTCACCCTGAATGAGGTGGCGCAGGCAGGGATCATCACCCGGATTAAAGACTATTTCAGCCGGAAATTTTAAGTGGTCGGCGGCCCGTTGGGGTCGCCTTTGCTGGCTTAACGGATGACATCATCCCTTTAGCGATGCTGGCAGAACGAGCCGCCAGCGTTATTTTTTGTTGTCAGGCTGGCTGCGGGCAAACCATTCCACTCCACGCAGCATTCCACGCCAGTAAAATCGTGGCAGAAACCAGGCTTTGAGCCACCAGGCCAATCTGCCGGGCCGTGACGAATCGAGGAAAGGGAAGGTGGGTAATAACCTGTTTTCATAGCCAAACTCTGCCAGCACCACTTTGCCTTTTTCAACGGTCAGCGGGCATGAGCCATAGCCATCGTACTGTGACCGGAGTGGGTGGTGGTTAAGCAGGGCCGCAAGATTTTCTGCCACCACCACCACCTGTTTGCGTGCCGCCGCCGCCGTTTTGGCATTAGGTGTGCCACAGCAGTCGCCCACGGCAAAAATTTCAGGCCAGCGAGGGTGTTGCAGACGGTATTTATCCACATCACACCAGCCAGCCGCATCAGCCAGACCGCTGTGGGCGATAAAATCCGGCGCACTTTGTGGCGGCACCACATGGAGCATATCAAAAGGCAGCGTCACTTCCTGCGCCTGCTGGCCTTCACCGGTAAGAGAAAAGGTGGCCTGGCGGCGTTCACCGTCAACCCGAATCAGATTGTGTTGGAAATGGACCGCCGCCCGATACTTAGCCAGATAGCGTTTCAGCGGGGGAACAAACTCAGGCACGCCAAAAATCGCCTGTCCGGCAAGACAGAAACTGACGTTAATCTTTTCAAGACAGCCCTGGCGCCGCCAGTGATCGCAGGAGAGATAAAGCGCTTTCTGGGGAGCACCGGCACATTTGATGGGGACGGGTGGCTGACAAAAGACCGCATTTCCCTGCCGTAATTCCTTTACCAACTGCCAGGTATAGCTTGCCAGGTTATAACGGTAGTTGGAGGTGACGCCATTGCGCCCCAGCGTCTCCTCAAGCCCGGCTATTTTGTCCCAGCGGAGTGTCAGGCCGCAGGCAACGACCAGATAATCATAATCGAGCTTTTTACCGTTTTCTGTCTCAATATATTTATCTTCAGCCGCCACCCGGATAACTTTATCTTTAAGCCAGATAACATTATCCGGAATAACTGATTTCATTTCTCTTCGGGTTTTTCTTATATCGAAAGCGCCACCGCCGACCAGTGTCCAGGCTGGCTGATAATAATGATATTCAGCCGGTTCGATCAGCGTAATGGCTATATTTTTTATTCTCTTTTTCAGACTGGCGATAAGGCTGATCCCAGCGCTGCCGCCACCAATCACCACCAGGTGAGGAGGTCGGTTTTCATGGTTTATATTCATGCAGGTCTCCATATTATTTTTCAACATAGTAGATCCCGGCCTGGTGAAAAAGTATTTACATAGAATTTAAAGTTATAAAAAAATAATATGATAACTTTTTGCTATATATAATAGCCAAAAAGAATAAGTCGTTGACAGATTATTTTAGCCGTATTTAAATCCTTCCACTCATGCGGCAGGAATGGATGTCATCATGCAGGAAATTATCTGTTTATCCTCACACAGCATCATCCTGTTAATTGCTACGGGGGCAATGGTTGGCTTTCTTCTGGCGCTGACCGGCGGGGGAGGCTCGGTCATATGCGTTCCCCTGTTACTGTATGTGGTGAAAATACCCGATATTCATAAGGTTATTGGCACCAGCGCAATGGCGGTTGCCATCAGTGCACTGTTTAACCTCTGTGCTCATGCCCGTAAAGGCCATGTTGCCTGGGCAAAAGGGCTGGGCGTCTCATCTGTTGCCGTGCTGGGGGCGCTGACGGGGGCGGCGTTGGGGAAAGCCATCGACGGGCATTACCTGCTGATCCCCTTTGCATTACTGATGCTGGTGATTGCCAGCGTGATGCTGAGAAAAAATCGTACCTGCACCCACCCCGGAGCCGCAGATGTCATCACCTTCCCGCCCGCGTTGGTCTGGTCTGGCGTTGCCGGGACCGGGGTGATGGCGGGTTTGCTGGGGATCGGTGGCGGTTTTTTGGTGGTGCCGCTGCTGGTCTGGTTTTTTCGTCTCTCTCTGGTCAGTGCGATAGCCACATCGCTGATGGTGGTTTTTGCCATGGGAATGGCAACCAGCGTCAGTTACGCGCTGGCAGGTAAGATCTCTGTTTCGCTGACGGTCTGGCTTATTGTCGGCGGCCTGCCGGGTGGCATGCTGGGGGTGACATTTGCCAACCGGCTGAAAAAAAATGAAAAAACCATCAACACGCTCTTTTCGGTGATGCTGCTGTTGATGGCCAGTTACATGATTTTGCAGGGCCTCATCCATTAGCGAACTTCTTTGCCCGCCGCTGTGCGTTGCTGCGTTCGCCTGACGGCTTTCTCTGTGGGATGAAGCCTTTGCAAAGTCTCAATTTGTGCAGATAACAGGAACCGAAGATGGATATCCGAGAAAACAATCAACAGCTTTCGTTTGCCGGGGCGCTGAATGCTGATGATATTGCGTGGCTGAAGCAACAGGGCTACCAGCGCGTGATCAACAATCGTCCCGAAGATGAAGAGCAGAGTCCACTCAGTCATCAGCAGGAGCGCGCGCTGGTGCGGCAGTCGGGCATGGAGTATGTCTCATTACCTTTCAACTGGGACTCCCTGACGCTTGATGATGTCTTTGCCTTCCACCATCTGCTCAGGCAGGACAAGAAAACCCTGGCTCACTGCCGCAGTGGCGCGCGCTCCGCCAGCCTTTTTTTACTCTATCAACTGCACACCGGGCAGATCGACGAAGGCCGCTTCCGGCAACGCTGTCAGCAGTCGGGGGGGGATGCGGAGCGGGCGCTGGCGTGGTACGGCGGGATTGGTAAAACAGAGGCGCAGGCGGAAGTACACCCTTTCTACGAGCCGGAAAGCGGCAGCCTTCAGTATGTGATTGCCGATGCGGCAGCCCGGCGTTGCGCGATTATTGACCCGGTGCTTGATTTCGATCGCAACAGCGCCAGCGTGTCATATCAACAGGCGCAGCGCATACTGGATTTTATTGCACAGCGGCAGTGGCGGGTTTCCTGGGTACTGGATACCCATCCCCATGCCGATCACTTCTCCGCCGCCGCCTGGCTGGCGCAACAAACCGGTGCGCTGAAAGGCATCGGCGAAAAAGTGACCGAGGTGCAGGCACTGTGGCAAAAGCTTTATCACCTGAGCGATATTCCTGAACCTCACACCCTGTGGGATGCTTTATTCAGCGATGGCGACCCGTTTTATATTGGTAATCTGCGGGCGGAAGTGCTGCTTTCACCCGGTCATACTCTGGCCTCGGTGACTTACCATATTGCGGACTGTGCTTTTATTCACGATACCCTGTTTATGCCGGACAGCGGCACGGCCAGAACGGACTTTCCCGGCGGCAGCGCTGCCGCCTTATGGCAATCCGTGCAGCGTATTCTGCAACTGCCGCAGCATACCCGCCTGTTCACCGGGCATGATTACCGTCCCGGCGGGCGCGAGATGCAGTGTGAAAGTACCCTTTCACAGCAACTGAGCAGCAATCCCTGGCTGGCTGGTCAGAACGAGGCCAGCTTTATTGCCCGTCGTGAACAGCGTGATGCCACCTTGCCTCTGCCGGACTTAATGCTGATGGCGTTGCAGATTAATATCCGCGGCGGTGAACTTCCTGACCCCGAAGCCGATGGTGAGCGCTACCTGAAAATTCCCCTCAATCGTTTCCGGCGGGAAGCCTGACAGATGGTTATCGATCTGCAACACTTCACGCCGTTTCACAGTGTGGCCGGGGGCATCCTGATTGGCGCTGCCGCCGGGATACTGATTATTTTTTGCGGGCGCATCATGGGCATCAGCGGCATTATCGGCGGCTTACTCCCCGCTTCGTGGTCAGAACAACAGTGGCGTATCGCCTTCCTGGCGGGCGTTCTGCTGGCCCCGGTAGTTTTTTCGTTGTTTGCCACCCTGCCGGAGATCACGGTTAACACCTCATGGGGACGATTGATGGTGGCCGGACTGCTGGTTGGCGTTGGTACAAGACTGGGTTCGGGCTGTACCAGCGGTCACGGCGTCTGCGGCCTGTCCCGACTCTCATTACGTTCGCTGGTCGCCACGCTGATTTTTATGGCGACGGCGATGCTGGTGGTTGGTTTCATGCCTTAAACAGGAGGCAGAATGAAAATGCTTGTTTCCCTGCTTTGCGGGCTGTTGTTTGGCTGCGGGCTGATTATCAGCGGGATGGCGAATCCGGCGAAGGTACTGGGTTTTCTGGACATTACCCGGTTATGGGACCCGTCCCTGGCGCTGGTAATGGCTGGGGCGGTAGTGGTTGGATTGACCGCTTTTCGTCTGGCGGCCAGGCGGGGGCGGCCGGTTCTCGGCGGCAGCATGAATCTTCCGGTTGCCGTGCGGCCGGACTGGCGTCTGATTGCGGGTGCGCTGCTGTTTGGCACCGGCTGGGGCCTGGCGGCGATCTGTCCGGGTCCGGCGCTGATCCTGCTGGCCAGCGGCGTAACGAAGGGGGCGCTGTTCGTGCTGGCGATGCTGGCAGGAATGGGGCTTTATCACTGGCTGGCACGTTATCTGCCTGCGTAGCACAGGCTTTGCTGCATCCTGCTGACGAAATGGCACTTTTACTGCGAATCGAAAGTGCCCTGTACCATTCGCTCTGTCAGTTAATTCATTTAATTGAATTCATTCCTTAAAGCGAAAGAGTTGAATCTGTATAGCGTTTGCTACATGCAGGGTGTAGACTACGTATATTAATTGCTATACAAGGAGTGCCCGGTGAAATCTAATGTTCAGCTTAATATTCGTGCCAAAGAAGCTCAGAGGGCACTGATCGATACAGCGGCAGACATTCTCCACAAGTCACGCACCGACTTTATTCTTGAGATGGCCTGCCAGGCAGCTGAAAACGTCATTCTTGATCGACGGACATTTAATCTCAATGATGATCAATATGCGGAATTTATCGCTATGCTCGATGCGCCCGTTACTGCAAATCCGGCATTAGATGCATTAATGGCGAGAAAACCTCAGTGGGAAAAGTAACAGCACCAACCCCGTTGGATTCTTCACATATTCTTTCAGCATTTAACTGTGGAGAAGATTCGCTGGATGAGTGGCTCAAAAACCGGGGATTAAAAAATCAGTCTGGTGGTGCGGCCAGGACCTTTGTTACCAGGACCTTTGTTATATGCAGGGAACAATGTTCTGAGGTGGTGGGTTTCTATTCTTTAGCGACTGGTAGCGTGACTCATGCCGTTGCTACCGGGGGTATAAGACGAAATATGCCTGATCCCATCCCTGTTATCATTCTGGCGCGTCTGGCAGTTGATGTGAGTTTCCACGGTACAGGCCTGGGTGCAGACCTGCTGCATGATGCGATTATGCGCATTCATCGGGTAGCTGAGAATATTGGAGTAAGAGCAGTGATGGTTCATGCTTTGTCTGCTGCTGCAAAACAGTTTTATCTTCATCACGTGTTTACTCCTTCAACCACACAGAAAAACACGCTTTTTCTCCGCCTGCCTGCGGTTATTTCTGCCAGCTGAATGCATTAATTTCCGTCTGAAATTATGCCGGTTCAGCCAGATTGCCTGAAGCTTTAGTTGATGAGAGTAATCAGCCTGTTCAATAAAGAGAAAGCCTTCTGGTCGTCAGAGCGATAAATTGTTACTGCACTCAGTCGTCATGTCTGGCGACGTACTCGTTTTCTGTCCCCAACCCTTCAGACAACCCGACGGAAGAAAATTTGTTACATCAGGTAACTATGCAGAAGACCCATCCGCGCTTTTTCAACGGAGTGACAGGCGCTGGCATAAAACCATAGCCTGAGAGCGCGTCATTTATTTTCCGGCAACCATTTTTCAGATAACTGGGATCAATCTTCCGGAAATTTTATAGGGTATGATCGCGGCGGTTAACTAGCTCAGGAGAGTGCTTTGCGCCCCGACAAGCCGCTGACGGCCCTCGAATTCACGCTTTATCGCAACTATCGCATCGTGCATGGCATTCGCATTGCGCTGGCGTTTGTGCTGACTTTTTTGCTGGTGCGCCTGCTGCACATCCCGGAAGGCACCTGGCCGCTGATCACCCTGGTGGTGGTGATGGGGCCGGTATCATCCTGGGGGAACGTGCTGCCGCGCGCCGTACAGCGCATCGGTGGCACCGTATTTGGTTCCGTTTCTGGTCTGATCGCGCTGAAGCTGGAGTTATTCTCGCTGCCCGTCATGCTGCTCTGGTGCACGGTGGTGATGTTTATCTGCGGGTTTCTGACCCTGGGTAAACATCCGTATATGGCGTTGCTGATCGGGATCACGCTGGCGGTGATTTGTGGTGCGCCGCCGGGTGACATGAACACCGCGCTGTGGCGGGGTGGGGATGTGGTGCTTGGCTCGCTGCTGGCGTTACTGTTTACCAGCATCTTCCCGCAGAAAGCCTGGATCCACTGGCGAATCAAGCTGTCTGATTCTCTGCTGGAGACGGCAAAAATTTATCATGCCGGTTTTTCACCGAATCTGGTGGAAAAACCACGTCTGAACCGGCCATTACAGCGTCTGCTGACCGGCGTGGTGAAGATGCGCGCGCTGATTGAACCTTCCAGTAAAGAGACCCGCACGCCGCGTTCGGTGTTTGAGGGTATTCAGACCCTGAACCGTAACCTGGTCTGCACGCTGGAGCTGATGATCAACGCCTGCTGGGCTTCACGGCAGAGTCATCTGATTATGCTACATGCCCCGACGCTGCGGCGTACCCAACAGATGACCGAGAGCACCCTGCGGGCGCTGTCGGCCGCGGTGATTGATGGCAATACCGATAACATCGCCGCAAACGGCGCGGTGCTGGCGGATATCAGCCGTGAACTGCGGCAACTTATCAAAGAATCCAGCGATGATGAGCTGGTGGAGACCCCCATCCACGGCTATGTCTGGCTGAATCTGGAGATGGCCGGGCAGCTGGAAAGGCTGTCCGATCTTATCCGGCTGGCCCTGCGTAAATAAATGATTTGCATAACTTACTGCGGGCGAAGCCGCTTCGCGCTAAGATAGCGGCAGTCCGACTCGATATTGCTCCTGGCTGCGGTAAGCCGTTAAGCTAAGAGCGACGATAACAACGCCTGTACAAGCAGGCCTGAATAAAAGGTGTCTCCATGGAAAATGCAAAGCAATCATTTCAGGACGTGCTGGAGTTCGTCCGCATGTTTCGCCGTAAGAATAAGCTGCAACGCGAAATCCACGACAACGAGAAAAAGATCCGCGATAACCAGAAACGTGTCCTGCTGCTGGACAACCTGAGCGAGTACATCAAGCCCGGCATGAGCATCGAAGCCATTCAGGAAATTATCAGCAGTATGCGCAGTGACTATGAAGACCGCGTCGATGACTACATCATCAAAAACGCCGATCTGTCGAAAGAGCGCCGCGACCTGTCGAAAAAACTGAAGGCGATGGGCGAGCCAAAAGCACACTGACAGTGCGACAACGGAGGGCGGTCATCGCCCTTCGTTTATTTCAGCCGATGACAGCCAGCCTGAGAATCAGCCTCTCCCCCTCTCTGAAGTCAACCCCTGCTGAGTGGTAGCGCGTTCAGCCATCCCAATTTTCTCTGGATCGAAGTAATGCACGGCGTTCGCCATGCGGCGAGAAAATCACGAAAAAGCCTTTGCATATTCCGCAGGCTTTAACCATCATTTGCCTTAGCCCTCTCATCACTTTCCTCTTTTCTGACTGGAATGATCTTGCAAAACTTCAGAGTGACTCTGCATCAGGCAATCAGGCATTCGGCATGGTATCCAAAAAGACACTCCTCGCGGGTTTTGTTCTGGCGTGAGATCACGCCCCTGGCGGTGCCGATTTTTTTTGAAAACCTTTGCGTCCTGCTGATGGGGGTGCTCAGCACCTTTCTGGTGAGCTGGCTGGGTAAAGAGGCGATGGCCGGTGTCGGGCTGGCCGACAGCTTTAATATCGTCATTATCTCCTTCTTTGCCGCCATTGATCTCGGCACCACCGTCGTGGTGGCATTCAGTCTGGGCAAGCTTAACCGCGAACGGGCGCAGGCGGCGGCCCGGCAGTCGCTGGTGCTGATGACACTGTTTGCCATTCTGCTGGCGACGGGCATTGAGTTTTTTGGTGAGCAGATTATCGACCTGATTGCGGGCAGTGCTGAACCGAAAGTCAAAGCGCTGGCGCTGATTTACCTCAATATTACCGCCTGGAGTTATCCGGCGGCGGCCATCGCGCTGATTGGTTGCGGCGCGCTGCGTGGTGCGGGCAATACGAAAATCCCGATGCTGATCAATGGCGGCATGAATATCCTGAATATTATTTTCAGCACCGCGCTGATTTACGGCTGCTTTGGCTGGAAGGGGATGGGTTTTGCCGGAGCCGGGCTGGGGCTGACGCTGTCACGCTATGTCGGTGCGGCGGCGGTGATTTACGTGCTGATGATTGGGTTCAACCCGCAGCTGAAAATTACCCTGCGCAGCTACTTTTCGCGGCTGAATACCAGCATTCTGATGGAGGTGCTGGGTATCGGGGTGCCTGCCAGCGTTGAATCGGTGCTGTTCAACGGCGGCAAATTACTCACTCAGGTGTTCGTCGCCGGTATGGGAACCGATGTGATCGCCGGGAATTTCATCGCCTTTTCCATTGCCTCAATGATTAACCTGCCGGGTAACGCCCTGGGTTCTGCCGCCACCATCATCGTCGGCACCCGACTGGGGAAAGGTCAGCTCGGTCAGCCTGAACGCCAGCTGCGGCATATCTTCTGGCTGTCATCAATTGGCCTCTGTTTCCTGGCGCTGCTCTCTGTGCCTTTAGCTGGCGTGTTGGCCGCTTTCTATACCCGCGAGGAGGATGTTATCCACGTGGTGAAGATACTCATCTGGATGAATGCCGCCTTTATGCCGTTCTGGGCGGCCTCCTGGGTGCTTCCCGCCGGACTGAAGGGCGCGCGGGATGCCCGCTTCACCATGTGGGTATCCATGCTGGGCATGTGGGGAGGCCGTATTGTTTTCGGCTACCTGCTTGGGGTGGTACTGGGATTTGGCGTGGTGGGCATCTGGCTGGGGATGTTCCTCGACTGGATCATTCGCGGTGCCTTCTTTTACCGCCGGATGACCAGCCGGCGCTGGCTGTGGAAATATCTTAAACCGGCCGCCTGATGCCTGCCTGGCAGAGTGCCGCTGCCCGGCCAAATCCGGCCTGCAGCCGGGCGAACCAGGCACCCCATGGCGGATTAAGCGTGTCGATGGGCGTTGCTGGCGGCGTGGTCGCCCGCAGCGATAATAGTTAACCATTACGGGAGGCCTTCATGGAGACAGACATCGCGGCAGACGCGCGATGCTTATCCGTTGCAACCGCCAGCCAGAGTTTCTTCTTTACCTCACCGTGGAAAAGCCTCAGCGCGGAAGGACGATTTATCAGCGTGACAACCCCCGCCTGGCAGGGGGATGACCTGCATGGGACGTTTCAGCAGGCAGTGCGCGCTGCCTTTACTGCCGCCAGACAGGCAGGTATTGCCCGTCCTCTGCTGGTGGGCGCAGTCCCCTTCGATACCCGGCAGCCATCGGCACTGTTTATTCCCCGGCAGACCCGGTTCTTCAGCCGCCAGCCATGTTCACCGCAAATCGATGGCCTGCCAGCGCCTGAAATCACCGCCTGCCGTGCGCTACCGGAGAAAGCGCCGTTTATGGCGATGGTGGCGCAGGCGATCTCCGCCACCGCCCGTCCCGGCCTGGAGAAAGTGGTGCTGTCGCGACTGCTCGATATCACCACCGCGCAGCCGGTGCGGCCTGAGCAGATCCTCAACCGGCTGATGGCGCAGAACCCCGACGGCTACCATTTTTACCTGCCGCTGGCCGATGGCAGTACCCTGCTGGGGGCCAGCCCGGAGCTGCTACTACGTAAATCCGCTGAGCATTTCTCCTCGCTGCCGCTGGCCGGTACGGCCCGTCGCGATAGGCACAGCCCGGAACGGGATGAGGCGACTGGCAGGCAGCTGATGCAATCGCAGAAAGACCGTCACGAACATCAACTGGTGACCCGGGCGATGCAGCAGTTGCTTCAGCCGCGCAGTACCGCGTTCGCCATCGCGCAGCAGCCGCAGCTTGTCTCCACCCCGACCCTGTGGCATCTGGCCACGCCGATTGAGGGTGAAGTGCGTTCGCCGCAGGAAACCGCGCTGTCGCTGGCCTGCCTGCTGCATCCGACGCCTGCATTAAGCGGTTACCCCCATGCGGCGGCCCGGCAGTGGATTGCCCGGCTGGAACCCTTTGAGCGGAAACTGTTTGGCGGCATGGTCGGCTGGTGCGACGAAGAAGGCAACGGTGAGTGGGTGGTGACCATTCGTTGCGCTACCCTGGCAGGCCGGCATATCCGGCTGTTTGCCGGTGCGGGCATCGTTCCGGCGTCCTCACCCGAAGCCGAATGGCACGAAACCGGCAACAAACTCAATACCCTGTTGCAGGTTTTAGGCCTGCAACCGCAGGGCTGAAAAGGGCAGGCGTGCACAGCGAGCCGTTCAGCCGTTTTATGGCGCGGGCATCTGGCCAGATGAGGATGCCCGTTAAGTGAGATGCCCGCAGCTTGATCGCTGGCGGATAATCTGTTGCCAGTTTGCTTTACAATCACCGGTTCGGGAGGTGTCGGGTTACCGACGACACGCTGATTAAACAGGATTTAAGACAGGAGTGGTTATGAAACAACGTTTTCCCGAAGGTTTTATGTGGGGCGGTGCCACCGCCGCCAATCAGGTTGAAGGGGCTTATGACGAGGATGGCAAAGGGCTGTCGATTGTCGATACCATCCCCGGCGGCAAATCACGGCTGAAGATCGTGGCCTCAGCAGATTTTGACTTTACCCTGGAGCCGGAACATTACACCTATCCCAATCATCAGGCGATCGACCACTATCACCGCTTTGGCGAGGATATTGCGCTCTTCGCAGAGATGGGCTTCAAATGCTATCGCTTCTCCATTGCCTGGAGCCGTATCTATCCGAACGGCGTCGAACAGCAGCCCAATGAGGCGGGCCTGCGCCACTACGATCGGGTGATTGCCACCTGTCGTGACCACGGTATTGAGCCGGTGATCACTATTTCTCACTACGAAATGCCGCTGCATCTGGCGAAAGCTTTCGGCGGCTGGAAAAACCGCGAGGTGATCGGGCACTTTGCCCGTTTTGCTGAAACGCTGCTGACGCGCTACGGGCAGCAGGTGAAATACTGGATGACCTTCAACGAAATCAACAGCGCGGCGCATTTCCCGATGATGAGTCAGAGCCTGACGGTCAAAACCGGCGCGCTGGAGGCACAGGCGAAGTACCAGGCGTGGCACAACCAGTTTGTTGCCAGCAGCATGGCGGTAAAAATGGCCCATCAGATCAATCCGCAGATCCGCATCGGCTGCATGATCCTCTATGCCACCGCCTACGCTTACGACTGTAATCCGCTCAACCAGCTGGCGACGCTGAAGCAGAATCAGGCGTTTAATTTCTACTGCGCGGACGTGCAGGCGGGCGGCAGATATCCCTACTATGCGCAAAGCCTGTGGCAGTCACTGGGGGTGAAGCTGGATATTCAGCCTGGCGACCTGCAACTGATGGCGGAAAACACGGTGGACTACATCGGCTTCAGCTACTAAATGTCCACCACGGTAAACAAAAGCCAGCCGACCGATGAGGCGCAGGGCAATCTTCTGGGCGGCGCGCGCAACCCCTTCCTGGAGGCCAGCGACTGGGGCTGGGAAATCGACCCGACCGGGCTGCGTATTGCGTTGAACCAGCTGTATGACCGCTATCAGAAACCGCTGTTTATCGTGGAAAACGGTCTGGGCGCGGTGGATAAGCCGGATGCTGACTTTAACATTGCTGATGACTATCGGATCAACTACCTGCGACAGCATATCCTGGCGATGGCCGACGCCATTGACGATGGCGTGGAGCTGATGGGGTACACGCCTTGGGGCTGTATCGATCTGGTCAGCATGTCCACCGGGGAGATGAGCAAGCGCTACGGCTTTATTTATGTCGATCTGGACGACAACATGTCCGGCAGCGGCGACAGGTATAAAAAGAAATCCTTTTACTGGTATCAGCAGGTGATCGCCAGTAACGGCCAGCAGCTGGCGTAACCCAGCGCAGACGGCTGCCGTATTCAGCGACGGCAGCCGCACTGTTGCCGGGTTGGTCAGCGAGCATCCGGGTTAAACCACGGCATCCTCGCTGCAAACCCTTTCCTCACACCGTTATCTCTGCGGCGAACAGCCAGGGTGCTACGGAACTCAGTTTTTCACTGGTCTCCTCCCATTCCCGCTCTGGCGTTGATTGCGCCACCAGTCCGGCTCCGGCGCGCAGCCAGTAACGATCGCCATCACCATAAGCGGAACGCAGCACCAGCGCGGCGTCCAGCGATCCGTCACAGTCGGCGATCAGCACGCAGCCACTGTACAGCCCGCGCTTTTCCTGCTCATAGCGGCGAATACTCTCCAGCGCCGCCTGCTTGGGAATACCGGATGCGGTGACCGCCGGGAACAGCGTGGTAAACGCCTGCCAGGGCGAGGCATCATCCGCCAGCACGCCGCTGACCTGCGAAGCCAGATGTTGAACGCTACCGCGTTCCAGCACCTGCATAAAGCCGTTTACCGTCACGCTGCCTGCCCGACAAACCTGCTCCATCTCTTCGGTTGCCAGCCTCACCGACACCGCATGTTCCGCAATCTCCTTATTGTCACAGAGTAACTGCTGGCGCAGCGCGGCATTTGCGGCGGCATCGGCGGTCAGCGCGCGGGTGCCCGCCAGCGGTTGCGTGGTCACCCGGCGGCTGGCATCCACCGCCACCACAATTTCCGGGCTGAAGCCATAGGCCTGCTCGCCCGGCTGTTGCAACAGGAATGAACGGGCTGGCGTATTGAACTGCCGACCGGCGTAGTAGCTCGCCACCATATCCAGCGGCATCTTCAGCTCGGCACAGCGCGAGAGGATCACCTTCTGATAAAGCCCCTGCTGCATATCACCTAGCGCTGACGCCACCTGTTGCTGGTACATCTGCTGTCCCTCGGCGCGTACATCAACGCTCAGCGGGATGCTACAGGCGGGCAGCGGCTGTTGTCGGGCTTCCGCCAGCAGCGCGGCCAGCCAGGCTGAATCTTCGTCATTCAGCGCACGCAGATCCGCCGTCCCGGGGCGCAGGCGGATCTCGTAGCGGGGAAGCGTGAGGCGCATAACGGTTGCCGACGGCTGACGCGGTGCCACACCGCAGGTGAGATACGACAGCTCAAAATCGGCGCGACCATAGGCCCGCCAGCCGCTGTAAGGCACCGTCGCCAGCGCCTGTTCAATACCTGTGGCGACAGAGGCGGCCTGCCAGTGCCCGCCATCGCTGCGTTGCACCGCGCCGTTGGCCCCGACGGTGATGTCCATCACCGCGCCGATCCCCAGCGCCCACTCGCCGTGGCGTTCATACAGCGTGAAGGTATGATTTTGCTGCCGCAGATGCCCGGCCAGCTTCACCGCCATCTGGAACGGCGGTTCACTGAGTGCCAGCAGGGTTGACTGATAATGCTGAAGGTGAGCGGGCGTGGCTGCGCGCTGCACGGCGAGCGCCACCAGCCGACGCTTATCGATTTTTCTCGCTGCCGTCAGCGGCCATTCCGCGATGCGTTCAATCTGATCGGGAATTTTATAGTGGCTGATACCCCGTTGGCGCAGCTCTGCTTTGATCTGCGCCGGATCAAGGTGCTGTTCCCCGCTGTTAATAAAGACACAGATGCGTTCGCCGGTCAGCGAATCCGGCACGCCGACCGCCACCGCAGCATGCACGCCGTGCAGTGCGCTAATCGCTTCCTCCACCTCGGCGGCGGAAATTTTTTCTCCGGCGCGGTTGATCTGCTCTTTAATGCGCCCTTCGACAATCAGATTGCCCTGCGGGTCGCGACGCACCAGGTCGCCGGAACAGTAAAACCCGTCAGCGGTGAAGGCCGTCGCGTTGTGCTCCGGGGCGCGAAAATAGCCGCGAATGGTGTAAGGCCCGCGCGTCAACAGCTGACCGGTTTTGCCCTCTGCCACCTCACGGCCATCTTCATCCACAATACGAATCTCATCCTGCGGCGACAGCGGGCGTCCCTGGGTATGTATGATGGCATCCGGTGTATCGTCCAGCCGGGTATAGCACAGCAACCCTTCAGCCATACCGAACACCTGTTGCAGCTGGCAGCCGAGCACGGTTATCAGCTGTTGTGCCAGTCCGGCCTCCAGCCGTGCGCCGCCAACCTGCACCACCCGCAGGCTGGAAAGGTCGCTGTCTTCCCATTCCCGTCCTTCCACCCACAGCTTAGCCAGCGGCGGCACCAGCGCCACATGGGTGACGCGTTGCTGTGCAATCAGCGGCATCGCCTCATCACAGCTGGCCGAGGTGGTGGTGACCACGGTTGCGCCGCACTGCCAGGCCCCCAGTACGCCGGGCGAGGCGAGGGTAAAATTGTGCGCGGCGGGCAGCACCGCCAGAAAGACCGTGCTGCTGTCAAATCCACACACCCGGGCAGAGGCGGTGAAGTTGTAGAAATAGTCACCGTGCGTGCGGGGGATCAGCTTGGGCGTGCCGGTGGTGCCGCCGGAAAGCAGCAGCAGCGCGGTATCCTCCGGCGCGGGCTGCGGCCAGGGACAGGCCGTGCCGTCCAGTTCCGCGAGGCTCAGCACCGATGGCTCCGTATCGCTGCCCGCACCGTCGGTGACAATCAGCCGCAGCGAGGGGTGTTGCTGCCGCATCCGGGTGGCGATTTCCAGCCACTCTTCGCCGTCAGGAATAAACAGCGCCACCGGCGATGCCAGCGCGCTTAACGCAGCAATATCCTGTTCGCGCTGGTTTGGCATCGCCATCACCGGGATGGCCCCCAGCCGCAGCAGGGCGAAGAACACCAGAAAGAATCCCGGCGTGTTGGGCATCTGTACCATCGCCGGATCGCCCGCGCGTAGCCCGGCAGCATACAGACCGGCGGCAATCGCCTCGCTGCGTTGATGCAGTTGCTGATAAGAGAGGCGCTGCTGATGTTCATCCACCAGCGCCGTGCGCGAACCATATTGTTGTGCCCAGCGTGCCAGACAGCGCCCAAGGGGAACTGCCTGGGTGGTCTGAGGGAGAGAGGAAACCGCGATGTCGCTCATGACTCTGTTCCTTACCTGAAAGTGCATGCATCCGCATGTGAATCGCCCGTATCAAAGCAGCGCCTGATGTGTTCAAGAAATGCGGCGGGACGCCGCGTGATATAAAAATGGTCACCCGCCACGGAAACCGGGCCGTGGTGACAGCGCAGCCACGCCTGCCAGGCCGCGACCTCGTTTGCGCTGGCTTCCGCATCCGCGCTGCCGCACACCAGAAGCGTAGGCGTCTGCAACCGCTCAGCGGGTTGCGGCAGCCGGGGGTCATGCCAGGCCTCGGTGGCGGTAAAATCCGCCCGCAGCATCGGCATGAAAACCGGCCACAATGTCGGCTCATCGATCAGCTCCTGCGCACAGCCGCCCATCGCCACCAGTTGGGCGATAAACTCCGCGTCGGCAAGGTGGCTGATGGGACGACGTCCGCGAAGATGCGGGGCATGGCAGCCGGACAGCACCAGCCCACGCGGCGGCGTGTTGCGCTGCTCCAGCCGACGACAGGCGGCAAATGCCACCTGCGCGCCCATACTGTGGCCGACAATAATCAGCTGCCGTGGCGGCCATTGAGTGAAGCAGGGCTGTTGCAGCAGATCGTCGGCAAGGGCATCGATGCTGGTGGCACAGGTTTCTCTCATCCGGTGATCGCGCCCCGGCCATACCGCCAGTGACATGCTGGTACCGGCGGGCAGAC
>NZ_JFHN01000031.1 GCF_000590885.1 Erwinia mallotivora
GGCGGCGTCAGCTGCCGTTCAGTCACCGGCGGCATCGCCTGCACAATCTCCAACCACAGCCGGGCCAGCGACAGCTGATAGCTGGCGTCAAAGGCGGCAGGCAGGGGTTCGCCATCCAGTGCGCCACGCAGTGCCTGTAACACCTCGCCGGTGGCGGCAGCGGCATCCACTTCGAAAAACTCACGCCAGCTGCCGCCAGGCTGATGCAACAGCCGGGAGACAGGCTGCTGATAGCTGGCGACCTCTGGGGCGTAGCGGTAGAGCGTACGTTCGCGGTTATGATGCAGCGGATCGTGAAATGCCCCGGTCCACACCACCGGACCGTGACTGGATGCCAGCGTCAGATAACCGGCGGGCCAGAACAGCGTGGCCTGATGCATCACCAGACTGAACATGTCGGGGTCGGCGGGATCAAGATACGATTGCAGGTGCAGCGTGGCGTGGGTTGCTTCCCCAAGCTGTAAGCCGACGCTGACAAAATCCCCGCCCGTGTGCCGGGCCACCTCGATACCCACCTGGCTGGCGTCAGTGATGCCGCAGGCCTGCAACAGCAGATCCAGCGTTGAGCAGAGCAGCTGGCGGCTGGTGGCCAGATGGACGGTGGCGGGCCGCTGGCCCTGCAACAGCCCGGTGACGCGCCGTGCGTTTTCAATCCAGCTGCGACCGGCTGGCAGATGGCAGTAAAAATTGTTGACCCGGTAAAACAGATTGCGTTGCTGTGCCACCGCCTGCAGGCGGGCAATATCCTCCGGGAGCAACGGATGCTCCTGCAACACATGAATGCCCCGTTGCAGCAATTCCGCCGCAATCTGGCTGCCTTCTCCCTGGGCAACCGTCGAGCGGATCACCACGCAGGCGATGTCGATATCGTCCGGGATCTGCTCCGGCGAGGTCCACAGCGGGATGCCAAAAGCCTGCGCCAGCTGCTGGGCGCGGCGACTGCCTCTGGCGTAGAGTCCGGCCAGCTCCAGTCCGGCCTGCGGCTGCATAAAGGCATTCAGGTAGACCTCGCCAAATTTGGCTCCGGCGACTAATACCCGGCGGTTTTTGTTCAGCGCAACCGGCTTCATTGCTTCTCCTCCTTACAGGATGTCTCTGACCACTGCCTGACCAGCAAGGCCAGCTCGCCGGCCAGTTCCGGCTGGTCCATAAGTTGCCAGTGTGTGGCAGACACCACATGACACCGGGATTGTTGTTTCCACTCTGCCCACTGCTGTTCAGGCTTGCTCCAGTGCGGCGGGCGCTGGCTGGCTTCAATCCACAGCAGCGGGACAGGCAGCACCGGTTCCGGCTGATGCTGCGCCAGCAGAGTGAGCAGACGGAAGATGCGTGTCAGCCAGGCCTCTGCCGCCTCTGCGCTCAACGGGCGTGCGGTCAGTCCGGCGGCCTGTGCGCAGCGGGAAAATGCGGCAATCTGTCCGGTTTCCGTCCACCCGGCCCAGCCTTCCGGCAGGGGAACCTGACGTTCCTGTAACAGCAGGACCATCAGTTCCGAGAGCGAGTTGATGCGGAAATCACTGCCGCACACCGGATCAATCAGCACCAGGCGCACCGCTGTGCCGCGCTGATGCAGCAGGCGGCTCAGCAGGGCGGCCACGCTGGCACCATAAGACCAGCCGACCAGGGTGATGGCGCTGCCGTCGGGCAACTCGTCGAGCGCCGGTAGATAGCTTTCCGCCAGCGCCGCCAGGCTTTTGGCATTGACCGTCTCCGGTGCCTGAAGCCCCCAGACGCTGGCTCCCAGAGCCTGGGCGAAAGGCAGATACGATGCCACGCCACCGTCGGAAGCGTGGCAGACCAGTACCGGGGCGGAGGCAGGAGAACCCGCCGTTGTCAGCGGCACCAGCACCGGATTAGCCGCCTGGCGACGCCCGCCGAGGGTGGCGCAGAACTGTGCCAGCACCGGGTGGGTAAACAGCGCCTGCAAACTGGCCCCGGCAATGCCTTTCCGGTTGAGCTGGGCGATGGCCCTGGTGGCAATCAGGCTGTCGCCGCCGCTGCGGAAGAAGTCAGTGTGCTGACTGACCGGTCTGCCAAGCAGCGACTGCCAGATTTGCCCGACCTCATGGATCAGCTGCTCATCCGCCGCGCCGTCTTCCGCCCCGGCGGTGAGGTCAGTCTCCGTGGGGACGCTTTGCGTCTCAACGCCCGCTGCGCTGTCATCGGTGGTAAACAGATCCAGCGGTTCACGTTGCACCACCTTCAGCGCCGCAGGTAGCCGGGTAAACTGCTGATGCAGCGCCTGTTGGAGCGCGGCGCAGTCGATTTTCGCCGCCCGCGTCATCGTTGCCACAATCACATGCTGATGCAGTGGGGAGAGGGACTGCTCCGGCCACGCCCGTTCAGCAGTGAAACCGGCCTGTTGCAGGGCTTCCTGCCACTGCGCCAGGTTCAGCATGGCGCGGTCTTCCAGCAGGCGGTAATCCTGATAGTTGCCGAGCCCCTCAATAAAGCCGACGCTGGCCATTTGCAGCTGGCTGTCGCGGTGTGTGGCCTCAATCAGCAGCAGACGGCCACCGGGTTTCATCAGGCTGGCAAGACGTTTCAGCGAACGCACGATATGACTGGCATCGTGCATCACCTGGGCTGCCACCACCAGGTCGTAGCCTTCCGCAGGGTGCTGCCCGTAGTCCACCGGCTGATTAATGTCGAACAACCCAAAGTCCATATCATCCCGCGAGGCAAAGCGCGTGCGGGCATCATCGAGGAACAGGGTGGAGACGTCGGTGTAGTGGTAGCGATTTCGCTGCTCGCCCAGTCCGGCGAGCACCGCACCGGTGGTGGCCCCGGTCCCGGCCCCCACCTCCAGCACCCGCCAGCAGATATCAGCGTCAGCCTGAGTCGCCGCGCGCTGTCCGTCAGCCGCCTCGCGGTGTGCGTCAGTCGCCTCGCGGTGTGCGTCAGTCGCCTCGTGGTGTGCGTCAGCCACCTTGCGGTGTGCGCCAGCCACCAGGGCGGCGACCATCTGGCGCACATTTTCCGCCACGCAGCGTGCCGCCGGGTTATCGGCATACAGCGAACGGGTCACCGCATGGTCATCGACAAAGAACAGTTCCAGCGCGGAACAGCTCCCCTGCAACAGCTCGCTGTGGCGGGCGATACTGCGATCGAGATAGGCGGTCAGCGCATCACCCCAGGCGGATGACGGGACTGACGACGGGGGCGGCACCTGTTGCAGCGCACGGCGGCACAGGAAGTGGTCGTCCTGCTGCGTCAGCCATCCGGCGTCGCTCAGCGCACGTAACCACTGGCGCACCAGCCGTTCGAACTGCGGCAGGACCGCCAGCCGTTGCCAGACCTCCGCCAGGCTGAACTGCTGGCCTTCAGCGGTAAACAGACCGTGTTTCACCAGCGTCATGGCAATGCCGTGTAGCGCCAGGGTTTCCAGCCCGTGCCACACCGCGTCAAAGTGTGCCTGCTGTGCTGCATCCAGTCCCTGTAGCGGCAGATTTTGCGGCGTCAGGGCAGGGCAGTCGTCCAGGATAAAGTGTTGTTCCGCAGCGGCGACACTGACGCGGATTTCGGCGGCGTCGGCGTGATAGCGGGCGGCCGCGAGCGTCACGCCGGGCTGCTGGCGGGCGGCCTGTTCCAGCGCCGCGAGGTCGACGCTCTGACCGGCAATCGTCGTCTGCCAGCGCGGCGGCATCAGGCCAGCTGGCGCAGGCGTCCGGCGCGGCGTCTGACTCATCAGCGCCGGGTTTTCGGCCACCGCCAGCAGCAGCTGGTGGAAGTCGTTGAACATCGCCTCTGCCGTGCCATCGGCCAGCACCTCATCCATGCAGTACCAGCTGAACACCAGCTCGCCGTCAATTTCCATCACCTGATGATCCAGCCACACCTGCGGGGTCTGGGTGAACACATGCACCGGATCGCCCAGCAGGCTGGTCATCGCCTGGTCAATCGCCAGACCGTCGAGGGTCATGCCGAGCATACTGGTAAACACCACCGGCATCAGCGGCTGACGGGATTGCCCGCGCAGACGCCCCAGTTCACGCAGCAGCTCAACGCCGTTCACCTCACTATGGCCAAGCCGCTGCCGTAAACGCTGCTGGGTCTGCTCAATGGCGTCACGCAGGCTCAGCGCGTCGTCGGCCAGATCAAAATCAATCAGCAGCACCGAGGTAAAATCGCCAATCAGCTGCTGCATCTGCGGATGCACCTGACGACAGTTAAAGAAGGTCAGGTTAAGGGTGAACGCCGGCCAGCGCGCCCAGCGCGACAGCGTGGCGGCGAACAGCGTCATCAGCGCGGCGGACGGCGTGACGCCCCAGCCCTGCCACGCCTGCTTCAGTCGTCCCCACTGCTCAGCATCCAGCTTCTGCTGCCAGGTGGTGAAGTGCGGCTGGGTCTGCGCAGCCTGCGGCGAGAGCGGCAGTGCCGGTGCCGGGGGAAGGCTGCTCAGCAGCGTCTGCCACCAGCACCATGAGCTGAGCCAGGCCGGTTGTAGCCGCTGCGCCTGCTGGTCGAGAACATAATCACGGAAGGTTATCTGTAAAGGCGACGGATTGTCGCCACGACAGAACGCCGCCAGGTCGTCCATCATCACCTTGAAACTCTGCACATCAAACAGCAGCAGATCCAGATGCATATGCAGCCGGTAGTGCGTGCTGTGCCATTCGCTGGCGACCAGTTCAAACAACGGCCAGCGATCGGCGGGTAATACCCGGTAAGAGAGCGTCTGCCGGGTACGCTCCAGCGCCTGCTGCCGCTGTTGCGGCGTCAGATCGCGCAGGTCGTGGCGCACCAGACGATACTCCGGCACCTCCGGCAGAATGCGTTGCAGCCCGCTGTCGTCAATCACCATCCGCAGCATGTCATGACGCCGTACCAGCGCATTCCACGCCTGCTCAAAGCGGGCCGGATCGAACTGCTGATAATCCAGATCCCACTCAAACAGCACGTGGCAGGCCACGCCCCCGTAGTCGATCATGCTGGTGCGTCCCATCCAGTAAGCATGCTGGACCGGCGTCAGCGGGAAGGGCTGATAGCGTCCGGCCGCATCGTGCGCCAGCGGAGCAATGTCGTTCTGTGGTTGGTCTGCCGCTGACTGGCTGGCAATCAGTCGGCTCAACCCGTTCACCGTCAGATCGGCATAGGCCTGCTCAGCGTCAACCCGCACCCCCAGACGCCGCTGAATGGTGCTGCTCAGCTCAAGGAACAGCAGCGAATCCAGGCCCAGCTGCACCAGATCGCGGGTGGGAGCCAGGCGTTCAGGCGAATCCAAACGCAGCTGACCGGCAATCTGCACCGTCAGCCAGGCGGCGACTGCCGCCGTATCGCTTAACCGCTCAGGCGAAAGCTCATGGGCTGCGGGCGGACGGGATGCGGCGGCTGCTGCCTGCGGCACTGGCAGAGCAGCGTGCTGCCCGACGAACAGCCGCTGGCGCAGACTGTCCAGCTGTGCTGAGTCAACGCGCATCGCCAGTCGCCAGCGGGCGGCGCGGGAAATTGCCTGTTCCAGATGCCACAAGCCTTCGGCATCGCTTAACAGCGCCATGCCCTCTGCCGCCAGCCGCTGCTGCACCTCGCGCTGCGCCGCCTGGCCGCTCTCTCCCCATGCGCCCCAGGCAACGGAGATCACCCGTAGCGGCCCGTCGCTGGCGGCCAGTGCCAGCCCGTCCAGGTAGGCGCTGGCCAGCGCGTGGGCTGCCTGACCGGCGCTGCCCAGCGTGGCGGCGGCAGAAGAGTAGAGCAGCAGCCAGGCGGGTTGCGCCCGCTTGCTAAGATAATCATGCAGGGTGGCCGCCGCCGTGGCTTTTACCGCCAGAACCGCTGCCAGCCGCTCAGCGGTGAGGGCGCTGACCGGCCCGTCATCGAGCACCCCGGCTGTGTGGATCACCCCGGCAATACCGCCGTCAGCGTCCAGCCTGTTCAGCGCCGCGCCCAGCGCCTGCGGGCAGGCCACGTCGCAGCGCAGGCAGAGTACGGTGCAGTCGGCGGTCCGTTGCAGCTCCGCGATAAAGGCCTCGCTGTCGGCATGTTCCCGCTGAACCAACAGCGCAATGCGCCTGGCACCCCGGCTGATTAACCAGCGGGCGCTGAGACGCCCCAGACCGCCGAGGCCGCCGGTGATCACGTGCCAGCCGTCGCCCAGACTGGCAGCGTGCAGCGCCGGTGCTGACCACGGCTGCTGAACCAGACGCGGCAGCCAAAGCTGGCCCTGACGAACAGCCACGCCGCGTTCACCGCCGTTGATAGCCTGAAGGCCCAGCACCAGCTCCTGCCAGCCTGCGGCGGCAGTAAGATCGATTGCCGCGATGCAACGATCCTGACGGGCCAGTTCGATGGCGGCGGTGCGCACCAGTCCCCACAGGGCATGCTGGCAGGGGTTGATCGCTTCGCCACCGTCCGGCGACCAGGCCGACTGCGTCACCAGCACCACCCGGCGCTCCTCGCTGTTGTTCAGCGCGCTGAGCAGCGCCTGTGCAGCGCTGGTAAGGTCATGATCAGCCTCGCTCAGTACCAGCAGCGTGCCGGTGGCCTGCGGGGCGGCGACACCGGCCCGCAGCAGCGCAGCGGCCAGTGGGCCAGCGGTATTTCCCGCCAGACGGCAGGTTTCTCCGCCGTGGTTTTCTGCGGCGACAGCCGGTGCCGCCGCCTGCCAGTGCCACTGGTAGTGGGTTTCCGGCGCGGCGCTCAGCGTTAACGCCTCGCTGTCGGCGGAGAGCGTTTGCCAGCGTCCGTCGGGATGGCAGAGACGCAGCTCAATCTGCGGGACGGTTAACGGTGCGGCCTGCCATTGCAGGCGGACCAGATTCAGCCACGCCGGGGCGGCGTCAACCGCTGCCGGCAGCGCTACCGACTGGCCGTTGCCATGCCGACGCGCCATCTCCGCGCAGGCCGCATGCAGACGCGCCTGCCAGGCCGCCTGCTGCCCGGCGCAGTCTGACCAGTCGGCCAGATAGCTGCCGTCGTTGCTCAGCGGCAGCCCCAGCACCCCCTTTGCCAGCGGCAGACTGCCGTGCGTGGCTTCGGCACCCGGTGCGGTGGCTAACACGATGTGTTCACTGATATCGGCGGTGCGCGAACCGTCCTCCGGCAGCCACTCCACCCGGGCAAAACCGGCGGCCAGACACTGTTCGCGCCAGCGTGCGGTGCTGAGGAACAGCTCGCCGCCACGGGCGCTTTCATCGTGCAGCGGCAGCACCAGCGGCCCGAAAACAAAATCAAACAGCCGCATCGGACGGGTGATCTCACGCATCAGCAGTTTGCCGCCTGGCTTCAGCAGCGGCAGCAGATTCGCCAGGGTTTCCCCGACGTGCTGGGTGGCGTGGATAACGTTGGCGGCGACGATCAGGTCATAACTGCCTGCGGCAAAGCCCTGTTCTCCGGCGGGCTTTTGCAGATCGAACTCGCCGTAGCTGACAAAATCGTACGCGGCAAATTTCTCCGCTGCGCGGCGGGTGAACAGCGGGGAAATGTCGCTGAAGGTGTAATGGACCGCGCTCTGGTGCTGCAACGCGGGCAGCACCCAGGCGGTGGTGCCGCCGGTGCCACCGCCGACCTCCAGCACGCGATAAGGCGACGGCGCTTCTCCGTCGGTATCCCGCTGGCGCAGCAGGTCGCTGACTACCGCAGCGGCAATCTGGTTGAAATAGCGGCCAAAGCTGAAATCCTGGTAGAGCACTTCCACGCCGCTGGAGGCCCCCTCCGGGAAAATGACCGCCACCGGCTCCACCTCGCCACTCATCATGGCGTACAGATTTTCACCGGCGCGCTGCACGGTTTCGGCGATAACGTCCAGCCCTTCACAGCAGCTTTTCAGCTCTGCCAGCAGCGACGGGCAATCCGCGTGCGGGGCGGCCGTATGGGTGACGTAACGCTCGCCGTCGCATCGCAGCCAGCCATCTTCGACACAGGCATTCAGCAGGCGTACCAGCAGCTGGCGGTGACGCGGCAGCAGCCGTCCTCCGCGCAGGATGCTCAGTGCGCTGACGCCCTGGTCAATGGCGTCACCGACGCAGCGACGTACCAGCCGGTCAACATAGATGGCATGCAGGTGGATAACGCAAAGATAGAGTTGCTGAAGGCGCGGCAGGTCCAGCTCTGCGCCTGCTTTTTCCACCATCCGTCGCGCGGCGGGCAGCATGGCGGGAGCAGCATCTGTCTGGCTGACGGCATCGGCGGCGGCTTCCCGCCAG
>NZ_JFHN01000032.1 GCF_000590885.1 Erwinia mallotivora
GGCTTCCCGCCAGTAGCGCTGACGGGCGAACGGATAGAGCGGGGCGTGGCATTTTCGCCCGCCAGCAGGCAGCAGCGCTGCCCAGGGCAGTGAGACGCCGGCGGTAAACAGCGACATCACCGCCTGACGCAGCAGGGCTGGCGCAGGCTGATGACGCCTGGCGCTGGCGATCCAGCACGCCGCCTCCGGCAGTTCCCGCTGGCCGATGCCGCTCAGCGAGGCATCCGGTCCCATTTCCACAAACAGCGTTGCGCCGTCGGCCACCGCCCCGCGCAGGCACTGAATAAAGCGCACCGGGTTGCGCATGTGCCGCCGCCAGAAGGTGGGATGATTCAATTCTGCCGCAGAGACGGTCGCCCCGGTCAGCCCGGAGATCAGCGGCAGCCTGCCTTCCTGCGCCTGTAACGCCAGGCAGGCCTGCTGAAATTCGTCGAGGATCGGATCGAGCATTCGCGAATGCGCCGCGCCGGTGACCTGTAAGCGCTGGCTGCGGATACCCGATTGTTCGAGCGTGGCGGCCATCTGTTGCACCGCCGCCTGCGCGCCGGAGAAGACCAGATGGCGTTCGCCGTTACAGACCGCAAGATCGAGGCCCAGCTGCTGTGCCAGCGGCAGGGTTTCTGCCTCGCTGGCGAACACTGCCAGCATCGCTCCGCCCGTGCAGCGGTCCATCAGCGTGCCGCGCAGACGCACCAGCGGCAGGATCTGCTCAGCCGAATAGTGCCCGGCCACCACGGCGGCGGCGAATTCGCCCACCGAATGACCACTGACCAGATCGGGCAGCAGGCCGTGAGCCTGCCAGTGGGCCGCCATCGCCAGTTCGAATGCCACAATAGCGGGCTGCACCAGCGCCATCTCACTGAAGGCAGCGCCGTCGAGCAATGCGCTGCGCAGCCTGTGCTGATAGTCGCCGTCGCTGTCGAACACCGCCAGACAGCGGTCGAGCGCCGCCGCAAAGGCGGGCGAATGCGCATAGCCGCTCTGTGCCATCGCGGGCCACTGCGATCCCTGGCCGGTAAACAGCCACACCTGTTTGCCCGGCGCACCCTGGCCGCACTGCACCAGGATCTCCTCCTCACCGGCGGCGAAAGCCGCCAGCGCATCGGCTGATTCCGCACACACCGGCACCGCCAGCCGCCAGTTCAGATCGACCGCCCTGCCGTGCAGCGCGGTATGTACCACATCAACGACAGGCTGCTGTTGCAGCGCCCGGGCATAGTCTGCCGCCAGCTGACGCAATGCCGCTTCGCTGTCGGCACTGAGTAACAGCGCGCTGTCCTGCGGCGGCGGGGCATTTTCCGCATGCTGACGCAGTGCGCCGGGCAGTGATGACACCACCATATGGCAATTAGTGCCGCCAATGCCGAAAGAGGAGACGCCCGCCATGCGCACCGCATCGTCCCAGCGCCGGGCCTCGGTCGGCACAAAAAATGGCCCCTGTTCCAGATGCAGCGCCGGATTGGCCGTGCTGAAATGAATACTCGGCGGGATGGTGCCGTGGCTGACCGCCAGCACCGCCTTGAGGAAGCTGGCAATCCCGGCGGCGGTGTCCAGATGACCAAGATTGCTTTTGACCGAACCCAGCGCGCAGGCCGGTCCTTCACCGGCGGCATGAAACACGCCATGCAGTGCCTGTAACTCAATGGGATCGCCCAGCGGCGTGGCGGTGCCGTGGGCTTCCACCATGCCGATCTGCTGGCTGGTGACCCCCGCCAGACTCCAGGCATCGGCGATCACTTCACGCTGACCGGCCACTGACGGCGCGGTGTAGCCCACTTTCTGACTGCCATCGTTATTCACCGCGCTGCCGGACACCACCGCAACAATGGGATCGCCATCGCGCAGCGCATCGGCCAGACGGCGCAGCACCACGGCGGCGACGCCGTTACCGGCAAAGGTGCCCTGTGCATCGGCATCAAAGGGACGGCACTGCCCGTCCGGCGAGAAGATCATTCCCTGCTGCCAGAGATAACCCCCAATCTGCGGGAAGGAGACGGCGACGCCACCGGCAATCGCCATGTCGCACTCACCGGCACGCAGGCTCTCACAGGCCATGTGGATCGCCACCAGCGAGCTGGAGCAGGCGGTCTGCACGCTAATCGCCGGACCGCGCAGGTCCAGCTTGTGCGCCACCCTGGTGGCGACGTAATCCTTGTCGTTGCCCATCAGCGATTGCAGGCTACGCACATGCGCCACCTCCGCCAGTTTAAGCGGCTCCCGGCCGGGATAGGTGCTGATGCGTGAGGCGGCAAACACCCCGGTCTTCTGCGTCACCGACCCCGGCGCGTAGCCTGCGTGCTCCAGCGCATGCCAGGCAATTTGCAGGAACAGCCGCTGCTGCGGGTCAATCAGTTCGGCCTCCTGACGGGAGTAGCCAAAAAGTTCGGCGTCGAACATCTCTGCGTCTTCCAGCACGGTGCCCCATGGCACCCACGCCGGATCGTCAATCAGCGCCGCTGGCGTCCCGGCCTCCAGCAGCTGCTGACGGGAAAAGTGCCGGTTGCAGGCGCGTCCGGCCAGCAGATTTGCCCAGAAGGCATCGCTGTTACCGGCTTCAGGAAAGCGACAGGCGTGGCCGATAACCGCCAGCGGTTCACTGTCGGGATAGTAATGATGCAACAGCTGTTCAGGTGTCATAATGTGCTCCGACGACGGCGTTCTGCCCGGACTTTACGCTGCGCCAGCAGATCGCGGCGCGTCTCATTGAGTGGATCGGTACTGGCCGCCTGAGCGGCGATGCCATGCAGATGGCGGGCCAGCGCCTGCGGTGTGGGATGGGCGAACAGGTCGGTGACCTGTAACGCGCTGTGGCCCTGCTGCGTCAGGTGAAGATGCAGCCGCACCAGATTCAGCGAGCTGGCCCCGGCATCGAAAAATGACTGTGCGGGCTGCACCGGCTGCCCGACCACCTGCTGAAAATGGCCGCACAGCTGGCGAACCAGCGCGCTATCCGGCTGGGCAGGCGCGGCGGCGGACTGGCCGTCGGCAGGCAGGCTGTGCCTGACCGGCACAGGCTGCGCCTGCGGCACAGCGTCGGTGATTGCCGGAACCAGCTGATGCAGGGAGAGTGACCAGGCGCATTCATCCTGCGCCAGCCGTTGCAGCAGGGTGAGATAACGCTCAAACACCGCGCCGATCTGCTCAGGGGCAAACAGTTGCTGCACATAGTCCCAGTTAAAGCGCAGCTCGCCTTCCGATTCATACACCTGATGGTCAAGCCACACCTGCGGCGTCTGCGATATCCCCCAGCCGGACTGCATCCAGCCGCTTTCCGCCAGGAAACGATGCTGGTCAAAACCCAGCGCGCTGGTAAATACCACCGGCATCGCGGTCGCTACCTCGCCGTGGCGTTGCGCCAGCTGACGCATCACCTGAATGGCGCTGACTTCGCGGTGCAGCAGATCCTGCCGCAGGCGCTGTTGCAAGCGGTGAGCACTGCCACGCCAGTCCGGCTGTGGCTGCCAGGCCAGCAGCAGCAGCGAGGTGAAATCGCCCAGCACCTGTTCGATTTGCGGGTGCAGCGGCTGGCGGTCAAACAGCGTCAGGTTGACCGAGAGCGCGGGCTGGCGGGCCCAGGCAGAGAGAATGGCGCACCAGGCCGACAGCAGTAATGCCGATGGCGTCAGCCCCTCATCGCGGGCGCGGGTTTTCAGCGCCCGCCACTGGTCGGCGGCAAGACGGCCTGACAGACGGCAGAAGTGCGGGACGCCGATCTGCGCCGGGGAGTCCGTCAGCGGCAGGCGCGGCGCGGGCGGCAGAGTGTCCAGCCGACGCTGCCAGTAAGCCTGCGAGAGCGGATTTGCCTCGCGCTGGCGCAGATGCTGCTGATAGTCGCGAAAGCCCACTTCCAGCGCGGGCAGGGGCTGCTGAGGCTGGAGATAAAGGCTCTCCAGCTCCGCCAGCAGGATCTGCATACTCAGTCCGTCAAGCAGCAGATTATCGAGACAGATCCACAGGCGCGCCTCGCCGCCATCGCTCACCTGCGCGGCCTGGATGTCAAACACCGGCCAGCGGGTGGGGTCCAGCACCTGACGGGACAGCCGCTCACGCAGGGCCAGCGTGGCGGGGCCGTTTAAATCGTCGGGCCGATGGCAGGGCAACACAAACGGCGGCACGTCGCGCAGCACCTGCTGCATGTCGCCAGCGATCACCGTGCGCAGAGCATCATGACGGGCCACCAGCCGGTTAATCGCCTGCTCAAACCGTGCCACATCCAGCGAGGCCACGCTGAACTCAACGAAGAAATGCGATCCCACGCCGCCCAGGGTGAAACCGGGCTGTCGGCCCACCAGATAGGCCTGCTGTACTGCGGTCAGCGGGAAAGGGCGGTAACGACCGTCGGCATCATGAGGCAGTGTTTCCGCCTGAGCGCCCTGCTGACGACTGACGGTGGCGGCAAATGCCGACAGCGTCGGGAAATCGAACAGGTCGCCCAGCGTCGCCTGCCAGCCGGCCCGGCTCAGTTCACCGGTCAGACGGGTAGCCAGCAGGCTGTCGCCGCCCAGCCGGAAGAAGTGGCTGTCGCGCCAGATATCGTTGCTCGCCAGCAGTTGCCGCCACACGGCGGCCAC
>NZ_JFHN01000033.1 GCF_000590885.1 Erwinia mallotivora
CCGCCTGTTCCGTTTCGCCCGTCGGCGGCTGAGATTCGGCCTGCGCGGCTTGCTGCTGACCACCACAGCCTGCCATCAGCGCCTGCTGATCCACTTTGCCGTTGGCGGTCAGCGGCAGCGCATCGACAAACATCAGGCGCGGGGGGACCATGTAGCCGGGCAGCAGCTGGTGCAGCGCCGCCGCCAGTTTTTCACCGTCCGGCAGCCAGACCGCCTCTGGCGCGCGCAGCAGCAGCCACTGCATATCGCCCGCGCTGCCGTCCTGCACTGCACTAAGCCCGCGTTCGCTGAGGGCGCTCTGCCACCCGCTGCTGTCGTGCAGCCGCTGACTGATGCCGCCTTCTTCGCCGTCTGCCAGCAGTTCGCTGCTGACCAGCGTCAGACAGGAGGCGTGTCGCAGTTCCATCACCCAGACCAGCGCCGAAGGGGCGGCCAGCGTCAGCAGCGCCGTCATGCCCTCTTCGCCGAGGCGGTGCAGGGCGTTATTCGCCCACACCAGATCGGCCTGATGCCGCTCATGGTGGGGCAGTGCGCTCTCCCAGCGCCGGGCGTGGGCCAGCTGATGGTGTCGCAGATTCTCTGTGGCCTGTAGCACCATCTCAGCAGAGTCATCCCAGCCGGTGTACTCCACCTGCGAAGGATCGAGGCGTTGCAGCAGGCTGAGCGCGCCGCTGGCGTCGCGCGCCCCCACTTCATGCAGACGTACCGGCCGTCCGAGCGCGTTTGCCAGCGAGGTTATCGTCGCGGCAAGGATGTCGAGGGTGGCCTGACAGCCGGGGTCGCGTTGCAGCAGTGCATGCGGTGCCCAGAAAGGATGGTTGAGCAGCGTCTGCACCGCGCGCTCGCCCCGCAGCATCTGCGCCAGCGGCTGATGCCAGGCGCACAACGCGCTGTGCACCTCCGCCAGCGGATGATCGGGACCAGGTTGCCAGATCGCCGGTAGCGGCGCGGCCGCCTGCCAGCCACCTGCCGCCAGCGGTTGCAGAAAGCCGCACTGGCACAGGTGTTCCAGCCAGTGGCAGAGGGTGGCGCGTTGGGCGGGCAGGCAGCCATAGTGCGCTGCCAGGGTGTCAGGGGTGAGCGCTGAGGTGACATCCAACTGCTCAGCGCAGAGATGTTGCCAGAGGAAACCGGCCACCAGTTGCGCCATCGCTGGTTGCTGTGACGACAGGGAGGCGGTGGTGTCAGCAGGCAGCAGGGTGGCATAATCTGCTGGCAGGCGGGTATCGGCAGGGGTATTGCTGAGCAGCGCCGTGCCTTCGGTGACCACAAAGGCGGCCAGCGATTTTTCCCGCTCACCGATGGCGAGGGCCACGGCATTTTTTACCCCAGCCACTTTCAGTAAGGCGGCGTCGATCTCGCCCAGTTCGATGCGATAGCCGCCAACTTTAACCTGACGGTCGCGTCGGCCAAGGAACTCCAGCCTGCCGTCCGGCCAGTAACAGCCCATGTCTCCGGTGCGATACCAGCGTTCGCCTTCGTGCAGTACAAACTGCCGGGCGCTGCGCTGCGCGTCGTTGAAGTAACCCAGCGCCACCCCGGCACCGCCGATCCACAACTCGCCTGGCACCCAGTCCGGGCAGTCGCGGCCCTGTTCGTCAGCCACCCGGTATTTCTGTCCGGGTAGCGGATAGCCATAGGGAATCGAGCGCCATTCAGGTGCGACCTCGTCCACCTCGTACCGATTCGACCAGATCGAGGCTTCGGTTGCGCCACCCAGCGCCACGAACTGACCGTCAGGACGAAACCGGCGATACTGCGCGGGTAAATCCAGCCCAATCCAGTCACCGGAGAGCATCACCAGCCGCAGTTTTTCCACCGCGGTGAGATCGAAACCGTCGCACCAGGTCAGCAGCATCTCAAACAGCGCCGGGACGCTGTTCCACAGGGTGACGCCGTGGCGTTCAATCGCTGCACACCAGGCCGCCGGATCGCGCCGCTGCGCGTCATCCACCAGCACCAGCGCGCCCCCGGCACTTAACAGGCCGAAAATGTCCCAGACGGAGAGATCAAAATGCAGGGCCGACAGCGCCAGCACCCGGTCATCTGCTGACACCCGGTAGCGCTGATTCAGCGCCAGACAGGTATTGAGCGCCCCCTGATGGGAAATGATCACCCCTTTGGGCTGTCCGGTGGAGCCGGAGGTGTAGATGATATAGGCCGGATCGCTCTCCGCCACCGGGCGGGGATGGGGGAGCGGCGGCTGGCTGATGGCATCCTGCCAGCGCAGCAGGGTGATTCCGTCGGTCGCCTCAGCGGGGCCATCCTGCGTGCAGGTCAGCACCACCTGCACCCCGGCTCCCTGATAAATCTCACTGCGGCGCGCCAGTGGCTGATCGACCGACACCGGCACATAAACCGCACCGACGTGCAGCACCGCCAGCACCGCCACAACCTGGCCGACGCCGCGTGACATGCTGACGGCCACCCGGTCCCCGGGCTGCACGCCCTGAGCCACTAATGCCCCGGCGCAGCACTGCGCCTGGTGAGCCAGCTCGCCATAGCTCAGCTGGCGGCTGCCGTGGATCAGCGCCACGGCGTCTGGCGACGTCTGCGCCCGTTGCCAGAAAGCCTGATGCAGCAGCCCGGCGGGCAGTGGCGTGGGGTCAGGGTGGTTAATCTTTTCCCGCACCCGGAACTGTTCGGCGGGCATCAGCTCCGGGAGCGCGGCCTGCCAGGCCTGCGGGGAGGCGATCAGCTGACGGACCAGCCCGACGCAGGCGTGGAACAGCGTGGCGGTCAGGCCGGGAGGGAACAGCGCTTCATTGCTGTCCCACTGCAACATCACGCTGCCGTTATGCTCCCAGGCGAGGAAATCGATCCAGACCTGCGGCGTTTGTGAAATGCCAAAGCCGGGTTCACCCAGCGTGCGGGTCACATCGCGGCCAAACAGCGGCTGCCCCAGATTGCTGGTGAAAACCACCGGCGCGCCGTGCGGGAAAGCGCCCGGCGTTTTGCGCAGCTCGCGCAACAGCTCAACGCCGGAGAGGTGACGATGCTCGAAAGCGTCGGTGAAGGTGTGCTGATTGGCCCGGGCCAGCGCAGCGACAGATTCGCCTTCAGCGGCGATATCCAGCAGCAGAATATTGGTGAAATCGGCAATCATCCCGGCTACCGCCGGATGCAGCGGCTGGCGGTCGAACAGGGTCAGATTCAGCAACAGTCGGGGCTGGTTGCACCAGCGGGCCAGTACCGCGCCAAAACAGGTGGCCAGCGCCATGGTTGGCGTCACGCCGACGCGGGCAGACAGGGTGCTGAACTGCTGCCAGTCTGCCGCGATGATCTCCTCGCGCTGGCGGGTAATGCGCACCTGTTTAATCTGTTGCGGTTCGCAGGCCAGCGGCAGACGGGGGGCATCCGGCAGGGTGGCGAGGCGCGGCAGCCACCAGGCTTCGGCCTGTTGCCGGGCCGCGGCGTTCTCCTCTGCGGCCTGCGCGAGGTAGCTGCGAAAATCATAGTCCGGGCAGCGGGGAGGCAGAATTTCACCGCGCAGCAGCGCCGCCAGCTCGTCAAACAGCAGGCTGAAGCTGGCCGCATCCATCACCAGCAGATCGATATTCACATGCAGTCGCTGGCGGCCATCCGGCAGCAGCGTCAGCTGAAAATCGATATTTTCGCCCTGGTCCACCGCCAGTAACCGGTGTCCGTTACGTTGCCGCATCTGTTGCAGGTGGCTTTCGCACTCGCTGTCGGCGGCATTCTGCATCGCGTATACGCTGAGGCCGCGCCAGCGGGTGCCGGGGCGATAGCGCTGGTGGCCCTCTTCCGGGAAGGTGACGCTGAGCATCGGATGCCGGTCGATTAAGGTGCCGATTGCCTGTTCGACCGCGTCGGCGTCCAGCCCGCTGCCGTCAAATTCCTGGTACAGGTGGCAGCCTACGCCGCCCAGAATCTGCTGCGGCGCGCGCCCTACCCGGTAGGCGTGCTGTACCGGCGTCAGGGGGAAAGGGGTCTGATCGGTCATGGTCGGCCAGCGGAGCTGATGGTCAGCGGTGACTGCCGTGGCAGGAGAGGCGATACTGTCTGCCGCAGGATGGTCGGCCAGCAGACGGCTCCAGCCCGCGACGCTTGGCTGCTGGTAGAGATCTTTCAGTCTGATCCGGTGGCCGCGTTTACGTAAGCGGTGCAGCCAGTCCATCAGTTTTATCGAGTCCAGCCCGCGTTCAAGCAGGCTGTCATCGGCAGCCAGCGCCTGTGGAGATAACCCCAGTTCGGCGGCAAGCTCAAGGCGAAGCGCCTCGTTTACCTCTGCCACGGCGTTATTCTCCGTTTGCACTATTTCTGTCATCAGAACCGTCTCCGTCGATCTTTACAGGGGCGAGCCAGGGCAGGCCGGGCTTGCCTTCCTGACATCAAAAGCGGCGGCCTTCGTCGCGCTTCGCGCCGATGACTCACCCGCATCAGGGAGGCAGGGAGCGTCACGTCCCTGCTGTTAATAATGGGAATACAAATAAAAATAATAGTGATAATCATTTACAAAAAAGAGCCTGGCTGGTTGTGTCCGGTGTCTGCTCTGTGGCGCGTAATAATGCGTAATGATGATGTGCGCAGGCAGGGAATTGAGGGTTAACACAGCCATCTCAATGGTTGCCCATGTTAATAACATCGTTGTTACCGGCGCTAACGGTTTACGGAAGGAATTTGACTTTTTGGGAATTTTTGTCTTTTGCGTCTGGCTTATTATGGCCCTGAAGACGGCTCAGAGCGCAGCAGGTGCCAGGGGGGCACCCGCCCAAAAACCGGCAGAGGGATTCAGCTCAGTGCAGGGATGTCGCTGCGCAGGTCGGCGGCGGGGAGCGCTGAAATCCCCCCGCCACACTCAGCGGGCGTTCGCTTTCATTGCGCTTCAGGGCTGATGCCCAGCGCACACTGTTTTGGCGAAATTCCGGTGTGATTACGGAATACCCGGCTGAAATGGCTCAGGTTACCGAAACCGCAGCTGGCGGCAGTTTCGGTAACATTCGCACCCCGTTGCAGCATGGCGACGGCGGCATCCAGGCGGATGCGCGTCAGGCAGGCATGCACCGAGCAGCCAAACAGGGCATGAAAGCCGGATTGCAGACGCTTTTCGTTAAGGCCGATATGGCGGGACAGGGACTGCACGCTCCACTCCTGGCCGTAATTTTTTTCCAGCATAATGCGTGCTTCATTCAGCAGTGGCCGGTCGGCAGGGACGGGCAGTTTTATCTGCTGCTGAGTGATATTTTCCCGCAGGAAGCAGGCGACCATTTCCAGTGCTTTCGCCCGCAGCCAGATATCCCGCGAAATACATGCGCCGGGCCAGCTGCACTCGAAGCCCAGTAAGCCACAGGCAAGACGCTGAAGGGCGCTGGAGGCCGGCATCGATCCCAGAAACGCATCCAGGTGCGGCTGATCGCCCTTAACCGTACAGACACGATTGCGCAGGTCATCCAGTTGCAGGCCGGTAAGACCGGCGACCGCCGACTCCTGCATGTGGATGCTGACCATGCGAAATGCGCCGTCGGATTTGCCATCCAGCACGTCCCAGCCGGTGGCAAACTGGCCGGTCGCCATCATGATCGCCGTGCCTGCTCTGGCGTCGATCACCGTGCCATTATCAAAGGCGGCCTGCATCCGTCCTTCAATCAGAATATTGATGCTTAACGCAGGCGGCCCTTCCGCACGGAATGACCACTTACTGCCTGGCCGCCCGTTGATGCAGTTAATACCCAGTCCGTCACAGGGGCGGTAGATCTGCATCACCTGCCGCCACTCCTGCTGGATGCCCGCCTCATTCGCTTCCTGCAACCTGTGGGGGTCAAGAGCGGGTTGAGCGGATACGCGTTGTGTCTTCTCCATCATAAATTTTTCCTGAAAACATCAAGTTTTTCCCGAAAACCGTTAGCACCACTGGTGAATTAGCGTAATGATACTCACTATCACTTACAACTTATTTCGTCACTCATGTACATAATTGCTATCAGCAACAGTCAGTTAGCCCTGTGCCGCTCCGGCTGGATGCCGCTGAAAAGCCGGGGGCTTTTGCGATGACGGCCAGCCCTTCCTCACTGCCTGGCTTGCCTGCGCGTCAGGTTTTACCGGCGGTGGCCGGTATTTACATCAGCCAGACACTGATCACCGCGCTGACCACCCAGGCGCTGCCCTCGCTGCTGCGTGAGGCCGGGGCCTCACTTCAGCTGATCGGCCTGACGGCGCTGCTGTGGGTTCCGTGGGGAGTGCGTTTTTTATGGGCACCGGCGGTGGAACGCTGGCGTCTGCCCGCCGGACGGCGCGAACGGCGATCCCGCAGGTTGATCCTTGCCGGGCAGTGGCTGATCGCAGCAATTTTATTTGTCACCGGCAGCGTGGCGCTGAGCGGGCATCTGCTGCTGGCATCCTCTGCCGGGTGGATTGTGGCGGCGCTGCTGGCGGCCGCGCTGGTGGCGGCAACCACCGATGTGGCGAGCGACGGCTTTACCGTCGAACAGCTCAGCCGTCAGCAACACGGCTGGGGAAATGTGGCGCAGATTGGCGGCAGTTATCTTGGCGCAATGCTCGGCGCAGGCGGCTTTTTGCTGGTGGCGGCCCGGGTTGGCTTGCCCTGGGCGCTGATCGCCGCCAGTCTGGCGATCCTGCTGCTGAGTGTGCCAATGGGGTTGTTGCAGGAGCCATCGCGCCACCACGTACAGCAGGATCGGCAACACCGGCCTGGCCTGCTACATGCGCTGCGTCGTCCGGAGATCCGCAGCGGCCTGCTGCTGATGCTGCTGGCAAGCGTTGGGGTAAGGCTGACGCTGGGCATGTTTGGTCCTTTTCTGCTTGACCGGGGGCTGAGCCTCGAACAACTGGGCTGGTTTTTCAGCTCGGTGTTTATCGCTGCCGGACTGAGCGGCACCCTGCTGGGCGGTCTGCTGGTGCGGGCGGTGCCAGGCTGGCGGGCGGTGTGGCTGGCCGTTGGTATCAAAGCCTGTGCGCTGGCCGCGCTGGCGGTGGCCGCCCCGGCTGCGCCGCTGATGCTGCTGATGGCATTGATTGTGCTGGTGTTTGCCGCGCTGGGTTTCGTCTGGGTGGCGCTCTACTCCGCGCTGATGGGGCTGGCGTCACCGTTACAGTCCGGCGTGGACTTTACCCTGTTTCAGAGCGCCGATGCGCTGCTGGCGGTGGCGGGCGGGGTGGCCGGAGGCTGGCTGGCGCAGCATCTGGGCTATCCCGTCTGCTTTGCCTTCGCCGCCGCCTCGGCGCTGCTGGCGGTGCTGGCGGTCAG
>NZ_JFHN01000034.1 GCF_000590885.1 Erwinia mallotivora
GAGGGTAGCGAACCCCGGCGGGCGCAGCCGTGAACGGCGACAACGCCCGCCAGACTCCACGCGTCTGGTCGATTCTGCGACCGGTGCGTGGACAGGTTTATTTTGCCATGGTGCTGGCCGGGCTGGCCTGTGCTGCGGCGCTGGGGGCGCTGTGCGCGCTGGCCTGGGCGATGCATCAGCTGTTGCACGCCGCCGCCGGATGGCCGTGGCCCGCGCTGCTACTGGCCCTGCTGCTGACGGTGCTGGCCTATGTGCTGCGCCTTACCGCCTTTAACCAGTCACATTTTGCCGCTTTCCGGCTGGAGACGCGGCTGCGCACCGATCTTGCCACCCATCTGGCCCGCGTGCCGTTGGGGTATCTGCAACAGACCGGCTCCGGCGCGCTGACCAAAGTTATGATGGAAGATGTGAAAGCGTTGCATGTGTTTGTCGCTGACAGCACGCCGCTGTATGCCCGTGCCTGCGTCTCGCCCCTGTTAACTTTTCTTTTGCTGTGGTGGCTGGACTGGCGGCTGGCGCTGGCCGCCACGGCGGTGCTGGGCGTGGGAATGGCGGTGGTGTCGCTGACCATGCGCGGCAGTGAAGAGATGACCGCGCGTTACCACCAGGCCAGTGAAAGCGTCAGCAGTGCGGTGGTGGAGTATGTCCAGGCGATGCCGGTGGTGCGCACTTTTGACAGCGGTACAACCACCTTTCAACGTTATCAGCAGGCGCTTGATACCTTTCTGTCCGTGGTGCTGCGCTGGTACAGAATGGTCGGCTTTTCGTCGCGTCTGTCGGTAGCCATTCTTAATCCGCTGCCCACGCTGACCGCACTGCTGTGGTGTGGAAGCTGGCTGATCGGCCAGGATGGCACCGCCCCCGCTAACTGGCTGGCGGTGCTGCTGGTGGGCACCGGCATGGCGGAGTCGCTGCTGCCGCTGATGTCGCTGCGGCATCTGGTGGCCAGAACGCAGATGAGCGTTCAGCGTATTCATCAGGTGCTGGCCACGCCGGTACTGCCGCAGGTGGCCCCGGCCGGTGCGGCGCAGCCTCGCGATAACAGTGTGCGTTTCGAACAGGTTGATTTCAGTTACGGCGGCGAGCGGGTGCTGCACAACGTCAGTTTCACCGTCCCGCAGGGCAGCGTCACCGCGCTGGTTGGCCCTTCCGGCGCGGGAAAAACCACGGTGGCGCGGCTGATCCCGCGATTCTGGGACGTCAGTGCCGGTTGCATCCGGGTGGGCGGCGTCGATGTGCGCGATATGCTACCGGATACGCTGATGCGCCAGGTGGCGTTTGTTTTTCAGGATACCTTTCTGTTTGCCGGCACCATCGCCAGCAATATTGCCCTGGGCGAACCGGATGCTACGCCGCAGCAGATAACGGCTGCCGCCCGCGCCGCGCAGGCGGATGACTTTATTATGGCGTTGCCCCAGGGCTACGATACCCAGGTGGGTGAGCGGGGGGTGTTTTTATCCGGCGGCCAGCGCCAGCGGATTACCATCGCCAGAGCGATCCTGCAAAACCGTCCCATCCTGGTGCTGGATGAGGCGACGGCGTTCGCCGATCCGGAGAATGAAGCCGCGCTGGTGGCGGCGCTCTCCCGTCTGATGCGCGGTAAAACCGTGCTGATGGTGGCGCACCGACTCTCCACCATCTGCGATGCCGATCAGATCCTGGTGTTTGATCGGGGTCGGCTGGTGGGGCGTGGACGCCACCCCGAACTGCTGGCGCAGGGCGGCGTTTATGCCCGGCTGTGGCACAGTTATCAGCAGGCGCAGCACTGGGTGCTGAGCCGCGACAAAATGGAACAACCGGCATGAGCAGCGCAGGAGCAAATACACTGCGTCACAGCTGGCGTGTACTGATGCAGATTGCCGCCAGCCGGATGCCGCGCCTGCGCGCCAGCCTGATCGGACTGGCGGTGGCTGCGGCGGTGCAGGGGCTGGCCCTGGCCTGCCTGATGCCGCTGTTTATGGCACTGTTTCCGGTTTTTCACTCGCACTCAGCGCTCGGCTGGCTGCTGGCGATGACGCTGCTGATGCTGGTCAGCACGGTGATGCGTTGGTGGGCGCAGGGCTTTGATTACCGTGGCGATATGGTGCGCACCACACACCAGCTGCGCAGCCAGCTGGGAGAACAGCTGCGTCGTATTCCGCTGAACATTCTGCAAAACAGTCGTGCCGGTGGCGTCAATGCCACCCTGCTGGGCAGCGTTGATGAAACGCTGAGTTATATCCTGACCATCGCCAATATGATGGCGACGGCGCTGTTTACTCCCCTGGTTGTCGCACTGGTGGCCCTGTGGTTTGACTGGCGCATGGGGCTGATGCTGATGCTGGTTTTTCCACTGTTGATCCCGCTGTATCGCTGGCGGCGTCCAGCCTACGGGCGCGGGATGCGGCTGCTGGCCGATGCCAGTGAGCGGGTCAGCAGCGATATTCTGGAATATACCCAGGGGTTGCCGGTGTTGCGCGCCGCCTGCTGTGTGGGCGCTCAGGCGGCAACCTTGCAGGCGGGCCTCAGTGCCCTGCAAACCATCCAGACCATCGGACAGAAGAAAGGCGCAAAGCCTAATCTGGTGCTGGCGACGGTGATGGAGCTGATGGTGCTGGTGGTGGTGTTTACCGGCACGTTTCTGGTCGCCAGCGGCAGCCTGGATCTTGCCGTTCTGGCCGCGCTGATGGTGATTGTGGTGCGCTTTGGTGAGCCGCTGGCAACCTTTGTGCTCTACACCAAAATGATTGATCTGATCGAAGCGGCGCTGGGCAAGATTAATGGCCTGCTGAATATTGCACCCCTGCCGCAGCAACTGCCTGCCCGGACGCCGGAAAGGTTTGACGCGGCATTTAACCAGGTCAGCTTCAGCTATGCCGGTAAGCCGGTTTTCCACGCCTTGCAGGCACAATTTCCGGCGCGCAGTCTGACGGCGCTGGTGGGCCCGTCCGGCAGCGGGAAAACCACCCTGACGCGCCTGCTGATGCGCCACGCCGATCCGCAGAGCGGCTCGGTGACCCTCGGCGGCGTTGATCTGCGCGCGGTGCCAGCGGAGACGCTTAATCAACTGATTTCCGTGGTTTTTCAGGATGTGTATCTGTTTGATGACAGCATTATGGCCAATATTCGCATGGCCCGGCCGGATGCCAGCGACCAGCAGGTGGAAGCGGCTGCCCGTGCCGCCTGTTGTCATGACTTTATCAGCCGCCTGCCGGACGGTTACGCCACCCGCGTGGGGGACAATGGCGGGCGGCTGTCTGGCGGGGAACGCCAGCGCATCAGCATTGCCCGCGCGATGCTGAAAAATGCGCCGGTGGTGATCCTCGATGAACCTACCGCCGCGCTGGACAGTGAAAGCGAAGTGGCGGTGCAGCGGGCGATTAATGCGCTGGTTCACGATCGCACGGTGATCGTGATTGCTCACCGGCTGTCGACGATCAGCGGGGCGGATCAGATCCTGGTGATTGACGACGGGCGGGTGGTGGAACAGGGGCGGCATGATGCGCTGCTCAGCCGCCAGGGCCGCTACTTCACCATGTGGCAGGCGCAACAACGGGCCAAAAGCTGGCAGGGGCAATCGACGGATCCAGCGAAAGGGTGAGATTGAGTGCTTTCGTTCCGCAGATGTCTGTCGTGCGGGGCAACAACATGACTGGTAATCAGCATGACATCGTCGTTGCGGAGCCTTCTGCCGACGCTTTTTCTTTTCAGGGATAAACACATGCAAATACTCCGACTCTGCCCGCTGGCCTTTACCGGCCTGCTGCTTTCTCCACTGGTTTTTGCCCAGTCTGATACCGGCGATGACACGCTGGTGGTCAGCGCCAGCAAGCAATCTCCCCTGTCGGCCTCGGCGCAGAACGTCTCTTCCAGCGTCGCCAGCGGCGAGCAGTTGCGGGATGCCAATGTTACCGGTACGCAAAAACTCAGTCGGGTATTACCTGGCCTGAATACCGAAACCAGCGGTAGCCTGCTCTATCCGATTATCTCCCTGCGGGGGGTGTCCTCGGCGCAGGACTTTTATAATCCGGCCGTCAGCCTGTATATCGACGGTGTGCCCCAACTTGCCACTAACACCTTCCAGGCGTTGACCGATGTTGAGAGTGTTGAAATGCTGCGCGGACCGCAGGGCACGCTGTACGGTAAAAGTGCCCAGGGTGGGGTGGTGAACATCGTTACCCGCCAGCCGGACAGCACTGCCCGGGGTTACCTGGAGGGGGGCGTCAGCAGTCGTGAGGGGTGGCGCAGCAAACTGAATCTCAGCGGGCCGATACAGGACGGATTGCTCTACGGCAGCGTCACCCTGCTGCGTCAGGTGGATAACGGTGATTTAAAAAACCCGTCCACCGGCAGTGATAATCTGGGTGGTACACGCAGCAGCGTGGGTAATGTGCGCCTGCGACTGGCCCCGGACGACCAGCCCTGGGAGGCGGGATTCTCTGCGACGGAAGATTGTACCCGCGCCACGCAGGACACCTATCTGCCCTTTAATGATATTAAAGGCAGAACGCTGAGTATTGCCGATGGCGCACCGGATCCCTCACTGAAGCGCTGTACGCACAGCCAGTCACTGACGGCGAAATACACCAGCGATAACTGGATTTTCAATCTGGTCGGTGCCTTCCAGCAACAGAATTATCAGCGCAGTTTTCCCAACGGGACGCTGATTGCCACCATGCCGGAACGCTGGAATCAGGATGTACAGGAGCTGCGTGCATCCACCTGGGGCGAGGGGCGCACGGTGGATATGGTCTTCGGACTTTATCGTCAACATACCCGACAGAAAATTGACCTCTCCTACGATATGCCTGCCTTTAACTATATGCAGACCCATTCAGCCACTTCATCGCAAACGCTGGCCGGCTACGGTGATTTGACCTGGCATCTGACCGATCGGGTTGATCTGGGTGGTGGTCTGCGGCTGTCGCACGATCGGTCTGATACCCGCTACCACGGCAGCGTGATGGGCAGTGCCTTTGGCGACAGTAACAGCCAGAATGATAATCAACTGCTGGGGCAGCTGTCGGCAGGCTATAAAATGACCCGTGACTGGCGGGTTTATACCCGCATCGCCCAGGGATACAAGCCGGTTGGATTTAACATTATCCCGACGGCAAACGTCGCGGCAGAACCCTACGCGGCAGAAAAATCCATCAACTACGAGATTGGCTCCCGTTATGAAAAAGAGGATCTGACCTTGCAGGGGGCGCTGTTTTACACCCACAGCCGGGATATGCAACTTTATTCCGGGCCTGCCGGGATGCAGACGCTGAAGAATGCCGGAAGTGCCGATGCGCGTGGGGTTGAACTCAGCGCCGCCTGGCAGTTTACGCCCGGCTGGGCGTGGGATGTGAATGGCAATATGACGCAATCCGAATTCACCAGCGGCAGTGAGCTGTATAAAAATAAGCGGGTGCCCTTTGTTCCGCAGTACAGCGCTGCCAGCAGTGTCAATGGCACGATTGATACCGAATATGGCCTGTTGCAGCCGCGTCTGGCGGTGAATCTGGCAGGCGCACACTACTTCGATGGCGATAATCTGCTGCGGCAGGGCGCATACGTCACCACCGATTTACGCCTTGGCTGGCAGGCAACGGAACGGCTGAACGTTGCGGTGTATGTCGATAATCTGTTTGACCGCCGCTATCGTACCTATGCCTACCTGAGTGGGGATTCGGCGTTTGCGCAGGTTAATACCGGCAGGACGCTGGGACTGGATCTGCGGGTGGATATGTTCTGAAGTCTCTCTTCGTTACCCGGGCTGGTGAGTGGGGGGATCATGCCGTCAGGCTGACGGCGGAGACAGCCAGCCTGGCGACAGAGGATGCTACTGACGGCTGTTTTGCTCCAGCGCGGTAAAGTCTGCGGTGAATTTCTTCAGTAATCGCTCCAGTTGATGACGCTCCTCTTCCGGCCACTGCTGAAAAATGGCCTGATAGATCTGCGCCCGGGTGGCGTCGATTTTATCGGTCATTGCCTTTCCCTCTGGGGTGATGACCGCCTCATTGATACGTCTGTCCACGGCATTCTTCTGACGGCGCGCCAGGCCCGTTTCCTCCAGCTTCGCCACCTGACGGCTTACCGTGGTGTAATCACGACCCACCCTGTCGGCCAGCTCTCCCACGCCTGTCGGCCCGAAGCGGCTTATCAATACCAGCAGCGGAAACAGGGCGCGGTCAAGGTGAATACCGGCATCTTTTATCATTAATTCGTCGCGTTGCGGGCGGTTAAAAGCAGCAACCACGGTCAGCAACGTATCGTGCAGCGCATCGAAGTTATCGGGTTTATGTGTATTTTGCACATTTTTCATTGACGGGATCCGAAGCAGGGAATATTGTGTGCATTATACACATATATCTTGCAAACAAAAAGGAACAGAGATGAAAGCAGCTGTTATATCCGAAAAAGGTAAGACGCCGGTTTTTGGCGATTTTCCGCAACCTGAAGTGAATGAGGGGACGGTAGCGATTACTGTTAAAGCTGCCGCCCTGAGTCAGCTGGTAAGATCGCGTGCTGCCGGTACGCATTACAGCTCAACCGGCAGTTACCCCTTTATTCCCGGCGTGGATGGTACGGGGTATCTGAGTAACGGCGAGCCGGTCTATTTTATTGCTTTAGATCCCGTCTGGGGCAGTATGGCGGAAACCGCGCTGGCAACACCCGGCAGTATCGTGCCATTACCGGCAAACCTTGATCTGGTTGCAGCGGCAGCGATGGGCAATCCGGGCATGTCGTCATGGGCAGCATTAACCCGCCGGGCAGCGCTTCGTACCGGTGAAACGGTATTAATTAATGGCGCGACGGGCATATCAGGAGGGCTGGCGGTACGCATTGCACGCTACCTTGGTGCAGGAAAAATCATTGTCACCGGCCGTAATGCCACTGCGCTGCAACAGTTACGCACTGAGGGAGCAGATATTACCCTGACGCTTGAGCAGCTGCCGACCAGACTGCCCGAACTGATGCAGGAAGGGGTGGATGTGGTGCTCGATTATCTGTGGGGTGAAAGCGCGCTGGATATTATGACCGCTGCGGTTGACGGAGGCGCAAAGGTGGTGCGTTTTGTACAGATTGGCTCTTTGAGCGGCCAGCAGATTTCGTTGCACAGCAAGTTGCTGCGATCTTCCGGGCTGACGTTGATGGGAAGTGGGCTAGGCAGTATTGCAGGTAAAGAGCTGGTGGCGGCGGTGGCTGAGTTTTTCCAGGCCGCCGGGGAGCGCGATTTTACGGTGCCATTCCTCTCCAGGCCGCTAAGCGAAGTGCATCAAGCCTGGCACGAGGAAAAAGGCCGCATCGTATTTACGCTTTAGTTTATGCCAGGTGACAGGGCAAAGATGGGGCGTACCCTGAAAATTGATCGGCAATGTGATGCAGCCTGATAGCGGAATTCCCGCTATGGCGTTTAATTTCCCAGGTTTTGTTGACCGCTGGCTGAACGGAACCTGGGGGTAAACCTGAATGGCATGAGTCAATGGTAAAATCGAATCAGCGGGCTTTGTGCTATCTGGCGTACAAGGCTTGCTGAATGTTTTAGTCCGGGCTTTTTTGAGTTCAGTCATCAGTCACCAGTCTCCAGTCACCAGTCACCAGTCACCAGTCTCCAGTCACCAGTCTCCAGTCTCCAGTCTCCAGTCTCCAGTCTCCAGTCTCCAGTCTCCAGTCTCCAGTCTCCAGTCTCCAGTCTCCAGTCTCCAGTCTCCAGGTTTCGGACTGGACGATCTCTTCAGCTGCTTAAATCCCGGCAGACGGTTTCAAACCTGGATAAAAGGAGAGGGCAAATCCGGTCGACGATTGTCAAAACATCGCCAGGCATTAAAACTGGGTGACAGATTAATCTGCTAATTTCTGAAATTTATTTAAGAAAATACTCGGCATTACTGGCGACCACCTGTCAGTTTCCTGGAGGAAGTTCTCATTCTTATACGGAGCAAGAAAAAAATGAAAAGCAGGAATATTATTTTTTACTCTCCAGAGAAAAAATAATTGAGAAATTACGGCAGGAGGAAATAACAGCCTCTTATTGGTTGATTGTGATAAATAAAAGACTTTTTAATTGGAATTTTTATATTCAAATTTGATTTTTTTAAATTTTTTTAAATTGAATTTTTTAAGAATTGAGGAGATGGACATATACAGGATGGTTATGTATGGAACTGATTCCATGGCCGATTAATATAAGATTTCATTATGTTTAAGTAATGTTAAAAATGTAAATGAAGACAGGGCTGTTTTTTTATTCATGTAAAACAACAGGTTGTAATCTGCGGTTTTGCAAAATTACATTTGATTACAAACGCCGCAGCTAAAATTAATTGAATGTATTCGAAATCTTAAAGATATTTATTGAGCGAACTATTTCCAGACATCGACAAAATTAGATTACTTAAATCTAAGGGCGGTAGCTTGGAAATAAAAAGCGTAAACCATTCAGTAATCCTACGTCTTAAAGAGGCTTAAACATGAATATGAATGAAGAACTTGAATTGAACGAAGTTATTGAAGGTGACGTTCTGACTGAAGAAGAAATGATGGCGATCTCTGGTGGTTTGAAAGCCTGATTTATAGCTCCCCCTGCCGGGGGAGCATTAAAATAATTAGGAACCCGTATGACAGAAAACGATTTTTCTCATCAACAACATCTGGATGTCGTCAGGGCACTGTTCCGTCTCTATACAGAAGATGAATCTACACTTGACGTTGACCTGGAGAGGTTGAAATCAGCCAGTCTGGAAATCATTAACCGAAACAAACTCATTGCGCTGTATCGCTATGCAATGGAGAAATATGAATTACTTCCAGCGCTGGGAAAGAAAAATTTCCGTATGCTTGATTTGATGTGCTGTTATGAGAAAAACCTGCGGGCTAAAAGAGAAAGTCACAATCGGATCCTCTTCAGAAGGATGAAGGAAGAGAAAATAAATTTTGCGGTACGAAAAGGAGAAAGCCTCTCATTTTGCTACAAAGAATCTCATCATCGGATTTCAGGCGATACAGATATACTTATTGATAAGAATGACAAAAATAAAATAGTAGAAATACTTGATTCACTTGGTTATAAAATGGGAGAGTTTGACCACTTCAGAGGGGAAATCAAAGACTATCGTCGTGAAGAACTGATTAAATACAATATAAGTCCGGATCATCTACCGCATTACCTGCTGGTTGATGATGGCTATCCCGTTTCTGTTGATATTGCCTACAGCATTACGTGGTTTAAAGATAATGAAAGTTATTCCACCACGGAATTAATCGATTCATCGACCAGTGAATTAAATGCAGAGGCGAAATTTCTTGATACCACTCTGCACCTCTATCGGGAAACATTTCTTAAATCATCCCTGCTTAATCGTGCTCCCTACCTGTCAGGCATGTTTGACTCCGTTATTCTACACAACAAAAAAAATACAGAAATTGAAGATAACAGAGTGAAAGAGATAGTCTGGTTTTCACTTCAGACTTTAGCAGGCAATGAGTCTTATGAATGTCTGAACAGAAAATATGCCTATTATTATAGCGGAAGTGAAAAAAAACCTATGAAAAATAGCGTTCTTTTTTACATGTTCAAAAACCGAGAAACATCGATAATATTATGAACAGGACTGGATATGGAAAAATTAAACGCGTGGTTTGCAGCTAAAGGTATTAATGAATCTGATCTGAGAGAGGTGTTAATCAAATCAGAACAGGAGGATGTCATCCTGACAGGTAGCCTGCTGGCGGGCTATGGTGATGAAAATTCCGACGTGGATGTATATAAGATTATCGCAGATGAAGATTACGAGCAGATAACAGGCACTGCTGATAACGAAAGGAAATTTCAGCAACAGCGGCAAAGATTCACCATCAACTACATTGATGTTAAAGGCGTTGAGTTTGATGTTGAGATTCATCCTGCATCTAAAATAAACAGGTTGATTGATGAATTTGCTGAGGTTGACGTCGACTCAGAACGGGGAATCATTGAAAGTTTTGACGGCTTGCGCAGTTTTGAAATTGCGCAAGCAATAGACTTGTTGAATCGTCTGAGTATCGGTCACCACCTCAGCGGAAAATCATTAATTTCAGAGAAAATAAAAGCGATATCCCGCCCTAAACTGGCAAAGTGGATGTCAGCAAGACGATTTATTCACAGTCATGATTTTGGCAAGACTTTCAGAAGGAATTTAAATAAAAAGGAATATCTTAACGCATACATAGCATTAACTCATCGCATTGATGCCGCAGTCGACTATGTCCTTTTTGCTGAGGGTACACTCTTTGACCGATGGAAATGGAGAAGCAAAATGGTGAACGGCAGCAATAACGAAAAAATGATCAAAGCCTATTATGAAGTTCATGTGTGCGGCAATATCAGCAAATTGCATCTTATGCATTTGAATGAAATGACAGATGCTCTGATTGAAAGTTATAAAAATTCGCGGAATGATTTCATTTAATAAAGCATAAAAATAATAGTGATTGAGCTGGAGGTCAAAATGCAAAGCAATGACGTTGTGATAGATATTATTACTGAAAACTTACATCATTTCTCTAAACAATGTTTGAAAACAATCACTAATGAAATTGATAATGAAGATTCTGACCTTTATAAGTCAATAATAAGGAAGTTTTATAACGAAGTCCTTGATAACTGCCGTTCAGGTACGCTGGCCAGAAGTATTAAAAACTACCTTAAGCCAGATGATAAAATAATAGACATAATGTGTGGGACAGGAACGCTGACCAAAGCGCTGGAAAATACAGGGTATAACATTGAAGCTGTTGAAAGAGAGAGTGCACTTTATGGTGTTAAAAACTTTGAATATAAAAACTACGATGAAAATTGTAGCCTCGGCCACTATGATGTCAGCCTGCTAATCACCGTATTGCATCACGAAGAAAAATACTGGAATTTGCTTGAACTGGCAATGGCCCATAGCGACAAAATTATAATAGTAGAAAACGTTATCGACAAAAGGCATACCCAGGAAATCCACGAAAAAATCGATGAATTTTTTAACAGAATGCTGAATCAGTTTTCTGCTGATTGTCCTGGAAAACATCTGAGTGATATTGAGTGGCGAATATTATTAAGCACTTTACAGTCATTTAAGCTTACCCGTGTAGAAAAAATAGGATTTGTACCCGGAATTCCGGTTCCTCACTATTTATATGTGCTGGAGAGAGAGTGCAATGGCAAAAAGAGCAGCAAACTGTCATGAGGCAATATGCAATGGCGAACCGGTCGAAGCGTTTGAGGGGAAAAAAATCTCATTTATTCGCGGAGAATATCTGCTGAGAGATGATAACCTGCTACTGGATTGTCCGGATAAATACCGGAGAGTTGAAAAATATCTTTTAAAACTCTATGCTATTCACCCGGATGCCAAATACAGGTTTTCCGATCTTGATTCTGGAGAGATGCTGATAGCTGGATTTTTCGATTGCTGTTTTGAAAAAAACACCATAACGGGAAATCGTGGACATCGTAATAAAAGTTTCCTTGCTCATCACTATAAACTTGAGTTTGAACTGCTCAAAAGGATATCAGATTCATTGTCGTTACCCCTGTTGAAACTTATCGTGCCTTTTATCAGCTCACTACAAGAGTTATATAATATAAGAGACGGTTTGAACATCAGCAGTCATAAGATACAAATTATTCCAATGATAGAGACGCCCGGTCTTCTTGATGAAATACTCTCAGCTGAAATGCTTCAGTTCGATGAAGTTGTTGTCGGCCTGAATGACTTAACGTCGCTTTATTATGGTATGACGCGTGAGAAAAATAGCATCAACGTAGGTGATGTTTTATACCAGAAATTACTTCAGTTGGTGGATAAAAAACTGAAAGTTACCCTGGCGGGCAATATCAGGTCTGAAACCATTCAGAATGCTGATGACACTTTTCCACTGGCTATGCACCTGTGGAACGGGTGGAATGATAATCTGGCCAGAGAGAGAGTCACAAAGATAAAAGAGCTGGCCTTACAATTGAAGCATGATTATTTCAAACGTAAAGTGGTGGAAAATGAAAATTTCAGAATATATACCATATACGAAAAAAATAATATCAATAAGTGATATGCAATCGATTGAAAGTGAAACGCATAAACATTTTGAAGATGCTTTTTTCAGAACTGAATACTATATCAGACAAAGCAAATCATGGATTGACTCTTCAGAATTTAAAGAAAAATTGTATGCCGATATCCAGTATGCGGCAGAAAATGGCTATAAACGCATTTTGTTACGTGCACCAGATATCCAGTTAAATGAACTTGCTATCTACGATGCAAGATTTAATAAAGAAGATAATTCAATTATCGGGCATCGTGGTATCAGAATTCAACATCTTTATCATGACTATTTTTCGGACTTCAGAGAACTGTATCAGGAAATAATCTCAAGTTTTTCCCTCTCCGTAGAAATTGTCTGGCCATATGTAACACAATTGAGAGAATGTGATTTATTTGAACTGACTCCCAGCTATTACATCATGGTAGAAACGCCAGCACTGTTAATCGATCTTGTCCAGAAAAGGATAAGGAAGGAAATAAAGGGCTATGTCATTGGATTAAACGATCTCTACTCTCTCTATTTTGGTGCTTCGCGACAGGTAAGTTATTATCGGCAGGACATGTCTGAGTTGATTAACTTCACCATTGAGATGATAGAAAAAAGTAAAATTGAAAAAAAATACATCTATTGGGCAGGATATTATGCAGAGAAAGATGCCCGGTTAATAGTGGAAAAAGGTTTTGAAAATTTAATCATCGATCAACAAGCGTTGACCTGTACTGATAGCACCATGGATAAGGTATGGGGTTTATATGATAAACAACTTGAAAAAATAAGAAGGGTGCTATGAGTATTGAGCTGGCCAGGAAGAAAATGACAGAACTGGGGCTGCTGGTCAGCGGGATGCTGGAAAGTCTCAGATACGACATTTTATATAAACAATTTGTTGATGCTGAAGAGATATTGAAGGCCTGCGAACATTTATATGATCTTGCCAGATGTTATGCATCGATTAATGAAAGAATAACTGAACTCAGGGGCAGCAGCAGAAAGATCAAAGCCGCCAACAGAAAAAGTTTTCTCTCTTTGAAACGCGAAACCGAAGATAAAATAGCATCATATTATTCAAACAGCGATCCCATTCTTGATGCACCAGGTCTGAAAGTTTTGAAAACGCTTTCACTGACATTAAAGGATTATACCTATCCCGTCTCAAACAGCGATGACCTGGTTTATCATCCACAGTTGAATGGTATCAGCAGAGGGAAGAATAAGCCTGTTTATCTTGAATCGAAGGGATATGAAAAAGTCAATTTAAGTGAAAATATAAATACCACTTTGACCGAGGAAGAAGTAAAAGACCTCTGGTTACAGCGGGATGAAATTGATGCCGTTGAAACTTTCTTAATCGCCCTTGAAGCGCACTTAACCGAGAACGATGTCGAAAGTATCGTGACAACATCAAGATTTGCCTGGGATGAAGCACGTCATCACTATTACGGTTTGATGAAACTGGCAGAATATGGAATTGATGAGAAAAGTTTACCTTACAACGTCGTGGGTATTGCTGTCAGATCAAATCTCGAACCTCTGCTGGCCCAGGCACAAATTCATCTTTTTGGCGAAGTAGGTATTATTAGTCGAATAAAAGAAGTTAAAAACAGTAACTCTGCAATCAGCGAAGATTTTCAATGGATTTATACCGATGAAAATATGCATGTCAATGAGGGTGTTGCCTTACTGAAAGCGAAAGGGGTTTATGGCAAGAGTGTCAGAAAACAGATTTCACAAAAATGTAAAAATGCATTGATTAAGCTGGATATATTTGATGAGGAGTATATCTCTGCTCTTGATGATAAACAGCTGAATATATTGATAGGTGAGTGATGATTACCAGACTCAATTATTTATCGGAAAAATTCAGGCGCGAAATCTATGGCTATTTAGGCTTTTGTAATCTCACTGGCTCGATAAAAGATAAACCCGCGCTGATGATGGTCGAAGACCTGAAAAAAAAAAGCGTCCAAAAAGGACGCTGGATTATTGAAGGAACGGCAGGGAATACGGGCACAGGACTTGCCTGGTATTGTAAACAAGCCGGTTATAAGTTTATCGCAGTGGTTCCTGATAAAGTTTCACCTGAAAAAATTGAAAAATTAAAAGGTGTCTGTGAGAAAGTATTCGTCTGCCCGACAGTTTCAAAAGAACATCCGGATTTTTATCTTAAAAAGTGCGCAGACCTGGCTAATGAACTTGATGGGATATATATCGATCAGTTCAATAATTTAAGTAATATTCGTGCCCATGAGTGCTACACAGCACCAGATATTCACAGATACTTTGGGCAGCAGCCGGACGTGATCTTTTGTGGCATAGGAACCGGCGGCACCCTGAAAGGTCTGAGTAACTACTTTTCGAAATTGCCGGGAAAAACAGACTTTATCGTAGGGGATCCTCAAGGCAGCATCTACCACAAAACCATTAACCGCACATTGCTTTCAACAGAACATTTTGCCATAGAAGGTATTGGTAGTTCATATATCACGCCATTCTTCGATAATAATATTGTCAAGAAAGCCTACGCAATAAATGACCATGATGCTTATCTGGCATGTCGCGATTTTTATAAAAATGAAGGAATATGCTGCGGCGGTTCATCTGGTGTCCAGCTTATGGCACTGACGGAATACTGCTGTGACACGACCATTAAAAGGGCAGCGGGAAAAATAGTGTTAATGCTACCAGATCATGGTGGAAATTATATTGAGAAAATTTATAAGGAGGAGACATGTATATAGCCGGGCATGTCTATGTGGTGCAACAGGCATTTGAAAGAGACATCGATATATTCCAACTGATGCAGGCTGATATATTCAGAAGTCACGACTATTCGGCAATCACCGGGCAAAATTATGAGGTTATAGAAAGCGAACCTTATATGTATCTGCATCTTTTAGGTGATTATCATATTCATTTCGGTAATCGCTATCAGGAGCTGAAAGCAGGCTGGGTTTATCAAAAAATGGGCATTGCCACCGACACCTGGAAGAAAATGCATAATCTTGGTTACACGACAGAGGACAGTAAAAGAGGTATCTGTCACTCACTGGTTGAATATGTCGTTGATATTTATCTGGAGAAAAACAACTCATGCAGGCAACTCAACGATGTTAAATCACAGCTTACTCATGACAAAGTGAATCTGGCGCAATGCGATGATCAATCCAGAGAAAAAGCGCATGACTATATTAACCGGGTACATTTATCTGACAGCTATCATGAAATACTGGCACGCGCCGCGGCCAATAAGTTTTTTAAAACAAAAGACCAGAAAGTAACGGATTTTTTTTATGATGAACTATCCGTTATCTATCAGCGCTTGGATGAACAATCAATTGAAAATGAGTTGAAAAATAATATCGAATTTATAAAGAGGAACATTCAATGGAAATCTTAGGGCATTATTATGTGGCCAAAAATATCATACCTTTATTTGACAGCGAAAAATACTCTTCCCAAAGTGACTATATGATGTTCCCTAATTATATGCACTGTCACGAGTGGTGTTATGAAAATTTATGGCGGCAGACGATGCTTGACCCTGAAATGGAAATGATAAAAATTCACGCTTTATCAGACTGGTTTGTGCATTATGGTGATTCCACTGCAAACAAATATAAGACAGGCTGGGCATACAGCAAAATGGACTGTGCAATAAAAGCGACAGATAAAGCCTTTGTGCGTCTTGCAGAACTTGGTTACCTTGATTATAACAAAGGGGACTATCGTTTTTTCTCGGAAAGGAAATCATTTAATATATTTCACAGTATCATTGAATATGCCATCGAACTGCATTTTCTGGAGGAGTTTACAGATGAAAATATTAAATTTATCATCAGTAGCTATAAAAATATAACCAGTAAAAAGGAGCATCTTTTTTCATATATGGCGGGTCAGAATATACTTTCTGATCAAACAAAAGAAGTAATCAGTCAATCAATCGATCAGATGCAGGATATTGCATGGCAAAACGATATATTGCTATTTCCTGTCAGTGCTATGTTGGAAAAAGGCCGGGTTGCGTCTAATCAGGAAACCAATGAAGTTATATTGCAGTTGATGCACGATGTTTGTGAAAAAGTCAGTCGGAGCGAAGCTGTCAATGCTCTTGACCTTGTAACGTCGAAAGTCATGAATTTCGAGCAATATTATGATGGTGATTTTAATGTTAAGAGTCATTATATTAACACCTGATCAGTTTTGCGTTGAAGGCCTGACACATCAGGTCATGCTATTTCTGGAAAAGAGTAATATCACCCTGAACTCTTTTTTTCCTTTATCTGTGACAGATGACAATATCAATATTATCTATCCTGAGATGAAGGTCAGACACGGTCCGGTAAGCATGTATTCTCTCTCACCCTCTCTGGTATTGATCGTTGATATACCTGAAACTACAGATCTGAAGCTGCTTAAAGGATTAAGTCAGGGATTCAGAGAAAATACCATCAGGGGACTCTCTGCCCAAACACGAAAATCTTTTTCAGTAGTGCACACTTTTGATTCTGTTGATGAAGACAAACAATTTATTTCTGAAATACTTGATGTTGTACTTGATGAATTACCATCACGAGAGATTGCTTTCGGTAGTCTGCTTGCCTTATTGCCGGTGTACACTCTGTCGAGAGAAAAACAGTTTTCAGCTACCGATGCGCTGGAAAAAATGATTTCTGTCATTCGTTACGGTATCGGCAGCGATCTTATTGCAAATAACAGTAAGGCCGGTTCCTGGTTTAAGGAAATTGAGCAGCTATACCAGCAGCTTTTAAATGAAAATCAGCCCGAACAGGTATTTCAAAAATTAAGAAATATTAAAAATATGAGTGTGCCGCTTACTGAATTGCATATACACATTTGCGCGCTTGAACTTCTCAACGTTGAAAGGTAATTGCAGTATGCTGATTTCTAATGGACGATGTTTGATATCAGATTTAACCTGGGTTACAGACAATTATCATCCTAATATTAACATTACCCATCGTGAGGGTAAAAAGAACAACTGCAAATCGCTTACAGGTCAGGACTTGTCGATCTATAAAAAAGTATGCCAGCCTTGTTCTGACAGGACTGATGCCGGCTTTAACGTCAGTGAATGCTTTAACAAAACACAGTGTCATGCAATCAACGATTTTCTTGTTTCAAATGATATCACACCATTCTGTTGTGATTTTTTGTCAACGGCAGGTCAGGGCAAGTTTTTTGTTCACGATCTGGATAAGGGGATATTTTGCTGCGTCATTAACTTCCCTTTGTTTCACATCGATGATGTTCTTCTCTCTGCACTGGCTGTTCGTAGTAAGCGAAATGGCATCGGTTCAGCTGTTGTCAGGCAGATAAGTAGCCTGCTTTCGCAAGAGTCTTCACTTTACGCCTTCTCCGAACATAAAGAAAATAACAGGTTTTATCTGGCGAATAAATTCATCGCGGTTGACGATATTAAAGCAACTTATTATTGCAAAAGGTAAACCATGAAAGACACTTCGGCTATCAGTAGTTATTATAACAGCATGTCTGAGCTACATGCTGATGTGCAGTTACAGAAAGAAGGGAAAAGTTCGACAGTGCTGTGGGATCCTTTTATCAGCGGTGCAAGAAGGCAGGCTGAGATAACGTTTTCCAACATGCTCGGCTATAATGATTGCAGGCTGGTTAACTGTGGTATGGCTGCCATCTACTCTGTACTGGTAGCCGAGTTGCGACAATGCAAAAAAATAATAACGTCCCCAAAAACTTATTTTGAAACGGAAATTCTTTTTGATGATTTTATTCCACCAGATGTCGAGATAGTACGATGTGATCGATTTTTTGACGTGCCAGATACTGAGAATTGTCTGCTCTATTTCGAACCGTATATTAACGATCCTGTTTCTGGTTCAGTAATTTCGGGGCGAGATGACATCCGAAAACTCTGTGAAAAATATAAAACTGTAATTATAGATAACAGCCTCTTTGGCCCTGGTTTATCTTTACATGAGATTGCAGCAGATAACCTGATAGTTATTGAAAGCGGAGTAAAACATTCTTGTGAAGATTTTGTTTTTGGTGCAATTTTTTTTAACAAGAATGCTGAATATTTAGATAAAACAATTAAAACTACCGGTTCTGCACTTTGTAGTGTGCTGGTCAGTAAATTACAACAGCATCTCGACGGTGGTGATTTTACTTACCGCAAACGTTTTCTCAATGATATTAATTTTTCGACTGTTAAATCACACTTCTTTAATGTGACCGTACCTTCTCTCGATCATTGTGTCGCTCCTGTCATATATTTAGTGCCTCAAACTCAGATTAGTGTTTTACTGGATCTTCCCCTTCTGGTTGATTTAACAGTAAAAAATGGCTATCCTGACCTTGTCAGAGCCGGTTTTGGTTGGTCAAAGACCTGTATGCGGTCCTATGCCGATGATGGTCTGAACCAAAAAAATGGGCTGAATTATATTCGTATTTCTTTAGGTTGCGAAGGCAAGGAATTTTTGTTCAGGCTACTGGCCACTGTCGAAGATTTATGCAAAAAACTATACTTATAAATCTGGAGGTAAGTTGGTCATGTTTTTTTATTTGATGCATTTTAATGATTTTTTAAAAAATGTTTTGATAAAAATGACAGGCAGGTACGCTAAGTTCTACATAGCTTTCTTTGCTTTCCTTTATCTTACTACAATTACTGCCAGCTCTTTTTTCTATTACAAAATTATAGATCCTAAAATATGGCACAGTACCGATCTGTTTATCAGCTTATCTGTTTACATATTGCTTTATTATTTTCTGTACAATATTTCGTTTATACTGGCTAATGTTGCCAGCTCTTTGAGTCAGGCTCTCTATTTTAGCAAAATTAAAAAAGAAAATTTACTACGAGCCACTCTTGAACGTGATATTAAATCGGTAGGTGAACTTCATAATATCTTCCTCAACTACTATGTGACTTTGTCAATACTGTTAATTACCTGCTATCGCCTGGTGAAAATCAGCATTGCTCTTTTAGCTGTTTACGCGGTGGTCATAGGCCTGATTATGCTGGCACTGAAAGTATGGCAAAAAAAAATAAAGCATCTTGATAAAAAAAGAAAAGCGGTCATCGACAGATTTATCCAGGCATCAAAAAAATCTCACTGGAGTAGTGCTTCCGTTATTCGTGCTTACGAAAACAAAATTGTGTGGAAGTTACAAAATTACATGACCGTTTCCAGAGTCATATACAATCTCGCACCACTGATGGCGCTGATTATTGCCCTGACAGCTGCTTATCTTCATCTTTTTTCATTGTCACTGTCCCAGACGGCCAGTCTGGTTATTATCAGTACGGTGCTGATTGATATTGCAGACAGTACATCTTATCTGGTTTTTTACAGTTCCCAGATTACCAATGGTCTTGAAAGAATAAAAAAATTCTCGCTTACGGAAAGTCAGGAAGTTTATAACCAGTTTAGTTTTCTGAATAAAGATATGCTCAGATGCTTTATTAAAACCAGTCACAATTTTAAGCAGCACTGGCTGAAGCGATATGTCAGATATTTCGTACATGGTAAAAGTTCGTCGAAAACAGTTATATTGTTGTTGCTCTCTTTTGTCTTTTTAACAGCATACAGTTTTCTCAAATTTAAATTTGATGTTTTTGTTGTCAGTGGAGTAAATCTGATAACCCTGCTTTCAGTTATTATTTTTTCACTTTTTTGCCTGATGCTGGCCGATCTCTTACTGAAAAGGCTGTTCTATATCAATGCTAAATTTACTATCTTTGCTTTACTTCATAAACTAAGCCAAAGAAAAGTAAATGATAAAGATATTGAAGTCCTGTCTTACGATACTAAAGTTCTTGATGATGGCATATCTTTTTCGTTGACCGAGTTTTTCTTCGCTCTTGCAACATCGTTAATATTTATCTATTCCTATGTAAAAATGGGAGCAAGTCTGTATATTCTGGCCGTAGTCATTGTGCTGTTTTCAATTGGTCAGTATGTTTACAGAAAACTGGCGGTATTTACCAAGCAAATGGAAGTCTATTTCGTCACACGCTCAGGTACATTACTTTCTGGCGAAATAAAAAACTATCCGTATGCTGTGCAGGTTTATTTTTCATCATTATCTTCGCAACTGGCTAATACGATCAATAATCGTATTTTCATGGTTTATTGTGCACTACTGATTTCAGCCGTAATTTTTTCATTATCACAGTTTACTGTTACCTCTTCATTCCCTTTAATTGTAGCAACGGTATCACTGCTGTTTAAACTTTCACATTCACTCTCTTATGCAATTCGGTATCTGAGTCAGCTGGAAGGGTGGTCTATTTCTGTTGCACGGACCCTGTCCAGAATATACTGAAATTCGCGTATCACGCGCCTGCTTTATTATTGAATATGAGGTGGTATGAATATCTATTCTTATCTTATTCTGAGCTGTTACAGAAATCGTGATAATGTGTTTCTGATAGAAAATGATAGCACTTATACTTATAACGATCTTCTTGGAGCGATAATATCTCAAAAAAAGAGATTTATTTCGCAGATTAACGAGGAGGGAATTAACAGGGTTGATATTCTTGAGGGGAATGCTTTTTCACTTACTGTTTTTTTAATGCTGGCGCTCTCAGCAGGCATTCATCTCAGGATAAAAAACAGAACAAGTGCAGCATCAAATCAGCTGGATAATGGCTGTATCGATAGCAGGACTTATCAGACAGATAAGAATTGCTACGATGAAACTGAAATCCAAAAATTTCTCACCGAAACAATTATTAATGACAAATCTGAACATTTCAGACTGTCTCTTTTTTCATCAGGTAGCTCGTCAGGTCAACCGACAGAGATGATTGCGAGTTCAAAAAACCTGTTTTTCTCTTTGATGAGCATTTCCTCTGTACTTAAATACAATAATCATTCCCGTATTGGTTTTTGTACACCTCTCTCTTTTGATTACAGCCTGTATCAGATATTAATGTCCTTATCCGCAGGCGCATCCGTTGTTTATTATGATTTTCGGGAATACCTGCATCGGGTTTTTGTAAAATTCTCTGAACATAAAGCGAATTGTCTTGCGTTAATACCCGCAATACTGAAGCATTATGTCATCGCCAGCAAGAATGATCCCTCACTGTATGCGCCTGTTCAAATTACACTGACCGGTGAAACCTTTACCCAACAACTTTATGACAGCTGTAAGCTGGTATTGCCTGAAACGCATATTATTACTATGTATGGCATTACCGAATGTAAACGTGTTTCAATTATGCCTCTGTCGTGTTGTGCTGTCGACAGCCAGTGCTGTGGGGTTGCTATTCCGGGAATTACTATAGCTGTTCGTGATCTCAATAGCAGTGCACTGATGCGGCAGGGAAAGGGCGAGTGTATCGTGCGTGGTGATAATGTTCTGCTTGGTTATCAGGATTCTGGTCCATGCCAGTTTATTAACACTGACGAAGGGCGTGCGCTTTTCACCGGAGATCGTATCAATCTCACTGCGGAAGGGTATGTGTATTTCGAAGGCCGTGAAAGTGAAATGATAAAAATTAACGGCGTCAGAATTGATACCCGACCTTTAATAAAGTCTATTAACGATAAATTTTCTCTTAAATTAAAAATAAAATCCGCTGATAACTTTATTGAAGTTATCAGCAAAAATATCACAGAAGATACAGCTACCCTTGAGCTTTTTATCAAAAACTATATCAATAATAATCACGGTATAACCATCAGAGGCGTCGAGTTTAAACAGATTAGTAACTCTCTGTTAAATCATAATCTCAAGGAGTAAAAATGATCAATAGTATTCCTGTCGATTGTCGCACAAATTCAATTCTGGGCATTCTTAACAACTCTGTGTATAAGAATTTCTTAGCCTCAGTCTGCTATATGGACATCTTCCTCGATTTTAACCGTGAAAAACGGAGCGTCAGAATAGAACAAAGCAACCCGGTATTTTCCCTTGCTAAATTCGGTTTCGAAATAGAATCCAGAACTTATCAGCAGAAAGATTTGTCCGAGGCATATGAAGATATCATCAAATCTTCTGGCATTGTCATTCAACATTCATACAGTACTTTGTTGCGAAGAATGCGAATGATAAAAGTGAATCTACCTGTTGATATACCTCATATGGTTTATTCTCAACAAATGCGTAAGGTTGATGATAATCTCATATTTAATACTACCGATCTGAAATTCAGGGTGATGAGTTGGCAACATTTTTTTCTCAATGAAGATGATGAAGTGATCATTTATTTAATCCGTAAAAAACCTGATAAAGTATATGACAATAAGGTGCTTATCAGCTCTGCAAAAGACGCTATGGAAGTTTATTTGTCTACGGTAAACTCAAAGTTAATTGCAGATATTATCTCTGATATGCACCAGGATATTATCGCAGATAAAAAATATGAATCTGCTGCAATATGGAATCGCAATGTATGGAAGTTGTATATCACGCGCGGATGGTATCATCAATGCCTGCAAAATCTTTTCCCTGCTTGCAGTAAAAATGAATCCGTGTCACTGCTTTCTGCGGGGTATAAATCGATCAGTGATTCAATTGTAGAGAATGTTATTAATAATAAAAATTACAGCCTGAATGATTATATTCAACTTTTTGGAGAACACCTGGACAATGAACATAAAACCATTGCAGAAATCTATGAGCAAATCTGAGGTTACAGATATTATAGTCAGTTGTAAATCTATTGAATGTTTAAAATCGGCTATTGAGTCTGTGGAGTTTAATCAACTCTTTTATCTTAAATTTATTACCGACGCCGATGTTCATAACATTCTTCAGGCGCTTTCTGCTCACTCACTCTCTTTAGGTATCTCCTTCGCTCAACATATGCAATCTGTCTATGCGTTGATCGAATGTAATATTACCGATTTCACTGATACCGGGCTCATTTATTCTGCAACTACCACCGTCAACGGATCTTCCCTGACTTCGTTAGTGGAACTGATGCACATTGAGGGGCAACTCAGTCGCGTGTGCCCTGTTATCAGTTTTTTCAGTCTGGCATCACATATTCTGTTTACCGGTAAAATAGCCGATAAGCCGGTGCTGGTTTTTGCACCGATTAAGGAATTGAATATTTTGCACCATCATTTTCTCCAGGGCATGGGTATGCATGAGAACAAAATATCTTCTGTTACCTTCTCTCTGGATAGCCGTAAGGCCCTGATCATTGAAAATAATATTAAATTTATTTTAAATGAGGTAATTGCCTTCTACGCACATTATTTGTGGAGTATCTGCTGGAACAGCACTATGCGTGCTATGTTTGACAGCCTTCTTCACTTCATCAGTAATAAAAAAAATGAGGCCATATTTCTAAGGCTGAACAAATTAAATAATCTGTTGGTTATCAATGATTCCCTCATAATGAGAGTTTCACGTATTGCCAGTGAAAAAATCTCTCATATTGACAAACATGTGGTGCTCAATTCTGCCAAATTAATTATTTCAGAAAACGCATCGCAATTTGCTGATATTTTTATGCAATCGTTAGGTTTTAAGAATGGCTACATGGCAGTCAATGATGACAGGTTACACAATCAATATCATGATCTGAAATCTGCGGTTTATATGTTTAACAATGATACGCTTTACGATATCAATTTCAAATCCATATTATTATCCTTTCAGCTGTCAGGAAGAGAAAAATGATAGAAATTATTAAAAGTTATATTTTATCAAATACCGGCAATACGCCTGGTGATGAAATTTATCAGATGGATTTTTTTGCAACAGGTCTGGATTCACTGCTTTTAGTCGGTCTTATTGTTGAACTTGAAACCCATAATAATACTCAGCTGAGTGAGGAGACGTTAGCCGAACTATTATCTGGGTCGGACACAACCTTCGGAGAGTTAATTGATGCTTTCAAAAGATAATTCATTACCTCAGGCTAAAATTTCATATTCAAAGCTTGAGATAATGAAGAATATACTTGCCCTGCAAAAATTTTTACCTGATTTCTCTTCATTAATCTATTCATTAAAAGCTAATAATTATCCACCATTAATCGATTTTATTTCGGATTTTACTCAGGGGTTTGATGTTTGTTCACAGCAAGAGATGGATATTCTTATTGATGCTAAGGTGTCTGGTAAAGATATATTTATCACTGGCTATGACAAAGTTAATATTCATCTCTCCTCATTTATTAAGTTGTCATCCCAAAGTAATTCATTGTTTTTTGTACTGGAATCTGTACGCGAAATCGAATTTTTTAAAAAACTGGTCCAGAACGGTATTGATGGCAAAGGGCTGTTTCGTCTTTCTTATATACCCGGTACAACTTATGGTATTTATAATGGCTTACCCAAAAGTCATTTTGGTATGACAGCAAAACAGATTGTAGATTGCCTGGCTGGAGGAGGGTATTTTTATTTAAAAAACATTGTCGGTTTTCACTGTTATATCGGCTCCCAAATCCAGAGCATCGATGCAGTAATGATTTCTCTGGGTAATGCGCTTGATGAGATAAAAACAATCTGCCAGGCTACGGACTTTCAGCCGGACGTTATTAATTTTGGTGGAGGGTTTCCGCATACCTTCGGTTTACCTCATAAAGCTCTGTCCTTGCCTGATGTTTCACTCACCGAATCGCTGAGCAGTAAACTCAGAACGTTGAACCATATGCCTGAATCTGTGTTTTTTGAGAGCGGGCGGGGCATTGTTGGCGGCTCGGGGCGTCTTGAAGTGAGCCTGTTGGATTACAACATTAATGCAGAGTCACCTTTTCTGGTGGTCAATGCCGGGATATCTCAGGTTGGTGCATTACATCTGGTCAGATCGTTACGTCCTTCACCAATGACATTCTATGCCAGCAATCTACAGCCTGAGAATTTTGCTGGTTTGCAGAAATTTGACGTCTACGGTCCTGCCTGCACCTCTCTTGATCACGTCGGCACGGCGTATGTGGATGCAGCATCTCTCCCTGAGTTAAAAACACTTTACTGTGACAATATGGGGGCTTATGCCGCCAGTGCAGCGCTGAATGGATTTCATGCCAAGGGCAGAATTAATGAGGAACTGATTTAATCGGCGATGATGACTTTTCTTTTAATGCTCCTTTTTTTATTTGATCAATGGGTTGACCGTACTGTGCTGACTTACGCTGGCGTAATAAAGCCTGTCTACCAGGTTGAAAAGTATGATTGTGGCCTTGCCTGTGTTTGTACGCTAGCTTCTCACTATGGTTATCATCTTTCACTAAATCAGCTGAGGAAAAATTATCCGCCTGGATCGACAGGACTGTCATTTAACATCCTTAAACAGATTACCGACCGGTGCGGTATTGAATCCTGTTGCAAAAAAATACCCATGACTGCTTTTCAATTGCTCACTGTACCGGTAATCAGCCACCTTAAAAATGCACATTACGTTGTTTTCCTTGGTGTGAGAAATCATTGCTACCATTATTTTGATCCTGCGCGAGGATTCTGTATCACTGATGCTGAAGGCTGGAATAATCTGTTCAGTGGCGTGATTTTACTCCCTTTGCGCGGGGCAAAATCGGTATCGTCACTCATGCATTTTGTCACCTCTGGATTCGGCTTTGCTTTGCCATTTGCGCATTATTTTTTAATTGATTTTATACTTTCAGTATCGCTGTTTATGTTGTCTTTATACTTTAATGCGCATTCTGTTTTATTATCTTTTATCTACTCATTTTTAACTGCTCTTATATTTAGTTCTGCCTCAGGTAAGCTGTCAGCAAGGATAGAAAGTGTTAACAATGTGCAGCCGTCGATAACACCGTACTTACTGGCTTATCAGCTTTCAGTCACAAATCGGTTAAATAAAAAAGCCATGCTTTTTTTCTTTCCTGTGTTTTTTTTTGCCGCTGGTTTGTCCTGTTTCACCCCGGCTAAATTAATTCTGTTATTGATGTTTTCGCTGATAACACTGTGGTTTCTTTTTTTTAATGCTGACTTCAGAGAGCGTTACTATATGAAAAGAACTTATCGTAGTGAACTCAGCGCGATGCTCAGTTCTGACAGGATAGTGCGGAAAACAACGGGAATAAAATTTTATATCCTGACAGCTTTTCTGATTTTAATCTGTTTGTACAGTTGCTTCGACGGTCTGGCAATGTGGTCTATCTCTGTTGTGGTGGCGTATTTTTTGTCGCGTTGGATATTTAATTTTTATCTTGATTTGAAAGAATTTCTTTTCATTTTTAATGCAGAGTAGATCGACAAACAGGTTGTCATCGCCCGTTATCTGTCCGGGATGGCACTGTCGCTGCTGAAAGGCGGTGATTTGCGCAAGTTGAGTCATTGTTGAGAACAATCTTGCATAAAAAAAGCCGGTGTCGTGAGACACCGGCTTTTTTTTGAATCTGGCTCCTCTGACTGGACTCGAACCAGTGACATACGGATTAACAGTCCGCCGTTCTACCGACTGAACTACAGAGGAATCGCTTGAACGGGGCGCATAATATCCAGAGCGCTGGCGGATGTCAAAGCCTGTTTTCGCACTTTTCAACTGACTGCTGAATAAATCAACAGTTTATCAATTAAGGCCTCAACGCGACGTTAAAACAATAAATTCAGGCGAGATTTCATCATTCAGAATTTGCTGCCATGCAGGTCAGGCGGTTGATCAGGCCCGCTGCAAGAGCGGCCTGATTTAACCGACGGCTGAGCGCGGTGCTATCTGACCACCGATAACCTGCCGCAGCGCGGGCAGGTTATCACTAAAAACAGGCTGTTAGCGGAACGGCGGTTCATTGAAAGTACGCAACTTGCGCGAATGCAGTTTGTCACCTTCCGCACGCAGCAGGTTAATAGCATATATACCTATTTGCAGGTGTTCAGAAATCGCACCTTCGTAAAAACGATTGGCCTGTCCCGGGAGCTTGATTTCGCCATGCAAGGGTTTATCTGAAACGCACAATAAGGTGCCGTAAGGAACGCGGAAACGGTAGCCCTGAGCGGCAATGGTCGCACTCTCCATATCCACGGCAACCGCACGGCTGAGGTTAAAGCGCAACGCTGACGCAGAGTAACGCAGTTCCCAGTTGCGATCGTCCGTGGTCACCACTGTTCCGGTACGCAGCCGCTGCTTCACCTGCTCACCCGGCATACCGCTTACCTCGCGTGTCGCATCAAACAGCGCTCGTTGCACTTCAGCAATGCTGGGCACGGGAATATCCGGCGGCAGCACCGCATCCAGCACATGGTCATCACGCAGATAGGCATGAGCCAGCACATAGTCGCCAATGGTCTGACTTTCGCGCAGCCCACCACAGTGACCAATCATCAGCCAGGCATGGGGACGTAACACCGCGAGGTGATCGCAAATGGTCTTGGCGTTCGATGGGCCGACGCCAATATTTATCAGCGTAATACCCTGACCCTCTTTGGCAATCAGGTGCCAGGCCGGCATCTGATGATTTTTCCACGCCAGGCCTGACAGGGTTTCCTGCGGATTTGGGGTATCAGCGTTGATGTAAATGCCGCCTGCACAGGAAAGGGCCAGCCAGGGCGAGTCCGGATCGGCGATCTGCTCACAGCCCCAGCGGACAAATTCATCCACATAGCGGGTGTAGTTAGTAAACAGGACCCAGGACTGAAAATGTTCAACAGGCGTACCGGTGTAGTGGCGCAGTCTGGCCAGTGAAAAATCGGTGCGTAATGCATCAAAATGCGAAAGCGGAAATTGTGCACCTGGCTGATAAATACCGTCGGCATTTTCGTCGCCAATTTGTGCCAGTTCAGTGGTGGGAAAATGCTGCGCCAGTCCGGCGCTCATGCTGCGATCCAACCCAAGATTCGCCCCGTCAATGACATAGGGAAAGGGGATTTCCTGATTTGATGGTTTCACTTCCAGCGTGACCGGATATTCGTTGCTCAATATCTCCAGTTGTTCAGCAAGATAACGACGGAACAGGGCTGGACGTGTCACGGTGGTAGCGTAACTGCCCGGACGGGTGAATCGCCCAAAAGCCCGCGAATTTTTATGGCTGCCTGCATCTCCTTCCCAACTTACGCGTAGCTCCGGGTAGACAAACAGTCCTTGCGCGCGCCGGGTATCATCCGGCAAGGTGCCACTGCGAATATAGCTTTCAATAGCTTCACGCAGCGCTGTAACCGCGTTTTCATAGAGAAGATCCAGCTGGTCCAGTGCTTGTGCTACCGTTAATTTTGCAGGTTGAGTCATGGTTTTTCCTCACTGTTTTTTCATCGACTATGTTAACTGAAAGTGAAGATAAGCGCCCGCCAGTAAGAAAATTGTCTTCTGGCAGCGAGCGTTGCCAGCAGGGGCAGGGTAGCGATCGGATATATAAGGAAACGTCCTCCTCTTTGCGAGTGAAATCCCTGTTAATGGATGTACCCCAACTATCCCTGAAAGGAAGACAGTATGAATGCCAGATTCACCCCCACTCCTCTGTCCATTTTGTTGCAGCAACAGGGCTGCTTACTCACTGACACGGCGTGGATCAATCAGATTTCTCAGCACGCCGCAGGTAAGGAACCCGTTACTAAATATGCGTTGAAAAAATTTTACAGCATCATTGATAAATCCTTTTTTCAGCAGCACTTTGCCGCAGCCCGCCACAGTGCGGAGTTTTACGCTCTGTTGACCACGATTTATTTGCTCAGCCAGAAATATAAATCCTGGCATCTGAACTTTATCGATCTTGAAATGGCATCGGCTTCGGTTAAAGAGTCTCTCAGCGCATGGGATTTTTTTGATGCCGCACGTCACAATACGCAGGATGGCAGGCCTGCCGGGTCGAAAAATGGGCGCGAAAAAATCGATTTTTATCTGGCCTTTACCCAGTTTCTTAACAGTCAGAATGATGAACATGCGCAGGTAGAGCAGCTTACCTTCGACCTGGACTATTTCGCGGCGGAATTTATGCGGGTGGTACCAAGAATCAGCCATGATTATTTCAATCCTGCGACCCGGCTGGATGCGGGGCTGGCTGAAGCAGCAGAGCAGTTGGTGCAGCTGGCAGAGCAAACAAAAGTCAGGGTGTTAAAGGGTATTGCTTTTGATAGCGAGTCATCAGGCCCGTCCATGTTTGCCGCGCTGGCAAAGAATGCCTGCCTGCATGAGTGTATTAATCACAGCAATTACCATATTAAATCATCGCAAACTGTACCGGCTGCTCTGGATGCTTTTATTGCTGCGCATTTCAATCATCTTTTATCTTACTCATGCCGCAGAGCGGGCATTGACGATATTGCGTCGCTTTTTAACGGCAGCAGCAGGCCGGACAATCTGCATAAAGCAGTCAGAATCTGTCTGATGCTACATGCCATTGACAGACCGGCAGGCAATATCTTCCAGACATTCCGCGCCTTGCAACTGCCGTTTGAGCAGAACACCATGGCTGCCATTTTACTTTTCCATCGTGAACACAAAATTGAGGTTAAACGGATAGATCGTGGCGCGACTGCCAAAGCATGGAGTCTGTGGTCAGAGCTGGCCAGATTTGTCGACAGGATCCCCGATTGCGCGGATGAACAAGCGCTTTTCACCGAGGTAGAGCAGCAAATGACATTGCTCGCGCCGGAGCTGTTGAAATATCTCTGTTCATTTTTTTCAGCGGTGACCAGCCTTCCCGACAATCCGGCAGATCGCGGGGATTGCCTGGAAAGTTATTTCAAAGCCAGAACCATTAAATGGATGACGCACAAGGCTATTTATCGTTCTGCCATCAATATGTCTTTTAAGCAGCACCGGGTATGGAATCGCGCTTTGTGCCTGCAACTCCAAAAAATCGTTGCCAGTAAAAAACGGCGACTTGAGGCAAAGGCTGCGGAGGTGGGCTATGTGTGATGCGCTTATTTGCCGGGTCTGCTGCGGTGAGGGCACTGCGGAGTTTGCCTGTGAAAATTGTGCCGGTACAGGACGCGAACCCACAGATGAGAATGCTTTTGGACAGTGTCACACCTGTTATGGCGACGGCGTGGCGGAACAAATCTGCTTCAGATGCTCAGGGAGCGGTATCGAAGAGTAAACATTCGCGGCGCACTGATAACTGCACAGCGCCCAGCCTGAAAAGGCTGGGCGTTCAATCAATTTATCCGCTCCGTTTTTCAGACAGTGGCGTCGGCCTGCGCCACTGGGCTTCCAGTTCTTCCAGCGTTCTGCCTTTCGTCTCCGGCACATACTTCCACATAAACAGCGCTGCCAGCAGGGCCATTACGCCATACATCCAGTAAGCAAAACCGTTGTTGAAATGGGCGTTCAGGTAGCTGTTCTTGTCCATCATCGGGAAGGTCCAGGAAACCAGATAGTTGGCGATCCATTGCGCTGCCACCGCAACCGACATTGCTTTACTGCGGATACGGTTAGGAAAAATTTCTGCCAGCAACACCCAGCATACCGGCCCCCAGGAGATGGCAAAGGCGGCGACGTAAAACAGCATCGCTGCCAGCGCCACCGTTGGCGACAGCTTGCTGTAAAAGGCGCTTCCCAGCGTGAACATCCCCACAGCCATCCCCAGCGCGCCAATAATCTGTAGCGGTTTACGGCCAAATTTATCCACGGTAGCAATAGCGATGGTGGTAAAGAGAAGATTGATCACGCCAACGATAATGGTCTGTAATAAAGCCACATCGGTGCTGGAACCCACCGTCCGGAAGACTTCGGGCGCGTAATATAACACCACGTTGATGCCGACAAATTGCTGGAAAACAGAAAGCATTACGCCAATTACCACGATGCCAGTGCCAAATGAAAATAGCGGCGATTTTTTCTCCGGACCGGTGCTGACCGATTGCAAGATAGTCGTGAGTTCACTCATTCCCCGCAGTTTGCCTGACAATTTTTCCAGCACGGCGGCCGCCTGCTGCGTCATGCCTTTTGCCGCCAGCCAGCGTGGACTTTCCGGCACGGTAAACAGCAGAATAAAGAACAGCAGCGACGGCAGCGCCGCAGAAAGAAACATATAACGCCAGCCCATCGTATTCAGCCAGCTTTCGTTACCAGACAGCGCGATACGATAATTTACGCAGTAGACCAGTAGCTGCCCAAGGATAATGGCGAACTGATTACAGGCAACCAGCCTGCCGCGCATATCAGCGGGCGTAATTTCAGCGATATACATCGGTGACACCATGGACGCGAGGCCGACACCGATACCGCCAATTATCCGGTAGATCACAAATTCCGTCAGATAGCCTGACAGGTAATAAGGCACACCCTCCTGCGGATTAATCGTACGATGCCCGAATTCAGGAAAAGCCGAACCGAGAGCGGAAAAGAAGAACAGTACCGCAGCGATCAGCAGGGTTTTCTTGCGGCCAAAGCGGGCGCTGAGGGGGCCGCCACAGGCACCCCCAATGATACAGCCGATCAGCGCGCTGGCGACACAAAAGCCCAGCAGAGAATTGGCTGCGGATTCACTGAGGCCGCGAGAGCTGATAAATACCGTATCCAGCGATGAAACGGTGCCGGAAATAACGGCGGTATCATAACCAAATAATAATCCGCCTAATGTCGCCACCAGCGTCATGGCGATGATATAGCGATTATTCGCTTTCATTTCAGATAGGGGTGTCATGCCAGGCCTTAATATAAACGGGTTGAGGTGCGGCGAAATTAAAAAATAGGACTGCCTTTGCCGGAAGGAAATGACAATATTTTGTTATCGGGATGGCTATTTTGCTTTTCATGATGCCTGTCACAAAGCGTCAGTCATCAGCCCGGGATGTCGCAACAAAAGGCTGTGATCGCCGTCAAGGTTGGGATTTTACAGAACCGGTTTATAAAATTTTATAATTGTCACCCCGATTCTGTTATTTGCATAGTGAGGGCGTTAATTAACCCTGTTCGCCGGTTTCATCGCTATTTATTCAAGGAGACTCACCGTGGCTGACTATTTCGAACGCATTGAGAAAATTGTCTATGAAGGCAGTGAAAGCCAGAACGATCTGGCCTTTCATTTTTATAATCCGGACGAAATCATTCTGGGTAAAAGAATGGAAGATCATCTGCGATTTGCCGCCTGCTACTGGCATACTTTCTGTTGGGCGGGCACTGACATGTTCGGCACCGGCGCATTCGAACGTCCGTGGTTTCGGGGGGGCGATGAACTGGAGATGGCCAGAGTTAAAGCTGACATTGCCTTCGAATTTTTCCACAAGCTGAACGTGCCGTTTTATTGTTTTCATGATGCCGATGTGGCTCCACAGGGAAACTCGGTCCGTGAATATCTGCATAATTTTGCGGCGATAACCGATCTTCTCGCGGAAAAACAACAGCAGACCGGGGTAAAACTGCTGTGGGGCACTGCCAACTGCTTCACTCATCCACGCTATGGCGCCGGGGCGGCCACCAGTCCCGATCCGGAAGTTTTTGCCTGGGCCGCAACCCAGGTCAATGCCGCGATGGCGGCCACGCACACCCTCGGCGGTGAAAACTATGTGCTGTGGGGAGGGCGTGAAGGTTACGAAACCCTGCTTAATACCGATTTGAAGCGTGAGCGTGAGCAGATTGGTCGTTTTATGCAGATGGTGGTGGAGCATAAATATCGCACGGGTTTCAAAGGCACATTGTTAATTGAGCCTAAACCGCAGGAACCCACCAAGCATCAGTACGATTATGACGTGGCCACCGTGTATGGCTTCCTAAAACAGTTTGGTCTGGAAGGGGAGATTAAGGTTAATGTCGAAGCCAACCATGCCACGCTGGCGGGGCACTCTTTCCAGCATGAAATCGCGACCGCCACGGCGCTGGGTATTTTCGGTTCGGTGGATGCTAACCGTGGCGATCTGCAACTCGGCTGGGATACTGACCAGTTCCCCAACAGCGTTGAAGAAAACGCATTGATTATGTTTGAGATCCTTAAAGCGGGCGGGTTTACCACCGGCGGACTGAATTTTGATGCCAAAGTGCGTCGCCAGAGCACCGATCCTTATGATTTGTTCTATGGCCATATTGGGGGCATGGACGTGATGGCGCAGGGATTGCGGATTGCCGCGCGACTGATGGAAGAGGGCAGGCTGGAGCAGGCTCGCGAGGCTCGCTATGCCGGCTGGAATGCCCAACTGGGCAGGGATATCCTCGCGGGAAGCCTCTCGCTGGAAGATCTTGCCAGATATACCGAAAAATCAGCGTTGTATCCTCAGCATCGTAGCGGGGAACAGGAACGTCTGGAAAATATTGTTAATCAGGCTATCTTTCGCTGACCGCTGACCTGTGGATTATCCGGCGGTGCAGATGCGCTCTCAGAGGATAGCGCCGGTACGACGCGAGTCACTGCCAGCCGTCAGCGCCAGAACTGAACGCCAGAGGAAATAAGGCATGTATACAGGAATCGATCTCGGCACCTCAGGTGTCAAGGCGGTATTACTGGATGAGGATAACAAGGTGGTGGCCAGCCATAGCGAAGCGCTGACCGTATCCCGTCCCCATCCACTGTGGTCGGAACAGGACCCGGAAATGTGGTGGCAGGCGACCGACAGGGCAATGCAGGCGCTTGGGCAGCAGCACTCGCTACGTGATGTGCGGGCGCTGGGGCTGACCGGGCAGATGCATGGCGCGGTGCTGCTGGACAGTAGGCAGACGGTTTTACGCCCGGCGATTTTGTGGAATGACGGTCGAAGCGCAGAGGCCTGCGTCACGCTGGAAGAGCGCGTGAAGGACTCACGACGCATTACCGGCAACCTGATGATGCCGGGCTTCACCGCGCCCAAATTGCTGTGGATACAGCAGCACGAACCGGAGATTTTTCGCCAGATTGACCGGGTACTGCTGCCAAAGGATTACCTGCGCTGGCGGATCAGTGGAAATTTTGTCACCGATATGTCAGATGCCGCCGGGACAATGTGGCTGGATGTGGGCAAACGTGACTGGAGTGACGCGCTGCTGGCCGCCTGCGGATTATCGCGGGAGCAGATGCCTGAACTGGCGGAAGGAAATCAGGTTACCGGAATGCTGTTACCCTCGGTGTGCGAGCGATGGGGATTACCAGCCAGCGTACCGGTGGTGGCGGGGGGGGGTGACAATGCGGCCGGGGCGATTGGTGCCGGTATCTGGCGGGAAGGACAGGCGATGCTGTCGCTGGGCACCTCCGGCGTCTGTTTTGCCGTCAGTAACGGCTTTGTCAGTAATCCCGAGCAGGCGGTCCACAGTTTCTGCCATGCATTGCCACAGACCTGGCATCTGATGTCGGTGATGCTTAGCGCAGCCTCCTGCCTGGACTGGGCAGCGCGGCTGACCGGACAGCGTTCGGTCTCCGATTTGCTGGCACTGGCGGAAAAAGTGGAGCTTAACGAACGTTCTCCCTGCTTTTTACCCTATCTTTCCGGTGAACGGACGCCACATAATAATCCCCATGCCACCGGGTTATTCTGGGGCTTTACCCATCAGCATGGACCGCAGGATTTGGCGATGGCGGTGCTGGAAGGTGTCAGTATGGGGCTGGCGGAAGGCATGGCGGTATTACAGGCCAGCGGCGTCAGGCCCTCTTCAGTTACCCTGCTTGGCGGCGGGGCGCGCAGCCATTTCTGGCGTCAACTGCTGGCCGATATCAGTGGCATGACGCTGGACTATCGCACCGGTGGTGAAGTCGGGCCAGCTCTGGGTGCTGCACGACTGGCGCGAATGAGCTGCTTTCCGGGCGTTTCACCGCAAGAGTTGTTGCCGGAGCTGCCGCTGGAAGCCCATTATCATCCGGTCGCTGACCGCCATGCATTTTATCGCCTGCGACAGCAGCGTTTCAGTCAGCTTTATCAGCAAACGGCAAGTATTAAGTAGTGGCCTGCCTCCTCTGTTTGCGCAGGGGAGGTGCCATTCGTTCTCAAGCCGCTCTTTTAGCGGTTCTTCGATCCTCCTCGCATCTTTGCAGTGAAATCCGTTGTTTCAGCCATTTTCCCGTTTTTACCTGATTCTCGCGGCAGTAATCTGTTTCGTCATAACAGTCGGCCATTTTCAGGAAAACAGAATGAACAGTGATCACGATTTCTCCTCTCAGGCGAGGATCTCGTTGCTTTTCAATGCCAACAAGGCTTATGACCGGCAAATTATTGCGGGGATAGGGGAGTTTTATCATGCGTCCCAGTGTGACTGGGATATCTATGTTGAGGAGGATTTCAGCGTTCACCCTTTTCACCACAGCATTCTCAAAAGCAACGGTATCATTGCGGATTTTGACGACCTGTCTCTTGCCCGCCAGCTGAGTCAGATCGCCGTGCCGGTCGTGGGGGTGGGTGGTTCGTATCACAATCCGCAGGATTATCCGCCGGTGCACTATGTGGCAACCGATAATGACGCGCTGGTGGCGGCAGCCTTGACGCATCTGACGGAAAAAGGCATTGAGCGATTTGCTTTTTATGGTTTGCCCGCGGTGGCGGGCAAGCGCTGGGCGCAGGAGCGGGCCGCAGCCTTTACGCGGCAGACTCAGGCGCTCGCCTCTCCCGGGGTGATTTTTGAAGGGATGATCACCGACGGAGATACCTGGGGATCTGCCCGACAGCGGTTAGCGGAATTGCTCACAGGTTTACCTGAGCACACCGGCATTATTGCGGTCACGGATGCCCGCGCCCGGCATGTGTTGCAGACCTGTGAATACTGTGGCATCGCCGTGCCGGAACGCCTCTGTGTTATCGGCATTGATAATGAAGAGCTGACCGGCCATCTGTCACGGATTTCGCTTTCATCGGTGGTGCAGGGAACGCGCAGAATGGGTTTTGAGGCGGCAAAATTACTGAATGACCTGCTGTCAGCACGTCCTGTCCCCTGTGGTCAGGTAGTGGTGAAACCGGAAGGCGTGATTAGCCGGCAGTCCACTGACTACCGCCCCCTGGCGGATGCGATGGTGGTCAGAGCAATGGGATATATTCGAAAGAATGCCTGTCGGGGGATTTCGGTTGGGCACGTGCTGGCAAAGCTGGGTACTTCACGCTCAAATCTCGACAAAAAATTTATCGCTGAAATGGGTCGCACGGTGCATAAGGTTATTCAGGATGAAAAATTGTCCAGAGCGAAAGAGTTGCTGGAAACCACCAGTCTGCCGGTGGTGGAAATCAGCAGGCTGTGTGGTTACAACACGCCACAATATTTTTGCGCCATCTTTCAGCAGGCACTGGCGGTGACACCGGTGAAATATCGCACACGCTGACGGGGATTACGCCTGTTCAAATGACTTGCTATGTTTTGGCGGATCGCGCGCATCAGCTGTTCCTGGCTGCTGCGGGGAGTCCCTCTCTCAGACTCTGCATTCACCCCGCCACAATCTCTATCAGATTGCCATCCGGATCGTTAATTACCGCTTCATAGTAGCCATCGCCGGTCCATCTGGGTTTCCCGGCCAGTATTCCCTGCCGATTTGCCTGCTCTGCTAACGCGTTGACGTTGTCTTCGCTGCCAACGGCGAGCGCAATATGGACCCAACCGCTACGATTATTTTCCTCGTCACTCTGCACCAGACCGGGTTTGGTCATCAGCTCGATGGTCGCTCCCTGTTCAAGGGTGATGAAATAAGATTCAAAGCCAGGATTGTTGCTACTGACATATTTCTCGCCGCAACTGGCGGAAAAAAAAGTGGTCCAGAAGCGGACCTGACGTTCCATATTTGACGTCCATAGCGCAACATGCGTGATATGCATCATTGCTCCTCACGGGCATTAATCAGGTTTCTGATACCGAATGCCAGGCAGGCAGCGAGCACCACCAGCCCGGTGACAAAGATAAAGCCGTGGGCGATGGAGCTGTGATGGGCGATATAGCCAATCACCGCCGGACCGGCTAACACGCCGATATACCCCAGCGTGGTTACGGCAGGGACGGCAACCATCTGCGGCATACTTTTCTGTTTACCAATCTGCGAGAACATCACCGGCACAACGTTAGCGCATCCGGCTCCGGTTAACAGATAGCCCGCCAGTACCATCCAGAGGCGATCGCCATTGATTACCAACAAAAATCCGGCAATGGCCGTCGCGCTTCCTGCCATCACCACCTTCAGAGCGCCATATCTGGCAATAATCCTGTCTCCGCTCAGTCTTCCGGCGGTCATTGCGGTGGCAAAGGCGGCAAAACCCAGTCCACCCAGCGTGTCAGGGACGTTGCGACTCTCCACCAGATACAATGCACTCCAGTCAAGCACCGTGCCTTCTGCCATAAAAAAAATAAAACAGATCATGCCCAGAACCAGAACGGTGCCTTTCGGGATAGCAAATGCGGGGCCTTCTGATGGATTAGCGTAGGGCAGCAGGCCTTTGTAACTGAGTATCAGCAGAATGATGACCATGCAGGCAATCACCAGCGTGGCGTTAGCAACATTCAGTCCCAGTGCCATTAAGCCCGTCATCGCGCCAGCACCCGCAATCCCCCCGACGCTGAACATGCCATGAAAGCCAGACATCACTGGTTTTGTAGCTAATTTTTCCACCAGGATGGCCTGCACATTCATTGCACAGTCGGTGATGCCAACACCCACCCCGAAGACCAGCAGACTGAGCGCCAGCAGCAGCGGGCTGCTGACGACAGCCAGTAGAGGAAGGGAGACGATAATAATGACGGCGGCGACAGCGATCACTTTTCTGCAACCAAATCGTGTGGTCAGGGTGCCGGTCAGGGGCATGGCGATGATAGCGCCACCCCCAAGGCAAAGTAGCAGGCTACCCAGCAGGGCCTCATTAACGCCGGTATTCATTTTGGCAAAGGGAACGATCACCGCCCATGCCGCCGTCACGATACCCGCAATAAAAAAGACAATTCGTGTTGATAATCTTTCATTCATTTTAATACCCGAAAAAAGTGAAACCCATGCGTTAACAAAGCGAAACAGATGCAGGAATGATGATTGATTATGGCTTTTCTTGCAACATTAATGTCTTATTCAGATTTATTGTGCTCGATTATGCTCGTTTAACGTTCGGAATCTGGCATAACTGAACATCAGCGCTCGAAAGAGCAATGATAATGAGGCTCAGAACGAAACCTGAGTAGCCCTGACCTCAATATCGCAGTAATTGATATACGCTGATTGATGAACACCACAGGGCTGCCAGCGGCGGCGTTGATCTTATAACCTGAAGGAGGCAGACAAGATGATCAGTCATCTCGACCATCTGGTTTTAACCACTCATGACGTTGACACGTGCGTCGATTTTTACACCCGAATACTGGGATTTCAGCTGGAAACTTTTCATCAGGGCAGACTGGCGCTGAAATTTGGCGAACAGAAAATCAACATCCACGAACAGGGAAAAGAAATTGAACCAAAGGCACATCTGCCGGTGCCTGGTTCGCTGGATCTCTGCTTTATCACCACTGAAGCCATTGAGGAAGTGAAAGCAAAATTTGAAGCTCAGAGGGTGACAATACTGGAAAGGCCGGTAACAAGAACCGGCGCGAGAGGCAGCATTATCTCGCTTTATATTCGCGATCCCGACCTGAATCTGATTGAGATTGCCAGTTACCCGCCCACGCAGACGGAAGAACAGCCCGTGTGACGTGCCGCTGAATCAGCACTTTTACAGCGGATTCAGCGCGATAAAAGTTGTCCGCAACAGATGTCATTCGTTCAGCCATTTTCTGCTGACCAGAAAATGGCCATGACCGGGTGTTCTTACGTTCAGCGCTTTACTTCAGTTCATTTTCTTACATCGACAGCAGACCATAAACAGACTGGACAGAGCAGAAGCCAGGGTAAAAATAGATTATTAACTCTGTACAACTATCTCCTGAGGACACTAATGGAAAATTCAGGCAGTGACATTTTTCTAAAACAAATGACCAGATAACAGATATTTCACGAAACAAAGAACTGACTTTTCTTGCTGTTTTCTGGAATTAAAGATCTGTTGCTTTTTTTGTTGAGATGTTAAATATAAGTATTGTTTTGGTTTGACATCGTCGTTTCAGGAAGCTGATAATAACAACGTAAAATACACTGACAAAAACGCGTAACTCTATTCTTTCGAAGAGTTAATTAACTTTTTTATGCGGGCGCGTTTTTTATTTCGGGATGGCATTTTTCCAGATAAATATAAATTACAATTAATAAGAAAATGAGTAAACGATATCAGGAGCTGTAATTACCCTGATACGTGTTGTCATGATTGTTAATTATAAGGGAATTGAGCAGATGTCGGTTAGTGCGCTAAGAAAAACAGGGAAAAGATTTATCCTGTTTGATAATTTTATTATTGTTTTTGGTTTCTATATCGTCTTTCCTATGATATCGCTCCATTTTATAAATAATCTCCACTGGAGCGGGTGGGTGGTCGGTCTGGCTTTGGGCGTCAGACAACTCCTGCAACAAAGTTTGTGCATACTTGGCGGCGGTATGGCCGACAGGTTTGGTGCCAAACCAATGATTGTTGCCGGGATGCTGATGCGAACAATCAGTTTTGCAATAATGGCATATGCCAGTAATCCACTCATCCTTATCCTGGCCTGTTTCTTTTCAGCTGTTGGGGGAGCGCTATTTGATCCTCCACGCACTGCGGTTATTATTAAAATTACCCGGCCCCATGAAAGAGGGCGATTTTTTTCAATACTGATGATTCAGGACAGCGTTGGAACCGTGCTGGGTGTATTAGTTGGCAGTTGGCTGGTTAATTATGATTTCAGCTCACTGTGCTGGGCTGCAAGCGCCTTATTTTTTCTGGCTGCCGTTTCAAACTATTATATTTTACCCGACTTCAGGACTTCCACGGTCGGTAACAGCGTTACACAGGGAATATCAGTCGTCTTACGAGACAGAAAGTTTGTTATATGGGTGATCACCCTGGCCGGATATTATGTCCTCAGCGTACAGGTGCTTATGATGTTGCCTGTAGTATTGTACGATATTGCCAAAAGTACTCACCTGGTAACAGGAATGTACGCCATTGAAAGTATTCTGTCGGTCACGGTACTTTATCCTGTAGTGGTATGGAGTGAAAAAAGATTCAGTCTGCCAGCCAGAATCATCTTTGGTCTTATAATGATGATTGCAGGGCTGACATTCATCGGATTCATTCAGCGTACAGAAATATTATTAATGAGCATTACCCTGTTTTACATGGGGTCAATTATTGTCGAACCCGCACGTGAAACGCTCAATGCCCTGCTGGCTAACCATAATGCTCGTAGTAGCTATCTTGGATTCAGCCAGCTGGGACTCGCCTTCGGCGGACTTATCGGTTACTGCGGCGGTGGGAGTTTATACGATTTAGGCAAGCAGATGGGGGCGACTGAACTGCCGTGGCTACTGCTTGGCGCAATTGGGGTGGTGACTACTGCAAGCCTGTATTTTCAGTTTTTTAATCAGGGAAATATAAAAGTTAAAGCAGAAACGAACAATTAAATAATCGAGAAAAAATCATGAATTTAAAAAATAAGGTAGCTATTGTTACAGGGGGTAGTCATGGCATTGGTGAAGCTATTGTCAAAAGATTTTCTTCTGCTGGCGCAAATGTTCTGTTTACTTATAAGAACTCAAAAGAAAAAGCAGAAGAGATAATCGCAGGTTCATTACAGGAACATGGAAAAATAGTTGCTATGCAATGTGACATGTCTGATGTCTCATGCTGCAATGATATTATTGAAAGATGTGTTGATGAGTTTGGTAATACAGATATCCTGGTTAATAATGTTGGAATCCTGACCAGAGATTCTTTTATGACAATAAATGAGGATGACTATGACAGGGTTCTTAATACTACCCTGAAGGTCCCTTTCTTTTTAACACAATCAGTAGCGCGCAGAATGATAACCGAAGAGACCAGAGGAAGTATAATTAACATCTCTTCGCTGAGTGCCCGGATTTGCCGAAGTCGGGTTGCGCATTATCAGATAGCCAAAGCAGGAATGGAAAATCTTACCAAAAGCGCTGCGTTTGAACTGGCTGAATATGGCATCAGGGTTAATGGTATTTGCCCGGGTTTAACCGCAACCAATGCTAATCGCGAACAGTGGGAGAGCCAACCGGAATTATGGAAAAACAGGGCTGAAAATATCCCATTGGGCAGAACGGGTATAGCTCAGGATCATGCTGGTGCAGCACTGTTTTTAGCATCAGATGAGGCTGCATGGGTTACCGGCACCACGATAACGATTGATGGTGGGATGGCACTTTATTAACGCAATCAGGATAGTGCTGGTGAGCAGCCGATAAAAGAAATAATTCACTGTCTTATTTTTCCTGAATAAAAAGTTTAATTTAAAGGAGAGCATCTGTGGCGCAAATTAGCTGGTTGTGCGGGCCTGCAACAAAAGAAAATCTCAACAGTAAAGCGCAGGAATTTGGCGCGGATATGACTATTATGGATCTTGAAGATGGTCTGGCGCGCACTCATAAGCATGATGGAAGATTACGTGTATTAGAAGAATTAAAAAAAGGCAGGATGGCTAATACAGCGGTACGAATAAATAATTTATCTGATGAGCAGGGTTTGCTGGATTTGCACTTTTTTTCTTATCACAAAGTTGCGCCTGATTACATCATTATTCCAAAGTTCTGCCAGTTGCGTGATTGTGAAATCGTGAAGGAAATTTTATCTCCTTTTCAGGCAAACCTGAAAATAATTCCGGTTATTGAATCAATAAAGGGATTCAGATTTTTACGTAACGCAACCAGTATGCCAGATTATATTTCATCATTTCATTTTGGTTCTGCTGATTTTTCTGTTGACATGGGATTCGATCCCAAAAAAAATAAATTATCAAAATACAAAGAAGAGTTGAGCTTTCTGTGTCACGAACTGAATATACCCGTTATTGATTCGCCTTATTTCAATATCAACGATCTGACGGGATTAAGAGATGACTGCTTCGTTGCCCGCGAACTCGGTTTTTATGGGAAAATTGCTATTCATCCACAACAAATTGATGTGATTAATAGCCTGTTCAAAAATACAAAAGAAGATGTCAGGCTGGCACACGAAGTCATTGAACGTCATGGTGATAAAAATATTGTCAAACATAATGGTGAAATGACAGGCCCCCCATTTATCAAGTTTGCACAGAAAGTTATCGACTCAGAATCTGACAAAGGTTATATAAAATGAATAAAGATAAAGTCCTGTCGCGTTTAATTTATAAAGGCAATAACCGTTACGAAGAAAGTCATGGTTTATGGTATGAGGATTTTATACCAGGCGAAATTTATATGCATAAACCAGGAAGAACAGTGACGGAGGCCGATAATATCTGGCAGTCATTGATCAATCTTAATAACCATCCCTTACATATCGACAATGAATACGCCAAAGACACCGAATTTGGCAAGCCGTTGGTATCAAGTCTGGTGACCTTTGGCATCGTCGGGGGGCTGAGTCTGGCCGGTACAAGTGCCAGAGGCATTGCCAATCTTGGCTGGGATAAAGTGAGGTTCGTTCATCCTGTTTATGTTGGCGACACCCTTTACGCAGAAACTGAAGTTATTTCCCGGCGTGAATCAGCTTCACGTCCTGGTCAGGGAATCGTGACGGTTGAGACGCGTGGTTTAGTCAATAAAGATACCGTTTTTATGACGGCGATTCGTAGCTTCCTGATACCAATGCAAAACGCAAAATGAATAATATTCCTTTTATCAGCGCTGACGAGATAAGAAAAAAACTGACAGTGTCTCGGGCAATTGCGGTCATGCAGCAGGCATTAGTTTCTCAGGTGCACAAGGAAAGTCATTGCCCTGTGCGAACACTTATCCGGCAAAATAATCCTCTGGCAGTTTTTGGCAGTATGCCCGGTTTGTTTACGGACAAAAAAATATTTGTGAACAAAATTGCCACTTTTGTCGAACACAATGACCCGACACAACCTTTAGTGAACTGCATTGTGGTGGTTTTTGATGCCGGAACAGGAAAACCTTTAGCACTGATCGAGGGGGGTGAACTTACCCAGTTAAAATGTGCAGCCGTTGTGGGTGCGGTTACCGCACAATGTGCATCGCCAGCAGCCAGAAAACTTGCCCTTGCAGGTGCCGGCAACCTCGCAAGGCAACAACTTTTAGCGGTGTTGGCGGTTCGTGATATCAGGCAGGTTAATCTCTATAATCGCAGTGATAATCGGGTCCGGCAACTTGCAGAATATATTTCCTGCGAGTGGCCAGAAATTGATGTTGTGATTTCAAAAAGCGCTGATGATGCGGTTAATGACGCAGATATTATCTGTAGCGCAACAGGTTCTTTTACGCCGATATTCAGCACAAATAACATCAAAGAAAATGTTCATATGAACATTATGGGCGCGCATACACCGCTTGCCAGAGAAGTTCCACAACAATGGCTTAAAGAAAGTTTTGTTGTTGTAGAAGATCGCGAGACAGCAATTAAAGAAGCCGGTTCGCTACATGAAAATGCCATTGATTTATTCGAATTAGCTAAAAAAGACCAAAGTTCATTAATGAACAGGAAAACGCTTTTTAGCTCTACCGGGCATATCATGATGGATATGATTCTGACAGGCGAAATATTATCTCAATTTGGTATTGTGGAGTGATTATTAATGAATAAGCAGGCCCTGAATAAACTGGTGGATAATGCACGTAAAAACACTATTTTCTATCAGCAACTTTATAAACATGCCCCTGCGGTGATCTTTGATCTTAAAGAGCTGCCAATTGCAACGCATGAAAAGATTATGTCTGTCGCTCATGATCCGCATCGTGTATCAGAGATATTTAGCGTACACGATGCCTTTGGCATGTTCTCTTACTCCTCTTCAACCACCGGCAAGCCTAAGACTGCGCTGTTCGGCCGGGATGACTGGCGCAAAACCAATGAAATTCTGGCAATGAAACATACCGCGAACCAGGTTATTTGTGCCGGTGACGTGGTTTGTAATCTTTCAGAGCCTGGCAGTGCCTCTTTTATGGCAGTACACGATATTATTAATCTGAGTTCCGCTCCCTGCTCAGAAATTCCGCTGGGCTGTGACCACAGCTACGAGCGTATTGTCGAAGCCTGCCAGCAGTTTAAAGCAAATGTAATTTCAGGCATCAATTCCACAGCACTGGGTATTGCTTGCTATCTGTATAAAAACAATCAAACGATGCCACAAATCAGAAAAATTTGGGGTGGCGGTGAACTGCTTTATGGCGCACAGCAAGAGTTGTTAAAACGAAGCTTCCCGCAAGCAACCCTGATTCCTTTTATGTATGGTACGACGGAGGCGGGTGCCATTGGCTTCAGTAAGCCGGGTTATCAGCAAAATGTTTACAACACTATTGATGAATCCGTGGTGATTGAAAACATTGATATTAAAACCGGAGAGGAAATTGTTGAATGTGGCGTGATGGGCGTTGCCGTTGTAACAAATAAATTGCGTACCTCAGCCCCGGCCATTCGTCTGGATACCGGCGATTTTATGCAGTGGATCGATCCGCCGGGAACGCCAGTAAGGCTTTTCTCTATTCACGGTCGTCGCTATCCACGGCACTGGACTTTTAAAGATATCCGTTTTACCGAAACAGATGTCTCAGCATTGCTGAAAGAGTTTGAAAAAGAGCTGGAGATAACAAAGTTTCAAATCCAATTACACGCTGGCGAGATTAACTTAATTTTATCGCTGCTTGATGAAAGTCTGTCTGCTGAAGATATTAAAGACAGAGCCAGTCAGATCCTCAGAAACAGTGAAAATCCTGTTGCTCACTGTTTAACTGATAATAATTATTCACTGCACAGGGTGGGTATTGATTACTTAATCAATTCAAGTAAGCGTAAATCAAAATTGATCGTTGAGGGTGAATTAGTATGTTGACATCCAGTGAGTCTGAATTATGGCATCGATCGCTGTGTGATGTTGCACATAAATTAGAGATAGTCGATCCTGGTGAGAATGTTGTTATTGGTGGCTTACCCATGGCTGAAGAGGAGCTATCAGAAGCAGCCAGTAAAACCAGCGCTGTTTTAAGGCTTTTGTCCGACATCTATATTCATGACTTTGATCGTGATACCAAAAAAATGGCGTTGGCGCTGGGTTTTTCTGAGCAGTCGGCACAGATTTTAACTATGTTCACTGAGGATATTACTCATGAGGTTTTCGCACGCAGCGATCTCATTTACTCTGATAAGCAGTGGCAACTGGTTGAACTGAATATCGGAACGACCGTAGGGGGGATTTTTTATGCCTCACTGCCCCGACTCAGTGGGCAATCACAAGCTTATGATACCCTGAAATTTTGGGCTAAATACTCTGCTGAATATTTTAATTTCGATGGCAATATCGTCTTTATTGAAGATGATGCACATCTTGAACATATGAAGCTTTCACTTCATGTGATGGTAGATGAGTTAAAGCAGTTTGTACCCTGTAAAGATATTTCGGTTATTGGCCACAAAGATGTTCACTGGGATGGCAAATCATTATATACCGCAGAGGGCGCGAAAATTGATGTGGTGTACAGATTTTTCGACGAGCGGGATGTCCGGGATCGCTACGACGAATATCAACCTGTTATGCAGGCAATTGCCAGTGGCGCTGTTCGTTGTCCGATGAGTCCAAAATATAATGTATTAAGTAATAAAGGCATTCTGGCATTGCTCTGGGAAAAAGCCCTGGCCGGTAGCCTTTCTTCTGAAGATACAACGCTGGTCAGGAGCTTCATCCCTTACACTTTTTGGCTGACCAGTGAAAGCTATGATGCGGTACTTGCACAAAAGGACAGTCTCGTTATCAAGCCGATAGATGGTAATTGTGGTTTTGATGTATATGTCGGCCCGGATATGAGCGAACAGGAATGGAAGGATGTTGTCACCGAAGTGATGAATAAATTACATCCTAAATCCTATGTCGCTCAGCGTTACGTCGCGCCCCCACTGATGAATGTGACATTAGCGCATCCTGATGGCGGATTATCAAACGAACTACAGAAAATTATCTGGGGCATTTTCGTCTTCGGTAATAAAAATCTTGGCGGATTTATCAGAGCAAAAAATAACGCGGGCTCCAATGTTATTAATCATGCTAATGGTGCAAATATCGGGCCGTTACCCTGTTGCCAGTGGATGGCTCATCCGACTGATTGAGTCAAATCGTTCTTTTCTGAACCAGTGAAAATAATTTACTGAAGCACCGCTTTTATCTGAATGGAGAATATGATGAATATCAAAGTTGACAGAATTAAATTGCCAGAGAAAAAAGTTTTTGATGAAGAGGTACTGCATAGTTTACGGCCTGTGGTCATCACGAATTTATTTGAAGGTGAAGCAATCAGAGAAATTAATACCCGTGAAAAAGTCATCGAGCATTTTGGTGATATGTCTGTCGGTATCCAGAACGAGTACGGCGAAGCATATCGCAAGCAAGCCGAAAACAGCACAAGTTCGCCGGGCAGTGCTTCAGGAAATCAGACGCTGACCGTCGCACAATATTTAAAGTTTCTGGAGACGAACCCGGACACCAAGATGATGTGTATCGAGTTTGCCAGCCCGGAAGAACTTAAAGCCACCTATCAGATACCTGAAGTCTGCCATGCAGAAAAAGGTGAAAGCAGTAAATTTGTCAATCAGTGTTTTATCGGTAATAAAGGTAACTTTGCACATATTCATATCGACAAAGCTGGCACGCATGGCTTTCTTTATCAGGTTTTTGGCCGGAAGCGTTTTATTACCTGGCCACAGTCCGCAGCGCATAAACTTGCTCCATTCACGCAAATTGCCGGCTGGAGTCTGGAAAACTTTACCGATGAAGATCGTAAGGCATTTCTTGACTTCACCGGTGGGTGCGAAGTCATTCTGGAAGCGGGCGAATGTATGTATGTCCCTGCGTTAAGCTGGCATTACGTTGATTACATTGAAGACAGTATGTCTGTCAGCCTTCGTTTCCGCCGTTCTGATTATATTACCCGGCTGGCAAATATCTGTTTCCCCGATCTTTACTATCAGGGAATTGGCTATAAGTTTTCTCACCCTGAAGATGCAAAGAAAAATGAGCCTCTGCTGCACAAGCTTGAAGCTCAATGGGATAAATTTTATGAGGACGGCGTTCAGAAGGTCAACGATGCCCGGGCACTGGCGAAAGACATTTATCAGCAACTGTATCCTTCAGCGCCGCAAAAAAGCTATTTCCTGGATTACCAGGATTTTATGCCGCCGCTGTTGCCTGAGTTTCTCGATGCTAATAATCCGCTGCGGCCGAAGCATAATTAAAAAGGAAATTAACCTTGAGACAGTTTGCTAATGTTCAGAAAATGGTTGAGTTAAGTATGCCATCCTGGCGTGAAGCCCGGAGTAAAGGACTCACTGATATCAGAACCACCGGTTATAGCGGGAATAAACTCAGTACTGCGGAAGGACATCAGTTTATTAATATGATCTCCTGCTCGTATCTTGGATTAAATCGGCATCCTGACATTATTGCCGGAGCGATTTCTGCTATTCAGCAGGAAGGTGTGATGAGCACCTCAGCTTCACGTGCCCGTATTGCGCCGCAGCTGATGGATGATGTTGAAAATACCCTTGGTCAGGTTTATCAGGCTGAGGCTATTCTGACGCCGTCATGCACCTCCAGCTCCGCGGTGGTTCTTCCGCTGCTGGCATCAGGCACTTTTACTGACGGTAAAAGGCCCGTGATGGTTTTTGATAAGAACTGCCATTTTTCGATGAATGTGCTGAAGGCGGCCTGTGGCGATGAAACAACTGTTCATACCGCGCCACACAATGACCTCGATTATATTGAACAATTATGTAAAGAGAATGAGGTTGTTGCTTACATTGCCGATGGCGCTTACAGCATGGGCGGCAACGCGCCGGTGAAAGAGCTGGTCGCGCTGCAACAACAGTACGGACTCTTTTTATATTTCGATGATTCCCACGCTTTGTCGGTTTATGGTGAACGCGGGTGCGGCTTTGTACGTTCTCAGCTTGATACGCTGGGAGAAAGAACCATCATCGTCGGTTCTCTGGCGAAAGCATTTGGGGCGACAGGCGGCATTATTCTCTTTGGCAACCCGGCGTGGCGCGAGATTTTTAACTATTGCGGTGGGCCACTTGGCTGGTCGCAAATGATTAACGCCGCGGGCCTGGGAGCCGTCTATGCATCGGCAAAAATTCACCTTTCGCCTGAACTTCCGGCCCTGCAAAATAAGCTGTCTCAGATGATGGCGTTTTTTGATAAAACCATTCCGACGGTAAATGCGGGAAATGGATTACCAATAAGAATTATTAACCTGGAGAGTACCGGGCATGCAATTAATGTCGCTCAGTATATCTACCAACATGGTTTTTATACTTCTGCGGTATTTTTTCCCATCGTGGCAAAAGGAAAGTCCGGATTGAGAATTATGGGACGAGCAGATATGGAGCAGCAAGACATTCGTAACTTCTGCAATATTCTTGAGCAGGCTATTCACCGCTACGGTTCGTGAGGAAGAAATGAAATTTATTAAAGTTGCAGACAATCAGTTTGATGATGATGTACTTAGCGATACGTTGGATATTATTAACAACAAGGCGCGCTGGGAATTTGGTTCCCTTTCTGACCGTGAAGGTTTTTCCTATGGCCACTGGGAGCAGACGCTGCTGCATGTGAACCCACGAAATCAGGATGACAAACAGCACCTTTTACAACAAAATCCTGACTTTGCGCCAATTAATAAAATATGGGAAGTACTGGAAGCCAACTGGCTGCCAGGTCATAAACTTGTCCGGTGTTATGTCAATGCCCACACCTATGGCATAGAGGGTTATCCTCATACTGACAGCCGTACGCCGGGCCATTTTACAACCCTGATCTATTTAAACCAGGACTGGTGTCCTGAGTGGGCGGGCGAGACCGTTTTCTTTGACCATGCTGGTGATATTATCCATTCTGTTTTACCTTCTTATGGAAGAATGGCGATATTTGATGGTTTGATTCCCCATGCTGCGCGTTCAGTCAGTCGCCGCTGCCCTGAATTACGCCAGACTCTGGTGCTCAAAAGCTTTTTAAAGCCACAAGAGTCTGAGCTGGAAATTGCCGCGCGGAAACTGATTGATTCCTGTAATAACAGTGAACCTAATACCTACGGTTATAAAATAGCCGATCACAGCCTGGGCCTGCATACGATCCTCAAAAATAATGATGCTAATCAGCAAGTGCTTTCAGCATCTTTATTTTATTTGCTCTATTTATATAAAATGTCTAATGGTGAGGACATTTCATCGTTACGACAGGATGTCCGCAATATTGTCAATGAGGAAAATGAAGCCTTTGTTTACAGCGTTGCTTCTTTTTATTACTCAGAGGGAGAATCGAAGAATAATAATTCGATTGCTGAACTGACTTCTTCACCACCTAAAATGTGTCATGGGCTGCATCCTGCTCATCCGATGTTTTCGGCGATCGCTTTACTGGAAATTGGCATCGCCATTTACACCAATACACTCTACAAAGACAAAGCGCTGTGTAAACTTGCGCGCGAACTGGGTTATCTGGCGGATTGACTGGTATGTTAATCAGCAAATAAAGGCATTTTCCTGAGCGGGATTGCTATGGTGAGTGCACCTGAGTCAGGCATGTTAGCTGGCTTTGGGCGCTCTCCGGTTAAATGCCTGCACTAAAAGGACCAGTGAGGCGGACAGTTCCATGGAGGATTATTACGCTGCCAGCAGCAACCTTAATGAAACTGACTCCGCCTTTAATTCATTTTTTCACTATTATTATCTTTTTTTGTTTATTTTATGAGCTGTTGTCTGAGGTGGAAAGGCCCTCGTAAACCCGCGCGCTGAATGCCTTTTTCAGAACGATTTCATCTGCATTTCAGGCGCGATTTCATATACATTGGCTGAATAGTTGGATATAATTTTAATAATAAAAATTGCTATGGAAAACCTGAAAAGGGGTTATTTACATTTATGAAATCATACGTCACCACGCCGATATACTACGTAAATGATAAACCGCATATGGGGCATGCCTATGCGACCATTCATGCCGACGTAGTGACGCGCATAAAAAAAATGGCTGGCTGTCATACCTTTTTGCTGACAGGCGCAGATGAGCACGGTGAAAAAATAGCGAAAGCAGCAACTGCGCGTGGAATAACCAATGAAGAGTTTGTCCGGCAAAATGCAGAACATTTTATTTTAGCGTGGGATAAATTAAATGTTGATTATTCATTTTTTGTAAGAACATCCTCGACGTTTCATCGGGAATTTGTACAAAACTCACTACAAAAACTGTACGATGCGGGGGATATTTATTCCGCTGAATATGAAGGTCTTTATTCCGTTGGACAGGAACGTTTCGTTACCGAAAAAGAGCTGGTCAATGGAAAAATACCGGAAGACAAAGATCCACCGGTGATCCGTAAAGAAAAAAATTACTTTTTCCGCATGTCAAAATATCAGGACTGGATCAAAAGCTACCTGCATGAACATCCGGATCTTATCTCGCCATCCCAGTACACGAATGAAGTCATGCAAATGTTGAATGAGGATATTGGCGATCTCAGTATTTCTCGTCCCCGCGAAAGGCTCTCATGGGGAATTGCCATTCCGTGGGATAACGAGCATGTCACTTATGTCTGGTTTGATGCGCTGTTAAGCTATATATCAGCACTCCATTATGCTCATCCGGATGATGCACAGGCATTCTGGCAGGAATCACAACATATTATCGGTAAAGATATTCTCAAAACACATACTCTGTTTTGGCTGAGTATGTGCAAAGCGTTGGGTTTTTCTCCTTACAAGCGTCTGTTGGTTTCAGGGCATTTATTGGGCAGTGATGGCCGCAAAATGAGTAAATCACTTGGCAATGGTGTTGATCCTCTTTATGCCGCTGAAAAATACAGCTGTGATGTCTTGCGCTACACGCTAATCAAAGAGCTTCGTTTTGGTTCAGACGGCATTATCAGCGAGGCAGTTATTCAGCAGCGACTGAACAATGATTTGGCAAATGATATCGGGAATTTACTTTCAAGAACTGTCGCAATGATCAATAAATATTGTAACGGTGTCGTCCCTGAAATGTCTGAACAGACTTTTTCTCAGCATTTTTTAATCAGTAAAGCCGCTGCCACTTTTGATACCACATTGCCATTAGTCGATGAACTTAAACTATCTATAGTTTATGAAAACGCACTTGATTTTGTGCGTGAGGCAAATAAATTTGTTAATGACAGCCAGCCCTGGAATTTATTTAAAGATGGCCAGACAGCGTTGTTAGAAGAGGCGCTCAGCGTACTCTTTTATTCACTTGATGTTATTTCAACATTATTTTATCCGGTCTTACCCGAAAAAATGAGCAGCATGCGCAACACTCTGGGGCTGACTACTGACCAGTTACAGTGGCAGTTACCTGCTGTTACCCGTGCGGGCCATCAGGTCTCTGAACATGTAATGGCACTTTTCGAAAAAATTATCGATTAATCACCCTTGCTGCGTGCCGTAGTGACACGCAGCGTCTTTTATCTTCCAGCGGTTTTTGCTGATCCCGATCTGTTTTTACATTTATTTTCTCATCGTGCGTAACTGGTATTTAATATGAATAGAAAGCAATACTCCCCTGTTGCAATAACAGGTATGGCATGCAGGTTTCCAGACAATATTAAAATGCCTGAAGAACTCTGGAATTCACTGAATGTCGGACATGATCCGGTTGACACTATTCCGACGGGAAGATGGACATCGCAAGCAGTAAAAAATAATATCGCGACCGATCAGGGGGGATTTATCGATGATATTGAATATTTCGATGCGGGCTTCTTTGATATCTCTCCGAGTGAGGCGCTGGAACTGGAACCACAACAACGTTTATTGTTAGAAGTCAGCCATGAAGCCTTCGAAAATGCCGGTATTCGGGTTAAAGACCTCATGGGCAGTAAAACCGGAGTCTATATTGGAATTTCAGCCTCTGAATATATGGCTGTCGGTAAACAGTTGGGGCACGAAATTGGCCCTTTCTCTGCCTTTGGCAGTGCGATGAGTACCGCCGCAGGTCGAATTTCCTACTGTTTTGGGCTTGAGGGGCCAGCCCTTGCCATTGACTCAGCCTGTGCTTCCTCTCTGGCGGCGGTTCTCCAGGCTGCATCCGCATTAAATAATCACGAGTGTGATTTAGCACTGGCTGGCGGCGTCAGCCTTATTCTGACGCCTGACGGGTATATCAGTTTTTCGGCACTCAATATGATTTCACCATCAGGGAGATGCCGCAGCTTTTCCGCCGATGCTGATGGTTATGTTCCGAGTGAAGGGTGCGGGGCCATCGTATTAAAACGTCTCGATGACGCTGTAAAAGATAATGACCCTATCCTGGCGGTACTGAAGGGTGGGGCGCTTAACAATGGCGGCCGTAGTGAATATTCGCCTGGAGGGGCTCCGCAGGCACAAGTGGATGTGATCCGACAGGCATTGTCAGTCAGCAATCTTAATTACGATGATATTGACTTCCTTGAGACGCACGGCTCCGGCAGTCCGCAAGGCGATATTCAGGAAGGCGCTGTACTTAATGACGTTTTCAGCCAACGTCACTCTCCGCTATTAATCGGCAGCGTTAAATCTAACCTCGGCAATATGGAAGCCGCAGCGGGGATGGCCAGCATTATGAAAGTCATTCTGTGTATCAGGCATCAACAGCTGGTGCCCAATCTTCATTTCAGTACGCCTGCGGACAAGATTGACTGGAATATGACGCCATTACAGGTTGTCAGTGAGGCGCGTGACTGGCCGGTTACCGGGCGTCCTAAAACTGCGGGTATCAGCGGCAGGGGGATCAACGGCACCAATGCACATCTGATTCTGCAAGAGTGGACAGGCAGCAGACCCCGACAGGCAATCGCGCCTTCTCCCCCTTATCTGGTCACCCTGGCAGCGAAAAGTATCAGCGGATTAGAAAATACGCTTCGATCATTTACGGCAAACTTACCCACGACAGATTCCGCTTTGGCTGCATGGTGTGAGGCGACGAATTTCCAACGTTCTGCTTATCCGGTGCGCTTTGCCAGTCTGGTATCGAATGTCGAACAGTTACACCGGGATTTCACAAGGCTGAACAGTTTGACCCCTGAGGCTCGTCAAAATCACTATCAGACCTCAGCTTGTTCACCACAGATCTTTTTTCATTTCAGTTTTCAGCCCACAGCCCCTGCGGCAGAAAGCAAAGCATTGTATGACAGCTATTCTGATTATCGTGACGCTTTTAAATACGTTATCTCTGGCCTGTCTGTAATCAGACATATGACATTCAGTCAGCTGTACAGCGTAGTCAACAAGGTAACAACGCCTGAAAACCTGCTCAGTCTGGCCGCTTTTAGTCTTTGCCATCAATTTTCCTTAGCGAGCCTTTTACAGACAAAAGGTTTAGCGCTGGATTATTTAACCGATGAAAAACAACCGTTGTTTAAAAAAGAACGGAGTAATACAGACGACGTTATTTTCAGAACGCTGCGTGATGAATTTATTCAGTTACTTTCTTTGTCTGTTAAAAATGGCCCAGCTGAACAGGAGCTGGTCGCCGGTGCTGAAATGAAACTGAAGGCGTTTGACCGTCCGGCGATCGTTTTATCATCTGAGCTGAATAAAACCTTTGATGTTGATAAGAAATCCCTTTCGCAAATCACCGTTATCGCATTACTACCATTGCTGAATAATTTAACTGAACTGTGGTCATTACTGTTCATGGCTGGCGTAAATATCGACTGGCAGTTATATCATGGCAATAAGTCTGATACGGTTCTGTTGCCGACCACAGCCTTTGCACGCAGTCATATCTGGTTTGATAAAAGCAAAGCATCAACTGCCAGTAAGTCGATTGCTAAAGAAAATCAGTATCCTCTGTGTTATACCGGCCAGCGTCCTGCTGCTGATGAGATGAGGGGTTGGTGTCATGTAACATTCAGAATACTAAAAGAATTCGACACACAGAAAGCCTCACTTTTAATTACAGCACTGACAATCCGTTATCCACAATATCAGCTATCAGATTCTGATAATGCAGTTAATTCATTAAACTGGTGGATGGATTATGATCTTGCTGAGGAAAAATTATTGCTGGCTGTCAATCCATCCTTTGGTGATGAAAGTACGTTAATTACGCTGTTTCAAACCTTTCACGCGCTGTATACCGGCAAATCGTTGCCGCAAACAGATCAGTGGATGGATACTGATGAAATAACACTTTATCCCCTCCAGCTTACCAGAGAACCTTCATTACGTTCTTCAGATAATAAGCAATTTGCATCGGTCGGAGTACCCTTGCAGGCTTAATGGATCGCTAAAATCCACAATTTTTGCCAGCAGCAGGGTGTGACAAAAGAAGATTTCTTTTCAGGCTGTTTCATCGCCTTTTTAGGCAGAACGCTCGATCAATATGATTTCTCAATTGCGATATCGGCTTTTCAGGCGGACAATTTATCATTTGGACCTGGCACCGTCGGAATAAAAAATATTCATATTGCATCCTCGCAGCCATTTATCGAGTGGGTCAGAGAAAATATTACGCGTGCGAAAATAATGCCCCTACTGCGAAATAAGACAGCTCTCTTTGGGCCTGATGGCGAAAAATGTTTTCCACAATTTTGCATTCGCACCTCATTTCCGGAATTAAGTCCGGATTTTCCTGTTGTCGGCTATCTGCCTGCTTCTCCCGAACACGATCTGGCTTTTGAGCTTATTCTTTCAGAGACAACTCTGGCCTGTCGTCTGCATTATTCCTGCGCCACATTTAACAAAAAAACTATCACTGACTGGAGTGAATGGCTGGCTGCACTAATAACAAATGCTGTTACGGAACCCAATATTCCGGTGCGCATGTTAGAATTGCTGACCAGCCAGTCCCGTGATTTTATATTGTATAATCTGAATGATACTGCACGCAGCTATCCTCTTAACTGCCCGGTTGATCGGCTTATAGACTATTCTTCATCGCGTACGGCCATTGTATGCCAGGATCGGCAACTTACTTATTATCAACTGGGGCAGGAGGTCAATACGCTTGCTCAGATTCTGGTAGAGAACGGTGCCAGACCAGGAAAACCAGTTGGCGTTATGCTGACAAGAAGCAGTTATTTAATCATCTCGCTGCTTGCCGCCATTAAAATCGGTGCGCCTTACGTTCCATTAGATCCTGCTTATCCTGCGGACAGAGTTGAGTTGATGATTAAAATATCGCAAACAGATATTTTGTTGTCCGACAGGCCCCTTGATGAGCACACGGAATACACCGGATTAGTTATCGACCCTGTGGTGGCAATTAAGGCTGCCGCCCGTCGTCCGGCTACGGCTGTTCAGTATGATTTTGCCAGTGATACACTCGCTTATATCATTTTTACCTCCGGCTCAACGGGCCTGCCTAAAGGGGTAATGGTAGAGCAGAAAAATGTTGTTAATTTTATTTTTGCTATGCGCGAGTCGCTCCCTTTGCCAGCCAATCCAACGGTTCTGGGGCTGACCTCTGTCTCCTTTGATATTTTCGTACTCGAACTTTTTCTCACTCTGGCATCAGAAGGGACGTTGGTTCTGGCAGCAGAAGAACAGCAAACCAACCCTTACGAAATTGCGGCGCTCTTGCAGCAATACTCTGTTGAACTGGCGCAGATGACGCCATCGCGTCTTCAGCTTCTTGCTGCTTCTGAGCTTAATCTTAACAGCCTGTTCAGTACCTTAAAGCTGTTGCTGGTGGGCGGTGAGGCCTTCCCGCTTTCTTTACTCGAAAATCTGAAAGATATTAAGACATTACGCATATTTAATATGTATGGCCCTACTGAAACCACGGTGTGGTCAGCGGTTAAAGAGATGACTGAGGCCACAGCGGTCACACTCGGAAGCCCTGTTGCCAATACCCAATTGTATCTGCTGGATCAACATTTAACGCCGGTGCCTCGCGGAATGTGCGGCGACCTCTATATATCCGGCGAGGGTCTGGCCAGAGGCTACTTTAACGATCAGCAACGCACCCAGCAGGTCTATATTGATAATCCATTTATTGCCGGCAGGAAGATGTATCGCAGCGGTGATCTCGCTGCCTGGAATGACCGTTATGAGCTGGAGTATTTTGGACGAAGTGATAATCAGATTAAGCTTCGGGGTTACCGCATTGAATTACAGGAAATTGAAAATACACTTCAGGATTACCCCGCATTAACGGGTGTCGCGGTGATTCTGAGAACCTCCGGTGATGGCAGCCCAATCATTGCGGCCTTTTACACGGCACAGGAAAAACTGTGTGCTGAGCAACTACATAGCTGGCTGGGTAAGAAATTGCCCGCCCCGATGTTGCCCGGCGTCTGGATTCAGTTAGATAAATTTCCTTTAACGCCAAACAGTAAAATCGATCGTAAGCAATTGCCAGAAAACATTCAGCCCTGGCTTGCTGTGCCACCTGGTGACGCGATGGTTACACCTGCGGAAAATGAACCTGCTCTTATGCAGGCGCTCAGATCTGTCTGGCAAAGTGTACTGGGTGACATTCCACTGACTGAGGAAAGTAACTTCTTTAACGTGGGTGGAACTTCGATAAGCATGGTTTTGCTGCACAGCAGAGTTCAGAAGCATTTGAATAGGGTTATCGATATCAACGACTTTTTCACCCAACCGACTCTGGCCGGGAACTATCATTGCATTCTTAAGCAGGGTGATGAGCTGTTGTTATAGCAGCCGGCTGCATTCCGCCATATCAACTCAGAACCATTGATATAGCCGCCAGCAACGGCAGGCGGCTGGGACGGCCTGACAGTATGATGAATGAGGTACTGGTCAGGCTTAAAGCCATTCTGAGCTGATGCTTTTTATCTGACCTGAATGTGGGCGCTGTCACACAGCGCTCTGATGTTGCATATCGACGCAAGCTGAGATTCTTTGTTGTTGCAGCGATAGTTGAGGTAGCAAAGGCGTAATCACCCGGACAGGCAGGCAGATACAAAGCATGGGAAGTGGTCAGTTCAGGGGGGATCACAAAGCTGGCTGCTGCGGATTTCTGCGTTTGAGAGGCGAGAGGGGCACTCCATTATCAAACAGAAATGACCGCAAATCAGAGCAACCCTTTCGACGGATGTGCGGGTGCAGCCATGATATGGAAGCTGCGCCGCATTTTGGTTACCTGATCCGTCATAATCCTTTGAACTGAAAAAACAGTTTTCTATTATCGGGCTTCTTAATTACGCACCGGGCGCCCGGCTGTCCGCAATGCTTTATGAATTGAAACAAGCGTCTGCTGCATCAGGATGGTCACCACTGAAAATTGCCGGAACAGTACTTCGACAGACTAAGGCTCTGTTCACGCTTTATTGCACTGGGGAAATCACAATGGATCTGATGAATAATTGCGCATCGCCTGCCAGAAATGTTATATTAAAATATAATATCTGGAGGTGCTCTATGTATACTACTCGCCTGAAAAAGGTTGGCGGATCCATTATGTTGGCGGTTCCTCCCGCCGTGTTGAAAACGCTGGAGCTGTCGACGGACAGCGAAGTGGGTATGACCATTGATAATGGCTGCCTGATTATCGAACCTCAGAAACGGCCCCGTTATTCACTTGAGGAGCTGCTGGCACAGTGTGATCCGCACGCCGAAGTGAGCGAAGTGGATCGGGAATGGATTGATGCGCCAGCGGTGGGCAAGGAGATCCTGTAAATGGACAGAGGGGAAATCTGGCTTGTTTCACTGGACCCGATTGCTGGTCACGAGCAAAGCGGAAAACGTCCGGTGCTTATCGTATCGAAGGCATCGTTTAACAAGCTGACCCAGCTACCCGTTGTTGTTCCCGTCACCAGCGGCGGAAACTTCGCCCGCGCCGCCGGTTTTACCGTCTCACTGGACGGCGCGGGTACAAAGACGGCGGGCGTTATTCGCTGTGACCAGCCCAGAACCATTGATATGGCAGCCCGAAGCGGTAAGCGGCTGGAACGTATACCCGACGCTGTTGTGAATGAAGTGCTGGCCCGACTGGAAGCTATTCTGAGCTGATGATTTTTATCTGGCCTGAATGTGGGCGCTGTTACATATAGCGCTCTCATGTTGTATATCGACGGAGGTTCGGGATTCTTTTCGATTGAAGCGATAGTTGAGGTAGCAAAGGCATAACCACCCTGATTGACAGGCAGATATATAGCTTCGGAAGCGGTTAGTTTACAGGGGTCATACAAGGCTGGTTGCTGTGGAATTCTGCGTTAGAGAGGGGTGGGGTGGTCACTCTGTTATCGAACAGAAATGATTGTAAATCAGACCACCCATGATGCGCAGAGAAAATCAGATACGCGTCGGTAGAGAGTTTCAGGCTGTCTTATTAAATCCGACTGAACAGGGAGATATAAGGACGCATGAAAACAAGAATATGGCTCCTCTGACTGGACTCGAACCAGTGACATACGGATTAACAGTCCGCCGTTCTACCGACTGAACTACAGAGGAATTGTTTCAACGGGGCGCATAGTAACGGCGGCATGACGGGCTGTCAACATTAAAAAAAAGCCTTCACTTTCAGTTGGCTGTGTTTAAATCAATCCGGTCGGATAGTAAACAAATGGTGGCGTCAGCTCAGCTATCGCATTACTTTTTTAGCAATACATACTGAATACCCTGTGTCGGGCTGCGGCAAAATCTTAATAAAACGGTGTTACTGAAAATGACAGCTTATGGCGTTGGGTGTGTAACAGAGAGCCAGATATAAGGGAACAGGTTGGTTTCATCCTTTGCTGCCACAGCAACAAAGGATAAAGTGGCCATCCGCGGGAATGCCACGGTCGGCGACGCGTTTTCTCAAGCCTGAACGATGTTAGCGGCAGTTGATTCCGGGTTCTGCAATTACACGCGGATAAATTCTATTACCCACACCCAGGGGTTCACTTCCCAACTGGTGCCGCCATATTGCTCTGCCCAGTGCTTACGATAAGCATCTCGGGAGGAGAGAACTTCATTGTGAATGGTGAAAAAATTATTCAGGAAGTGCGAGTCAGCCTGAATACCTTCCGCCATAACATCTTCACTGCTGATGTCCTGAATTTTCTCCACGCGAACATGGCTGATTTGCAGATTAATGCGGCTCGCCCAGCGAGGCATATGAATACCCGCCTGCCAGCCAACGTGTTCATTTTCATCCTCGTAAGATGAAAACTGGCTGGTGTCTGCGCGATACTGGCAATAGCTGGAGGATTTGAAGCGGGAGGGCGTAAGCTCATAGTCAGGCATATCATGCTGACTGATTACCGGGCCGCGCCAGGTTTCCCGCACCCATAAACGATCGCCTGGCTGGCCGTAAGGACAGTGATAACTGATGTTATCCATGCCCATTACGCGCTTACCCTGTAACTGATTGTTCAGCACGTCAATACCATAGCACCCCTCGTGATTATCCTGCCCTGGACCGAGTAGCTGTGACTTCATGATGCGCCGGGTTTGGCTCTGTTGCCCTGAGAGCAGCGCTTGCACCCGTTGACTGTTAAATAAAATCGGGCGTTCTTTCATGTTCAGACCTCTGTTACTTACTGATAAAAATGCTGATTACAGCCTCGCCAAAAAACAATATAAGTGACCGGAGAGTTCGCACCTGTAAAGAGCTTCAAAAAATATGATAAAAATTAATCATATTTATGTATGTTTTTACACTCTTCGCCCGGCACGCGGCTACGCAACGTCAGGGACTAAGCCAGCCCGATTATTACTTATAAAACTGGTAATACCCAACAGAAACGCGAGGCAACAGATTTGATTTATGTTGCATTTACAATACATTACATTAATTTCAAACAACTTTTCTGTACTGATATATCGATAAGTAACGTCATGATGACGTCTGAGCCATCGTTAATTCTATCTTATGGTGTAACAAAATGCCGACAACTTGTTGTGATAGGTTGTTTATTACTTTTTAAGGATTATCGGGCGGTTTAATCAAAAAATTTTTTGATAGTAAAATGCTGAAAGAAAGAAATATGTTGTGAGTTCGTTAAAATTAACGCTATAAGTTTGATGTGGATCTCGTTTTGACCAGTTGGTCAATCTTTTCCCGCATGGTGGACAGGTCTGTTACCCACTGACATCTCTGGCCGTTCTGATAATAAGGAGAAGTCTATGACACTCATTCACTGGCAAACCCGTTTTGAAAACTGGCTACACGAGACCTGGCCTCAGGATGATAAAGCCCATGATGTGGCACATCTGCGGCGTGTCTGGCAGACCGCCCGGAACATCCTGCAAACCACCCCGGCAGATGAGCTGGTGGTGCTGACGGGCTGTTATTTCCATGACATTGTCAATCTGCCAAAAAACCATCCTGAGCGGCATCTGGCTTCGGCCAAAGCGGCAGTAGAAACGCGCCCCATTCTGTCAGAGGTATTCCCTGATTTCCCAAAGCAAAAGGTTGAGGCGGTGGCCCATGCCGTTCATGTACACAGTTTCAGCGCGGGAGTTCCCGCTGAAACGACGGAGGCCAGAATTGTCCAGGATGCTGACAGACTCGAGTCGCTGGGGGCTATTGGCCTTGCACGGGTGTTTTATGTTTCGGGTGCCCTTGGGCGTTCACTGTTTGACACCAACGACCCGCTGGGCAAGCAGCGTACGCTGAATGATGCAGAGTGGGCGTTGGACCATTTCCAGAAAAAATTGCTGAAATTGCCAAAAACCATGCAGACCGCAGAAGGGCGCAGGCTGGCGGAATATAATGCCCACTTTCTGGTGACCTATATGGCCAAGCTGTGCGCCGAGTTAAAGGGCGATCACTGTGCGCTGGATGAGGGTGTATTAACGGAGTTCGCCTCTGCTACGGGGAAATATTAAATTTTTGTGAACATATAGTTAAGCAAGGGCGTTTGGGCTACGGTGTTGGCAATAACACTCAGGAGAACGTGGTATGACCGACACCGTCAGCTTAACAATAAAAATCGATCCCGCCTTGAAAGAAACACTGAAGACATTTGCTCTTGAAAATCAGATATCACTCAGCCAGGAAGTGACTCAACGTTTACAGGCCAGCCTCGATCAGGATTCGGCACAGCCCGTGGATAATCTTAACCTTACTGAAGAAGCGGCCGATGACCAGCTTACTGCCAGCGAACTGAAACAGATCCGCGTATTACTGAAAAAGTCTAAAAAGAAAAAATAGTCCTGCGAGACCGCCCCCCTTTCGCCCGGCGTAGGGGGACGGTCTGTCACAGGACGAACTGACTGACGCTGTGTGACAGACGTTGCGCATGTTCCACCAGTGTGGCTGAGGCCTGGGCATTTTCACCGGTCAGCGCCTCACTGATTTTTACCTGTTGATTAAGATCGTCAATTTCAGTTGCAATCGTATTAACCCGCCGACTTTGTGCGTCGGCATTTTGCAGCAACTCCTGCAATAATGTGACCACGCTGGTGACGGCTACGGTAATGTCACCGTACAGGCTTTCCAGCGCCACAACGCTACTGAAACCCTTGTCAATGTGCTGGTGTGTACGGCTAATCAGTCGATCAATATTGCGGGTAGAAGTCCCGCTCTGCTCCGCCAGCATGCCAATCTCCTTCGCCACAATCGAGAAGCTACGGCCATAGATCCCAGCATGGGCAGATTCGATAGACGCGTTCAGCGACAGGAGTCGGGTCTGGAGTGACATTCCATCAAGCAGAGAAACGATGCCGGAAATTTCGCTGGCGGCATCCACGATCTGCCGCATTCGCGCGTCCACTTCCGCGACCACATCGCCACATCGCCGGGTCAGCGTATCGGCTTCCTGTACCTGTTGGTTAGCATGGCTGGCGAATCCAACACTGTTTTCCACTTCTTCGGCCACGCGGTTCAGCCGTCCACTGAGATGTTCAAAAACGCTGCTCTGCTGCTGATTATGGTGGCTGAACTCACTGTTTTGCTGTGCTATCTGTCTGGCGCTGTCCATGACCGCCTGCGACACCGCGTTAATCTCCCTGACGATGTGCTGCAATCCCTGTCGCATTTCTTCAGTTGCCTGAATCAGCTGGCGAATTTCACGTGCCTGCGGGCCAGACGTCAGCACCGGCTGTGAAAGTTCACCTAGAGCGTATCGGCTCAGTTGCCGGGAGAGTCTGTCCAGTGGCAGGATCACGCCGCGTAGCAGCAGCATCCCGCTGGTCAGTAACAGCAGCAACAGCAGAGCAAAGATCGCCAGCGAGAGATTACGATTATCGGTCAGCGCACTGAGGCTGGACTGGTTGAGCTGCGCGGCGCGGGCGTTGGCGCTGTTAATTGACTGGTAATAAGCATCATTAAACTGCTGCTGGTAAGCCTGCATCGGCACCATAAAAACAGCATCGATATCCCTGGCATTTAGCCCTTTTAACTGTTCATCAAGTCCATCGGCCAGCAAATCGAAATTCTGTTTGAGCGGGCTGCCACTGTCCGCCTGCCAGGCGGTAAACAGGGTTCGCGCTTTATCCAGCGAGGCCCGGGCTGTTTCTGCCAGGCTTTTCCAGCTGTCCACTGAGCCGGTCTGATTGTCCTGCATCAACCAGATGACGGCACGATTGCTGTTGTCGCTGGCCGTCAGCAGCTCCATCCTGGCTTCATCCAGCAGAGCCTGCCGCTGGTTCAACTGGTGTGACAGCTGCACATTATGTTGCGTGCTGCCTACCAGGCGGGTGAGCAGCAGAGCGCTGCTACACTGCAACAGGCAGAACAACACCAGCAACAGCACGAAAGCCCCACGCAGGCTTTGCAGCCAGGCGGGACAGTGCAGAGTAAAACGGCGTGGGCGAAACCGCCAACGGAGGGGCAGGGTGGTGAGCAATGACATGGCGAACTCCGGAAAAATAAAATGGAGTATTCATGGCATTGATGTCAGTTATTTTACAGGCGGCGGGCAGCTGCCATAAACAGCGGTCAATCTGTTAATAAGCCAAATTACCTGTGGAAATTCTGCCGGTTATGGCTGCTCATCACCATAATAAAGCTTACCCAGCTTGATTAACGGACGGCCCTGACTTTTACGATGCAGGTTGGTATCTCGCAGGGAATAGACGCAACCACAATACTCCTGCTGATAGAACCGTTCGCGTTTGCTGATCTCCACCATGCGTGCCGATCCGCCACCTTTACGCCAGTTATAATCCCAGTAGGTCAGTTGCGGATAGGGGGCGGTAGCGCGCATACCACAGTCATTAATCTGCTGCATGTTTTTCCAGCGAGAGATGCCAAGGCAGCTGGTCATCACCGGAAAACCATGTTCATGAGCATAAAGTGCGGTGCGCTCAAAGCGCATGTCGAAACACATGGTGCAACGCACGCCGCGTTCGGGCTCCCACTCCATGCCTTTGGCGCGTTCAAACCAGTTATCGGTATCGTAATCCGCATCAACAAAAGGCACCCCGTGCTTCTCAGCAAAGCGGATGTTTTCTTCTTTACGCAGCAGATACTCTTTCTGCGGATGAATATTCGGATTGTAGAAAAAGATGGTGTAGTCGATACCGGCAGCCTGAATAGCTTCCATCACTTCGCCGGAACAGGGCGCACAGCAGGAGTGCAGCAGTAATTTATCCGCGCCGCCGGGCAGGGTCAGCTGGGGACGTGAGATCTCGCTCATGGCGTCAGACTCCATTAATCAGTAAAAAAACTGCGACAGTTTAGGTGGGCGGCGGGCAGATGTCACGGCAAGCCTTAGCGGAACCTTATAGATGTCTGATAGCAAAGCCTGCTGGCGGCCAGGCGTTCGGCCCCGTATAGCGGAACGCCTGGCACAGCGAGGATGACATGGTAGACTGTGCGCTCTGTTACTTTTAACCGGATGAATATGAGCGAGTTTAACCGTCCTGATGCGCCGTCTGCGGGACAGACAGATCAACAGCAGTCATGCCCTGACTCTCAGCGAAAGTTGATGGCTCAGGTTCTGGATATCTATGATGCTAAAACGGTTATCGCCAGTCTGGATGCAGTCAGCCCGAAAAGATGGACGCGTGACACACTGAAGCGCTGGCTTAAGGATCATCCGACGGCGAGACGCCTGAATGAGGACGAGGTTGGCGTACTGGCGGGTTTGCTTCCTTCTCCCCCGGCACATCATCCGCACTATGGCTTTCGTTTTATCGACCTGTTTGCCGGAATTGGCGGTATTCGCAGCGGCTTTGAGGCAATCGGCGGGCAGTGCGTGTTTACCAGCGAATGGAATAAATATTCAGTCAAAACCTACCGGGCTAACTGGTATTGCTGTCCGCAGTCGCACACCTTTAATCAGGATATCCGTGACGTGACGCTCAGTGGCGATCCCGCAGCGACAGAGCAGCAGGCCTGTCAGCATATTGCGCAGTCGGTACCCGATCATGACGTACTGTTGGCCGGTTTTCCCTGCCAGCCATTTTCCCTTGCGGGGGTCTCGAAGAAGAATGCCCTTGGCCGCGCCCACGGTTTCGCATGTGAAGCGCAGGGAACGCTGTTTTTCGACGTGGCACGGATTATTGCAGCTAAAAAGCCGGCCATTTTTGTGCTGGAAAATGTCAAGAATCTCAAGAGCCACGATAAAGGCAAAACGTTTCGCATCATTATGGATACGCTCGATGAACTGGGGTATGACGTGGCAGATGCTGATGTGACCGGCACGCCCGATCCCAAAATCGTTGATGGTAAACACTTTCTGCCCCAGCACCGGGAGCGTATTGTGCTGGTGGGCTTTCGCCGATACCTGCGGCTGCCGACCTTCAGCCTGCGTGCGCTGTCGACGCTCTATCCACCGCAACGCACGCCACTGAGGGCGCTACTTGAGCAGAATGTGGCGGAGAAATATATCCTCACGCCAACGTTGTGGAAGTATCTCTATCACTATGCAAAGAAGCATCAGGCCAAAGGCAACGGCTTTGGTTACGGTCTGGTCGATCCGCAGAGGGAAAATGGTGTGGTGCGCACCCTGTCGGCGCGTTACTACAAGGACGGTTCCGAAATCCTGATTGACCGGGGATGGGATCACGCACAGGGTGAGCGCGACTTTGATAACGCGCAGAACCAACAGCGACGTCCCCGGCGGCTGACGCCCGGGGAATGCGCAAGGTTGATGGGGTTCGAGACACCGGATGGCGAACGCTTTCGCATCCCGGTTTCTGATACTCAGGCGTACCGGCAGTTTGGTAATTCGGTGGTGGTTCCTGCCTTTGCGGCGGTGGCGAAACTGCTGCTACCCTGGATTGAACTGGCGGTGCAGGCGCGCGCAGCGGGCACTACTTCCGGATGATGGCGGGGTAATCAGAAAAAGGATAACGCGATGGCTGACGTTCACTCTTCTGCAATCCGGAGTAAAAATATGCGGGCGATCCGTACCCGTGATACGGCCATTGAAAATCGCCTGGCGGAACTGTTAGCAGAGCTGGGCTTCAGCTATAGCGTACAGGAGAAATCGTTGCCAGGACGGCCAGATTTTGTGCTGACGCAGCACCAGGCCATCATCTTTGTTCACGGTTGCTTCTGGCATCATCATCACTGTCACCTGTTCAAAGTGCCTGCTACCCGTACCGCTTTCTGGATGGGGAAAATTGACAGCAATGTGCTGCGCGACCAGCGTGATATAGCCGCATTGTCCGCCGCTGGCTGGAGGGTGCTGGTGGTATGGGAATGTGCCCTGCGCGGAAAAATGCGTCTGGAGCCGTCGGCAGTCGCTGCCAGGCTGGAAGAGTGGCTATGTGCCGGAGAGGGAAATGCCGAAATTGACTTTGCGGGCATTCGCCAGCGAACGGTGTAACTGAAATCCCCTCGCATTCTTATTCCCATCCGCTCTGTTGCCTTCCGCCAGCGCCCCCCTCTCTGTCAGCAATATATCTGGCGCTGTTTTTCACATAATTTGCATATTCAGTACATAATTGCTTAGATCACTTTTTCTTACATCTCTCCCCCGGTGAACGATGGCCAGTATCAAACTGACGGTAAAGCGACTGTACAAAATCAGCGGAGAACGCATGGTGAGCACTGACGCCACCGCGCGGATTTATGTTGGCGATAAGCTGGTGGCAACCGAGGAGATTTCGGGCATGACCGAAAGCCCGGTCAGTAAGTATCTGCATCATCATGAAGCCGAAGGGCAGCCGGTAAGGGTGGAGTGGCAGTGCGAAGGCATTGCCGATATGGCGGTGACAGAAATGCAGATTTGTCCCTGCTGTCAGCATGACTAATTAAAAGGAAGACGATTTTGGCAGGAAGTAGTTTACTGACGTTACTGGATGATATTGCCACGCTACTGGATGATATTTCAGTAATGGGAAAAGTGGCCGCGAAGAAAACCGCCGGTGTACTGGGCGATGATCTTTCACTGAATGCGCAGCAGGTCAGCGGCGTAAAAGCCAACCGCGAACTGCCCGTTGTCTGGGCGGTGGCGAAAGGATCTTTTATTAACAAGCTGATTCTGGTGCCACTGGCGCTGGTGATCAGCGCGTTTGCTGACTGGGCCATCACGCCACTGCTGATGGTTGGCGGCGCTTATCTCTGCTATGAAGGCGTGGAGAAAGTGGCAGAGAGTCTGCATAAAGATAAGAGCGAAAAAAGCGACAGGGCCAGAGAGCAGCGTCTGCGCAATCTCGGCAGTGAGCAGGCGGCGGAGTATGAAAAGAAGAAAGTGAAGGGCGCGGTACGTACCGATTTTATTCTTTCGGCGGAAATCGTGGCGATAACCCTTGGCATTGTTTCTGAAGCGCCGTTGCTTAATCAGGTGCTGATCCTTTCCGGCATTGCCATTCTGGTGACGGCAGGCGTTTACGGCATTGTTGCCTGCATCGTGAAAATTGACGATCTTGGCCTGTGGTTGCAGCAGAAATCGTCTGCTTTGGCTCAATCAGTCGGGGGGTTTTTGCTGGCTGCGGCACCGGTGCTGATGAAAATTTTATCGGTAGTCGGCACGCTGGCAATGTTTCTGGTGGGTGGGGGGATTATCGTTCACGGTATTGCCCCGCTGCATCATGCTGTCACTCATTTCACCGCTGATTACAACGGACTGCTGGCCTCACTGCTGAGTAATCTGGCCAGCCTGGTACTTGGTCTGATTGTGGGGTCGATTGTGCTGTTGCTGGTAAATGTGATTGCCAGGGCACGCGGAAAATCAGTATAAAGGCGGCTCAAGTCAGCTATGGAGCAATTAATGAAAGACGATATTTTTGAATTCGACATCGATGCCGAACTGGAACAGGCTGAAGCTAACGCAGAGAAAAAAGCCAGCGAAGTGCCGGATGATTTGGGCGATGAAGCCGACTGCGAAGGCTGTAAAATCTGACCTGGCTGGTTTCAGCTGAACGACGAAACACTTGCCTCTGAGCCTGAGCGTCGTGAGGGGACCTCCAGACCGTTATTACCCTCTCAGCTGTCAACCTGTTCATTTAAAAGCCGCTGCCCGATGCTGAATGGGCAGCGGCTTTTAATTTTCTTAATTTTGCGAATGGAGTCGGCTGACTAAAAGCTTACCCAGCGCCATCGCAGAGGCAGGATTCTGTCCGGTAATCAGTTCACGATCGGTTATTACATGGCTCTGCCATTTTTCATCTGCCGCACTGAATTCAGCACCTGCCGCCGTCAGCGCGGTTTGCGGTGTGAATTTCATTTTGCCGCCATTAAAAATACCCTCACTGGCAACTTCTTCCGGGTTAGTGAATGAGGTCATTTTATAACCTGCATAAATCCAGTTATGCGCAGTCGTTTGCGGATTTTTCTCAAGTTGATGGATGAACGTTGCCACGTCCGGCAACGCGGAAATTAAGGCAATCGGGCCATGGCAGACCAGCGCGGTGGTTTTACCTGCCTGATGAAATGCCCTCAGCAGACTGCCCATTTGCGGGCTGACCACCAAATCCTGCATCGGGGCGTGGCCGCCAGGCACAAAGACGGCATCGAAATGGTCATAGCCAATTTGTTCTACTCTGGAGAGGCTGATGACCGGGGAGTGTTGTTTATCAGTGATTTTCAACTGATTAAGCAGCTCAAGATGCGTATCCAGCGCGTGCTGATCGCCGCCAAAATCTTTCTTATTCACCGAAGCCTGGTCCAGCGTGGGGACTTTACCCAGCGGCGTGGCAAATGTCACCGTGTCGCCGTTATCAATCAGCAGTTTAACGGGCTGCATTAATTCATTGAGATAAAAACCCGTAGGATGATTTTTGCCATCCTGAAGAGTCAGCTGGTTGCTGTCTGACAGCACCACCAGAACGTTGGCAGCGTACGATAGCTGGCTGGTGGCAATTAATGCCACGGCGAGCATAGTCTTTTTCATTAATTACTTCTCCCTCTTCAGATAATGATTTTTAAATGGTACTTCCGCTGTTTATTCAGCGGGTTGTGATCTGTTGCGCAGCGATTAATTTACCGCAGGCGACTGCGTTGAGATATTTTCATTACTGATGAGAGTTATAAATAATTTCAATAACATAAGCTGAATGGATGCTTGAAATTAAGTGACAGAAAGACCGCGTTTTCCTTATATTCAACCCGTTGAACAAAAACCGATTAATGCGAAATGGCGAGAAATGCCCAGTGCTATTTTCCTGATACGTCGACTATCACGGACTGAAATCAGCTTTGATTTAACGTTTCTTTATTAGCAATTGCTTATTACGCAATAACAAATATTTTACTTATTGTTAAAGGAATAATTCGACAAGCGCTGCTATACCTAAAATTCACCGATTTAATTGTCTGGTCAATCCGTAACGGGAGAGAAGGTATGATTGTGGTCAGTGAAGAAGTACAGCTCAGAGAGGGCGGTCCGGCAATGATTGTTACCGGAACCGCCAGTGGTATGGTCGAATGTCGTTGGTATGATGGTTACAGTGTCAGACGGGAAGCTTTCAGAGAAGATGAGCTCTACCCGTTAAACAGCCCGGCGGAGCGGGTTAGTCGGTCTGCCTGAAAGGCGCTCGGCTTCAGTCCATTCATGCTGATAATTGCCGGATAAGCGTTAAATCTTACCGGCATTATCTTCTTCCACCGCCTGATAAATACGTTGCAGAATATCCGGAAATGCTGACTGCACCCGGCTCCAGCTGGGAATAAACGGTTTATCATTGGGGCGCTCGGTAAACGCCTGACCTGCTTCCAGAATGGATTGCGTGAACATTTCTACCGCCGCTTCTTCCGCATGTTGGTCAAATTTAAGACCATTCATGGTGGCTTCATGATTGTAAATTTCCATCATATCTAATGCATTGCGGTAGTAAGTCGCCTTCAGTACCCGAAATGAATCGCTGGTGATATTCACCCCCATGGTGGCCATCTTACGCAACAGCGACTGCACAATATCATTACTCATCCGACGCAGGCCGCCAGTGCCGTCTTCTTCAGACAGCGGTTGGTGTTTGTGGTCGTAATTGTCAGCGATTTCCACCTGGCAACTCTGACGGGTGGTGTAGTTGCGATAAATTTCTGAAAGTACGCCAATTTCCAGCCCCCAGTCGCCGGGAATTTTGATGCCGTTCAGCACATGGGTGCGCATGGCAAATTCACCTGACAACGGATAGCGAAAGCTACTGAGATAATCAAGGTACTCCGAATGGCCATAAACCTTCTGCAATGAACGCAACAGCGGGCCAACCAGCAGACGCCCGACACGGCCGTTAAGTTTATTGTCGGCTACCCTGGCATAAAATCCTTTACAGAACTCATACTGAAACGCGGGGTTGGCAAGTGGATAGAGCAGCCGGGCCAGCATTCCACGTTCATAGGTCACAATGTCGCAGTCATGAAGCGCCACGCAGGCTGAGCGGTCCGACGCCAGGGTATAACCGGTACAAAACCAGACGTTGCGACCTTTACCCGGTTGAGAAGGAGAGAGTCCTTCTTTATCAAGCTCTGCATCAATGCTCTTCAGCCTTGGGCCATCGTTCCATAAAATGCGGTGGCGCTGCGGCAGGCGGGAAAAAAACTCCCGCGCGTAGAGAAACTGATCGCGGTCGGCACGATCCAGTCCGATGACAATCTCCTCAAGGTAGGGAACCTTTGCCAGTTCATCGACAATATGACTGAGTGCCGGACCTTCCAGCTCGGAAAAAAGCGACGGCAGGATCAGCCCCATTTTGCGTTTGTCAGAAAACTGCACCAGATCCTTTTCCAGGTTTTCAACGCTGCGATCGGTCAGATTATGAAAATTAGTGATCACGCCATTTTGAAAAAAATCACTCATCGTTTTTCCCTCAAAAATTGCACCCTCAGGGCAGATTCAGTTAACCACTGATAAAATGTGTCAGGCCTTCACTCCAGCCCTCCGGGCCATAGCTGCTGCTGTAATAAATGTTATCCCGATCCTCGCGCGTCAGCTCCACGCGGTTCTTACTGTAACCTTTAATCACCACGGCGTAATCGACCCCATCAAGCATCGGAGCATCGTTTGGGCCATCGCCCAGGCCAATTGTCTGGCGGGTCAGCCCCTGCGGGTGTGGAAATTGGCGCAGTAATGCACTCAGCGCGGTGCCTTTACCCCGTCCCTGCTCCATGACATGCCAGAAACGTCCACCCTGAACCAGCGTCAGCTCTGCCGCGCTGAGTAACTGCTGAAAAGTAGTAAAATTTTCGCTGCTGTCGCGCCAGATAATGCTTTCTGAACCTTCGCGCATCCGGGCCAGGGTGGCATCGGCGGGGGTGAGACCGGTCCATTCCGCCACTTCGTGTGCGGTGACATCGGCAAATCCGGTAAATTTAAACCCATGCTGCTGACGCAATTTGTGCAACGCCTGGCAAAGCTGTGCATAGCTCCGATTTGCTTCTGGCGTCCGGTCGGCGAAGGGGAATTTCACCACTGCGCCGTTTTCAGCGATAAAAGGCGCGCCCTCGATACCCAGTGATTGTTGTAGTGGCAGGATCTCCGCTGACGTTTTACTTGAGCAGATAACAATTGGAATATTTGCGGCAGTAAGCCGTTCAACCCAGGGGCTGGCGGCTTCCCAGCTGTAGGTGTGATGATCCAGAAGTGAGCCATCAAGGTCAGTGACAATCATTAACGGGTCTGCAAGCGTCGGCATCCTCGTTCTCCTGTTTATGGGGCAAAAAAGTCTGGATAGTCTTCAGTATAGCGCTGCTGACAGGATCTGGATGATTGCTGAAAGCAGCGCCAGTGGTAGAAAATGAGGCTCCGGTTTCCAGGAATAGTCTTAAAGTTGTAGTGCCTGCAAATAAAGAATAACGGGTGATAAAAGACGCATTGCGCGGCGTAAAAGGCTTCGGGAGCCATCAGGCTGTAAAAAAACGCATTTTTGTGTAAATCCGCACAATTTCTCAAATTTGCCTCTGGCGGAAAACAGAGTACTCTCATCTGGCAAGCGAATTTCCTGTGTAACGAATTTTTTTGAACGTTTTCAACCCGGCCAGTGGTCGGGTTTTTTTATTGCTGTCTGAGAGGGCTTTCTGGCTCTGCCGCAATCTTTCCATTTAATCCGGGCGCCTGGCTCACTGCGGTATTTTAGTTCTGCTAATCCACTCAACCCCTTCTGTAATAAATGCTGAATTCCGACCTGTCCGCTGAGCCGCCGGTTTCTTTCTGGGGCAGTTATGGCAAAACAGTCAGGTGAGTCTGACAGACTTTCAACGATTGCTGTGGGGCAGATAAATGTATATGACCAGGTTGTCAGGGGAAAAGGGCAGGTAGTGCGGCAGAAAACTGATGGCAAAAAAAAAGCCCGCGCTGCGCGGGCAAAAATCCTTGTTACTTTTTAGGTTGACTGCGCCTTTGGGGTTGGTGCAGTGGAGACAGTGTATGTTGCAACCCTGTCAGAAGTCTTTCCGGGAAGTGTTAAAAAATTGAAAAGAATGTAGTGCGGAACCTCTTACGCATTTTTACACGCCAGCAGAAGCGACTTTTTCGGGTTACAGCTATACTAATCAATCGATTACAAATCGGTTTTGCAATCATATCCTGGAGGAAACATGGATTTTATTCGCATCATTATTGCGATTATATTGCCACCACTTGGCGTTTTTATGCAGGTGGGTTTTGGCGGCGCTTTCTGGCTTAATATCTTATTAACCCTTTGTGGTTATATTCCGGGTATTGTGCATGCGGTATGGGTGATTGCGAGACGCTGATCCTGACAAAAAACTTACCGTAACTACACAGAGGAGCTGAGAGGATGCAAGTGAACGACAGGGTCACGGTCAAAACTGACGGTGGACCCCGCAGACAGGGAACGGTACTGGCGGCAGAAGATTTCAGTGAGGGCACCATGTTTCTGGTGTCGCTGGATGATTATCCGTCCGGGATCTGGTTCTTTAATGAGACGGGCAATGAAGATGGCCTGTTCGTCGAGCCACTTTCAGAAGCCTGATTGCTGCTGTGATTAGCGGTCAGCAGTACATATACCACTGCTGACCGCCACTCCTCGCCAGCCTCAGCCGGTGAACTTATTATCTCAGGATATATTCAGAGGCCCACCCCTGACACCGCTTCAGGACGCGTTTGTCCCTGTTGAGGCCAACGCGTTCCTAAAACGTTTCCCAGTTATCACTGTTGGCCAGAGCGGGCCGTGGCGGCGCAGCCAGTACCGCGACTTTTGGCGGAGCAGTCTCCTGGCGGGCCAGGGGGCGCGACACGCTGTCGCTCAGGTGGAAGGCGGCAACCGCCTGAGTCAGTCGCGAAGCCTGCTCTTCCAGCGATGCCGCAGCGGCGGTCGCCTGCTCTACCAGCGCGGCATTCTGCTGAGTCACGTTATCCATTTCAGTGACGGCAAGGCTGACCTGCGAAATGCCCCGGCTCTGCTCGTCTGAGGCAGCGGCGATTTCAGCCATGATATCGGTTACCCGACGCACCGCCTCAACAATATCGGTCATGGTTTCACCTGCATGGCCCACCTCCGATGAGCCCTGGCCAATCAGGCTCACCGACTCAGCAATCAGTCCTTCAATCTCTTTTGCCGCTCCGGCGCTGCGCTGCGCAAGATTACGTACCTCGCTGGCGACAACGGCGAAGCCACGGCCCTGTTCTCCGGCGCGGGCGGCTTCAACTGCGGCATTTAACGCGAGAATATTGGTCTGAAAAGCAATGCTGTTGATTACCGTCGTTATCTCAGCAATCTTCTTCGAACTACTGGAAATATTATTCATGGTGTTAATCACCCCGTTGACAATATCTCCACCTTCGCGTGCTTTACCGGATGCATCCGCAGCCAGCTGGCTGGCGTGATGGGCATTTTCGGCGTTCTGTTTTACCGTGGCGGTCAGCTGTTCCATGCTGGCTGCGGTCTGTTCCAGCGCCGAAGCCTGCTGCTCTGTACGGGAAGAGAGATCGGTATTACCGGCGGAAATTTCACCGGATCCCTGATAAATTGCGACGGCCCCTTCACGTACCGCACTGACGGTTTTTATCAGCGACTGTTGCATCGTCTGAAGGTTACTGCCGAGTGTGCCGATTTCACCTCGTCCCCAGGGCTGTTCCGCAGCGGTCAGATCTCCACGCGCAATATGCCCGATGCGATCCACGGCCCGGTGCAGCGGGGCAATCACCACCCGGCGGAGAAAAATGAAGGTTGCTCCGGTCAGTAGCAGCGCGGCAGCAAAGGCACTGGCCATCATGATAAAACTGTGGCGGTTCTGCTGCCGGGCGGCGTCGTTAATGGCATCTGCCCGTTGTACGCGGATAGCAATGGCTTTCAGCAGGATATCGTTATAGGCATCATCCAGTTTTCGCGTAACGTCAGTTTCCTGAGAAATCACCCCTTCAAAGCTGCCGTCTTTGGCGCTTTTCACCATCGGCAACAAACCCTGCGTGATACAGGCTTCAAAGCGGGTTTTCAGTTCACCATCCAGTGCTTCATCGTCCGCAGTTTTAACCCGTCGATTCAGGTAAGCATTAAAGTTGTCTCTGGCAGACTGAATACGTTCCCCGGTCTGCTTCAGATTGTCATCAAAGGTGTCCATCTCACCGATGCGCGCCGCAGCGGCGGCATGAATGATGTTAAGGCGGGCGGTGCGCAGGTGGTTAGAACTGTTTGAGATAGCCATGCGAACCTGAATTTCTTCAGTAACATCTTTCAGGGACTGGTTACTCTGGACAAGAAAATAGCTGGCGAGGGCAATACTCAGGGCAAACAGCAATAAAATCGTCCCCAGGATCGTACCGAACAGCGGTACCAGCCGCAGGTTTTGCCAGAAACTTATCCGGGATGAACCGGCATTGGGGTGTGATGGTTTCATGTCCTTTTGCTCTCAGTCAGGGTAAATGATGCGAAGTCAGGTCTGATAAGAGAGCATCGGCACACTACGGGAAAGAATTAACATGAAATTGCGATCTGGTTAACAAAACCAGTAAAGAAAAACGCAGATGGAAAGGGCAGGTTGGGGGCAAAAGATAACAGCCGGAGAGAACCGGCTGCTATCGTGGTTAAAAACGTTATCTCACATTGACATAAATACCGCTGGTAACGTTATCCGTAAGACGAACGACATGATAAATAACCTGTTTGTTGTGTGTTTTAATTTTACGTTTAATATTTCCCTTGTGGGAAGAAACGGTTTTGGCCTTAATTTTCATTTTATCCGATATCTGAATGGTATCGTGGCCTGACATCCACATTTTCAGCATGTTAGATTCAGTCTGGCTCAAGGTCAGTGGATTAACATCGAACCCGGTGGAAAAACGTGGAGATATATTGACTCTCTTCTGAAAATAACTATAAAGCAGATTATCGAGCGTGGCCGGCTTTATTGATTTTGAGGTTATAATCAGGTTCTTACGAACATAAAGATACTCCTCAAAATGAATATTTGATATTGCCATAAAAATAAAAAACAGCGTGTCAGGATTGTGCATAATGATGGATCTTATGCGTTGACTGGCATCTGCTTCGTGGATAAAACAATTCTCGTTAATAAAAACCACGCCAGGCTGGACCTGCTGGCATCTGGTTTGTAGCTGATCGATATCAGTAACGGAGGTGATATTTTTCTTCTTTACCCCCTTCATGCTTAAATAATCTGTCAGCCCCAGTCGTGTATAGCTACATGTGTCCATTATAATTGTTGGCATTATTACGACCCTCACCAAATTGTTATCCGTTTGAATTAACGATGAATTACGCGATTGTTGTGTGACTAAAGTAAACATTCTTATTTCATATAGTTATAGGCATTGCAGCATTAAGCAAAACTGAAGCTTAACGCCTCACCATCCTGATCGTGCACAACAAGGCATTGGAATATACGCAGGATGACAAACAAACAACGCGCTGAAAAATAAAATTTTCCTCGCAAGATTGTCGGATTATTTGCCTTACAACAGCATTCGGCACTTTTTGTGAGTCATGCCACTATCCCGCAAAATACAGAGAAATCTGATAGGACGATTCCTAAAAAACATTCAGCGGATGAATGTTTAGTGCGACATGAATGTTGACAATGCCGGAAAAATTGTTCTGGCACAAGAAAAACCATGTGAAATAAAATTCCCATTGAAAACATACTGTTGTAATTCATGCCGCTGTTAACCTTCCTGCAACATTCCGAGCCTTTCCATAATCAAAATACGCTAATCAGCTTTTAATAAGAATGATTTTCATAGTGAAGAATCATTTATCAGATTTTCCTTAAGATGATTCTGATAAAAGTGGTTCGATAAATGCTAACAAACATTTTATTTGCTTAACTATGGTTATTTTCACGTAGGGCGATTCATTAATTTATCTGGCAGGAAGTTCACTAAGAATACTGGCGAGTAAATCAAATACTTCGCTAAAGAGATGCTCACAGAAAGGAGCCAACAGCGGCATCATCAGGCTCATAAATACCAGGCCTAAGGATAAGGTGACAGGGAAGCCAATAGCAAAAACCGAAAGCTGTGGTGTAACACGGTTTAACAAACCCAGGGCCAGGTTCAGCGTGAGGAGCAGAGTTATCAGTGGTAACGCTAATCGCAGTCCGTTAAGGAAAATCATGCCTGCCGCTTTAGTTAGCGCCAGATAAGCATTGCCATTAACCGGATCGCCACCAATCGGCAGCGTATGAAAACTGTCCGCCACCATTGAGATTAGCCACAGGTGCCCGTTAAAAGTCAGGAACAGCAGCATGGCGAGAATATCAAGGAATCTCGCCAGCACCGGCATGTTCAGACGACTGGCAGGATCAAAGAAGGTGGCAAACGACAGGCCCATCTGTAAACCAATCACTTCCCCGGCGGTGCGCACCGCCGCGAAGGCAAATTGCATGGTAAAACCTATCGCCACGCCGATAAGAATCTGCTGAAGCAGCAGCCAGAAGCCACTGACGGAGAACAGCGTCACATTGACCGGTGGCAGTGACGGAAGCAGGACATAGGTGATCATCAGCCCCAGCCCGACTTTAACCTTTCTGCTAATCGATTTCTCGCTGAGCAGCGGAGCGGTCATAATCAGCGCCAGAATGCGGGCGAGGGGCCAGAATAACTGTCCCACCCACATCAGCAGTTGATTGCTGTCGAAATGTAACATCAGCCAATCATATTCGGCAGGTTACTGAACAGCGTACGCATATAGTCCAGCACCAGATTGAGCATCCATGGACCGGCGACCACAATGGTTGCCACCACAGCAAGAATCTTCGGAATAAATGACAGCGTCTGCTCATTAATCTGCGTAGCTGCCTGCAACAGACTGATCAGCAGACCGCTTATCAATGCGGCCAGCAGCAATGGTGCCGCCAGCGCAAGCGCAACCTGCATCGCATCGTGACCAATAACCATAACCGATTCGGGTGTCATAAGAGACTCCGGATAAAATATTAACGTTTGCGACGGGGCGAAATGCGCCGTTGCCGCAATACTGCCGTTTTCCCGCCAGCGCGCTGAGCCGACAGCGGCCAGCGCTTAGTGCGGCACGCTTTTATGAATAAAAACTTTGAGCCAGCGATCCTATCAGCAACTGCCAGCCGTCAACCAAAACGAACAGCATCAGTTTGAAAGGTAAAGAGATGGTGGCGGGTGGCACCATCATCATTCCGAGCGCCATCAATACGCTGGCGACCACCAGGTCAATAATCAGAAAAGGAATAAATACGGTGAAACCGATCTGAAATGCGGTTTTCAGTTCGCTGGTGACATAAGCCGGCAACAAAATGCGCATCGGTACGGCTTCCGGCCCCTGAAGCGGTGGGGTATTTGCCAGCCGGGCAAACAGCGCCAGATCGGCTTCGCGTGTCTGGCGCAGCATAAATTCCCGCAGAGGCTGCGCGCCTTTATCAATCGCGACTTCCATACTGATCTTATCTTCACTGAACGGCAGATAAGCATCCTGATAAATTTTGTCGAACACCGGACCCATGATGAAAAAAGTCAGGAACAGGGCGAGGCCAAGCAGCACCTGGTTCGGCGGCGCGGAGGGCGTGCCAAGGGCATTGCGTAACAAGCCAAACACGATGATGATGCGGGTAAAGCTGGTCATCATCAGCAGAATCGCCGGCAGGAAGGTCAGCGAAGTGATAAACACCAGCGTCTGCACCGGCAGTGACCAGCTCTGACCGCCATTGGCCATCGGATGACTGACCAGGCCCGGCAGCTGGGCCTGCACGGCGGGCGTCAGGAGTAACAGCAGCGCTGGCAGGATAAAGGCGCGTTTCATTCTGACTTTCCGGGACGTTTAAGTAACTGCTGAAAAGCCTGGCGGAAATCTGCCGGGCTTTTCGGCGCAGAGACATTATCTTCTGGCGGCCTGGGCGGCAGGACATGCAGTAGTGAGATATTCTGTGCGGTAACGCCCAGCACCAGCCGGGCATCTTCCACATCAACGATCACCACGCGTTCACGCTGACCAACCTGGCAGCTGGCGCTGACGGACAGACTCTGTCCGGCGACGCCGCGTTTGGGAGCAAAGCCCAGTCGTCTGGCGAGCCAGGCGCAGGCCAGAATTAACAAAATAATAACCGCCAGTACGCTGCTGACCTGGGTCAGCGTGGATGCGGTGGAGATGGCGGGCTGACCGACCGTTGCGGGTTGTTGTGTCTGGCTGCTGCTGTTGTTCATATTAACGGCTCAGGCGACGCATACGTTCTGAAGGCGTAATAATGTCGGTAATACGCACACCATATTTATCGGCGACCACCACCACTTCACCCTGCGCAATCAGATAGCCGTTGATCAGAATATCCAGCGGTTCACCGGCCAGACCGTCAAGCGCCACCACTGAACCCTGCGTCAGACGCAGCAGCTCTTTGATGGTCATTTTGGTGCGGCCCAGCTCGACGGTCAGCTTGACCGGAATATCCATAATCAGGTCAATATCCTGCAACGATCCGGCAATATCATTGCTTTCGAGAGATTTAAACACCCCTTCGGTTGGTGCGCTGTTCGACTGCTCATTCAGCGCGTCAGCCCACAGGTCGTCCGCGGAGATGTCGTCTTCGGACGGCTTCTTGGTGTCACTCATCGGGCTGTTCCTCATTCATCGAATTCAAAATCGGGTTAATCAGATGTTCCACCCGCAATGCATACTGATTGTTCAGCGTGCCGTACTGGCTGGTTAATACCGGTACGCCATCAACATGGGCGATAATGCGATCCGGCTTATCAATCGGTAATATATCCCCTGGCTTCAGGGCCAGCAGGCGTGAAATACGCATCGACACATCGGCAAAATTAGCAATCAACTCCAGCTCAGAGTGCTGAACCTGTTTCACCAGCGTCTCGCGCCAGAAATGATCTTCCTGACGCGAGTTTTCCAGCGGTGGATTGACCAGCGTTTCACGCAGCGGCTCAATCATGCTGAAAGGAATACAGATATTGAATTCACCAATCAGGTTACCAATCTCCACCTGGAATGGCGTGGTGATGACGATATCGTTCGGTGAGGTGGTGATATTGGTAAATTTAACCTGCATTTCAGAGCGAACATATTCCACGTCCAGTGGATAAATCGGCTTCCAGGCTTCGCTGTAGCCTTCCAGCGCCAGCTTCAGCATTCTGCGGATCACTCGCTGTTCGGTGGCGGTGAATTCGCGTCCTTCCACCTTGGTCGGAAAACGGCCATCTCCGCCAAACAGGTTATCGACGGCAATAAACACCAGGCTCGGTGAAAAGACCACCAGCGCCGTGCCGCGCAGCGGCTTCAGATGGATCAGGTTCAGGTTGGTGGGCACCGGCAGGTTGCGGGCAAATTCATGGTAAGGCTGAATTTTGATCGCGCCGACGGTGATATCCGGGCTGCGGCGCAGCAGGTTAAACAGCGCCATCCGGTATGAGCGTGCAAAACGTTCGTTAATGATCTCCAGCGCCTGCAGGCGTTCACGCACCATACGACGCTGCGTATTGGGATCATAAGGACGAATGTTGTCGTCGCCCGCTTTGCTGGTGTTATCTTCAGCCGCGCTGTCGCTGTCACCGTTAAGCAGTGCGTCAATTTCTGCCTGAGAAAGAATACTGTCGCCCATTTTTCTTACCTCAGGATAAAAGCAGTGAACAGCACATCATTCACCTTCTGCTGAGGTTCACCTGGGACCAGCGGCGGTGCCAGAACGGCTTTAATCTGATTGATCAGGTCCTGCTTGCCCTGCTCATTACCCAGCGTAGCGGCATTCTGCCTGGACAGCAGCAGTAACAGGCGGCTGCGCACTTCCGGCAGATAATCGCTCATCCGGCGACGGGTATCTTCGTCGGGCAGACGCAGGGTAAAACCGACATACAATACGCGATCTGGATCGTTATCCGGATTGATCAGGTTAACGGTAAAGGTGTCCAGAGCGAAAAAGACCGGCGCTGGCGGTGGCTCAGGCTTGGCAGCCTGCGCCGTATCAGCGGGAGCCTTCATCATGCGCCAGACGAAATAGCCTCCCACGCTGCCTGCTATCACTAATACCAGCAGTATCAACGGGATCAGAAGCTTACGTTTGCCGCTTTTGGCTTTCTTATCGGTCATATGAGCTATAACTTCCTGTGAGTATTTTGGGGAGGGCGGCACCACGTAATCCGCTCCCCCGCAGCGTTATGGGCAGATTATCCCGCGTCCTGCATGAAACAATTGGCAGAAAAAGCGCGGGTTTTGCCGTCAGCTTTTGCGTTTGTAGTCATCAGGCGAAAATATCTACAGCACCGGTTCCGCTTGCCCGCGCCTGTAAGCTGGCGGGTACGGCAATCGCCGTGACGTCACTGTCATTCTCTGCACTAAGGCTGAAAGTGTTGCCGCCGCTGTTATTACGCTGCTGCTCCTGCTGACCACTGAAGCTTTGTCCCTGCTGGAAGGCATCGCTGCTGACGTTACTTTGTCCCAGGTTGATACCACTTTCCGCCAGTGCGCTACGTAATTGCGGCAGAGCGGCTTCCAGTGCGGCACGCACCTCACTGTGACCTGACACCATATTCAGCTGTGCCTGGTCGTTATCCAGTTTCAGGCTGATCTGAATACTGCCCAGATCCTGCGGATGAAGATGCAGCTCTGCGGTCTGTTGACCGTTGCGACTGAACATTACAATCTGCTGTCCCAGCGCCTGTTGCCATTCCGGACTGCCTAACTGCGAACTCAGTTGCGACGTCGCGGGTGCCGTTACCGTGGTGGTTGTGGCTGGCGTCAGTGCGGCAGAGGCGGCGCTGACGACATTACTGGTTATCGTCGTGGACGTGGAGGAACTTGAATTTTCTTTGTCAGTCTCTTTAGTTACGTGGCTCAGTACCTGCTGAAACGCGGTATTCAGCTGGCTGCTGTCAGCACTGTTTTTAGCCGCGCTGTTGCCGTTATTAGCGTTCAGTGACAGCGCAGCAGAAGACCTGTCGCTGGCTTTGGTGTTGGTGTTGCTCTCATCTTCGGTGCTGACGCCGTTATTGCCGGAGAGCAGTGACGCCAGCGTGGACTGTTTATCACCTTTAATGCTGTCATTCTCACTCTGAGCGTCAGTGCTGCCCGCCTTCAGGGCGGCCTGCGGCTGTTGCGCCGGTGGTAACATCGCAAACAGGGCCTGCATCGCCTGCATATCACTGTTGCTCAGCGTGGTGCTGGCGGCAGTGGTGTCCGTATTGCTGTCGGTGCTGGTCTGTTCGGTTTTACTGTCGGCGGCGGCTTTTACTGAGCTTAACAGCGAAGTCGTGGTTTCTGGCTGGTTGAGTGACGCCAGCAGTTTATTCAGCTTCGTTCTGGCCGACTGGCTGCCTTCAGCCACATCGGTGGTGCTGGTTTCGCTGGCCGGCGTGGTTACCGTGCCTTTCGCCACCGTTTGTCCCTGTAGTGCCTGCTTCAGTAATTTATTGCCCAGCAGGCTGAGAAATCCCTGGCTACCGGTATCCTGGGGATTATCACCCAGGCTTACGTCGGTGGTGGCGTCGCCCGTCGTCGCGGCGGAGCCGGACGAGGCCGTGGTGGTGCTGACTTTGGTGGCATTGACAACAATGGGCAACGTGTTCATTCGCCTTTCCTCAATGATGCCCGTTGGGCAAATTCATCCATCCGTTTCTGATCGAGACGGTTTTCCTGTAGTAATTCGTTCGCCAGCGCACGAGCCTGAAGGGTTTCGTAGGCGTGCAGCCGTTTCTGTTTATCGCGCCAGTAGCTGAGTGCTTTCTCCAGGCGACTGTCCCAGTGCGCCAGCTGCTGGCGATGCTGTTCAATGGCACTTTCCAGCGTGGCGATAAACTGATGATAGTTGTACCAGCGGGTGCTGTTGATGCCCTCTGACATATTATTGTTGAGCGTTTTACGGTACTCATCCTGGTAGTTAAGCAGCATCGACAGCTGTTCGTCAGCCTGCTTCTGCGCCCGCCGCACTTCGCCCAGCTGAATCGCGGCTTTATCGAGGTCTTTCTGCGCCAGATCGCACAGTGTGTCTATCGGTGAGGCTTGCTTGCTCATGCTCATCTCCACCCGTTAGCCAAAAATTGCCTGTAAATGCAGGCAGGCATCGTCATAAGTACTGCGTTCAAACATTCCCTGTTGCAGAAAAGTTTCCAGCTCAGGATAAAGTTTAATCGCTTTGTCCAGCATTGGATCGCTGCCTGCGGCATAGGCACCCACGCTGACCAGGTCGCGGTTACGCTGATAGCTCGACAGCAGCTGTTTGAACTGGCGTACCCGTGCGTAATGATTTTCATCGATCAGATGCGCCATTACGCGGCTGATCGAGGCCTCAATATCGATGGCCGGATAATGCCCCGATTCCGCCAGACGACGTGAAAGCACAATGTGACCATCGAGGATGGCACGCGCCGAGTCGGCAATCGGGTCCTGCTGGTCATCCCCTTCGGTCAGCACGGTATAAAAAGCGGTAATTGAGCCGCCACCATCAATACCGTTACCGGCGCGTTCGACCAGTGCGGGCAGTTTGGCAAAGACCGACGGCGGATAACCTTTGGTGGCCGGTGGCTCGCCGATAGCCAGCGCAATCTCACGCTGGGCCATGGCATAGCGGGTCAGGGAATCCATAATCAGCAGCACATGCTGACCACGGTCACGGAAATCTTCGGCGATACGGGTGGCGTAAGCGGCACCCTGCATCCGCAGCAACGGCGACACGTCCGCCGGGGCGGCGATAACCACGGCACGGGCGCGGCCCTCGCTGCCAAGAATGTTTTCAATAAAGTCTTTTACTTCACGACCACGTTCGCCGATTAATCCCACCACAATCACATCGGCTTTGGTGTAACGGGCCATCATGCCCAGCAACACGCTTTTGCCGACGCCGGAACCGGCAAACAGCCCCATACGCTGGCCGCGTCCGACGGTGAGCAGGGCGTTGATCGCCCGCACACCGGTATCCAGCACGTCGGTAATCGGCGTACGTTGCAGCGGGTTAAAGGGTGGGGTGATCAACGGTGCGCGATAACCGGTTTCCGGTGAAGGCAGGCCGTCCAGCGGCCGACCGCTTCCATCCAGCACCCGGCCTAACAGTTCCGGGCCCAGCATCAGCTGCTTACCGCTTTGCTGATTGTCCCCGGCCACGCGGGCATAAACCCGCGCGCCGGGCAAAATGCCTTCCACTTCTTCCAGCGGCATCAGAAACAGTTTCTGCCCGTTAAAGCCCACCACTTCGCTTTCCACCTCAGCGATACCGTTGGCGTCGGCACGTTCGATAACGCAGGTGGCACCCAGCGGCAGTTGCAGACCGGTGGCTTCAAGCACCAGACCGGTGGCGCGGGTCAGGCGGCCATAGCGGCGCACGTCGGGTAACTGCGTCAGACGGTGTTCGAAGGCGTCAAGTGCGCCCAGCCAGCGTGACAGGCGGGTACTCATCAGAGTTCCCCCGGTGCGGCAAGGCGGCAAAGTTCATGCCAGCGGGTGGCGATACTGGCATCCAGATCGCCATCTTCAGCGCTGACTTTACAGCCACCCGGATGGATAGTGCTGTCGGCAACCAGCCGCCAGTTATGCAGGCTGAGCGTCGCCCCCAGATTCTGCTCAATACGCGGCAGATCGTCCGGATGCACGCGCAGGGTGGGTTTGCCACTGAACATCGGTTCCTGCTGAATCATGCCCTGGATTTGCCGCAGCAGGGCGGTGCCGTCAACGTGCGGTGCCTGGCCGATCACCTGGCGGGCTGCTTCAAGCGCCATCTGCATCAGGCGGGCGGCAATCACGCTGTCAAGGGCCTCCAGCGTCTGGTGGAATTCTGAAACCAGCTGCTGCATCCGCGCCTGCAAAGGGGCCTGCTGCTGCTGCGCATCCATCAGCCCCTGCTGAAAACCGGCTTCGTAACCGGCTCGTTGCCCTTCGCTGTAGCCTTTCTGCTGGCCTTCGGCGTAACCCAGACCCTGTGCTTCATTGCGCACCTGCGTCTGCAACTGTTCCAGCTCAAACTGCTGCTGGTTGAAGGACTCTTCCGGTTGCGGGACCGGCTCGTCCAGCGGTTCGCTTAGCGGCTTGTTCAGCTGGCCCAGGTCGTTGGGCTGCCAGCGTTGCCAGGGCAGGGATGCGTTATCAGACATACTGTTCCTCGCCACCGCCGATTACCATCTCGCCGCTCTCTGCCAGACGACGAACAATAAGCAGGATCGCTTTCTGTTCGTTCTCGACCGCAGACATACGCATCGGTCCCCGGTTTGCCAGGTCGTCGCGCAGGATATCGGCGGCGCGCTGGGACATGTTGCGCAGGAATTTCTCGCGCAGTGGTTGGTCGGAGCCTTTCAGCGCGATCAGCAGCGATTCGGATTCCACTTCCTGCAACAGACGCTGGATACTGCGGTCGTCGACTTCCACCAGGTTTTCGAACAGGAACATCTCGTCGATGATTTTCTGTGCCAGTTCGCCATCGAATTCGCGCACCGCTTCGATAACGGCTTCTTCCTGCTGCGTCTTCATCAGGTTGATGATTTCCGCTGCGGTTCTCACGCCGCCCATCTTCGCACGTTTGAGGTTCTGACCGTCGAGCAGGCCATTGAGCACTTCGGTCAGCTCGGCCAGCGCGGCAGGCTGCACCCCACCAAAGGTGGCAATACGCAGCATCACATCGTGACGCAGACGCTCGTCGAACTGCGCCAGAATATCGGCCGCCTGCGCGCGTTTCAGATGGACCAGAATGGTGGCGATGATCTGCGGATGTTCGTCGCGGATCAGATCGGCAGCCGCCTGTGGTTCCATAAAGTTAAGCGTTTCCATACCGCTGGTGGTTTCGCGGGTTTCCAGAATGTCTTCCAGCAGGCTGGAAGCACGCTCTTCGCCCAGCGCTTTCACCAGCACGGTACGCAGATAGTCATTGGAGTTGACGCTCAGCGCGGCGAACTGTTCCGCATCCACTTCAAATTCACGCAGCACTTCGGTCAGCTGCTTATGCGACACCTGACGCATATTAGAGATAGCGGCACTCAGGTGCTGCACTTCGCGGGTGCCGAGGTGTTTGAACACCTCCGCCGCGCGGTCTTCGCCAATGGTCATCATCAGGATGGCGCTTTTTTCGGTACCGTTAAGACTCATAGTTCGTCCTTCATCCACTGGCGAATGACCAGAGCCACCACGCGTGGGTCATTTTCTGACATTTCACGAATGCGTTGGCTCATTACCTCAGCGCTCATGCGGTGCTGAGACTTACGTTCCTGGTCAAGTTCATCTTTCGACAGCTTGACGGAGACAGCATCTTCATCCTGAGAGCGATTCTGCTGGGCGATAGCCACGGCTTCGGCGGCGACTCTGTCCTGTTCCGCTTTACGACGCAGCTGTGGGCGAACCAGCTTGCGATACAGGATCCAGGCCACAATCAGCACCAGCAACCAGCGACCGGCTTCCATAATCTGGTCGATAAACGACTGCTGCTGCCAGAATGGCAGGTCGCCACCGGTTTCTGCGGTTTCATTAAACTGCGAGTTGACCACGTTGAGGCTGTCGCCGCGTTTATCTGAATAGCCCATCGCTTCGCGGGTCAGATTTTCAATCTGCTTAATCTGTGCATCGCTCAGTGCAATCGGTTTACCCGCCGCGTCGGCCTTGTAATTGACCACTACTGCTACTGACAGACGCTGTACTTCACCCACATTCATTTTGGTGTGAAGAATGGTGCGATCCACCTCATAGTTGGTGGTATTCGCGTTGCTGGTATTAGATGGAACGGTACTCTTACTGCTGTTGTTCTGATTCGCGTTGTTATTCGCCGTATTGCCATTCGCATTGTTGCCATTTGCGTTGTTGCCATTCGCCTGATTGTTATTGTTGTTGGGCGTGGTAACAGGGGCACTGTTGGCAGGAGCAGGCTGATTGGACAGGGCACCGGGGACACCACCCGGATACTGGCCACCAATCTGCTCGCTACTGTTGGTCTGACGTGAACGAATAGCCTGGTTAGCCGTGTCGCTGTTCGGCTGGTATTTTTCGTCAGTCTGTTCACGGCTGTTAAAGTCAATTTGCGCGGTGACCTGCGCGTGGACGTTACCGTTGCCCACAATGGGGTTAAGGATAGCTTCGATACGCTGCTGGTAACGGTTCTCCACATCGGTGGCATATTTCAGTTGCGCATCATTCAGGTCGCGACCGGCATTGTCAGACTGGGTCAGCAAATGGCCTGCCTGGTCAACAACGGTCACGTTGCCCGGTGGCAGCCCGGCTACGCTGCTGGAAACCATGTGCACGATGGCGCTGACCTGGCCCGGATCGAGTGCGCGGCCAGGTTGCAGGTTGAGGGTGACGGAGGCGGTCGGCGATTTCTGCTCACGGACAAACAGGGTCGGTTTTGGCATGGCGAGATGGACACGAACATTTTTCACCGGGCCTAAGGTTTCAATCGTGCGTGACAGTTCACCTTCCAGCGCACGCTGGTAATTGACCTGTTCGCTGAACTGGCTGATACCGAATTTTTCCTGGTCCAGCAGCTCAAAGCCTACCGCGCCGCCTTTCGGCAGCCCCTGCTGGGCAAGACGCAGGCGCAGTTCGTAAACTTTTTCAGCGGGTACGGTGATCGCGCCGCTTTTGTCATCGAACTGATAGGGGATGTTCATCTGGGTCAGCTGAGTGATGATCGCGCCACCGTCCTCATCGCTGAGGTTGTTATAAAGCACACGGTAGTCGGGCTGTCTGGCCCACAATACCATGGCGATAACAATGGCGATGGCCGCCGCCGCTGCAATGATCATCGGGATGCGAGGATTAGCGCGTAGGCGAGCGAAAAGGTCGTTCAGGCCTTTCTTCTCTGGTTGATCCTGCGTGACAGTTGCATTCATGACTCTTTCCTGCCTGACAGTTGACCGGACTGATTCGTGTAGTGTCGTAACAAAACTGACTCCCTGAGCGACTTACAAAAAATTTTCACTTCTGATACCTGCCATTATTTTCTTAAACCGGAAATTCGATGGGTGGATAAGCCATCTTTTTTGCTCTCATTTAGCGGCTTTGTCCGTTTGACACTGTGTTAAGTTTTGCAGCAGTGAAATTACCGCTGTGCAACAACCGGAGATCAGAATGGCAATTCAGGGTATTGAGAGTGTGATTCAACAGCTGCAAACCGCAGCGGTGAAAGCGAGTGGCGGCACGACCGAAGCAACGAACCAGGCTGATTTTGCCGGTGAGCTGAAGGCGGCGCTGGATAAAATCAGTGACACACAGAATACGGCGCGCACGCAGGCGCAGGATTTCGAGCTGGGCAAGCCGGGTGTCAATCTGAACGATGTGATGGTGGATATGCAGAAGTCATCGGTATCGATGCAGATGGGCATTCAGGTACGTAACAAGCTGGTCAGTGCTTATACCGATATTATGAATATGCAGGTGTAGTGGGCTGATTGACGGCCATAAATTCGTCAGGTTCTTTTAACCGGGGCACCATACGGCGCTGTGGCATTCGACGTGAGTTATGCAACCCGCGAAGGTGGGATGTCGGTTCCGGCATCCTGCTGTCATTTGTGCTGCCCGTCATTTACCCGCAGGGCAGCAGCGGTGCACCTGTTTACCGGCCGAAGAGGTTGCGTTTAAAAATGGTGATGAGTTGTCTGGCGAACAATGGGGTGATTCAGGCGGCTAAAGCAGGATGCGTCCTGCGTTAGCCGTTTGTCGGTTAAATATAGCCGTGTTTGAACGCCAGCTTTTTGAAACCAAAGTGGAAATTTTTTCCGGCGAGACGGGCAGCGATCATTTTTTTGAATTCTTCTGCTTCCTGCGGATCGGTAATCGATTCGGTGATCCTGATAATGTCATACATGCTGTAGGCGCAGCGGTACAGCAAATCAAGTTTGATTATCGGTAACCCAAGTTTCTTGAAAATCAGGCCATTGAGGTGGATCTGTGAACCCTGAGTTAACAGCTCGATACAGACGCTTTTTAACGCATTCAACAGCTCTTTTGTTGGCTCTGAGCCTGGCATTTTCAGGTAGTCGAGCCACTGCATAAAGCTGAGAAAATGGGCTCCGGTTTCTATCTCATCCTGATAATATTCTTCGTTGTGGTAGTAATCCTTGTTCTTCAGGATCAATATACCTTTCATATATTTCCTGAAGTAAGAGTCAATGACAACATTCTGGCAAAAGCGTTTATTCAGGCTGACAGCCGAGCCTGAAAAATCGTCACCGTCTCGCATCGACCTGATTAACTCGACCAGTCGGGGGGTGTCTGATGCCCATTTATCAATATACTGTGCGTTATATAAAGCAACACAGTCGTCATCGCCCAGACTGATTGACTTAAGTACTTTCGACAGACCCAACTCACCGGTTTTTATTATTTTCGGGCGAATATTGGTTTTCTTATAATCAGACCAGTACTGGATGAATTTTTTATTATTGATTATCGCACTGGAAAGACTGATGAAGAATGAGCCGAGATGTCTCTCGATGTCGTGATTCTCCGTAGCACCCAGCACATTTTTTTTTGTGGAAACCATTTCATCAATAAATTCATCCAGCCCATCGGTGCAGTAATAGACGCTGTCATTGCACATAATCAGGCGCTGGCACTGCTGGTGGAGATTTTCTTTATACAGGTAATTAAAACAGTCTTTATAACTGCCAAAATCGCGGCCAAGGTTATCTCTTTCGATATAAACATCAATAAGCTGGGATATTCTTTCTGCTTCTTCACGCACCAGCGATGAGGTGTTGGCAGCAATCACCATCGCCCCTTTTTTCTTCAGTGCGGAGAGAAATCTTTCAACGTCTTTTCTTAACAGTCCCTTTTCATACAGCGCCATAACCACGATCAGCTCTGAGGGGTGACTGTTTTCATTTACCACCACTAACTTGCTTTTAGTTCGGTAAGTTTCAGAAAGCGATCTGACGGTGAAGTGCGTATCCAGATAAAGTTTTACAGCCAGGTTTTTGGAAAGTGTTCTGACTCTTGGCATGTCCATGAATCCTTTTTAAGCAATGGCGCTTTATAGCATTTTTTTTATGTACCAGGCAAACGTTAACAGAGGAACAAATGCATATTGTAGCAAGCTTGTGAGAATTTCATCTAAAATTCGTTGTGCTTTTTTTTACCAGTGGATACAGACCTCTGCGGAAATTAAGAATTGCGATAAATAACTGGCACTGAACGCTCAGGGTGAGCATTGTGGATAATGATGACGACCCGCTGTTATTACTGCCCAGGAAATTCCAGCTTAGTACCGGATATTTCCATGAAGCCGTTGAGCTTTTTCTGATTAGCAGAAGAACTAACATGTTCACTAATGCCGACAGAGGATACAGAATAAAATCGGCCGGTCGATTTTATTCTGTAGTTCTGGTTGAAAAATGAACAAAATGTATGCGATGTCAGCGAGGCCCGCCGGGCACAGAACTTAACCGCACACTTAAAACTACTGCCCTACTAATTCTGCCACGAGGTATCATTTTACTCCTCAACGCTGTACCGGCTCACATTGTATTTCCCTTGTGTAATAATCACATTCAGTCAATGTAATCAACAGGACTATCCTGCGGGGCTGTTAGTCGTGGGGTAAGGCAGGGTGATTGCGGAAAGAATGAGTACATGTTGTCTTACCGCGGAAAAAAGTAGCAGACTACTATGGATGCGGGTGACCAGAGTAACCCTGCAACAAACCGTAGCTGCAGTTAGCGCTGAAAAAAATAAAATTATCAGTACCGGAGCAGATTTCACCTTGCAGCGTGATATCTCACAACAGCAAAGTCGGTAAGAAAATATATTCAGTTATTATATTGCTATAGCCAGCTGCCATTACAGGCTGCTGAAAAGTGATAAAAATATAATAGTATTAAATTACGCTGAGCCTGAGCTCAGTTCATACTTATCATCCCGAATGCCGTTTTCCTGTCAGGTGTAATTTTTTACAGAAACATCTGTAGCTAATTATTTGCAGGATGTCTTTCTCCGGGCAATTTTTTAAGGGAATGCTTCTGACTAAAATGTTATTAATGAAAAGCTCAGGGCTGACCAGAAAAACCCTGAAAACAAAAACACCGCCAGCCATGCACGGCGTTTGATATTAACCCGACATATTTTTTTAAAAAAATGAGAGTGAGTCTGATGGGCAGATAAGTTGATATTCATATTTATTTCGCCTCTTAACAGCTGAGAACAGGGAACAGGTGTTTTGCCGCTAAGGATAAATATAATCAGCCTCAGATAAATGAAGAATAAACGCGCTTTTTATTCGGGAAATTATCTGGTTATTTTTGACTCAAAACAAATATAGCGGCTGAATGTTTCTCATCAGTGTCTGATTGCTTTCTCTGCTGGCGTGAACCAGGCCGGGCGACCTGAGCGCTGACCGGCCATGCAGACGAAGCTGCCCCCCGCATTCCGGGGCTGAATCTGTAAGCGAGGGGTGATTTACAGCACAAACTGTGGGCTGACGCGATTTCTGCCGCTGCTTTTAGCAATGTAAAGCTGTTCATCTGCGGCGTTGATCGACTCATCCAGACTGCTGGCGTTGACGTTGTTCAGCATACTGATGCCGATACTGACCGTCACGCTCAGATCCTCACCGTTAAGTGTCAGTGAATGCTGGGCGATACTTTGCCGCAGGCGCTCCGCCAGCAGACAGGCGCGCGGTTGAGAAATCCCCTCGACCAGCACCAGAAACTCTTCACCGCCCATCCTGCTGATAATCGCGCTCTGTTGCAGGGACTGACGGATGCGTTCCACCGTTTTTGCCAACACATAATCCCCGGCGGCGTGACCCCAGCTGTCGTTGATTTTTTTAAAGTGGTCAATATCGATGATAAATATCGCGCCGTAAAATACGTCCGGACGGTCCCGACGAGCCATCATGGTGTCAAGCCGCGATGACAACCCGCTGCGGGTCAGCGCGCCGGTCAGAAAGTCATAATCAGCCCGCCGGGTAATGCGGGCGACCAGCTTCTTATTCGCCGTGGTGCTCAGCGCGACAATGAGCGGACTGATCGCCATCGCAGCCACCCCCAGACGAGCAGAGGCAATGCTGTCGAGACGGAATAGGTGGTCAGGGCCCTGAATCTCCAGCACATTGCCCGCCACCATCGCAATTTCGGTAATACCGGTCAGCATGGTCAACAGACAGGTCAGAAAGATGGGATAGCTGATAGCACACCACATTAATGCCGGGAGCGGAAACATCAGGCTGCCACCGCCGCCGATATGGATACCGGTCACGGTGGAGAGCGTCAGCATGACCACCGGCAGCAGCGGAGACGCTTTCAGTTCTGAGAGCAGCGGCCTGAGTTCATTGCGACGCGGCAGGGTAATGATCAGCGGCAGCAGCAGGATAGCCGTGGAAAACTGTTCGCAGAACCAGGCCAGCCACACGCTGAAAAAATCGTCATGAAAAGCAGGCTGGCGGGTATTACTGCTCAGACCGGCACAGACGGCGGCAGCAATCACGGTGGCCGGGAAAATGCGAATCAGCGCCCGCAGGCGGCGCGGATAGTGCTGCGTGAGATGCTTTGACAGCAGCAGCATCCATGCCGTGATAATAAACGCCATACTGGCGATATCAGATTGCAAAGCGGTCATTAAAGGTGAACCGCCCAGCACATCGCCCAGTACCAGACCAGGATAAATCGCTGGCAGAACAAAGCGGTAATTAAGCTGCGGAAAACGTACCAGTAATCCGGTGAGAATGGCATTGGCTGGCCAGAAAAGCGTGGGGGCAATATAAGCCTTGCTGTAATGACTGAAAGCAGTTAACGCGCAGGAGAGAAAAAAGAATAACAGGACCTGATCAAATTTATATTTATTTGGTTGCATGTTTTGCTCAAGGCTATTTTCGGGCAATAAGACACAGGCAGTCAGCGACAGGGCAGCGTTCTGAAGTGGTCCGACTGAACGCACAAATTTTGAGCGTTAAATAGTGATGGCATAACATACGTGAGCCGCACGAATAAAGCAATCGCCTGACTTTTTATCTTAAGTTGGCGGGGTCCGTCATTCAGGCTGTTGTTTTTTATCAAAAAAATCGCAGGGATTAATGATGGCCGCTGAACGGAAGAGCGCAGGTTCAGAGCGTCATCATCGACGAGGCAAAAAGTTTTTATTAGTACACGATAATCTGCTGCCGTTTTGTTGCAAAAGCGGGGTAGCGTTAACCATCGTGGCACGTCAGCATCAGGTATCCGGCGCTGATACCAGGCCTTTGCTCCTTACCGGGCGCAAGCTGGCCGTGTGGTTTTACAGATCGTTTTTAATACAAAACTCTTCCCAGCTCATGCCCAGTGCGGCTGCATGCTGATGCAGATAGGTTTCAATTGCCTCGGCAGCCACCGCTTTATCCGGCTCGGCCAGCTGGATGGCGAACAACATCCCGTCCAGTTTTTTCTCACGAACCCAGGCCGCCCAGGCGCGATCCTTCTGGAGCGCCTGCAACTGCGGCAGGCTCATACCCATCTGCTCCGCATCTGCCTCGCTGAGGCTGGCGATAGCTGCTTTAATCTCCGGACAGGCTTCAAGAAACAGGTCGGTGGCGATGGCGTAATACTCTTCGATGGTTTTCATAACAGGTCCGGCGATAAAAAAGAGGTGTCAGTTTACACGTAGCCCGATTGCGGTGAAATCACTTTGGCACACGGTGCAGCTTGCGATGGTGCAAAAGACATTATAAGTTAGCGCCTGGTCGATGAGTCAGGAACGGAATATGAAAAAGTGGATGTTAGCCGCTGCCGTAGCGGTGGTGCTGTCTGGCTGTGCCCGGATACCCAACTATCAGAGTGCAGTAAAGACCCCACCGCCGGTTGATCTGGTAGGTAACTGGCAAAGCATGGGGCCACAAAAGGGGTTGGTGAGTAAGGAAGCGACGGCCAGTTTGTTTATCAGTGCGTCGGGGGATACGCTGGATTGCCGCCAGTGGCAGCGCGTCATCGCCAAGCCCGGTAAGGTGACTCAGTTCAGCGGCGACTGGGTAAACGTAAACAATGAGGGAAGGGTGATGACGCTGGCGCTGAGCGGCCGTGAGCTGCACTACGACAAGCTGGTGCTGCAAAGGGTCAGTCAGCTTACGCCGGCGTGTCAGGATGCGCTGAAACAGCTGAGCAGCGAACCTGCGGCCCAGCCCGCAAAAAAAGCCGCCAGCAGTGGAAAATCACATCACAAATCCTCATACCGGGGCGGCAAGTTCTGACTTCCGCGTGAACTCCGTGCAGGGCAGTGACCTGCACGGGTGAATGCTTAATCCTCCAGTACCCAGACGCTGACGCTACCGGCATTACAGCGGAACAGCGCATTTCCCTCGTCATCAGAACTGACGCTCTCCTCGCGGTGTTGCAGATAATCGCGCCACTGCTTACCTGCAAAGTCCGCCCCCAGCGCCAGGGTCTTTTCCCCCTCATCGCCGTTGGACATGATAACCACACAGCCGGGATGCTCCTGCGTACCGCTGCGGGCAAAGGCAACGCAGTTAGCATGATCAAACCACTCTGTCTGCACGCCGTGAGCATAAAGCTGGCGGGCGCGAATCAGCGCTTCCAGTTCCGGAATCACGGGCATCTCAATACTGTATTTCTCGCCGTCGCCGCCTTCATCTTCGTAGCTGGCACCAAACAGATCCGGATAAAATATCGCCGGCACACCCTGTTCACGCAGCAGGATCAGCGCATAGGCCAGCGGTTTGAACCAGGGTTCGACCGGGGCTTCCAGCGACTGTAACGGCTGAGTGTCATGATTCGCCACGATAGTCACTGCATGCCAGGGGTCGTGCCCGACCAGCGTATCGTTGAAAATGGTGCTGAGGTCATAATCCGCACCCTCGCGGGAGGCGTTATGAAATTTCATCTGCAGGGGGGCATCAAACAGCATGGTTTTACCGTCCACCTGGTCAATATACTGTTGCAGTTTGTCAACTTCATGGGACCAGTACTCAGCAACAATAAACAATGGCTGTTCTGCTACCTGCTGAACATGGTCTATCCACTCTTTATAAAACCAGGCGGGAATGTGTTTTACCGCATCAAGGCGAAAGCCGGTGCAGGGGAGTTGCTCCATCATCCAGCGCGCCCAGTATTTCAGCTCTTCGGTTACCGCGTGATTGCGGAAGTCGATATTGGCACCCATCAGATAATCGAAGTTGCCCAGCTCATCGTCCACCTGGTCGTTCCATCCTTCGCCCGTGTAGTCATTGACGATTTTGAATACGCCGTTTTCATCAGGGTTTTCGATATGATCGACGCCGCTGAAGCATTTGAAGTCCCAGACAAACTGTGAATACTTGCCTTCACGCACCGGAAAGGTAAAACGGGTCCAGGCTTCGGCCTCCATCACCTCCGGGTCAATCTCCTCACGGTTGTCAGGATTAACCCGGTTCACCTGCACCGGCTCTTTTTCGTCTGCGCCCATTTTATGGTTCAGCACCACATCCATCACCACGCCCACCCCCGCTTCGCGCAGGGCATTGGCCGCAGCCAGCAACTGCTCTTTATCACCATATTTGGTGGCGCGGGAGCCTTTCTGATCGAACTCACCCAGATCAAACAGATCGTAGGTGTCATAACCCACCGAATAGCCGCCGGACTCGCCTTTATACGCCGGTGGCAGCCAGACATCGGTTATGCCGATTTCCGCCAGCCAGGCGGCACGTTCTGCGGCTTCCGGCCACAGTTTACTGCCATCGGGGTAATACCAGTGGAAGAATTGCAACAGCGTGGGGTTTTGCATCTCCGTGCTCCAGTTTTCAGCGGGTGAATCTGAAGTATGGAGCAGGCCGGGGAAAAAGCGCGGGCCGGCACAGATATTTTATACCGTGTGGGCCCGCCGGTGTTGATGGGTAACATTCATTCCACAGTGTCTGTCAGATACCGCCCGGTTCTTGTGGAAACAGCACCACTCCCTGTCCCCGGGTATAGGCTTTGTTAACGGACTTTTGCCGACTCGCCTGACCGATCAGTGATGAAAGTTCGGTCATCCTTGCTTGCAGCAGGCTTTTCACTTCAGCTTCATTATCCAGAATATGGCGCAGAACAGGACGTAACTGATCCTGAACGTGTGCCGGAACGGGGGTTTGCTTTGTGCTTTCCGCCAGTTTCTCTACCGCACTGACATAAACGACTTCCATTTCAATCAACTCTTCCCAGCTTCCCTCACTGGCAAGACGCAGCATCGTCTGACTGAGCACTAACAATTGTTGGTAAATGGTGAGCATGTGCGGCGCAATATTCATTTAAACGGCATCCTGAAGTGCAGTGGTTCCGGAAACTTCTTTCCAGGCGTCGGCAATGTTGCGCAGCAACGTTTCGACTTCCTGAATCGCTTCGCTGTCGTTGTGCAGATTAGCCTGTAACAGGCGATGCACCATATAGCGATATAAAGAGGCAAGATTATCAGCCAGTGCATCACCGCTGTTTTCATCCAGGCCTTTTCTCAGTCCATTTTCAATAATATTGATGGCTTTGGAGAGCGACTCTCCTTTACCGGCGATGTTGCCATCGAGCAAAAATAACCGGGCACGAACCAGGGCGCTGAGCGCCCCGTCAAACAGCAGTGTGACCAGTTGATCGGGGCTGGCGCTCATCACTGCGCTCTCCACCCCAATTTTTGCATAGGCTTTGGTCCCGCTTGCGCTATACATGTTGTCTCCTTATGACGATGATGAACTGCTTGATGAACTGGATGTACTGAACTGGGTGGTCAGATAGCTGCTGGTAGTATTAAGTTTGTTCATCAGCACATCTAACTGAGTAAACTGAGTTTTATAACGTGCCACCATGTCATCAATGCGCGTACTCTGCTTGTTATACTGCTCGGTCAGATTGTTTAGTGTCTTACTGACGCCATCAGTCGCAGCTTGCACAATGCCGGTCTTCGAAAGCCAGCTGGTGAGGTTGCTGGCAACAGTGGTGGCCACACCGGTTGTTTTACCATCACCGATGATCATCGCTTTCACACCATCCGCATCCTTACTCAGCGCACTGTCCAGCGTGGTGGAATCCACGGAAAGTTCGCCGCTGGTCGGGTCGGTTGTGATACCAATCTGCGACAGTGATTTGTAAGTGGAAGAGCTGGCGGCATTAGTCAGCAGGCCTTTCAGCTGTGACTGAATAGCACGCAGCGTACCATCACCGACCAGCGCACCATTGCTGGAGTCCTGAGCATCAGAACCTGCATCCACCGAGGTGTATTTGGTCAGGCTGGCAAACTGATCCTGTAAGGTATTGTAGGCTTTCACCCAGTCAGTGATAGCTGAAGAGGCACCGGAGGTATCTTTGGTAATGGTCAGTGTCTGATTACCTGAAGTCACGTCACTCAGGTTCAGGGTGATTCCTTCCAGCGCATCGCTGATGGTATTACTGCTGTTCTCGATGGCAACGTTATTCACCGTGAGCTTGGCGTTTTGTGCCGCGACGCTCTGGGTCATATTGCTGCTGGAGCTGCCATCGTAGGCCATGAAACTTTGCAGCGTGCTGTCACCGGTGACCGCAATGGTCATCGCATTATCCGAACCCGTGTCGTTGGAGGTCATTGACAGGCGATAGCTGCCGTCACCAGCTTTAATAATACTGGCGGTGATACCGGCATCGGCTTTGTTAATAGCATCGCGAATGCCGGTTAGCGAAGAGTTTGCCGCAGTCAGCGAAATATTGACCGCCGCTGAGCCATCCGCTTTCTTAATACTGATGGTGCTGTCAGAACTGGCGATGGCGGTGGAGTTAGTGGTCTGAACGCCAGAGGTCAGCGTTTGCGCGGTCGCCAGCTGAGTCACGCTGATGCTGTATTTACCGGCAATGGCACCGCTGGTAGTAGTGGCAGTAACTGAGCTGGTACTGCTGGTAGCTTTAGTAGAGGAAAACAGGTCAGCATTATTCAGCGTAGTGTTAGCCGTCTGAAAAGTAGTCAGTGCACTTTTCAGCGTTCCGTAAGCACTCAGCTTGGCAGTATAAGAAGACTGCTGGGTGGTAATCGGTTTTAAAGTGAGTTTCTCAGACGACTCGAGGTTGTCCAGGATAGTACTTAAATCAAGGCCCGAGCCGATTCCCAAGGTAGATATAGTCGTCATAAAGTTTCCTTCTGTAGTCAACACGGAGAGTGAACTACGTGGTTATCGGCCAGACACAGGGAAAGTTTACGAGTATTTGCGTAAGGGCAATGGCAAGAATAGCGATAAAGGAAAGGCGTATTTCGACGGGTAGGGGATGAAGAAAAAAAATTCGTCTGGCGCTAAAAAAATTCTAAAGGTTCCCAGGGGGCAGACGATAACTACATTGACGGCGATGAAGCCGGGGGGCAAACAAGCCCGACCAACTTAAACCCGATTCGATTTAACAGGAAACTTTATCATGGCACAAGTTATTAATACCAACAGCCTCTCGCTGATCACACAGAACAACATCAACAAAAACCAGTCTGCTCTGTCTACTTCTATTGAGCGTCTGTCATCTGGTCTGCGTATCAACAGCGCTAAAGATGACGCGGCTGGCGAAGCGATTGTTAACCGCTTCACTTCTAACATCAACGGCTTGACTCAGGCATCTCGTAACGCCAACGACGGCATCTCTGCTGCGCAGACCACTGAAGGCGCACTGTCTGAAATCAACAACAACTTACAGCGTGTTCGTGAACTGACCGTACAGGCACAGAACGGCACCAACTCTGATTCCGACCTGACTTCAATCCAGGACGAAATCAAATCCCGTCTGGACGAAATTGACCGTGTATCTGGTCAGACTCAGTTCAACGGCGTGAACGTGCTGGCTAAAGACGGCACCATGAAAATCCAGGTTGGTTCTAACGATGGCGAATCTATCTCTATCGACCTGCAGAAAATTGACTCTTCTACTCTGGGCCTGAAAGGCTTCTCTGTAGACAAAAATGCTCTGAGCCTGGGCGACTCTATCACTCAGGTAGGTTCTGCGGCTTCCGGCACCATGTCTACCGTTGACCTGAGCGATGTTGCTTCTGGTCTGGGTGTGGCAGCGTCTGGCCTGTCTCTGCACAACGTGCTGGACAAAAATGGTAACGCAACCAGCACCTACGTGGTTTCTTCTGGTAGCGACAACTACTCAGTGTCTGTGGGTTCAAGCGGTAAAGTTGAACTGAACAAAACTGAAGTTGACTACAGCGACAGCACCAACGGCGTCTCTTCTGGTGTGATGACCGGTCAGGCGATTAAAGTTGGCGCAGATGCCAGCGGTAACGCAGTCGGCTTCGTAACCGTACAGGGCAAAGACTACTCTGTAGCAGCAAGCGGCATTGCTAACGGCGGTGACACTGCGACTTCAGGCTCCAGCAACATTAACGATATCTCTAACACCGGTAACACCAGCCTGTACACTGGTACTTCAACCTCTGACCCGCTGGCGCTGCTGGACAAAGCGATTGCACAGGTTGATAAGTTCCGTTCAAGCCTGGGTGCGGTACAAAACCGGTTGGATTCCGCTATCACCAACCTGAGCAACACCACGACTAACCTGTCAGAAGCACAGTCTCGTATCCAGGATGCGGACTACGCGACGGAAGTGTCGAATCTGTCTAAAGCACAGATTATTCAGCAGGCAGGTAACTCCGTGTTGGCGAAAGCTAACCAGGTTCCACAGCAGGTTCTGTCTCTGCTGCAAGGCTAATAACCTTCCGCAAATACCCGCCTGATGACCGGCGGGTAATGCTGGCGACAGGCCCGGAAAACCATCGGCTGAATCTGTTCAGATCGACTGGCTCCGGGCCTTTTTTATTGTCCCGGTCAGACCGGCTTTTATCCCGCTGCGGCAGCAGTCTGAACAGAGGGATTAAACCGCTTTTACCCCCTTCCTCTGGCGATTGAATTTGGCTTTTGTCGCTAAGATTAACCCTATCATTGACTCCCAAACCCTTATCTTTACTGGGATTGCAGATTCCCCGGAGCAGACCAGCCATGTCCAGGCCAGCCTTAGTCAGCATCATTATTATCGCGCGTATTCCCACCTTTTTTGAACAGGCGTTGCAAAGCGCGCTGGCTCAGGATTATGCGCAGTGTGAAATTCTCATTGCTGACTGTAGCAGTGAGAATTTCATCGAAAAAATTGCCGAACCTTACCTTAATCAGCCCGGCCATCTGGTGCGAATGTATAAGCATCCGAAAGAGCAGGAAGGGGTGTTCGAATACGCCGTGCAGCAGGCGCAGGGGGAGTACATAAAGTTCCTCGCCGACGCTGACTGGCTGGCCGCCGATGCCCTGAGCAAACTGCTTGCCACCATGCACAATAACCCCCAGGTATCGGTGGCGGCGTCCCGCCGGGTGCGCAGTGACTGCCTGAATGTACTTCAGCCGGATATTCTTTCCAATTCTTCGCTGGTCCATACTGACTGCCTGATTAACGGTGAAGATCTGCTACGTTTCCAGTGCACACTGAGATTTAATGTGATGGGTGAAATGAGCGTGGCGCTGTTCCGGCGCGAAGATTTACTCTCACTGATTGACCAGCACGGCTCACTCTTTGCCATCAATAACGAGAATATGCTGGAAGTGGAAGCGCTGGTGCTCTATGGCCGGTTACTGCCTGGCAAACTGTTGGGCTGGGTGAATTCACCCCTGTGCACGATTCGCATCTCCAATGTTTATCAGCAGCCGGGGCAGCGCGACAACGAAGACACCGTGGTGGCCAACCGGGAGAAAGTCTTTCACTTTCTTCGCCACCAGAGCTGGTTCGGTCATTATCAGAAAGCCGAAAATATGGTGCGCGTTGCGCCACTCAACGCCCCGGACACCTTCGAATACCAGAACTTCAGCCAGCAGCATTACAACAACTTCATTCAGTCGGAGCTGAACGGCTGGCTGGCACAGCGTCAACTGCGGCCTTTCGAGCAGGCGTATATCGCCGGGCTTGCGGCAGAACGGGGCGGCCCGGTCAGCGTTGGCGTGGTGATCACCGCCATTGGGATCTCTGCCGACAGGTTGACGCTGACGCTGGCAAGCCTGACGGCGGCGGATAACCGTATCATCCGCCTTACGCCAGTGGTTATCGGCAACAGTGACAGCGTGCCTGACGGCGTCAGTGCCCATCCGGCCACGGCAGACAATCGTTTGCAGGTGATTAATCAGATGCTCACCGGCCGCGATGAAGAGTGGTACATTTTTGTTGATGCCGGCAGCACCTTTCTGCCTTCCGGAATGAGCGCACTGGCTACCTCTCTGCCGCAGGCGGGAAATGCTCTTGCGCTGTATGCCGATGAATTTTTCGCTATCGACGGCGATCCTGGCGGCGTGGCATTCCGGCCCGATTTCAATCTGGATCTGTTCCTCAGCGCGCCGAAAACCATGGCTCAGCACTGGTTGTACCGGCGTGAACTGCTGGCGGCCGCAGAAGGTTTTGACCTTGCTTATCCTTCCTCCTGTGAGTTTGACCTGGTAACCAAACTGATTGAAAGCCAGGGGTTCGGGGTGATTGGACATCTGGCTGAACCGCTGCTGATGACCACCCTTAACCGGCGTGAAGTGGCGGAAGATGCAGAAATTTTACGACGCCATCTGACCAATCGCGGTTATCCGCAGGGTGAGGTGGCAATGGATAAATTCGGTAATTATCGTCTGCGCTATCAACACGGCCACCAGCCGCTGGTTTCTCTGGTTATCCTCGCCAACTGGCACCTGCCGTCGCTGATTGCCTGCGTCACCACCCTGCTGGAAAAGACCACCTATCTGAATTATGAAATGATCATCGTGGCGGATAATCAGCAAAGTCCTGAGCGGGAGAACTGGTTAAGCAGCATCGCCAGCGTCGATCCGAACAGGATCAAAGTGATGCATTATCCGGGCAACTGGCAACATGCCGGGATGGTCAATCTGGCCGCCACTCTGGCACGGGGGGAATATCTGGCCCTGTTGCACTGCGAGCTGGCGGTGATGGATGGCGAATGGCTGGACAATATGCTGAACCATGCGCAACGTCCGGAGGTGGGCGTCGTTGGCGGCAAGCAGCTCAATACACAAAATCGCGTGCGTCATGCCGGTTATCTGCTGGGGATGAACGGCGCGGTGGGCGATGCGTTTCGTGGTATGCCTGACGACCAGGCCAGCTATCTGGGACGACTGCATATCGATCAAAATTACAGTGCGGTATCCGGCGATTTTATGCTGCTGCGCCGCGAGGTTTATGATGCCATCGGTGGCTTCGACACCGGCAGCCAGCTGTATGATGACGTGGATTTCTGCCTGCGCGCCCGTGAACAGGGCTACCTGACGGTGTGGACGCCTTATGCCCGCATCCTGCGTCCGGCGGCTCGTCAGCAACCCTTCCAGGGCGAAGACAGCCAGACGGTAAAAACGCTCAGGCAGGATGAGGAAACCTGGCTTTACCGGCGCTGGTTGCCGGTAATCGCCAACGATCCGGCGTTTAATGCCAACCTGTCGCTGAAGAGCCGCCAGTTCGATGTTAACAGCGACAGTGCGCTGTGCTGGTCACCGGTGACGCGCCCCGGACTGCCGGTGATAATGGCGAATCATGCGGATTCCGCCGGCTGTGGACACTATCGCATTATCGGGCCATTCAGGGCGATGGAAGAGGAGGGCATTGCCGGAGGTAAGCTGCACAATCGCCTGCTTACCATCGCGGAAATTGCTCAGCACAAACCGGACAGCCTGATCATCCAGCGGCGTTACTCCGATATTTTCCAGAACTGGATGGCACCGGTAGTGGCGGCAACCGATCTCTTCCGGGTCTACGAGCTGGATGACTATATTCTGAATGTGCCGTTGAAAAATCATCACCACAAAGATTTCAAACAGGACATGTGGAAAAAAATGCGTAAAAGCCTCGGCTTCTTCGACCGCTTTGTGGTGTCCACCGAACCGCTGGCCGAAGCCTTTAAAGGGATGCATGACAATATTGTGGTAGTGAATAACCGCCTGCCGGTGCACTGGTGGGGAAATCTGCAAAGTCAGCGTGGCACGGGCAGGAAACCTCGCGTGGGCTGGGCGGGCGGCTCCAGTCATACCGGCGATCTGGAGATGATTGCTGACGTGGTTAAAGAGTTTGCTAATGAGGTGGAATGGGTATTTATGGGGATGTGTCCGCACAAGCTGCGTCCTTATATCCATGAACTGCATTATGGCGTGGATATTGAAATTTATCCGGCCACGCTGGCCGCGCTCAATCTGGATTTAGCCCTGGCACCGGTGGAAGACAACATTTTTAACGCCTGCAAAAGTAACCTGCGGCTGATGGAATACGGTGCCTGCGGCGTGCCGGTGATCTGTAGTGACGTGGCCTGTTATCGCGGCGATCTGCCGGTTACCCGCGTGCGTAACCGCTTCAAAGACTGGTGTGACGCCATCCGTAAACATCTGAACGATGCGGACGCCAGCGCCAGAATGGGCGACGAGCTTCAGGCAAGATTGCGCCGTGACTGGATGCTGAACGGCGACAATGTTGCGCAGTGGCTGAAGGCGTGGACCGCAGACTGAGTTGATACAATTCTGTCATCAGCATAGGGGCGTTGCTACATGCTGCCTCTAAGCAGACCACCTTTGGCCTGCTTAGAGGCGCCGGTCTGGTTACTCAGTTTCGCCACAGGGGAAAAGGCTGTTAATCTGACGCGTTCTTCGTTGTGGAAACGACGACCAGCCGGAAAAATCGACTTTGCGTTATCGTTATTTACTCCGTCATCAAACGATAAAACGGTTCCTCGCGTAAAGCCTGGCTCTGCATTTCACTACCCTCACGCCCGCTTCGTAACTCATTACGATAACTGAGATATTTCCATTTTTCAGGCTGAACGTCTGACTCAGGATGCTGTCCGGGAATAACCCTATTTTCGGATAGTATGGATTCCACACGCTCTGTAAATTGCCGTGTAATGTGGAGCAAAGATGCACTGTAATGCGAATTTTTCTGATCTGGTTTTACATACAATGTGAACTCAGCCCCCACGCTCACTCGGCATTGTTGATCGGCCCGTTCCATATCTGTCACCTTCCACTTATCTATCGGACTGTCCTTTGAAAACAGCAGTTCGGAAAGAGCCTGATATGCTTGCGGCACCTGCTCCCCGAGCACACTGATGTGGAACTTGTCCCCGGAAAACTCGCCTTTACAATGAGGCGTTTCTCGACGTGCATGGATGAAAACATCGTCAGCGTGGTTATTTAGCTGAAAACCCTCGCTCAAAGTAAAGAAGCCACACTTACGCAGCCCTGAGTAGTCTGGCGCATCCAGTGCCGCGCTGAACTGAGGTATCGGCATCTGCTGCATTTGGTTGTGCAGTCTGTAAAAGTTGTTTTTCAGGTCGTCATACGTGGAGGGTACCAGTGGCCCTTCATTAATTGGCCTGTCATTCACAAGAGGGAAGTTTAGCTTAAGACTGAGTTTATTAATGGGCATGGGAAAACTCTTTTGCAATATGGGAAAACCCGATTGTCAGGTATTAATCCTCAGCTTGCTGTCGTAAAACGATTATTTATGCGAAAAAGCTGTCTTTTTATCGGGCGACAAAACGCTGATCTGTTTTGAATTTTATATGATTTATCTACCCGGCAAGCGGTGGCGGTCAACGGCATTGCAGGCATTTCGTTCCGTTGCGGTCAGATAATTAAAGGACGCTAATGGCAAAAGTGTTGATGCACGACCTGGCGTGCCTCAGGTACAGGATGAAGGATAAATCTGATGTCAGGGCGCAGAATCGCCGTCAGGGCTACCCAATAAAACAATCCATCTGTATCGCAGATGGATTGTCAGAGAGGCAGCAGGGAGAAGAGCCGCGATCAGTCAAGGGTAATATAATTAAACCGATGCCCGGTCATCTGTTTTATCTCGGCCAGATAGCCCGAATTCATCACGTAAATATTGTCATTATCCGCAAGCTCAGGCAGCACCTCATCGGGGGATTGCACCTGGATGCCGGTTGCGGCTAAAAAACGATGTTGTTTTTGTGGATTGATATCAATGACGTGGTCAACGCGCAATCCCATCCAGGCAAGGTTCATGGCAAAAATAACCCCTTTGGATGCGCCACCCCACAGGACAATCTTCTTACTGCGGTCAACTTTGTCACTGATCAACTGCTCAACCGGGAAGCGGATGGCCGCATCACTGTTTTCCTGCTCCGGGCTGTCCCGCAGATCGGAGAGATTAGCAATCAGATAAATATACTGGTCGTTAAAAACATAGCCGCCATCGATAATTTTACTGAACAGCCGTTTAAAATCATTCAGGCGAAAATAGTTAACGTGCTCGTAAAAAATATCGTACCAGGCATTGTTGGCCATAATCCATTCAAACGCCGGGACTTCGATATATATTTTACAGTGCTCAGGGGCGGCCTTTTTCAGAAAATGCAGGAAGTCAGCCGGATCTTTAATATGCTCCAGCACATGACGCAGAATAATGCCATCACAGGAAACCGGCGTGTCACGGGTGAAATACTCCGGGCGGATTTTAGGGTTGTCGCCACTGTAAGTGGGATCAAAACCGGTTATCTCCACGCCTTTCTCGCTGAGCATATCGAGGAACAACCCTTTACCACAGCCGATCTCGACGATATTTTTCTTTCCCATCGCGGCAATAATCCGTCCGGCAACATCATGTAAATGCTGCGAGAAGGCCTGACTCAGCCCCTGCTCATTGTGATAGTCCTTATCGTACTGCACTCTCGATTCATCAAACTGCCGGTTAAAAATAATCCCGGTACGGGGATCGGTAGCCAGATCGATATCACCTTTCGGGCAGTTCACCGCCTCATGATGAGAGTTGTACATCTTGTTCTGAAATATCGGATAGTTTTCACGATAAAAGAGTGATTCAGCTGAGCTCATGATGGTTCTCTCATAAATTGCACACGCCCACTATTTTCAGGGGGGTGCTGGCGGAAGGCGTGACTTCACCCAGTTGCAGCAGGTGAGTGGCGTTATAACGGGCGGCAATCTTCAGCGCGAGATCTTTTAACGTGGTGTTATCACCGGAACAGACGTTAAATACACCGGCATGTAATGCCATAACATTATTAATAATTTTCTCTGCCGCAATATCGACATCCAGATAATCCCGTACCAGGTTAGCCTGCTTTAAAACGGCGGGCTGATGACTGCTTAGCATCGATGTCAGATAAGGCACCAGCCGCGCTGCTTTTTCACCCGCACCGTACAGATAGAACAGGCGATACCAGCCGAATGCCGTCGGGCTGTTTCTGAACAGTTCGCTCAGCAGATGAAAAGTGGCGACTTTGCAGGCGGCATACAGCGAACGGGGAGCAAGAGGCGTCTCCACGCTAAGATAATCATTGCCGTGCTGATATTCAAAGCAGGTGCCAATTCCGGCGAAATAGCCTACCCCGGCGGCCACGCAGGCCTGTGCCAGCACCACCGTTCCGTTCAGGCAGGCAATATTTTGCTCAGACGTCAGATAATCCTGCGGATCGACATACCAGGCGCTGTGAATCACTGTATCAATGCCGTTAAGGCGCGCTTGCCACCACGACTGATCCTTGTCAAAGATGGAGTCGGTGACTACCACCTGATGCAAATTTTGCTGTGCAGGCAGGGTGTTGCGGCTCTCTTCGCGGCAGATAACGGTGATGGAAAGATCATCATTATTTGCCAGCTGCCGCAACAGCGCCTGTCCGACAAAACCGCTGGCACCGGTAAGGAGAATATTCTGCATCTTCAGCGCGCCTGATTAAGCTGAAAGTCAGCGTTAGCACGATCTTTATCGCTGATGATGTCAGGCTGAAGCGGCCAGTCGATGGCAAACGCCGGATCGTCCCAGCGGTAACCCCGTTCATGGCCGGGTGCATATTCGTGCGACACCTGGTAGAGCAAATCGCTGTTCTCTTCGAGAGTGATAAAGCCATGGGCGCAGCCACGCGGAATATAAAACGCATTCTGCTGCCCGGCGCTCAGTTCAATGCCGTGCCAGCGCAGAAAAGAGGGCGAGTCAGGACGCAAATCCACCGCCACATCGAAAATACGACCGCTCACCGCCCTGACCAGTTTCACCTCGCTCTGTTCGCCAGTTTGCAGATGCAGGCCGCGCAACGTGGCTTTGTGTCGGTTTCTCGACAGGTTGCACTGCACGAAGGTGGTTTCCAGACCATGAGCGGCAAAGGTCCGCTGACAGAAAGTGCGGGTGAACGAACCGCGCGGGTCAACAAAGGGCGTTGCTTCAATATGCCATGCACCGATAATCGGCGTTTCAGTCATTTTCATTGCGCTGTCTCCTGTTGTTCCCTCACCTGGCTTTCATAATCGGCAATTTGTTGCAGACTGAACGCGGCCATATCGGTGGCGGTGCGACTGGCCTGATACCACTCGCTGGTTAATCGCAGGGTCTGGCTGATATCCAGTGCCGGAAACCAGTGCAGGGTTTCACGCGCCCGTGAGGAGTTGAGCGAAAGGTGCAGAGCCTCTCTGTTTTGCGGCGCAACCGCCAGTGACGCGGGTGCCCGATCGTTTTCCGCAAAAGCCGATAAGCGCCGCAGCAGTTCCCGGACGGTAATGGTGTTGTGGCTGTCCGGGCCAAAATTCAGTGCGGTCACAGAGGACTGGCTTTCCCGGCAGAGATATTCAGCATAAAGAAGATAGCCGCGCAGCGACTCCAGCACATGCTGCCAGGGACGAACCGCATCCGGATAACGCACGTTAAAAGGCTGACCGCTGTTAACGGCGCGAAAATAGTCCGGCACCAGACAATCGTCAGACCAGTCTCCGCCGCCGATAACATTCCCGGCACGCGCGGTGGCCAGCACAATGCCCTGTTTACGGAAATAGCTTTCGCGGTAAGAGGTGCACAGCAGTTCGGTCATCGCTTTGGAGGCGCTGTAAGGATCGTTGCCGCCGAGCGCATCCGTCTCCGCAAAGGCATTATCGGGCGCATCGCTGTTGGCATAGACCTTATCCGTGGTGATGACGACCACCGTTTTAATACTTTGCGACTGACGAATGGCCTGAAGCAGATTCAGGGTGCCGTTGACGTTGCTGGTGAAGGTGTTGAGCGGATCAACATAGGAGGCATTCACCAGCGGCTGGGCTGCGAGGTGAAAAACAATCTCTGCGGCGCTGTGCAGGATAATTGTCTCCAGCGCCTGCCCGTCGCGAATATCAACCAGATGCTCTTTGATGGCACTGCGGAAATCCACGGCATGATAGTGCGAACCAGGCCGGTCGTCTGGCAGGGAAACCCCCTCGACAACCGCGCCCATTTTTAACAGCCACAGCGTCAGCCATGACCCTTTAAAGCCGGTGTGGCCGGTAATCAGAACTTTTTTTCCGTGCCAGAAAGCTGGGGTTACCATATTTTCCATGGTGCCTCACCGCTCTGCCACAGGTCTTCCAGCAGCATTTTTTCCCGCAGGGTGTCCATCGGCTGCCAGAAGCCATCGTGCATAAATCCGGCCAGCTGGCCGCTTCGCGCCAGTTGTTCAAGCGGGCCGGTTTCCCACACGGTGCTGTCATTTTCCACCAGATCCAGTACGGAAGGCTCCAGAATAAAGAAACCGCCGTTGATTCTGGCTGAATGATCGACGGGCTTTTCGGCGAAATCGGTAATGCGGTAGCCATCGGAATGAATGGTGCCGAAGCGGGCGGGCGGCACCACAGTACACATGGTGGCCTGAAGACCATGAGAACGATGAAAATCAAGTTCTTCGGTAATGTTAATATCGCCGAGGCCGTCACCGTAGGTCATCATAAACGGCTCATTGGGATCGAGATATTCTTTGATCCGTTTGAGTCTGCCGCCGGTCATCGAGCTATTACCGGTATCAACCAGCGTCACTTTCCAGTCCGGTGCGGAGCCGTGATGGTATTCAACGTGGTTATTTAACAAATCAACGGTAATATCATTATGATGCAGCACGATATTGGCAAAATACTCTTTCAGTAAATAGCCCTTATAGCCGACGCAAACAATAAAATCTTTAAAGCCGTGATGCGCATAGATACTCATGATGTGCCAGATAATCGGCTTATCACCAATTTCAACCAGCGGTTTTGGACGTATTACCGTTTCTTCCGAAAGACGGGAACCCAGACCACCCGCTAAAATAACAACTTTCATCGTATTATCCTTGTGAGCAGGAATTAAGTACCACGGGCGTACATACCATTTTGCGTGACGGTGTGTACGGTGCCAAACAGGCCCATTGGCAGATTATTGTTGTGCGCGGCGCTCAGCTCTTTTAATAACAGATAGCTGCCGAGTCTCTCCTGACAGAAAGCCACCGCTCGCTTCTGGTACGGGTCGGTCTGATCGTAAGGTGTGAAGTTTTCAACAAAAGCCAGTGAGACAGATTGCAGACGTTCAAATGCCGACTGCCACCAGACCGCAGGATAGGTGCCCAGCTCGATGCCGCCAATAATCAGGTGGGCACAGTTCAGGAACAGGAAGCTGTCCTGTTCAGATATCACCCCCAAATCCACGGCCAGCGCGGTATATTTCAGCAGGTCGCTGACATGGTGAAAGGCAATATATTGCTGGAATAAATTACCCAACTGCATGGGCCTGGAAACGATATATTGATGGCCTTCCGCAAGATGGGGAATAATCGGCTTCTCAGAGGCCTCTTTAATCCCCACGTCATGGGTTCCGCCGTAATCAATCGAGGGTGCGCCGTAATTTTCACGGGTCACGAATTTGCGGTATTGCCAGATAGTCAGACTGCCTTCATTCAACTTCATTTCAGCGGCAATATTGCGGATCACCATCGGACCAATCGCACCGGAAAGCTGTTTATGCAACTCGACAGCATTATCGATAAATTCATAACCGGGAATAATATGCAGACCCTGAGTGTTTTCAGGCATCACAGCATTAAGCCAGACGATACTGGCATCAGCAGGAAGGTGATAGCAGGGCAAATCCTGATGACAGATAATAAAAGTTTTCATGAAATGTTCCGAAGGGGAATGCCTGGAGCAATGCTAGCGCAGGGCTTATCTTTCAATTAAAAGAATAAACGCATTTTTATACTGTTTATCGGCGTCAGGGCGCAGCTTCAGGATGCGTTTTTCATAAAAAACAAATTCTTCGCCCGCTTCGCTGTAAAGCTTTACAGAAACCTTACGGATTGCCGATAACAGCTGATGTAGCCGCCGTTGAGTGTTCAGAGCCTGATGGCACGGGCTGTTAATTCACGCCATGCCGTGCATGGCATGAAACCTTTACCTTCCGGAGTGTCGTACGATGCGCTTCAATTATGATTTGTTACCCGGAGAACTGCTGTCGTTTGATGAAATCAGCGAACGCTACAGTCAGCGCTACCCTGACGATAAGTCGTTAACCAGTCGCGGCCTGCTCAGTCCGTCCACGTCCAGTAAAAACCGGACTATCCGCGCCGTTTTTGCCAGCAAAGACAGCCAGATCCCGATGGAGGATCTGCTGTTTATTGCCAACGATAATGAAAGAAAAAATTATCTGTCACGCTTTGAGCACTACTTACTGCATCAGGAAAGTTTTCTCTATTTTCGTCGTCCGGCAGAACCGGCCCCGTGGAATACCTGGAAAGTGATGGGTGAGAGCAAAGTACTGGCGATGCTCGATCCGGCGTCGATTATGGCGCAAAGCCTGATGCAGCAGCGCGGCTATACGCTGGCGTTGTTGCGCACCGAGGAAGAGGAGGAGTACTGGCAACTGTATGACCGCCAGTCAAAACCCTGCTTTGAATACTCGCGCCAATTGCAGTTTATCGTGGTACTGACTTCGCCGCTGTTACCGCCTGCGGGCGGGGTAATACAAGGCACGCAGGTGGGGCGGCGGGTGAAGGCCAGGCTGTGGCAAAAGGCCAGTCAGCAGGAGTTCAGCAGTTCGGTGCGCGAGCGCTACGGGGCCTGCGTCATCACCGGCACGCTGCTCGGTGAGGAAAACAACTGGCCGTGGGTGGAAGCCTGCCATATCGACATGCGCGAGAATGAGCAGGGTTTCCTGCTGGATAACCATACTGATAACGGCCTGTTTTTGCGCAGTGACTTACAGCGACTGTTTATCAGCCGCCGGTTAACCATTGATGCAGAGAGCGGGGTGGTGCGATTTCGTACTGCGTTGCCGGAAGATCAGGCGCTGGCTGCCTTTTATCAGGCGCTGGAAGGAAAAGTCTGTGCGCTATGGTCACAGGTGCCGCAGGCCACGCGCGCGCGGTTGCATCAATTCCGCTAAACGGTCAGCGGGCGACGAATAACGGCCTGCCCGCTGGCACAAAATTGAAATAACCTGCCTTTTTTACCGTTATTCCGCCAATCAATCTTCTCTACAGAAACCGATAATCGTGCCGATAACTTAACTAACGCAGGATAGTCAGAGTGAACGATCTATATACCGCCGGTGGCGTGATGGATAAAAACTCGCTGTGGCAGAGATATGTGCCACTGGTGCGCCATGAAGCGCTGCGCTTACAGGTCAGGTTGCCTGCCAGCGTCGAACTTGATGACCTGTTACAGGCAGGGGGCATTGGCTTGTTGAACGCCGTGGAGCGCTACGATGCGCTTCAGGGAACGGCGTTTACCACCTATGCCGTGCAACGTATCCGTGGCGCCATGCTTGATGAATTGCGCAGCCGCGACTGGGCACCACGTAGCGTAAGGCGTAATGCGCGTGAAGTGGCTGCTGCAATGCATCAGGTCGAGCAGGCGTTAGGACGTTCTGCCACCGAACAGGAAGTGGCGGCGCAGCTGGACGTATCTCTGGAAGAGTACCGGCAGATCCTGCTGGATACCAACAACAGCCAGCTGTTTTCTTACGATGAATTTCGTGAGGAACACGGTGACAGCGCGGAGCTGGTGACGGAAGGGCATGAAGAGGCCAATCCGCTGCATCAGCTGATGGAAGGGAATCTGCGTGAACGCGTCATTGAAGCGATCGAGGCTCTGCCCGAACGCGAGAAAATGGTGCTGACACTTTATTACCAGGAGGAGCTGAACCTGAAAGAGATTGGCGCAGTGCTGGAGGTCGGGGAATCCCGTGTCAGCCAGCTGCACAGTCAGGCGATAAAACGCCTGCGCACCCGATTAACGGCAGCGCGCTAAAGGAGTCAGTTTTGCATTTTTAACAGCAATCGGGGACTCCATAATGGGATCCAAAACCAAACTCAGGCCGTTGAGCCGCTATTTAAAAGACTATAAACACAGCCAGAGTAACTGCTCGCATTGCAGCAAAGTGCTGGACCGCATGGCGCTGGTCTTTCGCGGACAAATCATTAATAAAGAAGCCATTGCCCGGATGGACCAGCTCATAGACGATCAGGTCTGGTTAAAACTTCAGAATGAACTGACAGCCCTGTGCCGGTTTTGCAGCGATATTTATTGCAACACCCACCCGAATTATTTCGACATTATGGCGTTTAAGCAGTATCTGTTTGAGCAAACAGAAATGAGTCACAGCACCATTCGCGAATATGTTGTTCGCCTGCGTCGTCTCGACGATATGCTCTCGGCTCGAAATTTCCCGGCGGAAAAACTACAAGGCACCAGCTGGCACGCCTGTCTGGAAAATGATCTGCCGGATGCCGGTAATAACAATTACCGTATTGCGCTGCGTAAATATGACCAGTTTTTAGGCTGGCAGCGAAATTAGTTGCTGGCTTCAGACCTTTTCAGGTTACCTGCCTGTCTTATTCTGTAAAACTGTAAGGACAACTGACTGCGCCTGTTCAGGAGGCTATCTTGTCCTTACATCTTCTTAATGCTTTTCCCCGTCTGGAACTGCTGGGTTCACCCACGCCGCTGGAACATCTGCCCCGTCTTTCTGACTACATGGGGCGGGATATTTTTATTAAACGTGACGATTTCACCCCGCTAGGCTTGGGCGGTAATAAGCTGCGCAAGCTGGAGTTTCTGGCGGCAGATGCCCTGCGACAGGGCGCGGACCTGCTACTGACGGCCGGCGCAATTCAGTCGAACCATGTGCGACAGACCGCCGCCGTGGCGGCTAAGCTGGGACTGAAATGTGTGGCGTTGCTGGAAAATCCCACGGGCACCAGTGCCGAAAACTACCTGTCGAATGGCAATCGTCTGCTGCTTGAGCTGATGGACGCTGAAGTGGTGATGGTCGATGCGCTGGAGCATCCCACCGAACAGCTGGAAGAGCAGGCCGAACGACTGGAGGCGCAGGGTTTTCGTCCTTACATCGTTCCGGTTGGCGGCTCCAGTGCGCCTGGGGCGCTGGGCTATGTTGAATGTGCGCAGGAGATAGCACACCAGAGCGAGGGCGTCGTGGATTTTGCGGCGGTGGTGGTCGCCTCCGGCAGTGCCGGAACCCATGCCGGACTGGCGGTGGGACTGGAACAGTTACTGCCGGGGACCGAACTGGTGGGCGTCACCGTCTCCCGCAAGGTGGAGGAACAGCGGCCTAAGGTGGTGGATATCCGCGACAGGCTCGCTTCGTTGCTGGAACTGACCGCCACGGCACCGGTGGTGCTGTGGGATGACTATTTCGCGCCAGGTTATGGTCAGCCCAATCCCGAGGCGAACGAGGCGATTCGTTTGCTGGCGAGGCTGGAAGGGATCTTTCTTGACCCGGTCTATACTGGTAAAGCAATGGCCGGTTTACTGGACGGTATCAGTCAGAATCGCTTTCGCCGTCAGGGGCCGATTGTTTTTGTCCACACCGGCGGTACGCCTGCGCTGTTTGCTTATCACCCTTTGTTCTGAATTAGTTCAGATTGTTCTTAACACACAGCTGGTATTAATCAGACTGGCCGCATAGATTCTGTCAGCATCTGATTAGCGAAATGGAGTTGTTTATGAAGCTTTCTCTCATCCGTCGTCAACTGATTATGGGGCTGATGTCCCTTTCTCTGCTGGCCGGGCTCTCTTCCGGCGCGCTCGCCGCTGATGAAAATCTGCTGAATAAAGTCAAACAGCGCGGTTCGCTGCTGGTGGGTCTGGAAGGCACCTATCCGCCATTCAGTTTCCAGGACAGCAATGGCAAGCTGGCCGGATTTGAGGTGGATTTCGCCCAGGCACTGGCACAGCATCTTGGAGTGAAGGCCAGCCTGAAACCTACCAAATGGGACGGAATGCTGGCCTCGCTGGATTCCGGTCGCATTGATGTGGTGATCAATCAGGTCACTATTTCCGATGAGCGGCAGAAAAAATATGACTTCTCAACGCCTTATACCGTTTCCGGTATCCAGGCGCTGACGCTGAAGAAAAACGCTGCGACCATCAATAAACCGGACGATCTGAGCGGCAAAAAAGTCGGTGTCGGGCTTGGCACCAATTATGAGCAGTGGCTGCGTGGCAACGTGAAGGGCGTCGATATCCGTACTTACGACGACGATCCCACCAAATATCAGGATCTGCGCGTGGGCCGTCTTGATGCCATTCTGGTGGACCGTCTCGCCGCCCTCGACCTGGTGAAAAAAACCGGTGACAGCCTCGCGGTGGCCGGTCCTGCTTTCTCCCGCCAGGCATCCGGCGTTGCGCTGCGTAAAAACAATCCTCAGCTGTTACAGGCTATTGACGCAGCCATTGCAGAGATGCAGAAGGATGGCACCATGACCAGGCTGTCAGAGAAATGGTTTGGCGTGGATGTGACGAAATAATGCAGGAAAGTGTTCAACTGGTGCTGGATTCAGCACCATTTTTATTGAAAGGGGCGCTGTTTACCCTGCAACTCAGCATTGGCGGGATGTTTTTCGGTCTGCTGCTGGGTTTTATGCTGGCGATAATGCGGCTTTCGTCGTTCTGGCCGCTGTCATGGGCTTCCCGCTTTTATGTCTCGATATTTCGGGGTACGCCGCTGATTGCCCAGCTGTTTATGATTTACTACGGCCTGCCGCAGTTTGGTATTGAGCTGGACCCGGTTCCCTCTGCAATGATCGGTCTTTCCCTTAACACCGCCGCCTATGCCTCTGAATCACTGCGTGGTGCCATTGCCGCCATCGAACGCGGCCAGTGGGAGGCGGCGGCCAGCATCGGCATGACCCGCTGGCAGACCCTGCGTCGGGTTGTTCTGCCGCAGGCTGCCCGCACGGCGCTGCCGCCCCTCGGCAACAGTTTTATCAGTCTGGTTAAAGACACTTCGCTGGCGGCGACCATCCAGGTGCCGGAGTTGTTCCGTCAGGCGCAGCTGATCACCTCGCGCACCCTTGAGGTATTCACCATGTATCTGGCTGCATCGCTGATTTACTGGGTGATGGCAACGCTGCTGTCGGTGTTACAGAGCCGGCTGGAAGAGCGGGTGAACCGCCAGGATCGGGAGGAAAAATGAGCGCGATAAGCGTCAGTCAACTGACAAAACAGTTCAACGGTCAGACCGTGCTGCACGGCATTGATATGGCGGTGGCGGCGGGGGAAGTGGTGGCGATTATCGGGCCAAGCGGCTCCGGCAAAACCACCTTATTGCGCAGTATTAACCTGCTTGAATCTCCCGACAGCGGGATTATCCAGGTGGGCGATATTCGCATTGATGCGGCAACGGCTGGCAGAGAGCGTGAGCGGGTACGCCAGCTGCGACAGCAGGTAGGATTTGTCTTTCAGAATTTCAATCTGTTTCCCCATCGCACGGTGCTGGAGAACATTATTGAAGGGCCCACCATCGTCAGAGGCGAGCCAAAAGAGCAGGCTGTGGCCCATGCGCGTCAGCTGCTGGCGAAAGTGGGCCTGCAAGGGCGGGATGCGAGTTTTCCGCGTCGTCTCTCCGGCGGGCAACAGCAGCGGGTGGCTATCGCCCGTGCGCTGGCAATGCGTCCGCAGGTCATTCTGTTTGATGAACCCACATCGGCGCTGGACCCGGAGCTGGTAGGCGAGGTACTGAATACCATCCGCGCCCTGGCTGAGGAGAAGCGCACGATGGTGATTGTCACCCACGAGATGAGCTTTGCCCGCGACGTGGCGGACAGGGTGATTTTTATGGACCAGGGGCGAATAGTAGAGCAGGGCGCGGCTGAAGCGCTGTTTACCACGCCGCAACAGCCACGCACCCGGCAATTCCTCGATAAATTCCTCAATTCATAACGACGATCGCCGGTTATCCGGCGGTCCTGTCCACCATTACCTGACTTCTGCTGCGATTACTCCCAAATATCTTTGAATGAAGGTGCAGAATATGGCACATAGCCTTTTTTTATTTGCAATACGCTCTTATTACTGCTGGTCACCGCTCAGTCTTTAAGAGTAACCTCATGGCCTTTTTCTCTGTAAAGGTAAATAATCTTAAAAATTGAGTTGGTATATTTAACCCGGCATTTTATCTGGTGCGATCTGTTAACTATCCGGGCCATGTAATTTTATCTGCTGCCGCTAACGTCAGCTGTTCCACATTTTATTATTTATCTGACTGAGGTGGTGGAGGGATAAAATGCATACTGCTGAGAGAGAAGAAATAGCCTGGATTAACAGCCTCAAAGGTGGCTGTATTTTGCTGGTGGTGCTCTGGCATGTCACCTTCCCGGGATATGCAACAACGGTTATACAGCTGAGTGCCGGATTTATTCCGGCCCGGCTCTGGCTGGCTGTTAATAATTATCTCGTACCACTGCGTATGCCGGTATTTTTCTTTGTATCTGGTTTGCTGGCAAGTCACGGTATTCTTCATCGTGACTGGAAACAGGTATTAACCGGCAGGGTGATTAATCTTTTTTATCTCTATTTTATCTGGGGAGTTATTCAGTGGCTGATCATCAGAGGCGTTTCAGGCCATATTATGGGCGGGCAATTATCGACCGGTAGCAATGCCGCCTGGGCAGAAACGCCACTGAAGTTTATGCGACTGATGCTGCTGGCGATGAGTTCCTGCTGGTATTTATATGCGCTGGGACTTTTCTTTCTGTTGGCTAAATTGTTTCGCCAGCAGAACGGTAGCTTACTGCTGATGGCGGTTGTGCTGAATTATGCCGCCGTGAGTGGAATTATTCCCGGCTGGGGACCGGCAAGCCTCGCGCAGTATCTGATTTTTTTCCTGCTGGGTGTTTTTCACAGCGATATGCTGCTGCGCTGGAGTGAAGGACGCCGCCGTAACCTGCCAGTCTGGCTGATGCTGGTGATACTGGCCGTTGCCCATCTGCTGCCGGGTCTTCGGCATAACCTGTTTCTCTCAGTGTTAAGCATTCTTTTCAGCATCGCCCTGTGCCGTCAGCTTAATCGATGGTTCACCCTGCGCTGGCTCAACTGGCTGGGTCGTAACACGCTGCAAATCTATGTTCTGCATCGTATCTTTATTGAATTCTTTGGCATGTCGCTGATGCGAATGGCTGCACGGTATCAGCTGTTTGCCGACAACGTTTTTTCACTGATCTGGGCGGCAGGTTTTCCCGTGGTGATGGTAACGATCTGTGTGGCCTGCTCGGTGGCGGCAGGGACATTACTCAACCGGGGCCTGGGAAGGCGTCTGTTTATTTATCCCACCTTACTGCACAGAAAATGCGATGTCTGAATCAGTACAGACTGCCGCATGATTTTCTGATGGTTTTTGCTGATTAAATGCACCCCTAACGGGGAGGGTAAAAATCAGGTTACGGCTATGCTTTGTTTTTTCTTTTATGCAACTCGTTAAATCATATCAGGATATATTTTTAGCAAAAAAACAATTATTAGTGGTTAATTGAAAGATTTCTGTTGAAACGGAATGATTTTTATTACTTCTTATTAAAAATCCGAAATCGTTTTGTTTTTGTTGTTATGCGGCTTTCTATGTCAGGTTGTCAGTCTGAATTAATTGTGTCACTATTTTACTAATAATGTTGGGGGCTGAGTATTATCTGGTACTGCCTGACTCCGCTTAAGTGGGGATGGGTGCACAAGTCCGTTTTTTTATTAAACAGATTGCAGCCTGCATTGCTATGTTGAAAGGCTTATTGTCTTTGTAGTCAGTAAGCAGGGAAGTGATAGCGTTAAAATATATACTGCTTTAAAACGAACGGGTAAATTTTTTAAAATTTCTTCGGATTTCACAAAATATCATCATCCATTTCAGGTTGGTTTTATTTTTGCTGGTTAGAATGTTCTGCTGTTAAGTTGGTCGGTTTTTCAGAAGAGGTTTTTGACATAAAAAACAGCTTTGCACATTGTTGGTTACTTTTTATCTGTATATTTTAATTTTTAAATTATTTATTTCATCTCACTCCTTATATTTTTTAACATTTTTTTGGGAGTCTCTGCCAGTTCCTCGTTTTATTAAAAATCAGCGTTTAACTGCTTGAGTAACTCTGGCGCGCACTCCTTTTTTTAATCTGCCATCCGCGGGTGGTTTTTCTATGGAGCTTATTTATGAAAATAGTTCGCAGGGATCATATTCCGGTTCGTATAAAACTATTTGCATGGCTTAATATTGGCGTACAAATTCTTTTTCCGCTTACGATGGCCTTTACTCCTGCTATCGCGGGTGCAGGAAGTAACGGTCGCCTTCTGTCCGGGTCACAGCAGACAACCCTGCAAACGCGTCCTTACACCCTTGGTGAGGGAGAAACTGCCGACAGCGTGGCTAAAAAATTCAATATGACACCAGAGGCGCTTAAGAAACTGAATCAGTTTCGTACTTTTGCCCGTGGTTTTGAACGCATTCAGCCCGGTGATGAGCTGGATGTGCCGCTGAATCCGCTACCTGAAATAAAATGGCACGAAGGGCCAACGTCGCCGCTCCAGGCGGACGCGCATTCGCAGACAGAAGAAAAAATCGCGCGTCATGCCACGCAGGCGGGAACGTTTCTGGCAAATCAACCGAACAGTTCCGCCGCGTCCTCACTCGCCCGCAATATGGCTTCCAGCGCGGCCAGCACAGAAATTCAACAGTGGATGAGCCGCTTTGGCACCGCACGCGTACAACTGGAAACAGATAAAAATTTATCCCTTAAAAACTCCCAGCTGGACCTGCTGGTTCCTTTGCATGAGCAAAATAACCGACTGATTTTCTCTCAAAGCAGTCTCCACCGCACTGATGATCGCACCCAGGCCAATTTTGGTGCGGGGGTGCGTCATTTCTATGATCAATGGATGTTAGGGGTGAATACCTTCTTTGATCATGACCTTTCGCAGGACCATTCACGCGCGGGGGCGGGCGTCGAATACTGGCGTGATTTTGTCAGGCTGGCAGTTAACGGCTATTTACGGCTGAGCGGATGGAAGGACTCCCCACACCTGACTGACTACCAGGCGCGTCCGGCAAACGGCTGGGACGTCCGGGCACAGGGCTGGCTCCCCGATATGCCACAGTTAGGCGGCAAACTGACATGGGAACAGTATTACGGTAATGAGGTGGCCCTGTTTGGTAAGGATAATCGTCAGCGTAATCCCCATGCTGTCACCGCCGGTGTGAACTATACCCCGGTGCCGCTGATGACCTTAAGCGCAGAGCAGCGCCAGGGGCGGGCGGGTCAGAATGACACACGTTTTGGTATGCATATGAACTATCAACTGGGTGTGCCATGGCGCGCCCAGACAGATCCCAACGCGGTAGCATCAATGCGTAGTTTGATGAACAGCCGTTACGATCTGGTTGAGCGTAACAATAATATTGTTCTGGACTATCGCAAGAAGGAGGTTATCAGTCTCAGGACCGCGCAGGTGTTGTCGGGCTATGCCGGCCAGCATAAATCTCTGGGTGTTGCAGTAAACAGCAAGTATGGTCTGGCACAGATCAACTGGAGCGCGCCTTCACTGATTGCTGCCGGAGGGAAAATTATCGACAGCAACGGCGACTACAAAGTGGTGTTGCCGGATTATCAGCCGGGGAAAGAGGGCATCAACGTCTGGCAGGTTGATGGCGTGGCGGTCGATCAAAAAGGCAACAGCTCAAAACGCACCCGCACCACGGTAACCGTAACCCAGGCGGCAATTGATACCCGCCATAGTTTACTGACACCTGCTGAAATTAACCTGCCAGCCGATGGTAAAACACAACAGCAGCTGCTGCTGAGAATCAACGATCGTGACGGTAATCCGGTTGATATTGATGCCAGTGAAATCAGCATGAGGAAAACGACCCAGCTGCGCACCGCCAGCGATGCCGTGGTGTCAGAATTTATTCGTCAGGCGGCGGGGGAATATGTCACCACGGTGACGGCCGGCACGCATCCGGAAGCCTTTACGCTGACGCCGGGTGCGCGTGATGCGGATTTCGCCTCGGCGAAAGTGACGCTGACAGCCGATGTCACCACCGCACTGATTAATTCTCTTGACGTGGTGCAGGATAACGCTCTGGCTGATGGCAGGGCCCAGAACATCATCAAAGCGACCGTGGTTGATGCACACAACAACCCTGTTGCTGGTCAGCAGGTTGCCTTCAGGGCAGGTAATGAGGCATCCATCGCCGGCGCGGTGGTCACCAGCGCGGAGGGTAGGGTTACCGTTCCGGTTACCAGCGTTCGTGCGGGAGAAACGACGATTACAGCCAGCGTTAACGACACGGCAAATAAAGAGATTAACGTCAGGTTCCAGCCCGATCACCATACGGCACAGGTCACAGAACATAATCTGAGTGTTCTGCCGACGGTTTCACTGGCGGACGGAAAAGAATCAAAAACGATCAGCGTTACCGTTACCGATGCTAACGGTAATCCGGTGCCGGGTCTGCCGGTTGCCTTCAGCGCCGACAATGGCGCTGTACCTGCTGATAACTCGGTAATGACTGACGCAGAAGGGCGCGCGGCAACCCTGATGAGTAGCAGGACTGCCGGTCTTTCCCGGGTAACGGCCAGTGTCAATAACAGCAAAGCGGTGCAGGAAACCACCTTTATCGGCAACAGTTCCACCGCACTGGTTACCGCTGTTGATGCGCTACCGTCGTCAGGCATTGCTGATGGTAAAACGGCTGTCATCATCAGGGCGTTGATCAAGGATGAGAATGGTAATTCGCTGGCTGATATTCCCGTCGACTGGAAATCCAACAAAGACGATAACATCGTCGCCGTCGGTCAGATTCAGACGCGAAGCAACAGTCAGGGAATAGCAGAAACAGCGGTAACCAGCACGCGTGCACTGACGGATGTGGTGATAACCGCCTCGACAAATGCCTCCGCCAAATCATCTGCGGCGCTCACATTTGTTGCAGATAAAAACAGTGCCCAACTGGCACAGCTGACCGGTGACAAAATGACATTTACCGCCAATGGCACAGATGCTGTGCGCCTCAGCGTTCGGGTTGAGGATGCAGGCGGTAATCCGCTTGGCGATATGAAGGTCGCGCTCAGCAGCGACAGGGGGGCGATAATCACCCCTGTGCAGCTGGTGTCAGACAGTGATGGAGTGGCTCATGCCATACTGACCGCCACCCAGGCCGGTGAGGTCAACGTTGTGGCCCGTCTTGATAATGCCGTCAGCAAAACGCTGTCGCTGCAAGCCGTGGCAGACACGCAGACCGCGACGGTCGGCGTTAAATCCAGTACCGCCACAGCGACAGCAGGTCAGAGTGAGCCGGTGGTGTTTACCGCTACCGTGGTGGATTCGCACAATAACCCTGTGGCGGATACCAGTGTGGCCTGGCAGTCGAGCCATAATCAGCTGAATCATGCGGTAAGCGTCACCAATGCACAGGGTGAAGCGGTGGTACAGCTTTCCGGTACAGAAGCGCAACTGACCACGGTCAGTGCGGTGCTTTACAACGGCAATAAGGGCGCGGCGCAGGTAACCTTTGGCCCGGCGGCTCCGGCACAGGAACAGAGTGAACTGACGGTGTCGCCTCAGACCATCACCGCAGATGGCCGTGCCAGTGCGTTGGCAACCCTGATCCTTAAGGATCGGTGGAATAATGCCGTTCCTGCTCAGTCAGTCAGTTGGTCCGCTGACGCGGACGCCGGTATCGTTTTTGCCGCCAGAGAAACCGGCAACGGCATCTATCAGGCCAGCGTCACCGGAACCCGTGAGGGGACCTGGCCGCTGACCGCCAGCAGTGGAAATGTTCATTTGCAGATGCCTTTGGGTTTGCTGGCCAGCCAGGACACGGCGGTGATTGACAGTGTCACTATCTTTGGCAGCAATACCGCAAAAGCAGACGGTGTCGGCAGGATAACGCTGCGGGCACAGGTTAAAGACCACAACGGCAACAGCAAACTGAAAGGTGTGGCCGTGGGCTGGGATACCAACCTTGGCACCCTCTCATCGCGCATCAGTACGACGGACGAAAATGGCGTGGCAGAAATCACCCTCAGCAGTCGTGCGGCGGGCCAGGCGCAGGTTGCCGCTATGCTCGGGGGCGGAACCGCAATGAAGGCCGACAGCGTGGCGAATTTCACCGCCGGAACGATCAATGCGGAGCAGTCACGCCTCAGCATATCGCCAGCCCGTATTGTGGCAGGAACGGAAAGTGCAACCGTCAGCGTCACGGCGAGAGATGTTGAGGGCAATCTGCTGCCGGGTCTGAAAAATAAAGTGCAACTCAGTTTCTCATCGGCACTGGACACCACGTTATCCGCGTTTACTGAGGTTTCAACAGGCGTTTACCAGGCGACGGTAAGTGGATTAAAAGCGGGCACCACAGAGGTCAGCGCAGCTGTTGATGGCGTGACCGTTACCCAGAAAGCCAGTCTGACCATTGTGGCAGACAGCACCGCAGCGATAGTGAAAGGCGCTATCACGGTATCGCCCACCTCCGCCACGGTGGGTGACACGGTAACCTACTCGGCCGTGCTTACTGACAGTCATGGTAATGCGTTGGGGGCGGGTATCCCTGTTACCTGGAGTGCCAGTGAAGGCAGCCGCTTACAGGCTCAGGTCACCCGTACGGATGATTCCGGCGTGGCCAGGGTGACGCTGACCCGACTGATCGCCGGGACGGCCAGCGTGGAGTTGATTCTCTCATCGGGTAGCACTGCTGCGCCGGATGTGGTGTTCAGCAGCGGGGAGGCGGATCAAAGCCGTTCAGAATTAACCCTTTCTCCGTCCGTTATCGTGGCGGGCAAAGAAACGGCTGAACTGGTGCTTATCCTGCGTGACAGTAATGGCAATCTGCTGTCAGGACAAAGCGTGAGCGGGCAGAGCAGTGATGCTGATGTCAGTGTGTCAGCAAGTCAACAAAGCAGCGATGCGCCGGGGCGTTACACCATGACCGTCAGCGGCAACAAGGCGGGAACGGCCACGCTTTCAGTGCAGGTGGGCAGCCAGACATTCAGCCAGACGCGAACGGTGACCATTACAGGTGACACCGACAGCTGGAGCATTGCGGAGGTCACGCCGGACAGGACCAGCCTGAGCGCGGGCGATACTCAGGGTGTGACTTACAGTGCAACCGTGGTGGACCGTCACGGCAACGTCCTGCCTGGTGTGGTGGTGTCGTGGCAGCTGAATGGACAGGCTGAAAGCTATGCGCCCACCTCAAGGACCGACAGCCACGGCGTGGCAAAAACCACCGTGTTAAGTAACACCGCGGGTCAGTTGCGGATGAATGCCTGGCTGGATGCCAACAATTCACTTCAGTCTGCAACGGTGAATGTCGTGGCAGGGGATATCAAGCTTGCCACACTGACCGCAGACAGAACCATGATCGGTTCCGATGGCAATGATGCGGTCACCTTCACCACCTGGCTGGAGGACAGCTGGGGTAATCCTGTTACCGGGAAAACCGTGGTACTTCAGGGAGCAGACAGCCTGCCCGGTTTCGAACTGAGTGCGGTGAAAGATCTGGGAGAGGGTCACTACGTTGCCACCGCAACCGCAACCACCAAAGGGGAAGTGACGATTTCTGCTCAGGTAGATAATAAAACCGTGGGCAATGCCGTTACGGTGACGGTTGGCGCTATCATTCCGGATCTGCGCTTTCCCAATGCGCAGCAGAACACCGCATGGACCAGTAATTTCAGTGAATCCCAGGCCGTAACCGGTATGCCTGAAGGTGTGCCGCAGATCTGGACGGTGTCGGATCCCACGGTGGCAACGGTGGATGACAATGGAAGGCTCACCCTGCTGAAGGCGGGAGAGGCCAGCGTTTCTGTCTATACGCCAGGTAATTCGCAGTACACCGCAGCGATGGCCAGTTATTATATCAGAGTGGCCAAAGCGGACCCGCAGCTGACAGCAGGAACCGGCGAGCCGATTACGGCGATGTGGCGTGACGGGGTGCAACGCACCATCACAGCCAGTTATGGTAACAGCGATGCGCAAAGGATGCTGACGCCCGAATATACCAGCCGGTCTTCCTCCGTTGTGACGGTTGATGACAGTGGCAGACTGACGGCGGTCAAGCCCGGTACAACGGTAGTCAGCGTCAGCACGCCGGAGACGGACCAGTTCCTGGCAGGAACATCGCAAGTCACCTACGTGCTGAACAGAGCTACTGTCGCGGTCAGTTTTGCCAACCGTGAGGTGAATACAACGGATCAGGTGGCCTTCAGCCTGCAAAGTCCAACCACAACATTTGGCCCTGAAGCGAACATCAGGTGGACATCAAGCAACGCCAGCGTGGTCAATGTCACCGCCGCTGGCGCTGTACAGGGCAATGTTGCTAAAGGCCAGGCACGACTGACGCTGGAGGTGGTGGATAACGACTACTACAGTGCCAGCACGGGTTACTATGACGTCAGGATCTATTCAAAACCATCGGTCAGCCTGGGTAACGTTTCTTACATCAGCCGGGGCAACAGTGGCAGCTCAGGCACCTGGACACCTGTTTTTGTCGATGACAGGCTTTCTGTCACCTGGGGATCTGACACATCCGATCAGTTCAGCAGAGCAGAAAGCGTGGCATTATTGCTGAAGGATTCCAGTGGCAACGTTCTGGAACAGGTTTTAGTTTCATCACCATCAGGCACCCATACCACCACCATCAATCCAAATGCCAGTTTGTGGGATAAGACAGTGTCAGTGGAGCTGGTTGCAAAAGGGTATGGTGACCTTGAAGAGATTAAGCGTTCTTCTGCTATTGCCGTCAGAAATCTGACACCTAATCAGATATGGAACTCATTTGTCGTGCGTTCTTACGTTGAAACGCGTACCTCAATTGGTACGGACTCTGCCTGTCAGAATACCTATTTAGGTGGAAATCACTGGAATAATGCGATAACAAAAGGCGACAGGGTCAGTTTTGGCGGTAAGCAGCTTATTTCCCCGATGAGAGTTGAGGCGAGAGTCAATGCGACGCAAAACAGCAGCAATATTGCCAGATCGTTCTCGCTGTCGCACAGCTCGGTAAGTACCGATCAGGCTCTCAACTTTGGTCAGGTGAATATTGCCAGTGATTGCTGGACCAATCACGTTGGTGGCTATCGGGTGATTATTGATGTCAATTACGCCGGGGAAAATTTCACCTACAATGCCCCTCAAAGTCATGGCTGGGGAGGAAATGGAGACGGAATGTATATCGACAGGGTTGATAATTTTTAATTAATAGCGGGCAATATTCTGCTGAACGTAACAGCGTTTATATTCAGTATTAACCCGTGCCAGTGAAATATCGGCCACAACGGTCGCCCTCTTTGAAGGGGACGACCGTTTCTTTATGTATGCTGCAACAGCCTCTACATCGATCGACTGTGAGAGTAAGCGATTATCCGGCGTGGATTTCCGGCTATCAACTGTTCTGTTGTCCTTTTCCTGCGCGTCCTCATTAGCTGTTTGTCCGGTGCTCTGGCTTTGGGTTATTTTTTCTGTCAGCCGATAGTCATCAAACTGGCATTGCCTCCCGCCGCCGCCGTATTGACGCTAATCGCCCGTTCGATCAGCAGACGCTCCAGCAGCAGCCCGGTATCACCCCGATCAAATCCCTGCACCGACACAATTGCCCCTTCGCGCGCTGCAACCTGCTGACAGACTTCACCCAGTTGATCGGCATCGCCGTGGAAAATCACCGCATCAAAGTGTTGTTGTAGCGGCGCGCTGGCGAAATCAATCCGCGCCCGCACCTCGTCGGGGAGCGCACTGCAAAGCGTGCGATGCAGCTCGTCGTCCTGCCACAGCGCACGGCTGCCGGTTGCCGTGATCGCTGCCAGCTGCACCAGCGCATCCTGCTCGTTATCGGCAAGCGCAAGCACGCGTTCCCGTGGCAGCAGTGTATAGCTGTTGCGCTCGCCGGTGGGGCCTGCCAGCAACCGCACCGTTCCGCTCTGAGCAAGCGCCGCGAAGCGGGTGCAGATGGCTGCCAGATGCGGTTTTTCTTCCGCCCAGGCGGTGAGCGCCTGGTGTGCACCCAACAGCGTGGCGCGCAGGGTGGTATCCGCTGGCAGCAGCGCGTCCTGTCTTTCCAGCGTGATGCGCAGTGCGTCATCGGGACGGCTGGAGAGCAGGCGGTAAAGATAGAGCGGACCACCGGCTTTCGGGCCGGTGCCCGACAACCCCTCACCGCCAAAGGGCTGGACGCCGACCAATGCGCCGACCATATTGCGATTCACGTAGAGATTGCCGACATGCGCCCGCTGACTGACCTGACCGATGGTTTCATCAATGCGCGTATGGATGCCCATCGTCAGGCCGTAGCCCTGGGCATTAATCTGTTCAACGAGCTGCGGCAGCGTGTTGCGACTGTAGCGCACCACGTGCAGGACCGGACCAAATACCTCTTTGTCCAGATCGCTGACGCTTTGCAGTTCAATCAGCGTCGGCTGGACAAAGGTTCCGCTCTGCCACTCTTTGCAATCCTGATCGCAGTTCAGCGCGGCCTGGTAAACCGACATGCCTTTACTGCGCATCGCGGCGATGTGCTGCTCAATGGCCTGCTTCGCCTCTTTATCGATCACCGGTCCGATATCGGTGGAGAGACGCTCGGGATTGCCCATCCGGCATTCGCTCATCGCACCCCGCAACATCTTCAGCGTGTGCTCTGCCACATCATCCTGGATACAAAGCAGGCGCAGGGCGGAACAGCGCTGCCCCGCACTGTCAAACGCAGAAGCGAGAATATCGATAACCACCTGCTCAGTCAGCGCGGAGGAATCGACGATCATCGCATTCAGGCCGCCGGTTTCCGCGATTAAAGGCACGGGACGTCCCTGTGGATCCAGCCGGCTGGCCAGCGTGCGTTGTAACAGGCTGGCAACGGCGGTGGAGCCGGTAAACATCACGCCGCGCACGCGCGAGTCGGCAGTCAGTCGTGCGCCCACCGTTTCTCCCTCACCGGGCAGCAGTTGCAATGCTCCCCGTGGCACGCCCGCGTCGTACAACAGCTGTACCGCCAGCGCGGCGATAAGCGGCGTCTGCTCGGCGGGTTTTGCCAGCACGCAGTTGCCCGCCGACAGCGCAGCAGCAACCTGACCGGTGAAAATAGCCAGCGGAAAATTCCACGGACTGATACAGACCACCGGTCCCAGCGGCCGATGGGTTTCATTATCGAAATCGTCACTGACCTGAGCGGCATAATAATGCAGAAAATCGACCGCTTCGCGCACCTCGGCGATGGCATTGCTGAAGGTTTTGCCCGCCTCGCGGACCAGTACGCCCAGCAGATGCTGTAACTGGTTCTCCATCAGTCCGGCAGCCCGATGAAGGATTGCCGCGCGTTCCTGCGCTGGCGTGGCGAACCAGATTGGCGCGGCGTTGACGGCGGCGTCCAGCGCGGTATCAACGTCTGCCGTGCTGGCATGGCGCACATAGCCGACCACATCGGTCGGCTCTGCCGGGTTGATCACCGGCAGCGCATCACCCGGTGAGGTAACGCCGTCAATCAGTGGGGCCACCTGCCAGGGCTGGATGGCGCTGTTAAGCAGTGCGCTGGAGAGCGAGGCCAGACGGTGTTCGTTAGCCAGATCCAGACCGGCGGCGTTCTGTCGCTGCGCGCCGTAGATATCACGGGGCAGGGGAATACGGGGATGGGGCAGACCGATGGCACCCTCGCTACGGGCCAGTTTTTCCACTTCGTCCACCGGACAGGCCACCAGATCTTCCACCGCCAGCGAGGTGTCCGCTATACGGTTAACAAACGAGGTGTTGGCACCGTTTTCCAGCAGGCGGCGAACCAGATACGCCAGCAGGGTTTCATGGGTGCCGACCGGCGCATAGATCCGACAGGGACGGTTAAGTTTGCCATCGGCCACTTTGCCCACCACCTGTTCATACAGCGGTTCGCCCATGCCATGCAGACACTGAAACTCATATTGCCCCGGATAGTAGTTATTGCCCGCCAGCTGATAAATGGCCGCCAGGGTATGGGCGTTATGGGTGGCAAACTGCGGGTAGATCAGATTCGGCACCGCCAGCAGCTTACGGGCGCAGGCGAGGTAAGAGATGTCGGTATAGACTTTACGGGTAAACACCGGGTAGCCTTCCAGCCCCTCCTGCTGCGCGCGTTTGATCTCGCTGTCCCAGTAAGCCCCTTTAACCAGTCGCACCATCAGCCGACGTTGGCTGCGGCCTGCCAGGTCGGTCAGCGCATCAATCACCAGCGGACAGCGTTTCTGATAGGCCTGAATAACAAAGCCGATGCCGTTCCAGCCTTCCAGCTCTGGCTCAAAACAGAGTTTTTCCAGCAGATCCAGCGACAGCTCCAGCCGGTCGGCCTCTTCCGCATCAATATTGATACCAATGTCGTAGGAGCGCGCCAGCAGGGTCAGTGATTTCAGCACCGGCCACAGCTCGTTCATCACCCGCTCATACTGCCCACGGCTGTACCGGGGATGCAGGGCAGAGAGTTTGATCGAAATGCCTGGCCCCTCATAAATGCCGCGCCCGTTGGAGGCTTTGCCAATGGCGTGAATGGCCTGCTGATAAGAGAGCAGATACGCTTCTGCATCGCGGGCGGTCAGCGCCGCTTCCCCCAGCATGTCGTAGGAATAACGAAACCCTTTCTCTTCCAGTTTGCGGGCGTTGGCCAGCGCTTCCGCAATGGTTTCCCCGGTGACAAACTGCTCGCCCATCAGGCGCATCGCCATGTCCACGCCTTTGCGGATCAGCGGCTCACCGCGCCTGCCAATAATGCGGTTCAGCGAGTGGGAAAGGTTCGCCTCATTGTGGGTGGCGACCAGCCGACCGGTGAACAGTAGCCCCCAGGTGGCGGCATTAACAAACAGTGAACGGCTGCGGCCAAGATGGGACTGCCAGTTACCGTTGCTAATTTTGTCACGGATCAGGGCATCACGGGTTGGCTTGTCCGGGATGCGCAGCAGGGCTTCGGCCAGACACATCAGCGCAACGCCTTCCTGTGAAGAGAGCGAGAACTCCTGCAACAGGTTTTGCACCATACCGGCGCGGCCGCCTGCACCTTTCTGGTGCCGCAGGGTGTCGGCCAGCTGATGGGCCAGCCGGTAAGTTTGCTGGCTGGGT
>NZ_JFHN01000035.1 GCF_000590885.1 Erwinia mallotivora
CTGGCTGGTTTTCAGCGGCAGACGAGCCTGCTCCAGCAACACCGGCACCACTTCCGTTTCCGGACGCCGCGTGGCGGAAGTGAGGGCGGCGCGGATAACCGACTGTGGCAGGATGGTTTCAGCAAAATGCAGAAATGGCTGATGTGACTCTTCTGCGGCCGGGGTTTCCCCCTCGGCATCGACGGGTTGTGAGGCGATCTCCGGCAGGGCTTCGCCGCGTTCAAGTTGTGCAAGGTAGTTAAAGATTGCCTGTTTAATCAGCCAGTGCGGCGTGCGATCAATCTGACTGGCTGCCAGCTTGATGCGTTCGCGGGTGGCGTCATCCAGTTTTACGCCCATGGTGGTGGTGCCCATACCTGAGAACTCCTCACGAATTAAATGATGATGTTACGAACAATATCATTCAAGTTGCAACTTTGTGCAACCATGTTAAATGTGAGCCGGTTTGCAGAGTCAGCAGCAATATTTAACCCGCTGGCATGATTGTTGCCTTCAGTCATTGTCGATCGCGAAGAATGTGTTAACTCCTGGTTTTAATATGGTTTTTTACAGGTGCAACCGCTTACACTGTGATCCAGTGCAACCTGTCAGCATCACAGTCAGGATTAATGGTGAAAGCGTTGTAACTACCGTGTTAAATCATTTGTCCGCTATCGCGGTTTACGGCAGGATACCCCGCTCCGGATCCAGAAAGAATTTTTAAGGATGTCTGCAGGCCGGGGAGTGTGCATTAACAATCATAAAGTGGAGAACCTGAATGACAGCAAGCACACCAATGATGGTGACCTTTTGCGTTTATATCTTCGGCATGGTGCTGATTGGATTTATTGCCTGGCGGTCAACAAAAAACTTTGATGACTACATACTGGGCGGACGCAGCCTGGGAAGCGTGGTCACCGCGCTGTCTGCCGGGGCATCTGATATGAGCGGCTGGTTGCTGATGGGCCTGCCCGGTGCCATTTTCCTCTCCGGTATTTCAGAAAGCTGGATAGCCATCGGCCTGACCATCGGTGCGTGGCTCAACTGGAAAATTGTTGCCGGACGCCTGCGCGTGCAGACCGAGCACCATGATAACGCCCTGACGCTGCCGGACTACTTCTCCAGCCGCTTTGAAGATAACAGTAAGCTGCTGCGGGTGATTTCTGCGCTGGTGATTCTGGTGTTTTTCACCATTTACTGTGCCTCCGGCATTGTCGCCGGGGCGCGTCTGTTTGAAAGCACCTTCGGCATGAGTTATCAAACCGCGTTGTGGGCAGGCGCTGCGGCCACCATCATCTACACCTTTGTCGGTGGTTTTCTGGCAATCAGCTGGACCGATACCGTGCAGGCCGGTTTGATGATTTTCGCGCTGATTCTGACCCCGGTCATCGTCATTTTTGCCGTAGGTGGGGTGAGTGACTCGCTGGCGGTGATTGAGGCGAAAAGTCTTGAAAACCTCAATATGCTGAAAAATCTCAATTTTATCGCGGTGATTTCCCTGCTGGGCTGGGGACTGGGCTACTTTGGCCAGCCGCATATTCTGGCGCGCTTTATGGCGGCCGACTCGCACCGCTCCATTCGTACTGCCCGCCGTATTGGCATGAGCTGGATGATCCTCTGCCTGGGCGGCGCGGTGGCGGTGGGCTTTTTTGGTATCGCTTATTTCCAGAACCATCCTGAGCAGGCGGCGGGGGTGTCGCAAAACGGCGAACGGGTGTTTATCGAGCTGGCGCGTTTGCTGTTCAATCCGTGGATTGCCGGGGTGTTGCTGTCGGCTATTCTGGCGGCGGTGATGTCCACCCTCAGCTGCCAGCTGCTGGTCTGCTCCTCGGCGCTGACCGAAGATCTCTACAAGAATTTCCTGCGTAAAAATGCCAGCCAGCGCGAGCTGGTATGGATGGGCAGGGCGATGGTGCTGCTGGTGGCGCTGGTCGCTATCCTGATGGCGTCCAATCCGGAAAACCGGGTGCTGGGGCTGGTGAGCTATGCCTGGGCTGGCTTTGGTGCGGCCTTTGGTCCGGTGGTTCTGCTCTCGCTTATCTGGAAACGCATGACCCGCAACGGCGCGCTGGCCGGAATGATTGTCGGCGCCGCAACGGTACTGATCTGGAAACAGTATGCCTGGCTGAATTTGTACGAAATCATCCCTGGCTTCCTCTTTGCCAGCCTGGCAATTGTGCTGTTCAGCCTGCTGGACCGTGAGCCTTCTGCCGCAGCGCAACAGCGCTTTGCCGCTGGCGAAGCGGAATTTAAAGCACACTGATATCAACGGGCCGTATTTCGCGGCCCGTTTAATCCTCACAGCACCACAGCCCGCACGAAAATACCTGCCACAACCCTTGTTTTTTCTGCCGCGATAATGATAATCGGTATCGTTTTGATTTACGTTTCTTTACCCGAACTGAATTTCTCTTAACACTTGAAGGTACCGGCATGTTTGTCCCGTTTCTCATCATGTTACGCGAAGGGCTGGAAGCCGCGCTGATCGTCAGTCTGATTGCGGGCTACCTGAAGCGGACCGGGCGAGGCCAGTGGTTCAGCGCCATGTGGATTGGGGTGTTTGTTGCCGCCGCGCTCTGCCTCGGACTGGGCTGGTTTATTAATGAAACCACCGGCGAATTTCCGCAGAAGCAGCAGGAGCTGTTTGAAGGGATAGTGGCCGTGGTGGCTGTCTGTATCCTGACGTATATGGTGTTCTGGATGCGCAAGGTTTCACGTAACGTGAAGGCGCAACTGGAAGGGGCGGTGGAAACCGCGTTGCAGAAAGGCAACGGCAGCGGCTGGGCGCTGGTGATGATGGTCTTTCTGGCGGTGGTCCGCGAAGGGCTGGAGTCAGTGTTTTTCCTGCTGGCGGCGTTTCAGCAGGATGTCGGCATGGCTCCGCCGGTCGGCGCGCTACTGGGCCTCGCGACGGCGGTTCTGCTCGGGGTGTTGATCTACTGGGGCGGGGTGCGCCTGAACCTGGCGCTGTTCTTCCGCTGGACCAGTCTGTTTATTTTGTTTGTCGCCGCCGGGCTGGCGGCCGGTGCAATACGGGCTTTCCACGAGGCCGAATTATGGAATCATTTCCAGACGGTGGCCTTCGATTTCAGTCAGACCCTCTCCACCGGTACGCTGGCAGGTACGTTACTGGAAGGCTTTTTTGGCTATCAGGAAACGCCCAGCGTCAGTGAAGTGGCGGTATGGTTAATCTATTTAGTCCCTGCGCTGGTGCTGTTCTTTATGCCAGCGCGTCCCCAGGTGGCAGCAATTCGCTCCTCGCGTTGAAGCCTTTATCCGATGAACTTTTCACAGGTATTGAATATGACTCTTCGTTTTCGTCACTCTGCACTGAGCGCTGCACTTGTTACCCTGCTGGCCGGGACCTCTGCGGCAATGGCGGCGGATATTCCTCAGGTAAAAATCACCGTCACTGACAAGCAGTGTGAGCCGATGGCGGTCACCGTCAGCACCGGTAAAACCCAGTTCATTATCCAGAACAACAGCCAGAAAGCGCTGGAGTGGGAGATCCTGAAAGGGGTGATGGTGGTGGAAGAGCGTGAAAATATCGCCCCTGGCTTCAGCCAGAAGCTGACCGCCACGCTGGAAGCCGGTGAATACGAGATGACCTGTGGCCTGCTAAGTAATCCAAAAGGCAAGCTGACGGTGAAAGGTGGCAGTGCAGCGGCAAATGGCAAAGCGGATGTGATGCAGCTGGCGGGACCGGTGACCGACTATAAAGCGTATGTCACCAAAGAAGTGGCGCAACTGGTAGCCGGAACCAAAGCCTTCACCGATGCGGTAAAAGCGGGCGACCTTGAGAAAGCGAAAGCCCTGTATGCCCCAACCCGCAGCCACTATGAACGTATTGAGCCGATTGCCGAGCTGTTCTCCGACCTCGACAGCAGCATTGATGCCCGTGAAGATGATTACGAGAAGAAAGCGGCCGATCCGAAGTTCACCGGCTGGCACCGTCTGGAAAAAGCCGTGTTCGGCGACGCCAGTACTAAGGGCATGAACGAGTATGCCGACAAGCTGAACAGTGACACGCTGGAATTGCAGAAACGCGTCAGTGAGCTGGCTTTCGCACCGGGTAAAGTGGTGGGAGGCGCGGCGTCGCTGATTGAAGAAGTTGCCGCCAGCAAAATTTCCGGTGAAGAAGACCGTTACAGCCGCACCGATCTCTCTGATTTCCAGGCGAACGTTGATGGCGCGCAGAAAATTGTTGATCTGCTGCGCCCGGCGCTGAAGAAAGCCGATGCGGCGCTGCTGGCTAAAGTGGATGCCAACTTCAAAAAAGTGGACGCCATCCTTGGCAAATATCGCAGCAAAACCGGGTTTGAGTCTTACGACAAGCTGACCGATGCCGACCGCACCGCGCTGAAGGGACCAATTACCACTCTGGCGGAAGATCTGGCTAAACTGCGCGGCACGCTGGGACTGGATTAACGGGCTATGGCAAGGAATTCTGCTGACGATACGGCGCGTACCGAGCGCCGTCGTTTACTGAAAGGTATCGGCCTGCTTGGCGGTGCTTTTGCCGTGGGCGGCGGTTGCCCGGCACACGCCGCTGCGCAAGATCAATCCTTCTCGCCGGGCGCGCTGTCACCCAATGCCCGTCAGGAAGTACAGCCTTTCTATGGCCGGCATCAGGCGGGCATTATCACTCCGCAGCAGGCGTCGATGATGCTGGTGGCGTTTGACGTGCTGGCAACCAACAAAGCCGAGCTGGAGCGGCTGTTCCGGCTGCTTGATAACCGCATCGCGTTTCTGACCAAAGGCGGTAAAGCGCCACAGGTGGATAATCCGCAACTGCCGCCGATGGACTCAGGTATCCTCGGCGATAAGATTTACCCTGATAATCTGACCATTACCGTTTCCGTGGGGCATTCGCTGTTTGACGATCGTTTTGGATTACAGGCGCACAAGCCGCTGAAATTACAGCCGATGAGCCGCTTTCCCAATGACGCGCTGGACAGCAGCCTGTGCCACGGCGATCTGTTGCTGCAAATCTGCGCCAATACCAATGACACGGTGATCCATGCGCTGCGCGATATCATCAAGCATTCGCCGGATTTACTGAGTCTGCGCTGGCGGCGCGAGGGCTTTATCTCTGACCATGCGGCACGCAGTAAAGGGAAAGAGACGCCGGTCAATTTGCTGGGCTTTAAAGACGGCACGGCTAATCCTGACAGCAGTAATCAGACGTTGATGGATTCGATTGTGTGGGTATCGGCGGAGCAGGGCGAACCGGCCTGGGCGGTAAACGGCAGCTATCAGGCCGCACGGATTATCCAGTTTCATGTCGAGTTCTGGGACCGTACGCCGCTTCAGGAGCAGCAAAGTATTTTTGGCCGGGTGAAGCACAGCGGTGCGCCGTTGGGTATGCAGAATGAGCATGACGTGCCGGACTATGGCCGCGACCCGGATGGCGACGTTATCCCGCTTGATGCACATATCCGGCTGGCTAATCCACGCACGCCGGAGACACAAAGCAGTCTGATGCTGCGACGGGGATACAGTTACTCGCTGGGCGTTTCCCATTCCGGGCAGCTGGAAATGGGTTTGCTGTTTGTCTGTTATCAGCACTGTCTTGAAAAGGGATTTCTCACCGTACAAAAAAGACTCAATGGCGAAGCGCTTGAGGAATATATCAAGCCGGTTGGCGGCGGCTACTTTTTTGTTTTGCCGGGCGTCCCCGATGACAAACATTATCTTGGTCAGTCTTTGATCGAAGCATAAACCGCGCAGCCTTCTCTCCGTGCAGGAGGGGAGGTTGTTTTTCGTACAATTATTCCTGCCAGGTTTAACTGATAATTTACAACTGCTAATTAAAATTTAACGTCCCCGCGTTAAATTTATCTCACTGATTCTAATCATCATTTAAATAAGCTCTGCCATTTTCACTGTTATTTAACCCCTTTGTGCTGCCGGTATGTAAAAATTAATGTTGCATTTCGGTTGAGATCTGTTGCACTTTATTCACAGCATCTGCTGGTCGTATTCATCACGGAGATTGCGTATGATAAAATCCTGTTGCCAACGGCAGTTTCAGAAAATAATCCGCGTATCTCCCTGCGACGGCTTCATTGCCTCAACGACCCTCTCTCTTTTTAATGACTACGTTCAGCTTTTCACCCGCCCTAATCTTATCCGGTACGCCGACGGCGTTTTTACCGTCGGTTTATCATTATCAACGGCCAGACAAGGCTTACAAGGAAGCCACCAAAACCTCTAAAGCGTTCACGTAATCGCGTCGATAGTTATGATGCGGGAAATGAAACCAACTGTAAGGTGCCACTATGGGAAGACAGAAAGCAGTGATCAAAGCGCGTCGTGAAGCCAAACGTGTGCTTCGTAGCGATTCACGCAGTCACCGTCAGCGTGAAGAAGAATCGGTCACCTCGCTGGTGCAGATGGGTGGGCTGGACTCGATAGGCATGGCGCGCGATACCCGCGACCATTCGCCGATTGAAGCCCGTAATGAAGCTCAGGCGCACTATCTTAAAGCCATAGAAAGCAAACAGCTGATTTTCGCCACCGGCGAAGCAGGCTGCGGTAAAACCTGGATAAGCGCCGCTAAAGCGGCAGAGGCCCTGATAAATAAGGATGTGGACAGGATCATCGTTACAAGGCCGGTATTGCAGGCGGATGAGGATTTAGGTTTTCTGCCTGGCGATATTTCAGAGAAATTTGCTCCCTATTTCCGGCCGGTCTATGACGTTCTGGTTAAACGTCTTGGTTCATCTTTTATGCAGTACTGCCTGCGTCCCGAAATTGGCAAAGTGGAGATTGCGCCATTTGCCTATATGCGTGGACGTACCTTTGAAAATGCCGTGGTGATCCTTGATGAGGCGCAAAACGTCACCGCTGCGCAGATGAAGATGTTCCTGACCCGCCTTGGCGAAAATGTAACGGTTATCGTTAACGGCGATATTACCCAGTGTGATCTGCCATCTCATGTGAAGTCCGGCCTGGGCGATGCCCTGGCGCGTTTTGAAGAGGACGATATGATTGGCGTGGTGCGTTTTGCCAAAGAAGACTGTGTACGCTCTCAGCTTTGTCAACGTACGCTGCTGGCCTACGATTAATTTCTCTGTCAGTCAAAAAGCAAACAGGCCCGGATGTCAGTCCGGGCTTTTTTATCAGCGGTTCATTAGCGGAGGGCGACGGTTAATTATCACTGCCAGTCCACGATTACCGGAAAGATTAACGGAAAAAAACTCGGTCAATTCTTTTAGAAAAAAGAAAATAAGGCACCCAGATAACCGCCCCGACAATGCCGCTTATCAATAATTTTATTTCTTCCTCGTCCGGACGGCTGTCCAAAATTATTGCGGGCAGTAAACCAACAAAGAGAGAAAAAAGTAATCCGCTCAGATAGAAAATAATCATGGCCTTACGGGTTCCTTTCTTACGCCTGAAAAAAAACCATGAGGCATAAAGTGTCACCAGCAGCCAGAGTGTCATACTGATAAGCACGGCGAGCGAGTAGTAAAACAGCAGGTTATCATCATTAAAAGGGCTGATGGTCACTATAAAAAAGATAACAATGCCGGCAGCGCCGCCAATAATACTTATTATCAGCCCCATCGCAGGAAGAATAAGCCAGCCGTTAATTTTACCGATGCTTTTCTTTTCACAACTATCGCATAAACCCGATTGTTCATTTGCTTCAGACATTTTGCATTCATTGCATTCCATTGTTGTTCCTCTCTATCCATGTTTATTGTTGGTAGTGGAACATGTTATTGCAGCTGCCCACGCAGAATGTGGGGGCACCTTATGTTCCGGACGAGATTATGCCCGCTGGTTTAAATAATGTCTGCACCCACACTGCCTTATTTATCGGCTGACTTTTTGCAACGGCAATCGCCAGCTCTCTCTGACAGATGAACGACTGATGGAGCCTGTTTTCCTGTTGGCGAAGGCAACCCCGATAGATTGAATATGGCCTGAGATGCTGAGGGGCAAGTCGTTTTTGCCATTGAGCGTAAGTGCCGCCGGTGCGATTTAAGATGTGGCAGGAGATTGCAGGAAAGGGTTAAGGGACAACGTCACAAATGTTGCAGTGCATTATCAACGCCAGATGAGGACAGCACCTGGCGTTCGGGGTTATCCGTTTACTGCGGTTTTAAATCCCCATACCACCAGGAGGCAGTCACGCCGCCGTCCATCAGAATGTCACTGCCTGCAATAAACGTCCCTTCCGGTCCCATTAACAGCGCGGCAACGGCAGCGACTTCATCAGGCGTTCCGCCACGCCCGGCGGGTGAACGTACCAGCATGTCACGGTAGCCTGCACCACGCGGGCCGGTCAGTTCGTCATTCGCCAGCGGCGTGTAAATGATGCCGGGGCTGATGGTGTTGACGCGCGCTTTACGTTTACTCCATTCAACCGTTTGTGCCATTACCCGCAGGGCATTACCGCGTTTCGCATACTGATAGGCCAGCAGTGAATCGGTGATGGTATCTTCCTGTAAAAAAGGCAGCGCCAGCAGTTCTTCCACGGGCGTCAGCGCCAGGGCCGCATTTTGCTCTTCAGGCAGCGCAGGCAGGCGATGGCCGGACTGGGAAGCGATGACGATGGCGGAGCCACCTTCGGCAATGACTTTACCAAATTCTTCCAGAATGACGGCGGTGCCGTACAGGTCAACCCGCAGAATGGTAGCCGGGGAAGCCTGAGAAGGTGAGACGCCTGCCGAATGGATAACTCCGGTAACCGGGCCGGTTTTGCTCGCCGTTTCGGCCAGTGCCTGGACGGAAGCGCGTGAAGAAACATCCACCTGGGTCGTGGTGGTGGAGAATCCGGCATCACGCAATATTTTTGCAGCGGCTTCGCTGTTTTCAGGGTGCAGGTCTGCCACCAGCAGATGCTTACCCTGACCAACGCGCCGGGCAATGGCCTGACCGATGGAACCCGCACCGATGATCACAATGACGTCTTTCATATCCGCTCCTGAGATTAAGTGAGACAGCGCCGCGATGACATTACCGTTGTCGGATGGCGGCGGCATGCAATGAAAAATAACCGGTTGAGAAGGGCGGGCCTTGCTTACCGGGTAATTCAGTTGCGCGAGAAGCTAAATATAATTGCAAGAGGTGATAATTGCTTTAAGTATGAGCTGCAAGGCTTTATGAGCCAGGCTCATTAATAAGGGGGGCCGTCTGTCGAACCCCGGCGGGGGTTCTCATCACCCCCCTTTGTACGGGGTATATGCAAAAAAAAATGCCCGGCGGTTAACCGGGCACTTCTCTGAAATCATGGCGGTGAGGGGGGGATTCGAACCCCCGATACGTTGCCGTATACACACTTTCCAGGCGTGCTCCTTCAGCCACTCGGACACCTCACCACATTTTCAACTGCCTCGCCCTGAAGGGCGACGGGGCGCTACTATAGGCAGTCGCCTGATTACGGTCAAGAAAAATATTCTTTTTATTCTGGCAGGTTAAGTAATGTACAGCAGTTAACCGACTCAATGAAAATTACTGCCGCAGGCCATCAGTCCAGGCAGGCAATATTATTTCGGGCGCAACATAGCAGATGGCAATAAATGGTCTTTCTGGTCTGCACGGTCTTCCAGTTTCAGACCCGGGACCCGCTCAAACTCTCTTGCATTGTTCGTTACCAGAATGGCGGTGAGGGGGGGATTGATTCGCTGCGCTCACCCTGCGGGCAGTCCGTCCGCAGGCGTCCGGCCTGTCCAGCGGCGTTGCCGTCTGTCGAACCCCGGCGGGGGTTCTCATCACCCCCCTTTGTAGGGGTATATGCAAAAAAAAAGTCTGAACGCGAATTCAGACTCTTCTTCGAATAATGGCGGTGAGGGGGGGATTCGAACCCCCGATACGTTGCCGTATACACACTTTCCAGGCGTGCTCCTTCAGCCACTCGGACACCTCACCACATTGTTACGCCGTCAGCAGCGCTGACCGGCGCTAATGTAGGGAAAACAACGACGGTGGTCAACACCCTTACTTCACTTTTCACTGCGTTTAGCCAGTTTTAAAACAGTTTGCCGTTTAAATCAGCAAAAGAGAGACGTTTATCACACCCGGTCAGGCAGGCAATTTACCTCTCAGATGACACCACCGCCCAAACTGCTCTGCTGCTTTGCGATAATCCAGCTACCTGTTTTCGGACGGTGAAAACAGACTTTATCCCCGGCAGCCCCCGCTGGCTGTATGAAAAAAAGACAACCCGGTTATCCCTGAAACGAAATATCAGCCCTGCAACTGCCAGCGACGATAAAAACATGCTGATAAACGGCACATATCAGCGCAATTTTTGCTTGTCAGACGCCTCTTTTTCCCTGAGCCTGAAGAAAAAACAGGAGAGCAAACGTGGACATCATTTTCTATCATCCTTCTTTCAATGCAGAAAAATGGTGCCAGGGGCTGCAACAGCGTCTGCCCCAGGCAAAGGTGCGTGTCTGGACTGCGGGTGACGATGCTCCCGCAGAATACGCGCTGGTGCGCCAGCCGCCAGTGGAGATGCTACAGGGGCGTCGTGGGCTGAAAAGCGTCTTTGCTCTCGGCGCGGGCGTCGATGACATCCTGGGACAGTTACGTAACAACCCGCAGATGCTGCCGCCAGAGGTGCCGCTCTACCGGCTGGAAGATACCGGCATGGGCCGTCAGATGCAGGAATATGCGGTGTATCACGTGCTCGGCTGGTTCCGCCGTTTTACCGAATATCAACAACAGAAAAATGAGTCGCGCTGGCATCATCTGCACAATTATCAGCGCGATCAATTCACTGTCGGTATCCTCGGCGCAGGTGTGCTGGGACGCAGCGTGGCAGAAAGCCTGAAAATGTGGGGCTTCCCACTGCGTTGCTGGAGTCGTTCACCCAAGGATTTGCCCGGTGTCACCAGCTTCCACGGCGATGAGCAGCTCAGTAGCTTCCTCTCCGGCACCCAGGTGCTGATTAACCTGTTACCCAATACCCCGCAAACGGTGGGGATCCTCAACCGCCAGTTGTTGAGCCAGCTGAAACCGCAGAGCTTTTTACTGAATCTGGCCCGTGGTGCTCACCTGGTGGAGGCCGATTTACTGGCAGCCATTGCCGCCGGAGAGGTAAAAGCTGCGGCGCTGGATGTGTTTGTTCAGGAACCACTGCCGCAGGATCACCCGTTCTGGCAGCATCCGGCGATTGCCATCACGCCGCATAATGCCGCCGTTACCCTGCGCGATGAGGCCATTGACGCCATTGCCCACGCCATCAGACAGTGTGAAGCGGGAGAAATACCCGCCGGACGCGTGGATGTCGGACGCGGTTATTAAACAGTGACTGGCAGGCGGTGACTGTCAGCACAATTCAGGAGAAATGTATGTATCCCGTTGATCTTCATATGCATACCGTTGCCAGCACTCATGCCTACAGCACGCTGCGCGATTATGTACAGCAGGCGCAACAGTGTGGGGTCAGGTTACTGGCCATCACCGATCACGGTCCCGATATGGCCGATGCGCCACATTACTGGCACTTCGTTAACATGCGTATCTGGCCACGGCGGGTGGATGGCGTGGGCATTTTGCGCGGTATCGAAGCCAATATTAAAAATATTGCCGGAGATATTGACTGCACCGGACCGATGATGGACGTGATGGATATCGTGGTGGCAGGCTTCCATGAGCCGGTTTTTGCCCCATCCGATCGGGCGACGCACACCGCTGCGATGATTGCCGCGATGGCCAGTGGCAATGTGCATATCATCAGCCACCCGGGCAACCCGAAGTATCCGGTCGATATTCCGGCTGTGGCCGCCGCAGCGGCAAAATACAATGTGGCCTTAGAGCTGAATAACTCGTCGTTTACCCATTCGCGCCCCGGCAGTGAACCCAACTGTCGCCAGATTGTGGCTGCGGTACGTGAGGCCGGTGGCTGGCTGGCGTTTGGTTCTGATTCTCACACCGCCTTTACCCTCGGCAACTTTGAGCACTGCCTGCGCATCGTCGAGGAGGTGGATTTTCCGCAGGATCGCATATTAAATGTCACTCCGCGCCGCCTGCTGGATTTTTTACAGCTGCGCACCGGTAAAACCATTACTGAATTTGCTGATATGTGACCCTGTCACCTACAGCCACTGACTGGACTGATTTGATGAATGAATTTTCCATTATCTGCCGCGTTCTGGGCTCTTTATTTCACCGCCAGCCACAGGATCCGCTGCTGGTGCCGCTGTTTTCCATGCTGCGTGAAGGCAAACTGCAACAGCACTGGCCGCTGGAACAGGATGCACTGCTGATTCGCCTGCAACAGAACAGCGACCCGCTGACGCTGGCTGCTGATTACAATGCGCTGTTTGTCGGCAGCGACTGCCGCGTGTCGCCTTATGGCTCACAATGGGAAAACGGTCCACAGGAAGACGAGGTCCGCGCTTTCTTACAGAGTCGCGGGATGCCTGTAACTGATTCACCAACCGACCATTTCGGTGCCCTGTTACTGGCCGCTTCCTGGCTGGAAGATCAGTCACAGGCTGATGAGTTTCAGGCGCAGATCACCCTGTTTGATGACTACCTGCTGCCCTGGTGCGGTGCGTTTCTCGGCAAAGTGGAAGCCCACGCAGAAACGGCATTCTATCGCACCCTTGCCTTGCTCAGCCGCGAAGCTATCCAGGCGATGCGTGATGAACTGGCGGAAGAGGCGGACCGCTGAGGTCGGGGCCGTCCTGTATTGCCCAGGCGGGCGGGGCGGGGATCCTGTTTACCGATCAATAATGAGGATATTTCAGTCATGAACACTGCTTCTCTGCCGCTGGCAATTATCCAGCTGGAGGTGCCGCCGGATGCGGTAAAAACGCTCACCGGCGATCAGTATCACTGGTTTGTGGCCGCGCTGGGACTCCAGCCCGATGAATATATCGTGGTCCGTCCCGATCTGGGCGATGCCTTACCCGATCCCGCCTGCGTGGCGGCGGCCGTCCTGACCGGCTCGTGGGCGATGGTTACCGACCATGCCGACTGGAGTGAGCGCACTGCCGCGTGGATCCGCAGCGCGGTTGAACACTCGCTGCCGCTGTTGGGGGTCTGCTATGGTCATCAGCTGATGGCTTATGCACTGGGCGGGCAGGTGGCTGACAATCCCCGAGGCTGGGAAGGGGGATTACAGCAGCTGGTTGCCGATGCGGCGTGCAGGCAGGATCCCTTACTGGCACCGCTGCCGGAGCAGTTTACCGCCTGGCTTTCGCACCGCCAGTCGGTATTGCGTGCGCCGCAGGGCGCGCAGGTGCTGGCAAAATCGGCGCTGGATGATTGTCAGATAATTCGCTACAGCCCGTCTGCACTCTCTTTCCAGTTTCATCCGGAGTTTACCGCCGAAATTATGGCTGCCTGCGCCTCCACGCCTTTGCCGGAGAGTCACGCTGAACCCCTCTGGCCGCGACGGATGTTGCAGGTCTTCTGGCAACAACAACGTCAGCTGGATAAAACCGCCTGATTAATCTGCCAAAGCCGCGCCTGTAACGACGTCGCTTTGGCCGCCTCTCTTCACCGCTGTGCGCTGTTTCACACTTCGTTGTGAAATCAGCGGCCAACAGCGCATCCGATCACAGTTTCAGCATCGACAGCCTGACATTCTCCTGTACCGATCATTAATGTTAATGATTGGTTTAAATGTTGTTAATTTTCGTCGCGCAGTCACCTACAGGAGAACGATGATGCGTTATGCTTATCCGGGCAGCAAAGATTCCCTAATCACCCTTAAATCTCAGTACGGTAATTTCATCAACGGTGAATTTGTGCCGCCGGTTAACGGGGCCTGGTTCAGCAATACGTCGCCGGTTAACGGATCGGTTATCGGTGAGTTTCCCCGTTCGGACCAGCAGGATGTGGAGCGGGCGCTGGATGCGGCCCACGCGGCAGCGGCGCAGTGGGGCAAAACCGCCGTACAGGCCCGTTCACTGATCCTGCTGAAAATTGCCGATCGTCTGGAAGAGAATCTGGAATATCTTGCGGTAAATGAAAGCTGGGATAACGGTAAGCCGGTGCGCGAAACCCTCGCCGCCGATCTGCCGCTGGTGGTGGACCATTTCCGCTATTTTGCCGGTTGCCTGCGGGCGCAGGAGGGAGCCGCTGCGGAAATAGACGAGTTCACTGCGGCTTACCACTTTCATGAGCCGCTGGGGGTGATAGGGCAGATTATTCCGTGGAATTTTCCCCTGCTGATGGCCGCGTGGAAGCTGGCCCCGGCGCTGGCGGCGGGCAACTGTGTGGTACTGAAGCCCGCCGAGCAAACGCCGCTCTCCATCACTTTGTTTATCGAGCTGATCGCTGACCTGCTGCCTAACGGCGTGTTGAATATGGTACACGGTTTTGGCCGTGAAGCAGGTGAAGCGCTGGCCGCCAGCCCGCGTATCGCCAAAGTGGCCTTTACCGGTTCAACCCAAACCGGTGAACATATTCTGCAACTGGCGGCGAAGAATCTGATCCCCTCTACCGTTGAGCTGGGCGGCAAATCGCCAAACCTCTTTTTCGAAGACATCATGCAGGCGGAACCTTCTTTTATTGAAAAAGCCGCAGAAGGCGTGGTGCTGGGTTTTCTCAATCAGGGCGAAATCTGTACCTGTCCGTCGCGGGCGCTGGTACAGGAGTCAATCTACGAACCCTTTATGGCTGCGGTACTGAAGCGCATGAAAAATATCAAACGCGGCGATCCGCTGGATACCGAGACCATGATTGGCGCGCAGGCTTCCCGCCAGCAGTTTGATAAAATCCTCTCTTATCTGGACATTGCCCGTCAGGAGGGCGCAGAAGTGCTGACCGGAGGCGGTACAGAATCGCTGCTTGGCGATCTGTCTGGTGGCTTCTATATTCAGCCCACCCTGTTGAAGGGCAACAACAGTATGCGCGTCTTTCGCGAGGAGATTTTCGGCCCGGTGGTCGGCGTGACCACCTTCCGGGATGAGGCGGAGGCCATCGCTATCGCCAATGACTCGATTTATGGCCTGGGTGCCGGCGTCTGGACGCGGGATATCAATCGTGCTTATCGGGTGGGGCGGGCGATCAAAGCCGGTCGGGTGTGGACCAACTGCTACCATCTCTATCCTGCTCATGCTGCATTCGGCGGCTATAAAAAATCGGGTATCGGGCGCGAAACGCACAAGATGATGCTGGATCACTATCAGCAGACCAAAAATCTGCTGGTCAGCTACAGCACCGAGCCGCTGGGCTTTTTCTGAGGTGCACCCAGGACGCGGTAAACCGGCGGGCGTCAGCCCGCTTTACGCGGCGTGAGCAGTCCGACAATTTCTGCTTCCGGCACCGCCTGTGAAAAATAAAATCCCTGCAACTGATTGCAGCCTGCCTCCGACAGCGCGGCCATCTGGCTACGGGTTTCGACGCCTTCTGCCGTCACGGTCAGTCCCATTGCCTGTCCCAGCCTGACCATCGACTCCATAATAGCGCCGCCGTTGCCGGTGACGCCGAGTGACTGAGTGAAGGAGCGATCGATCTTAATTTTATCCACCGGAAAATGGCTCAGGTAGTTCAGGCTGGAATAGCCCGTGCCGAAGTCATCCAGCGCGATACGAAAACCGACCTGACGCAGCTGTGAAATGGTTTCCTGTGCCCCTTTTTCATCCTCAATCAGTACCCCTTCCGTAATCTCCGGTTCAATACGCGATGGCAGGGTTTTCTCCTGGCGAATAATGGCGGTGGTGCGTTCAGCAAACCCGGCGGTGCGAAATTGCAGCGGTGAAACATTTACCGCGATGATCAGATCCGGCCACGCCAGCGACACCCGGCAGGCTTCCCGCAGCACCCACTCGCCAATCTGCATAATCAGTCCTGCCTCTTCCGCCAGCGGGATAAATTCGGTCGGCGCCATTTCGCCATACCGCGGGTGGTTCCAGCGGATCAGGGCTTCCAGCCCGACTACCTTCTGCCCGTCCATATCCAGCTGAGGCTGATAATAAACGGCCAGGTCCTGTTTGCTTTGCAGTGCGGCCCGCAGATCGGCCGCTACCTGCTGACGGGTTTTTACCGATTCATCCATTGCCGCGACAAACAGCCGGAACTGACCCCGTCCCTGACTTTTTGCTTCATACAGGGCGATATCGGCTTTACGCATCATCTCCGCTTTGTCGCTGGCGTCCTCTGGTGCCAGCGTCACCCCGATGCTGACGCCCGTCCAGACGTCGTTGCCCAGCAGGGTAAAAGGACGGTTGATGGCATCAATGATTTTTTCACACAGCAGCTGCACGCTGTGCAGTGAATCAATCTGATTCACGATCACCACAAATTCATCACCACCCAGCCGCCCCACGGTATCGCCGTCATTAATCAGCTCGCCGAGACGGCGGCCCACCTCAATAATTAACTCGTCCCCGGCGTGGTGGCCGTAAGTGTCGTTGATCAGTTTGAAACGGTCCAGGTCCAGCAACAGCAGGGCGACCTGCTGTTGCTGGCGCATCAGCCTGGCCAGAGAGTGGGTCAGATTCTCTTCCACCAGCGCCACCACCGCTACCAGTGGCCCGATAAAGTGCAACATCAGGGTGCCGGGTTTTTCCGGTTGCCAGGCCAGATAGCCCAGGGGACGGTTTTCTTTATCGGTCAGCAGCCAGTTGGCTCCGGCTTCAGCAGGGTGCCCACTGATGTAGCGCAGGTCGCTCAGCAGGCTGCGTCGTGAGAGCGAGAGCAGATAGCGGTCGTCGAGAAACTTCACGCTTATCAGCATAAAAGCCTGCTCTGCGCTGCTGTCGCTACCGATAATGCCGATTGCCAGCGCGGCGGGGCGGTTATCTATGCGGGTGAAGTCGACGATTTCGCGCATCTGGTCGCCAGCCTTCAGCCGCCGCATCATTGCCTCAACCGGTTGCCGCAGATGAGTAAACTGCGCCACCGGCACATTGCTGCCGTTCTCCCAGCGATAGACGGGCTGGCCGCTGGCATCAACAATGTAAACCAGCTGATGCTCAAACATATCCGCCAGCCATGAACCGACGTTCTGATTAAACCAGGCGGTATCCTGCGGCTCACTGAGCAGTTTTCGGGCCAGGGGAGGCCACAGCGCCAGACTGCGATGCTGTCTGGCCATTTCACTGAGGCTTTGTGAAAGAGAAGTTTTGATAATCTGTTGTTGCTGCGCCAGCGCAACCGCATTACTTCTTTCTGTCGCCCAGCCAACGGTGTAGCTGGCGGCAACAAAGGTGATTAACAGGACCAGTACCAGCGGCAGAAGGATTTCACGAATAAAATGGCTGCGAAAACTGTTTGATATTCTCATGTTTTTTTATACCTGTCCTGTCAGGCTGCGCTACAGTCAACCCTCTTTCAGGCTAGCATAAATCTTATCACCGGTTTACCCGCTGGCTCTGGCAGGCAGATAAGGATGAGTATACAGGGGATGGTAATATACAATTTTTCTTAACTAAGAGGTGTGCGTTGTTTTCTTTTTAAATAAAAGAGAAATCATTAAAACGCTTTTTCTGTTTTCACCGTCATTGTGAAAAATTGTTTCCGTTATGGCAGGCAGATGACAATCACACGCCAGAGTGAAGCAGTGAAACTGTAAATAAAAATTTTTATTCAGCGCTAAAACGGTAAAAAAAGGTAACCGGCAATAATAAAAATTAACTCCAGACAGTATCTGCTGCTGACAGCATTAAATCGAGTTTGTAACTCTGGTTATTTTAAATTGCAGAGCATCGACGGCTATTTTTATCCGCCGTCGCTTTTGAGCATTTAAAAAGCATCCTGATGACGGTGTTTGTTACCAGGTTAATTCTTAAACAGTGAATACGTTTAGCTCAGGTTTAACTTTTGTCGGCGGTTAAACTGAACGGCAGTGGTAGCAATAATTTAATTTTATCCTGCTGTTATTTAAAAGTTTACTTCTCTGCGACCCTCATCAGGCTGCTTTCAGCGGCACCCGGTTTCTTGTCACCCTGATTTGCTGTCTGACAGCAACAGGCTGCGTAACTTATTACAAATGATCATTAAAAGGTTACACCTCGTTGAATTTTAAATCTGGCTTTTTAATTTAATCCGTGACAGGTGAAAAAGAAAAAACCGGGCGTCAAAGGCGGCTATTTTAATGACAAAGTGTTGCTAATGATTTCTGCTTTGTAACCTCATTCTGACCGGCGTTTTTTAAGATTATTGCCCAGGTGTAGTGCCAGTGACAATTTGTTAATCTGAAATAACAGCTCCAGCTATTTTTTTAACAAAAGAAGAAATTATGTCGATTAAACGTAATGCGGTGGCGAATTATGTTGGTCAGCTCTATTCCACGTTGGCCGGAATTCTGGTGGTGCCGCTCTATATTCACCAACTGGGAATGGAAATCTATGGCCTGATTGGCTTTTTCTCAATTCTGCTCACCTGGCTGCAATTGCTGGATGTGGGTATTTCCTCAACGTTGCTGCGTGAAGCGGCGCGCTATCGTGCCGATCGGCAACAAAATCCTTATTTCCCTGCGCTGTTCGCTACGCTGGGTAAATTTTTCCTGATTTCGTCAGCGGTGCTGGTGGTGCTGGGCTGGCTGGCTTCGCCGTGGATTGCATCACACTGGCTGCATGCCCGCACCATTCCTCACCAGGATCTGATCATTGCCGTGGCGGTGATGGTGCTGACCGCCGCCATCCGCTGGCGTACCGGGCCGTTTCGCAGTGTGATTGTCGGCTATGAACATCAGGTCTGGCTGAATGCGCTGAATGTCATTGTTATTACCCTGCGCACCTTTGCGGCGGTATTCGTCATCCGCTTTGCCAGCAACCCGGTGATATTTTTCTTCGGCTGGCAGCTGGTTATCTCCATCGCTGAGGCCGCCTGCTGTATCTGGAAGTCTTATCAACTGGTCCCCCGCAGCGCGCGCAGCGATAAGATGCCGGACCTGAACAGCGTGGTGAAGCCGTTCATCCGCTTTGCGCTCGGCGCGGCCTTCTCCAGCGCTATCTGGACCTTTATCTCGCAGATTGACCGCCTGGTCCTGTCGAAAACGCTGCCGTTATCAACCTATGGTGCCTTCACCGTGGTGGCGACCGCGGCAACCGGCATCGTGATGCTCAGCAGCCCGATTATTCAGGCGATTGTGCCGCGTATGACCGGAATGAAAACCAGCAGCGAGAAGGGCGACAGGCCGATGCTTGACCTTTACCGCTGGACCACCCAGGCGGTGAGCATCTTTATGGCTCCGCTCAGCATCACTATCGCCATGTATCCCACCCAGCTGATCTGGGCCTGGACGCAGAATGCCCAGATTGGCGAACAGATGTGGCTGGTCATGACCCTCTATGCGCTGGGGAGTGGTATTCAGGCTATCTGTGGCCTGCTTTACAACCTGCAATATGTCAGCGGCAATCTGTCCCTGCATATGAAAGGCTTCACTGTCTTTGCCATCGTACTGATCCCGCTGAATATTCTGGCTGCTATCTGGTACGGCGCGCTGGGAACCGGCGTGGTCTGGCTGGGGCAGAACATCTTTTATTTGCTGGTCTGGGCGCTGATTGTCCACCGCAAATTTGCGCCCAGAATCCATATCCCGTGGCTGACCCGCGACGTGATGTTGATTTGGGGTGTTTCGGCCTGTGTGGCCTTTCTCACGCTGTACATTCCCTTCGAATGGAATGTTAACCGCTGGATGAACCTGCTGTATCTGGGCGTCATTGGCTTTATCAATCTGGCCATTTGTTGCCTGTTTCACAGCAAGGTTACCGGATACCTCAAAACCACAACCTTTGGTCGACTGAATTTTCGGGGGGAAAGATGAACACAGTTTATGGCCTGGTGCAGAAGCCGACCCTGTCGGTGATTATGCCTGTTTACAACGGGCGCAGGTATCTGGCAGAGGCGCTTGACTCGCTGCTGAAGCAGACTTCCGCACCGGAAGAGATAATCATTATTGATGATGGCTCGACCGATGGCACCGATCAACTGATTGAGGATTACTGTCAGCGCTATGGGCATATCAGGCTGTTACGCAATACCCATGCCGGGGTGAGTGCGGCCCGTAACAAAGGTCTGGAGGTGGCCAGCGGGGATTTTATCTACTTTATGGATGCCGATGATCTTGTCGCACCGACCCTGTTTGCCGATTTTATCCGCGAAAAACGGGTCTGCCCGCAGCTGGAACTGTATGGCTTCTCCGCCGAGATGTTCCCGGACGTTCCTGCCGAACAGCGCAAGTATACCCGCACGCACACCCGCGCCATGCAAGGGGAGTTCGCCGGGGGCAGCGAGATGCTGCGCAAACTGATTGCCAGTAACTCGGCGCACCGGGTGTTGTGGTCCAGCGTTATTTCCCGTGAATTAATCGACCGCACGCACAGTGCGTTTCTGCCGGTGCAGAACCACGAAGACGCTCCCTTTATGTTTACGCTCTACCTGCAGGCCAGCCGGGTGTTTTTCACCGCAACCGCCTACTATTTCAAGCGTTATACCCAGAGTTCACTGTCGGTGAGCACCCGGGATTTTTCGTGGGTGAAAAACTATTTTATCGTGCGGGAAGGGACGGAGAATGCGCTGCGGGCAGCGGGCCTGCCGCTGGACAGCAAGCTACTGGACAGCTACTACTTTCCGGTGATGAGCGGCTGTCTGATGATGGTGCGAAAACACCGTATGGTGGTGCCGAAGGAGTATCAGCTGCCGTTAAATACGCTGGCGCGGCAGATTACCCGCCACAGCCTGCGCATGAGCCTGGTCTGGTATTGTCACCCGTTGTACAGCGGCCTGACCTGGTTTCGTAAAAAGCTGTCGGGGTTCAGTGCCTGATGACGGATCTGGCGGTATCCGCAGCGTGGTGATACCGCCTGCCAGCTGATGGGCAAAAAGGGCGATAACTTCGCTCGCAGGCCTGCGCATTCTGTGCCGTCGTCGCAATTAGGGGCGGGGAAAGATTGTCACCCGGCGTGCAGAGGTATAGTGTTAGCCCTCTCCTTTTTTTACTCCGGTGCTCAGCCGCCGGAGTTATGTCGCTAAAACGAGGTTGTTTTGTCCAGTTATTCTCCAGGTTTACGCCCACGCCGTCTGCGTCAGACGCCTTCCCTGCGTTCGATGTTTCAGGAAACCACTCTCAGCCTGAATGACCTGGCTCTGCCGATTTTTGTTGAAGAGGAGCTCGATGATTACAAAGCGATTCAGGCCATGCCGGGCGTACTGCGTATTCCCGAAAAGCGTCTGGCATATGAAATCGAGCGTATTGCCAGAGCAGGTATCCGCGCGGTAATGACTTTTGGCATTTCACATCACACCGATGCCGATGGCAGTGACACCTGGCAGGAGAACGGTCTGGTTTCGCGCATGGCGCGTATCTGTAAACAGACGGTGCCGGAAATGATCGTCATGTCCGATACCTGCTTTTGCGAATATACCAGCCACGGCCACTGCGGCGTGCTGCATGACCACGGGGTGGACAATGATGCCACGCTGGTCAATCTGGGCCGACAGGCGGTGGCCGCTGCCCATGCCGGTGCCGACTTTATCGCACCGTCGGCGGCGATGGACGGGCAGGTCGCGGCGATCCGCCATGCGCTGGATCAGGCTGGATTCACCGATACCGCCATCATGTCCTACTCCACCAAGTTCGCCTCTTCCTTTTATGGTCCTTTCCGTGAAGCGGCAGGAACATCGCTGAAAGGCGACCGCAAAACCTACCAGATGAATCCGATGAACCGCCGCGAGGCAATCCGCGAATCCTTAATCGATCAGGCTGAAGGTGCCGATTCGCTGATGGTGAAGCCCGCCGGAGCCTACCTGGATATTATCCGTGAGCTGCGCGATCGCACCGAGCTGCCGCTGGCGGCTTATCAGGTGAGCGGTGAGTATGCGATGATCAAATTCGCCGCGCAGGCGGGGGCGATCGACGAGCGGCAGGTGGTGCTGGAGAGCCTGGGCGCAATCAAACGCGCCGGTGCAGATTTGATTTTCAGCTACTTCGCGCTGGATCTGGCAGAGCAAAAACTGTTGTAACGCCTGCGGGCAGGGGCGGCATTCAACGCCGCCGCGTCTGCCCGCTTATTGCCGCAAACGGCTATTCCCTCACTTCTGCAATCCACTTTATCGAAGCGATATTGGTAAAGTTCGCCACGTCAGCGACGATTTCATCAACATGCCCGCTCATTCCCTGCTGCAACGCTTCCTCCGACTGGCACAGCAGATGACAGGCGGCCACAAAGGGCGCGGCAGAGCCATCCGGCATGGCGGTGATCCTGTCAATCGTGTAAGAGAGCAGCTTGTCGCCCATTCGGGCTTTGATCAGCGGCAGATGAACGTCGCGATAATAGTCGTGGTCAAAGGTGCCGTTGGCGGTGTGGGGATAAAGTACGCTGTATCTGATCAAAGTGGTTCCTCAGCTGTTGGTTGGCGTAAAGGCATCGCGCGCAAGGCGCTTTCCGCGACACAATTATAGCCATCAGCCAGCACATTTCCTGCCGGGCGGGCTGCCTGCGCACGGTCTGTTAAGGACAGGGGACGGCTATTTATTGCATTGGCGGGTGCAATTTTTGCGACTGATTCTGCGCGGGCCGAATGCTATATCTGCTCTCTCTTTTCTGAACCTGTGGAATAAATGATGATTTTACTGCCCTGGCTCAGCATCAGCGGAATCGGTGTGTTGCTGTGTTGCATAGTCAGCGTTGGCTGGTGGTGTTGCCGCCAGAGAGGGATGCTGCATCAGTTACAAAATTACAACCAGCTGTTATCGGAACAAAACCAGGCGATGACCCGGAAACTGAGCGAGCTGGCTGAACAGCTGTCGCTGCTCTCTGCGGCATTCCGGGAGCTTAACCGGCAACAAGCACAGCCGGAAAACAGGGGTTATTCCGGCGGCCAGTCAGAAAAGTACTCTGGCAAGAAATAAGCGCCGGTCGTCGGATAAAATTTACAGCCGCAGCCTGCTGCCCGTTTTTTCACCGTGCTGATGCCGTCGGGCTGAAGATGAGAAAATTTTTGCCGGATGGCCCATTTTTACCCCGATTATTCTGCCAGCGTCAGCTGGTGGCCCTGCCGGTAATCGGTGGGCGAACAGCCAAACCGGCTGCGAAATTCCCGGGAAAACCACGACATATCGCTGAAGCCGTTTCGCCAGGCAATTTCGCTGACCTGAGTGTGGCTGTTCAGCGGCGAACGTAGCGCCTGTGCGGATTTCTCCAGCCGCTGGCTGAGCAGATACCTGCCGAACGAGGTGCCCTCTTTCTGAAAAAGCCGGGCCAGATAGCGGGGAGAAATGTTAAAGTTCGCCGCCACCGTGCTGGCGGAGAGGCTCTGTTCCGCCAGATGGCTGTTGATCATGATTTTTATCTGAAATAACAATCCATGCCAGCTACCGTTCTGGTTTCTGGTGGTTCTGTACTGGTCAGAAATGATACTGCTGACCAGCGACAGCAACTGGTCGTAGAGCATCGCCGCATACTGTTGTGGCAGGCTATCCGGCAGGGCCATCAGATTAGCCAGCAGCATTTGTAAATAGGGCACCAGCGGATGCTGGCTGCCAAAAACGCAGGCCAACAGACGATCGGTTTTTCCCAGCCGCTGCCAGAGGTGTTCCACCGGAATCTGCACCACATGTTGACGCGATTCCCCTTCAAGGTGCAGCTGATAGGGCTGACGGGTGTCATAAAGCCCGAATTCACCCGCCGTCAGAGAAACCTGCTGACCGGCCTGAGCCACCGAGGTGGTGCCCTGACTGACCACGCTGAGCAGGATCAGATTATCCGGATGATTATCTGCCCCCCGGCGGCGTCGCGACACATTCTGGGCGCTACAGGCAATTTCGGAGATACGCAGATCCTGCCAGACGCCGCTGGTGATGCGGCCCTGATGGTCACCGTCAGCAAATGCGCACTCCAGCGGGATAAAGGTTTGACTGATGGCATCGCGCCAGTAATCACTGCGGTCGGCCCAGGCCACGGCCCCGGTATCAAAGGTCTGCATCGCTTGCTCCTCCACTCGTACTGCAATGGTCAATGCAAACTTTGTTCCATAACCTTGCGAGATTCAGGACGCAGCGGTGGAACACCCGGTTGTTCCCTGACAGACAATGATTGGTTCCTTCCTGTCATATCGCCCCGGCCACGGCGGCGGCTATAACGTTCTCCTGCCCATTTCAGTTTCAGGAGTACAAAAAAATGATGAACAAACCGATTACCGTGGCCTGTGTACAGGCGGCCCCTGTCTGGATGGATCTGCAAGGGACCGTAGATAAAACCCTTGAGTTGATTAAACAGGCCGCGGCCAGTGGCGCTGAACTGATCGCGTTTCCGGAAACCTGGATCCCTGGTTATCCGTGGTTTCTGTGGCTGGACTCTCCGGCAGCAAATATGCCGATGGTGTATCAGTATCATCAGAATTCGCTGGTGCTGGACAGCGTGCAGGCCCGGCGTATTGCCAGCGCCGCGCGGGAACACAATATCTGGGTAGTGCTGGGATTCAGTGAGCGCGACCACGGCAGCCTGTACATCTCGCAATGGATTATTGACAACAATGGCGAAACCGTCGGCACCCGCCGAAAACTGAAAGCCACCCATGTCGAACGCACACTTTTTGGCGAAAGCGACGGCTCGTCACTGACCACCTGGGATACCCCGTTAGGGGTGATGGGGGCGCTGTGCTGCTGGGAGCATCTGCAACCGCTGACCCGCTACGCCATGTATGCACAGCACCAGGAGATCCACATTGCCGCCTGGCCCAGCTTCAGCCTGTACAGCGGGGCGACCGCCGCCCTGGGACCGGAGGTGAACACCGCCGCCTCCCGCCTGTATGCCGCAGAAGGGCAGTGTTTTGTCATTGCCCCCTGCGCCATCGTGTCGCCAGAGATGGTGGCGCAGCTGTGCAGCGACGACAGCAAAAAGCAGCTGCTGAGCGCCGGTGGCGGCCATGCGCGGATTTACGGCCCGGACGGCGGTGAACTGGCTACGCCGCTGGCAGAAAATGAAGAAGGTCTGCTGATTGCCACTCTGCAACCGGCAGCCATCACCTGTGCCAAATTTGCCGCCGATCCGGTCGGGCACTACTCGCGGCCTGATGTGACCCGCCTGCTGTTTAATCCGGCGGCAAACCGGCCGCTGGTCACCGCTGATGAAACTGTCGCCCGGCAGTGGATTGAACTGCCGGAAGCCGGGGAGGAATAAAATGGAATCAGCCATTCCGCAACATCTGCGCGTGGCGCGAGAACATCCCGCGACGCTGCCTGAGAATTACCAGCCGCCTTTTCCGGCGTGGACCGCCCGTTTTACCCCGCTGACCGGACAGGTGGTGATGGCGTATTTCGGCGTGCAGGCCAGAACGCCACTCTCACTGGCGGATCTGCATCCGGTAACCACGCGCTTTGCGCAGCCGGACGGGCCGTTGCACTGGGATACCGCCTGCTGTCAGGACGCGATGGGTTTTCATAATCTGGTTGCCATTGCTTACTGGGCTTCGCCGCAGCAGTTTGACCAGTGGCAACACAGCAGTGGTTTCCACAGCTGGTGGACCTCACCGCAGCGGGAGGAGGGATCCTGCGGCTATTTTCTTGAGGTGGTGTGCCCGACAGCCGATCGCTTTGAAACCATCTTTTCCGACCGCGCATCAAAGGAGGGCGTGGCGCACCTTGCCAGCGGGATGAGTGATGAAATGCAGGAGCACGGTTACTGGGGCAGCGCCCGCGACCGGCTTCCTGTCGCACAGCGCGCAGAATTAGCGGGCAGCACGCTGCCTCAACGCCGCCAGTCACAGGGGCGGCGGGTGACGCTGGACGGGCGGGAGAATCTTTGCCTGATCCGCTCCGGCCAGGACTGGTCAGCCACCGGGCAGGAGGAGCGCCGCAAATATCTTGCTGAAGTCGCACCGGTGCTGCGCGAAGGGATGGATTTTTTGCGCGACGAGGGGGCGACCATCGGCTGCCTGAGCTGTCGCTTTATGACGGCGCTGGACAGGGTCAGCGGCGCTGAAACAGAAAAAACCTTCGGGCTGGCGCATTTCAGCGATCTGGCGGCGCTGGAACTTTGGGCCCGCAGCCATCCCACCCATGTCGCCATTTTTGGTGGATTCATGCGCTACGTGAAGGAGCTGAACTTCAATATCACCCTGCGCTTGTGGCATGAAATTGTGGTGGTGCCAGCCAGTGCACAACATTTCAGCTACATCAATTGCCATCCACACAGCGGTCTGATGGCGCACAGCCTGGGGGAAAAACAATGAAAAAAATAAGCATCCTGGCCCTGTTAGCGGTGATGCCGACGGCCCACGCGCTGGAATTCGCGCCGGGCGATTATGAGATGTTGCCCGCAGACAAAAATCTGTTCCTGACCTATTTCCAGTATACGCACAGCGATACGCTCTGGTCGCAGGGCAGCAAAGTGGCAGGCGATAACCGGTTACGCTCCACGGCTATGCTGCTGCGCTATATCCACGCCTGGCGACCGCAGGAGAATATCAGCATTGAGCCACAGGTGATCCTGCCGTGGGCCAGCGTCAGTGCAGGCGGCGAAGCGGCGGCGTTGGGGGAGGCATCCGGCGCGGGTGATATCATTTTTGGCCTGCCGGTGAAAGTCGACCCCGTCGGCGATGGGCGCGATATTCTCTCGCTGGCCCCGTTTATTTATGCGCCAACCGGGGCTTACGATAACGACAAGCCAATAAACGTCGGCGAGAATCGCTGGCGATACCTGATGCAGGGGGTGTGGATCCACCATTTTTCGGATGCCTGGGCGGTTGAGAATGGGGCAGATGTCTCCTGGGTAAGCAGCAACAGCCGCTACGGGGCTGGTGATGCCACCCTGCAACAGCAACCGCGTTATCAGTATCAGGCCTGGCTGCGTTACAGCCTGTCGCCCGCAACCCAGTTTGGCGTCGGTGGGGGCTGGATAACCGGTGCCGAAAGCCGCATTGACGGCGTGCGCCAGCATGACCGGCTCGACACCACTTACCTGCGGGTATCGGCAGCGCATTTTATTACCCCGGGGATCCAGTTGCAGATCTCGGCGGGACGCGATCTGTCGGTTGAGCAGGGATTCCGCCAGGATACCAGTCTCAGCTTCAGGGCAGGTTTTCTGTTCTGAGCCGGTGGACGGCACGGATGCCGCTTTGCCTGGCGGTAAAGCGCCACAGCCTGAGCTTCGACTAAAAATCAGCATGGCGTTAAAAGTTGCGGCTGTTGTAGACTGATCTTTATTTAACACTCTGGTTACGATGTGAAAACCTCAACGCTTCCTTCCGGCAATCATCCTGACCTGTATGGTGAGCGCCTGCGCGCCTGCCGTCATCTGCTGTCGCCACGGCTGCTGGCGGTGGCTGAGTATATTGACCAGCACCGCACTGCCGTACTGAATATGACCGCCATTGAGATCGCCGCCGGGACACACACCTCTGACGCCACGGTGATCCGTGCTATTCAGGCGCTGGGGTTCTCCGGACTGCGCGATGTAAAAAATGTGCTGAAAGGCGGACTGATCGACACCCTGAGCTTCCCGGCCCGGCTGGCGACGACCGTCAGCGCCCTGACGCCGGATACCAATTCCAGCACCGATTTTGTCCTCAACAGTTATCTGATTAGCTGTGAAATGCTGGCGACCGAAGCCAATCGCGCTGCCATCTCCCGCGCCACCACGCTGCTCCAGTCTGCCAGCCGCATAGCGGTATTTGGTATAGGCGCTTCATCTCTGCTGGCGGACTATGCGGTGCGGCTGTTTAACCGTAATGGTACGCCTGCCTATGCACTCAACCGCACCGGGGCAGGGCTGAGCGAACAACTGGTAGCGATGCGTAAGGGCGATGCGCTGATTATGCTGGCACAGCGCAGTGCCCACCGTGAAGGCACCACCACCGTATCCGAGGCGCAGCGGCTGGGAATGCCGGTCATTCTCCTCACCGGGACGCCGGATGCGGCTTTCGTTGACTATGCTGATACGGTAATCCTGATCCCGCGTAGCGCGGAAGCGGGGAAGATACCGGTGCACGGCACGCCACTGATCTGTCTTGAGATCCTTGTTCTGGCCCTGGCTGCCGCCGCGCCGGAAGTGCCGATGTTGACCACCAACCGTCTGTATGAATTAAGTAACGCCCTGACCAAACCGCGAAAAAATGGCCGCTGAAAGGGGTTAAAACGATCTGTCTGTTGAACGGTAAATACTGAAGCTTTGCGCCGCCGGGCCGATATTTTTTCTGAAGAGTGAGACCGGCAGTATCCCAGGGGAGAAGCCAATGATCATTAAAGTTCAGACTGATGAGCTGCGCACCGGGATGTATGTGCACAAGCTGGAGGTTTTCTGGCTGAAAGATCCTCTGGTGCATAACGATATGTTGCTGACCACTGAACAGCAAATTCACACTATCGCAGCCAACGGCATTCAGGCCGTATGGATTGACCTCGACAAAGGGTGCGGTCCGGCGGTAAGCGACAGCGATCACGCCAGCATCCACACCGCACAGGGTATTCATCAGGAGATTATGCAGGCCGAAGCCCTCTGTCTGCGGGCGAAAGAGCAGGTCAGGGAGATGTTCAGTGAAGCCCGGCTGGGGCGCACCATCGATACGGTCAGCACTCTGCCGCTGGTGGACGAAATCGGTAACTCCGTCAGTCGCCACCCGGTCGCGCTGCTCAGCGTGGTGCGGCTGAAAACCCATGATGATTACACCTGGCTGCACTCGGTGGCGGTTTGTGCGCTGATGGTGGCGCTGGCGCGGCAGCTGCAACTGAGTGAGTGGCACATCCGCTGTGCCGGAACCGCCGGGCTGTTGCACGATGTCGGCAAGGCGGCGATTCCGCTGGCAATCCTTAACAAGCCCGGCAAGCTGACCGCAGAAGAATTTACCCTGATGAAGCAGCATCCGGAGGCCGGTGAGGCGCTGTTACGGCAAAGCGGTGAAAATGAAGAGGTGCTGGACGTGGCCCTGCATCATCATGAAAAAATGGACGGCAGCGGTTATCCCCACGGATTGAAGGGGCTGGCTATCTCTCAGCTGGCAAGGATGGCGGCGGTCTGTGACGTCTATGATGCGGTCACCTCAGACCGGCCCTATAAGGCAGGCTGGAACCCGGCCAGCGCCATGCGTCAGATGGCGAGCTGGCAGGGCCATTTTGACCGTAAAATCTTTCATGCCTTTGTAAAAGCGGTGGGCATCTACCCGGTGGGTTCTGTCGTACGTCTGGCCTCCGGGCGGGTGGCGGTAGTGGCGGAGCAGGGGGGAGAGTCATTGCTGCAACCGAAAGTCTGCGTTTTTTACTCCCTGAAGACCCGCCAGTATCTTGGTCGGCAGATGGTGGATCTGGCCGACAGCCAGTGCCTGGACAGGATTTCCGGTCCTGAAGATTCAGACTGCTGGGACGGGGTGGATACCAACGCGTTGTGGATGCGGCCGGTCGCCTGAAGAACGTTGAGGTGTCATGCAGCGCAGAGGATTTTTTGCCCCGTCTGAGTGGCCGGTACTGAAGCCGGACCAGCCCTGTCTTTTCTCTGCCGCTACCTTGTCTGGCAGAACCCTTACCAGGGTCTATACTTAAAAACGTATTGTCGCGTAAATGACAATGGGGTGAGGTCAGATGCACCTGTCGTGCAGACCAGCGAAGAGGGAAACAGAACATTACTGAAATCTGCCCGCACGTATGCTTTTTCATCTGCTGCTGAATAATCTCTTTTCTGATTATTCGCTGTCGCTGTCCCTGACCACTCTTTTTCTCATGCGATACGGATGTTCCGGCCAGCCAATGGTCGCTGAAGATCGTGCTACCGGACTGAACACGCCGTGGTGATGAGACTTTTTATCAGGAGGAATAGTGTGAATACTCAGAACGGTATCGGACCTGATTTATCCCGGAAGGTGCGCTACGCCTTCTTTTTTGATGTCGACGGCACGCTGGCTACCATTCAGTCACGTCCGGACGAAGTTTTTATCCCTGAGCCGGTTATTACCAGTCTGGCGGCGCTGGCCCACGTCAGTGAAGGCGCGCTGGCCCTGGTTTCAGGCCGTCCCATCAGCGAGCTGGATGCGCTGGTCGCCCCCCTGCACCTGCCGCTGGCGGGGGTGCATGGTGCCGAGCGTCGCGATGCCAGCGATCGGCTCGAACGCCACACTCTGCCGGATGAGGTGGCAGCAGCGCTTACTTCCCGGCTTTCGGAGGCAATGGCCACGATGCCGGGAACTCAGCTTGAAACTAAAGGCATGGCCTTTGCCCTACATTATCGCCGTGCAGAACAGTATCAGTCACAGGTACTGACGCTGGCGGAGTCCATGGTTGCCCGCTTTCCGCAACTGACGTTGCAACCCGGAAAATGCGTGGTGGAAATTAAACCCAAAGGGGTTAACAAAGGGGCTGCCATTGCAGCATTTATGCAGCAGGCCCCGTTCTCCGGCAGAACGCCGGTATTTATTGGTGATGATTTGACCGACGAAGCAGCATTTACCGCGGTCAATGCCATGGACGGTATTTCAGTCAAAGTCGGTGAAGGCCAGACCGAGGCAGGGTATCGCCTGCCGGATGTCGCGGCCGTTGGTCACTGGCTGGCACAAATACGATTAAAATTAGACAAAGACGATACAACGTCGGTAAGGAGTCAAGGTTATGAGTCGTTTAGTGGTCGTATCTAACCGCATCGCTGTTCCCGATGGATCAAAAGTCAGTGCAGGCGGTCTTACCGTTGGCATTATGGATGCGCTGAAAACTACCGGAGGCTTGTGGTTTGGCTGGAACGGCGAAATCAATGAAATAGGCGAAGATGACGAGGAGTTGAACCTGTTTGAGCAGGACGGCGTGACATACGCCTCGCTGGGGCTTAATCAGAACGATTACGATCTTTACTACCTGCAATTCTCCAACGGGGTCATCTGGCCCGCTTTTCACTACCGTCTCGACCTGGTTAACTATCAACGCGAAGCGTGGGAAGGGTATCAGAGCGTCAATAAAATGCTGGCGAACCGCTTGCTACCGCTGTTAAAGCCGGATGATGTGATCTGGATCCATGATTATCATCTGCTGCCGTTTGCCGCCGCGCTGCGCAAACTGGGGGTACAGAACCGCATCGGCTTCTTCCTGCACATTCCGTTCCCCACGCCGGAAATCTTTAATGCGCTGCCGCCGCACAACGAACTGTTGGAAATGATGTGTGAATACGATTTGCTGGGCTTCCAGACAGAAAGTGACCGCACCGCATTCCTCGAATGTCTGTCACTCTGTACCCAGCTGCGCGGGAAAGGAAAACAGCATCAGGCGTTTGGTCAGCACTTTGTTACCGAGGTCTATCCCATTGGCATTGAGCCGGACAGTATCAGCGAAATGGCGGAAGGGCCATTACCGCCGAAAATGGCGGCGATGAAAAAAGATCTCGGTGATGCAAAGAATATTATCGCCTGCGAGCGTCTTGATTATTCCAAAGGGCTGCCGGAGCGCTTCCTGGCCTATGAAGCCTTACTGGAGAATTATCCTGAGCATCGCGGGAAAATCCGCTATTCGCAGATTGCGCCGACATCGCGTGGCGACGTTCAGGCCTATCAGGACATCCGTCATCAGCTGGAAACAGAAGCCGGACGCATCAATGGTAAGTACGGCACGCTCGGCTGGACGCCTCTTTATTACCTGAATCAGCATTTTGACCGGCGTCTGCTGATGAAGATTTTCCGCCTGACGGATATTGGTCTGGTCACGCCGCTACGGGATGGTATGAACCTGGTGGCGAAAGAGTACATCGCTGCTCAGGATCCAAAGGACCCTGGCGTACTGGTGCTGTCCCGTTTTGCCGGTGCCGCTAACGAACTGACGTCGGCGTTGATTGTTAACCCTTACGATCGCGATGAAGTGGCTGCTGCGCTTAACCAGGCGCTGACCATGCCGTTAAACGAGCGTATCTCACGCTACAACGACATGATGGCGGTATTACGTAAAAACGATATCACCCAGTGGCAGAAATCCTACCTGAAGGATTTACAGGCGTTACCGTTGCGTAGTGAGCATTCTGCTCAGGGTAATAAGGTGGCGACGTTTCCGCGCCCCGCATAATCTGTGCCAGAAATGAACAAGAGCGATCCCGGATCGCTCTTTTTTTTTTGCTTTTAAGGCAAATTCAGGCCGTCAGATGGCCGTAAAAAGGGCCAGTGAAAATAAAAACAGGAAAAAAGTGCCATTTTTATTAAAGAAAATGCTGCACCAGCCGATACTCATGGTGCAGTCCTGGAATTCGCCAATACATTCATAATATTAATGTAATTCCCTGTTACATCTTCTTTCATCCGCTGAACACTTACCCACCACGCCTTACAAAAGACCAACACTTGCCGGAAAAAATTTGCGCTGTGTCACATTTTTTTACTTCAATACAGGCGTGATAGTCACATTTGTAAATTTAATTTTTTACCCCTTCCTGATGGATTTATCAGGATATAATCCTGATATTATTTCTTAGGGCAGTTAATTATTTATGTTTTATCATTTTACACCCTGTTTAACGGTGCTATTTGCTGAGAATGAATGAGTTCCATTTGCTGATGCGCCGAAAAGGCAGAAATTTAACAAAAATTGACGAAAATGGTTAGTTAGTAAACTAATGAACAGTCCTGCTTTAGGTTTTTTTGATCAAAACACCCCAAAAAATGTGACGCAGATCACACTTTATCTAAAATTTAGCCTGGCTCACGTTGAATCCGTAAATCAGAGCATATAAAGTTGCTTTGTTTTCGGAATAGTCTTAAGAATGACTAAGGCTCAGTAGGGTGAAGCCAGGGAAAAGCAAGAAAACGTCGGAGCAGTAACTGGCAAAATGAGTTTATGACTACTTTCTGTATGGCTACCTCTTTTGGGTTGCCCTCAGCTTTGCAAGCGTTTGGCTATGGCCACTAAATTTTTTGCCATCTTCAGATTTACCAGTCAGTAATCAGGTAGCGGCGCAATCCGTAAACGTTTAAGTCGTGACAGTGGGATGGGAAAAAATGGGTACATCAGAATTACTAAAACATATCTACGACATTAACTTGTCATATTTACTGCTTGCACAGCGTCTTATTAACCAGGAAAAAGCCTCTGCAATGTTTCGTCTGGGTATTGACGAAGCCATGGCCGATGCCCTCTCTCAGTTAACCTTGCCAGAAATGGTCAAGCTGGCTGAAACCAATCAACTGGTGTGTCAGTTTCGCTTCACTGACCACAATACAATTAATCGCCTGACCCAGGAATCTCGTGTGGATGACCTGCAACAGATTCACACCGGCATTTTATTATCCAGCCGTTTACTGCGCAGCGTCTCTGATAAGAAAGATGAACTGCCTAAAAAGAGGGCGAGTTAATGAGCGAAAAAAGTATTGTTCAGGAAGCGCGTGATATTCAGCTGGCAATGAAATTAATTTCCCTCGGCGCACGTCTTCAGATGCTGGAAAGTGAAACCCAGCTCAGTCGCGGTCGTTTAATTAAATTATATAAAGAACTGCGCGGCAGCCCACCGCCAAAAGGTATGCTGCCTTTTTCTACCGACTGGTTTATGACCTGGGAACAGAATATTCATGCCTCGATGTTCTGTAACGCCTGGCAGTATTTACTGAAAAGCGGCCTGAGCAAAGGTGTCGATGCGGTGATTAAAGCGTATCGCCTCTACCTGGAACAGTGTCCGCAACAGCAGGAAGAAGGGCCGCTGCTGGCGCTGACCCGCGCCTGGACACTGGTACGTTTCGTCGAGAGCGGAATGCTGGAACTTAATGACTGCAAATGCTGCGGCGGAAGCTTTATAAATCATGCGCATCAGCCTGTTGGCAGCTTTGTTTGCAGCCTGTGCCAGCCGCCTTCTCGTGCGGTAAAAAGACGTAAACTTATCGCAGATTCTGCCGATAACATTTCACAACTGCTGGATGAACAGGTTAAACAAGCCGTTTAATTGAGTTTGCCACGTGGAATGGATCCAGCAGCGGTTTTTAACCGCTGCTTTTTTTTTGTCCACGGCCGGTAATATCAATCTGCGGCGGTCTGAACGTCTTCCACCCACACGTCAGCAGACGTAAGGATTTATCGTGTTAATTATTTTGGGTTATATCCTGGTCCTCGGATCGGTGTTGGGCGGATTCGCAATGGTAGGCGGCGAGCTTGGCGCGCTTTATCAACCCTCTGAGCTGCTGATTATTGGCGGGGCGGCAATTGGCGCATTTGTTGTGGGGAATAACGGTAAGGCAATTAAAGCCACCATGAAATCTCTGCCGCTGTTGATGCGTGGGGCGAAATATAACAAGTCGGTCTACATGGACCTGATGGCGCTGTTATATCGTCTGATGGCGAAATCGCGTCAGCAGGGGATGTTGTCGCTGGAAGCCGATATTGATAATCCGCAGGAAAGTGAAATTTTTGCTAATTACCCGCGCATCCTTGCCGATAAAAGATTAGTGGACTTCATTACCGATTATTTACGACTGATGGTCAGCGGCAATATGAACGCCTTTGAGATCGAAGCGTTAATGGACGAAGAGATTGAAACCTACGAACACGAATGTGAAGTACCGGCCACCGCGCTGCAATCGATGGGCGATTCACTTCCCGCTTTCGGTATCGTGGCGGCGGTAATGGGGGTGGTACACACGCTGGCGGCTGCCGACCGACCTGCCGCAGAGCTGGGCGCTTCGGTGGCCCATGCGATGGTGGGAACCTTCTTAGGCATTCTGTTGGCATATGGCTTTATTTCTCCTCTTGGCGGGGTGTTGCGACAGAAATGTGCGGAAACCACCAAGATGATGCAGTGCATTAAGGTGACGTTGCTGTCCAGTCTGAATGGGTATGCGCCACAAATCGCGGTGGAATTTGGTCGTAAAACACTCTATTCAACCGACCGGCCATCCTTTACCGAGCTGGAAGAACATGTACGTAACGCCAAGACACCAGCGAAACAGACTTCGGATCAGGACGCATGAAACACAATAACCATCCCATCATTCTGGTCAGGAAAAAGAAGCATAAAGGCCATGAAGGCGGGCATGGTTCATGGAAGATTGCTTACGCTGACTTTATGACCGCGCTGATGGCGTTCTTTATGGTGATGTGGCTGATTTCCATCTCCACCCCTTCAGAGCGCGCCAGTATTGCGGAATATTTTAAAACCCCGCTGAAGGTGGCGCTGACCGGCGGAAGTCGCAACAGTGAAAGCGTCAGCGTCATCCCCGGCGGCGGCCAGGATGTGACACAGCAGAGCGGCGAAGTGCATAAAGTGGTCGATATGGATGCGGAAAAACGCAAGCTGGATGAGATCCGTCTTAACCGCCTGCGTGAAAAGCTGGATCAGCTGATTGAAGCCGATCCGCGACTGAAAGCGCTACGCCCGCATCTGATCATCAATATGGTGGAAGAAGGGTTACGTATTCAGATTATCGACAGCCAGAACCGGCCGATGTTCAAAACAGGCAGTGCGGAGGTGGAACCCTATATGCGTGACATTCTGCGGGCGATTGCGCCAATCCTGAATGATATTCCGAACAAAATCAGTCTGGCCGGACACACCGATGATTTCCAGTATGCCACCGGTGACCGGGGATACAGCAACTGGGAACTGTCAACCGATCGCGCTAATGCTTCACGTCGCGAACTGGTGATGGGCGGGCTGGATGCCGGCAAGATGCTGCGGGTGCTTGGCATGGCTGACACCATGAAATTAAAAAATCGCGGCGCCAATGATGCCGTTAATCGCCGCATCAGTTTACTGGTGTTGAACCATGACACCGAAATGCAGATTGAAAAAGAAAACTCGGAAAGTGACGCGGTTCAATTCAGCGGTGGCGACACAACCGGTCTTAAAGAAATAGTGGCACCGTCAATACCGTCGGATGCCAACAATAACCCAGCCCCTCAACCACCAAAGGCTGAGCCGGCAGCAAGCCAGACTGCACCGAGAGCATTTTCCTCGGGACGGCCTGATGCTGCGGCGCAGACCGGTCGCGACTCACAGCAGAGGTGATACCGTGAGCATGGATATCAGCGATTTTTATCAGACGTTTTTCGATGAGGCCGACGAGTTACTGGCCGACATGGAACAACACCTGCTGGGCCTCGACCCGCAGGAACCGGATGCGGAACAGATGAATGCTATCTTCCGCGCAGCCCACTCAATTAAAGGCGGCGCGGGGACCTTTGGTTTCACTGTATTGCAGGAAACCACGCATATTCTGGAAAACATTCTTGACGGTGCCCGGCGCGGTGAAATGCAGCTGAGCACCGATATCATCAACCTGTTTTTGGAAACGAAAGATATTATGCAAGAACAGCTGGATGCCTATAAAACCGCCTCGGAACCCGATGCCGCGACGTTTGAGTACATCTGTCAGGCGCTGCGTCAGCTGGCTCTGGAAGCCAAAGGCGAAACCATCGCGCCGGCGAAAAAGCTGGCAGCAGAGCCGCCTGTGGCGGCAGAAGCCACCTCTCCTGCGGGCCTGCGTCTGGCGCTGCTTGACCTGAAACCCGCTGAAATCCCGCTGATGCTGGAAGAGCTGGGCAATCTGGGCAGCGTATCCGATGTGCTGAAAGGGGAAACCTCTGTTGAGGTGACGCTGGACTCGTCCGTCAGCCCCGATGATATCGTGGCCGTGCTCTGCTTCGTGATTGACGAATCCCAGATTAAGTTCCTCAACGCCGGAGCCGAACCTGCTGCCCCTGCCGTTGAAGCGGCCGCACCAGCAGAACCGGTTGCTGAGGAAGAAGCGGCACCGGTAGCAAAACTTGCCAGCGTCAGCGAAATCACTCCGGCGGTGAAGCGCGAAGCGGCGAAAAAACCTGCCGCGCCGAAGGCCAGCGAATCCACCAGCATCCGTGTGGCGGTGGAGAAAGTAGACCAGCTGATTAACCTGGTGGGCGAGCTGGTGATCACCCAGTCGATGCTGGCACAGCGTTCTGGAGAGCTGGACCCGGTTGCGCATGGTGACCTGCTGAACAGCATGGGGCAGCTGGAGCGTAACGCGCGTGAAATGCAAGAGTCGGTGATGTCAATTCGTATGATGCCGATGGAGTATGTCTTCAGCCGCTTCCCGCGTCTGGTACGTGACCTTGCCAGCAAGCTAGGGAAAGAGGTGGAGCTGACTCTGCTGGGTAGCTCTACTGAGCTGGATAAAAGTCTGATTGAACGCATTATCGATCCGCTGACGCACCTGGTGCGCAACAGCCTCGACCACGGTATTGAGTCACCGGAAAAACGTCTGGCTGCCGGTAAAGCGGCGGTGGGTAATCTGACGCTCTCTGCGGAACACCAGGGCGGCAACATCTGTATCGAAGTGGTGGATGACGGTGCCGGTCTGAACCGGGAACGTATTCTTGCCAAGGCGCTCTCTTCCGGCCTGCCGGTCAGTGAGTCGATGAGCGATGAAGAAGTCGGCATGTTGATCTTTGCGCCGGGCTTCTCGACGGCGGAGCTGGTGACGGACGTTTCCGGACGTGGCGTTGGCATGGACGTGGTGAAACGTAACATTCAGGAGATGGGTGGGCATGTCGAAATTGCTTCGAAACAGGGCAAGGGCACCACTATCCGTATCCTGCTGCCGCTGACGCTGGCGATCCTCGACGGCATGTCAGTGCGCGTGGCGGATGAAGTCTTTATTCTGCCGCTGAATGCGGTAATGGAATCCCTGCAACCGCAGGCAAATGACCTGCATCCGCTGGCCGGGGGCGAGCGCGTGCTGGAAGTGCGCGGTGAGTATCTGCCGCTGGTCGAACTGTGGAACGTCTTTGACGTGCAGGGCGCGAAAACTGAAGCGACGCAGGGCATCGTGGTGATCCTGCAAAGCGCAGGAAAACGCTATGCACTGCTGGTTGATCAACTGATTGGTCAGCACCAGGTGGTGGTAAAAAATCTGGAAAGCAACTATCGCAAAGTTCCGGGCATATCGGCAGCCACCATCCTCGGTGATGGCAGCGTGGCGCTGATCGTCGATGTATCGGCTTTGCAATCTCTCAACCGTGAAAAGCGTGTGGCGGGAGCCGCAGCCTGACTATAACCGATTAAGGGTATAACTATGACTGGAATGGCAACTGTCACTAAACTTGCTGGCGAAACGGTAGGCCAGGAATTTTTGGTGTTCACACTGGGTAAAGAAGAATACGGTATTGATATCCTCAAAGTGCAGGAGATCCGCGGCTATGACCAGGTGACGCGCATCGCCAACACGCCACCGTTTATTAAAGGCGTGACTAACCTGCGCGGTGTGATTGTGCCGATTATCGACCTGCGCATTAAGTTCGAACAACCCGGTGTGCAGTACAACGACAACACCGTGGTGATCGTGCTCAATCTGCAACAGCGCGTGGTGGGGATCGTGGTGGATGGCGTCTCTGACGTGCTGTCACTGACTCAGGATCAGATCCGACCTTCCCCGGAATTCGCGGTCACTATGTCTACTGAGTATCTGACCGGGCTGGGCGCGCTGGGCGAGCGGATGCTGATTCTGGTGGATATTGAGAAGCTGTTAAACAGCGAAGAGATGGCGTTGATGGATACGCTGCGCAGCGCCTGATCCTGACGGGCTGTGTCGCCGGGGCCTGAGTAGTCGGGCAGGCCCCTCAGCTGACCAGTAATCCAGGCCCGTTATTAAACGCGTTGCTCACCCCTTTTTCCCGCGATGAAATACTGCCACAACGATTAAGCCGGTATTTCAGTCTGACAAACCTGATTACAGCCACATAAAGAATTTTATAACCACGCCGATACAGGCGTTACAGCGTCACTTTTTTACTGAGGTTTGCCATGTTCAAACGTATCAAAGTCGTCACCAGCCTGTTGCTGGTGCTGCTGGTTTTAGGCTCGCTGCAACTGCTGGCCGGAGGGTTGTTCATTAATGCGCTGACCAGCGACAAAAATAACTTCTCCGTTGCGCAGAACGCCAGTGAGAACGTATCGTCCTTCACCGATGCCTGGGTGCTGTTAAACCAGACCCGTATTGCGGTAAACCGGGGGATGCTGCGCCTGCAAACCGATGCGCAAAACGGCGGTGCCGCGCCGGTCACCAGTAACACCACCTCGCTCGCCACCATCAGCGCGCAGGGTAAAGAACTGCTGGCCAGTGCTGACAAAACCTTTGCTTTTTATCAGGCTATCCCCGATACCAAAGGCGTCGATGCGACCATAACCAAAACCATGGAAGACGATTACGTCGCCTATTCGCAGGCGCTGGCGCAGATGCTGCAACTGATGGACAGCAGGCAGCTGGACCAGATGTTTAAGCTCAACGTGGAGCAGAACCAGAATAAACTGAAGGCTTCGTATACCGCCTGGCGCAGTGCGCAGAACGTGGTCACCTTGCAGGGTGTGGCGGATAACGACAAGGCGTACCGCACCATGCTGTGGGTTATCAGTAGCGTACTGGTGCTGGTGGTGGTCACCATCGTGCTGTGCTGGATTGGCCTGAACCGTATCCTGATCAAACCGCTGCAAACCAGTATTACGCATATCAGCCATATCGCTGGCGGTGACCTGACCCATCCGATTGAGGTGGAAGGGCGCAATGAGATGAGCCAGCTGGCCGGCAGTCTGCGAGATATGCAGCAGTCGCTGGTGCGTACGGTGAGTGACGTGCGCGACGGATCGGATGCGATCTATACCGGAGCCAGTGAAATCTCCGCCGGAAACAACGATCTCTCCGCGCGAACTGAACAGCAGGCGGCGTCGCTGGAACAGACCGCCGCCAGTATGGAGCAGCTGACCGCCACGGTGAAACAGAACGCCGAAAATGCCCGTCAGGCTTCGCAGCTGGCGCGCAGCGCTTCCGATACGGCGCTGAAGGGCGGCAAGGTGGTGGATGGCGTGGTGAAAACCATGAGCGACATTGCCGGTAGCTCGAAGAAAATTGCCGATATTACCAGCGTGATTGACGGTATTGCCTTCCAGACCAACATTCTGGCGCTGAACGCGGCGGTGGAAGCGGCGAGGGCCGGGGAGCAGGGGCGCGGCTTTGCGGTGGTAGCCGGTGAGGTGCGCAATCTGGCACAGCGCAGCGCCCAGGCGGCGAAAGAGATTAAAGGACTGATCGAGGACTCCGTGGCGCGGGTGGACAGCGGTTCTGCGCTGGTCGGCACGGCGGGTGAAACCATGACGGAAATCGTCAATGCGGTGACCCGCGTTACCGACATCATGGGTGAGATCTCATCGGCTTCAGACGAGCAGAGTAAGGGGATCGACCAGGTGGGCACGGCGGTGACCGAAATGGATCGCGTCACCCAGCAGAACGCCTCGCTGGTGCAGGAATCTGCCGCCGCCGCCGCCGCGCTGGAAGTTCAGGCCAGCCGTCTGACCCAGGCCGTTGCCGTCTTCCGGGTGAATAAGGCGGTTAACATCACGGCCCCTGTCGCGGCGCTGCCAAAACCGCTGCAACCTGCGCTACGTAAACCGGCTGTCACCCCGGTGGCCGGTGAGGGCAACTGGGAAACGTTCTAATATCGTACCTCTGCAACCGGCTGCATCAGCCAGCCGGTTGCGCTATACCCACCATACAGACCTTTTCTGATGCAACAGTCCACTTTGTTCCGGGAGCGGACATATGCACCGGGGCATCATAACTACCATCTGCTGCTGTAAGCGTTAAACACGGGCAATCGGGAAACCGGTGAAAAGCTGATGCTGAAAGCGACCGATGACGGCGCGGAAATGCTGACCAGTCACTCTTTCCACCAAGCCTAGCGGCTCACCGTTCTGGAAAACTGCCACAGAAACCAGGGTGCGCCAATAAAGGCGGTCAACAGTCCGGCGGAAACCGGCCAGGGCCAGGCAATATTGCGCCCCAGCCAGTCGGCCAGCACCATCAGCGTTCCCCCGATCGGTGCGGCGGCGCAGAGCTGATGCCGCAATGCCCGCACGCCCAGCGACCTGGCACACTGCGGGGCCAGCAGGCCGATAAAACTCAGCGGCCCCACCAGCAGCGTGCCGGCGGCGGTAAGTAGCGATATCAACAGCAGCACCAGCAGATTGGTGCGCGATAAATGGATTCCCAGCGACTGCGCGGTGAGCTGGCCGAGGCCGAGCAGCTGTAGCCAGCGTTGCATCAGCAGCGCCAGCGGGCACAGCACGACGGCGGCAATCAGGGCTTCAATCGCCATTTCGGCATTAATCCCGGCGGTAGAGCCGGTGCTCCAGTTCAGCAGCATCAGCGCACGCGGATCGCCGCTGAGCATCAGCAGCATATTCAGCGCCCCGGCCAGGCTGGTCAGGCTCAGGCCGATCAGCACCACCTTCTGCGGGTTAAACCGGCTGCGTGCGCCAAACACTAACAGCAGCAGCATGGCGATGATGCTGCCCGCTATCGCCGACGGCAGCATCGCGGCCATTGGCAGCGGCGTGAACAGAACGGTCAACAGCACCGCCAGCACGGCACCGCTGCTGATGCCGGTCAGCTCCGGGCTGGCCATGACGTTGCCGGTCAGCCGCTGGATCAGTACGCCCGCGCAGGCCAGCATTACTCCGGCACAGAGCGCGCCGGTCATTCTCGGCCAGCGCCAGGCCAGCAGGTGTGAGGTCAGCGCACCCGGCGGTTCGCGGTTCAGCCATAGCGAAGCAGGCAGCGCCAGCGCTAAAAGCAGCAACAAAATGCCCAGCTGTCGGGTATTAAACCGCGTAACCGCCGGGGCGGCAGGCTGAACTACCGGTGACCCCGTCACCCGCTGGCGTAACAGCAGCACCAGCAGCAGCGGTGCACTGAGCAGCGCGGTGACCGCTCCCGTCGGAATATCCCCGGCGGCGGGGGAAAAGCGCAGCGCCAGCTGATCGACCAGCGTCAGCATCACTGCGCCGGTCAGCACCGTGGCGATCAACTGATGCAGAAAACGGCGGATGCCGCTGGCTCTGACGATAGCGGGGGCGGCCAGGCCGATAAAGCTGATTATGCCCACCTCGCTGGTGATAATGGCGCTGAGCACTACCGCCACGCTCAGCGTCGCAATGCGCACCTTCAGCACCGAAATCCCCAGCGCGCTGGCCTGCTGCTCTGACAGGCTGAGCACGGCCAGCGGCCTGACCAACAGCAGGCTGAAAATCAGGGCAGAGCACAGCGCGAGCGCCAGCACGATACTGCTGCGCCAGCCGCTTTGCGGTAACGCGCCGGCCTGCCAGCTGAAAAGATCGCTGAGGTAATCGTGATTGAACAGCACCAGCAGGGTATTCAGCGCGTTGCCGTACAGGCTGAGCACCATTCCGACCAGGATCACGCTGAGCGGCGCAAAACGGTGGCCCGCAGTGAGTTTCATCAACAGCAGGACGGCGATAGCCGAACCGGACAGCGCCAGAACAGGCAGGCCGAGGGCCAGCAGGCCGGGCGCGAAGACCAGGGCAGCGGACATCGCCAGATTAGCCCCGGCGGCCACGCCGAGCGTACCCGGTTCGGCCAGCGGATTTTGCAGCACCTGCTGAAACAACAGGCCGGCCAGCGCCAGGCCCGCGCCGCACAGCAGGCTGACCAAAACGCGTGGCAGAAAGCTCTGGTCCAGCAGCAGGGTGGCAAGCGATGACGGATAGCGTGCCATCAGCGCGAAATAATTGAACGCCACGCAGGCCAGGGCGGCGGCAAAGCAGAAAAGCAGGATACCGGCTGCGGTAGCAGATCTCATTTTTCCGCCTCCAGCGCCCGGGTAATGTCCCCGGCCAGCGCCAGTCCGGTAGCGAGGCCACCAAAGGGGAAAAAATGCGCCAGATGCGTGACGCGGTCACTTTTAAACAGCGGCAGCTGCTGCCATAGCCCGTCGGGCTGCCTTGCCCGCATCAGCCGGGTGATCGCGGTGGGTAATTCGGTAAAGAACAGCCGGTCGCAGGGCAGATCCGCCAGTTCCTCAATACGCACGCGGGCAATATGGGCGGCATTTACCGCCTTTTGCCAGGCGTTGCGTAGCCCAAGCTGGCGGAGCACCGCATCCGCCAGACTGCCGCGACCATAGATCGTGGCGTATTTGCCGTCCTGATCCAGTACCATTACCAGCACCCGTGCCTGCTGATGTGCCTTAATCCGCTGGCGGAGATCGTTCATCTCCAGCTGCACCTGCTGCAACCAGCGCGTGGCGGCAGCCTCTGCGCCAAGCCGATGCCCGGTTCGCTGCGTCCAGTCGTGCAGCGCCTGCCACGGATTGCCCGAGGTATACCAGCCCGATACCGTTTCCAGCGGAGCAAGGGTCGCCATTTTTGCCATCACCGGCGCGGCGAGCTCATCGCTGATAATCAGCGACGGCCGCAGAGCATCGAGCAGTTCCATATTGGGTTCCCAAAACGGCCCGATGTCCTGCACGCGGTCAGGCAACACCGGCTGCGGGATGCGGCGTCGAAAATAGCCGCTATCGGAAATCGCCAGCGGCGTGATGCCGATGCTGAGCAGCGTTTCCGCCGCCGCCCAGTTAATTGCCACGATACGCTGCGGGTCCACCGTCGGCAGACCTGCATGCGCCGCCAGCGGCAGCATCAACAGCATTTTCAGACAGCGACGGCGGCTGAACCCGGCCATCAGAAGTTCAGTTTCAGCGAGCCGATAAAGGTGCGCTCCTGTCCCGGGTAGCAGCTGGTATCACCGTCGCAGGTGCCCACGTAGTGGCGGTCAAACAGGTTCTGCACGTTGAAGCCGACCTGAATATTTTTATTCACCTGGTATTTCACGCCGGCATCCATCAGGGTGACGTTCTTCACCTGGATGGTATTGGCGTTATCGCCGTACATGCTGCCGATGTAGCGCACGCCGGAACTCAGCATCAGCCCGTCAAGCAGCCCCTGGTGGAAACCATAGTTGACCCACACGGAGGCCATGTTTTTCGGCACGTTCGCCTGCTGATTGCCTTCGTCACCGTTGTTGCTTTTGGTGATTTGCGCATCGGTCAGGCTGTAAGACGCCAGCGCATCAAGGTTATCCGTCAGCTTCGCCTGGGCTTCCCACTCGATACCGCGGGAACGCACTTCTCCGGAGGCCACCTGATAGCCGGTTGCGCTGCCGTTGACGATCTCATTGGTCAGCACGTTGGATTTGGTGATTTCAAAGGCGGCCAGGGTCATCAGCAGGTTACTGTCAGGCTGGTATTTCACCCCCATTTCATACTGGTGCGCCTTGCTGGGATCGAAGGTGCGGTTCTGGCTGTCGGTACCACTGTTCGGCACAAACGACTCGGCGTAGCTGATGTAAGGAGCCAGGCCGTTGCCGACCAGCCAGGTCAGTCCCGCGCGGCCGGTCCAGGCATCTTTATCTATCCAGGAAGTGTTGCCGGTGAGATTGTTCTGCGTGCGCATGCTGATGTCGTCATGACGACCGCCCAGCGTCAACAGCCAGTGTTCCGTCAGGTGGATCTGATCCTGCAGATAGACGCCCAGCTGTTGGGTCGTTTGATCGTTGTTATTCACCGCGTTGGTCGGGTCGGAAATATCCAGGCCGTAGAGCGGATTGCTCAGGCTCAGGGCCGGGGCGACCGCGCTGAAGCGTTTGGCGTTTGCGTCCAGCCAGCTGTAGTCCACCCCGGCCAGCAGCGTGTGCGCCACCGTTGCCGTGTTGAAATCCATCTGCAACTGGTTATCGACATTGAAGGCCTTCATGTGCTCATCGAACCGGATGGCGTTGCGCGAGACGCTGTCCGTGGTGAAGTCCGGATCGCCCGGCAGCAGGTTGTTCAAAATCGTGTCGGTCTGGCCGTAGCGCAGGTTCTGGCTGAACTTAACGCTTTCCGCCAGCTGCTGGCTGAATTCGTAGCCGACGCTGTACTGCTCCTGGCGGAAGCGGTTGTAACTGTAGTCGCCCAGCAGCGTATCGGTGACTTTGCCGCCTGGCGTGGTGAGAACAGCGATGGTGCCGCCGGAGGTGTCGCGCAGATAATCGGCGCGCAGCGTCAGGCTGGTGTCCGCCGACGGGATCCAGGTCACCGTTGGCGCAAGGTAAACGCGATTGTCTTCCACGTCCGGCCCGTCACGATACTGGAACTGGGTATCGCTGTCGCGCGCCAGGCCGACCATGCGGTACAGCCACTCGCCGTCTTCGTCCAGCTTGTCGCTGATATCAAACTGCACCTGACGGCGATTGAAATTGCCGAGCTGTACTTCCACTTCATGCACGCCGCGCGCGTCCGGTAATTTACTGATGCGGTTGATAATCCCACCCGCATCGCCCAGGCCGAACAGGGTTGAAGAAGGGCCACGAACAATATCCACACGCTCCAGCGCATAAGGCTCGGTGCGGAAATAGCTGTAACTATTGTTCAACTGGCGCAGGCCGTCGCGATAGTCATTGGTGGTCAGCGCGTTGAAGCCGCGAATGTAGATCCAGTCGTAGCCCTTGGGATCGATGCCGTAGGTTTCGGTTTTCACGCCTGGCACATAGCGCAGTGCCTCAGTAACCGTCTGCACGTTCTGACGATCCAGCTGCTGGCGGGTGATCACTGACACCGATTGCGGGACGTCGATCAGCGGGGTATCGGTTTTGGTGGCGCTGAGGGTCTGCTGTGGCACAGCTTCGGCGTTACTGGCGTTGGCGCTCACGGTGAGCGTGCCGTCAGCCGGGGGAGAAGGGGTAACGGAGACGGTGCCGCCTGTCAGCTTCCACTCCAGTCCGCTGCCTGCCATCACGCTATTCAGTGCGCTCTCCAGTGACAGGGAGCCGCTCACCGCCGGGGCCATTTTGCCGTCCAGCGATGAGGGTGCGGCAATCAGTTGAACGCCAGCCTGTCGGGCCAGCTGATTCAGCGACGTTGACAGCGGCTGGGCTGGCAGCGACACCGACAGGGTGGACGCCGCGTCAGCGCCGGATACCGGCAGCGCTGTGGCGATGACCACCGCGAGGAGCTGTGTACGAAACGCACGTAAAGCAGAAAAGGCAGCCATTCATAATCCCCAGAATTAAAGTAAATAATAATCATTCTCTTATGAAGACGCAGCGCGAGGCTAAATCCTGACGTCGTTTTTAATTATTTTTTCTTTCAGCGACGGATGAGATGATAATTAACTGATTTTTCATGGTTTTTATTTTTACTGGCAGCACCAGCGGCAGCGATTTCACAAAGCTTCCGGCACGGTCGGTATCGAAACTTCCGCTCACCCTCAGCGCGGCAACGGTCGGTGAATCGGCCTGGACTGATACATCGCCATAGCGGGCAAATTCCGCCAGCGCCATATCCAGCCGCGTGTTGTTCAGTACGATGCGGTCATTGCGCCAGGCGGCAATACTCTCTGCGGGCAGCGTGGTGCGCGCGATCAGCCGCCCTTCGGCGTCGCCGGTTGCACGTTCGGAAGCGTACAGCACGGCCAGGTGCGCGCTGGCCTGCGGCAAATGAAGATGCTGCATGGCCCGCCACCAGCCATTCTGCCAGCGGCCGCGTGGGCCAATACGCACCGCGCCGCTGCTGACCGCGATCTCGGTGCCGTCGCCGCTCATGGTGTGCGGCAGATAGCGCACGCTGAACCCGGTGCCCACTACGGTCACCCGCGACGGGCCGCTCAACACCTCAAAGGGCCGTTGCGGATTATGTGCAACCTGGAAGAAGGCCTGCCCCTGCGCCATCTGCACTTCCCGGCGGCTGGCGTAATAGCGCACGGTCAGCTGTGTCCCGGCATCCAGCGAAATTTTGCTGCCGTCGGGCAGATCGACGCTGCGCATCTCGCCGCGAGCGGTCTGCCAACTGGCGCTGTAAACCGGCGCGCTGAACTCAGCGCGTAGCGGCAACCACAGCACCGCCGCCAGTATCAGCAGCGCGCAGCCGTACACCAGCGGCCGCCAGACGCGGCGGCGAACCGGGCCAGGGCGCAGATGACTCACCGCATCGGCGG
>NZ_JFHN01000036.1 GCF_000590885.1 Erwinia mallotivora
CGGGAATGGCCGCCGTTTGCTGCCACAGGATGGTCAGATCCTGATACTCCGCCCGGTGGGCAGGGTTCTGCAGCCAGCGCCGGAACGCCTCCTTTTCGCTTACGGTCATGCCTTCCTGCTGGCGAAGCAGCCAGCGAATCGCCTGTTCAGCAATCGCCTGCTGGTCTTGCGTCATCATTGTGGCCTCCCTGTTGGTTCATCCTGCCTGCTTTCACGGCTCGCGCGGCAGGCCAGCATGGCGCGAATAATGTGCTTTTCCACCATGTTGATTGAAATTCCCATGCTGGCGGCGACTTCACTCTGCGACTGGCCGTCAATGCGATGGCGGATAAAAGCCTCGCGGCAACGGGGTGGCATCTGCTCAATGGCGGCGACGATATGCTCGATATACTGCTGGTTTTCCAGCAGGCTGTCGGGCTGTTCGTGGCCCGGGGCAGGCAGGTCGTCAGCATCCATATCCGGAGCATCTTCATGCTGTTTTTGCACACGATAGAGGTCGACCAGCAGATTTCTGGCGATACGGTAGAGCAGGCCACGATGTGAGGAAACCTGTTCCGGGGAGGCCAGCGCGCGGCTGAATGTCTCCTGGGTGAGTTCTTCCGCGAGGTATTTATCCCGCAGCTTGCCGCTCAAAAAGCGGAACAGTTCGCTGTAGTAACGCTCAAACGCTGACAATGTGGCTTCCCGGCAACCGCGCATTTCTGCGGAGATGAAAAAGAGACGGAGATTTGAATGAAAATAATTATCGTTCTTAACTACCGGCGGCAATCATATAGTAATAACCGGGGGAAGGGCGAGTGAAAAGAATTCGCGGTCAACACGGCTGCTGTCGGGCCACATCGCGCTGAACCAGTTGAACAGTGCATGGCAGGAGTGGATCCACCCCGGGTAACGTACGCCAGGGGAGCTGGTATCAGCTAAGGAAGTCTTCTCGCTCTCCTCAGTTGTATGGATACCGGTTAGCCCCGGGCAAGCAACGGAGGCGTTTCCGGGATTATACAGACGAAACAGCCAGACTCAGCACCGTAGCTGCCAACCTGTCTCTGTGCGCACGCGCCTGCCTGAAGCCATCGCCGTGCGGTTATTCCCTGACTATGCTGTATATAAATATTTCTGTTGAGTCCTGTTGCTGGCGCAGCCGCCGAACGGCGGTGGCCCTCTCAGCATCATGTCAGGAGCCGCCCGTATCAGGTGTCAGACGATTCTTACCCGGCCCCTGGTCAGCTAACTGGTCGGGAAAGCAGCAACCGGTAGTTTACGGGATAAAGATCCCCCACCGGCTGCCGATAAGAAGGTCAATTGACCCTGTTCTGAGGTGGTTATGTTCAAGCGTATAAAAGTCGTCACCGGTCTTGCCGGTGTGCTGGTGTTATTTGCTGTTCTTCAGGCAGGAACCGGCGGACTGTTTTACAACACGGTACATAATGATAAGAAAAACTTTCAGTTCAATCAGCAGTTGCGCACGCTACAGCAGGCGATGGGCAGCGCGTGGATTGCGTTGATCCAGACCCGCAACACGCTGAACCGGGCCGGAATTCGTTATCTGCTGGATGCGAAGCAGGCTGGCTCCGGAGCCACGGTCAACGAACTGGTGACGCAGGCGCAGCAGAGCCTGGACGCAGCAGACAAATCGCTGGCGGTGTTTAATGCCAGTCTGTCAGAAAAAGGTAGAAATGCGGAGAACGTTAAAGCCCTCCAGGCGGGGTATCAGCAGTTTCACGACGCTCTATCTTCTCTGATTGTCATGCTGCAAAACGGCAATTTTAACGACTTTATCGCCCAGCCCACCCAGAGCTATCAGGACAGTTTCGACAAAACCTATAACGCCTGGCTGGAAAGAAATAACCAGCTGACGGCAGAGGGCAGTCAGGCCAATGACGATGCGTATCAACATGCCATCTGGACGCTGTGGACGGTGCTGGTCACCTTCCTGCTGGCCACCGCCGCAGTCTGGCGGGGAATCAATACCATTCTGCTGCATCCCCTGAACAGTAACATTGCGCAGATCCGCCGCATTGCGGAGGGCGATCTGACCCATCCGATTGCGGTGGAAGGGCGCAATGAAATGGCGCAGCTGGCGCAAAACCTGCGTGATATGCAGCAGTCGCTGGTGCGTACGGTGAGTGAGGTGCGCGACGGCTCCGATGCGATCTATTCCGGGGCCGGTGAAATCTCCGCCGGCAACAACGATCTCTCCGCACGAACTGAACAGCAGGCGGCGTCGCTGGAACAGACCGCCGCCAGTATGGAACAGCTGACCGCCACGGTGAAACAGAACGCCGAAAACGCCCGTCAGGCTTCGCAGCTGGCGCGCAGCGCTTCTGATACGGCGCTGAAGGGCGGGAAGGTGGTGGATGGCGTGGTGAAAACCATGCACGACATTGCCGGTAGCTCGAAGAAAATTGCCGATATCACCAGCGTGATTGACGGTATTGCCTTCCAGACCAACATTCTGGCGCTGAACGCGGCGGTGGAAGCGGCGCGGGCCGGGGAGCAGGGGCGCGGCTTTGCGGTGGTGGCCGGTGAGGTGCGCAATCTGGCACAGCGCAGCGCCCAGGCGGCGAAAGAAATTAAAGGATTGATCGAGGATTCGGTGTCCCGCGTCGACAGTGGCTCGGTTCTGGTGGAAAGCGCGGGAGAAACCATGAGCGAGATTGTCAGCGCCGTCACGCGCGTGACCGACATTATGGGGGAAATCTCGTCGGCCTCTGACGAACAGAGTCGCGGTATCGATCAGGTGGGCGCAGCGGTGACCGAAATGGACCGCGTTACCCAGCAGAACGCCTCGCTGGTGGAGGAATCAGCCACTGCATCTGCGGCGCTGGAGGAGCAGGCGCGTCGTCTGTCACAGTCGGTGAGCGTGTTCCGCATCCGTAAAGAAAATGTCATCCAGGCCGTTAATAACAGCAGAAGCGAACAAAACGTCCTGCTGACGCCGGTTGCAACGCCGCGCAAAGCGCTGGCAGCGCCGGTTTCTGATAATAACTGGGAAACCTTTTAACTCATTTTTGCCGCTAAGTGCGACTAAGCAGGAGATTTTGATGTTCAGCCGGATTCGTATCGCCACCGTGATTCTGTTTTTACTGGGGCTGTTTTGCCTGATGCAGATTGTCAGCAGTGGTCTTTCCTTTAATTCTTTCCGCCTGGATGCGCGTAACCTGCACGACGTGGAAGTCAGCGGCAATCAGCGTGAATCGCTGGGACAGAGCTGGGCGGCGTTGCTCAGCGCCCGTGTCACCCTGAGCCGTGCCGGAACGCGTGCGGCACTGGGAAAACCTCGCGATCAGGTAATAAGTTTGATGACAAAGGCTCAGGAAGATCTCAACGCTGCCGATAAAGCCTATAAGGAATTTGATGCCATTGCGGTCAGCACGCCGGAAGCACAGCAGCTGAAGCAGGCAATGAAGGCGGAATATGACAACTATTCCCGGGAGCCGGCGCAGCTGATTGCTTATCTGCAAAACAACCAGTTGCAGGATTTTCTTGATTCACCTACCCAGGGTAAGCAGGACCGCTTCCAGGTCCAGTACAACCTGTGGATGGTGTATATCGATCAGATGCGTGAGCACGCCAGCCGGGCCGGTGAAAGTTTTTATACCCAGTCGAAGGTGATTTTCATCGTGGCGGTGGTGACCTCACTGCTGGTAACCCTGGCGGGCATCATCTGGGTGAGAAAAGCGGTAATTGGGCCTCTGGCTATGATGCGACGTCATTTTGAGCGGATTGCGGCGGGAAACCTGGGTGGGCATATCGACGCCTCCGGGCGTAATGAACTGAGCCAGCTGTTTGGCAGCCTGCAAAGTATGCAAACCTCCCTGGCCGGAACGGTCAGCGCGGTGCGCGATGGCAGCCACGAAATGCACACCGGCATCCGTGAAATGGCCTCAGGGAATAATGATCTGTCAGCCCGCACCGAACAGCAGGCGGCCTCGCTGGCAGAAACGGCAGCCAGTATGGAACAGCTGACGGCGACGGTAAGCGGAAACGCCGACAACGCCCGTCAGGCATCACAGCTGGCGAAAGACGCCTCCACCACGGCACACAAAGGGGGCGCGCTGACCGGCAGGGTGGTGACCACCATGAATGAAATTGCCGCCAGCTCGAAAAAGATTGGCGACATTACCGGGGTGATTGACGGCATTGCCTTCCAGACCAACATTCTGGCACTCAATGCGGCGGTAGAAGCCGCCCGCGCCGGGGAACAGGGGCGGGGATTTGCGGTGGTTGCCGGTGAGGTACGCAGTCTCGCCCAGCGCAGCGCTCAGGCAGCCCGTGAGATAAAAGGACTGATTGAAGAGTCGGTTGGCCGGGTGCAACAGGGATCGACGCTGGTCGCCTCAGCCGGGGAAACGATGGAAGAGATTGTGCAGAGCGTGACGCGGGTAAATGACATCATGGGCGAAATTGCCTCGGCATCCGACGAACAGCGTCGCGGAATTGAGCAGGTCGCGCTGGCGGTGAGCCAGATGGATCAGGTGACGCAGCAAAACGCCGCGCTGGTGGAGCAGGCCGCCGCCGCAACCGAAGCGCTGGAAGCGCAGGCGGACCATTTAACACAAGCGGTGAAGAAATTTTCACTCGCCCCCTCTGAGGGGAGCACTGACCGGCTTGCTCTGGCACCATTCAGGGAAAATAGCCTGGTTTTAACCCCTTAATCAGTACTTTGCTGGGTGGCAATACATGAAAAAATCGACGTCATTAGCATCGCAGGAAAACCCAACGCTGCTGGCCCAGATGGTGCAGCGCCTGCCGTTATCTGATGCGCACTTTAAACGTATCAGTCAGCTGATTTATCAGCGTGCGGGCATCGTGCTGGCCGACCACAAGCGGGAGATGGTTTATAACCGTCTGGTGCGCAGGCTGCGGATGTTGGGCATCGACGATTTTGGTCGTTATCTGGCGCTGCTGGAAAACGACATTAACAGTCCGGAGTGGCAGGCGTTTATTAATTCACTGACCACCAACCTGACGGCGTTTTTCCGCGAGGCGCACCATTTTCCGATTCTGGCCGAGCACGCGAAAAAGCGCAGCGGCAGTTTCAACGTATGGTGTGCGGCGGCGTCAACCGGTGAGGAACCCTACTCGCTGGCGATGACGCTGGCGGAAACCCTGGGCAGCGGTCCGGGAAAATTTCAGGTGCATGCCAGTGATATTGACACCCAGGTACTGGAGAAGGCGCTGGCCGGGGTCTACCGCCAGGAGGAGCTGAGGACGCTCTCTCCGCAGCAAATGCAGCGTTTTTTCTTTCGCGGCACCGGCCCGCACTCCGGGATGGTGCGTGTGCGCCCGGAGCTGGCGAATGCGGTGACCTTTGCCCAGCTTAACCTGCTGGGCAATGAGTGGGCGCTGCCGGGGCCGTTTGATGCAATTTTTTGCCGTAATGTGATGATTTATTTCGATAAAGAGACACAGGAAAAGATTCTGCGGCGTTTTGTTCCGCTGCTGAAACCTGGTGGAATACTGTTTGCCGGACATTCCGAGAACTTCAGCCAGATCAGTAAAGAATTTTATCTGCGCGGCCAGACGGTCTACGGACTGACTAAGGAAAGATAATGGGCAAAATCAGAGTATTATGTGTTGATGATTCGGCGCTGATGCGTCAGCTGATGACCGAAATCGTCAACAGCCATCCGGACCTGGAGATGGTTGCCTCCGCCCCGGACCCGTTAGTGGCGAGAGAACTGATCAAAGAGCATAACCCGGACGTGTTGACGCTGGATGTGGAAATGCCACGCATGGACGGGCTGGATTTTCTGGAAAAACTGATGCGGCTGCGGCCCATGCCGGTGGTGATGGTCTCTTCTCTCACCGGTAAAGGTTCTGAAGTGACGCTGCGCGCGCTGGAACTGGGGGCGGTCGATTTCGTCACCAAACCTTCGCTGGGTATTCGTGAAGGCATGATGGCCTACAGCCAGATGATTGGCGATAAGGTGCGGGCGGCGGCGAAAGCCAAACTCTATACTCGTGGCCCTTTACCGGCACCGGCGATGCTGAAAGCCGGACCGCTGCTGAGCAGTGAAAAGTTGATTGCTATCGGCGCGTCCACCGGCGGCACCGAAGCTATCCGCCATGTATTACAGCCGCTGCCTGCCACCAGCCCGGCACTGCTGATTACTCAGCATATGCCGCCGGGTTTCACCCGTTCTTTTGCCGAGCGGCTGAATAAGCTCTGCCAGATAACGGTGAAAGAGGCCGAAGACGGTGAGCGTATTTTGCCCGGTCATGCTTATATCGCGCCGGGCGCGATGCACCTGGAGCTGGCGCGCAGCGGTGCCAACTATCAGGTGAAACTGAATGACGGGCCGCCGGTTAATCGTCACAAACCGTCGGTAGATGTGTTGTTTAAATCAGTGGCGCAGTTTGCGGGCCGTAACGCCGTGGGGGTAATCCTCACCGGGATGGGCAACGATGGTGCGGCAGGTCTGCTGGCGATGAATAAAGCCGGTGCCTGGACCATCGCGCAGAACGAAGCGAGCTGTGTGGTATTTGGCATGCCCCGCGAGGCAATCGCACTTGGGGGAGCCAGTGAAGTGGTGGATTTGCACCAGGTCAGCCAGCATATGCTGGCGAAAATTAGCGCCGGACAGGCATTAAGAATTTAACGTATAACGCAGCGCCCGTCCTGCGGGGCTACACAAAACAGGAGTAACTATGGCTGATAAAAATATGCGGTTTCTGGTGGTCGACGACTTTAATACCATGCGTCGTATCGTCCGTAACCTGCTGAAAGAACTTGGCTTCAACAATGTTGAAGAAGCTGAGGATGGCGTTGATGCCCTGGCCAAGTTGCGCGCCGGTGGCTTTGACTTCGTCATCTCCGACTGGAACATGCCCAATATGGATGGTCTGCAACTGCTGCAAACTATCCGTGCCGATGGCACGCTTGGCAAACTGCCGGTGCTGATGGTGACGGCGGAAGCGAAGAAAGAGAACATTATTGCGGCTGCTCAGGCGGGTGCCAGCGGCTATGTTGTTAAACCCTTCACAGCAGCCACACTCGAAGAGAAGTTAGGTAAAATCTTCGAAAAGTTGGGTATGTAAGGAGCCGAGATGAGCACTATTCCGAAACCAAATGTTGATGCTGCCTCGGCGCAGGACATTATCTCCCGAATCGGTTCGCTGACGCGCATGTTGCGTGACAGCCTGCGTGAGCTGGGTCTGGACCAGGCGATTGCTGAAGCGGCAGAAGCCATTCCTGACGCCCGCGACCGTCTGGATTACGTCGTACAAATGACTGCTCAGGCGGCGGAACGTGCGCTGAACTGTGTGGAAGCGTCTCAGCCGCGTCAGACAGAGATGGAGAATGGAGCAAAAGCACTGAAGGGACGCTGGGATGAGTGGTTTGAAAATCCCATTGAACTGGCAGATGCCCGCTCACTGGTTTCGGATACCCGTGGTTATCTGGAATCCGTCCCGGTTCATACCAGTTTCACCAACGCCCAGCTGATGGAAATCATGATGGCGCAGGATTTCCAGGACCTGACCGGTCAGGTAATCAAGCGCATGATGGATGTTATCCAGGAGATTGAGCGTCAGCTGTTGATGGTGCTGCTGGAGAATATTCCTGACCAGCCGGATCGCCCGAAAAAAGATGCCAACAGCCTGCTTAATGGTCCACAGATCAACGGCACCGCGCCTGGCGTGGTGGCGAATCAGGACCAGGTGGATGACCTGCTCGACAGCCTTGGTTTTTAAGCCACAGGGGCGAAAAACCGCCTGACGCCGCGCTGATTTCCCCGGCGCGCTGTAACCCACCGGCCCGAACTCTGTCTGGCCGGTGGGATTATTCATTCATGGCTTATCAGCCAAATAACCCCGTATTTACGCGTTTACTCGCCGCATTATTCCTGCGCCGTTCTGGCATTCTGAGCAAAATTTCTGTTGTGAAGGTGAGCTGCCGTGTCCGGGGACAGCGAAGAGGAAAAGACCGAAGCCGCAACGGCCCACCGACTTGAAAAAGCGCGTGAAGAAGGCCAGATACCGCGTTCGCGCGAGCTGACCTCGGTGCTGATGCTGGTGGCGGGACTGAGCATCCTGTGGATTGGCGGTGGCTCGATGGCGCATAAAATCGGTGAGCTACTGGCAGAAGGACTTAACTTCAATCACTCGGTGGTCAGTGACACCAGTCAGATGCTGCGCCAGATGAGCACCCTGCTGCTACAGGCGGTGTTTGCTCTGATACCGATGATGGCCGGACTGGTACTGGTGGCGATTGCTGCTCCGATGCTGCTCGGTGGCGTGATGATCAGCGGGAAGGCGATTAAGTTCGATTTTGGCAAGATGAACCCGATTAAGGGGCTTGGCCGCCTGGTTTCTGGTCAGACGGCGGCGGAGTTGCTCAAGTCGGTGCTGAAAGCGGTGCTGGTCGGGGTGATCACCTGGCTGTATATCCGCCACCACTGGCCGGAAATGCTCAGACTGATCAGCGAGTCGCCCTACACCGCGCTGGCCCAGTGCCTGAACATGATTGCTCTGTGCAGTATTTTGATCGTACTGGGACTGGCACCCATGGTTGGATTCGACGTGTTCTGGCAGCTCTACAGCTATTACAAAGGGCTGAGGATGACCCGCCAGGATATCCGCGATGAATACAAGCAGCAGGAAGGCGATCCCCACGTTAAAGGACGTATCCGCCAGCAGATGCGCGCAGCTGCCCGTCGCCGCATGATGGCCGATGTGCCCAAAGCCGATGTGATTGTCACCAACCCGACACACTTTTCTGTCGCCCTGAAATATGACGAACTGAAGATGAGCGCACCTAAAGTGGTGGCGAAAGGGGCGGGTGAGATTGCTTTACGCATCCGCGAACTGGGCAAAGAGCACCGGATCCCGCTGTTGGAAGCCCCGCCGCTGGCGCGTGCGCTCTACCGGCACAGTGAAATTGGTCAGCAGATCCCCGGCACGCTCTATGCCGCAGTGGCTGAAGTGTTAGCCTGGGTCTGGCAGCTGCGTCGCTGGAAGCTGGAAGGGGGCCTGGCGCCGAAGAAACCCCATAATTTACCGGTGCCGGAAGCACTCGATTTTGATCCAGGAGAAAAAGACTGATGGCTCCTCTTTCCACCTTATTACGGTTACCTAAGGTTAAAGATACCCAGTGGCAGGTGATGGCCGGCCCGGTATTGATTCTGATGATCCTGTCGATGATGGTGCTGCCGCTGCCGGCTTTCGTCCTCGACCTGCTGTTCACCTTTAATATTGCCCTGTCGATTATGGTGCTGTTGGTGGCGATGTTCACCCAACGGACGCTGGAATTCGCCGCCTTCCCGACCATTCTGCTGTTCTCCACGCTGTTGCGTCTGGCGCTGAACGTCGCCTCCACCCGTATCATTCTGATGGAAGGGCACACCGGAGCGGGTGCCGCCGGGCATGTGGTGGAAGCCTTCGGCCATTTCCTGGTGGGGGGAAACTTCGCCATCGGTATCGTGGTGTTTATTATCCTGGTGATCATTAACTTTATGGTTATCACCAAAGGTGCCGGCCGTATCGCGGAAGTGGGCGCGCGTTTTGTGCTCGACGGGATGCCGGGTAAGCAGATGGCCATCGATGCTGACCTTAACGCCGGTTTGATTGGCGAAGAGGTGGCGAAAAAACGTCGTGCTGAAGTGACCCAGGAAGCGGACTTCTACGGCTCGATGGACGGTGCCAGTAAGTTTGTGCGCGGTGATGCGGTCGCCGGGATCATGATTATGGTGATCAACGTTATCGGCGGCCTGCTGGTGGGGGTGGTGCAGCATGGTATGGATGTTGGTCACGCGGCTGAAAGCTACACGCTGCTGACCATCGGTGATGGTCTGGTGGCGCAGATCCCGGCGCTGGTGATCTCCACCGCCGCCGGTGTTATCGTCACCCGCGTCAGCACCGAGCAGGATGTGGGTGAGCAGATGGTGACCCAGCTGTTCAAAAATCCACGGGTGATGATGCTCAGTGCAGGCGTGCTGGGGATGCTCGGCCTGGTGCCGGGGATGCCCAACTTTGTCTTTTTGCTTTTTACCAGCGCCCTGCTGGGGCTGGCCTGGTATCTGCGTGGTAAGGAGAATCAACCGAAACCCGAGCCGCAGAGTGGCATGGTGAAAACCGTTGAAACGCCAGCCAACGTTGAGGCTTCCTGGACCGACGTCCATCTGGAAGATTCGCTGGGCATGGAAGTGGGCTACCGCCTGATCCCGATGGTGGACCATATGCAGGATGGCGAGCTGCTGGGCCGTATCCGCAGTATTCGTAAGAAATTCGCCCAGGAGATGGGCTTCCTGCCGCCGGTGGTCCATATCCGTGACAATATGGAGCTGCCGCCAGCCCGCTATCGCATTCTGATGAAAGGCGTGGAGATTGGCAGTGGCGATGCCTATCCGGGGCGCTGGATGGCGATTAATCCCGGCACCGCCGCCGGTACGCTGCCGGGTGAAGCCACCGTCGATCCGGCATTCGGCCTTGCCGCCATCTGGATTGACAGCGCCCTGAAAGAGCAGGCGCAGATTCAGGGCTTTACCGTGGTGGAGGCCAGCACCGTGGTGGCAACCCACCTTAATCACCTGATTGGTCAGCATGCCAGTGAGCTGTTTGGCCGTCAGGAAGCCCAGCAGCTGTTGGATCGGGTCAGCCAGGAGATGCCAAAACTGACCGAAGACCTGATCCCCGGCGTGATCACCCTGACCACCCTGCACAAAGTGCTGCAAAATCTGCTGGCGGAGCGGGTTTCCATCCGGGATATGCGCACCATTATTGAGACGCTGGCCGAGCACGCGCCGGTGCAAAACGATCCGCACGAGCTGACCTCGGTGGTGCGTGTGGCGCTAGGCCGGGCGATAACCCAGCAGTGGTTCCCCGGTAACGGCGAGGCCCAGGTTATCGGGCTGGATACCACGCTGGAGCGTCTGTTGCTTCAGGCGCTTCAGGGCGGCGGCGGACTGGAACCCGGACTGGCCGACCGTTTACTGGCGCAGGCGCAGAGTGCGCTGGCCCACCAGGAGGCGCTGGGTGCGCCGCCGGTGCTGCTGGTTAATCATCCATTACGCGCGCTGCTGGCCCGTTTCCTGCGTCGTAACCTGCCGCAGCTGATGGTGATTTCTAATCTTGAGCTGACCGATAATCGTCAGATCCGCATGACCTCGACCATAGGTGGCCACTGATGCGCCATTGGGCAGGGTGGTTACTGCTGTGTCTGCCCGGCATGGCGCTGGCGGGGGGAGCCTGGCAGGCCAGTGGATCCGGACCCGGGCTACAACTTCGTGGTCAACAGATGTTTTCACCGGCCCTGAGCGCGCCGGAGAAAGTGAGTGGGGCGATGACCCAGATTGCCTGGCGTTACACCCTGAATGCTCCCCCGCCTTCAGGGCTGGTGGTGCATCTCTGCGCCCGGACGCGCTGCGTGGTTCTGGAGGGGGCAAGTGGCACCACGCGTGGGCTGACCAACGTCGATGCCGGAGAAACCCTGCGTTTTGTTTATGGCGTTCAGGGCAAGGGCAGGCTGCCGCAGACGTTGCGGGTGCTGGGCAATGAAGTGATGGTGAATTATCGCTGATGTCGCGGGGCGTATCGGGAAGCGCTCGCGGCGTTGATCGGGAATCGGGCAGGACGGTATTTTGCGCGTCCTGCCAGGACAAGGCGTGCTGCCGTTAACGAAGTGACGACAGCCGCCACTTCTTCGGCATTACATTCTTTCTACCGTTTCTATCCCTAAGGTCTCCAGCCCCTGACGCAGGGTTTTCGCAGTCAACAAAGCCAGTTTCAGACGGCTCTGTCTGGTGGCTTCATCGGCTGCCGTCAGAATCGGACAGTGCTCGTAAAACCCGGAGAACAGGCCCGCCAGATCGTAAAGATAGGCACACATCACATGGGGCGTTCCCTCGCGGGCAACCTGGGTGATGGTCTCTTCAAACTGCAACAAACGCACCGCCAGCGCGGCTTCACGCTCCTCACCGAGGCGGATTTCACCATTCAGTGCGCTTTCATCAATTCCCGCTTTACGGAAAACCGAAAGGACACGGGTGTAGGCATATTGCATATAGGGAGCGGTGTTACCTTCAAAGGCCAGCATGTTGTCCCAGTCGAAGATATAGTCGGTGGTGCGGCTTTTCGACAGGTCGGCGTATTTTACCGCGCCGATGCCCACAATATTTGCCAGCTTTTTCAGCTCGTCGGCTGGCATCTCCGGATTCTTTTCGCTCACCAGCCGGGTGGCTCTTTCCACGGCTTCATCCAGCAGGTCGGAGAGCTTAATAGTGCCACCGGCGCGGGTTTTGAACGGCTTACCGTCTTTGCCCAGCATCATGCCAAAAGCGTGGTGCTCCAGCGGAACAGATTCCGGTACGTAACCGGCTTTGCGCACAATCGTCCAGGCCTGGTGCAGATGCTGATGCTGGCGTGAATCGATGTAGTAAAGCACGCGATCGGCGTGCAGCGTTTCGTAGCGGTATTTCGCACAGGCAATGTCGGTGGTGGTATAGAGGTAACCGCCATCCTTTTTCTGGATGATGACCCCCATCGGTTCCCCCTCTTTGTTTTTAAACTCATCGAGGAACACCACGGTAGCGCCTTCACTTTCCACCGCCAGCCCTTTGGCCTTCAGATCGGCGACGATACCCGGCAGCATATCGTTGTACAGACTTTCACCCATCACATCGTTGCGGGTGAGGGTGACGTTCATGCGGTCATAGATTATCTGGTTTTGTGACATGGTGATGTCGACCAGCTTTTTCCACATTGTGCGGCAATATTCGTCGCCACCCTGCAATTTCACCACATAGCCACGGGCGCGTTCAGCAAACAGCGGATCCTCATCATAAGTCCGCTTGGCTTCGCGGTAGAAGGCTTCCAGATCGGCCAGCGCGACAGGGGTGTGATCTTCGTTTTGTTGTTTTTCCAGGAAGGCAATCAGCATGCCGAACTGGGTTCCCCAGTCGCCCACATGATTAGCGCGAATGACCTTGTGACCAAGAAATTCAAGGGTACGTGCGGCGGCATCACCAATAATGGTTGAGCGGACATGACCGACGTGCATCTCTTTGGCCACGTTGGGGGCTGAGTAGTCAATCACCACGGTCTGCGGAGCCACTGCCGCCACACCGAGGCGCGGCGCATTAATCACGCTTTCGGCCTGGCTGGCAAGCCATGTCGAATCAAGAAACAGATTAATAAAGCCGGGTCCGGCGATCTCAATTTTGCTGACGATACCCTGCAAATCAAGATGAGTAAGCACCTCTTCCGCCAGTTGACGCGGGGCTTTACCCAGTTTTTTCGCCACGGCCATGATGCCGTTCGCCTGATAATCGCCAAACTGCACTTTAGCCGATTGCCGTACCTGAGGCTCACAACCGACCGGAGCGCCTGCTGCGATCATCGCCTGACTGACTTTTTCTGAGAGAAGAGCCTGAATATTCAACTGATTACCTTAATGATCTGGGTGGGCCTGGCGTTGAGCGCAGGTCATTGTCTGCACGATGCCAGCCGGTGAACAGGGTTGCCGCAGGCTGACGCCGTTAAAAAATAAGGGGAAAAGTATACTGCATTTCGGATGCAGTTAGCCAGGAGGCGTTCAGGCTGAATGAACAGGGAGGGAAGCAACGGCACAGATGTTTCCCGCCCGGTAAATTATTGACGGCGGCGGTTTTGACGCCAGGGGTTGGCAATAGTCTTATGGTGTTTACGTATTTTCCAGTGACGGAGAAACGCAAAACCAACCATGACAAGCAGCACAGCGAGTAAGATGAACATGAGCATTTTGGTGTTCCTTTAAAAGAGCAGATTGAATTTATAAGAAACGCAATTGCCGCGCAATATACCGGAGATAAATTAAGACTGGCGTTAGGATTCTTTTTAAATTCAATAAAATCATTGTGTTGCATGTTATTTTTTTTGCAATTAATGTAAAGTCAATGGAAGGGTTTGTAAATTTTCTCCAGCAGTTGTTCTTTAGTTCAATCAGAAGTAATTAAATTTTAAAATAGTTATATTGTTGCCGGGCTGTTTTGCAAACCTGCCATTTTAGTCATTATCAATTTTGTAGTAATAACAAGGTGACAGCATGTTTAAAGGTAACGCTACCGAAGAATTAAACGATTTGGTGAAAGATTTACCGGTTTTTTTGCAATCTGTTTACTCGCTTGCTGAGACGGTAGGTCTGGAATTAACCGGTTTGCAGGCAGATCATATTGCGGTGCGTTGTAATCAGACAGAAACAGCGGAACGCTGGAAAAAAGGTTTTCTGCAGCATGGCACGTTGCTGTCGGAAAAAAACATCAATGGCCGCCCGATCGCGCTGTTTGAGTTGGCGCAGCCTCTGGAAGTGGGACCGTGGCAGATCCCCGTCGTTGAGCTGCCCTGGCCGGGGGAAAAACGTTATCGCCACGAAGGCTGGGAGCATGTGGAAATTGTGCTGCGCGGTGCGGAGGCGTCTCTTGCCAGCCGGGCGCTGGCACTCTGTAGCGGGGAAGGGTTGTTACAGCCGGGTATCTCGGTCAAACAAAGCACCCCAAAGGGAGACGGGGAGAGCCTGGCCAATCCCGTGCTTGCGGTTTCAGACGGGCGTGTCACCATCAAATTCCATCCCTGGAGTCTGAAGGAGATCGTACAGAGTGAGCTATAAAGCGGGCGCTGCGGGCTGATTCTTCACCGCGTTTTCCATTCTTCTTATCGCTTCTTTTAACAGGTCCGTCTGGCAGCCAAAATTCAGGCGGACGAAGCCACGGTCACCAAAATCAGCGCCCGGTGAAAAACCGAGGCCGTGGCATTCAAAAAACAGGGCCGGATTGGCAACGTTCAACTGACTGGCGTCAATCCAGGCCAGGTAGGATGCCTCTGGCGACACCACCGACAGGCCGTTGATAGCGTTGATTTTCTCCGTCAGCCAGTCACGGTTTTTACGCAGGTAGTTTAGCTGTTGTTCCAGCCAGGGCTGACCATCGCGCCAGGCGGCCGTCGCGGCGGTTAACGCCAGAATATCCACAGAGGGAACAATTCCCTGTCGCACCGCGTTAAAGCGGCTGCGCATTCCTTTGTCGGGAATGATCGCCACTGACGCACCCAGACCGGCGATATTAAAGGTTTTGGATGGCGACAGCAGGGTAACCGAACGCTGTTCAGCATCATCATTCAGACTGGCAAAGGGAATGTGTCTGAGTTCGAGTTCCATCAGCAGGTCGCAGTGAATTTCATCAGAACAGACGAACAGGTCATGGCGCTGTGCAAAATGCAACTGCTGCTCCAGTTCATCCCGGCGGTACACTGTCCCGCCAGGGTTGTGTGGATTACACAGCATCAGTAGCTTTTCGCTGCCGGTCATCTGGCTTTCCAGCGAATCCAGATCCATTACCCAGCGCTGTTGCTGAAGTCGCATTGGCGCATTCAGTTGTGTACGCTGCGCCAGCCTGGCGGCGGAGCGGAAGGGTGGATAAATTGGTGTTGGGGCAATGGTGCCCTGGTGTGATTCAGTCAGGGCGCGAACGGCGATATTCAGCCCGCTGACCACGCCCGGCAAAAAAACCACCCATTCAGGTTTTATCTGCCAGCGATAGCGTTCCGCCATCCGCCTGATCAGCACTTCAGTCAGTTCAGCAGGCGCGCTGCCATAACCAAAAATACCGTGTTCAACCCGCTTTTTCAGCGCATCAATAATACAATCGGGAGAGCGAAAATCAGTGTCAGCGACCCACAGAGGCAGAACGTCGCTGTCGCCATATTTATTCCATTTAAGACTATCGCTGTGACGGCGATCGATGCGTTGGTCGAAATTGCATACCATATTGGTGATTCCCGCTAATATAATTGCTGAACAGAATGTGCAGATATAACAACATAACTCAGAGTAAAGATCGGGAACGATTTACACAATCAGCAGGCAGAGATTAACAGGAGAACAGGATGCTGAAACTGGAGGTATGCTGCTATGGCGCTGAATGTGCCTCAGCCGCAGAGAAAGCAGGCGCAGATCGTATTGAATTGTGTGCTGCGCCGTCTGAAGGAGGACTGACCCCTTCCGCGGGTAGCCTGATGCAGGTGCGTAAAACGTTGAGTATCCCGGTTCATCCGATTGTTCGCCCCCGTGGCGGGGATTTCTGTTTTACTGCCGCTGAATTCAGTGAGATAAAATCTGATATTGCCTTTATTCGTGAACTGGGATTTCCGGGGCTGGTGGTGGGAATACTTGATGTGGATGGTCATATCGATCTGCCGCGGATGCAGCAGATAATGGGGCTTTGCAGGGGGATGGAGGTGACTTTTCACCGCGCATTTGATCTCTGTCACAGCCCGTTAATGGCATTGCAACAGTTAACTGATTTAGGCGTCGCCAGGATCCTCACTTCCGGGCAGCAGCAAAGCGCGGAAAGTGGATTACCCTTATTAAAGGAACTTAATCGCCTGACCCAGGGTCCAATCATCATTGCCGGTGCCGGAGTCAGACTGGGCAACCTGCAAAAGTTTATTGATGCGGGACTGACTGAGTTGCACAGCTCTGCCAGTCAGCGAATTGCTTCCCCGATGCGCTACCGTAAAGCCGGGGTGTCGATGAGTTCAGTGGTGGAAACCGACGAGTTCAGTCGCACCTGCGTGGACAGTGACATGGTGGAAGCGATGAAAATTGCGATGTTGCAAAGTTCCCCTGTCAGAGTCGCCTGACCCGATTTTGCCGCGCAGCACGCCGGTCCGTTGACGTGATGCTTGCAAGTACCAGGCCCCATCGTTTTGGTGGGGCTTTTTTTATCTGTCAATTCTCTGGCTGTGGGGCCTGCCGTAAAGAAATTTCAACGCTGACACCGGGCAGCGTTTTTAAAAATCATACTTCACGCTACCCTTCCTTGTGCGCCAGATGGTCATAAGTCTGTTTTTATCGAGGCAATTGCGTGGCGGGGTTATATCATCGAAACATCTGCGATCTTCTTTACCTTCTTCCTTGTAACCGTCTCCAAAGGCGTAAACAGTTATTAAAAAAGGCCCGGCATCACCAGATGGGATTTTGTATTTTTGAAGTATCTCACCCTCGCTATCCAGCCACCATTTAAGTTTACCTGAATCAGTGAAAGGTAACTCATCCACAATAACCTGAGCAGTTCTGCCATTATAATGCACATCTATCACTGAGGTGGTTTTCCTTTCAGAAAAAAAGAAGAAAACAATGCCAGATATTAGAATTACCACCAGAAGAATTGATAATTTTTTCATTTTCTTAAACCTGACACTTCAATTGTTGCGCCCATGTTTGTTAAAAATGGTCGAAAGCCAAACTTGTTAAATCGCTGCAATACAAACCAAATCCTGAAAAACTGGAACTGATTAAATTTCTGTTTTCTTATATCTTCTGCATCAAGACCAAAATGATCCTGTGCCGTAAATCTGACGCTGGCTTTCCAGCCTTTTTCATTGACATCGAGGCTCAGTATATCAATCCTGGTTGCATGAACGTCATGCACTGTTATATCCATTCCACAACACTCAAAAATCATACTTCACGCTACCCTCCCTTGTGCGCCAGATGGTCATAAGTATATTTTTATCGAGGCAATTTTTTGGTGAAGAGATGTCTTTGAAACACGCACGATCTTTTTTGCCTTCTTCTTGATAGCCTTTTCCGAACTGATAAATAAATATCAGAAATGGTCCGGAACTGTCGGAAGGGATGTGATATTTTTGGCGTATTCCATCCTGATTACTGCTCCACCATTTAATCTTTTTTTCCTCAGTAAAAGGCAACCTGTCTACAATAACCTGTACTGAACTTCCATCATAGTGTGCATCAATTACTTTAACTGACCGCTTATCATTATAGAAAAACAATAGAACACCTGCTGTTAATAACAATAAAGCAGTACAGGAAATCATCTGTTTCATTGGCTACCTTCTTAGCCTGCGGACAGACGACGTTCAAAAGTCATACTCAACACCGCCGTCCCTTGTGCGCCATATCATCATAAGAATGTTTTTATCTATGCAGTTCCGGGGAGGTGCCATATCGTCGAAACACATTCTGTCCTCCTTACCTTCCTCCTTGTATCCTTCCCCAAAAGCATATATAACGATGAGCAATGGATCTTGTCCATTTTGAGGTATATGGAATTTCTCGCGTATTGCTTTCTGATTATTCTCCCACCACTTGACCTTAGAAGAGTCCAGCAATGGTAGCCTGTTTACAATAACCTGCGCTGAGCCTCTTACATAGTGGCCGTCTATTACAGTAACACTTCTGTTGTTTAGCCAAAAAAAAGTGCCAATGGCTATCAGAACGACAAATAAACATCCAAATAAAATGCGTTTCATCGCTCACCTCCAATTGTTATTACTGCTTCCATATTTGTAAGGAATGGACGAAAGCCAAATTTATTGAAGTGCTGAAGAATAAACCAAATCCTGAAAAACTGGAACTGATTAAATTTTTGTTTTCTTATATCTTCAGCATCAAGACCAAAGTGATCCTGTGCCGTAAATCTGACGCTGGCTTTCCAGCCTTTTTCATTGACATCGAGGCTCAGTATATCAATCCTGGTTGCATGAACGTCATGCACCGTTATACCCATTCCATTTATTTTATTCAGGAATGAATCAAACTTAGGAAGTCTGGTTGTTTTTATATTTTTCTTAAAAATATTCATTTTTTCTGAGGGAATTCCTTTGCTGGTGTAATCGACTAAGTCATTAATGATTTTTTTAAGTACAGTTTTTGTACACTCAGCTGAATTTTCAGAAATAATTTTGTTTCGATAAGCCGCATTCAGCTGAGCATCATTAAAAGGCGAGCCTGATGCACGTTGAAAGTGTCTTAACATCTGATTAATGAGATGTCTGTAAGGGCCAACAAAGGAAAAAGGCAAAGAGGTTATCTGCATTTCTTTAAACAACAGCCGCGCACATTCCTGAATGCTGACCTTTCCGCCTCGATGAACACCACCGTATGCGCCAGAGAAACGCGCCTGGGGATTATTAAAGGCAGTCAACCGGGTGAGTGAATAAGGGTCAACCACGTTGGATATCGTTGTCAGCCCGAATTCACTTTTCAACCTTGCTTCAGACAGATTGCCGTGACGCATATCGCTGGCACCGTAATCATTAAAGCGACGCTGTGTCGTAAATATTGTTTGAGGAAAGATAGCGTTAGTCACAAAAAGTACTCCTTTACTTTTGCACTGTTAAAACAGACCTCGTGGTTACGCTGTCTGTGGCTGCCCGCCAGCTGATAGCGGGAGCAACAGACTAATCCTTATGGTAGGTCACAACCAGCCTGACCGGGTTGTGACTGACTCTTCTGCGATGCCGCTCACCGGCATCTTCAGGGTTTACGCGCTATCAGCACCGCCCGCAGCGGGGCCGGATAGCCTTCCACCGTTTTGCCAGGGTCCTGCGGGTCAAGAAACTCGGCAAGCGATTCGCTGGTCATCCAGTCGGTGCGGCGCTGTTCATCGGTGCTGGTCACAGAGTGATCCGCGATGCGCACATCGACAAAACCACATTTTTCCAGCCAGTTCTTCAGCGCGCCGGTTGACGGAATAAACCACACGTTACGCATCTGTGCATACCGTTCTCCCGGCACCAGCACCGCCTGGTCATCACCGTCAATCACCAGGGTTTCCAGCACCAGTTCGCCGCCGCTGACCAGCTGATTTTTCAACTGGAAGAGATGATCAAGCGGGGAACGGCGGTGGTAGAGCACGCCCATTGAAAACACCGTATCGAAGGCTTTCAGTTCAGGTAACTGCTCGATCCCAAGCGGCAGCAGATGCGCACGCTGATCGTTGCCCAGTAGTTTACGTACCGCTTCAAACTGGCAGAGAAACAGCTGCATCGGGTCGATACCCACCACCAGATGCGCACCGGCACCCACCATCCGCCACATGTGATAACCACTGCCGCAGCCCACGTCGAGGATAGTGCGCCCGGCAAGAGGGGAGATATGTGGCAACACCCGCTGCCATTTCCAGTCTGAACGCCATTCGGTATCAATCTTTGTGCCGTACAGCGAAAACGGTCCTTTACGCCACGGCATCAGGTTACGCAACAGCTTTTCGATTCCGCTGCGCTGACGATCGCTTAACTGGCTGCTGTCGGCGCTGACGCTGTGCAGCAGATCCAGCGTTTCCGGTTGCAGCAGTGGCAGATACTCCACGGCACGATCCCAGTTTTTGAAGTGGCCGTGCAACTGTTCCCGCTGCCAGCTGGCAATCTGTGCAGGGAGCGTCTCCAGCCAGCAGGACAAGGGGCCTTTGGCGATCAGCTGATAAAAATTACCAAAATCCATCAGGCTGCACCTGCTTTCAGCGCGATCAGTGAACCAAAATTGAAGCACTGAAACCACAGCTCCACATGCTCAAATCCGGCGGTCCGCAGGCGTGATTTGTGGGTTTCAACGCTGTCGGTCAGCATGACGTTTTCCAGCATGCTGCGCTTCTGGCTGATTTCCAGCTCGCTGTAGCCATTAGCACGCTTAAAATCATGATGCATGTTAAACAGCAGCTCACCAACATCGGCATCGGCAAAGCTGAACTTCTCCGAAAGAACCAGCGCGCCACCGGGGCGCAGCCCGTCAAATATCCGGTTCAGCAGCGCCTGACGTTCATCAGGTTCCAGAAATTGCAGGGTGAAATTCAGCACCACCATGGACGCATTGTCGATGGGGATATCACGAATATCTGCTTCAATCACCTCTACCGGCGTGTCGGCCCGAAAGGCATCAATGTGGCGACGGCAGCGTTCAATCATCGCCGGGGAATTGTCCACCGAGATAATTTTGCAGCCGGAAACGTGAATATTGCGGCGCACGGAGAGGGTCGCGGCGCCCAGTGAGCAGCCCAGGTCATAGACCTGCGTATCGGGCTGAACAAAACGTTCGGCCAGCATGCCAATCATCGAAATAATATTGGAATAACCCGGCACCGAGCGTTGGATCATATCGGGAAAAACTTCGGCCACGCGTTCGTCAAAGGTCCAGTCGCCCAGTCTGGCAATGGGTGCAGCGAACAGCGTATCGCGGTCTGACATAGTGGTAAATCCGCCTGAAAACGCAAAGGCGCTATTCTGGCAGAAAGCAGCGTGGGGTGCATCCTTTCTGCCAGGAAATTACCTGTTTCAGTGCAGGGGCAGCACCAGATCCCACGGCAGGAAGATCAGGTTGAGGATGATCATGGCCAGCAGGGAGAGCAGGGTTAACATCATGCCATTTTTGCGCCAAAGCAGAATGCTGGTGCGCATACCGTAACAGTGCAGCCCGCGCCCGATAAAAAACAGCAGAGCTACCAGATGCAGCATCCAGATTTCCGCGCCGTTCATCTCCATCATCACCAGCAGCAACAGAGCAAGAGGAATGGTTTCCACCGCGTTGCCATGAATACGAATTGCTATCTGCAAGTCATAAAACCCGCCGTCACCATGTGCCACCCGATACTGGCGGCGTAAACGAACCACCTGAAGCGTTAACACGATGAGAAACAGTGCTCCAGTTACCACGTACAGTGCGCTGACCATCCTGACTCCGTTTAGCACTAAAAAAACCCGTCGCCAATAATAGCGGTGAAAGCGGGCACTGTCATACACAATGCAGCCGCAACGGATGCAGCCGTGAGTGGTGGCAGGGCGTTGACCCGCTCAGAACAGCGAATTTTGCTGCGGCCAGTCTGGCATGGCGCCCACCTGCGGCAGGGCCTGTTGCAGCGCAGGCCACAGGTATTGCACCAGCTGAGGCGCAAAAGCCACATCCGGCGTGTGAATAAACAGCCACGGCTGGCCCTGTTCACACCACTGCGGCAGCTTGTCCAGCCACGCCTGGAACCAGCGCAGGTTGGCCTGCCGATCATCACCACCGATAAAACGCACCATCGGCTGGTCTGCGGTCATCACCGCATGGACCGGCAGGCGGGGCTTTTTACGCTGGGCCTCAATAATGGCAGCGTCAGAGGGGATAGCGGCATGTACACCACGAGTATCCAGCACGACCCGGTTAACCCCACGTTGGTGCAGGCCGCGATTGAGCGCCTGCTCGGCTTCACCTTTGGCAAAAAATTGCGGATGGCGAACCTCCACGCCGTAGCGAAAACTGTCGGGCAACCCGTCAAGAAATGCCCACAGCGTGGGAAGATCGGCCGGGCTGAAGGCGGCAGGCAGTTGCAGCCAGTACTGGCCCAGGCGGGCGGCCAGCGGCTCCATCAGCGCAAAAAATTCGGCGGTGAGCGTGTCACACTGCCGCAGCGCTGCCTGATGAGTGATGGTGGCAGGAAATTTAAAACAGAAGCGGAAATCGTCATGAGTCATGTCCCGCCAGCGCTGGACAATATCCGGGCGTGGCAGGGCATAAAGCGTGGTGTTCCCTTCCACGCAGTTGAAATAGCGGGCGTAATCCGCCAGGGTGACGATGCCCAGCTTTTTCCATTGTGGGTGCTGCCACTGCGGCAGTCCGAGATAAAAGGTTTTCACTTGCCTTTCCTGTGATCCAACGGCAATGAAATGTAACCAATTCAACCCTGCGGGGGCAACAGCCCGTACGTCCTTTTAGCTGATCGGCTGCATCACAATGCGGCAATCACCTGTTCGCTGGAGCGTACCCGCCCCAGCCGGGGGAAGATGTGGCTGAAGCTGCCGCGGTGCTCCGCCTCGCTGCCTGCGCTGCAAATATCTTCAGCAATCACCAGCTTAAAGCCCAGTTCCCAGGCGTTGCGGGCGGTGGATTCGACGCCGATATTGGTCGATATGCCACCCAGCACAAGGGTATCAATACCGCGCCTGCGCAGTTGCAGCTCCAGATCCGTGCCATAAAATGCTCCCCACTGATGCTTGGTGACCAGAATATCGCTCTGTTGCCTGCCGAGGGCGGGAGGCCATGCCCACCAGTTATCCGGTAACGGGCCGCCGCTGGCGGCATCCACCGGTTGCTTCGGTGCATCAGCAAAATCGTCCGCCCAGCCAACGCGCACCAGTACTACCGGCGCACCGACGGCGCGAAACTTTTCTGCCAGCATCGCCGCCCGCGACACCACCTCAGTGGCGCTATGGGGGGCTTTAGCAAAAGGCAGGATACCTTCCTGTAAATCAATCAGTACCAGGGCGGTGGACGCCGCAGTTAATTCCAGCATGATCTCTCCTGTCATAAAGGCGAAATGATTAAAAGCCTCTGCCATCAGGCTGTTTTACCTGCCATTCCGGCGCCGGGCAGTACCCGATATCCTCACCCACTGCGTGCAGGTTCCGGTTTCGGCGCGCTGTCGGTGTGCGGACGGGCGGCGACCATAACCCCGGGTGGGACAGGCTGTAAGACTGCCGATCATCGCTGAAAACCGGCGGCAGTCACAATGTCAGACAGGCTGCAAATTTGTTAGCTTTTGTGAGTAACCGGCCAGGTGAGACGATCGGCGCATTATCACTGACACAGAGTGCGTGGTGGCTCTTATCGTGCCGGGGTTTTTACATTATAATGGCCGCCTTTTTTCACGGCAGCGCAGCCGCTCCGGGGCTGAACAGAGCAACCTGCTGCCGGTGAGCGGCGAAGTTTAAAGGATATCGTTATGCGTACTGAGTATTGCGGACAGATCAACCTGTCTCACGTCGGACAGCAGGTAACATTGTGTGGCTGGGTTAATCGCCGCCGCGACCTGGGAAGCCTGATCTTTATTGATATGCGTGACCGCGAAGGTATCGTTCAGGTTTTTTTCGATCCTGACCGTCAGGACGCGTTTAAACTGGCCTCTGAGCTGCGTAACGAATTTTGCATTCAGCTTACCGGTCTGGTGCGCGCCCGTGATGAGAAAAACAAAAACAGCGAGATGGCCACGGGTGACATTGAGGTTTTCGCTACCGATCTGACCATTATCAACCGTGCCGAACCGCTGCCACTGGATTCCAATCAGACCAACAGCGAAGAAGCCCGTCTGAAATATCGCTATCTCGACCTGCGTCGTCCGGAGATGGCCCAGCGCCTGAAAGCCCGTGCCAGAATCACCAGCTTTGTCCGTCGTTTTATGGATGACAACGGTTTTCTGGATATCGAAACGCCCATGCTGACCAAAGCGACGCCGGAAGGGGCCCGCGACTACCTGGTGCCCAGCCGCGTACATAAAGGTAAGTTTTATGCACTGCCGCAATCCCCACAGCTGTTTAAACAGCTGCTGATGATGTCCGGTTTCGATCGCTACTACCAGATTGTGAAATGTTTCCGCGACGAAGACCTGCGCGCCGACCGTCAGCCAGAATTCACCCAGATCGATGTGGAAACCTCCTTTATGACCGCACCTCAGGTGCGTACGCTGATGGAGACCATGGTTCGCCAGCTCTGGCAGCAGGAGAAAGGCATCGACCTGGGCGATTTTCCAATGATGACCTTTGCTGACGCCATGCGCCGCTATGGTTCCGACAAGCCCGACCTGCGTAATCCGATGGAGCTGGTGGACGTTGCCGATCTGTTGCAGCAGGTGGAGTTTAAGGTCTTCTCCGGACCGGCCAACGATGCGAAAGGACGCGTGGCAGCGCTGCGTGTGCCGGGCGGTGCCCAACTCAGCCGTAAGCAGATTGATGAATACGGTAAATTTGTTGAAATCTACGGTGCCAAAGGCCTGGCCTGGATGAAGGTCAACCAGCGTGATGCTGCCCTGGACGGCATCACCAGCCCGGTCGCTAAATTCCTCAGCGCGGACATTGTGGAAAGTATCCTTGCGCGTACCGGTGCTGGCGACGGCGACTGCATCTTCTTCGGTGCCGACAGCGCCAGCGTGGTGGCGGATGCGTTAGGCGCTCTGCGGCTGAAAGTGGGCCGTGACCTGAATATCACCCGCAACGATGGCTGGGCTCCGCTGTGGGTGGTGGATTTCCCGATGTTTGAAGGCGATGGTGAAGGCGGTCTGAGCGCGATGCACCATCCATTCACCGCACCGCGTGATATGACGCCGGAGCAGCTGAACAACGCGCCGGAAACCGCCATCGCCAACGCCTACGATATGGTGATCAATGGCTATGAGGTGGGTGGCGGTTCGGTGCGTATTCATAATGGTCAGATGCAACAGACGGTGTTTGGCATTCTGGGTATTACCGAACAGGAACAGCGTGTAAAGTTTGGCTTCCTGCTCGATGCGCTGAAGTTCGGCACGCCACCCCATGCCGGACTGGCCTTTGGCCTCGATCGGCTGGTGATGTTACTGACCGGCACCGACAATATTCGTGACGTTATCGCCTTCCCGAAAACCACCGCAGCGGCCTGTCTGATGACCGAGGCACCAAGCTTTGCGAATCCGGCCTCACTGGCGGAACTGGGTATTGAGGTGGCGAAAAAATATCAGCCGTCCACTGCTGGCGAAACGCCAGAGAACAACTGATGCTTTACAAGCATCCGGTATCGGTGTTGGTGGTGATTTTCGCCCGCGATACCGGGCGGGTGCTGATGTTACAGCGGCGCGACGACCCGGCATTCTGGCAGTCGGTCACCGGCAGCCAGGAAGCGGGCGAAAGTCTCGCGGCAACCGCGCAGCGTGAAGTGTGGGAAGAGACCGGGATCGCTATCCGGGCGGAAGGACTTGAGCTGGTGGATTGCCACCGGCAGATAGAATTCGAAATCTTCGCCCACTTCCGCCATCGCTACGCACCTGACGTGACACATAACCGTGAGCACTGGTTCAGCCTGGCGCTGCCGACAGAGCGGGACATTGCGCTGAGTGAGCATTCCGCTTTCCGCTGGCTTAAGCCAGCGCAGGCCGCGGCGCTGACCTGCTCGTGGAGTAACCGTCAGGCAATTGAAGAATTTGTGCAGTAATGTTTAACCGTCGTCGTCTGTGACAGGACGACAGAGTTTAGCTGAACCCCCGGGTGTAAACGATGTGGTCGGTGTTCGCTGCCAGCGAATGCTACCGGCACTCAGCAAGCCTCCGGGGGGCGAGGAGAGAATTAAAAAATGGCTGGTCACAGTAAATGGGCAAACACCAAACACCGCAAAGCGGCGCAGGATGCCAAGCGCGGCAAAATTTTCACCAAAATTATTCGTGAGCTGGTTACCGCCGCAAAACTGGGCGGGGGCGACGCCGGTTCAAACCCGCGTCTGCGTGCGGCGATGGATAAAGCGCTGTCCAACAATATGACCCGCGACACCATGAACCGGGCGATTGCCCGTGGCGTCGGTGGTGATGATGACAGCAACATGGAAACCATTATTTATGAAGGTTATGGTCCGGGTGGTACGGCAGTGATGGTGGAGTGCCTGAGCGATAACCGCAACCGTACCGTATCCGAAGTGCGCCATGCCTTTACCAAAACCGGTGGCAACCTGGGGACGGATGGCTCGGTAGCCTATCTGTTCACCCGCAAAGGGGTAATCTCTTTCGCGCCGGGTCTGGAAGAAGATACGGTGATGGATGCGGCGCTGGAAGCGGGTGCCGACGATGTCATGTCATATGATGATGGTGCCATTGACGTGTTCACCGCCTGGGAATCGCTCGGCGAGGTAAAAGACGCGCTGATCGCCGCCGGACTGACCCCGGATTCAGCGGAAGTCACCATGATCCCCTCGACCAAATCGGATATGGATGAAGAAACCGCACCGAAGCTGCTGCGCCTGATAGACATGCTGGAAGACTGCGACGACGTGCAGGAAGTCTACCATAACGGTGAGATCTCCGATGAGGTGGCGGCGACGCTGTAATGGTGTTGCGCCGACCGCAAACCCGCCTGTCCGGAGAAAGCTGATGGCTGTGATTCTTGGTATCGATCCGGGCTCGCGTATTACAGGCTATGGTGTTATCCGCCAGGTGGGACGGCAGTTAAGCTGGCTGGGCAGTGGCTGCATTCGCACTAACGTCACCGATCTGCCGTCGCGCCTGAAGCTGATTTACGCCGGTGTCAGCGAAATAATTACCCAGTTTCAACCGGACTTCTTCGCCATTGAGCAGGTTTTTATGGCGAAAAATGCCGATTCGGCGCTGAAGCTGGGTCAGGCGCGCGGCTGTGCGATTGTGGCGGCGGTTAATCACGATCTGCCGGTATTTGAATACGCTGCGCGCCAGGTGAAACAAACGGTGGCCGGGACCGGAGGCGCGGAGAAAAGCCAGGTTCAGCATATGGTAAAAACGTTGCTGAAACTCTCCGTCAGCCCCCAGGCGGATGCAGCGGATGCGCTGGCTATTGCCATCACCCATTGCCATCTCAGTCAGAATATTAACCGTATCGGGGAAGGGCAGTTGAATCTGGCAAGAGGACGGCTGCGCTGACCTCTGCCGATGACCGCATTCCCGCCCTGTTTTCTCACCCCGGTCAGACTAAGCTGGATATTCATCCAGCTTTTTTTATGGTATAACCGCACATCATCTTTTCTGAAGGAAGCAAACGTGATTGGTCGTCTGAGAGGCAATATCCTGGAGAAACAGCCGCCGCTGGTGGTGCTGGAAGCCAACGGCGTTGGCTATGAAGTGCATATGCCGATGACCTGTTTTTATCAACTTCCTGAGCTGAATCATGAAGCGATCGTTTTTACCCACTTTGTGGTGCGTGAAGATGCGCAGCTGCTGTTTGGTTTTAACAGCAAACAGGAGCGGGCGCTGTTTCGTGAGCTGATAAAAGTAAACGGCGTCGGGCCAAAACTGGCGCTGGCGATCCTCTCCGGTATGTCGGCGCAGCAGTTTGTCACCGCCGTGGAGCGTGAAGAGATCGCGGCGCTGGTGAAATTACCCGGCGTGGGTAAAAAAACCGCCGAGCGGCTGGTGGTGGAGATGAAAGACCGCTTCAAAGGGATGCATGGCGATCTGTTTGCCGCTGATGTGCCCTTTGCGCTGACCAGCGAGGTTCAGCCTGCGGCGGCGGTCAATGATACTGAAAGCGAGGCGGTTGCTGCGCTGGTATCACTGGGATATAAACCCCAGGAAGCCAGCCGGATGATCAGCAAAGTTGGCCGTCCTGACGCCGATTGTGAAACCTTAATCCGTGAAGCCCTGCGCGCAGCCATCTGAGGTAAAGCATGATTGAAGCCGACCGCCTGGTATCGCCGGGAACGATATCTGAAGAAGAGGTCATCGACCGCGCCATCCGGCCCAAACTGCTGGCTGAGTATGTCGGTCAGCCGGTGGTGCGTGAGCAGATGGATATCTTTATCCGTGCAGCCAAAATGCGTGGCGATGCGCTGGATCACCTGTTGATCTTTGGCCCGCCGGGGCTGGGTAAAACCACGCTGGCTAATATCGTTGCTAACGAAATGGGCGTGAACCTGCGTACCACATCCGGACCGGTACTGGAAAAAGCGGGCGATCTGGCGGCGATGCTGACCAATCTTGAACCGCACGACGTGCTGTTTATCGATGAAATCCACCGCCTGTCGCCGGTAGTGGAAGAGGTGCTGTATCCGGCGATGGAAGATTACCAGCTGGATATCATGATTGGCGAAGGCCCGGCTGCCCGCTCCATCAAACTTGATCTGCCGCCCTTTACGCTGATCGGTGCCACCACCCGCGCCGGGTCACTGACGTCGCCGCTGCGCGACCGTTTTGGTATTGTGCAACGGCTGGAATTCTATAAGGTCGAAGACCTGCAACACATTGTGGCACGCAGCGCCGCCTGTCTTGGCCTGGCCTTGAGTGATGAAGGCGCGCTGGAAATTGCCCGCCGCTCCCGTGGTACACCACGCATAGCGAACCGACTGCTGCGCCGCGTCCGTGACTTCTCCGAGGTCCGTGCCGCAGGCGATCTCAGCGGCGAAGTGGCGGCACGGGCGCTGGATATGCTCAATGTCGATACCGAAGGTTTCGACTATATGGATCGTAAGTTGCTGCTGGCGATTATCGATAAGTTCACCGGCGGCCCGGTGGGGCTGGATAACCTGGCGGCGGCGATTGGCGAAGAGCGCGAAACCATTGAGGACGTGCTGGAGCCGTATCTGATCCAGCAGGGATTTATTCAACGTACGCCGCGTGGACGTATCGCCACACAACATGCCTATAAACATTTCGGTATCAGCCGGGACGCGTAATCGCCGAAGCGGTTTTTTTCTGCTGACAACAAATGCTTTCATATCAGGCTAATGGCTGTCAGTTAATCGCGTCATACTGCTGTTTCATCTGAGACAGCCGTTTTTTGATCGCTGACTGAAGACTAAATCGACATCAGAAATGGTCCGTTTTGACGGGTAAAAAAGTGACAGCGGGTAACGACGGTTAGCTGACCGAACGCTGTCACTCCAGGTCGCCAAATCATCCCGCTCGATTACCGTCCCTTCACTCTTTTATCGTTTTACTCATGTTGATTCCCGTGACACCAAATCCAATGGTTTCATAGAGATGTCGGGCTCGCGCGTTGTCACCGGCAACCCGAAGCCTGATTTGTTGGAAATTGTTATCCTGCATTTCCTGTTCAAAGGCGCGAAGAGCTTGTTTCCCCAATCCCTGCCCCTGAAAGGCGTGAAATATATGGAAATCGTAAATGAAGAGGGTACGCATTGCCGTATCGGGTTTATACCACAGGTAGCCGACGTGGCTGGTTGCATTATCCAGCCTGGCGGTTAAACAGAGTAAAACCTGCCCCGGTGTATCTACCCCTTCAGGAAGACTTTCAGCAATCTCCTGTTTTGCTCTTTTCTCTGAATCGCCTGCTGACAGCCGGTAATTTGACGAAATCTCTCGTGCATAATCAGCAATAAAATATTCCAGATAATCAGAATACTCATCTTCGCGCATTGGACGGAACTGGATCATTGGTGTTCCTTATATTTTCCGTGATGATCTTTAACTGCCCGTTGACTTGATTTTTTCCCGTCTTATTGTTTTCCCGGAAAAAGAATTAACCGTCTGACATAGCGACGTCTTTCTCCCGGCTGCCATACCTGCATATCCGGCACTGCACCGTTTCCCAGGCCTGACAGCGCTGGATCTTCTGCACAGGCGTTGATCCCATCACAGAATTAAACCGTCTGCTTTTTGCCCAGGCTGAGCACAAACAGCAGGGCGGCCGCCAGAACCACCGACGGACCAGCAGGGGTATCGTAACTGGCCGAGAACGCCAGGCCAGCGGTGACGGAAAGCATCCCCACCAGCACCGCGAAACCTGCCATCTGCTCCGGAGAGCGGGCAAAGCGACGGGCGGTTGCAGCCGGAATGATCAGCAGCGAGGTGATAATCAGCGCGCCAACGAACTTCATCGCCACGCCGATGGTGAGGGCGGTGATCAGCATCAGCACTATTCTTGCTCTGCTCAGATTAACGCCATCCACCTGCGCCAAATCGGGACTGATGGTCATTGCCAGCAGCGACCGCCAGTTTATCGCCAGCACTGCCAGCACCAGCGCCACGCCCGTGCCGATCACCCAGAGGTCTGACGGGGTAACCGAGAGCAGATCGCCAAACAGATACGCCATCAGATCCACGCGCACGCCTGACATCAGACTGACCACCACCAGTCCCAGCGACAGCGCGCTGTGGGCGAGAATGCCCAGCAGGGTATCAATCGCCAGCTGTGGACGGCGCTCCAGCCACACCAGCAGCAGCGATAACAGCAGGGTGACGGCGATCACCGCATAAAACGGATTAATATTCAGCAGTAAACCGAAAGCAACGCCAAGCAGGGAAGCATGTGCCAGCGTGTCGCCAAAGTAGGACATTCTGCGCCAGACCACGAATGAACCCAGCGGACCGGCGGCCAGCGTCAGTAAAAACCCGGCCAGCCAGCCGGGCAGTAATAATTCAATCACTGTCCCTGTCCTCTGCGTAACACGATACGTCCCTGAAGGTCGTGGCGGTGGTTATGATGATGACGATAAATCGCCAGCTGACCAGCGGCCTGGGAACCAAACATAGAGATAAATTCCGGATGCTGTGAAACCACTTCCGGCGTGCCGGAACAGCAGATGTGCTGGTTGAGACACAACACCTCATCGGTTCTCGCCATCACCAGATGCAAATCGTGTGAAACAATCAGCACCGCACAGTTCAGCTCATGACGCAGCTGATCGATCAGATCGTACAGCGCCACCTGACCATTAACATCCACTCCCTGCGTGGGCTCATCCAGCACCAGCAGCTGCGGCTGGTTGAGCAGGGCGCGGGCCAACAGCACACGCTGCATCTCACCGCCGGAGAGTTTATGCAGCGGATAATTCAGCAACTGCGCCGCCTGAACCCTGATTAGCGCAGGCAGGATGTCGGCGCGCTTCACGCCGCCGCGCAGCTGCATAAAGCGTTCAACGCTAAGCGGCAGCGTGTTATCGAGGTGAATCTTTTGCGGCACATAACCAATAGGCAGGCCGTCAGCGCGAACGACCTTGCCCTGGCTTGCCGGAAGTAATCCCAGCACTACGCGGACCAGAGTCGATTTGCCTGCGCCATTGGGTCCCAGCAGGGTGAGTATTTTACCGGATTGCAGCGTCAGAGAGACATTGGATAAGACATTCCGTTGCCCAAAATTGACAGATATTTTTTCCAGACTAATCAGAGATGACATAGTGATTACGGGTTGCAGAAGTTTTCGAATGTTATAATATCACACCCCATCGACCCGTCACGATGGACTGAATCATTATGTTACAGAAAAAATTGTCGCTGTTGCCCCTCCTCAGCAGCCTGGCTTTAGCCGCTGCCCCGATCACCGCCGCTCAGGCTGCGGTGGTGGCTTCCGTCAAGCCGCTGGGCTTTATTGCCGCAGCCATTGCCGATGGCGTTACGCCGGTAGAGGTGTTACTGCCCGACGGGGCGTCTGAACATGATTATTCCCTGCGCCCTTCAGACCTGAAACGCCTGCGCGGTGCGGATCTGGTGGTGTGGGTGGGGCCAGAAATGGAAGCCTTTATGCCGAAAGCGGTGGCTCAACTTCCGGCGCAAAAATCCCTCCAGCTGGCCGCTCTGCCGACGGTAAAACCACTGCTGTTACGCGGCGGCGACGATGATGAGCATGGGCAGGAAGAGGGGGGCGAGGGCACGGCTGAAGCAGCCCATCATCATCATCACGGCGAATATAATATGCATCTGTGGATGTCCCCTGACATAGCCAGACAATCTGCGGTTGCAATCCATGAAAAATTATTGGAACTTATGCCGCAAAGCAGAGACAAACTAGACGCGAACCTGCGACATTTTGAGGCAGAATTGGCCAGCGCCGATACGCACATAGGGACTCAGCTTGCACCGGTAAAAGGAAAGGGTTATTTCGTTTTTCACGATGCTTATACCTGTTTTGAAAAACATTTTGGCCTGACCCCAACGGGACATTTTACCGTTAACCCTGAAATTCAGCCCGGTGCTCAGCGTTTACATCAGATTCGAACACAGTTGGTTGAGCAGAAGGCCGTCTGCGTCTTTGCTGAGCCACAATTCAGGCCAGCCGTTATCGATGCGGTTGCCAGAGGAACCAAAGTGCGTTCAGGAACGCTGGATCCGCTGGGAACCAATATCACTGTCAGCCAGGACAGCTACGTGAAATTCCTCTCACAGCTGTCAAGCCAGTATGCGAGCTGCCTGAAAGGAGACCAGAGGAATAACTAAGTGCAGCAGATTGCCCGCGCTGTCGCCATAGCGTTTAACACATTGCCGCGAACCCACCGCATCATGCTGGGTTTGCTGAGCGTAACCACACTGGCCGTCTCCGTCTGGCGGCCGTATATTTACCATCCTTCGGCGGTTGCCGAAAATCCCGTTGTTAAAAATATTGAGCTGGACAGCAGCCAGTTACGCACCATGCTACCGGATGCCAGTGAGCCGCTGGATCAGGACACCGCGCCGCCGGATGATGATGTTCCCCAGGATGAAATCGATCAGGATGTGCCGAACGAAGCGGGCACGCACGATTATGTTGTCTCGTCGGGTGACACGCTCAGCAGCATTCTCAATCAATACGGCATTGACTCTGGAGATATCCATCAGCTGAGTCAGGCAGATAAGGAACTGCGTAACCTGAACGTCGGGCAGCAGATCTCCTGGACGCTGAACAACGACGGCCAGCTGCAACGGATGACGTGGGAAGTTTCCCGTCGTGAAACCCGCACCTATGACCGCTCCGGCGACACCTTCAAACTTTCATCGGAAATCCAGAAAGGCGAATGGCGCAACAGCGTGGTCTCCGGCACGGTTAACGGCAGCTTTGTGAACAGCGCCAGAGATGCCGGGCTGAGCAGTGGTGAAATCAGTGCGGTGATCAAGGCGCTGCAATGGCAGATGGATTTCCGCAAACTGCGCAGTGGCGACAAGTTTGCGGTGCTGATGTCCCGCGAAATGCTGGATGGCAAAAGCCAGCAAAGTCAGCTGGCCGGGGTGCGCCTGCACTCGGGCGGTAAAGACTATTATGCCATCCGTGCCGAAGACGGGAAATTCTACGATCGCAACGGTTCCGGGTTAGCACAGGGCTTTATGCGTTTTCCAACCACCCGTCAGTATCGGGTGTCTTCCGAATTCAATCCACGCCGTCTCAATCCGGTTACCGGGCGTATCGCGCCGCATAAAGGCGTTGATTTTGCCTTACCGCTGGGCACGCCGGTGCTGGCGATTGGTGACGGGGAAGTTATCGTCGCCAAACGCAGCGGTGCGGCGGGCAACTATGTCACCATCCGTCATGGTCGGCAGTATATGACCCGCTACATGCACATGAAGAAACTGCTGGTCAGTCCGGGCGACAAGGTGAAACGCGGCGATCGCATCGGTTTGTCCGGCAGCACCGGGCGCTCCACCGGCCCGCATCTGCATTTCGAAGTCTGGATCAATAACCAGGCGGTCAACCCACTGACGGCCAGACTGCCGCGTATGGAAGGACTGACCGGTAAAGAACGCTCGACCTATCTGGCCCAGGTGCGGGAGGTCTTGCCGCAGTTGCACTTCAAATAACGCTGAACTTTTATCTTATACAGCCGGCGGGTGCTCCTGCCGGTTTTTTATTGTCGGCGGAAACCCACGGCCTGCTGAGGTGCTCCGCAGCAGAGAATCCTTTTCAATCAGCATCCGTTAGCAGGCGATAGTGCACCTGTTTCAGGGCGCAATCATTGTCGTATTCTGCGAAAACGGCTGTTAATGCAGTGGCATAACAGCGCAGGCATTGCAAAATCGCCCGCCAGCACTATCATTAGCCGCTTATTGTTTGAGGCGAGTGCATGGATAACAGCAAAAAAAGCAGCAATGAATTTATTCCGGTCTTTCAGCCATCTTTTCTCCTGCCAAAATATTGGGGAAACTGGCTGGCGATAGGGGCCTGCGCCGCAATGGCCTGGGTGCCTGCCCGAGTCCGCGACCCCCTTCTGGGCGGGCTGGGGCGCTTTGCCGGAAAGGTCGCCAAAAGCGCCCGTCGGCGTGCGCAAATTAATCTGTTTTACTGTATGCCAGAAGTGTCTGAACTGGAGCGGGAAAAGATTATTGACCAGATGTTTGCCACCGCGCCACAGTCGATAGTGATGATGGCTGAGCTGGCGATGCGCCCGGTGCACGCCCGTCAGCGTATCATCTGGCATAACCGGGAAATTATTGACCCCCTGCTGGCGGATAAACAGAACATCATTTTTTTGGTGCCCCATGGCTGGGCGGTGGATATTCCGGCGATGGCACTGGCTCAGGAAGGCCACAAAGTGGCCGCGATGTTTAATCATCAGCGCAATCCACTGATGGACTATATGTGGAATGCAATTCGTCGCTGCTATGGTGGCCGTCTGCATTCCCGTGACAACGGTATTAAGCCCTTTATCAGTTCAGTGCGTCAGGGGTATCTGGGCTATTATCTGCCCGATCAGGACCACGGTGCGGAACACAGCGAGTTTGTCGACTTTTTTGCCACTTACAAAGCCACGCTGCCTGCGCTGGGACGACTGATGAAAGTCTGTCGTGCCAGAGTGGTGCCGCTGTTCCCGGTTTATAATTCGCGCAGTCAGCAGCTTGAGATACATCTGCGCCAGCCGATGGATGATCTGCCGGATGCCGACGACCGCACGCTGGCGCGCCGGATGAATGAAGAAGTGGAGAACTTTGTGCGGCCAAATCCTGAACAGTATGCCTGGATACTCAAGCTGCTAAAAACCCGTAAAGAGGGTGAAATCGAGCCTTACCGGCGTAAGGATCTCTGGCGCAAAAAATAACCCGTACTGGCTATCCCCGGCGGAACATCGGTTCCGCCGGTGGATTATTCGACGCTGACAATGGCGCTGCGGCGCTTGCGCTCCTGCAAAAATGCCCGCACCAGCCAGAACCACAGCAGGCCACACAGCAGATTCGCCAGACTGAACCAGCTGCTGCCACCACGAAAATAGCCCGCCTTAGCCAGTTCAATCCCGCCCGCGAACACCACAATACTGACCATGCCTAACATCGCCGCCACGCTCCCTTTGCCTGCCTCGCTGGAAAAGAGTGTCAGGCGGTACAGACCGGCATTCACCAGCCCGGTGCCAAAGCCATACAGGCTGAGTCCGGCGGTCAGCCACAGATAACTGTGTGGGCTGAGGGTGGTGGCAAGGGCTGCCAGCAACAGCCCGCCCAGTACCGGCCAGGCGGCGAGGCGCAGCGGCTTCTCCAGAGGCAGACGCCCGGCGATGCGGCCGAGGGTCAGGTTACCGGCGATCATCGCCAGGAACACCGGCAGTTGCAGCAGGGCGTAGCTCATTTTACTCAGGCCTTCATCATGGATCAGAATCACCGGAGACAAAGCAACCCAGGCCAGGCAGGGAACGGTAACCAGCCCGATGGCAATTGAACCCCCCATCACCTGGCGGTCAGCCAGCAGTTTAGCGTAGCCCCTGCCCAGTGATTTCAGCGAGATGGAGGTGGTGCGATCGCCTGAGGTTTCCGGCATGGTGAACCACAGGCCGAGCAGGGCCACAGCGGTAATTGCCCCAAACAGCCAGAACATACTGCGCCAGTCGCTGATGGTCAGAAAGGCTGCCCCGGCCAGCGGGCCGGCCAGCGGAGCCAGTAAGGCAATATTGGCCATCAGCGCCATCATTTTTACGCTCAGCGCTTCATCAAAGGCTTCCTGAATGGCGGCGTAGCCGACGGCACCGATAAAACAGAGGCTGATCCCCTGAAGAAAACGCAGCAGGATAAACTGCTCAATATTCTGCACCCAGTGAGTGGCAAAGCAGGTGAGAATAAAGAACGCCACCCCTGCCAGCATCACCGGACGTCGCCCCAGTTTGTCGGAAAGCGGCCCCAGCAGCCATTGCAGCACAATACCGCCAACCAGATAAGCGGTCAGCGAGGTGGAAACCCACTCCGGCCCAACGTTAAACTCGCTGGTCACCAGCAACATGCCCGGCTGGATCATGTCGTGGGCGATATAGGTGGCGAACTCAAAAAGCACCAGTGAAAAGGGAAAAATCAGATGGCGGCGGGTCAGGACCGACACCGGAATAAATGAGGCCATGCAGGCTCCTTCCAGCAGTTGTCATAATAAAAAACGCGGTCACCGAAGCGACCGCGTCAACATACACCAGTTTTATGCTGGTTCAATGCGCTTTTTAACGCAGGGCGGCAATCGGATTGCTCAGCGTTCCTGCAAATTTAAGGTTCTCAGCCGGGTCCGCCAGATTGATCATCTGCTGATTATTGGCCAGTTGCAGACGGTTCAGGCAGGAGCGGGTAAATTCAGGCGTGAACAGATCATAGCGGGCAAATTTACTCGCCAGCTGTGGGTGTGCCTGCTGATACTCTTTAACGCAGTCGGCGACGGCCTGCCAGAACTGTGCCTGTGGCAGGGTGCCGGACTGATCGAGGATCGCGCTGATAAAGCGGAAAATGCAGTCAAACACATCGGTAAACACCGACAGCAGCTTAAGATTTTCCGGCACGTCCACCGCCAGGCGCTGTACTTTTTCCGGCAGAACGGCGTCCGGGTTCATTACCGCAATTTCTTCGCCGATATCCTTCATCCAGGCCGCAACCGGCACATTGTTTTCCAGTTGAATAATCAGATTTTCGCCATGCGGCATAAAGACCAGATCGTACTGGTAAAAACAGTGCAGCAGCGGGCTGAGATAGCAGGTCAGATAGCGCTTTATCCATTGGTTAGCATCGAGTCCCGAATCGGCAATCAGCGCGGGCAGCAACGCCTGCTGATGTTTATCAACATGCAGGAAAGAAGCCATGGTCATCAGCCGCTGGCCGGATGGCAGTTGTGCCACCGGATTATCACGCCACAGGGCGGCAAACATCTTTTTCCAGGCTGAGTCGCCGCTGATGGCGCGCTCGTAGTAGCGGTTGTGATAGCCCACCGCCGCCACTTCACGCAGGATGCGGAAGTCACAACGCTGCAACCAGTCGTCTTTCTCCACCAGCGTCTGTAGCCACTCGTTAATTGCCGGGGTGGTGGCCATGTAATAGGGTGACAGGCCGCGCATAAAGCCCATATTCAGCACTGACAGGGCGGTTTTGACATAACGCTTTTGCGGCTGGCTGCGGTTATAGAAGGTACGAATCGACTGCTGTGCCTGATACTGATCCTCGCCCGCGCCAAGATAGATAATATCGTGGTTGGCAATATCCGGTGCGAACACCGTCAGCAGCTTGTTCTGCCACTGCCAGGGGTGAACCGGCATAAACAGATAGTCATCTGCTGCCACGCCCAGATCTGACAGCGTGCGATTAAAGGCATCTATCTGTGGCTGGCCCAGCTCATCGCGCATCAGCTGCTCATAATCCAGCGTACTCAGGCTGGAAAAATGGGCATTGCGCAGGTGGACCGCCACCCATACCAGATTTACCGGTGCGGCGGCTTCCGGGGCGTAGGCCAGATAGTCACGGGCGTCAAAACCAATGCGGCCGTTGTTAGCGACAAAACACGGATGGCCTTCGGTCATCGCTGCTTCAACGGTCTGGAAATCTGCGTGAACCAGTTCGGCGCTGTCCGGGTTGTTTTTCTGCAATTTGAACACGCTGCTGCACAGGGTGCTGGTGATCTCTTCCATGTAGGTTGCCAGCAGATTCTGCGGGATACCGATCTGCTGATTGAACTCAACGATAAACTGAAGCGCATCCAGCGTCAGCGGCTGGCCGTTCTCCTGTTTGATCAGCGAGTCTGCATCAATCTCCCAGTGGTCCAGCGCCAGGCGGCGGGCCGTAAACTGGTAGTCAGCTTCACCGGCGGGAACGGCAACCGAGAAACGGTTATCGCCCAGCGCGGTCGGAGTAATAATCAGTTCATGGGCAAATTCAGCCAGCGCTTTGCGGATCAACATCCGGTTAGCCTGCGCCCAGTTATCGCCTGACAGGTGGCTGCCGGTAAGCAGAGGATGGGTACTGTTCATGGTCAACGTTTCCTGCATCAGAGAGTGTTGGTAATCTTCGCGCTGGCAGAAGGCCAGCCACGCGGTTTTGTGTCCCATATCAATGGTGTGCTGGTAACGAAATCCGGCACGCTTGTTAAGAGGGTGAATTTTCTGGTTACGCACGTCCGGTTCAACCACCACCCGTTTTACGGCAGGCAGGCTGAACATGTAATCCATTACCACGGTGAACACCTGCCAGCTGAATTGCTGCACGGGATTGTTGGCCGGGGCGATCAGAATATGCATGCCATAATCGCCTTCCTGTGCCGGATAGAATTTCCCGACCTCATCCTCGCTGGCCTGATAAAACTCCATCAGGAACACCGGCTTGTCATCGCAGCAACCAATCAATGCGGCCTGGGGATTAGCGGCAGTCAGCTTCTGATAAAAGCTCGCAACCTGTTCGAGCGTGTCGTCCTGCATCCCCCAGAAGCGGGCGTAATCACGGGTGACCCAGCTGTGGATCAGCAAGGCGTCCTCAGCCTGCATCGGGCGCAGGGTAAACTGACCGGCAGGGCGGGTGGTGCGAAATAAGGGAGTCCGGGTCATTTTAACGCTCCGTCTGTGCCGGGAAGGTCTGGAAAGCGATCTGCCGTTCGATCGGGTAGACCTCCCGACCTGCCAGTTCGCGCAGTAAAACCGAATTGCGGTAGCAGGCCATCCCCAGATCCGGGGTGACAAAACCGTGGGTATGCAGTTCGGCGTTCTGTACAAAGATCTGATTGTGCAGGTCGATGCTGTAGTTACGCTGCACGTCGTAGCGGCCTTTTTCATCCCAACGCAGGCGTCTGCTGATCCCCTCAATAAACATCGGCGGCTGATAATGGTAGCCGGTAGCGACCACCAGACCCTCGGTGCGACGGGTGAAATCTTTGCCCTGTTCCTGCTGATGCAGGAACAGCTCCAGCTCGCCGTCCGGCGTGCGCCGCATGTCACACAGTTCTGCATGGGTGAACAGGTTGACGTTCAACTCACCATCAAGGCGCTTGACGTACATCAGGTCGTAAATGTCGTTGATCAGACTGCTGTTAATGCCTTTATACAGGTTCTTGTGTCGGGCATTCAGCTCGTCACGTTTCGCTGGCGGCAGATCGTGGAAATAGTCAATCCACTCCGGCGAGGTCATCTCCAGCGTCAGCTTGGTGTATTCCAGCGGATAGAAGCGGGGCGCGCGGGTGACCCAGTTAAGCTGATAACCGTATTTATCAATGTCAGTCAGCAGGTCGTAGTAAATCTCTGCGGCACTCTGACCGCTGCCCAGCACGGTAATTGACTTTTTCTGCTGTAGCGCGGCCTTGTTCACCAGGTATTCGCTGGAGTGGGTCAGGCGTTCACGGTGCGCACGGCAACATGACGGCATCCAGGCCTGCGGACCGGTGCCCAGCACCAGGCGACGGGCATACCACAGCTGACTGGCGCCGTTGACGGTGTCAACGCTGCGTACGTGGTAGCAGGCATCATCCTCGTTGTAGCTGACGTATTCAACGCGGGTATTCCAGCGCAGATTACTCAGCTTCGCCGCCGCCCACTGGCAGTACTGGTTGTACTCTTTACGCATCAGGAAAAAATCTTCCCGGATGTAAAAAGAGTAAAGTTTGCCTTTCTCTTTCATGTAGTTGAGCAGGCTGTAAGGGCTGGTGGGATCGGCCAGCGTAACCAGATCGGCCATAAAAGGCGTCTGCAAATGAGCGCTTTCCAGCATCATTCCGGTGTGCCAGTCAAAGCCGGGATTTTGATCAAGAAATACGCCGGTCAGGTTGTCTACCGGCTCGCTCAGGCAGGCCAGACCCAGATTAAACGGGCCGATGCCAATGCCGATGAAATCATAAATTGTTTTCATAGCCTCTCTCACTGGTTTGCCGCGCTGAACGCTGATGCTCGCACCTGTTCCCGACCATAATGCGCAATCAACGCAATGACGTCTTCCAGGTCTGCAACGGTGGTGTTGGGGTTCAGCAGGGTGAATTTCAGGTACTGATGGCCGTTAACTTTGGTGCCGGCGATAACGGCATTGCCGGAGCGGAACAGCGCTTTGCGGATCGCGGCGTTGATCTCGTCAATGGCGCTGTCGCTCATGCCGGAACGCGGGACGTAGCGGAAAATCTGGGTGGTCAGTTCCGGCGCATGCAGCACCTCGATTGACGGATGCGCGCTCAGTAACTGATGGGCGGTGCCGGTCAGGGCGATGATGGCATCGAAAGCTTCACCCAGGGCATCCGGTCCCATCACACGCAGGGTCAGCCACATTTTCAGCGCATCAAAACGGCGGGTGGTCTGGATACTTTTATTGACCAGATTTGGCGTACCTTCCTGTTGAGCGCTCAACGGGTTGAGATAATCAGCATGGTGAGTAACGTGACTCAGGTGCTGTTTATCCCGGACAAAGAAAGCCCCGCAACTGACGGTCTGGAAAAAAGATTTGTGGTAATCAACGGTGACGGAATCAGCCAGTTCAATGCCTTTCAGGCGCTGGCGGTGCTGAGGTGAAACCAGCAGACCACAGCCGTAGGCCGCATCGACATGCATCCACAAACCGTAGTGTTGCGATAAACGCGCGATGTCCTGTAACGGATCGATACTGCCGAAATCGGTGGTGCCACTGGTGGCCACCACCGCAATCGGAATCAGTCCCTGCTGATGGCAACGTTGGATCTCCTGCTCCAGCAGCGCAGCATCCATACGGTAGTGCTCGTCGTAATCGACCGGGATCACCGCATCATAGCCCAGGCCGAGGATCGCCATCGATTTCTGGATGCTGAAATGGCTCAGGCGGGAGGTGAAGACCCGCCACTTGCTGGCCTCTGGCGGCAGCCCCTGATGCTTAATCAGATGTCCGGGATGGTGTCTGGCACACCAGCTGTCCCGCGCCAGCAGCATTGCCATCAGGTTAGATTGCGTGCCGCCGCTGGTGAAAATGCCGTCTGCCGTCTGCGGCAGGCCAATACGACTCAGCGTCCAGTCAGTGACTTTCTGCTCAATCAGCGTGCCGCCTGCACTCTGATCCCAGGTATCGACCGAGCTGTTTACGGCCGCCATGATCTGTTCAGCCATCAGCGAAGGCAGTACCACCGGGCAGTTCAGATGTGCAACGTATTTGGGATGATGGAACCACACCGCATCGCGCAGATAGAGCGCCTGAAGTTCTTCCAGTGCCGCTTCGTTGCTGCCCAGTGGCGAATCAAGATCGACACCGGCAAATTGCGGGGCCAGTTCATGGGGCAGAATACCGCTGAATGGTTTCTCCACGCCCTGCACGGTATTGCTCAGCAGTGCCAGCACCTCCTGGGTTTGCTGGTTCCACGCGGCTAATTGCTGATCGTTGAAAATATATTGCCGGTGCCCGCTGTTGTCCGGGAAAGGATGCAAGTCCTGTACTGGCTGAGTGTGCGAACGTAAAACCATATTCTGTTCCTTTTTGCAGATGTGAACAGTCCTGCCATCAGAAGCAATGACGGCCATCGTCAGTTCAGAGTCATTAACGTATTGTTGGGAAAACAGATTTCCCGTTGAAACATCGGAAAGGTTTATTCGCTTTGTTAAGCTAAAAAACCTTGTTTTAGTATGGTTTTGTTACCTGTTTGTGTCTGATGTAATTGAGAATGGGATTATAAATAGCAATCATTATCATTCAATAGGATTATTGTGACAAAGTTGTGATAAGCATTGTTAATGTCACAAATGTGATGCAGATCACATTTTAGTGTCTCAAAATATAACCAGCCAGGAACGGGAGCGGGCAAAGAATAACGGGCATGGACAAAAAAGTGGCGGGGAAGAGGCAGATGATCTGGCTGATGAGGTTTTCGTCATCCGCATATCGCGGATGACGAAAGCTGTGAACTGAGCGCCTGAAGCGGGTCAGTAAGCAGGATTACTCCACGCGCAACACACGGCTGGTGTTGGTCGTGCCGGTGGTGCTCATCACGTCGCCCTGGGTGACAATGACCAGGTCGCCCGACATCAGAAAACCTTTGTCACGCAGCAGGTTAGTCGCATCGTGCGCGGCCGCGACGCCATCGTTGTTGCTGTCGAAATAGACCGGCGTTACCCCGCGATAGAGGGCGGTGAGGTTGAGCGTGCGTTCGTGACGTGACATGGCGAAAATCGGCAGGCCAGAGGTGATCCGCGACGTCATCAGCGCGGTGCGTCCCGATTCGGTCATGGTAATAATTGCCGTCACCCCTTGCAGGTGGTTGGCGGCATACATGGCTGACATGGCGATGGCTTCTTCGATATTGTCGAACTGCACATCCAGACGATGTTTGGAAACGTTAATGCTGGGGATCTTCTCGGCACCCAGGCACACTTTCGCCATCGCGGTGACGGTCTCGGCAGGGTACTGACCGGCTGCCGTTTCAGCCGACAGCATCACCGCGTCGGTGCCGTCCAGCACGGCGTTTGCCACGTCCATCACTTCAGCACGGGTCGGCATAGGATTGGTGATCATTGATTCCATCATCTGCGTGGCGGTGATCACCGAGCGGTTCAGCTGGCGCGCCCGACGGATCAGCGCCTTCTGGATCCCCACCAGTTCAGGATCGCCAATCTCGACGCCGAGATCGCCCCTTGCCACCATCACCACATCAGAGGCGAGAATAATGTCATCCATTGCTTCCTGGGTGGCAACCGCTTCAGCGCGTTCCACCTTGGAGACGATTTTTGCTTCGCATCCGGCTTCACGGGCTAGACGACGGGCATAGTTGAGGTCTTCACCACAGCGCGGGAACGACACGGCCAGGTAGTCACAGTTAATTTTTGCTGCGGTCAGGATGTCGGCTTTATCTTTTTCCGTCAGCGCTTCAGCAGACAGACCGCCACCCAGTTTGTTGATGCCTTTGTTATTGGAAAGCGGGCCGCCCACGGTAACTTCAGTGAAGACTTTCATCCCCTGAACCTCCAGCACCTTTAGCTGCACACGACCATCATCCAGCAGCAGGATGTCGCCGGGCACCACGTCGGCAGGCAGGCCTTTATAATCGATACCAACCTTCTCTTTGTCGCCTTCACCTTTGGCAAGACTGGCATCAAGTAAGAAGCGGTCGCCCACGCTCAGAAAGACCTTTCCTTCTTTGAAGGTAGAAACGCGAATTTTTGGCCCCTGAAGATCGCCGAGGATGGCGACGTGGCGACCCAGTTTCGCCGCAATCTGCCGCACGCTGTCCGCACGTTGCATGTGATCTTCCGGGGTGCCATGGGAGAAGTTAAGACGCACAACGTTGGCACCGGCAGCGATGATTTTTTCGAGGTTATTATCGCGATCGGTTGCCGGGCCTAAGGTGGTTACAATCTTGGTTCTTCTGAGACGTCTGGACATGTATGACTCCGTTGACTTTGAAAGGGGTGATGCCGGAGCAATCCCTGTAAAGGTTTAGTATTTTATAATATTCAGGCGATGTCTGTTGGCCTGTTGCCCATTTAACTACCGAAATGCGGGCCGGTCTGGCTGCGCTGTCAGGTCTTCCCTGTCGAATCGTGACTCCTTCAACGCCGCTTTGACACGTCTGAGATTGTCGCGGAATGTTGCACCGCGCCGCAGCGTGAAGCCGGTGGCAAGTACATCAATTATCGTAAGCTGTGCCAGTCGTGACACCATAGGCATATAAATATCAGTGTCTTCCGGCACATCAACATACAACGCCAGCGTGGCAACACGTGCCAGTAATGAGTCTGGCGAGGTTATCGCCAGCACCGTTGCTCTGTTTTCCCGCGCAAGTTGCGCCAGTTCGACTAAATTTTTAGTGCGTCCGGTATAGGAAATAAGCACGATTACATCGTCTTCCGTACTGTTGATGCAGTGCATCCGCTGCATCACAATATCATCGGAACAGATGACAGGCACATTGAAGCGAAAAAATTTATTCATCGCATCCTGTGCCACCACGGCAGACGCGCCCAGGCCGAAAAAGGCAATTTTTTGAGACCGGCTCAGCAGGTCCACCGCGCGAGTGATGGCGACAGGATCCAGATTGTGGCGAACCCTGTCCAGACCTGCCATCGCCGATTCAAATATCTTGCCGGACCAGGTCTCCACGCTGTCGTTTTCGTCAATTACGCGGCTGACCCAGGGCGTGCCCGTCGTGGCAAGACTTTGCGCCAGCTCTAACTTAAAGTCCGGAAAGCCCCGGGTCTGTAAACGGTGACAGAAACGGTTGACGGTGGGTTCACTGACCCCAGCCTGGCGGGCCAGCAGGGCGATACTGAGATGGATTATTGTTTCGGGGGCGGCAACAATGGCGTCAGCCACTTTGCGCTCGGATTTGCTCAGATTTTCCAGCTGAGACTGAATTCTTTCCAGCATAGTCATAACGGTGTCCGCTGATACATTCTGGCGATTTCAACCAAAGGAGAAATCGATGTCATTTTGTAGAGAATATACAAGCGTGCTCAGGGCGGGGGCAGAGGGCGGGTGCGCTTTGTCACGTTTTTTTGCCAGAATTTGAACTCTGTCCGGTTTTACCCGCGCAGGCCAGTCGACAAAAAACGATCAATAATCGCGCAATAAAAGACCTGTTTACCGCCGTTAAAATTTGCACAATCTGGTTTCTCTGTGCGGCAGGCGTGCAGGTCGGTTTACGCGGAGCGAACAAAAGCAGTACATTGTACTGAAAGAAAATTACAATAAGAGCCTGAGTGTTACGGATTTAGCAGGTCAGGCTTATCCTGCAACGAGGAGAATATAATGGCGGTTACACAAACGGCCCAGGTATGCGATCTGGTCATTTTCGGTGCTAAAGGCGATCTTGCTCGCCGGAAACTGTTGCCATCCCTGTATCAGCTGGAAAAAGCCGGTCAGATTCATGAAGAGTCACGCATTATTGGCGTGGGAAGGGCGGACTGGGATAAAGCAGCCTGGACCAAAGTGGTGCGGGAAGCACTGGAAACCTTTATGAAGGAGAAGATTGATGAGGCACTCTGGGACAAACTGAGCAGCCGCCTCGACTTCTGTAACCTGGACGTTAACGACACCAGCCATTTTACCAAACTGGGTAAAATGCTGGACCAGAAAAAACGCGTGACCATTAACTATTTCGCCATGCCGCCGGGCACGTTTGGCGCTATCTGCAAAGGTCTGGGCACTGCCAAACTTAATGCCCAGCCAGCCCGTGTGGTGATGGAAAAGCCGTTGGGTACTTCACTGGAAACCTCCCAGGAAATTAACGATCAGGTCGGTGAATTTTTTGAAGAAAACCAGGTGTTCCGCATTGACCATTATCTGGGTAAAGAGACGGTACTGAACCTGCTGGCGCTGCGTTTTGCCAATTCGCTGTTTGCCTCAAACTGGGATAACCGCACCATCGACCACGTGCAGATCACCGTGGCAGAAGAAGTGGGTATCGAAGGGCGCTGGGGATATTTTGATAAAGCGGGTCAGATGCGTGACATGATCCAGAACCATCTGTTACAGGTGCTGACCATGATTGCCATGTCACCACCCGCCGATCTTTCTGCCGACCGTATCCGTGATGAAAAGGTAAAAGTGCTGCGTTCGCTGCGTCGTATTGACCACACTAACGTGCGTGATAAAACCGTGCGTGGCCAGTATACCGCGGGCTTTGTGCAGGGTAAGAAAGTACCGGGTTACCTGGAAGAAGAAGACGCCAACAAAACCAGCAATACGGAAACCTTTGTCTCTATCCGCGTGGATATTGACGACTGGCGCTGGGCAGGCGTGCCTTTCTACCTGCGTACCGGTAAACGGCTGCCAACCAAGTGTTCTGAAGTGGTGGTCTATTTCAAAAATCCGGCGCTCAACCTGTTCAAAGAATCCTGGCAGGAACTGCCACAGAACAAGCTGACCATCCGTTTACAGCCGGATGAAGGGGTTGAGATCCAGATCCTTAACAAGGTTCCCGGACTGGACCACAAACACAATCTGCAAACCACCAAGCTGGATCTGAGCTTCTCAGAAACCTTTAACCAGTCGCATCTGGCGGATGCCTACGAGCGTCTGTTACTGGAAACCATGCGCGGCATTCAGGCGCTGTTTGTTCGCCGTGATGAGGTGGAAGAGGCGTGGAAGTGGGTCGATTCAATCATGGAAGCCTGGGCGGCAGATAAAGAAGCGCCCAAGCCTTACCAGGCCGGCACCTGGGGACCGGTTGCCTCGGTGGCGATGATCACCCGTGATGGCCGTTCCTGGAATGAATTTGAGTGATTTCACCGTACGATAAGACCCGCTCAGGCGGGTTTTTTTATTGCTGAAAGGTGATGCCCTGCGCCGACGTTAAAAAATAAACCGCTGTTTCAAAAAAAGTTCAATCACATGGACGTACCGGGCAACTGTCCTGTATGGTAGTGAACAACATCACTATCCAGACGCGTTGCGCGTCGCTTTAGCCAGTCACTCCCAGGGCTGGCAAGACAGGAGAAGCAGGTCGATGAGTAACTGGAAAATAAGTGCAGAACAGATCCTGACGACCGGCCCGGTTGTGCCGGTGATTGTGGTTAACAAGCTGGAACATGCGGTGCCAATGGCGAAGGCACTGGTGGCGGGCGGCGTGAAAGTGCTGGAAGTGACGCTGCGTACCGCCTGTGCGATGGAGGCGATAAAAGCGATGGTCAACGAGGTGCCGGAAGCTATCGTCGGCGCGGGCACGGTGCTGAATGCGGAGCAGTTAAAAGCAGTCACTGATGCAGGCGTGCAGTTTGCCATCAGTCCGGGTCTGACCGAGCCGCTGCTGAAAGCCGCCGTAGCGGGTTCCGTGCCGTTGATCCCGGGCATCAGTACGGTTTCAGAGTTGATGACCGGGATGGATTACGGGCTGCGTGAGTTTAAGTTTTTTCCGGCGGAAGCCAACGGTGGCGTTAAGGCGTTGCAGGCGATTGGCGGACCCTTCCCGCAGGTACGTTTCTGTCCAACCGGCGGGATTTCACCGGCTAATTACCGTGATTATCTGGCCCTGAAAAGCGTGCTTTGTATTGGCGGCTCGTGGCTGGTGCCTGCGGATGCGCTGGAAGCCGGGGATTATGAACGCATTACCCGACTGGCGAAAGAAGCCGTTGCCGGTGCGGCTTAACGCTTCCGGACCAGCCGGTAAAGCGCGAAAGGATGGCAAATGCCATCCTTTCTTTATTGGCGGAGCGGGGAGAAGCGCACTGTGCCAAACCTTTATGCTTCTCAGCCGCTGACTTTGACGCCCGCTGCGCAGTTGATGGCACGTTGTATCGCATCGGCAATATCTTCACCGCTTGCCAGCGCAACCCCCATCCGCCGCTTACCGTGAATTTCAGGCTTGCCGAACAGACGCAGTTGCAGACCTGCCCCAAGCACCTCTGCCAGCTGCGCAAACTGCACGTTGTCGCTGTCCAGTTCAGGCAGGATCACCGCAGAGGCCGCCGGACCATACTGGCGAACAGCGCCCACTGGCAGGCCGAGGAAGGCACGGACATGCAGTGCGAACTCTGACAGGTCCTGCGAAATCAGCGTGACCATCCCGGTATCGTGTGGACGTGGAGAAACCTCGCTGAACACCACTTCATCACCACAGACAAACAGCTCGACGCCAAACAGGCCCTGACCACCCAGCGCGGTAACCACCTTTGCTGCGATCTCCTCAGCGCGTTGCAGGGCGAGGGCGCTCATCTGTTGGGGTTGCCATGATTCGCGGTAATCCCCCTCTTCCTGACGGTGACCAATGGGGGCGCAGAAATGGATGCCATCAACCGCGCTGACAGTCAGCAGGGTTATCTCAAAATCAAATTTCACCACACCTTCAACAATCACTTTCCCGGCCCCGGCGCGTCCACCCTGCTGGGCGTATTCCCAGGCTGCCTTCAGCTGTGAGGCTTCACGAATAAAACTTTGTCCTTTACCGGACGAGCTCATGACCGGCTTGACGATGCACGGGAAGCCAATTGCCTGGACGGCCTGATGAAAAGCCTGCTCATCATCGGCAAAGCGGTAGTCTGAGGTGGGCAGGGAGAGCTCTTCAGCGGCCAGGCGACGAATGCCTTCGCGGTTCATGGTCAGACGGGCGGCACGCGCGGTCGGCACCACCTTTTGCCCCTGTTTTTCCAACTCAATCAGCATATCTGTCGCGATGGCTTCGATTTCCGGCACAATAAAGTCAGGACGTTCTGACGCCACCAGGGCTTGCAGTGCTTCGCCATCCAGCATGTTGATGACATGGCTGCGATGCGCCACATGCATGGCGGGTGCGTCGGCATAGCGATCGACGGCAATAACTTCCACGCCAAGGCGCTGGCATTCCAGCGCGACTTCTTTGCCAAGTTCACCCGATCCTAACAGCATTACACGCGTGGCGGCGGGGCGCAGCGCAGTACCAAGAGTTGTCATAATGTCTACCTGATTGGAAGGAAAAAAACGCGCGCAGTATAAACGAAAACGATTGCGCATACATCCGATTTACGGGCTTGAGAAGGGAAATCATCACTGTTATACTGTATAAAAATACAGTTAAATAAGGTGGAAACAATGGCTGTTGAAATAAAATATGTTGTGGTCAGAAAAGGTGAGGAAAAAATGACTTTCGCCAGTAAAAAAGAAGCCGATGCCTACGACAAAATGCTGGATATGGCGGAAGTCTTCTCCGACTGGCTTGGTGTGGCCCCGCTGACGATTGACGAAGAGCAGCGCGAAATACTCGGACTGTTCCTCGCAGAGAATAAAGATGCCCTTGCACATATTCTGCGTACCAGCAAACAACCTGAGCGTGCGAATGTGAGCATGGAAGGCAACGACCTGAACCCGGCCGGGGAGCCCGGCAAGGCTGTTGATACCGGGCAGGAAAGCGACACTCTGGCAGACGCCACGGATGAAGCAGAACCGAAGAACAAACTGAAAGCGATCGGTGCAGGCAAACCCTCCCGCGCCAGTAAGGTAGCCTGAGGTCAGCAAACGAAATCCGTCCGTTGCTGCGGTCCTCTCATCCGGGGCCTGCGACTTCGGTGACCGGCAGTGTGCCGGGAGTCTGGCGTTGTGCTCCACGACGTGCGTGCTGTTACCTTATTTTACGGGGTAACCACAGGAGATGCGATGCGGCGACCAGTTTGCCAGATGAACCGGGTTTACCCGTCGAACCGGCTCCGGAGCGTCGCCGGATTGGACGACGTTTTCCATTGCAGCACAGCGGCAGATTTATTCAGATGCCACAACATCGCTTCAGGGCAGACATGGCTTCTATTGCCACGTCGTGAGCTGCACGCTGATGCAACTGGTCGTTAAAGACTTCCAGGCCAAGAGGTCCGTTGTAGCCACCCTCTGCCAGATAATCCAGCAGGGTGTTCAGCGGGAAACACCCCTCGCCGGGTAACAGGCGCTTATGACGTGCGATGTCGACCAGCGCGTGCTCATCGGGCAGGGCGGCGAGGTCGGACAGCTGTACCAGAAAGATTTTATCCATCGGGATCCCTGCCAGGTCTGCTACCGAGCGCCGACGGGCAAAGATGTGGAAAGCATCGACCACCAGACCAAGATTCGGCTGATCGATACGCTGCACCAGCTGCCATGCTGCCGCAGTATTGTTAATGTGTGTACTCCATGCCATAGCTTCAAAGGCCACCCTCAGTCCCCGCCTGCCTGCCTCATCTACCAGCCAGCGGATATCCTCCTCTTCGCGCCCGGCAAGACAATTATCAGCGGTTGATGCTGGCGTCAGCAGCGTGGTTGCACCGAGAGCCACTGCCGTATCCAGCATCACCAAAGCTTCATCACATTTTCGCTGACGAACGGCGTCCGGTGCGCCATCGAAATCCAGCAGCACCTGATAATCGGTAAATGCCAGATTTTTAGCGCTGACCAGGTCAATAATCCCCGGCACGCCGCCGCCCGCTTTCTCCACATCCTGCCGCCAGAGTTCAATCTGACTGAAGCCCGCCTGCGCTGCGGCCTCAATTTTTTCTTCGGGTGTTCCCCCTAAAATAACCGTGTTGATAAACAGGGGATTATGAGCAAATCGCATGATTTTCCTCAGCCGATATCCGGCGATTAAGTGTCGAATCAGTTCTACCGTCAAAACCTGAGATGCCGCTGTCTTCCCTGCGCGAATGCCAGGCATAATGATTATCATGCTAATTATAGTGTTGTTCCTTTGTTAGCGAAGTGTAGCTGGTTGTTTTCGGGGCTTTTCCAGACTTGACGGTTCTTGACGTAACGCCCTCTATGCTGGACGTTTTCTGTCACTGAAAGGAAAGACGATGGCTGACTGGCTGAAACAAATTCAAAATATGCTGGGCAATGGTAAGCAGGGAAAAAGTGGTGGCGAGGGATTAGGCAAGATGCTGGCACCGGGCGCGCTGGGTGGTCTGGCAGGCCTGCTGATAGCGAGTAAATCTTCGCGCAAACTGCTGACGAAATACGGGAAAAATGCGCTGATCATCGGCGGCAGCGCGGCGGCGGGGGCGGTGCTGTGGAATAAATATAAGCAGCGTATCGCTGAAACCCACCGCGACCAGCCGCAGTTCGGTCAGCAGTTCTCGCCACCAGACCGTCGTGCGGAGCGTCTGGTGCAGGCGCTGGTGTTTGCGGCGAAAAGCGATGGTCATATTGACAATAACGAGCGACAGGCGATCGACCAGCATATTCAGCAGGCCGGGCTGGGCGCAGAGGGTGAGCGAATGATCCAGCAGGCCATTGATATGCCCCTGGATCCACAAAAGCTGGCGAAGGACATCAGTAATGAGGAGGAAGCGCTGGAGGTCTATTTCCTCAGTAATCTGGTGATTGACGTGGACCATTTCATGGAGCGCAGCTACCTTCAGGCTCTCGCAGACGAACTGAAAATACCCCAGGATGTTCGCGAGAGTATTGCCAGTGATATTCAGGCTGAAAAGCAAAAATTATCTGCCTGATCACCCGCCGGGGGCATCTTTGTCCCCAAGCTGTTGTTTTATCACCGACCGCTTCAGGCTCCCGCCTGACAATCAGCGCGGTAAATGCCACACTAAGCAGACATGACTGACTTAGTGGATGTCCGATAATGCCGAAACCCCCAATCGCCAGAAAAATTCCTGTTGAAATGACCCTGCACGGTGAGACGCGCATCGATAACTATTACTGGCTGCGTGATGACCAGCGTCAGCAGCAGGATGTTGTTGACTATCTCGAAGCTGAAAATGAGTACGGCAGCGCGATTATGGCACCGCACCAGGCGTTGCGGCAGGAGGTGCTGAAGGAAATTATTCAACGTATTCCGCCACGTGAGTTTTCCGTGCCCTATGTTAAAAGGGGCTGGCGTTATCAGAGCCGCTACGAGGAAGGCAAAGAGTATGCAATTTATACCCGCCAGCCGGAAGACACTGCCACACCGGAGCAATGGGAGATCCTGCTTGACTGCAATCAGCGAGCGGCAGGCGCAGATTTTTATACCCTCGGCGGACTGGGTATCAGTCCGGATAATCAACTGCTGGCGGTGGCAGAGGACTATCTGTCACGCCGTCAGTACGACATTCGTTTCTTCAATCTGACCACCGGCGAGTGGTATCCGGAAGTGCTGGAGCATGTCTCTTCAGGATTTGCATGGGCGGACAGCGGCACGTTCTATTACGTGCTGAAAGACAGGCAGACTCTGCTGCCGTGGCAGGTATGGCGTCACCGACCTGGCACCTCACAACAGGAAGATGAACTGGTTTATGAAGAGCAGGACGACACCTTTTACGTCAGCGTTCACAAAACCACCTCTGAGCAGTTTGTTGTTATCAGTCTGAACAGCACCACCACCAGTGAAATTTTGTTGCTGGATGCGGATTCCGCCACGGCTGAGCCACAGATATTCTGTCCACGCCGTAAAGATCACGAGTACGCGGTGGATCACTATCAGCAACAGTTCTGGGTTCGCTCGAACCGGGAAGGGAAGAATTTTGCACTTTATTACAGCCAGCAGTTCAGTGAGGACAGCTGGCAAACCCTGATCCCGGCACGCACGCCTGTTCTTCTGGAGGATTTCAGCCTGTTCCGTGACTGGTTGGTGGTGCAGGAACGCGAGCAGGGGCAGACCAGACTGCGGCAGATCTGTCGCAAGACCGGCAGGGATGTGGTAATTGCTTTCGATGACCCTGCCTGCGTAACCTGGCTCTCTTACAATCCCTCACCGGAAACTGCGCTGCTGCGCTACGGTTACTCCTCGATGACCACGCCCGATACCCTTTACGAGCTGGACATGGACAGTGGCGAGCGCAGGACGCTCAAGCAGACTGAAGTAAAAGGTTTCAACGCCGGCGATTATTGCAGTGAACGGCACTGGATAACCGCGCGCGACGGCGTGAAGGTGCCGGTGTCGCTGGTTTATCACCGGCAACATTTCCAGCCGAAAAAAAATCCACTGCTGGTATACGGCTACGGTGCTTACGGCAGCAGTATGGATGCTGATTTCAGCGCCAGTCGCCTGAGCCTGTTAGATCGGGGTTTTGTCTTCGCCATTGCGCATATTCGTGGTGGCGGTGAGCTGGGGCAGCAGTGGTACGATGACGGAAAGTTGCTCAATAAAATGAATACCTTTCACGATTTTATCGATGCCACCCACGCGCTGGTGGCGCAGGGCTATGGCGATCCGGAAAGAATTTACGCCATGGGCGGCAGCGCGGGTGGCCTGTTGATGGGAGCGGTGGTCAATATGGCGTCATCCTGTTTTCATGGCATTGTGGCTCAGGTACCGTTTGTCGATGTGATAACCACCATGCTGGATGAGTCAATTCCCCTGACGACCGCTGAATATGATGAATGGGGAAATCCGGCTGACGAGACGTTCTATCATTATATCCGTCAGTACAGTCCGTACGATGGCGTCATTGCGCAGAACTATCCGCACATGCTGGTGACTACCGGCCTGCATGACTCGCAGGTGCAGTACTGGGAACCGGCAAAATGGGTTGCCAGATTGCGTGATGTGAAAACCGATAACAATCTGCTGATACTCGACACCGACATGGACTCCGGCCACGGCGGTAAATCGGGTCGCTTTACCTTCTATGAAGGGGTGGCGGATGAGTTTACCTTTCTGATCGCGCTGGCACAGGGCAATCTCGCTCCCACGGCTGACTGAATTTTACTCCCGAAGACTGCCGCCACTCTGCCGAATGCCCGCAGAGTGGCGGGCAGGATGGCTGGTCGGGCATCAGCCCGGCATCGGCAAAGATTCCAGCATTTTCTTCAGGTTGATGGCATCCCAGGGAAGATGTTCCGCCAGGGTTATACAGGCTATTTGCGACCTGCTGGCGGCGTGATTGACCAGCGTCACCACCTCATTGATTGTCAGTCTGCCTTCCGCTGCACCCGCAAAATCGTCTTTACCTCTGGCGGTTCTTGCGAACAGCACAGAGCGGAACAGGGTCGGATCCAACACATCAAGATCGATATGCACCGCCAGATATTTAATGCCCTGTTTCTCTATCCAGTCTGTCACCGGCTGCGCACCGTTTTTAATCTCCTGCGGGCCGCAGGTGGCGATACCGTGCCGGGCGATAAATGCCTCTTCATGCGGCAGGGGATGATGAATACCGGCAATCATGATGTTGCATGGGGAGAGAGGGCGCTGAATATTTTCAGTCAGATCCGGGTCGCCGTATCCCATCAGTGCGCCCAGCACATGGGCATGAGCGTGGGAAAAATGTTGTGGATCCATCACATCCGGATGCGAATCGACCCACAGCACACCCAGGTCGTCACCATATTTTTCAACCAGGTAAGAGAAGGGGGCCAGTGATACCAGACAGTCACCTCCCAGAACCACCATACTGTCGGGTTGGTGTCTGTGGATAATTTTTCTGGCCGCCGCCAGTTGTGTACGGATTTGCTCCCGCCCGACAATACCATTTTCAGTGACCAGCGGTGTCGACGCTGGCTGCACGACGGGCACCTCTTCTGTGGGCCCGATAGTGGGTGGAGCAAGCCAGGCCAGCAGACGTGAACCAAAATAGTAGTTTTCGTTATTGCCACCCTGCCATTGTGGGAACAGCAGTCTGAGGGTGTTATGCACAGCAGTACTCATTATTTACTCCCTCCGTCATCATTGAGTTTGAGCAGGACAGTGCCTGCGGCCTGGCGGGAAGAGAGTCTGTGATAAGCTTCGGCGTAGTTATCCATCGGCCAGACACTGTCAATGCGTGGCTGCAGATGCCCTTCGGCAACATGCCTTTGCACCGCCTTCATGGCGATGGCGATCTCCTCATCACTTTCCATCCATGTATCGTAACCGAGCAGTTTTTTTTCATGGATAACCAGGTCCGGAATATCAATTTTTCCTTCCGTACCGCCAATAAAACCAATGGACACCACGGTTCCCCTGGGCCGAACGGCACTGAGTAACGCCGGGAGCTGCTCCCCACCCACCTGATCGAATGCCACATCAGCCCCTTGATTATTGGTAAGGCTGAGGATGGTTTTTTTCAGATCCTGCATCGATAAATTAATGACATGTTGCGCGCCAGCCTGTCGGGCATACGCCACTTTAGCGTCCGATGAAACCACAGCCATGACCTCCGCACCGGCCAGTATGGCGGTCTGGATCAGGGCATGGCCGACAGAGCCGCTTGCGCCGTTGATCACCACTCTGTCTCCGGGCTTTACTTTGCCGAGGCGGTTGACTGCCTGACAGGCTGTAATGTAATTGACCGGCAGCGCAGCAGCGGCCTCCGGAGGGTAATCAGCCGGTAAAGGCATCAGTCGTTTGTTTTCCACCAGCACCCATTGCTGCTGAAAACCATCCTCTGTGATACCGCACTGACCACCGCCATACAGAGCGACCAGCGTGCCCGCAGGAAACAGATCGCTGCGGGCAACAATTCCTGCGCCATCATTGCTCAGTACCAGAGGCGCTTCAGCCAGTGGCAATTCTCCCAGACGAATGAGGTTTGAGAGGGGGTTGACGGTGGCCGCATGCATTTTGATCAGAGAATAACCCGGTTTTGTCTCAGGAATTGCTCTTGTTTCGATTTGCATCTGTGGTTCCGGGCCGAACGAATTTGTCACCAGTGCTTTCATTGACTCACCTTAATTTTGTGAAAATGAATGATCGTTCATTCATTTTGCAGTGTCCTAGTCTGTTTCGCAACCGGCTTTGTTTAAAACCTGGAGCTGAAGGGCATGGCTGACAACGCGCATCCACTGCTGCTGGCTGGCCTCGCGTTCACTGGCAGCCTACTGAAAAGCGTAAAAACGGCACAGCAATAAGCGGTGATGTTTTCAGCAATTGACGGGTGAGCAGGAAGGGAATCAATGTTTGATGGCTATCCCGTCACAAAAGAAGATAGAATCAGCCACGACAGGAGAGTGGAGTCATGTTGAAAGATTCAGAAACATATCACAAGCTGGTTGCCGCCGCCGCCGCCTGTTTCGCTGAAAAGGGGTTTAACGCAACCAGCGTAAGAGAAATTGCTACCCGTGCGGGTATCAGCCAGGGGGCGATGTACACCTATTTCAAAGGTAAAGATGAGCTCATCTCCGCTATTGTGCTGGAAGAACAACAATCAGCACTCAGTGCTCAACAGCAGTCATATCAGGGAACCTTTCTCCAGCGCGTCTGTTCTTTACTTGGTTCATGTATCAGCGACGTCGGTTATCCGGTCACCCACCGCCTTTGGGTAGAAATTATGGCCGAATCGGCGCGCAATCATGCCCTTCAGCAGACATTTATTGCCAGCGACATCGCCATGCGGCAGGGGATAGCGGAGATTATTGTGCAGGGGATTGCTGCCGGAGAGTTTCGCCACGATATCGATACCGACGAGATGACCATCATGCTTTTTGCTTTGGTCGATGGGCTGATTGGCCGCAAAGCCATTAACAAAGACTTTTCAGTTGAACGTGACTTGCCCGCTTTTCGCGATACGCTTCGCCGCCTGCTGTGCTGAAAAATTTCTGCGCCAGCAGAACACGGGCGTCTGTGCCTGTTGAGGCAGGCCATTCAGACCCGATGAGGGTCATATTCCGGCGGTAATGACGCTTATATCCGCTTAACAGTTGCGCAGCAGGGCTTCAGCAAAGATTCGCAGGGGCGGTGAAAGGCTGGGCGCACGGCTTACTCTGCCGACAGGGCCCGCTCAATGGCGCTACGCAGGCTGGCATTCAGGTCGGGAATGTTTTTCAGCATCCACTTCAGATAACCGGGATCACGCTTTACCACTTCATCAACTTTACTGCCGCGGTATTTGCCAAATGGGAAAGTGACAGCAGAACCACGCACCTGCATCCTGCGAACCATTTCCCCGGCATCCCAGCCAGAAAACGTCATGATGCGAATAAGCAGTGACGCTGTCACGTAGCAGTCATACAACGCCCGGTGTGCGTGCAGGCCAGGCGGCGTTTCCACCTCCAGTTGCAGGGATTCCCGCAGCGCCTGGTTGCCGTATTTTCTGCCCGGCCACAAACCTCGTGCCAGCGTCATGGTGCAAATCCACTCACCCTGCATCTCTGGCAGCATTCGGCGATCAAAACTGGCGTTATGGGCAACGTAATAGTTGCTGCCATGATAGCGATGGATAGCCTGCTCGATGGTGGGCTTACCGGCCACCATCGATTCAGTAATGCGGTGAATGGCCATAGCCTGACGGCTGATGGGGCGATCGGGGCAAATCAGATCGCTCATGGGATTGACAATGGTGTTGTTAATGACATCCACTGAGGCCACTTCGACAATGCCGCCTTGCAGGCCACAGGTTTCAGTATCGATCACACGTAACATAATGCTCTCTGTCAGATTACCGTCGGTAAGCGCACCGGATGCACTTCTCCCTGCCAACCACTCTCCGTCCTGCGAGCGATGACCAGCTGTTCGCCGCTACCACCCTGCACGACCTGACGACCCTGTTCGTCCCAGACGGCACTTTTCCCGGCACTCTGGTAACCACCGGTCGGCAGGGCATGATTAGCCATCAGCACCGCCATTTTGTATTGCGTAGCCCAGCGCACCAGAAAGTCGCAGCCATGCTGATAACCTTTTTCCGATGCCAGTACACCCGTGGCGTAAAGATTAGCACCGCGAAGGGCCGCGTCCCGGGCGTATTCCTCAACGCTGATATCTGCGCAAACCGCCAGCGCGATGTTATGCCGCTGATAGCCAAACAGCGGGATCCCGGCACCCGCCTGAAAAAAAAGATTTTCATCACCAAACAGGTTGCGCTTGCCATACGCCAGACGTGTGCCATCGGGTAGAAACGCCAACGGGCACAGCAGGGTGTGATCGCCATCCAGTAACGGCAACCCGATGACAATAATCATCTGATGCTGGCTGGCGGCGATAGCAAAGGGTTCCAGTCTGGGATCGTCCATATTCATCGACAGTTCACGGCTGAGGGCCAGCTCGTAGCCCGTCAGGGATAATTCGGGGAAAATCAGAACATTAACCTGATGTTCAGCAGCCTGATGGATAAATTCAAGATGGTGCGAGATGTTCCAGTCAGTCTCTCCGGAACGCGACCCTGATTGTGCCGCAGCGACACTCCAGACGGACATATACTCTCCTGCATAGCAGTTTCAGAAGACGTATCTCATCCTAAGCGCAGCGTAAACACAAGGGAATAACACGAATATTAAATACTATTTTTGTTTCGGTTCATAAGGCAGGCGTGAAAAACCCAGCGAAGCCTGACGGTATTGCATCAGGCGCTGACGAAACCAGTCACGAAGGGCTTCCGGCTGTTCACGCTCTACCGATTCGGCAATCACCGGCATGTTATAGCGTTCTTTAAAGGCAACGCTGGCGGCTGCCAGGTCGACGTTCACTTTGTCTTTTTCTTCCTGCGGCAACAGAGCAAGATTGTGATTCATTTATTCCTCCTGATTATGTCGGCCAGGATAAAACAGCGGGTGATATTTCGCAAGCCTGCCCGTTGGCTGAGGGCTGATCTGCTCGACACCTTATTTTAAGCGGAGTATTCTTGCGGCCTTATCGCAGCCGTCGGGTTGCTCTGATTAAGATGGAATCTTGTCCATGCGTAAACTCCCGCTCTTATTTGTCCTCGCCTCCGTAGCCACGCTGTTTTCCTTACAGGCTTCTGCCCACGCCCACCTTAAAAGTCAGTACCCGGCTGCGAATGCACATGTCACTGCTTCACCGCAGGCGCTCACGCTGACTTTTTCCGAGGATATTGAACCGGCTTTCAGCGGGGTTGACATTACCGATGCCAGTCAGAAAGCTGTCCCACTGACAAAGGCGGAACGGGCACCCAGGCAACACAACCAGCTGATCGTCCCGCTGGAAAAGCCACTGGTGGCGGGCCACTATCAGGTCAGCTGGCATGTACTCTCTGTTGACGGACATAAGACCCACGGGAACTATGGATTCAGCGTGAAGTGATATGTCCCTCAGTCTGTTTTACATACTTTGTCGCTGGCTGCATTTTTCGGCACTGATGTCGTCAGGCGGCTGTAGTCTTTTCAGCGCACTGCTGGCTCCGAGCAGATTCAGGGCGTTTCTTGATAAAAAATTCCACAGGTTGCTGGTTGTCAGCGTATCGGCCACGCTGGTGACTGCCATCATGCTTGTGGTAGCGCAAACTGCACTGATGGCGGGAAGCGGCTCAGCATTGTGGGATGCTGCAACCTGGCAGGCCGTGATGCAAACGCACACGGGTCAGGTCTGGCAATGGCAACTGGTTACGGCATTGCTGGGGCTGTCGGCACTGGCGCTGCGGGGAAGAGGCAGACAGTGGTTATGCTTATTCTGCGCGAGCGGACAGCTTGTCGGGCTGGCATTCACGGGGCATGTCGCGATGGCGGATGGTCTGATGGGAACATTGCAGCGCAGTAACCAGGTGGTGCATCTTCTCGCGGCTGCTTTCTGGGCTGGCGGCCTGCTGCCCGTGCTGCTGTTGATGCGCGATACCCGCCAGCTGACCACCCGCTACGACGTCATTAAAACGTTAATGTGCTTTTCCCGTTACGGTCATCTGGCGGTAGCGCTGGTGGTGGTGACTGGCGTGATTAATTCATTGCTGATACCGGACTGGTCAGCGAGCGGATTTGGCCTTTACACCCGGCTGCTACTGCTGAAAACGCTGCTGGTAGCGGTGATGTGTGGCGTGGCGTTATTCAATCGCTACTGGCTGGTGCCGCGTTTCAGATACGCCGGGGAGCGCGCCCGGCGCATATTTATACTCACCACGCTGGCAGAAATATCTTTTGCCGCGCTGGTACTGCTGTTAGTCAGCGTGTTTGCCACGCTGGAACCAGCCTGAATTTTTTTACTGCCGTACCAGGCATTTATCCAGAGAGGTTTGTTACACCATGAAAAAACTGGCCAGTCTGATCATTGCACTGAGTTTCTGTTCCAGCGCGATGGCTGCCGAAATTATTACCGTTAGCCGTTTTGAAATGGGCAAAGATAAATGGGCATTCGACCGGGAGGAGGTGATGCTGACCTGTGCCAAAGGCGGCGCCCTGTTAGCCATCAATCCGAGCACCCTGATGCAATATCCGCTGAATGATAGCGCCGAACAGATGATTAAAAATGGGCAGATGAAGGGTCAGCCCATCAGTGTGATTCAGATTGATGATCCGCAGCGACCAGGCCAGAAAAAGAGCCTTGCCCCCTTTATTGAACGCGCGCAGAAGTTATGTAGCTGACCAGCATTTTGCAGCGAGGATCACAGTGCGGCTAACTTTTGTCCAGCGGGCTGATAACCGGCTGGAAAATCCGTATTGCCCGACTATCTTTAAAGGGCAGGGTGATACGACCTGCACAAATGCCAACTTTTAGCGCACGGCTCTTTACGGAGCCATTTCCCTGGACCGGAGACAGGAATCGTCTTCGGTCTTTTTTTATCTGGGTTTCAAAAACAGTGAGTTATATTTAAATCAGGCACTTAAGGCTCACTCTGTTGTACGGTATTACCCCCTGTTGGATTCTGTGTCGCCATTTTGTCGCCATTTTGGCGAGCCATTCTTGCCAAAGGATTGTTGGTGACGGCTTCCTCCAGGTGATCTGGTGCAAAGTGCGCATAACGCATAGTTACCCTGATATCTGAATGTCCCAGAATGCGTTGTAATACCACGATATTGCCTCCGGCCATCATAAAGTGACTGGCGAAGCTGTGGCGCAGAACGTGGCTCATCTGGCCTTCCGGTATTCGCTAAAGAATGATGCAATGAACTGAAGTTATCCTGTTTTTTAACACCTTACACTGGTTATGCATGGTGAAAAGATTTTCAGTTACCCATCCCAGTAATTAACATATAGATATCATGATCTTGAATTCTCTTTTATACCTTTTCGGAATCACGAAGCTTCCATATGATTTTAATCTGTAGTTATAATCATCGAAAAATTAATCAGCATGGATGATGATTATGTCTGTAACCTGTTCGTTTTCTTTAAACGGAATGCCAATGTCTCTCCTTACCTGCTATGGCATCGGCGCGTTTCCCGCCTTTTCAGGCCAGAAGCAGGGTCGCAACAATGAAAGTCTTACAACGGTTAAAAACATCGGGCCTATCCCGCAGGGAAAATATTACATCGTTGGCCGTCAATCCGGCGGACGCCTGGGCGACTTACGGGAAACTCTGCTCAAATACGGATATGGTACAGACCGCCGGGAGTGGTTTGCGTTGTACAGGGCTGACGGCAAAATTGACGACTGGACATTCATCAACGGCATTAAGCGTGGGAATTTTCGCCTGCATCCTATCGGCCCTATGGGGCTGAGCGAAGGTTGTATAACACTTAATCACATTACGGACTTTGAATATCTCCGCAGCCAGTTACTGAAAACAAGCATGATTAAAATACCCGGTTCAGGCATGCAAGCTTACGGCACAATACAGGTCGATTAATGATGAAAAAATGGAGTTTACGCGCACTGGCTTTCATTGTTGCGTTAATAATAATGAATTTACTGGTTGCCTGGTTTATTCGCCTCACAGCCCCCAAATTTACTGATTTGCTTGCGGGCTGGTTTAACAGCTCAGGTGTGGAAAACACGGCAGACCTGTTGATCAACTTCACGTTTATTACCGCGCTACTGCTAACGGTAGTTGTCTTCTGTCTGTTTAAGTGTCAGAAAAGGCAGTCAGCAAGGTAGCTAAAAAGATGGTGCGTTGCGGGGATATTCGCTGGAAAAAGCCTTAACAGACTGAATACATAGCGCCTGCTTTTGCAGGCGTTTTGCCATTTAATAAAGCCAGCGGCCTGCAAGAAGTCAGGGATCAGAGCCTTGTTTCAAGAAAAGACTAATGACAATCGTGAAGTCTTCCTTAGTCATGGTAGGCGAGATGTTAAGGGTGACCGCGCGGTCTAAAGCAGCGCTCAGTGCAGGCATCAGAGCAGACGTGATCCGAGCAATGAATTCTTGTGATTGTATTGACTCAAATGCGTTTGGGGTGTTTGCATTTTCGGTATGCTTAAAGCAATATCTTCTTTTGGTATAGCGTGTTCTATCGTGTCACATGTTGTGTGTAGCCACTTTAGATTGCTTTATTTTAAATGTGAACGTAAATTTGCGATCTCAGATAAAAGTATGCATCTTGAAAGCGCCGTGGTGGCGGATGTTTTGGAGAGGATTCTCACTATTTATGGTTTACTATGCAGAAAGATTTTAGTGAAAAGCTTGGGATTGCTAAGAGCCACGTTGCAAGCCTGTTACAACGTGAGCAGGTTTCGAGTAATGCTATTGTGCAATGTGCTCTTAATACAGGAGGTGATGTAAACTGGTTAGTAACTGGTAAGGGAATGCAGCGTAATGATGATTAACTTAAAAATGACAGTGAATCGCTCTTGTTGAGAAAAAAATTCACGGCGGGCGTCCTGCAAGAGGCAGAGCTCTGGAAAATGGGCTCAAGCTTTATTCCTCATCGGTTATGCAAATCTATTTTTATTTTTAGTAACGATGGATCATTGGTTGTGGATTTTGGTATCAATGAAATCAGTAATGGCAGATGGTTAGTGGAAATAGATGATAAATTCGACGTTTATGATATTGCGTTTCTAGCTGGAAAAAAGTTATTGTAACAAACCATAACTCTGTTTTTACATGCGGTATCGAAGAAGTGTAGATAGGAGGTAAAGTGGCTTTGAGTTTAGATTACAACTTTTGAAAAAATAAATCTTGGTAAAAAGTTAGTTCATGTTTTTTTGCGAATTTTATATAGAAACAGCGGTAAGTTTTTTATATACAAAATTAGTCTTATTTATAATAAAAGAATTTAATATTCAAGGGCCTATTTGTTAGTGTCGATTAATATAGGGGGGTATAGTGTCAGAGTTAAATGATAAAATTGATTTTTTACTTCAAAGAATAAATTTTCTTCTTGTCAGTTTTGAGGCGAGCAGACCTCAGTTTGTATTTGAGGACGAAACCTATGAAGTAGACCCTATAATTAGGACGTTAAGAGCATTAAGACGGCGGATAAACGCTATTAATGAACTAACTATTAATAACGAAGGTTTAAGCTCGATGCTGGACGAGCGCTTGTCTAAAGATTTTTCTTCTTTAAATCGTAGACTGACACAGCTGCTAAGAGAAAATAATGATATTAATATTTTAATTGAAACTATAAAAAGCAGAAATTATTTTTTATCTTTTTCAAGGCATATTAGAGAAGCTCTTGATGAAATTTCGCTGCTAGAAAGGGAGAAGCAAGAACGTCAAAACAAGTTGTTAACAGTTGATGAAATCTATACTAAGACAAAATTTATCTCGGAAGAGATAGTTAAAGAATATGAAAAGCTTTCTTTTTTCACATCGAAGATTAAAGATCAGCAAGACAAGATCGATATGTTGGAACAACAATATCGAAATTCTATAAAAAACATAACCTTTGATGAGGAAGACTTCAAAGATAAACAGGCCGTGATTAGTAAAGGCTATTCTTTATCTCAATCATTCCTAGTAAAAACTCGAAATTTGGATGCTGATATCGAAGAACTTAAAATTAAAACAGCAGGATTTCATGATCTAGTTAATGATCTAAATAGGTGCGCCTAATACCGCTACACTTTTGCCTGCCCATGTTTCGCCCCGGGGAATGGACTGACGGTTTCCATAAAATGGCTAACCTTCCTCAGCAGTTGCCACATTGTCCGGCACCGATGATTCCGGGTTATTGTGTCGTGCAGTGCCTGCCATAGCCGTTCAACGTGGTTCACCC
>NZ_JFHN01000037.1 GCF_000590885.1 Erwinia mallotivora
CAGCTCAGCAAACGGGCTGTGTGCCCATCCCTGTTTTTTCTTCGCCCTGAGTGCGTCAGGAAACACCAGCGGGTGCATATGCCACTGATTTTCTTCCATGTAAGGCACAAGATGCATCCAGCGCGTGTCCGTCAGAATCTTCACGCTCCAGGCGTACCATTCCGGCGATTCCTTCTTCATCGTGGGTGATAAGAAAGACTTCCAGATCGGATCTTCCGATGAGTAGTACCACTCACAGGGATGTTTCACGCACAGACGGTACAGGTAATCGCGCATTGACGGGTTCTGTACCGCCCGCCGGTACTGTTCCGGGTAGTAGCCGGTAGATTTTACGTCGTCAATTTTGTTCAGCAGCTGTCGGTAGTTGAACGCCACCGCCTTGCTCCAGGGCTTCCCGTCGTTATCCGCCACGCTGAAAAACCGCTCAAAAATTGTCTTCACCAGCCCTTTCGGCTGCTTCTTTCCATCGAGATGGTCAAAGCTCGCCGGGCTGTCTGTCGTCGTTTCAAAACCCCGACCGGTGAGGTCATATTGCGACAGCAACTGCATATCCGACTCTGCCAGCAGCCCGTGCGATGTCCCGCCCGGCCAGTAGCGTTTCCCTTCCTGGTCCGTCACAGCCTGCCCGGACAGCGCCATCACCTTTCGGTCTGCGTGGTTATCAGGCCCGGGTATACCTTTCCGTCACTGTCTTTCAGGTACACCGGAATGCCCTTCGGACAGCGGGCAAAGGCGGGCGTGTCACGCCCCGTGCCTTCCGGATTGCTCAGGAAGCGCGGCAGGTCATCCGTGGTCAGGCATTCGATATGCACCTGATAGCGTTTTTCATGCCCGTCCTCAGTGGGAACCTGAAAATACCCCAGATGGCCCACCGGGTCTCCGGCGTTAATGGGGCAGGGGGTGGGGCATACCACCGTATCAAACTGCACGGCTTCACGTGACGGCGGCAGGAATGGCGACCACCACGCCGGACGGGTGGCGCTGTCGCGGGCCGGAAGAAGATTGCCGCTGTCGCACAGCGTCCACACCCGGTCCCCGGTTTTCAGGCTCATTCTGCCCGAAACCGGCTCCGCCAGCGTGACGTACGCATACTGTCGCCCGTTGCTTCCGGTCATCATGCCGGCGCTGTCCGCTTTGTCCCATGTCACCCGCGTGCCGGATGGCAGCACCGTCGCCATCCACTGCCGGGACATGTCGACATACGCATTCAGATGCCGGCCGTCCGCCACCTTAAACGCCGTACTGTCCTGCCCCGGGTAGGCCAGCCACGGCGCGAGGTGCATGTACAGTGTGTAAAAGGTCAGCGCGCCCTCTGTCGTTTTCCCTGGCTGAATACGGTGGCGAATAAGCACAAAAGACCCGGAGTAGCATAAATCCCCCCCGTACCACGGCACGCTGAGGTAATCCCGGTTAATCCGGTACGCCACCACCTCACCGTCCACCATACACCGCACGGGCTGCTCTCCCGGAAATGGCAGCGGAAAATCCAGAGCCTCATTCATCGCCTGACCGCTGAGCGCACACCATGGGGTGGTGGCATCACTGATGTGGATGCCTCCGTGCCACATGCCGTGGCGGCCAATAAGCCAGTGCCCGGCGGCTTCACCCTCAAGATGTGCCAGAATTTCGCGGAGGTTACTGAACTCTCCACCCCGGTTATTTTTTGGTACCGGCCAGCGTATGGTCGGGAGCAGCGGAGCATTTTGTGTCTTAAGCATACCAAATCCTTTTAGTTGCTCTGGTTTAATACCGGCCATCATACACCTGGCGTGACTCAGCCAAAATTTTCCGTTTATGGTTGCCGGTCTGGTGCCTGAATGCAGCATAACCGGGAGGGGCTGTATCCTGTCACGTCTGCCGTTTCACGAATGCTCAATTTCTTCCTGCCGATAATAGAGGACTTTCTGATACTACTGATGGTCGGCCTTTTTTCCCCGGTATTTATTCCGCATATGGCCCCGTTCAATTTCCTGCTTTTAGTGCTGGCGGCGGTTCAGCCAGTCCTTATGAAAGACTATGGCCATCAAATCGATAAGCATGTTATTGATGGCAGACAGCTGCCCGATGACAATTCGGGTCATTCCTGCTTGTTCTTACCCGATTGATGGTCTTAAATCATCTGGATATGTGACAAAAGGAGTGCAAATGAGCGATAAAATTCGGGTAGGGCTGGTTGGCTACGGCTTTGCCAGCAAGACATTTCATGCGCCATTGATTGCCGGAACTTCCGGAATGGAGCTGGCGGTCGTTTCCAGTAGTGATGCAGCTAAAGTCCACGCTGACTGGCCCTCGGCCAGCGTGGTAGCCGATCCGCAGACGCTGTTTGACGATCCTACAATCCAGCTGATTGTGATCCCCACGCCAAATGATACCCACTTTCCACTGGCGAAAGCCGCGCTGAATGCCGGTAAGCATGTGGTGGTGGACAAGCCTTTTACCGTGACACTGTCACAGGCTCGTGAACTGGACGCGCTGGCTAAGGCCAGCGGATTGCTGCTGTCGGTATTTCACAATCGCCGCTGGGACAGCGATTTCCTTACGCTGAAAACGTTGCTGGAGCAGGGAACGCTTGGCGAAGTGCGCTATTTTGAGTCACATTTCGACCGCTTTCGGCCGGAAGTGCGTAACCGCTGGCGCGAACAGAAAGGGGCTGGAAGCGGTATCTGGTACGATTTAGGGCCGCATGTGATCGATCAGGCGTTGCAGCTGTTCGGCTCACCGGTTGCCATCACTGTCGATATGACTGAACTGCGGCCTGGGGCACAAACCACCGACTACTTTCATGCGGTGCTGACCTATCCTCAGCGTCGGGTGGTTCTGCACGCCAGTATGCTGGTGCCGGCTGAATCAGCGCGCTATCAGGTACACGGCACCAAAGGCAGTTACGTAAAGTTCGGTCTGGATCCACAGGAAGACAGGCTTAAGTCGGGCGTCCGGCCACCACAGGAAGAGTGGGGCTATGATATGCGTGATGGCGTGGTGACGATAGCCTCTGATGACGGTTCGCTGGTGGAAGAGACGCTGCTGACCACTCCGGGTAACTATCCTGCTTATTATGCCGGGGTGCGCGATGCCATTCTCGGTCGAGGGAATAACCCGGTGACGGCGGAAGAGGCCATCCAGGTGATGGAGTTGATTGAACTGGGCCTGCAATCGGCGGAAAAACGCCAGACTATGTCGCTGAAGTAGCTGGCAAAAAGTCTGGCCGAATGGCAAAGCCAGCTGGCGAAGTACCGTGACATTAGTGCGGGGGATGCTGTTAATCCCCCGCTTTTTTTATCCCGAACGGCTGCCGGACAACAGGTTGTTTCTGGTCGCCTCAGGCAGCAACTTTTGCGCGAATTGCCTGCTTTTCACTTTCGCTTAAAAACGCAATTTTCAGCCCGTTTTCCTGAGCGGTGCGGATTTGTGCCTGGCTGAGGCCCGCCGCGGGTGCTGCAATCTGATACTCATGGGCCAGCTCAATACCCTGTACCGCCGGATCATCGGTATTAATGGTGGCAAGAATGCCGTGGTCAAGGAAGGTTGCCAGCGGATGACGGGCAAGCGATGGCACTGTGCTGGTCTGAATATTCGATGTCAGGCAGGATTCCACGCCTATCTGATGGGCGGCGAGGAAATCCATCAGTGCCGGATCCTCAACGGCTTTTACGCCGTGACCGATACGTTCAGCGCCCAGTTCGCGAATAGCCTGCCAGATACTTTCCGGTCCGGCGGCTTCTCCGGCGTGAACCGTAATGCGGAAACCCGCATCCCTGGCGCGGTTGAAGTGGCTGAGGAACTGGCTGCCTGGAAAACCCAGCTCGTCCCCGGCCAAATCCAGCGCGGTAATGCCATCACGGTGAGCCAGCAAGCCTTCCAGTTCGCGCAGACAGGCCTCTTCGCCAAAGGTGCGGCTCATAATGCCCGTCAGACGTATCTCAATATCGTGTTGCTGACATCCGGCGCGGATACCGTCAATCACCGCCTCCACCACGCCCGCCACCGGTAACTGATGGGTCATCGCCATATAGCCCGGTGAAAAGCGCAGTTCTGCGTAGTGGATCCCCGCACGGGCGGCATCCTCAACGTTTTCCAGCGCCACGCGACGGCAGGCGTCCAGCGAGGCCAGCACTTTGACCCCCCAGTCAAGCTTATGCAGAAAACTGACCAGATCCGGTTCGTTTTCTGTCACCTGCACATGGGGGCGCAACGTCTCCAGCGTCGAGGCCGGAAGGGTAAGGTTATACTGGCGGCCTAAATCAAGAATGGTTTGTGCGCGAATATTGCCATCAAGGTGGCGGTGGATATCGGTAAGCGGGAGCTGGCTGTCGATCATGCGGTTGCACTCTGTAGTTAGCGGTAAAGTGCAGAACAGTATAAAAACATTTAGCGCTTTTCTGCCAGAAAATTGCGCCATCGGACGGTTAATTGTTGGTTATTTGACCCTGTTTTCAGGCCATGAGGGCCGGACGCCCAGCCGTCATAAAATAAAAAGGGCGCCAGATGGGCGCCCTGAGAAAGATAATGGTCACCGTACTGGCTGTTCAGGGGGCCGGAACGGCTTCTGGTGCGCTGCCGCCCAGCGTGTAGCGGGAGAAAAACTGGTCTGGCGTCATTTTTTCGCCATTCATCGTCACCTGACCTTCAGCATATTGCAGGCTGGTGATGATGTTGTTGTCCTGCTGCGTGGTCAGGCGGAATATCTGGCCCATCGCAGCCATGCCTTTCACCTGCTGCTCTGCCAGTCTGGCAGCGTCATCCTGTTTGTGACCTTCCGCCATCGCCACATGAGTCATCAGTTCGGTCGCCATATCCATCGAGATGGACAGTTTACCATCCAGTGTTTTCAGCACTTTATCGACGGCTTCAGTCACATTCTGCGGCTGCGCCACGCCGGTAGCCGGATCTTTAAACTGAACCGCGAGGTTAAGGCTGCTCTCACCTTTGGCATTTTTCCAGCTCAGCGGGGCAATATCGAGCTGCGGATTGCCTTTCAGCAACAGCGGCAGGTTGGCACTGAGCACCTGGCTCAGACGCTGCTGGTACAATTCCGGATTAGCGTTGAGGGCGGGATCGTTGGCCAGCGCCTGTGCCTGACGGTTATAGTTTTCCGAGAAGGCTTTCATCCCGTTAGCGTCGAATTTAGTCAGCTTAATTGCCAGCTTGCCCTGACCAAAATCCTGGCCCTGCACCTTCAACGATGCCAGAGCATAATCAATCGTTCCTGAAATAAGACTGTTTTCGGCGCTGAACGAAGACTTACCATTCAGCCCTTCTGCGTTAAAGGCAGGCTGACCGTTGACCGTCGCCGCCAGCGTCTTCAGGTTGATGCTCTGATCGCCAACACGCATTCCCTCCGGACTGAGCTGAGTCTCGGCATCCAGATTGAGGCCGTTGGCAGTAAACAGCACCGGCATATTCAGCTGGTTTTGCGCGGTGAGGGTCAGGCTGTCCAGCTGACCACTGAAATTCACCTTATCGCCTTTTTCATCGGCGCTGATGTGCAGCTTGCCCCCGCTGGAGGCGAAACGTTCGCTGGTCTGAGGATTACTGTAATCAACGGGCAGCAGGGTGACATCAGACACCGTGTTACCGCTGTAACCCACGCGGGTATCAACCTGAACAATCGACTGACCTTTGGTGACTTCAAACAGCTTTTTCACTGCGTCAGTGTTTTCCAGCTGACTGTGCACGGAAGCCATGCTGGGGATCAGATTGAATTTCTTCAACTGGGCAAAAGGGAAGGGACCGTGATCGATTTTTTCATTGAACACGATGCTCTGACCAGGTTTCAGTAAGGCGTTATCTTCTGTTTGTGAGCTGGACTGAATCACTACCTGCGCGGTACTGCTGAACAGGCCGCGTTTAAAGTTCTGGTAGCTCAACCGCAGGCGGCTTTCCGGTGCCATCTCGTTCATACGAGCATTGGCATTCTGCACCAGTTCGTCCATATTTTTTTCCAGCTGTTTACCGGTGTACCATGCCCCAGCTGTCCAGACCACCCCAAGCGCAACCACTACGCCAATTGCTATCTTTGTTCTCTTCATCTGTAACATTGTCCTTTATTCAAGTCGCTGACTACGGCATCACCCGCCGGTCGGTTAACGTCCCACGAACTAAAAAACGCCATACAGGCGTTTTTGGTCTCATCCCTGTCCCTCAGGCGGAAGAGCTGTTCCTGTCGTGATGAAAGGCGGTGGCGGAATTTTTCACCTTTCAGCCAGTGCAGACAGATTTGCGCTCTTTCCGAATGCTGACCCTGAAAATCCGCTACAGGAACGACAGAAAATGTCCCCGCTCTCATCGTGCAGGCTTGCCAGAGCCACTGCTGAAACAGAGAACGTATCAACCTGATTGATAATAGCAATTGTGGCCGATGCCGTCAGCCGCAATCTCCCACCCGGTTATAAACCCTCGCCGTGCGACCCGTGCCGCTTAATGTCAACGGGCCGCTGGCGGCGGGCACAAAACAAGCTTCTCCGGGAGCCAGTTTCAGCCTGCGGTGGCCGTCGCTTATCTCCGACTGCCCGTCAATGCAGAATAAAATAGCGGCGCTTTGTTGCCTGACAGTCAACGCTGTGTCGCTCAGCAGATGCACGGAAAAGGCAAAATCCGGCACCGGCACCGGGAATGACAGCATCTCGTTCTGCCGGACGGGCCGCGTCAGCAGGCTGTCGAAAGGGCGGGACTCAAATTGCAGATTTGCCATCAGCTCCGCAACATCAATATGTTTGGGCGTCAGTCCGGCACGCAATACGTTGTCAGAGTTAGCCATTACTTCCAGTGCCACGCCATGCAGGTAAGCGTGAGGGGTGCCGGCAAACAGGAACATTGCTTCACCGGGCTGTAAGGTGATGACATTCAGCAACAGCGGTGAAAACAGACCGCTGTCATCAGGATAAAAGTCTGCAATCCGGGCAATGGTCTGCCAGGGCTCACCGGGCTGACCGCTCAGTGCGCTTTTCAGAACATCCAGCGCCCGTTTTTTCTCCTCCCCCTGCATGGAAAGTAGCGCAGAAAACAGTTCAGGCAGACCGTCGGTAGATAACTGTAGAAAATGAGCAATGGCAGGATGCGCCCCGGCTACCGGCTGCAGCAAAGAGACGATTTCGTGTCGCTGACGAAAGCCGTTAATGGCGTGAAATGGGGTCAGAGCAAAAACCAGCTCAGGCTTGTGATTAGCATCTTTGTAATTTCGTTCAGCGGCATTCAGGGGGATCCCGGCAGCATTTTCGCGGGCAAAACCCGCTTCTGCCGCAGGCTTGCTGGGATGGACCTGAATCGACAGCGGCTGTTCAGCACAAAGTACTTTAAATAAAAAAGGCAATTCACCAAAGCGCGCGGCGATCTCTTCACCCAGCATCTTTTCCGGGTTTTCGGCAATGACCTCACGGAGTGAGCGATTTTCGCCTTTGACTTCAATATAAGAGGAACTTTTAGGATGTGCTCCCATCCACATTTCAGCAACCGGGCGCTGTTGTGGATCGCTTATCCCATACAAACTGTCCAGCGCATGGCGGCTACCCCATGCATAATGTTGCAGCGAATTGATTAATTTTTGCATATTAACTCATAAATAATCAGGTGGACGCGAAGGTTATTAAAGCAGAAAACCTTTACTAAAAGGCAATCGGCAGTGCAGAAAAGAGGTATACACTGCATAATGTTAAATTATTGTATGAAAAACGGCTTCCTGCGCCTGATAACCGCAAATACCAGCAACAAATTATTCCCGCCATTTAACCAAAGGAGACAGTCATGGCCGCTAATCGCGTTGAAAAAGATTCAATGGGCCCCATCGATGTACCTGAAGAAAAGTTGTGGGGCGCACAGACACAGCGCTCACTGGAACATTTTCGCATCTCAACGGAAAAAATGCCCGCTGCTTTGATAGATGCACTGGCGCTGACCAAACGTGCCGCCGCCAGAGTTAATCAGGATCTCGGGCTGTTGCCGGAAGAAAAAGCGCGAGCAATCGTCTCCGCCGCTGATGAAGTGCTGGAAGGAAAGCACAGTGATGAGTTTCCACTGGCTGTCTGGCAGACGGGATCGGGCACGCAGAGCAACATGAATATGAATGAGGTGCTTGCTAATCGCGCCAGTGAGCTGCTGGGTGGTGAGCGTGGCATGTCCCGCGTCATCCATCCCAATGATGATGTCAATAAAAGCCAGAGTTCCAATGATGTTTTCCCCACGGCAATGCACGTTGCTGCGGTCATCGCGCTGCGTGAACATCTTCTGCCTGCACTGAACGTATTGCATAAAACCCTGGCTGCGAAAGCGGACGCCTTTAAAGACATCGTTAAAATTGGCCGGACGCATTTACAGGATGCCACGCCGCTGACGCTGGGGCAGGAGATTTCCGGGTGGGTGGCGATGCTCAGCCATAATCTGAAGCATATCGAGCAGAGTATTCCTCACCTTGCTGAGCTGGCGCTGGGGGGTACGGCAGTGGGGACCGGGCTTAATACCCATCCGGAATATGCCGTGCGCGTGGCGAAAGCGCTGGCAGAAGCGACCGGTCATCCTTTTGTTACCGCGCCGAATAAGTTTGAGTCGCTGGCGACCTGTGACGCGTTGGTTCATGCCCACGGTTCACTGAAAGGACTGGCCGCCTCGCTGATGAAAATTGCCAATGATGTTCGCTGGCTCTCGTCCGGACCGCGTTGTGGTATTGGCGAAATTGCCATCCCGGAAAATGAGCCGGGCAGTTCGATTATGCCGGGCAAAGTTAATCCAACCCAGTGTGAAGCGATGACCATGCTCTGCTGCCAGGTGCTGGGGAATGATGTGGCAATCAATCTGGGCGGCGCGTCCGGAAACTTTGAGCTGAATGTTTACCGTCCGATGATCATCCACAACTTTTTGCAGTCTGTGCGCATGCTGGCTGATGGTATGGACAGCTTCAACCACCACTGTGCGACAGGCATTGAACCCGTCAGGGAACGCATTTCACAACTCCTTAATGAATCACTGATGCTGGTGACCGCATTAAATACCCATATTGGTTACGATAAAGCGGCAGAAATTGCTAAAAAAGCGCACAAAGAGGGGCTGACACTGAAAGCGTCGGCGTTAAAGCTGGGTTATCTCTCTGAAGAGGAGTTTGATGCCTGGGTGCGCCCCGAAGATATGGTTGGCAGTATGAAGTCATGATGTAAGTAAGAAATAAGAGCGGCCTGAGCGGAAAATATTCCGCTCTTTTTTTACCCGGAAAATCCCCGGTCGGTCAGCCCGGTCGATCACCGTAGAGATGAAGTCGTGGAATAAGTAAATAAAGTGTCTCTGCCCGAGGTTTAAAACGATGAACGACGTTTTTTGCATCGTAATTAAGTAATTCACCTGTTTTTGGCAGTTGACTGGCATTTTCACAAAGAACTAACAGTGGAGAGGGACAGGCCAGCTGGGTTTGCTTCTGTTGTTCTTTACTCCATACCCTTGCCAGTGGCTGTACCTTTACCGGACGTTTAATTTTTAGCCGGATGTTTTCTGGCAAACAATTAATCAGATTTATTTCTTCCTGCAATTTCTCTGCCCATTGTTCTCGCGTCCAGGGGGCTGAGGCTCTGCCGGCGTTAAGACTTTTTTTAAGTTGTTCGAGTATTGTCTGCCGGGAAACGTTTTTGATGATGTGCTTATTCGCCCAGCCAAACCGAACAGAATCTACACCGTTCAGCACGGTTATTGAGCGATAGGCATTCAGGGTAATCAGTCCATGCAGTTGCCTGTGGACAAAATCAAATCTTTCCTCACTGGTTACACCGGAGTCAACGGTGATTATTTTTTCAAGCCTGGCTTTGAGCGCGTTTATCTTTTCGATCTGTTGGATAAGAAGGGCAGACTGTTGCGCATCAGCCTCTATGCAAATAACACCCGGCAGGCGCACGGCGGATTTAGTGCTCAGCGTTTCTGACTGATGCTGCATAAACAGATGATTGTAATGCGCCAGAGCCATTTTTAACCCTGGCTTGCCCAGATGCTGTTTGACTTTAATTTCGGTGACGGGCTGATGATCTTCCCCTTTTCTGATTGGCGGTAGTTCGAACACTCTGGCGACCAGCAGGCGCTGTTGTTCTATTTGTTCTGTTAACAACATCAGGGCGTGTTCAATATCGGCTATACAGCACCGCAGATTTTCAGCCGCATCGTATCGTTTCATCCTCTCAATCCTTAGTTACAACATACTCATCAGGTGATTTGATTTATAGCATCAATTGATTCAGCGAAAAATTTTGTTATTGGGAAAAGAGAGCGCAGGGCAGACAGGGAGAATAAATATCAGCTAAAAGGGTTAAAAGGTGCCACGCTGATGTGACCAGCGTGGCCGGAGATTAGATCAGAAAATCATCCAGCTGCTTGCCTTCGTCAAGCGCCTGCTTGATTACCGCAGGAGTACGACCCTGGCCGGTCCATGATTTTTTCTCACCGTTTTCGTCGGTGTACTGGTATTTTGCCGGGCGAGGAGCGCGTTTGGCACGAGATTTACCAGAAGTCGTCTCAGCAGAAGTCAGCTCACTTAAATCAATGCCATCGTCGAGCAACATCTGACGATATTTTGCCAGTTTTTCTTCTTTTTCTTTAATTTCTGAAGCAATCGCCGCTTCAGCTTCGCGACGTTCTTTAACAATCGCTTCGAGTTTCTCCAGCATATCTTCAAGTTCAGATAAAGAAACTTCCCGGGCCTGAGCACGAAGAGTTCGGATGTTATTTAATACTTTCAGCGTTTCGCTCATATAAGGAGTCCGTAGCGTTGTGAGTGGTTAAACTTAATCAATGTTTGAATCGAACGATGGTCAGTGTACATAGAAATTGCTCAGTAAAAAATACCTCAACAAGAAAATATTTCTTTATTCGCCTTCTTTTTCATATTTTTTGCGAATAAACCCTCGATGACTGCGCATATATTTACAATATTGAGATTAGTCTTACTGCCTGTTGCTTGTCGCCATTACGGGTAATGAGGAGAAAAAGTGGGGCTGGCGAATAATTAGCATGGTCTGGTCTGCGCCATATATTCAGCTAATCAGCAAAGGCCAGGCATACCTCGCACTGAACCTCATTTAATAATTACGTCGGTTAGTAACTTCTTCAACGTGTTAAGGAAGGCCTCTGCTATTCCTGTAACAATAACCTTTATCAACTTATTTCCTGAAGTGTACAGGGGTTAACCCGTTGGGTAGCAGACCTGGAGAATACCTGATGCATGATTATCATTTTAGTTACAACATACTGTTTAATGAATAAAATCATCGCGGTTATCTTTAGTAATTCTTGTAAAAAAAAGTCGCGGTAAGTCAATATCCCACAAGGCTTTACAGCCAGGGACAACAATTGCCAGCAGGTCACAGAGGATATTTACAGCTTTTTATCTCAAACCCGAAGGAACTTTTTTTATCAGGCACCACGCAGGACCGGTCTGGCAGGGATACATCAGGCAGATAAAAAAAGAGGGTATATGCAGATAAAAAAGTGTTTATTCCCTTTTTTATCTGCTGCTTTACCGCGAGATTAGGGCACTTCAGGGAAAGACATGGTGTTACCCGGTGCTTCCCGGTGAATATGCAGGAAGGTCAGATGACGCTCATACTGGTCAAGAATGTCATTAATAATCTGCTCTTTGGTGTAATCCATCAGATCATTACCCTGGCTGCCTTCAAGTAAAAACGTTTCCAGTCGGAAATAGTCGGACTTACCACTGCGGGCACGATAGGTAAAGGCCGGTACGGAATAGCGTTGTGGCCAGATTTGATACACAAAACTTTGTTCATCAGCCAGACTGACCAGCATTTCAAGATGGTTAAGACGCTCATCTCCGGTGGGGGAAAGTTCGTTAACCTGTACCTGAGCGCCCCTGCGTTCAAGCTCCAGCGCCACTTCTTCCATCGCCGGACGGCAGATGCTTTCCAGCATTTTTCGCGTATGGGTACTACCGGGGTAGTGCATTACCCTTGAAATGCGCTGTTTCCAGTTCAGACGATCGTCGCGTAAAACAGGCACCGGCGGTGTACTGACTACGCTACTGGCACGACGGTGATCTTCAACGCGCAACGATTTGTACAGCCCGGCCATAACAAAGAAGATCACGAAGCTGAATGGCAGACCCATAATCACCGTGGTTTTTTGTAAGGCACTGACACCATTGACCATCAGCATTCCCATGGTCAGCACACCAATCGCCAGCGACCAGAAGATACGCAGCCAGTTTGGCGCATCGTGATTGATATCGCTGAGGCGCGAAGTGAAATTCCCTAACACCAGCGAACCGGAATCCGCAGAAGTGACATAAAAGAGCAAACCGGTAATGGTTGCCACCGACGCACTGAAGGTAAAGGCCGGGTACTGCGCCAGCAGGCTGTAGAACCCACGTTCAGGGTGTCCGAGCGTTTCCTGCGCAAAAGCGGCGTTGCCGTGGATAATCTCATTCAGTGCGCTGTTACCAAAAATCGACAGCCACAGCAGGGTGAAAATAAATGGAATGGTCAGCGTACCCACCACGAACTGGCGGATGGTACGCCCCCGTGAAATCCGCGCGAGAAACAGCCCGACGAAGGGGGACCATGCCACCCACCAGGCCCAGAAAAACAGTGTCCAGTTATTCATCCATTCGGTGGGGCGGTCGAAGGCGAAACTGTTCAGGGTCATTCCCATAAAACGGTTGATGTAGTCACCGACGTTCAACACCAGAGCATTCAGCAGAAAACGGGTATCGCCAACGAAAAGGACGAACAGGATCAAGCCAACCGCCAGAAATACATTCAGCTCTGACAGAAAACGAATCCCTTTGTTAACCCCGGAAGTCACTGAAATCGTAGCCATAATCACCGAGAGAGCAATTAACCCCCCCTGCACGGCAAGTCCTTCTGGTATATCAAACAGCACATTCAGACCATAGTTCAACTGCACCACGCCGATGCCAAGGGTAGTGGCAATACCAAATATGGTGCCAATCACCGCCGCGATATCGACAGAGTGACCAATGGGACCGTTAATTCGTTTACCAAAAATCGGATAGAGCGCGGAGCGTATTGTCAGCGGCAGCCCGTAACGATAGCTGAAATAACCCAGTGCGATGCCCATCAATGCATACATGGCCCAGCCGGTCAGCCCGTAGTGGAACAGAGTCCAGACCATCGCCTGGCGCGCTGCCTCCATTGTTTCGGCCTGGCCTTCAGGGGGCATCATATATTGTGTCACCGGCTCGGCGACTGAAAAAAACATCAGGTCGATGCCAATCCCTGCTGCAAACAGCATTGCGGCCCAACTCATCAGGCTGAATTCGGGTTTGGATTGCTCAGGTCCCAGTTTTATTGAACCGAATCGCGAAGCGGCAATCAGCACCACAAAGACGATATAAACCGTAGCGGCCAGTAAATAATACCAACCAAAGGTTGCAGACACCCATTGAAGAGTACGGTTGATCCACTGGTCGGAAAAATCCGTGAAGGTGATGGTGGTCAGGGAAAATAATAAAATCAGCGCGGCTGAAGTATAAAAAACCACCGGGTTAATGCGATCCTGCTGTTCTCTTTTCAGTATTTCTGTTGTTGGCATATTTTCTCCGCAAGCGCCTGAGCGTTGCAAAGTGCGTCTTAGCGCATACCAGGAAACTGTCATCCGTATCCGCTAACCACACTGGCAATTTAATCAGGGGTTGTTAACTATCTGCATGATTTTCAATGCATTGGTGAAAGAGCTGCTGTAATTTTTATGCTGTGAATGTTAAAAAACTGGCACAATCATAGTTTTTATTGATTGAACATTCAATTTAAAAAGGTCCATTCAAAAGTAATGAAACAATAAACATATAAAGCTTATGGATATATAAAGCTGTGAAAAATCTGATACGGCTTAAATTAACTGTCATAAGCGAAGCGGGAGTATCAGTAATAAGGAAAAGTTGTTGGATGAGATATTTTGCTGGAGCGAACAAGGCCGTCGACAGGTTAAGAGGGACGGCCAGGGAGAGGGACTAATTATACACTGCTGTGGTGAGACGAAGATTGTTGCGGACAGAAACTGACCTTACTTGTGGCGACAGGCTATCTGTAACCGAGGCTGTATCAGTGAGTTGTCTCTTCAGCGAGATCAAATTACTGCTTCCCGTTGCAGCAACGATGTCGCTTTCCTGCTGTTGGCAGGGCAGGTTGTGAGCCTGCACTGCCGCCGTCGCGCTGTAAGAAAAAAAGCTATACAGTACGGCTGCCAGAAAAAAATTAATGTTTTTCATGGCAATACCTCAGATGTTGTTCTGCGCGATCTGCCAGTAACTTCTGTTACTGATAAATCACTGCGGTGGCATGCATACGATTATTACCGGTGGTAGAGGTAATACGAAATGCCTTTGCGCCCTGTGCGTCGGCCTTAGCTGACAGACTTGCTTCCAGCGCAGAAAGGTTGTTACCGGTTGCTGAAATCACCCCGGCTTGCTGCTGCGCAGAGGGATCGGAATTCACCAGTTCAGCCGCATAGCCGCCAAAAGAAAGAGATGTCAGAGCAACAGCAATCAGGGACATTTTGATATTTTTCATAATAAATTCTCACTTAATTCAGGTTGATTCAGAAGTCGCGTCGTCATTAATTAACGATCGATAATTTAATCGTATTTTATTCGGAGTGACTGGTCAACAGTATTTTATTATCGATCACTAATAAATAGCCTAATAAGCTGATATAAATAGAAAATTAAATTTTAAACATGGCTTTGTCGTGATGATGAAAAGTGCTGAATCAGGCCGAAAACGTTTCGCATACCGGCTGCTCGACAGGCGCAGGGCATTTTTTTATAATGATTGGTAATTTAATCTGATGTGCCTGAACAGGCAGGGGGTGAAGTGATGACTGACCACCAACATTGTGCATCCAAAAGTCGCGGCAGGCCAAAAACCTTTGACCGGGAGATGGCGCTGGACAAGGCGCTGGAACTGTTCTGGCTGCATGGCTATGAAGCCACATCTCTGTCCGATCTGGTTGCAGCCACCGGCGCTAAAGCGCCGACGCTGTATGCTGAATTTACTAATAAAGAAGGTCTTTTCCGTGCAGCGCTCGATCGCTACATCGAAAAATTTGCCGCACAACGTAAGTCCGCACTGGTTTGCCCCGAGAGCTGTGTAGCGCAGGGTGTTGAAAACTATTTCCGCTCCACGGCTGCGTGTTTCACGGCGGGTGATAAACCGGCAGGCTGTTTTTTTATCTGCACCTCCTCAGCGCTGTCTGCTCAGTCCGGTGAGGTCGCACATATGTTACAGACCCGCCATATCAGCCAGCAAAATGACCTGAACACCTTTTTACTGGCAAGGCAACAAGCCGGGGAAATTCACGCTGATACCAATGTCGGCAGGCTCAGTACCTATCTTGCCTGTCTGCTTCAGGGGATGTCGGTACGCGCCAGAGAAGGAGCAAGCCGGCAGGAACTGGATAGCATTATCGACATGCTTATGCTGCAATGGCCTGTATTAATTCAACCTGCCAGCTATGCTGGTCAGCAGGCAGGCAATTGAGGAGAACATCATGACAATCGAGTATGCAATCATCGCCGGAGGCTGCTTCTGGTGTACTGAAGCCGTCTTCAAGCAGATTAATGGCGTTGAGTCAGTTGAAAGTGGTTACATTGGCGGTCATCTGCCCAATCCAACGTATCGACAGGTGTGCAGTGGTGAAACCGGTCATGCTGAGGCCATCCGTCTGGGATTCGATCCGCAAAAAATCAGCTATGGTGAACTGCTGGATATCAGTTTCGCCACTCACGATCCTACCCAGCTGAATCGTCAGGGAAATGATATCGGCACGCAGTATCGCTCTGCGATTTTTCCGCTTGATGAACATCAGGCGTTGGAAGCGAAAGCGGCGATTGCCCGCGCTCAGGATGAGTACAGCGAAGTGGTTGTAACCACCATTGAAAAAGGGGAGTGGTATCCGGCTGAAGATTACCATCAGAATTACTGGGAAGGTGAAGGGCAGGAGAATCGTTACTGTCTGGCGGTTATTCCTCCCAAACTGCAAAAATTGCAAAAGCGTTACGCGAGCCGGACGAAATAACCCCCACCCGCCGGTTTGATGAAATTAAACCGGCTGCGCCAGCCAGAATGCATTATTGCGAAAATCGTTCTGGCTGGTGGTCACTTTTCACTCAAAACACCTTAAGTCAAATTGTGTCACAATTGACGTTTTCTCAGCTGTACAGCAACCAGCAGGGCTGTTAGCAGCAGCAGGGTGATAAATGCGGTAATGCCCTGCCAGCCAAACTGATGCCAGAAAATACCTCCGGCCGTACCCGCCAGACTCGACCCCAGATAATAACTGAACAGATACAGTGATGAAGCCTGCCCTCTTGCCCGACGTGCGCGGTGCCCAATCCAGCCACTGGCGACTGCATGTGCAGCAAAAAAGCCGGCTGAAAACAGCATCATCCCTGCAAAGATTAACCAGAGTGAAGCGCTCAGGGTGATCAGCACACCAGCCAGCATCATGCTGGTCGAAAACAGCAGAACGACCGCCCGTCCATGTTTGGCTGTCAGGGCTCCGGCTTTTGGAGAGCTCCATGAACCCGTCAGGTAGACCAGTGAAAGAACGCCAACCGTTGCCTGGCTGAGCGAAAACGGCGTAGCCAGTAAACGGTAGCCAATGTAGTTAAACAGGGTGACGAATGCGCCCATCAGCAGAAAACCTTCAGCAAACAGCAACGGCAACCCCGGATCGCGCCAGTGCAGACGGAAATTGACCATCAGGCTACGAGGTTTGAGAGACGCAGCGCGAAAATGTCGGGAAGGGGGCAGAATTTTCCAGAACATTACGGCAGAGGCCAGCGCAAAACAGCCAATTACCGCCACGGCAAGCCGCCAGCTGCTGAAATCAGTTACCACGCCACTCAGCAGACGGCCGCTCATGCCGCCAATGGAATTACCACTGATGTACAGCCCCATTGAAAAAGCAACCACCCCCGGATGAACTTCTTCACTGAGCCAGCTCATCCCTACCGCTGCCACACCGCTCAGCGAGAGGCCCGTCAGTGCACGGGTAAGCAGAATGCCGTGCCAGCTGTTCATGGTGGCAGAGGCAAGGGTGCAGCATGAAGCCAGTAGCAGGCCGGCGACCATCACCGGCTTTCTGCCGATCGCATCCGACAACGGGCCGGTAACCAGCAGGCCCAGGGCCAGCATCCCGGTGGCGACCGACAGAGAAAGGCTGCTGGTCGCTGGATCAATAGCAAATTCCTGCGACAGGACCGGGAGAATGGGCTGGACACAATAGAGCAGGGCAAAGGTAGCCAGGCCCGCGGAAAAAAGCGCCAGCGTCGCGCGAATAAACAGCGGGGTCCCTCGCCTGATATAGTCCTTTTCAGCCATTACGGTTGCGGAAGCAACAGATCTACGCTGCGCCAGTGAAACAGATTGTGTAAAACGGCTCACGGTAAATTCCTGAATAAAACCAAGTTACTCCACTGTAATAAGCGATTATTATGATGTCTAATCTATTAATAATCTCAAATGATACTTTTAAAATATGAATATTGAGCTGCGCCACCTGCGCTATTTCATTGCTGTGGCGGAAGAACTGCACTTTGGACGCGCAGCCCGTCGTCTGAATATTTCTCAACCGCCGCTGAGTCAGCAAATCCAGATCCTCGAACAACAGATTGGTGCCCGTCTGCTGTCGCGAACTAACCGCAGTGTTCAGCTGACTGCCGCAGGCGTGCAGTTTCTGGCCGACGCACGGCAGATTATGCAGGACGTCTCTCTGGCAGCGAACAAAGCGGCCAGGCTTCATCGCGGGGAAGCCGGAGAGTTGCGTATTGGATTTACCTCTTCCGCCCCTTTCATCAGCAGCGTTTCAGATGCGCTCTACACTTTCCGTCAGCGCTATCCGGAGGTGCAAATTCGCATGCAGGAGATCAACAGTCGTCAGCAGCTGGAGCCACTGATTGAAGGACGGCTTGATCTTGGCGTAATGCGTAACACTTCGTTGCCCGATACGCTGGCGCACCAGCTGATCCTGCGAGAGCCATTATGTGCCGTCGTACACCGTGCACATCGCCTCGCTGCGCAGCGCTCCGTCTCAGTGAAGGAGTTACATGGTGAGCCCTTCGTTTTTTTTGATCCGCAGGTTGGCACGGCGCTTTATGCCGAGACGCTGGCGTTCCTGCATCGTTATACGGTTTATCCGGCCATCGCTCAGGAAGTGGGGGAAGCCATGACCATTCTGGGCCTGGTGGCAACCGGCCTGGGGGTGTCCATTTTGCCCGCCTCTTTCCGCCGTGCCCGGCTGGAAACGATCTGCTGGCTGCCGCTTGAGGAAGAGGATGCCTGGTCTGAAGTCTGGCTGGTCTGGACAAGACAGCGGGAGCTGAGCGCCACAATATTGCAGATGAAAAATCTGCTGCTGAGTGGTCCTGATTAAGCCATTCGGGCGTTTTTATGTGCGGTAAATCACATTCTTAATCAAATATTTGACGTGGTCAGGGAAGTGTTTCACCATGACCGGAGGGTTTATTTAGAGGCGCGAAAATAAGTGAGAGCAGGGGCGTGATAATGGAAAGCCAGCCTGGTCATATCGATCAGATTAAGCAGACTAATGCAGGCGTGGTTTACCGGTTAATCGATCGGTTTGGTCCCATTTCGCGTATTGAACTGGCTCGCAAAGCTCAACTGGCACCCGCCAGCATTACCAAAATTGTGCGTGAGATGCTTGAAGCTCATCTGGTGCAGGAAACGGAATTTCAGGAGCCTGGCAGTCGGGGACGGCCCGCCATTGGCCTGATCCTCGATACCGTAGCATGGCACTACCTGTCAGTACGTATCGGCAATGGTGAAATCACCCTGGCGCTGCGGGACCTGAGCAGTTCGCTGGTGGTGGAAGAATCAAGGCCGCTGCCGCCCGGGGATGCGCAGCCGTTATCTGAACGGATTATCACAGAGATCAATCATTTCTTTGTCCGCCATCAGCAAAGACTGGAGAGGCTGACGGCAATCGCCATCACGCTGCCGGGAATTCTGAACAGCGTTCAGGGGATAGTGCACAGCATACCGCTCTACCCGGACAAAGATATGCCGCTGGGACCGGAGCTGGAAAAATGTACCGGTCTGCCTGTCTACCTTCAGCATGACATCAATGCCTGGCTGATGGCGGAAGTGCTGTTCGGCGCGGCCCGGGACGCCACTGAGGTTATCCAGGTGGTGATTGATAATCATGTCGGCGCCGCCGTGGTAACCGGCGGTCATCTGCTGCACGGCGACGGCATAAGACGCGTTGAGATTGGGCATACGCAGGTCGATCCCTATGGAAAGCCTTGTTATTGCGGCAATCATGGCTGTCTGGAAACCGTTGCCAGCTGCGAAAGCATGCTGGATATGGCAGCACAAAGACTGCGGGCGGCGGATTCCAGTCTGTTACATCAGCAGTCGCTGACCGTTGACAGCTTGTGCGATGCGGCACTGGCGGGTGACCGACTGGCCAGAGATATTATTATCGATGTGGGTCACAGTGTCGGCCGGGTACTCGCCTTAATGGTTAATCTGTTTAATCCACAAAAAATCCTGATTGGCTCGCCGCTTAATCGCGCCAGTGACATTCTCCATCCCGCCATCAGCGAGTCTGTCCGGCGTCAGGCGTTTCAGGCGTACAGCGCTGACACTGAAGTACTGCCAACCTTTTTTCAAAATCAGGGCACCCTGCCTGGCGCGGCGTTAATTAAAGACGCCCTGTATAACGGAACGCTGCTGATAAAATTATTACAGGGCTGAACCTTTCAGGTTTATACGGATAAAGTTTTCACTTTTTTTACCCGCCAGCGTTTCAGACATTTTCAGGTGTCGCATCGCGCTTTAACCGGAAAAACCTGCCTGATATTTCCATGACTTTGCGTTTTATCGCGGAAAATGTTGCGCTAACGCAAGCTGTTTTCCCTGCGCCTGCCCTAAGATGTTTCGTCTTAAATGTTCATTAATTCTTATCAATTTTGGTGAGGATCGGGATGTGGAGAGCAGCATGTTAAAGCGTTTTTTTGTCACTGGTACCGATACTGAGGTGGGTAAAACAGTGGTCAGTCGTGCGCTTCTGCAAAAACTGTCCACAGGAAATAAATGCGTGGCTGGCTTTAAACCGGTAGCGAAAAGCAGCCAACATACGGAAGCGGGGCCGCGTAATAAAGATGCGCTGATTTTACAGTCTGCCTCTTCGCTGGTGCTACCTTATTCTGCTGTGAATCCCATTACCTTGCTTGATGATGAAATCAGCACCAGCCGCGACTGCTGCATTGATTACTCGCTGCTGAGCAGGGGATTACATGCGCTGAGCGATTGCAGCGACCATGTGGTGGTTGAGGGAACCGGCGGCTGGCGTAGCCTGATGAATGATATGCGGCCGCTCTCTGACTGGGCAGTAACAGAAAAACTGCCGGTGGTGATGGTGGTAGGTATCAAGCTGGGTTGTATCAGCCATGCGTTGCTGACCGCGCAGGCAATTATAAATGATGGACTGCCGCTGCTCGGTTGGGTTGCTAACCGGATCAATCCCGGTCTGGCGCATTATGCGGAAATTATTGATGTGTTGAGCAACAAAATTCCGGCACCCAAACTGGGGGAGTTACCCTATCTGGCAAAAATTGAAACGCGAGATCTGGCAAACTATTTTGACCTGAGTGTGGTCGGGAGAGGCTGACCGGATGGCGACAGGAGAAAGAAATCATCCTGTCGCCCGTTTATTTACGCCAGATTCAGCGCCCGTCGTGTGCGTCCCGAACTGAGATAATTAGCAATATAATCCTGTGATATCTCTCCGCTGTAACGTCCGTCTTCATCAACAATCGGCATCCAGGTGGTGTCATGCTCATAGAGTTTTGACAGCACGACACGCAGGTTCTCTTCCGCACGGCCAGTAACTTTAAAAGTGTGCAGTATGTCGCTACAGCTGCCGCTACCGCCACGTGCTTCACGACGTTTTACAAAGCCCAGTGGACGTTGTTCCGCATCCACTACGGTAATGGATCGCATATCGTTATCATCCATCACGCCAAATGCTTCAGTAAGCGGGGTGGAGAGCTGCACAGTAATGGTGGGTTGCTGGTCGGTAACATCCCCTGCGGAAACCAGCAGCAGGCGTTTGAGCGTTCGGTCCTGACCGACAAACGAACCGACAAAATCGTTACGTGGCGTAGCTAACAGCTCGTCCGGGCTGGCGCACTGCACGATTTTACCCTGACCGAACACAGCGATACGGTCCCCCAGCTTCAGGGCCTCATCGATATCATGACTGACCAGCATCACGGTTTTCTTCAACTGCCTTTGCATATCGAGAAACTCATTCTGGATCACCTCGCGGTTGATCGGGTCTACCGCACCAAAAGGTTCATCCATCAGCAGCACCGGTGGATCCGCAGCCAGGGCACGGATCACGCCAATGCGTTGCTGTTGTCCACCGGACATTTCACGCGGGTAGCGATGCAGGAAGCTTTTCGGGTCCAGCGCGACCATACTCATCAGCTCACTGGCGCGCTCATGGCAACGCTTTTTATCCCAGCCCAGCATTTTGGGCACCACGGTGATATTTTCTTCAATGGTCATATTGGGAAACAGACCAATCTGCTGAATAACGTAACCAATATTACGTCGCAGGGTTACCGTATCCAGCCCGCTGGTATCTTCACCATTAATCAGGATTTTGCCGCTGGTTGAAGGTATCAGGCGGTTAATCATTTTCAGCGTGGTTGATTTGCCGCAGCCGGAGGGGCCCAGCAGCACGCACATCTCGCCTTCCGGCACGTTCAGGCTGACATTATCCACCGCATTTATCGTGGTACCGTTTTTCTGGGTAAAGGTTTTAGTCAGGTTTTCCAGTTTTATCATTATCGAATCCCCTTAGGTGTCATCGCCAGCTGCAAACGATGCAGCAGCCAGTCGAGAATTATCGCCAGCAAACAAATCATCACCGAACCGGCAATTAACAAACGAATATCACTGCCGCTGATACCGTCCAGCAGCAACAGGCCAAGTCCACCCGCACCAATCACCGCGGCGATGGCCATTACGCCAACGTTCATCACCACAGCGGTGCGGATCCCGCCAAAAATCACCGGCAGCGCCATCGGGATTTCCACCCAGCGCAGGCGCTGCCAGAATGTCATGCCGATACCCCGGCCAGCCTCGCGTAAACCGTCAGGCAGGTTTTCCAGCGCGGTATGGGTGTTACGGACAATCGGCAGCAGTGAATAGAGGAACACGGCGGTTACTGCTGGCAGTACGCCAATCCCCTGACCAATAAGCGAGAACAGCGGGATCATCATGCCGAACAGCGCGATAGCCGGAATGGTCAGCACGATGGTGGCCAGTCCCAGCACCGGGGTTTCCAGCCATTTGTAGCGCACAATCAGAATACCCAGCGGAACGCCAATGATGATTGCCAGGCCTACGGCCAGGCCTACCAGCCACAGATGTTGAAAGGTGAGGCTGGCTAAATAGCTCCAGTTGTCAATGAAATAATGGATAGTTTCCATGCCGCCTCCTCAAAGCAAACCTTTAGATTTCAGAAAATCACTGGCCACCTGCTGCGGTGACTGGTGGTCGATATCCACACGTTTGTTCATTTCCGTAATCGCTTCATTGGTGATCATCGGGGACAGAATATTCAGCGCATCAGCAAGACCGGGGTGTGAATCCAGCGTCTCTTTGGTCAGCACCGGGGTCACCGCATAGCTTGGGAAGAAGCCTTTATCATCCTGCAATACTTTCAGATCAAAGCCCTTTACCCGGCCATCGGTGGTGTAAACCAGTCCGGCATCGACAAAACCGTCGCGGGTCGCGTTGTAGACCAGGCCCGGATCCATCTGCCGGATTTGTGGTCTGTCCAGCGTCAGATTGTAGGCTTTTTGCAGCGGTTTGAGGCCGTCAGAACGACCGGCGAACTCCAGGTCCAGACCCAGTGTCCAGTTATGCTCAGGATCCGTTTTGCGTACCTGTTCAATTTTCGCCACCAGCTGCGACATCGTCTCAATATGCTCAGCCTCAGCACGTTTGCGCTGCATGGCAAAAGCATAGGTATCGTTCATTGGTGCCGGATTCAGCCAGACAAGACCCCTTTTCGCATCCAGCCTTTTGACCGTTTCGTAAGCTTCCTGCGCAGACATGGGTTGGGTGATATGGTTGAAAATAATCAGCGAGGTGCCGGTGTATTCCCAGGTCATATCAATCTGCTTGTTGATCATCGCGTTGCGGCTGATGGTGGTGGCAATGTTGGTCTTTGGCTCAATCTGAAACCCTTTTTTTCTCAGGTAAAGGGTGGTCATGGCTGACAGCACATGCTGCTCGGTATAACTCTGAGTGGCCATCACAATCGGTGTGGCTGCACTGACGCTGGCAGCAGATGCCAGCAGGGCGCTGAGCGCCAGCGCGGTATTGCGGACCCAGCGGGTCAGATTAATGGCCTGCGCCATGGTTAACTCCTTTTTCTTCATTCTTCTATGCGGCAGCATGCGGGCTGAGTAAACGTCCCAGTCCGGCCAGCAACATGTCGAGGATCAACGCAAACAGTGCAGTAGCTACTGCGCCCAGAATCAACGTGGGGAAGTCATTAAGATAAATACCGGGGAAAATCAGCTCGCCGTAGTTACTGGCCCCAATCAGGAACGCCAGAGGTGCAGTACCAACATTGATGGCGGTGGCAATGCGCACGCCTGAAAGGATCACCGGCAGTGCATTGGGCAGTTCCACCTGTCGCAGGCGCTGTCCTTTGGTCATGCCGATGCCATTAGCCGCCTCAATCAGTGAGGCCGGGACAGCACACAGACCAGAATAGGTGTTACGGACGATCGGCAGCAGTGAGGCAAGAAACAGCGTGATAATGGCTGGTTTTTCACCAATGCCAATGATAACCATCGCCATTGCCAGTACAGCCAGCGGGGGCAGGGTGTTACCGACGTTAAAAATCTGCATCACAAATTCAGCCCAGCGGCGGGCAAACGGGCGACTCAGAATGATGCCGCTGGGGATACCCACCAGCAGCGCTGCCAGCATCGACCAGAAAACCAGCATCATATGTTTTTGCCCAAGGTAGACCAGATCGACGTGACGGGCCCTGATGGTGTCGATGCCTAACCCGTAAACCAGCAGGCCAATCGCCACGACAATAAAAAACACGGCAAGCAATGCCCGCCGCAGAAGCGATGCGTTTTGCATGTTATCCATTCTCCCTGACAGTCAATAAATAGAGCTTATGGCGCTTTTTGTTATTTAAAGGTAAAAAGAGCATTAAAAGCTATAGCAGCTCCTGACGACAGATGCCAGTTTAAGGCCGAAAATCAGCAGGATAGAAAATGTGCGCATTCGATGGCAGCCCTGATAAATACTGGCCTGGGCTTGATAAACAATATTTATCGTCATATTGGTGACAATGTCACTTATTGGCGCGAGCTGGCGCTATCAGGTGGTTTTAAGCGCGGGATTTGTGCTGTCATTAAACGTCGAAGACAGAGAGTTAAAGAAGAGGTTCAGGTTTCATCTCCATTAGGCAAGCCAGATCTGTATTTAACAGTGGTTATCTTCTGCGCGTCATGCTAATCAATGCAGCCTGACACTAACGTTACAGGAGTTGCGTTATGGCTTTATCGTTTGAATCTCTGTGGAATGCCCACCCCGAAATCAAAGGCGATGCGAACCCATGTCGCCTGTCCAACGGCCTGAAAGCTTTTGATGATCAGTGCGCTATTCGCCTGGGTACGGCGCTGGCCCGCTGTGGCTGCGACGTTACCCGATTGAGAGCGGCATTTTGCTGGCATCACCCTAAAAAAGAGGGGCACGTATTGCGGGCTGAAGAACTGGCTCTTGCCCTGCGCATGAATCCATTCGATGGCATGGCTCCTGTGATTAAGTTAACAGATAAAAATTTTAAGGCTCTTCTCAGGGGTAACAGAGGGATAATATTTTTTAAAGATTTCTGGCGCAGGGGAAATGAAACGTTCGCTAACAGGACAGGCGATCACATTGACCTTTGGAACGGTAAGCGCCTGACAACCCATATCAGTTATTTCAGGATTCATTGGGGGCTTCACTGGGAAGGGGTGCTTAGTGACCTTTTTGATTCAAAAGAAATCTGGTTCTGGAAAATGAAATGAACAGATTAAAAATTCTCATTTCAATCACAGGTTGTACATTGGTGATGGTGCTTGCTTTCCTTGGTTTATTTCCAACCCTGGCTCATTTAATAACGGGGCCGATAGTCAGCAATGACCAGATGGATCAGAACGCTTTAATACTGCTTATTGGCACACCATTATCCGGGATTACAGGTGCAGTGACAGGCGGACTTTACATGCGGTATTACCTCAATAAAAAGCGCCAGCGCTGAACATCCAGCGCTTTACCCTCTGCGTCGCTCTACAGTGTGTGGTGCAGTTGGCAAATTTTCAGCAGCCCGGCGATGAATTGATAGTTATCATGTCAGATTAAGCCTTCAGCAATCTGCTTTACGGTAAGACACTGAAATTTTTATCATTCACTGCCCGATACTGTCTGCGCGATGCAAACGAGTCTGAAGATTCAATGGTGTAGCTAGTCATGGCGCGTTAATGCATCATTGCAGCGTAATAGCTGAATAAAATCAGCTCGGCGAGTTGCCGGAAAATTCAGCCCCATGGGGTTTGGCTCCCTGCAAGCAGCCACAGCGGGCATAAAAAAAGGCCGCATCAGCAGCCATTTCCAGAGCAGGTCAGTAGCGCTGTTGTCTGGTCAGCCGTAACCATTTGACAGCGTTGCCGGGAAGTTTCACCGCAGGCAACATTCGTCACGGTGCCAGGCTAGGTCTGCATCATCAGGATGAAGGGGCATCCTGCGAGGTGCCGGTTTTAGCCGGTGCCGGCGCATTGTTTTCACTGCCATCACGTTTATAGACGATCTTCTGACTGTCATTGTCACAATGTCCGACTACCTGACCGCCAGCCTGATCGGCCTGATCGCTGGGCACGATTTCCAGTGAAAAACTGCCCTCGGCCACACCGTTTTTAATAATTTTCTGGTTAATATCTGCTTTTACCGTTTCGCATGATGCCTGTACCATCAGGGGAGTGGCGACAATCAGTGCGCTTAACATCCACTTCATTTTTTTCATCATCCTGTCCTTTTGTATGAAACCAGCGATAACTATAGCAGTATTATCCTGTCAGGGCGCGACCGGGCGTCCGGTACGACGGTCGAGGCAGCGCTGTGTGCCGGATTCCCAGTAGGCGTTAACATTAAGACTTTGATCGCAGGCATCCCGGTTATCGATGGCCCGGTCATTCTTATCAAAATTTTTCTCATCGCGCAGGTTCTCTTTACTGCGCAGACGTTGCGTTTGATCCCACTGCTGTTTCTGCTGACGCGCCTGCTCGTTACTTAAAGGGTTACTGCCATTCTGAATAACCAGCGTATCGGTTTGCGCCTGCGCGCCCTGCACGATGCTGAACAGCGAAACAGACAGCAGTAACGGCAGCGTCACTTTCTGCCAGGTTTTCATCGTCATTTTCATTATCGGTTCCTTAATTGTAGAGGCTTGCCAACATAATGGCCTCTACTCGCAAACATCGATAATTTCTGCCCGAATTATCTGACAATGGAGCGGTGCTCACGCTCACGCTCTCTGCCAGGGTGCTCGCAAACATCCGACCCTGCTCGCAAACATCCGTCGTCTGCTCACTTTAATTGCCAATGTGGCAGTTATCGCAGCTACCCGGTCACTATCCCAGGCAGGCCAGCTTTATGTTTAATGATGGGATTGTTGGTATGAAGCAGGAGAGTTACCTCATTTTTTTATAAGGATTCGACACCCATATCAAAACCGGTAACTCTCAACCTTTTAAGATCTAATCTCGACTAATACAATTTCAGGCCGGTAAATGAATAACCAAATGGCTGTTATCATCTTTATCGTTTAGTGAACAACCAGCATTCTCATTAGCGCTGCTTACATTAAAGGAAATAACCGGTCCTGGGCGCATATCCTTTGGCCCCTGCTCGCGGCTATGGCGAAAATGAGTGGCACCCCCCCAGACCAGAGTCTTAAAAGCGCCAATAGCACGCTCTTCCTTTTCTGTTGCAGCATCCCACACAGCATTCAGCGCCAGTCGCTTGTTCAAATATTTTATTGCATCCAGAGGTTTTTTTGGCGTGTCACCGGGTATATGACGATCAATACCTGCCAGGGCAATACCGGCTTCATGCGCCTTATGAAGCGCCCCTGCAACTTTATCTACCCATTCCTCGCCGTGTTTTGACCAGGCATTCATGATGAGGTTTTTTACTGCGGTTTTTCCATGATCCAGAGCTTCCCGAAACAATGCGTTATCTCTGTACTTAACAAACTCCACCGCCAACAGATCTACCCCTGCCCTTTTCAACTCTGGAATTGCATGACCTACAAACTCAGGAATCGCAAGCTTGCCATGGGTGTCGCCCAGATAGACAAGCTTGCTATCCTGAAAAAGGTTTGCCAGCGCATAAACAGGATCGTTTACCGACGGATTAATTTTGATATTAGAGTCAATGCTGGTGCTGGCATTTACCTGGGAGGACTGAATGCGGTTTGTCTGACCTACTGTATGAAACATGGTTAACCTCACTGTTTTGATGGTTTTTATTAGTGGTTAACCAAACATTTAGTTCCAGACAGAGGAATTCAAAAGACATTGTTGCAAAATAGAGGCGGACAGTTCATCTCACGGGTGAGTATGTCTTCTTTAATGAACAACGCCATTGGCAATTAATGTGAGTTCAGGGTTAAATGGGGACGCCTGCCTGTCGCAATTTCTCTGTCAGCTCGAGGGTGTGTTCAGGATCAAGGGTGCCCCCCAGGAAAGCGCGAACGTCGGACGGTCGCGCGTTGAGTTGTGTGATCAAAGCCGCTGCATCGTAGCCGTTTCGGGTCAGGGTCGGTTCCAAATCGTCGATAGCGCGCGACAAAACCTGTTCGACAATTTCGGCGGTGACGGGCCGGGTGCCGAGGCGAAAGGCCTGCTCGAACGCAAGGGTCAGATGCATCTCGATCTGAAGCGGTGTGCGCAACCGTTCGGCAATGAGATCGATGGCTTCCTCTTCGAAAAGCTCGCTGACTTTCACTCCATCGGCCGCACAGGCGTCAAGCAGCCATGCCACATAGTCGCGCCGCGCGCCACCGAGTCCCTCATAGTCAAAGGTGGTTGTCCGGTAACCGATTTCCTCCATCTGGGGACGCCGCAGATCATTGCGAAGACGCGGATGCCCGACCAGCAGCACGGAGAGAAGGACACCGGCGTCGGCCACCACCTCCATCAGCCGCTTCAGGCCCGTTAACGTCTTATGGTGAAGATCATGGGCTTCATCTACCACGAGGACTATCGGCCGTCTGCCTTTTTTCATCAGGTCACGCAAATCGCGCTCCCGCCGTTCGGCCTGTTTGGGGATCTTCACCTGCGCACGATCGCCGGGTGACAGGTCATAAAACAAGGCCTCAATCAGCGACGGCAGCGAAGTACGCTGCTTGTCGACCGCCAGCGATTTAGCAAGCGAGACCTTGCCAGCTTTGGTCAGTTCGGCCTCGATACGGCGCAGAAGGTGCGTTTTCCCCGAACCAACCAGACCGGAGACCACGACAAGCCTGCCGGTCTGGACGGCAGCACAAACTTCGCGAATGAGGGTCCGTTGATGTTCGGTCTCGAAGTTGCCTGCCCCCTGAAAAGGTCGCTCCAGGCCGTAACTGGATTGGACATCTGCGAGCATCACTCTTCCCTCCTTCGTATCTGAAACCGTTCGCGGATACGGACCGCGATCGTCTCTTTATCGAGCGTTTCCTCGAGCAGTTCATCAATGAAGGTGCGTTCGACGGCATTCATCGCACCGATTGGGCGACCGAGCTGGGCGACAATCGCCGCGCGGGCTGCAAGGCCCGTAGGCCAGGCGGCCTCTATCGTCGGCTCCGGAAACGGCATTCGCCGTACGCTCAGTCCCAGCGTGGTTGGGGGCAGAGACGGCAATGGGCGGTCACCGCCGGTGACTGCGGCACGGGGAAGTCCAAGCTGATCCGCCAACCGCACCACTTTGTCGAGTCGTTCTTCTGTACGGCTCTTCTGATATTTGCGATAACGAAAGAGGGGGACCGCCCCACGCGATGGCTGGAACGGTCCAAAGCGTTTCCCCTCATGTTCGACGAACAGCTCATAATCGAAAAGACCCCAGAGCAAAGTCACCGTTTCTCCGGCAAGTTCAGGCTCCACCTCATAGGCAGCCCCCCCGACCGATACGGTCGCATCGCCTGCAACCGTCCGCCGTTCTGGTTCGCGGGCAAAGGCGCAGAACCGCTCCCATGAGCACATGGCCCGCACGCCATCAGAGGGAAGGTGTCGCAACCAGTCCTCAATGCGCGCATGAGATTCCGTGCGGTGTTCTCCGTTGTTGTAGGTAACCAGCGCACGCCGTAACCACAGATTGGCTTCCTCTTCGTCCTTCGGCCTGTGAAAATGGTACAGGGTTTCATGTACTTCCTTGATTGTGCGAAACGGTCGCTCGACCTTGCCTTTTGCTCTGGCCGGCGTGCGCCGCTCATTGTCCGAAGGCGGCATATGCGTAAGAACCCTGACGCCGAGGCTACCCATAACGGACTGAAAAACGCGGGAACGGCTCACCGGCCCGTTGTCCATATGGATCGCGGCAGGGAGTCCCTGAAGCGGCAGCTCGGGTTCAGGTTTGGCGGCGAAAGCGTTGTAGAGAAAGCTCAGGGCAGTTTCCGCATTCTCACCGTAGACGCAGCGATATTCCTGATAGCATGCACCGGAACGATCATCGACCACAGAGAACAGCATCAGCGTCGGACGACCGCGACCTTCCTCTATCCAGAGCGGCTTTTCGACCTGTTTCAGATCTGACGGGCTCATGTCAAAGTGCCAGAGTTCGTTAGCGCGCCTCGCCTGAAAGCGGACAGCGGCCACCGGGCGGGTCACGCGCGTATAGTCGAGTCCGTAAACACGCAGCAGCCGGTCAACAGTTGCCCGTTTCAACAATCCGGGCGGCGCCCGGACCAGGCCGTCTGGCGTTTCCACACCGTCTTCCTCAAGCAGTTTTATTGCGTGCGCCGTGGAGATATGCCGTCCCTTGCGATTTGCCGTCCTGATCTTCAGGGCCGCGATGATTTCGGCATAGGTTTCCACCTCCGACTTCGGGGCTATCCGGGAAGTACCGTGGTCGGCCCGCCTGACCGATTTTGGGCGGTTCAACTCGCGTAACGCCCGATAGAGTGTCCAGATCGAAACGCCGTAGGCATCAGCGGCGCGCGCGACGATCTCAACGCGCCCCGGATCTCTGGGAGAAAGCAGCGACAACCGGCGCCGAATATCGATAAGGGCTTCTCCGGGTGGCCGCTTTCTCCGATCAGCCATGAGCGTCCCCGGCACCGGCTGCCTGTGTATCGCCGTCCTTCCTGCCGATATGCCGATAAAGGGTGGCCACAGAAACGCCCATGCGTTGTGCAATATTGCGAACCGGGAGGCAGCCTTCCTTCATCATGGCCCGTGCGGCAGCAATGTCGCCCGGGCGCATGGCGGGCGGGCGCCCGCCTTTGCGGCCACGTTGTCGCGCCTCTGCCAGTCCTGCCGTCGTCCGTTCCCGGATCAGAGCGCGCTCAAATTGGGCAATAGCGCCGAATACATGGAAGGTCAGCATGCCGCCTGGCGTCGTCGTATCGATACTCTCGGTCAGAGATACAAGCCCGATCTCCGCCCGCTCCAGCTCTTCCGCCGTCGCGATGAGCTTCTTCAGTGAGTGCGCCAGCCGATCAAGTTTCCAGACAACCAACGTATCTCCAGTCCGTAACACATCGGAAAGGATGCGGTTCAGTTCAGGTCGGTCATCCCGGGAGCCGGATCCACGCTCCGTAAACACCTTCTCGCAACCGGCGCGTCTCAGAGCCTCCAGCTGGAGTTCTGGATTCTGGTCGATCGTGCTGACCCTGGCGTATCCTATCCGCATAATCACCCTTAAATGTTCTCGAAAGTCGTGGAAGCGTAGCATTTTTGCGACAGAGGTAACAATAACAGTTTTGAGAAGGTTTTGTCGCGGAATTTGGGAGTGAGGACACCCTTGGTGTGGATGTCTCAAAAACGTTCGTTTATGCGTCATGATGGGTTAAAGAAAAGCTGGCAGTTATCTCAGCGACCCGTTAATCACTACAGGGTTTGTGCACGGATTTTTACGCGGCAGTGCCCGTTAAAAAATGTGGTTACCACTTTCCTTCCCTGAACCGGATCCTGAAAAAAAGGCATCCGGATGAGGTGTTTTCCTCCTTCCAGAATGGGAGAAAACGCAACGTGTAAACACATATTTCTTGTAAGGTATTACGAACCAGTCGGGGTTTTTAGCCACTCATCATTCAGGTTCAGTTAATAATTATTTAGTGAGGTTTTTTATGGGGCTCTGCGTATCCCGTCCTTCCACCTATGAAGGAAATTACGGTCATGATCACACCAGCGTAAGCTCAACTCAGCATGATGAGGATATCCCACATCAGGAGGATGATTTCGAGTCTTATTCTAACCTTCCTGACCGTGCAAGAAATAAATTCAATGAGTTATCTCAGGCGATAGATTCAGGGCATCTGCAATACAGTGCGCCGGAACTGCTTCATTACGCAAAGCGGGTTATGGAAAATGCTGAAGCGGGCAAACCGGATGCGGAAATTACCCATCTGGATGCTCAAAATATTTCAACACTGGCATCTGCTTACAACCATGCGTTCCCGGCGCTAAACCTTAAGGTATTCAATAGCGGTTCTGACTTTCTCAGTCATGTTTATCATAATGATGAGGAAGGGGCATATCGGGCGATCGTAAAACTCAGCGGTAACTCTGAACATCGTGTGGCTGTCGACCTGAGAAACCATCCGGACCAGACAAAAACCATGCTTGTGATAGAGTCTGCCACCGCTCATACTTATAAAAATGGTCATGCCGAAACCCTGCCAGGATATATCCCCTTACGTGACAATATCGACAAATATTTATCCAATTCCTGCAAAATGGCGGTCATCGAAGTCGATGCCCAGAAATCGCATCATGACTGCATTATTTTTTCGCTGAATTTTGCTTTGGCAGCGTATCAAAAAGACCACGAGACTTTTAATGACCTTCATGAGAAGTTGCGCGATAACGGTTCCTGTTTTTCATCAGGAAGACACTCCGATTATGCTCTCGGTATGGAATTTATTGATGGTACGAAAATTTTGCCGGCAGTATTCTTTAAACATTCGCATTCAAGGCAGACTATCAGGGATGTGTTGAAAGCCCAGCCCGACCTGTCGGGAAAAAATGTATCTACTAATCGCTCTGCCCCGCATGAGACCCTTTCACAAAGGGTCCAGAACTTCAGGGTGGAGAAGGAGGGTTCACAGTATAATATGTCTATTGAAGCGTCGCGTGCCAGAAAGATTAGAAAGGCAATTGAAAACCTCTGACAATAAATCGTTGTGCCCCTGGCAAAACGACACTATGACATATTAAAGCTGTACAAGCCGCCTGATGGCTCTGTCGCATCAGGTGGCCTTTCAGATAATAATATTTTTTCCCGAAAAGCATTCAAATGCCTGTCCTGTGTTCAGAATGACGAACTCATCACCCTACTGAATTTGAGTCCCTGCATGCAATTGACTTCATACCGCTAAATATCAGAATTCCCCTTTAATTATATGACTGTACTGACATTGTATGAGATGGCGTGATGGTTCTCGCCTGCAATGACCCACTATGGGGTAAGGCTGGCAATTAATGTGAGCAGGTGGTGGATGTTTGCAGGCAGAGTGGGATGTTTGCGAGCACCCTGGCAAAGAGCGTGAGCACGATGTCTGTTCCATTGTCAGATAATCTGAGCAGGAATTCCCGATGTTTGCGAGCAGAGGCGATTATGTTGGCAAGTCGCTACACTTAATGGTTGTTCCCCGCACGGCCAGCGGATGCGACCCTTGCCGGAACTATTATATCATCAGCCAGCCCTGGCACACACTCAGGGCAGCAAACTCATTGATGTTTCAGAGAGGTCAGGATGTTGTTTAAGACTACGGTGCTGTTCTTTATTACCGCGCTGGCCGAAATTATCGGCTGTTTTCTGCCCTGGCTGTGGCTGAAGAAGGGCGGTTCAGCATTACTTCTGTTGCCCGCTGCCTGTAGCCTGGCACTGTTCGTCTGGCTGCTGACATGGCATCCGGCGGCCAGCGGGCGGGTTTATGCCGCATACGGCGGCGTCTACGTGGTGACGGCACTGCTGTGGTTGCGATGGGTGGAGGGTGTCAGACTGAGCTACTACGACTGGCTGGGCGCAACGGTGGCGTTTTGCGGCATGATGATTATTGTGGCGGGATGGGAAAGCGCCTGAAAATAACCGCCCCGGGTATCATCATCCGCCTTCCACCCGGCTGTTTATCATCAAGGTTTATTAATAAATCAGGCGTGGTGGATTATTCAGGTCTACGCTTATTTTCTGAATCAGCCACAGAAGAGAATAAGGATGAAAAACAGTCAATTACTCATACTTTCCGCGCTGTGCTGCCTGCCTGTGCTGTCATTTGCTGCTGGCGAAATGTCTGCTGTACAGGCAGAATCTCCGGCGCAAACAATCAGTAATGGAAAAGTTCAGCCGCCGGTGAAATACGCTACCGTCTGGGCCGATGAGCAGGGTACCACGCACATCGGCCACTGTCGTTTTGAGGGACTGGAGTATAAAAGCTATGCGCCGCCCTCAGCGCCGCAGTGGATTGGTGTTTCACCTGATGAGGTGCAAAGCATCGCCTGGGCTGTGCTTCCGCCAGGCTATGTTGGCAACTGGCATCATGCGCCGGGTCCGCAGTGGGTCGTTACGCTGTCCGGAAAGTGGTCAGTTGAAACCACGGACGGGACCACGCTGGTTCAGGGACCCGGCGACGTTCAGTTTAACGCCGACAGTACCTCTCATCCGCGCGCTGATGACCAACATATCGGTCACATTACGCGCACGGTGGGCAATGAACCCAATGTGCAGTTAATTATAAAACTGAAGCCCGGTGCCAACAGTGCCCGGACCAAAGGCAATTGTGCCAGTTAAGAGGAATAGTGATGATTTTCAGTGCGAAGCAGTCAGCCGCTGCCCTGTTGGGCGGCATCATCCTGTCAAACGTCTGCCATGCTGAGGCCACTCAACCGCAGGTAAAAATCGTGGCGGAGCAGCCAGAATTCTCCAGCCTGATAAACAGCAACAGCACGGCGCAGTTATTAACCGATAAGGCCGTCTGGGCTGAAGGCCCGGCCTGTCTGCACCAGGGTGACTTTATCTTCAGTGATGTTAAGCAGAATAAAGTGATGCGCTGGTCTGAACAAAAAGGGCTGGAGGTCTGGCTGTCCCCGTCGCACTACCAGAACGGTCATACGGTGGATACTCAGGGACGGGTCATTGCTGCATCACACGGTCAACGTGCCGTGTTGCGTCAGGAGCATGATGGTCGCTGGGTAACGCTGGCCAGTACATGGCAGGGCAAAAAATTAAACAGCCCTAATGACGTGATCGTTGCCCCTGACGGGGCGATCTGGTTTACCGATCCCACCTTTGGCGTGCTGAATAAAGCGGAAAGTTACGGTGGCAAGCCTGAGCAGGACGGTGAATATCTCTATCGCTATGATACGAACACCAAAACCCTGTCACGAATGAACACGCCGGAAGTCCATTCCCCCAACGGCCTGGCTTTTTCCCCGGACGGTAAACGGCTGTATGTTGCTGATACACAAATTGCGCATGACTTCAGTAATCAAAAGCTTGCGCACCAGATTGTTACCTATCGCGTTAACGGTACGCATCTGGAAGAAGGCAGGATTTTTGCGAAGGTTTCCCCTGGCATCCCGGACGGCATCAAAGTGGATGAAAAGGGCAATGTCTGGAGCAGCAGCAAGGAGGGCGTACAGGTGTACTCGCCGCAGGGAATGCTGCTGGGCAAAATTCTTATTCCGGCAAGCAATACGGGAAATCTGGCATTATGTACTGATGCGGGCAACCGCCACTGGCTCTATGTCACCGCCGCCAGTCTGGTATTACGTATGCCCGTAATGGTTGGTAACAGCACAGAGGTTGCTGCTAACAAGTAAACGGCAGCGCACCTGTTCAGCAAAAACAGGTGCGCCTGCGCAGGCAGCTGAATCAGGCTTTATGCACCTTCAGACCAGCCAGCGTTTGTCCTACCGGCATCATTTCAAGCGTATTAATGTTGACGTGTTTCGGCAGTGAGGCCACCCAGAAAACGGCTTCAGTGACGTCTTCTGCGGTTAAGGGTTCAGTGCCGTCATAGACGCTGTCAGCCTTATCACTGTCCCCTTTAAAGCGAACGTTAGAAAATTCCGTACCGCCAACCAGGCCAGGCTCAATATCGGTCACCCGCAATGCCGTGCCGTGCAGGTCGGTGCGCAGATTCAGGCTGAACTGACGCACGAACGCTTTGGTCGCGCCATAGACGTTGCCCCCGGCATAAGGCCAGTTGCCCGCCGTTGAGCCGATATTGATGATATGTCCGACGTTACGTTCGACCATGGCGGGCAGAATGGCACGGGTCATAAAGACCAGGCCTTTGTTATTGGTGTCGATCATCGCTTCCCAGTCATCAATGCTGGCCTGATGCGCAGGTGCCATCCCCAATGCCAGCCCGGCATTATTGACCAGCACATCGATATCGCGCCATTCGGCTGGCAGGCTGTGCAGTGCTGCATCAATTCCGGCGCGGTTTCTGACATCGAGTTGCAGGGTATAAACATTTTCGCCCAGCTCATCCTTCAGCGCCTGCAAACGCTCGCTGCGGCGACCAGTAGCGACCACCTTGTGGCCCTGAGCGATAAAACGGCGGGTAATACTTTCACCAAAACCTGCGGTGGCACCGGTAACAAAAACAATCATCTTACTGTTCCTCAACACATTCGCGGTTTTTCACCTTAGCATTTTCCCGCCAGCCTGATAAGTCAGCACGAGGTTAACGCCCGGCGCAGCTGCGCACGATAATGGTGCGCGGTTGTGCACCTCTGCCAGATAATGGCGCAACGACCGGACGCGACGGGGCAGCATCAGCCAGAAATCAGCCACAGCAACCGTTTGCTATCCTCAGCAAACGGTTGCGTAGTGGATATGCGGGAAAGTCTTTTCAGCTATGAGAAAAAATCGAATAACGTATTGATAATTAATCATAAAATTAAAAAATGCTCAGTGGCATAACAATTGCTTAACTTAAGACATTGTTACTTGCACTGATACCTGACGCGCCACTGGCGCTCAAAAGGAACGACTATGACACTCTCCGTCACCCAGGCTGTACGCGGCAGCTTTTTCGATGTCACACAAACGGTCACCGATCCGGCACAGCTGCCGGAGTATGCCCGTTTTATCGAAGATGGCCTGCTGCTGCTTAACGGCGGCGAAATTGTTTCGTTGCAGCGCTGGGAAGAAGGGCAGCATCTGCTTAACGACGCCATACCCCTTGCGGACTATCGCGGCAAACTGATTGTTCCCGGATTTGTGGATACCCATATCCATTACCCTCAAACGGAGATGATTGGTGCTTTTGGTGAACAGTTATTAGAGTGGCTGCAACACTACACCTTCCCGGTGGAAAGCCAGTACCATTGCCCGGATCATGCTGCCAGCATGTCAGCTTTCTTTCTGCATCAGTTACTGAGCAATGGAACCACCACCGCACTGGTATTTGGCACCGTGCATCCGCAGTCGGTCGAGGCGCTGTTCAGTGCGGCAGAGACACTGGGAATGCGGTTGATTGCCGGAAAGGTGATGATGGACCGCAACGCGCCGGATTACCTGACGGAAACGCCGGAGCAAAGCTATCAGCAGACCCGCGATTTGATTGAGCGCTGGCATAACCGGGGTCGCCTGGGCTACGCGCTGACGCCACGTTTTGCGCCCACCTCATCACCGGCGCTGCTGGAGAAGGTCCGCCAGTTAAAAGAGGTGTATCCCGACACCTGGATCCACACTCACCTCAGCGAAAACCCGCAGGAAGTGGAGTGGGTTAAAGCGCTGTTTCCGGAGCACGACGGCTATCTGGATGTTTATCATCAGCACCGGCTGACCGGGCGTCGCAGTCTGTTCGCACACTGCCTGCACCTGGAAGATAAAGAGTGGGATTGTCTGCATCACACCTCGTCAGCCGTGGCTTTTTGCCCCACTTCCAATCTGTTTCTTGGCAGCGGGTTGTTCAATTTAAAAACCTGCTGGCAGAAGGGCGTCAGGCTGGGGATCGGCACCGATGTTGGGGCGGGCACCACCTTCAGTATGTTACAGACGCTGGGAGAAGCCTATAAGGTCGGGCAGTTGCAGCAGTACAAGCTGGCCGCCTGTGAGGCCTTTTATCATGCCACCCTCGGCGGTGCACACGCGCTGGATCTGGACAACCGTATCGGCAATTTCATGCCCGGCAAAGAGGCTGACTTTGTGGTGCTGGACCCGGGCGTGTCGGCGCTTCAGCGCATGCGCTTCGCCAACAGCCGTGATATCTGGGAGAAGCTGTTCGTCCTGATGACGCTGGGTGATGACCGTAACATTGCCTGCACCTGGGTGAACGGCCAGTGCATCTGGCAGCCAGAGGAGAAGGGGGTGGCCGCATGATCCAGTTTTTGCTCAACCAGACGCTGGTTTCGGAAGCGTCACTGGACCCTAATCTGACCGTACTTAATTACCTGCGTCAGAACAAACGTCGCTGTGGCACCAAAGAGGGCTGTGCATCCGGCGACTGTGGTGCCTGCACGGTCACCCTTGGTCGCGTGGAAAACGACGCGATGGTGTGGGAGACGGTCAACAGCTGTATGACCTTTGTCAGCGCATTGCAGGGTAAGCAGCTGATTACCGTTGAAGATCTGAAGCAGGGCGACAAACTTCACCCGGTTCAGCAGGCGATGGTGGACTGCCATGCTTCACAATGCGGATTCTGTACGCCGGGATTTGTAATGTCGCTGTTTACCTTGCAGAAAAACAGCGATGGCTGGCAGCACAAACAGGCGGAACAGGCGCTGGCGGGAAATCTGTGCCGCTGTACCGGTTACCGTCCAATTGTCGATGCGGCGCGCCAGGCCTGCCAGCAGCCGGAGCAGGACAGTTTCCGTCAGCAGGAGGCCGCTACCGTTGCGCGTCTGCTGGCGCTGAAAAATGACCAGGTGCAGGAGATGGCCCTTAACGGCAACCGCTGTCTGTTGCCAAAAACCCCGACCCAGCTGGCCGAACTGCTGACGGCACATCCTCAGGCAAAACTGCTGGCTGGCGGCACCGATCTGGCGCTGGAGGTGACCCAGCGTCATCATGCGCTGCCGCTGATGATTGCGCTGGGGCAGATTGAAGAACTTAAGCAGTGCTACGTCAGCGACGACGAAATTATTCTTGGCGCAGGCGCGTCACTGCATTTCTGCCAGGCGTTTTTGCAACAGCATATTCCGCAGTTTGCCGCACTGCTTGATCGTTTCGCCTCTCTGCAAATCCGCAATCAGGGTACGCTGGGCGGTAATATTGCCAACGGCTCACCGATTGGTGACACCCCGCCGTTACTGCTGGCGCTGAATGCCACGCTGGAACTGCAACAGGGCGAATCGCTGCGCCGACTGCCGCTCAGCGACTTTTTCCTCTCATACCGTAAAACAGCCCTTCGGCAGGGGGAATTTATCCGCGCGGTAAGGATTAAAAAAGTGACGTCGTCACAAAATTTGCGCGTCTGGAAAGTCTCCAAACGCTATGAAGATGACATTTCGGCGGTGTGCGCTGCCATGCTGCTGGAGACGGATGGCGACGGCGTGGTACGTGAAGCCCGCGTTGCTTTTGGTGGCATGGCGGAAATTCCAAAACGCGCCACCCACTGTGAGCAACAGCTGGTGGGTAAGCCACTGACACAAAGCTCGGTGGAACGGGCCTGTAGCGCCTTATCGCAGGATTTCCGGCCGTTGAGTGATTTACGCGCGTCGGCGGATTACCGGCTTCAGGTGGCAAAAAACCTGCTGCGTCGCTACCACGCTGCGCTTGGCGATCAACTGTCGCTGCTGGAGGTGACTGACTATGTCCCATAATCGTCCCGTGGTTGCCCAGGAAGTGATCGCCAGCCAGTACCTCAGCGGCATCAGTACCGGCGTGGGGAAAAATAACCAGCATGAAAGCGCCGACAAGCACGTCAGTGGCGAAGCTGTCTATATTGACGATCGGCTGGAACTGCCGGGGATGCTGCATCTTTGCCCACGACTGAGTGAACATGCTCATGCCCGTATTCTGAATATCAATACCGAACCCTGTTACGCCATCCCTGGCGTGGTGGAGGTGTTAACCTGGCAGAGTGTGCCGGGCGAGCTGGACATTGGCCCGCTGGAACCCGGCGACCCGCTGCTGGCCCGGGATCGGGTGGAGTATGCCGGGCAGATTGTGCTGGTGGTGGCGGCGGAAAGCCCTCAGGCAGCGCGACAGGCAGCTGAGGCTGCGGTGATTGAATACGAGGTGCTTACGCCGGTGCTTGACGTTAAAGAGGCGCTCGAACAACAGCATTTCGTGCAGCAGCCACATATTCATCAGCGTGGCAATGTGGCGGGCGCACTGGCGCGGGCCAGCCACCGGTTACAGGGTGAGTTTCATATTGGCGGTCAGGAACATTTCTATCTGGAAACGCAGGTGGCGATGGTCATTCCCGGCGAAGACCAGTCGCTACAGGTTTTCTCGTCAACCCAGAACCCGACCGAGGTGCAGAAGCTGGTCGCCTCGGTGATGGGCATCACCATGAACAAAGTCACCATTGATATGCGGCGGATGGGCGGCGGTTTCGGCGGTAAAGAGACGCAGGCCGCCGGAGTGGCCTGTCTGTGTGCCGTGGCCGCCAGACGCAACAACCGGCCGGTAAAAATGCGCCTGTCCCGCCGGGATGATATGCGTATCACCGGCAAGCGCCATCCATTTTATGTTCGCTATGAGGTGGGCGTCGATCGGCAGGGCCGTTTTTGCGGGGTGAAAATAGACCTGGCGGCAAACTGTGGTTATTCGCTGGATCTCTCCGGTTCGATTGTCGATCGGGCAATGTTTCATGCTGACAACGCCTATTATCTGGGCGATGCGCTGATCACCGGCTACCGCTGTCGTACCCACACCGCCTCCAACACCGCCTATCGTGGTTTTGGCGGGCCGCAGGGGATGGTGGCGATTGAACAGATTATCGACCACATTGCCCGTCACCTGCGGCTTGACCCGTTAGAGGTGCGCAAGCGTAATTACTACGGCAAAGAAGAACGTAATATCACCCATTATTATCAGCAGGTTGAAGACAATCTGCTGGATGAGATGACCGCCGACCTGGAACAGAGCAGCAGCTATGCCGCACGGCGACAGGCCATTGCCACCTTTAACGCGGGCAGTCCGTATCTTAAACGCGGGCTGGCGCTGACGCCGGTAAAATTTGGCATCTCATTTACTTCCAGCTTCCTCAACCAGGCCGGGGCGCTGATCCTGATCTACACCGATGGCACGGTGCAACTGAATCACGGTGGCACCGAAATGGGCCAGGGGCTGAATACCAAAGTGGCGCAGGTGGTGGCGGAGGTGCTCCAGATTGACGTCAGTCAGATCCAGATCACCGCAACCGACACCGGGAAAGTACCGAATACCTCGCCCACGGCAGCCTCCAGCGGGGCCGATCTTAACGGTAAGGCGGCGCAAAATGCGGCGGAAATATTGCGTGACAGGCTGACGGCTATGTTGTGTCAGCTGCATGACTGCGACCCGGCCGAGGTTGGTTTCAGCAACGGAATTGTCAAAGTCCGGGAGAAACACTTCACCTTTGCGGATGTGGCGCAGCTGGCGTGGCTGAATCAGGTGCCGCTGTCGGCCACCGGCTACTATAAAGTGCCCGGCATCCATTATGACCGCCTGGCCGGGCGCGGTACGCCTTTCTATTACTACGCCTTTGGCGCTGCCTGTGCCGAAGTGATTATTGACACGCTGACCGGGGAATATCGCCTGCTGCGGGCCGATATCCTGCATGATGTAGGTGCGTCGCTGAATCCGGCCATTGATACCGGCCAGGTGGAAGGGGGATTTGTGCAGGGCGTGGGCTGGCTGACCTGTGAAGAACTGGTGTGGAATGAACAGGGCCGACTGATGACCGACGGGCCGGCCAGCTACAAGATCCCGGCAATTGGCGATGTGCCTGCCGATTTACGGGTTCGGCTGGTGGAAAACCGAAAAAACCCGAAGGAGACGGTATTTCACTCGAAAGCGGTGGGAGAGCCGCCCTTTATGCTGGGGATTGCGGTATGGAGTGCATTGCAGGATGCGGTCGCCAGCGTCGGCAATTATCAACACCATCCGTTGCTGGATGCCCCCGCCACGCCGGAAAGGGTGTTCTGGGGGGTGGCGAAAATGCAGGCAGAGGTGAAAGATGGCGACTGATGACTGGATTTCGGTGCTGGCCTCGCTGCGCGAACGGCGTGAGCCCTGCGTGCTGCTGACCGTGCTGGATGAAAAGGGATCGGTGCCGCGCGACCGGGGGAGCAAAATGGTGATCACCGCAGATAACAGCTGGCTGACCATCGGCGGCGGCCATCTGGAATTCAGCTGTACCGCCACCGCCAGAGAGATGCTGCAAACCCGGCAAACCCAGCCAAAGACCGAACATTTTAATCTGGGTGCGCGGCTGGGGCAGTGCTGTGGCGGCATGACCACGGTGCTGTTTGAACCCCTGCTTCAGCCACAGCCGCAAATCGCGGTGTTTGGTGCCGGGCACGTCGGTCAGGCGCTGGTCAGCCTCCTGTCAACGTTACCCTGTCACGTTTTCTGGGTGGATGAGCGGCCGGAACAATTTACTTCTGTACCGGCGGGCGTAACAATTTGTTGTCCGGAGGACCCCGCCGATCAGGTCGGTCTGATGCCTGCAGGGAGCTATTACGTGGTGATGACCCACCATCACCCGCGCGATCTGTCGTTATGCGAAGCCATCCTGCGACGCGGTGACTATCGCTATTTTGGCCTGATCGGCTCTGAAAACAAGCGGGCGCGTTTCGACTACCGGCTGGAGGGGAAAGGATTCAGTCGCCAGCAGCTGGACACCCTGCGTTGCCCGATTGGTCTGCCGGATGTGAAGGGTAAACTACCGGCGGAGATTGCGGTGGCGGTGGCCGGAGAGATTATTGCCTGCTATCAGCAAAAAGCCGGGGAGTAAAGCGTGCTGAACAGCAACAGCAGCGTAACCCTCTAATCCCGCCCCGGCTGAAGATCATTCAGGGAGCGGGACATTTTCAGGCCAGCGGACCACCCAGAATGGTATCGCACATGCCGCTGATGATGCGTTCCCCCGTTTCACTTTTCAGTTCTTCATACCACTGGCGGGTGGTTGCCATCTCTCTGGCATGGGTGACATCGCAGCGTTTACGCGCTTTGAGTACCAGATCTTTCACCCGGTCGGCGCGTTGCTGCTGGTAGCGCAGCAGCGCGTCTTCTATTCCCAGCGAGTGGGCCTGCAACACGTTAGCCAGCACCACCGCATCCTCCATCGCCGCACAACCGCCCTGACCAATATCCGGCGTGGTGCTGTGCGCGGCATCGCCAAGCAACGCCACCCGGCCTTTAACCAGTTGTGCAAAGGGATCGATATCGTGGATCTCCACCCGATTGGTGGTCTGCGGATCGATTTGCTCAATCAACCTTTGCACCGGCTCTGCCCAGCCGTGGAAATAGCGTTTCAGGTCGTCACGTAATGTATTACGGTCTTCCGCCAGCCCGGCAGGCAGCGGCACATCGAAGAAGAAATAGAACCGGTTACCGGCAACGGGCATCAGAGAAACGCGTTTGCCTTCCCCGACAAACGTACTCCACTGCTGCGGCGGCGCGAGCGATTCATCGATCTGCACCAGACCGTTCCAGTTAACATACCCGGCATAGCGTCGCTCAACCGTCCGCCCCAGTACATATTTGCGCACCACTGAATGGGTGCCGTCGCAGGCAATCAGCAGATCGCCCCGTGCCTCGCTGCCATCCTCAAACCACGCGGTTACCCCGTGGTCATCCTGCTCAACCCGGGCCACACGTTTACCAAACTGCACCTGCTCAGGACCACAGGTCGCCAGCAGCATCGCCTGCAATTCGGCGCGGGCCACCGGATAAGGACGCTCGCCACAGGCTGCGACCAGCGGATCGAGGCTGAAACGGGTAAGGGGATGCCCGTGCTGAAAGTCATAGTAGGCCATGCTGTTCATGGTGCCGCCCAGGGCGCGCAGCGGCTCTTTCATCCCCAGCAAATTGAGGCATTTCACACCGTTTGGCCAGATGGAGATAGCCGCACCGACCGGCTTAATCTCTTTAACGGCTTCAAATACCGCTGTTTCAATGCCAAAACGTCTGAGGGCGATGGCGGCAGACAGCCCGCCAATCCCGGCGCCAATTATGATTGCTTTCATCGGTTTCTCCTGTTGAGCATCCGCTTAAACAAGCAATTTCCATACCATTTGCTGATGACCACTCCGGCGCGGTTTTACCGGTGACTGAAACCTTTGTTTCATCATCGCAGGGTATAAACCCAGGCTAATGCACCATGCTGGTGAGGTGTCGGTGAAACTATTGCCACTTATTATTTCCATGACGTTGGCAAGCCAGTTGAAATTTGCCACAGTGTTGCCTTCACTGTTCCGGAGATCTCAGCATGACAATCATCGCCTGCCTGCACGCGGCAGAGAGCAATATTGCCGTATTTGAACAGGCGTTGCCCCTGGCCGGGGCTGGCGCGGTTCGGCTGTTACATCATGTGGAGAGCGAACTGCTGGCCCGGGCCACCGCCGCCGGGGAAGTCACAGGGGAGATTGCAGAAGCTACCCGCCATATTTTACAGCAGCTTTGTCAGCAGGCGGACGTGGTGATCGTCACCTGCACCACGCTGGGCGTGGTCGCCAGCGATAGCCGGCTGTTCAGTAAACCGGTGTTGCGGGTGGATGCGGTGCTTGCCGGCGTCGCTTCCCGCTGTGAAGGCCATATTGCGGTGCTCTGCACCGCGCCTGGCACCCTGGCGTCTACCCGTCAGCTGTTCGAAACCTGCATTGCCGCCGATCGCCTCAGCGTGACGCTGGTGCCGGAAGCCTGGGAGCGGTTCACCCGTCAGGACAGTGCGGGCTATCACCAGCAGATTGCCGCCAGCGCCCGGCAATGTCTTGCGCAATCGCCGGGCTGCATCGTGCTGGCGCAGAGTTCAATGACCGGGGCTGAGGCACTGTTCGGCTCGCCGGTGCCGGTGCTGACCGTACCCTCTGCCAGCCTGCGGGCCGCGCTCGATGCGGTGACCTGAGGTATTGCCAGACGTTTTTACGTCGCAGGGCGTTAAATTAAAACAGTATGCCTCTCTCCCTGTTCAGGGAGAGAAATCAGCGCTGCTGTCTTTGTCATGATGAGGAAATAAAAAAACATTCAGTCACCGAAGTATTTTCGGAGGTTCATCGCATAGTGCAGAAAAAATGATCTGTATTTCTGTCGATAAATCACCTTAAGTCAATGTTAATATCAAAGTTTCTGTTAATGGTGAGGAAATATAATATTGACGTTGGGTGTGGCATTAAATAGTCTTCGTATTCTTTTTTGTTGTTATTTTTATCACGAAGCAGTTTTTTTGTAGAAATAATTTTTTATATCAATACAGGATTGTGACTTATGAAAATAGAACATTTCACTCCATTTCAGCCGCTGAATGAAAACAATCCCGTTGCGAGGGGTATTGAGTCCTCCCCCGAATGTGGTCAACTGATTGGCACAGGAACGACAGCTGAAGTGTATGAAAATAAGTACAATAGCTCAATTTTGTATAAAAAATATCATCTGGTGGGAAATCAGTACAATGAGGTACTGAGTATGGCTGTACAGGAATCCGAATTATTTAATTCTTTTTATGGCGATGATGCTTCGCTGGTCATTCGTGATGGTGGTGAAATTTATTTGAGAATGTTAAGAGTACCAGGCATTCCCCTCAGTGAAATCGAAACTGCTGATATACCCGATAATCTGGAAAGGCTTTATTTACAGCTTATATGTAAACTAAATGAGTCAGGAATGATTCATTATGATCTTAATACAGGTAATATGTTATACGACAAAGAGAGTGACAGTCTGTTTCCGATTGATTTTCGGGATATATATCAGCGCTATTACTCGGCAGGTGCTGAAGAGAGAAAATACATAGATAAACGATTGCAGATGCGTGTTAATGATTTTTATTCTTTACTTGACAGAAAAAAATACCTTGCCTGCGATTAAAAATATGGCCCATCAGGGCTGGTTTATCTGCAATTTTGAACCCGGGCAGTGCTCGAAATCCTCATGTACCCCGGGGCCGCGTCAAAAAAGTAGAGTGGGAACAGAAAGCGCATTAAGCTTAAGGCTCAATACCTTAGCGCTTTACTGAGAAAACCATGTTTGACCTGACTTTGTTTATCCTGCTGTTGCTGGCTGGCCTCAGCTATTTCAGTCACAACCTGACCGTTGCCATCGCCCTGCTGGTGTTAATCGTGGTGAGGATGACGCCGCTCAGTGCCACTTTCCCCTGGATAGAAAAACAGGGCGTCACGGTGGGCATCATTATTCTGACCATTGGCGTGATGGCCCCGATTGCCAGCGGCACCATTCCCACCAGCACGCTGATGCACTCTTTCCTGCACTGGAAATCGTTGCTGGCGGTTGCCGTCGGAATTTTCGTTTCCTGGGTGGGGGGGCGCGGGGTGACGCTGATGAGTTCTCAACCGTCAGTGGTGGGTGGCTTGCTGATTGGCACTATTATTGGTGTTTCTCTGTTTCGTGGCGTACCGGTCGGGCCGTTAATTGCTGCCGGCCTGGTTTCACTCCTCATCGGTAAAATGTAATCGCTGGCGATTCTCCTCTCTTCTCTGCCTGCAACAGGGGATGCTTAACCATCCCGCTGCGGCGATCCTGTGCCGCAGCGTCTGTTTCTGCCCGCCTTGTTACGCACTGTGCAGTAAGGGCAGCGGGCCTGCGATTGCGATATGTAAAATCCCGGCAGAACAGGATGCGCTGATATCTCTTCGGCTGTACACACCGCTGTATCGCCGGGTGAGAGGGTTATCCCGGATAAATGCCGCGATCTTTACGTGCCATCAGAATTCGCTCGCAGGCAACAATATAGGCGGCGGTGCGCAGGCTGCACTCTTTCTCGCTGGCCTTTTCCCAGACGTGGGTCATGGCATCGGTCATGATCCTGTCCATCCGGTCATTGATTTCGCTTTCGCTCCAGAAAAAGCTGGCCATATCCTGCACCCATTCAAAGTAACTGACCGTAACCCCGCCGGCATTACAGACCACGTCGGGCACCACGGTAATGCCACGTGCGCTGAGCACATCGTCTGCATCAGGATAGGTCGGGCCGTTTGCGCCCTCCAGCACCAGCTTACAGCTCAGTTGCTCCGCCCGCTGCCGGGTAATCTGGCCTTCCAGCGCCGCCGGGATCAGGATATCCATCTGCACCGTCCAGAAGTCGTCACTGGCGATCTCTTCTGCACCGCTGAAACCGGCAATCATCTTGTTGCTGGCCTGCCAGTCGCTTAGCGCGGTTAAATCAATACCGTCGGCGTTATACAGCGTGGCGGAATGGTCCTGTATCACCACCACCCGTGCGCCGGCGGCGACAAATAACCGTGCGGCTTCGCTGCCGACGTTACCAAAGCCCTGTACCGCGATTCTGGCTCCCTCAATTTCAATATTACAGCGGCGAGCCACCTCCAGACCGGTGATATAGACGCCGCGTCCTGTCGCTTTTTCACGTCCCAGCGATCCACCCAGATGAATCGGTTTCCCTGTTACCACCCCGGTAATGGTGGTGCCGTGATTCATTGAATAGGTATCCATCATCCACGCCATCACCCTGGCGTTGGTGCCGACATCCGGTGCCGGAATATCTTTCTGCGGGCCGATAATAAGACCAATTTCACTGGTGTAACGGCGGGTGAGACGCTCAAGTTCACCTTCGGAAAGGGTAAAAGGATCGACGCGAATCCCGCCTTTTGCTCCGCCGTAGGGCAGGTTGACCGCAGCACATTTAATGGTCATCCAGGCTGACAGCGCCATCACTTCGTTCAGATCCACATTAGGGTGGTAACGAATCCCGCCTTTGCCCGGCCCGCGGGAAAGGTTGTGCTGCACGCGGAATCCTTCGAAGTGGCGAATCGTACCGTCGTCCATCTGAAGAGGAATATCCACTATCAGCGCGCGCTTCGGATGACGCAGGGTGTCAATCCAGCGGCTGAGTTCACCAAGATAAGGGGCGACGCGATCGATTTGAGCAAGGTAGGTAGACCAGGCAGTTGTGCTGCCTTCAGCAACGTAAGATAGCTTATCCATAAAAAACCTTAGTTAAATTAGTTATTTATTCTGTTTAACCGGTAAATATTCAGTGCTTGTATCTCCAGCGCGACAAAATCTATCATTAAATTTATGTATTTTGTTTTTTAAATTAATGTGAATTTTCACTGCCAGAGGGTCAATAGCGCGGGGGCGACGAATAATTAATTATCCTGTCACCAGACAAATTCGGTGCGGCCTGAGAGGGTTTGTTGTTTATGCGAATTTTATGCATAAATAATGAATTTATGTTAATTTTCAGAATTTTGAATGTGATCAAATTATGCTGCCTTTCTGTGGAGAACATCACATCACAGCTTATCAATGGCAACCCGGTCATGCCCTGGCGCAGACCACAGGCAACCAGCAACAGGGCATGGCGGAAGGAACCCGATTGACCGGCTGAGCCACTCAGTCGGGGGTAATAAGATTATCGCCGCTGATACCAGCGTGAACTTTACGCTTTTCTCACATTTCTTGTTACAAGTTTACACTCTGGTTTCACACTGGCGGAGTAAACTCACCGCGCTTTACTTTGTCTGATTTTTTGCAACATTTTCGCTATGGCAGTATGCAGAGCAAATCTGGTCTGTTTCTGGCATTACATTCACCTGCAACAATAACGACGACACAGATGAAAAAACTGCATTTTCTGACCCAGACCCGGGTCTGCTGCTTTATCGCTTTTTACATCGGGATAGTGTTAAACCTGCCGATCTTTTTCCGCCGTTTTCACCAGCTACACTATGATGCCGCGTTGTCAACCACCATTGAGGTGATCGCGGCCTTTTCACTGGTGCTGTTTACCACCCTGCTGGCCTCAATGGCCGGACGTCTGCTGTTTCGAATTTTGCTCTCGCTGCTGGTGATTTTTTCGGTGACCGCCAGCTATTACATGATTTTTTCAACGTCGATATTGGTTACGGCATTATTGCCGCGGTAATGACCACCGACAGTCTGGATCTGTCAAAAGAATCCGTTGGCTGGAATTTTGCGCTGTGGCTGGTACTGGTGAGTCTGTTACCGATGCTGATGCTGTGGCTGACGCCATTGCCGGAAGCGGCGATACGTCGTCAAAATGGCGCGGCCTTCCTGCGTCGCGGCGGGGTAATGATTGTCGCCGGGCTGGTCTGCTGGTTGCCATTGAAAGTCATGGGTGACCATCAGGAGAACCTGGACAAACAGCATAACCGCATGATGGCCAGCTACGGTGGTGTGGTGGCGGGCAGCTACTCGCCATCAAACCGGCTTTCCGGAATGGGACTGCTGGCTTACAGCAGCTGGAGCCAGGCAGAAGACAGTCGTAATCTGTTTGACCCCGCAGCGCACTTTACTTACCAGCCACCTGAGGACGTTAACGATCTGTATGTGGTATTCGTCATTGGTGAAAGTGCGCGCCGCGACCATATGGGCGTCTACGGCTACAGTCGTGACAATACGCCTTATCTTGATAAAGAAACCCACCTTGCGGCTTTGCAGGGCTACTCCTGCGATACCTCCACCAAGCTGTCACTGCGCTGCATGTTTGTAAGGGAAGGCGGGGCTTCAGAAGCGCCGGAACGTACCCTGAAAGAGATGAACGTTTTTACCGTACTGAAAAAACAGGGCTTCTCTTCAGAGTTATTTGCCATGCAGAGCGAGGCCTGGTTTTATAACAAAGTGATGGCTGACGATTATGCGCTGCGTGAAACCATTCAGTCGGAAAAGCGCAACGTCGGCAAACCCATCGACGATATGGCGCTGGTCAGCGAACTGAAAGATTCACTGGATCGCCACCCGCAGGGCAAACATCTGGTGGTACTGCATACCAAAGGTTCGCACTATCTGTATACCGAACGATATCCGCGTGAGTTCGCCCGCTATCAGCCGGAATGTAAAGGCATTGACGACAGCTGTTCCACCGAAGAGATGATCAACTCATACGACAATAGCCTGCTTTACACCGATTACGTGCTGAAGCAGATCTTTGACCAGTTAAGGAACCGTAACGCCATTGTGTTTTACGCATCGGACCACGGCGAGTCGATTTCAAAAAACATGCATTTTCATGGCACCCCGCGCGATCAGGCGCCCATTGAGCAACGTTCAATTCCGATTATGGTCTGGGCTTCGGATAAATTTCTGCAACAGCCTGATAATGCCTCGGCATTCCGGCAGTTGCAGACGCTGGCAAAAGATAAAACGCCGGTATTTCACGAGAAGCTGTTTGACAGCATCCTCGGCTGTAGCGGCTTTACCTCACCGGATGGTGGAATTAATCAGCTGCGTAACTGGTGCCACGTCAGTCAGTAATATGACCTGAAGGACGGGCTGCTGCCGACTGGAGACTGGCCGATCGGCAGCGGTACATTAGCGCGGCTGGCGGCGTTTTTACCCTGTGGTTCACCGCGTACCCGCGATATCTGGCCGGGCTCCAGTGATAAGTGGTGGTCATCTTTGCCTGAATCGCCACAAGCAGGTATCCTGTTGCCCGAATTTACTGAGACAGTTTCCATTGAGGTTGACATGATTATTAAACCACGCATCCGTGGCTTTATTTGTGTGACTGCCCATCCGGCGGGTTGCAAAGCTAACGTTGACAAACAGATTGAGTATGTCACTCAGCAGGGACCCATTGCCGATGGTCCGAAAAAGGTTCTGGTGATTGGCGCGTCCACCGGTTACGGCCTTGCGGCCCGCATCTCGGCAGCCTTTGGCTGTGGTGCCGATACGCTGGGCGTATTCTTCGAACGCCCCGGAGAAGAGAGTAAACCTGCCACCGCCGGTTGGTATAACTCCGCTGCGTTTGAAGCCGCTGCCGAAGCAAAAGGGCTTTATGCCACCAGCATTAATGGCGATGCCTACTCTGATGAAGTCAAGCAGAAGACCATTGAGCTGATTAAACAGGATCTGGGGCAGGTTGACCTGGTGGTATACAGCCTGGCCGCGCCGCGCCGTACCCATCCGAAAACCGGCGAAGTGTTTAACTCCACGCTGAAACCGGTGGGTAAATCGCTGACCACTCGCGGTCTGAACACCGATAAAGAAACCATTACCGACATCACCCTGGAACCTGCCTCGCAGGAAGAGATCGCCGGTACGGTTGCGGTGATGGGCGGTGACGACTGGCAGATGTGGATTGACTGCCTGAAAGAGGCGGGTGTGCTGGCTGACGGCGCGAAAACCACCGCCTTTACCTATCTGGGCGAGAAAATCACCCATGATATCTACTGGAACGGCTCCATCGGGGAAGCGAAAAAAGATCTCGACAAGCGTGTCCTGTCGATCCGTGAGACGCTGGCTGAGAAGGGTGGCGATGCGCGGGTATCAGTGCTGAAAGCGGTGGTCACTCAGGCCAGTTCTGCCATCCCGGTGATGCCGCTGTATCTGTCGTTGCTGTTCAAAGTCATGAAAGAGAAAGGCACCCATGAAGGCTGTATTGAGCAGGTCTATGGCCTGTTTAAAGAGAGCCTGTACGGCGCATCCCCGGTCATGGATGATGTAGGTCGTCTGCGCGCTGACTACAAAGAGTTGCAGCCAGCGGTGCAGGACGAAGTCGTCAGACTGTGGCCCACCGTCACCAACGAAAACCTGAATGAACTGACCGATTTCGTCGGCTACAAAAAAGAGTTCATGCAGCTGTTTGGTTTCGGCCTCGACGGCGTTGACTACGACGCGGATGTTAATGCCGATGTCAAAATCAATCATCTGGTGCAGATGTAATTAACAGTAACCCGTCGCTAAAAAACGCGATGGCATAATATGGACTGCCTTTTACTTAGTCAGCCTGTCGGCTTGCGGCTCAGTGGGGCAGTCTTTTTTTGGCACAGGACATCCGCGCATTTGCCTGCGCAGAGGATCTAAGTGCAACAAAATATGTCACCAGAATGATGATCTCATCTCCCTGACTAATCGGTTACTTTGCTTATTAGTGGCGGTATTTATATCTGGTAACGCTGGCTTTTTCCCTGCAATTAAATAGCCTGAATAATCACAATCTTTATTTATCTGTACCATTAAATATCAGGCAGCTTATGCAACTGATGAGAATGACTGCTGAAATATTTCTCACCAGATGTTAAAAATAACAACGCCACCCTGTTTTTTCTTCATCACCAGATATTTTTTGGCTATGATTGAGTAAATATTATTTCAGTGCAAACGCTTCTGCTGTTTGTCTGCAAATAATTGGTCTTTTTCCATTGTAAAAAATTAATCTGGTGATGATATCAACAGAGATAAATACTGTCGTGCCTGCCGGATTACCGTTAATAAATTCTGAATCAGCATGAGGTGTTTATGCAGTCTGACAGACGTTTTTTCATTAAAAAAGCCACGCTTTTTTCAACGGTTATTGCCAGCGGTTTTCTTTCCGGGATCCCTTTCAATGCCGCAGCAAAATCTGCGCTGCTCACTAAAGAGGAACGCGATAATCTTTCGCCAGACCAGGTGATTGAGATGATTAAAGCGGGGAATAAGCGTTTCAGAAATGGTGAAAAGCTCGAACATGACTTTCTTTCTCAAAAACGGACCAGCCGTGGCGGACAGTATCCGGTTGCGGTCATCCTGGGCTGTATTGATTCCCGAACACCTGCCGAAATTATCACGGATACCGGTATTGGCGAGTTATTTAATTGTCGTGTGGCGGGTAATATTGAAAATGACGATATTCTCGGTAGTCTGGAGTTTTCCTGTGCGCTCTCCGGGGCGAAAGTGGTGATGGTGATGGGACACACCAAATGTGGTGCCATTAAAGGCGCAGCATCTGATGCTAAACTGGGTAATCTGACCTCTCTGCTGGAAAAAATTAAGCCTGCAATTGAAAAAACGAACTATTCCGGCGAAAAGGATGTTAACGACTATCAATATATTGATGCGATTGCCAGGAGCAATGTATTGCTGACCATCGAAAATATCCGTAATAAAAGTGCCGTTCTTGCTTCTCTTGAGAGTGACCGGAAAATTAAAATAGTTGGGACGCTGTATCATCTCGAAGGCGGCAGACTGGAATTCTTATAAGGTTTTTTATTATTCCGAAGTATGTGAGGATTTCGGGCAGCGCCCATGTTCAGAATGGCAGGTAACCAGCCATGATGACACAGGCTCTTACCGTGCCGGATATACCCTGGTTAGTCTGTCTGAAAATATGTTCTCCGTGTAGCCACCACCTGTTAATGGCTGAACAAAGGAGTGTTCATAACCATTAGCTGCACCCCCGCCAGTACATGTCTGTGCTGGCGGTTTTTCGCTATCGTTTATCGCGCTCATCGTTGTTCGTCTGACGCGTTTCCAGCAGATCCAGCATAGCGCGCAGATTGGCCGGGGCACTGCCTTTACGCCATACCAGCCAGATAGCAATTTCTCCCATCCCATCGGCAACCGGCCAGGCCTGCACGCTGTCCCGGCCCGGCATACTCTTCAGCATACTCAGCGGGATCATTGCCAGTCCGGCACCGGCGCTGACGCAGGCCACAATGCCGTGATAGGACTCCATTTCAAATATTTTTCCCGGTGCAGAGCCTGCACGGGAAAACCAGTTTTCAAACAATCGGCGATAAGAACAGTTGGCACGAAAAGCATATATCGTCGCCCCGGCGATATTGTCGGCACTGGTGACCGGTGGGTGATTGAGCGACGAGATCACCACCATCTCTTCCGGAAATACCGCCACACCTTCCAGCTCCGGATGTCTGGGCGGTCCGTCAATAAACACCGCGCTGAACCGGCCAGCCAGTAATCCGTCGATCATCTCCCCTGAAGGGCCGGTTGACAGATCCAGTTCCACCTGCGGCCAGGCCTGATGATAACGGGCGATCAGCGGCGGAAGATGAACGGCAGCGGTACTTTCAATGGCACCCAGAGTGAAAATGCCCGCAGGATGCGAACCGGAAACCTGCTGTTGCGCCTCTTCGACCAGTGCCAGAATACGGCAGGCATAATCCAGCAGGGTTCGCCCGGCATCGGTGATGTGCAGGCGCAGTTTTTCACGGGTGAAAAGTTCGGTGCCCAGCTCATCTTCCAGCTGGCGTAAACGCGTGGAAATATTGGAGGGAACGCGATGCAGCTTTTCAGCAGCAGCGGTGAAGCTTCCCTGTTCGGCAATGGCACGAAAGACGGTCAGTTGGGTCAGATCCATAACTATTCTCATTTTGAGCAGGATATTTTCACTATTATTCATTTTTCAGAAAGGTACAAGCCGCCTATGCTGGAGGCCATTAATTATCGTTTATACCGGCAATGTGCTGTTGCCGTGGTCACTGGAGGGCTGTTTTATGACTGCTACCTGTTCTGAATCCCGAAATCCTTTTACCGGTGAAGTGATTCGCCAGACGCCATTTGCTTCTGCGGCTGAAGTGGAAAGCGTGCTGGAGAAGACCAGCCGCGCCTTTGCAACGTGGCGGCTGAGCCTGCCGCAGGCCCGCAGTGAACTGTTGCTGAATATGGCAACAGCGCTGCGAGTGCGTGCCGTTGAACTGGCCGGGATGATGACCGCAGAAATGGGTAAACCGATCGGCCAGAGCCAGGCGGAAGTGGAAAAATGCGCCCGTCTGTGCGAGTGGTATGCGCAGCAGGGACCGGGTTTTATCGCGCCTGAACCGACGCTGGTAGAAGATAATAAGGCATCGGTACACTATCTGCCGCTGGGTCCGATTCTGGCCATTATGCCGTGGAATTTCCCGGTCTGGCAGGTGCTGCGCGGTGCCGTACCCATATTTATGGCGGGTAACAGTTACCTGTTAAAACCTGCCCCGAATGTGATCGGCACGGCACTGCTGTTGCAGGATATTCTGGCGGCGGCAGGGGTACCGGACGGGCTGTTTTCCGTGGTTAACGCCGACAATGATGCGGTGGCGACCATCATTAACGATCGCCGGATTGCTGCGGTGACGCTGACCGGTAGCGTACGTGCCGGTGCCGCTGTTGCCAGCCTTGCCGGTGCAGCCCTGAAAAAAAGCGTGCTGGAACTGGGGGGCTCAGATGCGTTTATCGTGCTGGCCGATGCGGATATTGACGCGGCTGTTCAGGGAGCCATTTCCGGGCGCTTTATGAACAGCGGGCAGATCTGTATAGCCGCCAAGCGGATCATCGTGGAAGAGGCGGTGTTTGCCGAATTCCGCGACAAATTTGTCGCCGCGGTGAAAGAGATGGTGGTGGGCGATCCCACGGATGAGGCAACTTACATCGGGCCGATGGCGCGCTATGATCTGCGTGATGAACTGGATGCCCAGGTGCAGGCCACGCTGGCAGAAGGGGCAGAATGTCTGCTCGGCGGGCATATCATCCCCGGTAAGGGCAATTTCTATGCGCCAACCGTACTCAGTCGCGTCACGCCGGGAATGACCAGCTTCACTGAGGAGCTGTTCGGGCCGGTGGCTTCGCTGATCGTGGCTCAGGATGCGGAACATGCCATTGCCATGGCCAATGATTCTGAGTTCGGGCTGGGCGGCAGTTTGTGGAGTCAGGACCTGGAGAAGGCCCGTCAGCTGGCGACGCGGATAGTGACCGGTGGCGTGTTTATCAATTCGCCCAGTTTCTCCGATCCCCGCGTACCCATTGGTGGCGTGAAACGCAGTGGCTTTGGGCGTGAACTGTCGCACTTTGGTATCCGCGAATTCACTAATGCGCAGACCGTCTGGCTGGCGTCCTGAATCAGTCCGGGTTGCCGGCCGCCCTGAACAGCGGCTGGCAAACCGCCCTGACGTCAGGCCTGATGAGATCCCTCTTTCAGGCCCCCGCACAGCAATGCGGCCATGCTTAGCAATCAGCGCCGGGTCAACGGAATGCCATAGCGCTGGCCGTTGACCCGAATCAGCAGCTGATTATTATCAATCTGCCCCCGGAACAGCAGCTCATTATCATTGTTGTAACCGATTCCCACCTGGCGGTTGCCGATCCACGTCTGGTTGAAACAGTTAACCGCCGCGTTGTCCAGCTCATTGATTTTTCCCTGGTCTTCAATTCGCTGATACTTTTTGTCAAATCTGAAGGTGACCCCGGCGTTGAAGCGATCGGGCGAATTGGTGGTCACGAAGGCTTTCACCCATGCGGTAAATTTGTTGATCTTCAGATAGATATTGACGCGGTTATTGCCGGTACTCTCCAGATGGACCCGGGTAACAGGGGACGAGCCGATACAGGACCAGGCACCGCTGACGCTTCCCTGCACGTTATGCAAAAAGAGATCGGCACGTCCTTCGGCGGTGCCGGGATCAAAGTCGGTTTGAGTCTGTCGCATAACGTACCATTCGGAGCTGCCAATCAGTTTGATTTGCGTATTAGACTGCCAGTTTTCCATGTGCATATTGCCCAGCAGAAACCAGGCTTCATCCTGTCTCTGGTTATCCATAAACTCAGTGGACGAGATGTAATCGTAACTCAGCGAACCTTCCAGCCGTACCCCGTGGTTTTCATACCAGGTGCGGCCCATTTCCCACTCATTCAGCCAGTTTTCACCCTGTTCGCTGGTATCAATCCACGAGCCGGATTGCAGGTTAAGCTGTGAAGAGACGATACGGGTGTAGTGCGCAAGAAGGGGGTTAGGGCAGTTTTCAATATTCAGTGCGGTCAGCGTCCACTGGCCGTTAGAAATATTTCCCGGGAATTCGGTATGCTCAATCCAGCCATTCCAGATCAGACACTGAGTGGCACGCGGTAGCCACAGCATATGGCTGTTGCGGCCCCCCTGAATATTAAAGTTGGTCAGCTCAATGGCGGTAACGTGATCCCAGGAACCGATGACCTGATCGGACCATCTGGCATGAATGACCGTTTCGTGACAGTTGGAGGCATACCACTGGTCGATTTTACAATCGAGAGTGTCTATCAGGCTGAGACTGCGGCCCCCCATGTTACAGAAAGTCATGCCTGAAACGCGCAGGAACTGACCGCCAGGGTTGGTATTTTCATAAAAACCTTTGTGATTGCGTGCGCCGTCGAAATCACTGCGACCATCAATCGCCAGACCGGTTATCTCAACGAAGCGGGCTTTCACCCTGAACATGTAGTTACTGTCGTTGTTGGAAACCAGGAAAGTATTATTGTGATAGCCAAAATTAACGCTTTCACCGGCCAGACGGAATTTCGTCGCGTCCCAGTCAATAAATTCATCGGCAATATCAAATGAGGAGATAAAAAAGCGTCCGGCAGGAAAGCGGATGCCAATATCTTCGTTCAGGCGGATGCCATCGGTTTCTATACGTGACCATTCCCACATCCGCTTTACCGCATCCAGGCAGTCAGTCTGCCCATCGGCAACCGCGCCAAAATGAACCACGTTGAGATCGTTCAGCGTGTTGAGGTGACGTCTCCAGCGCTTTCCTCCCCGGGTAATAAAAATGTAACCGCCATCGTCGCGCGAATGCGTATCATCCATGTCATAGACAAAGATACCTCCGCCAAATTGTGTCCCGCTGTTGTATTCCAGCACAATGGCAAGCTCGCCATGTTCATAGGGTTCATGATTACGTAATTCATCAATACTGTGTAACGTATAAACCACACTGGGTGACGTTCCGGAGCGAAGAGCTGGTGACATGGTTTTTGCCTCTTTTTATAAACTGGTCAGCAGATTATAAAGCGGAGTGGCGAGGTAAAACCTTCACTGCCACTCTTTACTGGAGCCGGGAATGACGCGGGATACAGAGCAAAAAACACCACCCTCTGTTTTATTGCGCGCCCGGCCTGTGTTTATTTTTCTGCTGAAAATTTTGTGGAAAAAGCGCAGTAAAATTCAGCAATTCACTGGTTTTTTTTAAGGGCGGGGATGATTGAATGTTTACTTTTGTTTAACAGAATACAGCCTGTTCGCCAACCAGTAGTGGCCTTTGTGATGCAGACGCGCTTGCAGTTAAGATATATCACAGATATATTTCTTACCGCTGGTGCACATCCACCTGCCGTCCAATTGCTCAGAGGAGAATCAACTTGTCAAAGTCTTCAGAACGCCTGCCACGCCGCATCAGAAACGAATTACGTTTTCGCCCGGTGGAAGTACTGTCAAAAACGTTGATTGCCAACAGCTTTTACCGCGTTGAGTTTGGCGGTGAGGCGCTGGCAGGGTTTACATCAGCGGGTTTTGACGATCACATCAAAGTGTTTTTTCCGGATGCTGCAACCGGTGAGTTTCATCTGCCGGAAATAACAGAGGAGGGCGTGGTGTGGAAAGAGGGCGTTCGGCCTGCGGCTCGTGACTACACGCCGCTGTTTTTTGATGGTATCAGTCGCCTCACGGTGGATTTCTACCTGCACGCCTCAGGTCTTGCCAGCGACTGGGCGTCTCGTGCTCAGGCTGGCGACAGGCTGGCTGTCGGAGGCCCACGCGGTTCACTGATTGTGCCGGAGGATTACCACTTTCAGCTGTATGTCTGTGACGAGAGCGGTTTGCCTGCCTTCCGGCGGCGTTGTCAGACTCTTAGCGGAGAGTCTCTCAGACTGTATGCGTTTGTTGATGAAGAAAAAGGGCGTGACTATCTTGGCACGTTACCGGATGTGGAGATCTGCTGGCTGGGGAGTGGCGCTATGCACCAGCAGGGCGTGGCTGCGCTGATGACACAACTGGATCGTCTGGCATTACCTGAACAGGATTACTTTATCTGGTTGACCGGCGAAGGCGCTGCCGTAAAACAGCTTAGCGACTACTTTATCATTCAGCGGGGTTTACAGGCCGATTTTGTCCGTGCTGTGGCATACTGGCACCAGAAACAGTCCGGCTGACCGGCCGCCACTTATCATCACAGGCAGCGCATGAAACCACATTTATCTCAACAAGACCCCCTGGCTGACTCACCATCGGCCTGTGCGGGTGTTCGCAGAAAACGCCGGGAGAAGATGCTCGATGCCAGCGATATCCGGCTGTTGATACTGCATTTTGTTTCACAGGGGGCGGCTCACGGTTACGAGCTGATTAAATCGGTGGAGGAGCTGTCAAAGGGAGAGTATGCCCCCAGCCCGGGTATCATTTATCCCGGCCTGTCATTGCTGGAAGAGCTGGAGTATATCCGTAGCGATGGACCGCAATCGGGACGCAAGGCATTCAGCCTGACGCCTGCCGGTGAGAATTACCTGCAACAGCAGCATGACAGTCTGCAAAATATTCTTTCCCGGCTCTCCTCCCTTGCCATACTGGCAGAAAACCGTAGCCTGCCGGAAGTGCAGCGTGCCATTCACAATATGAAAATGGCGCTGAATACCCGTCTCTCACGGCCAGAGCTGGCGGAACACACGCTGCATGCCATTATCGACGCACTGGATGAGGCAGCCAAAAAAATTGAGCGCAGTTGATCATTAAATTAGTGACGCTGCCAGATTCAGTCGCTATGTTATGGCGCTGATTCACTTCCTCGCAGGCCGGGTTCTGCGCGTCATATTGATTCAACGAAAAGGAATTCTTTCTGATGAAAACTTCAGTACATAAACTCACCAACGGCATTGTGCTTACCCTGCAAACCCCTGCGGAACATGCCCGCCCCAAAAGTCCAACGGTCATTCTGTGTCACGGCTTTTGTGGCATCCGTGAGATCCTGCTGCCTGACTTTGCCGCCGCTTTTACCCGTGCCGGGTTTGCTACTGTAACCTTTGATTATCGGGGTTTCGGTGACAGTGAGGGAGAGCGTGGGCGTCTGGTTCCGGCGATGCAGATTGCTGATATCGTCTCTGTGATCCAGTGGGTGAGGGAACAACCGCAACTGGATGGCGAACGGATCGGCTTATGGGGCACCTCTTTTGGCGGTTGTCATGTATTTGCGGCGGCGGCACAGGATGCAGAGATAAAATGTATTGTCAGCCAACTGGCATTCGCCGACGGTGAGGAAATTGTAACAGGTGGCATGGATGATGATGAAAAGACAGCTTTTCTTGCCACGTTGAACAAAATGGCTGACAGGCAGCAGCTGACCGGCAAAGAGATGTTTGTCGGCATTACCAGGGTGTTGAGCGATGCGGAGTCGAAGGCCTTTTTCGAAGAAAACAGAGCCAGCTATCCCAAAATGGATATCAAAATCCCGTTCCTGACGGTAAGGGAGACGCTGCAATATCATCCTGCGCGAAGCGCTGCTCAGGTCAGCTGCCCGACGCTGGTGGTTATCGCTGAGAAGGACAGGGTGAATTCACCGGAGCAGGGCCGTGCGTTATATGAGGCGGTGGGTGGCCAGAACAAAAAGTTGTACGAAGAAAAAGACGCCCGCCACTACGATATCTATTCCGGAGAGCATTTCAGACGGGTTATTCAGGTGCAGACCGAATGGTTTATTCAAAATCTGTAATCAGACCGGTCTGGGGGCATTGGCGTCCGCAGACCGGCTGCTCGCATCACTGAATTTACTGCTGATACTGCTCGTCGCTGACCTTTTCCATCCAGTCAACCACTTTGCCCTCCAGCGCTTCCGCAATGGCAATATGCGTCATTGCGGAACCGGCTGAGGCACCATGCCAGTGTTTGACACCGGGCCGTATCCAGATGATATCGCCCTGAGCGATGGTCTGAGCGGCTTTACCCCACTCCTGAACCAGCCCCTGTCCTTGTGTCACGATCAACGTCTGCCCAAGAGGATGCGTATGCCAGGCCGTGCGTGCGCCAGCCGGAAAAGAGATGGTCGCGCCACTGACGCGGGCAGGTTCAGTGGTTTTAAAAGGGGCGTTAATTTTAACACTGCCGGTAAAGTAATCGTCGGGGCCAGTGGCTTCGGGGGTACTGCCCTGCTTAAAAATATCAATCATCTTCAGCCTCAGTTTATTGTCTGTAAGCGGTTATCTGATACGCAAAGATCTTAGAGTAGTTTGAGCGCAATAACTAATCCGCATGGCCGATAGGGCTTATCAGCCTCATTCATTAATGGCTGTGACATGTAATAAAGCCTGCAATTTATCTTAATTGTTGCCCGCTTTTGCCGACTGACAGAATATAACCGCTTTTCACCCCGGCATCGTGAACAGCTCGCCCGGTATAAACTGGCAAGCATGGTTGCAGGATTACTCTGCATAACGCTGGTATTGATTAAAATAAAAAAATTGAGACAAATTTTTTTTACCTTTATCGCTACGCTATGAATGATTTATTTTCATTGTCTTAAATATCAACTTACCTCAGGCTGCTGCATAAGTTTACTGAATTTATATCCGGATGCATACCAATTTAAAAACAACTACGGCCAAAAACAGTGAGAGTAATTAATATTTTTCGACCCTTTATCGATATATTTACGTTTGCGCTGTAACTGATGTCAGATTATAAATCGATATTAAGATTTACCCTGGATTTACAGCTTGCAGTTTATGTGTTGTTGTAAAGGTTATTCAGAACGTCGCCGTCGGGGAAGGGTGTTTTATTATCTGAGAAGCTGAGTGCTTCAGCTGCTGGTCTGTAACAGAGGGGGTGCAATGCGCGTTGGTTATTCTGGTTTTCATCATCCTGGTCTGAAAGCTGTTCAGGTCGACAGCGATGTCGAATACATCAACTGTGATAAAAAAAATGTCTATTTTTATACAGATATTCTGAGTCGTCGAAAAACATTTCTCTTCAAACCTTTAACTGTATTCCCTGATGGCGAGGTTGATATTTACCATCTGTTCAATCAGGTTGCCCTGACTGACCGAAAGTGGCTGGTAACATTTGACTCTCTTTTAGCGCAGGTTATTTCCCCGGGAGATGAATATAAAAGTGTAGCGGAACCGACAAAAATCCTTTCTGCACTGGCTGGCGAAAATTGTGTTGCATTAATTGCCTTATCAAATGCGGCTTATTATGTGGAACGAAAATTACTGAGCAGGATGCCGCAATTTTCAGCGACGTTGTTGCATAAGATGCAGGTTATCCCGCCACCCCAGCCGCTTTACGTGCAAAATCGCCGCAAACGCCTTGATCAGCTGCCGGTACATTTTGTTTTTGTCGCCGGGGAGTTTTATCGTCAGGGGGGCGCCGAAACGGTGCTCGCTTTTGAGCAGTTGCTTACCGATGGCATGATTGCCGCCAGTCAGGTCAGAGTCAGGCTGGTTGGGGATTTAACTCATCGCCACAATGATGCACTGGGTGCTCACCAGGACAGCGCTGCTTTTTTTCAGGCAACAGAAATGGCCATCGCCCGCCACTCTGTATTTGAACATCTCACCAGCATGTCTCAGGATCAATTGCGCCTGTTATTTCAACATGCTGATGTCGGGTTGCTACCCAGCTGGGCTGAAGCTTATGGTTTTTCGGTGCTGGAGATGCAGTCATGCGGCTGCCCGGTTATCACCAGCAATGTCCGCGCACTTGCTGAAATTAATCCCCCCGATGTTGGCTGGCAGATTGTTCAGCAACTGAATGATGACCTGGAACTGCCGGTATTATCCTCTGTAGACCGGGATAAACTTCGCCAGCAGAGAGTCGATCGGCTGAAAATACTTATTCTGGATATTATTACCCACCCACTGCAAATTACCGTCAAGGCCAACGCGGCTGTTAACAGGATCAGAACTGAGCACGATCCACAAACACACCACCAAAAATTGCTTCATATCTACAACAGGCCGCATCGTCTTTGATCGCCGCTTTGCTTAACTCCCTTCCGCCAGAGTGAGCAGACGTACGCGTCCTGAATTAATAACTGAGTTTTGCTGCGGTTTATTATTTTCGTACTGAACAGTAATAAAGGAGATGTTATGAATAATACGCAACAGGATATATCCGGCGACCTGTCCGGCTTCACGGGCACACATTTTGTTTATACCTATGATAATGGCTGGAAATACGAGTGGTATGCCCGCAATGACACCACCTGCGATTATCGTATCCATCACGGGCTGGTCGGTGGGCGTTGGGTTACTCATCAAAAAATGAATGCCGTACAGTTTGCCCCCGGAATTTACAAGGTGGACTGGCACGAACCAACAGGAACCTGTGTCAGTTTGCTGTTTGACTCGCAAAGGAAACTGATTCACGGAACCATTTTTTTTCCTCAGTGGATCGCGGGTGAAGGTCACCATCCGGAAAAAACCATCTGCTATCAAAATGAATTTATTGAGGATATGCACCGATTCCGTGACCAGGGTCCGGTGTGGCCTTATGTGGTTATTCCTGAGTTTGCCCGCGTAACTTATATGAAAAATGAGGGCGTCGATAACGATACGGTGATCAACATGCCGCCAGGGCAACTTCCGGATAATTTCTTCGATGACAAATAGCTATTTTTCCTGATTATCGTAAATTATTAACAGCAGACGTATCCTGTTACAGGTTCAGGCCTGTGCCGCCTGAACCATCATTTATGGCGTTAATATTCGTCGTGCACATCCAGAGAGAGAACTATAAAGCCTGTAGGTGCAGAAATAAGTTTCTGGAAATTTTAACGTTATTGCATCTGAATGCTTCCTGTTGGCGTTTATACTGAATCCGGCAGGTGGGTGGGGCTGAATTTCTACAGAATTAAATTTCTGGTCATATTTCTGAATCAACCATAAACGAGATGGAAGAAGATATTGCCCGGCTGAGATAAATTATTTAAATTCGCAGCCGGTCAACGCTGAAGGACACAGCAAATGAAAATGAAATCGGCATTATTTCTCACCCTGGCACTGACAGCCTGTAGTTCAGTGCATTCTGCCTGGCAGACCCGGACAGATCCTTTCACTACACAGCAAGCCGCAAAAATTATCGACAATACCGTTGTGCCAGAAGGCAGTAGTACGCAGGGAGAACGGATTGAACAAATTTCAGCTTATTTCCTTGGCACCCCCTATCAGTCAGATACGCTTTCCGGCTCTGCAACGCAACCAGAGGTGCTGGTCGCTGACTTTAATGGCGTCGATTGTTTTACGCTGATTGATTATGTCAATGCGCTAAGCCACTCGCAAAAACCTGATGATTTTCTGCCACAGCTGATTAAAACACGTTATATCGACAGCAAAGTTGATTATCTGCACCGCAAACATTTTTTCACCGACTGGTTTGCAACGATGCCACGCAATGCAACAGACGTTACCACGTTGATCAGTCAGGACTATGTGACCGTCAGAAAAAATCTCAACAGAAAATCAGACGGCGGTGAATTTATTAGCGGGCTGGGGACTGTTTCCAGAGAAATAAACTATATTGCCGGCGCTCACATTAATCAGAGCGTGTTGGATAACCTCAGAACCGGTGACTTTATCGGCGTTTATTCGCCCATCGCCGGGCTGGATGTTTCACATGTTGGGATTGTTATCAAAAAGGACGGTAAGGTCTGGTTCAGAAACGCCTCGTCACTCGATAAAAATCAGAAAGTGGTTGATTCACCGCTGCTGGATTATATGAAAAGTAAGCCTGGAATAATTGTCCTGCGCGCACTTTAATACAGGGTCAGTTTGGTAACAGCCGGTGGTATCTTCATTGATATTACCGGCTGAGTACCATGCTGAAAAAACGGATGGCTATTGCCGGAATAAGGAAATATTTCATCATGCTGAAATTAGCAACCGTCTGTTTACTGATATCAGCCACGGTGGGCTGCACGGCAAATAGCAGCAGTGACAGTATCGCCAGTCAGTCAGCACGAAAAATCATGCCGGATATGAATCAGCAGATCACTCCGACTCAGCGGCGGGCGATTATGTCCGGCGATCAACCGGACTGGAATGAGGTTGCTGCGCCGCGCATTAATAAGAGCAGTAAACAGCCGTAACTTTCGTTGCTACCAGCGCAGCGTTCGTCCAGCATAGTCAATATAGTGATGGCCACCTTTACCACGCCATGCGTCCATTTGTTTGACTATTCCGCTGGTGCTCTCTGCAACGGTCAGGGTCGCGTTTTCACCGCCCATATCCGTTTGTACCCAGCCAGGATGGACACACAACAGCGTCTGGGATCCCCGCAGATGCGCTGACAGATCACGCGTCAGCATATTCAACGCCGCTTTACTGGCGGAGTAGAGTGGATAGGTGGCTGCCGCGTTTTCATTCAGGCTTGCCAGTTGTGAGGTCATCAACGCCAGTACTCCCTTTTCCGCCAGCAGGGGAAGCAGCGCCAGCGCACAGCGTACCGGCGAGAAGGCATTGGTCATAAACAGCGCGACCAGCTGCTCATCGCTGGCCTGGCGGATATCCTGATGGTCTGGTCCAAACACACCGGCATTGATAAAAATCAGATCGAGCTGTTCGCCATCAAGTGAATGCCTCAGGGCTTCCCGTTGCGAGGGGATGTTAATGTCAGCACTGAGCCAGCGCACCTCTGTGCCGTGCTCCGCAATGGTACTTCGTGTGGTTGCGGTAACCTGCCATTGCTGCATATCCAGTGTGGTGACCAGACCTGCACCAATACCGCGTGAGGCACCCACGATTAACGCTTTTCGTTCTGTATTGATCATCTTCTCTCCTGGGTTAAGGGGGGAGTACCTGCTACTGACTGGCTCAACTGTGCTCATCAGGTAGAGGGTATAAGAAATTTAGCACGGCTGATGATGACCAGCCTGTGCGCGCCACGCGTAGTGGCACGATATGGAAAATTCAGCAGGCGGTAATTTTTTCATTTCCTGTTAACTATCAATAATTAATGCGGATCAGGCCGCACAGCATCTGACAGAGTTCAGCGCACCGGACTGTCTGACCGTGTCAGAGATGACCTGGTTTTTGCCGGTAAAAGCTATAGTGAGGAGAACTCTGTCAGAGAACGGCAAATTATGACTGAGGCTGTCGTTGCAAGCTGGCGTGATGGCTACGAGGGCCGTCCGTAACCAGTGAAGCGCCGGGGTGTCGTGATGGCTCTGGCCTGATGCAAAACCGGCAGGGGCTGGCCTGTTGCCAGCCCTTCTTCCTTATTTCGCATTGCGGTGGATAAGCAGATAAATGGCCGGGATAACCAGCATCGAAAGCAGTGGGGCGGTGATCATGCCGCCAATCATCGGCGCGGCGATCCGCTGCATCACCTCAGAGCCTGCTCCGCTGCCCCACATGATGGGAAGCAGACCCGCCATAATCGTGGCGACGGTCATTACTTTTGGTCGCACCCGCAGCACCGCGCCTTCATGAATGGCCTCATGGAGCTGACTTTCCGTGATTAACGGCTGGCTTTCCGTACTCCGTCTGGCAATCGCCTGATTCAGATAGAGCACCATGATCACGCCAAACTCGGCTGCGACGCCCGCCAGCGCGATAAAACCCACCGCCGCGGCCACCGACAGATTGTAGCCCAGCAGCCACAGCAGCCAGATCCCGCCAATCAGGGAAAAAGGCAGGGTGCCGATAATCAGCAGGGCATCTTTTACCCGATTGAAGGTCAGCCAGAGCAGAAGAAAAATGATCGCCAGGGTGAAGGGCAGCACAATTTTCAGCTTTGCGCTGGCGCGTTGCAGGTATTCGTACTGCCCGGACCAACTCAGGGAGATCCCCTGAGGAAGCACCAGCTGACGGTTCACCGCCTCCTGCATCGCCAGTACGGCTGACTTCAGGTCGCGGTCGCGCAGATCAACATATATCCAGGCCGAAAGGCGACCATTTTCACTCTTTAACATTGGCGGTCCGTCGGTCACCCTGATATCTGCCAGCGCCGACAGCGTCAGCTGCGCACCGTCCGCAGTGATGACCGGCAACTCGCGCAATTTTTGCAGCGAATCGCGTATCTCTCGCGGATAGCGCAGGTTAATGGGATAACGTTCACGGCCCTCAAGGGTTTCAGCAATATTTTCTCCGCCCACCACGCTGGTGATAACTGACTGTAATTCAGCAACGGTGACACCGTAACGTGCAGCCTGCTGGCGATTAATGTTGATTTCAACATAATGTCCACCATCAAGATGTTCAGCCAGCGCGGAGGTGACGCCCGGCACCTTGCGGACAATCTGCTCAATTTCAGCGGCGGTTTTTTCGATCTGCGCCAGATTACTGCCGTTTACTTTGATCCCCACCGGGCTTTTAATCCCGGTTGAGAGCATATCCAGACGATTGCGAACGGGCGGCACCCAGATATTGACAATGCCAGGCACATTCACCGTCTCATCCAGTTCCGCAATCAGCTTATTCATGGTCATTCCGGCGCGCCATTCGCTTTTGGGTCTGAACTGAATGGTGGTTTCCAGCATGGTCAGCGGGGCGGGATCGGTGGCGGTATCAGCGCGTCCGGCCTTACCGAATACGCTTTTCACCTCCGGGACGGTTTTGATTAGCCGATCGGTCAGTTGCAGCAGCCGTGCCGCTTCGCGGCTGGAGATGCCCGGCAGAGTGGAGGGCATATACAGCAAATCTCCCTCATCAATCTGCGGCAGAAATTCGCTGCCCAGTTTTGCCAGTGGCCACAGTGTAGCCAGCAGCAGCAGGGCAGCGGTGGCCAGGGTTATTCCGGGTCGTAACAGCACCTTATTGAGCAGTGGCGTGTAAAGGCGGATCAGCCAGCGATTGAGCGGGCTGGCGTTTTCGTCCGGGATAGTGCCGCGAATAAACAAGCCCATCAGCACCGGCACCAGGGTAATACCCAGTCCTGCCGAGACAGCCATGGCACAGGTTTTGGTGAAGGCCAGCGGGGAGAACATCCGACCCTCCTGAGCTTCCAGGGTGAATACCGGAATGAATGACAGGGTGATAATCAGCAGACTGCAAAACAGCGCCGGACCGACTTCCGTTGCCGCCTAGCGGGTAATCTGCCAGTAGTCAACCGGCTGGCCGTCAGGATGCTGATGTCGCCACTGCTCCAGTACTTTGTGCATATTTTCAATCATGACGATAGCCGCATCCACCATCGCCCCAATGGCAATAGCGATCCCCCCAAGCGACATCATATTGGCACTCACCCCCTGATAGTGCATGACGATAAAAGCACCGAGTATGCCGAGCGGCAGGGTGATCATTGCCACCAACGCACTGCGAAAATGAAACAGAAACAGTGAACAGACCACGGCCACCACGATGAACTCTTCAATCAGCTTATGGGTCAGCGTCTTCACCGTATTTTCAATCAGGGTGGAGCGGTCATAAACCGGGACGATCTCTACGCCATCCGGCAGGCTTTTTTTCACCTCTGCCAGGCGGGCTTTCACGGCGTTGATAGTGGTCAGGGCATTTTTACCGGAGCGCATAATGATAATGCCGCCAGCCACTTCGCCTTCACCGTTAAGTTCTGCCACGCCCCGACGAATGGCCGGACCACGACGCACGGTGGCCACGTCGGAAAGCATGACCGGTATGCCATTGCGTGATGCAATCACCACCTGGCTGAAGTTACTGACGGTGCGCAGATAGCCACGGGTACGCACCATGTATTCTGATTCGCCCATCTCCAGGACGGAGCCGCCGCCTTCCTGATTAGCCTGCCGGATGGCGTCGATCACCATCTGGTGGGTGATATTCAGCGCCCGCATCCGTTCCGGCAGCACCACCACCTGCCAGGCTTTTATCATGCCGCCTGTGCTGGCCACGTCCGCCACATCAGGCACCGTTTTCAGCTCATATTTCAGTATCCAGTCCTGCATGGCCCGCAGATCGCCGGCGCTGTAGTGACCACTTTTGTCGGTCAGCGCATATTCATAAATCCAGCCGACGCCGGTGGCATCCGGCCCCAGCGAGGTCTTTGCTTCGGCTGGCAGACTGCTTTGCACCTGACTTAAATATTCCAGCACGCGGGAGCGCGCCCAGTAAGGATCGGTGCCATCGGCAAACAGGATATAAATATAGGCATCGCCAAACATCGAATAGCCGCGAACGGTTTTCGCCCCCGGTACAGACAGCATGGTGGTGGTCAGCGGCCAGGTCAGCTGGTCTTCAACAATCTGCGGCGCCTTGCCCGGGTAATTCACCCGGATGATCACCTGGGTATCGGACAGATCCGGAAGCGCGTCCAGCGGAGCTTGCTGAACGGACCAGATCCCCCAGACGGCGAGGATCAGCGCCGCCGCCAGCACCAGCAGCCGGTTATGTAATGACCAGCGAATTATTGCGGCTGTCATGGCTGCCCCCTGGTATCGCGCACCGGCATTATCGAGGTTATCCGTGCCCCCTCATCGCCCAGCGTAAAGCTGAACATCACCTGCTGGCCTGTTGTCAGCGACTGTTTCTGTCCGCTGTCGATGATGAAATCCATGGTCATTGCGGCCCAGTTCAGCTCAGCAACCGGCTGGTGCGCAATGGTGATGGAATCGGTGTTGATCGCTTTAATCACGCCCCGGGTGGCGTAAGTCGGCGTGGCGGAAGGTGGCGATGCGCTGGCGCTGCTCATTTGCGGCAGGGCGCTGCGCAGGCTGGCCTCCGAATCAATCAGGAACTGACCCGAAGTCACAACCTCTGCGCCTTCATCCAGACCGGAGAGAATTTCCACCTTGCCATCCTGGGTGAAGCCGGTGGTAACCGTGACCGGGTGAAAGTGGCCTTCACCTTCGCTGACCAGGACCTGATTGCTGCTTCCGGTGATTATCAGCGCCTCTTCCGGCATGGTTAACACCGCTGGCATGGCTGTTGCCTCTGCCAGCCCGACGCTGAGATACATCCCTGGTTTGAGCTGATGGTGCGGATTTTCCATCACCACTCTGGCTTGCAGGGTGCGGGTGGCGCTGGCGAGATCGGGCAGAAGTTCACTGACCCGTCCGTGGAATTGCTCACCGGGCCAGCTGAGGCTGGTTGCCGTTATGCTGCTTCCCCGGCTCAGCAGGCTGGCCTGATTTTCCGCATAATCAATCACCAGCCATACCGGATCGAGCGTTGCCAGCTCAAACAGTGACTGGCCGGCAGAAACCTGTGCACCTTTCCGCACGCCCAGCTGGTTGATATAGCCATCATAAGGCGCGCGGACGGTGATCCTCAGTTGTGGCGTTCCACGTCGTTCTGCTTCGCGGATCAAATCCGGCGGCATAAACTGAAGCGCCAGCCGCTGACGGGCTGCGGCGCTCAACGAGGCATCGCCCAGTCGGCGAACCGCCAGATACTCCTGCTGAGCGGCTGCCCATTGTGGATGCCAGATTTGTGCCAGCGCCTGACCTTTTTTAACCCACTGCTGCGGCGCGCTGACATAGAGTTTTTCCACCACGCCGCTGGTTAACGCCGGGATGACCTCGATATGTTGCTGGTCGGTGGCGATGGTGCCGGAGGCGGAAAAGCGCATTTTTGCTGGCTGTCGCGTTACTTTTGCCGTGCGTATCCCCAGATTCTGCTGCTGACGGGCGCTGATGATCACCCCTTCGTTATTGTCTGTTTCACTGGCATAGCGGGGCACCAGATCCATATCCATAAACGGCGACTTTCCGGGTTTGTCAAAGCGGGTGGCCGGGCTCATCGGGTCATACCAGTAAAGTATCTGACGCTCCCGGTCGGTGACACTCTGTGGCGATGCGGCTGGTGTGCCGTGTTCCTGCTGTCTGCCGAGCCAGAAGCCTGCCGCGCCGGCAAGCAGTGGCAGCAACAGGTAAAGAGTAAGACGGGCTTTCTGTTTCATTGGATCACATCCTGTGGTACGAGGTAGCGCAGCGCCGTCCAGGCATCTGCAAGGATTTTTTCGGCATTGTCGCGGGCTATCTGCCCATCCAGCCACGCCCGCCTGGCGGCCAGTAGCTGTGACAGCGTGCTGGTGCCTGAACGATACTGTGCCTTCAGCAGGTCAATCCGCTGCTGCAACAATGGCAGAACGTCATTCTGCTGCCGCTGGTAGCGTGATTTTGCCGCGTTATAGTCAAAAATCAGGCTGTTAACCTGAGACTGATGCTCGCGGATTAACTGTGTCAGCCTGTCGCCCGCCTCATGAGTACGTGACACGTCGGCAGCGTGGTCCTTATCCTGTCGTCTGCCCTGCAACAGCGGCAGATCCACGCTGAACATAATGCCGACCATATCATCGAGACGATCCGCACGATGCGCGTAGTAGACTTCCACCCCAACATTGGGGATGGCTGCCACGGCTGACTGCGCGGATTTTGCCAGCGCCAGATCGGCATCACGTCGTGCCTGAAGGATCTCAGGATGCTGCTTGACCGCATTTATCAGGGTGGTTTCATCGGCGGGTAGCTGGCTTATCGGCGGCAGGCTGCCGCTGATTTTGTGGATTTTTTCACCGGTCAGCTGCCACAATTTTTCCTGTGCCAGCTGAACATCGCGGCGGGCGTTATCTTCCTCATTTTTCATGGCGTTGAGGGCCAGTTTCAGCTCCAGTACGCTGTCCGCACTGGCGCTGCCGCTGGCCACACTGGCGATTTGCGCGCCTGTCTGGCGGGTGGTTTCGCTGATGATGTGTTGTACTGATTTCAGCGTTTTTTCTGCCAGTGCCAGTGCCAGCCAGGCCCGGGCAGTCTCCCGTTGCAGGCGCGCACGGATCACGGCGGCATTGCTGGCGGTTCTGCGCGCATCGGCCCTGATGGCATCAGCTTTGCGTTCCCGCCGGGTCAGGCTGACATATTCCTGCATAAAGCCAATCCGCTGCATGGTCATGGCTTCACGGGTCAGCCTGCCGTGGTTGTTTCCTGCCACCGGCACATTTTCAATGCCAAACTTTACTTTAGGATCGGGAAGTTGCAGGGCGGAGTCGGCCAGGTTCTCCAGCGCATCACGCTGATTGCTGTTGGCTGACAGTTCGGCCGAGTAGTGCTCAGCGGCGATAAGGGCCTCGTCGAGGGTGGTGGCCGGGCTGCTTTTGACAAGCAGCAACAGCAGAAGGGGCAGCCCGCAGGCTGCCTGATGACGTGAGATGTGCATAGTGACTCCGACGGTTATTTCGCGGTAACGGAAATGAGTGCGTAGCCGGAGTCGGTCTGGCGGAAGGTGAAATTCACCTGTTGCCCGGCGGTAAATCTCTGCCCCTGATAGCCGTCGAGTGAAAAATGCATGGTCATCGCAGGCCAGTTCAGTTGCGGGATTGGTTGATGTGCCAGCGAAACCGTATCCTCGCCCCAGGCTTTGATTGTGCCGCTGGCGGCAAACACCGGGGCTGCGTCAGAGTGACGGGCAGATAACGGCTGTGAGTCCATGTGGTGATCGGCGGCACCGACGTTAAAAGCGGGGAGGGCAACAGTGGCAACGGCAAAAAGTTTAAAGAGAATATGCATGATTAATTGTCCGTAAAAAAAATAAAAAGGAACCCACGCGCGTGGGCGATAACCTGATGATTTTGATTACGGTTTTTTATTCTCTGAAACGACAGAAGCGTATTTCAGTTGGCGGTCCGGTTACGGGTGGGGTCTGCCATGCTGTGAGGGTGCTGTACTGTTCCGGCTTACGGACGGGTATCAGCATCAGGGTTTCCAGCGCAACGGCATCAGGATGTAACGGTGTGGCCGACGATGGCTGTATTCTGTCCGGGTGGCAGTGCTTTTCACACAGCAGCTTCTGACTGGTGTTTTCACGACAGGTTTGCGTCAGTGGGTGGTTCATCCCCGCTGCGTAATGCCTCTTCCCCTCGCTGGCCGGTGGCGGGAAGCTGTGGTGGCTGGCTGTCACCAGTTGCATATTCAGCAGTATCCAGCAGGCAACGGTCAGCCCCACCCGCAGACGGTATCTGCGGCGCGTGGCTTTTCTGAGTAATATCCGTAATAACTGCAACATATTATCAGCCTGCAAAATGGGATGGCCGGATTAAATCACAGGCATGTAATACATAGCCAGAAAAATATGGAGAACGGCAGTTGGTAAATAATTTAACAAACAATCAAAAATCTAATAACAATGCATTTTTTGTTGTGATGGTTTTTATTTTTACATTTTTTATCAGCATGGATATATGGTGATTTTAACTAAAAATACCCGTGGTTTTTAGTCATTCTGTTTCTCTGTCAGGGTTGTTTTTTCCGAAATAAAAGCGTGCTCGCAGCCTGGCGGTGTTTTGCTTTTTTACCGGAAATAATATTGGGTGGTTAGTTTTTTGCAGGTATTTCATATTATTTCAGTGGGTTATCTGCATAGCCTTATAAGGGATGATTACCGTTTGATTAACATTTATCGCCAGCTCAACAACCCTTAAAGGTGACAAAAATTCATCAGGGAAAATCAGGGAACTGAGACTGATTATGGTTGTTATTTCCAGCACGGACCAGTTGAAACGGAGCTGAAAAAGGCGTCATTCGACAAAACCAGGGAGTGACGTGCAGAACTGTAAAAAGGATCTTAAGAGGATCCTTTTGTTTCACCGAGATTCATCACTCTGGAGGTTAAAATACTAATCAGCGGCACACCCTTTCTTATCCTCAAATACTTTGGAAAATTCTTCATTCTCCAAAATGTAATAGGTAGTCTGACATGGATTCGTTATTGGAATACCATTATCATTATACTCAATTTTTTGAGGGATCGCCTGGCCGGTTAATATCATCAGGCTGCTGCTTTTCTGAGTATCTATCCTGAAATCTTCACCAACGGGGGTATTGTTATCAGCAACTTGTTGATAGACATTAGTTCCGGCAACAGCAGGAAGCTGCGCAACAATCTTCCCGGACAATTTATCTATAACCCAACCACACACGCCGCCTTGATGGTCAAGACATTCATTTCCACTGCTCTTGTCATCAGTGTATATACGATAATGTCCAGCAAAATTTACTGGTTCTTTTAATTCATTTTTTGTTATTTTCTTCCAGTGGCTGGAATATTTTTCCTGCTCACCAGAAAGATCTAACTTATTGGAAAATGGCCCTTTATTTATATCAGCTGGATAATCTTTAAATTGAGGCATATCTGCAACATGCAGCTCAGTAGCATGAGTGGCTGGGATCATCAGACAAGTCAGTCCACTAAGCAAATAGGTGAAGATTCTGCTAGTCAGCATCATTTTTCGACTCTCTCAATATATTAATCATCTGAACAGGTGCCAGATGTGCATGATTAAGGCCATCTCCAGAGTAGTAAGATACCCCTTCCTCTTGCGCTATCCGTCCTTTACTAATCGCGTTACCCTTGCGAACTCCAGCAGATGAAAATTCTTTAGCCCAGTCATATATTGCGTCTTCAACACTCCCATTTCCTTCTAAAAAGGCAATAATTGCAGGTCGCTTAACCGTAATAAGATACTCCTCGAAAATCCGATCCTGAGTGGCTTCGTCATACAAGGAATTAACATCGAGCTTGAGTGATTTCACCGCCTCTATTAGCGTTCCCGGTATAATTTGGAAACGACCTGTGGCAAACATCACGTTCGTATGGAGTTGATTTTCCATGACCTGTTTAATCGTCATGGATGTCAGATTTGTATGGTATTTTGCTACCGTTCGTTTAGGGTTATGGTGAATTTGGTTATAAGCTGTGTAATCATTTTTTGACTCAACGCTCCCCAACAGCTCAGCAAACGGGCTGTGTGCCCATCCCTGTTTTTTCTTCGCCCTGAGTGCGTCAGGAAACACCAGCGGGTGCATATGCCACTGATTTTCTTCCATGTAAGGCACAAGATGCATCCAGCGCGTGTCCGTCAGAATCTTCACGCTCCAGGCGTACCATTCCGGCGATTCCTTCTTCATCGTGGGTGATAAGAAAGACTTCCAGATCGGATCTTCCGATGAGTAGTACCACTCACAGGGATGTTTCACGCACAGACGGTACAGGTAATCGCGCATTGACGGGTTCTGTACCGCCCGCCGGTACTGTTCCGGGTAGTAGCCGGTAGATTTTACGTCGTCAATTTTGTTCAGCAGCTGTCGGTAGTTGAACGCCACCGCCTTGCTCCAGGGCTTCCCGTCGTTATCCGCCACGCTGAAAAACCGCTCAAAAATTGTCTTCACCAGCCCTTTCGGCTGCTTCTTTCCATCGAGATGGTCAAAGCTCGCCGGGCTGTCTGTCGTCGTTTCAAAACCCCGACCGGTGAGGTCATATTGCGACAGCAACTGCATATCCGACTCTGCCAGCAGCCCGTGCGATGTCCCGCCCGGCCAGTAGCGTTTCCCTTCCTGGTCCGTCACAGCCTGCCCGGACAGCGCCATCACCTTTCGGTCTGCGTGGTTATCAGGCCCGGGTATACCTTTCCGTCACTGTCTTTCAGGTACACCGGAATGCCCTTCGGACAGCGGGCAAAGGCGGGCGTGTCACGCCCCGTGCCTTCCGGATTGCTCAGGAAGCGCGGCAGGTCATCCGTGGTCAGGCATTCGATATGCACCTGATAGCGTTTTTCATGCCCGTCCTCAGTGGGAACCTGAAAATACCCCAGATGGCCCACCGGGTCTCCGGCGTTAATGGGGCAGGGGGTGGGGCATACCACCGTATCAAACTGCACGGCTTCACGTGACGGCGGCAGGAATGGCGACCACCACGCCGGACGGGTGGCGCTGTCGCGGGCCGGAAGAAGATTGCCGCTGTCGCACAGCGTCCACACCCGGTCCCCGGTTTTCAGGCTCATTCTGCCCGAAACCGGCTCCGCCAGCGTGACGTACGCATACTGTCGCCCGTTGCTTCCGGTCATCATGCCGGCGCTGTCCGCTTTGTCCCATGTCACCCGCGTGCCGGATGGCAGCACCGTCGCCATCCACTGCCGGGACATGTCGACATACGCATTCAGATGCCGGCCGTCCGCCACCTTAAACGCCGTACTGTCCTGCCCCGGGTAGGCCAGCCACGGCGCGAGGTGCATGTACAGTGTGTAAAAGGTCAGCGCGCCCTCTGTCGTTTTCCCTGGCTGAATACGGTGGCGAATAAGCACAAAAGACCCGGAGTAGCACAAATCCCCCCCGTACCACGGCACGCTGAGGTAATCCCGGTTAATCCGGTACGCCACCACCTCACCGTCCACCATACACCGCACGGGCTGCTCTCCCGGAAATGGCAGCGGAAAATCCAGAGCCTCATTCATCGCCTGACCGCTGAGCGCACACCAGGGGTGGTGGCATCACTGATGTGGATGCCTCCGTGCCACATGCCGTGGCGGCCAATAAGCCAGTGCCCGGCGGCTTCACCCTCAAGATGTGCCAGAATTTCGCGGAGGTTACTGAACTCTCCACCCCGGTTATTTTTTGGTACCGGCCAGCGTATGGTCGGGAGCAGCGGAGCATTTTGTGTCTTAAGCATACCAAATCCTTTTAGTTGCTCTGGTTTAATACCGGCCATCATACA
>NZ_JFHN01000038.1 GCF_000590885.1 Erwinia mallotivora
TTGCAGGTGCTCACCACTGGTAAACGCCATACCCTCTGGTGCCGTGAAGTGAATGACTTCATTAAGTGGTTTCAGACGTTCATTAAACATCGCTATCTGACTGGCAATATCAGCTTCCAGCGCCAGCCAGTTATCGAGGGGGGGGGGGCTCATGGCTTATGCCTTTACCGGGATCAGGTGTTATTGCTAACAGGTATGTCCGCACAGCGAAGAAGTGTTGTGGCCCACTAACGATTGCCCGCATCCGTTTTCACCGCGAAAACGTTACCACCATCATCACGCTCCAGGAGAGTCCAGCTGGCGCGGTGCTTCTGACCATGCTTGTCTTCAAAATCCGGCATAATCTGCCCGGCGCGGGTGTGGGTGTACTGCGTCGTTCCGTTAATGATGGTGGCCCATCGACCGTCGAACGGCGATTTTTCTCCGCTCCAGCAGGTGATCCTGACCGGCTCCCAGGACTTACCTTCATCGTCTTTATCCAGCGCGGCACTGGCTTCATCGAAGCGTCTGTACCATTTCATCGTTGATTCTTTGTCAAACTGGAAGTTTTCGTGTTCGGAGTAGAAATGCAGGCCGTTATGCCCATCGTATCTAATAGGTTTAATTAACTGATTCACTTTCACCAGCAATCGGGGTAGCTCTTCAGTTTTCGCCTCACCCAGAGCTGGCGGTAGTTCTCCGGCTTTAAGAATAAGCCCGTCATTATAGGGCAACAGTTCAATCTCAGGGGTGTTCTTCAGTCGGTGAGCCAGTTTCTCTGCACCACCAAGTTTTTCCAGCCAGGGATTGCCCAGAATGGTATACCAGCAGGGGCCTTTGAGACCCTCCACAGCCTCGCCACCCTCAAGTGTTCCCAGAGAATCCACCATCACACCAGGAAAACGCAGGGCCAGTTTGTATTCGTAAGGGAACATGCGTTCGAACGCATAGGGCAGAATAAATGACAAACCCGCATAACCACTTTCAACGCTGAAGGTATTACACAGCCACATCAACCAGGATTGATAACGTTCCTTTCCTTCAGATTCTTTTAGTAGGGAAAGCGGGAATACCAGCTTAATAACGGAGCGATCATTATCATTATGGAAAATTCGTTTCCCCATAATGAATACTTCATAATCGGGAGCCAGATACGATTCAGTTCCACTACTAAGTATCCAGTCGAATATTCCTTCCGGAGAAGAGTCCAGTATCTCCTGCCGTTGCTTAGCGTAATTTTTTTCTGTTATCGCAGTCCATTTCTTTAGGGGCAGTGTTTTTTTCAGATGCGGTTTAAATTCTGCATAATAGCGATCCACACACTCCACCATCTTGCGGCGGACTTCCGGCGTATGACCCTCTTTAAAAAATACGGTAATTATCAGCCCAAGATTTACCGCCTGGCTGCCATCCCTGTACTTCACGGACGCTTCCGGCAGCCACTTCTCGATATAATGCAGATCCAGGTCATTCAGTTCCATTATCATTCCTTATTGGATTGCCAGCGCACCGACGGTTCCGGCTCCCAGAACCGCCGCCAGCGCTTCCCAGGCAGTTATCGCCAGCCGAATAATCAGTAAAAACGCGGCCAGCATGGCTTCCGGGACACCCAACGTCACCACCAACGCCCCTACACCGACTGTGACAAGCACCACGCCAACCGTGACGGCCACATCCGTCAGTATCTGAACCCAGTCGACCTGTTCCAGCATATCCTGCGTCATATCGGTGGCTTGCTGGATTTTAAGCCACGCAGCCCGAAGCTGTTCATCCGACCATGATGCCGCTGCACGCCCGGTCTGACTGACCCAGCGCCATGCCTGATGCCCCTGAGAGTATACCCATTCCCCACTGTCATTCAGCCAGCCCGCGACCTGGCTGAGCTTTTGCTGCATTTCTTCTGACAGTGCATGCCAGCCGGCAGCCATATTGTTAACAACCCCTTCGCTGAGGTCAGCAACGGCTTTTCCGGCATACGTCCACGGTTCAACTTTCGCAGGCACCGGAGTTGCCGGTGGGCGTGGGGTAAAAATAGGCGGGTAAAGGAACAGTGGCCAGTACTTTGCCCCGCTGGTTTTCCAGGCTTTCATCGTCACATTAACGACCTGATCGCTCCACTGCTGCTCTTCAGAACGGCAGTCGTGGATCTCCAGGATAGTCATGCGCTTACGATTTCTGCCAACAATTTGCATATATTCATCATATTGTCGGCGACCAAGTTCGTCCCCCGGAAACTTCACCTCTACCAGGCGCTCCAGATTATCAGCATGCATCTTGCCTTCCGTATCCGGCCCGGCAAGCCCCGGCCAGCAGTCATTCATGTTTTTTACAATAATGACATCCGGACGCCGGTAAATCCCTTTACCCGGCACCGGGAAGGGGTTGGTGGTGTGCCGCCTGCCTGCACCTTCGTCCAGTAACGTGCTGCTGAGAAACGGGCGTGGCGGAGCGGTACGCATATCAAACGGAACTTCAGCTTTGTACCACCACCGGTAATCGTGGGCGATCTCATCCACACGAATAAGCCCACTCAGCATCAGTTGCTTCAGGCTCATCTGGTAGCTTTTTCCGTTGCGACGGATTTCTGCCGACAGCCGTGGAAAACGCATCGCGTACTCCACCTTTATATGTAAATACTGGCGGTTGCTGGTCGTCGGCAAACGTGATTGTTTCTC
>NZ_JFHN01000039.1 GCF_000590885.1 Erwinia mallotivora
AATTAAAAGTCTGATTTGCTTCAACTCGTGAAGCGGTGCTCAGGAAAAACCGTAATGAATTACGTGTTCACTCTGAGGCTTGATATTTTTTGCATCCGGAGATGCGGATATCAATCCTGTGAGTGCCCACACAGATTGTCTGATAAATTGTTAAAGAGCGGTGCAACCGGCAGCGCTGCTGCTGTTGCGAGGTGGCGTATATTACGCATCCCTCCTTCAGAGTCAACTTCTTTTTTAAGAGGCTTTCTCCGGCGGCTCAGCGTTGCTGAACCTCCTGACCCGCTGGCTTCTCAGCCGCTGTTCCGTGTCAGTGGTGGCGCATTATAGGGAGTTTCTGAGAGCTGACAAGCGCTGTTTTGAAAAAAAAATTCAACAGCTCAAAATTCATCCTGAATGGTGAAAATTAAGCCAGCGAGACATTTCATTAAGTTAAAGGAAGAAAACAAAGCACCGATGCTTTATGCGAACGGTGCTTCTCAGATATCACTACCCGGATTGATACAATGAAGAACCTGATGGAAAAAAACCATCCGGATTAATCATTATTGATGAGCGACAATTGCACCATTCTGTACATCCATTTCAATCAATTTTCCTGGCGTCAGACTACCGGAAAGGATCTGCTGAGCCAGTGGGTTCTCTATCTGTTGCTGGATAGCGCGTTTCAATGGCCTTGCGCCATAGACAGGATCATAGCCATTTTCACCCAACATTTGCAGCGCTTCGTCAGAAATGTGCAACGTATAACCGCGTTCTGCCAGGCGATCATACAGTCGCTGCAACTGAATTTTGGCTATTGATGCAATGTGTTTTTCACCCAATGGATGAAATACCACCAGCTCATCAATACGGTTGATAAACTCAGGGCGGAAATGTTGCCCAACCACGGCCATCACAACATCTTTCATTTCGGCGTAGCTAAGGGCACCGAAACGCTCCTGAATTAAATCAGATCCCAGATTCGAGGTCATAATCACCACGGTATTACGGAAATCTACCGTTCTGCCTTGCCCATCAGTGAGTCGTCCATCATCGAGAACCTGCAACAAAATATTGAAAACATCCGGATGCGCCTTTTCTACCTCATCCAGCAGGATCACTGAGTAAGGGCGGCGACGCACGGCTTCTGTCAGATATCCCCCTTCTTCATAGCCTACATACCCTGGAGGTGCCCCGACGAGACGCGAAACCGCATGTTTTTCCATGAACTCAGACATATCGAGGCGGACCATCGCATCATCACTGTCAAACAGGAAGTTAGCCAGCGCCTTACAAAGCTCAGTTTTACCGACCCCCGTAGGTCCAAGTAACAGGAATGAGCCAACCGGACGATTTGGATCGGCCAGTCCGGCACGGCTGCGTCTTATAGCATTGGAAACCGCAGTAACCGCTTCGTCCTGACCAATAACTCTTTTGTGCAGTTCCTGCTCCATACGTAATAATTTATCCCGCTCTCCCTCCATCATGCGGGCTACCGGGATCCCGGTCCATCGAGCCAGAACATCAGCAATTTCGATGTCTGTTACACGATTGCGTAGCAGGCGCATTGTCTTGCCTTCTGACTGAGTTGCTAAAGCGAGCTGTTTTTCCAGTTCAGGAATTTTTCCGTATTGCAGCTCCGACATTTGCGCCAAATCACCAGAACGACGTGCCTGCTCCAGCGATAATTTTGCCTGTTCCAGCTCAGCCTTTATTGTCTGAGTACCTGATAAAGAGGCTTTTTCCGCTTTCCACTCTTCTTCCAGCTCAGAATAATCCCGCTCCTTTTGCGTCAGCTCGCTTTCCAGCATATCGAGGCGCTTAATACTGGCTTCATCCGATTCCTTTTTGAGTGCCTGCTGTTCCAGCTTGAGCTGAATTATGCGGCGCTCAAGACGATCCAGAGATTCCGGTTTCGAGTCAATCTGCATACGAATACTGGAAGCCGCTTCATCAATCAGGTCGATGGCTTTATCAGGTAACTGACGATCGGCAATATAGCGGTGCGATAATGTAGCCGCAGCAACGATCGCCGGATCGGTAATTTGTACATGGTGGTGTAATTCGTAACGTTCTTTCAAACCGCGTAAAATGGCGATAGTGTCTTCCACGCCCGGCTCAGCAACGAAAACTTTCTGGAAACGACGCTCAAGGGCAGCATCCTTTTCAATATATTGACGGTATTCGTCCAGCGTGGTGGCGCCCACGCAGTGCAATTCGCCACGCGCTAAAGCGGGTTTGAGCATATTTCCTGCATCCATCGCTCCGTCGGCTTTACCTGCACCAACCATGGTGTGCAGCTCATCGATAAACAGAATAACGTTGCCTTCCTGCTTAGAAAGATCATTAAGTACGCCTTTCAGACGCTCTTCAAACTCACCGCGATATTTAGCACCAGCCACCAGTGCCCCCATATCCAGAGCCAGCACGCGCCGGCCTTTCAGGCCTTCCGGCACCTCGCCATTGATAATTCGCTGAGCAAGGCCTTCAACAATGGCCGTTTTTCCCACCCCGGGTTCACCAATCAGCACGGGATTATTTTTGGTTCGCCGTTGCAATACCTGGATGGTGCGACGGATCTCTTCATCGCGACCAATAACCGGATCCAGTTTGCCCATCTCTGCCCTTTCGGTCAGATCGATGGTGTATTTTTTTAATGCCTGCCGCTGATCTTCAGCCCCCTGATCGTTCACGTTTTCTCCCCCACGCATCTGTTCTACAGCCCGTGTCAGGTTTTCACTGGTTGCACCCGCAGATTTCAGCAAATCCGCCAGCGAGCCACGCGAGTCGAGGGCTGCCAGAACAAACAGCTCAGATGAGATAAAATTGTCGGCGCGTTTTTGCGCCAACTTGTCACAAAGATTAAGTACGCGGACTAAATCGGCAGAAGGCTGGACATCGCCATCACTTCCTTCCACCTGAGGTAGCCGGGAGATAGCCTGTTGCACACTGCTGTTAAGTGAGGCCACATCAACACCAGCGGTGGTAAGCAGAGGCCGGACGGATCCGCCATCCTGACTGAGAAGTGCACTCATCAGATGGAGAGGTTCGATAAACTGGTTGTCGTGCCCGAGAGCCAGAGACTGGGCATCAGCGAGAGCAAGCTGGAATTTATTAGTAAGACGGTCCAGACGCATAATTTCCCCCATTCAGGTCAAATTGCTACTGGAGATTAAATGAGGTCGTCCCTCAAATTTTCAAGTTAATGACCCGAACATTTTGGCGAAAAATACATCAATCCGGACCGTCTTATGGCGACAGGTTATATCAGCCAGATGAAACTTGCCATACGGCCAGTGACACCATCGCGTCGGAAAGAGAAAAATTGCTGCCATTCTGACACGGTGCAAAGCCCGCCACCCGTTATATTCCGCACACCTTTGCGGGCAAGTCGGATGCGAGCCAGTTGCCAGATATCGGCATAATATTTTTCGCCAGCAGGACGAAATGCCGCGCCAGAGGTTAAATCTTGTGCCAGAAAAGCATCGCGCACCTCAGGTCCAACTTCAAAAGCAGTTGGCCCGATGGCGGGCCCCAGCCAGGCAAATACATCTTGTGGAGGCGCGTTAAAAGCATCCAGCGTGGCCTCCAGAACACCAGCACACAATCCACGCCATCCTGCATGGGCTGCGGCAACTTCTTTACCGTCTCGTGAGCAAAACAGCACTGGCAGACAGTCCGCGGTCATTACCGCACACACCACCCCACGCTCACGTGTGTATGCGGCATCAGCCTGCAATGAATCTGACTGTCCCGCCTTTATGTGAAGCACCCGGACACCATGAACCTGCTCCAGCCAGACTGGCATAGCAGGTAATTTTCCCTGCATCACCAGACGTTGGCGGTTTAACTGCACATCCTCCGGGTTATCGCCCACATGCGCTCCCAGATTAAGCGCATCCCATGGCGGACAGCTGACGCCGCCCGCACGTGTGGTCGATGCTGCCCGCACGTCAGCCGGCGCATGCCATTGAGGGATAATAAGATTCATTACCAGTCCAGTTGATCTTTAAACTCTTCGGTATCAGCTTTCAATGCCGCGATCAGGTCAACCATATCCTGCGGCAATGGTGCATGCCATTCCATTTCAATACCGGTAATTGGATGGTACAGACGCAACATTGTGGCATGCAGCGCCTGACGATCAAATTTGCGCAAAACAGAGATGAAACTGTCAGAGGCACCTTTCGGAGGACGTGGGCGGCCGCCATAAAGAGGATCACCCACCAGCGGATGATTAATGTGCGCCATATGAACACGAATCTGGTGCGTGCGCCCCGTTTCCAGCCGTAGCCGCAGACGTGTGTGAGCACGAAAATGCTCCATAATGCGATAGTGCGTAGTGGCTGGTTTTCCCATTGGATGTACAGACATATGGGTCCGTTTGGTGGAATGACGGCTAATCGGTTCGTTCACCGTGCCCCCCGCAGTCATCCTGCCAATTGCAACCGCTTCATACTCTCGCGTAATCTCACGTAATTGCAGCGACTCCACAAGATGCGTCTGAGCTGGCACTGTTTTGGCTACAACCATCAGGCCGGAAGTATCTTTATCCAGGCGATGTACTATTCCCGCTCTGGGGACATCGCGAATAGCAGGATAGAGATGAAGCAAGGCATTCAGCACCGTTCCATCAGGATTGCCTGCGCCCGGATGCACCACCAGATCACGAGGCTTATTGATAACCAGAATGTCATCATCCTCATAAACCACATTCAGTGGAATGTCCTGTGCTTCCCAGCGTACATCCTCTTCAATCTCCGCGTTGATAGCGACGTGTTCGCCACCGAGCACTTTTTCTTTAGGTTTATCAATAATTGCGCCATTCACTTCGACGCGACGGTCAAGAATCCACTCTTTTATGCGAGATCTTGAATAATCCGGGAACAATTCGGCCAAAGCCTGATCTAAGCGTTGTCCGAGTTGCGACTCGGAGACCGTTGCGTTGAGTTTTACTTGTTGTGCCATAAACAGCTTCTTCGTTAACGTTGGGTTTTCACGGCAATGCCGTTTAATATAATGTGCTATTGTACCTGGTCACTATCGGGAGCTATATGGACAGCTTCCTGAATAACACTCTGAGGATAATCAAATCGTCATGACGCGTATGAAATATCTGGTGGCTGCAGCCACGTTGAGCCTGGCATTAGCGGGTTGTTCCGGCTCGAAGGATACGGTGCCCGATAGCCCGCCTTCTGAGATTTATGCCACTGCCCAGCAAAAACTGCAGGACGGTAACTTTAAAGGAGCAATAACGCAACTGGAAGCACTCGACAACCGCTATCCGTTCGGACCTTACTCCCAGCAAGTTCAGTTGGACCTGATCTACGCTTACTACAAAAATGCCGATTTGCCGCTGGCGCAGGCCGCAATTGACCGCTTTATGCGTCTGAATCCAACCCATCCAAACATTGATTACGTTATTTACATGCGTGGTCTGACTGACATGGCGCTTGATGACAGCGCATTACAGGGCTTTTTTGGTATTGATCGTTCCGATCGCGATCCCACTCACGCACGTGATGCTTTCCATGACTTCTCTCAGTTGCTGCGTGGCTATCCAAACAGCCAGTACGCGACAGATGCAAGAAAACGTCTGGTATACCTGAAAGATCGCCTGGCAAAGTATGAATTATCCGTTGCGCAATTCTACACTAAGCGCGGAGCTTATGTTGCCGTCGTCAACCGGGTAGAACAAATGATGAAAGACTATCCCGATACACAGGCTACTCGCAAAGCCCTGCCTTTAATGGAAAATGCTTACCGCCAGCTACAGCTAAACGCCGAAGCGGAGAAAGTGGCAAAAATTATCGCGCTGAACAAAGCATGATATAAGTAAGCCAGTGGGTTGACTAATGTAATGCCATTCAGATGCGGATGGCATTCTTACTCTGACCACACTTAACTACAAAAAAAGCAGCCACTGGCTGCTTTTTTCCCCTCAGACAGAGCATCAGCTATACCCTTCTTCCTGAGTCAACTTACCCATAATGCACTGCAATGTTCTGTCCTACAAGGCCAGAGCCTCCAATTATCAGCAGATCTCGCAAATTTTGTATGCTTGACAAAAAGTGACAAAAAAATGCGATCTGAATCATACATTTCCTCCTTTTTGCGGGTATGCTGAATCTACATTCGACGGAAATGACAGAGAGGTAGGCATATATGGTTCTGAACATTACCAGCAAGCAAATGGAAATCACTCCGGCTATCCGCCAGCATGTCGAAGATCGTCTTGCCAAACTTGAAAAATGGCAAACTCATCTGATCAATCCTCACATTGTTCTTTCGAAAGAACCGAAAGAATTTGTCGCCGATGCGACCATCAACACACCTAATGGTCCCCTCGTAGCCAGCGCCAAACATGATGATATGTACACGGCTATCAATGAACTTATCAATAAACTCGAACGCCAGCTGAACAAAGTTCAGCATAAAGGTGAGGCGCGACGCGCAGCAGCCAGCGTGAAGGATCTTAGCGTTGTAGACGAAGAATAACCTGATAAAATGGGATAACGCGCCTCAGGGCGCGTTTTTTATTGACAGAAAGAATTTGCAGCGGTTACTTTAAGCACTCAGGTACTATGGACATTATTATGAAAAAACAGCTGTTTTTCTTCGCATTCTTTTTTACCTTCCCCTGACCGGGAGGCTATTCGTCATTTAAGTAAGAATGCGAAGACGAACAACTAAGCCTCCCCAGCGGGAGGCTTTTTTTTTATGAACATCTGACAGGTAGCACTATGACCGATGAAAATCCTTTGCTGAGCCTGCGTGAAAAGATCAGCGCACTGGATACCAGACTACTGGACTTACTGGCCAGTCGCCGGAAACTGGCAATTGAGGTGGCGACAGCTAAAATGGCCACACATCGCCCTATTCGCGACATTGAGCGAGAAAGGGAGCTTCTGGAAAACCTCATAATACAAGCCAAAGCGCACAATCTGAATGCACACTACATCACCCGTCTCTTCCAACTGATTATTGAAGACTCAGTTTTAACCCAGCAGGCTTTACTGCAAAAACACCTGAATAAAACCTGTGCGCATTCGGCGCGTATTGCCTTCCTTGGTCCCAAAGGTTCTTACTCCCACCTGGCATCACGTCAGTATGCAACCCGCCACTTTGATAATGTTATTGAAAGCGGATGCCTGAACTTTCGTGATATTTTTAGCCAGGTAGAAACGGGGCAGGCAGACTATGCAGTTCTGCCAATCGAAAACACCAGCTCAGGTTCAATTAATGAGGTTTATGACCTGCTACAGCAAACCAGTTTGTCCATTGTCGGTGAAATGACCATCCCAATTGACCACTGTGTACTGGTTTCTGACACTACCGATCTGGCACAAATCGACACGGTTTACAGCCATCCTCAGCCTTTTCAACAATGCAGCCTGTTTATTCATCGCTATCCGCACTGGAAAATTGAATATACCGAAAGTACCGCAGCGGCAATGGAGAAAGTCGCCACTCTGAATTCACCAAAGGTGGCCGCGCTGGGTAGTGAAGCTGGCGGTAATTTGTATGGATTACAGGTGTTGGAACGAGGTCTGGCAAACCAGAAACACAATTTCACCCGCTTCATTGTTCTCGCCCGTAAACCCGTCGAAGTCACACAGCAAGTTCCGGCAAAAACCACACTGATCATGGCAACAGGTCAACAAGCAGGTGCACTGGTAGAAACGCTTCTGGTGTTGCAAAAGCATAATCTGCCAATGAGCAAACTGGAATCACGTCCTATTAATGGCAACCCGTGGGAAGAGATGTTTTACATTGATTTTCAGGGTAATTTGCGCAGCGAAGCGGTACAGCAGGCTTTGCGCGAACTGGCTACTATCACCCGTTCACTCAAGGTACTTGGCTGCTACCCGAGCGAAAACATTGTTCCTGCCGATCAGGAATAAACCCCGCTCAGCCGTCTTCGCGGCGGCTGTCTGCGGTTTAGCGGAGATATTTCCCAGGCATCAAAAAATAATTACCCGCCAATGAAGCCTGGTAAAAAACAGTAATGCACATTCAAATAATTACTCATACCGAACGCCTCTCCACCAACAATGATATGAGACAGCTTCTGACTTGAGAGATGACAACGTCAGTTAACGGAACCATTAATGTCTGCCAGATCCTTCAATTCGATATATGTATCTGGCACAGCGAAGTTGAATCCCCTGCTACTCTGCCGCTATACGAGATTGCACCAGCCGTAAAAGATTAATGATTCCGTTGTTATTTCGGCGATATTAAAGACTTTCAGTAAAAGTACGAGCGATAACATCCCGCTGCTGTTCAGGGGTCAAAGAATTAAAACGCACGGCATATCCGGAAACACGGATAGTCAGTTGTGGATATTTCTCAGGATGTTTAACGGCATCCTCCAGTGTTTCACGCCGCAGAACATTCACATTCAGATGTTGACCACCTTCAACACGCACCTGAGGTTTCACCTCCAGAGGAACTTCGCGATATTCAAACTTGCCAAGCTGATCGACAGGCACAATCTGGTCTTCACTATATTCTGCTTTAGCACAAACACAGCGAGCTTCATTTTTCTCATCATCAAGCAGCCAGAATGAATTCAGCAATGCAGCATTGGTTGCTTTGGTAATTTGAACTCCGGTAATCATGTTATGCCTCCCAGGCTATTCAGTGCTGAAATGATCAGCGAGTTAAATCAGGTGAAAACTCAAACCGTATCAGAGCTGTATATCAGCATGAGAAAAGGATGATTTTGATCTGAATCAATCACGCCTACGCATTGAGAGTTGCCCGACGATCAACTTTTTGATTTGACTCAATTTTCACAACCGCTTCGCTAAAAATAATTTTGTAAATTTCAATTTTATTTTAATTTTGCGCCGCCAGGAATCCGCGTTAAGCTACGGTCTGGTTACCCCTAAGGAGGCAGAAATGGTCAATGCGCTGACCTGGCACGATGTGCTGGCACAGGAAAAAGAAAAATCTTACTTCATCGAAACGCTGGCATCGGTAGCAAAAGAACGGGCCGCAGGCAAAACAGTTTATCCACCGCAAAAAGACGTTTTTAACGCTTTTCGTCTGACCGAGCTGGGTAAGGTAAAAGTTGTGATCCTGGGCCAGGACCCCTACCACGGCCCGAATCAGGCGCATGGCTTATCTTTTTCCGTTCTGCCGGGCATTGCCGTGCCTCCTTCGCTGCTCAATATCTATAAGGAACTGGAAACAGATATTCCCGGCTTCAAACGCCCCGATCACGGTTTTCTGGAAAGCTGGGCCAGACAGGGGGTAATGTTGCTCAATACAGTTCTGACAGTGGAAGGCGGTCATGCACACTCGCATGCACGTTTTGGCTGGGAAACCTTCACTGATAATGTAATAGCCGCCATTAATCAGCATCGTGAAGACGTCGTGTTCTTATTGTGGGGTTCTCACGCACAGAAAAAGGGAGCCATCATCGACAGAAAGCGCCATTGTGTATTGCAGGCCCCTCACCCATCGCCTTTATCTGCTCATCGGGGATTTTTTGGCTGCGCCCACTTTTCAAAAACCAACCAGTGGCTGGTTGAACATGGTGAACAGCCGGTAGACTGGAAACCCGTGTTGCCATAACAAAGCGGGTGGGTCAGGGTTTAACACTGATGAAACCGGCATTAAACCCTGAAAAGGCGAGCGATCAGGCTTTAGCTTTGGATACCGCCACCATTGCAGGACGCAACAAGCGACCATTCAGTGTGTAACCACGCTGCATTACCATCAAAACGTGATTCGGTGCCACATCGGCGGATTCCATCATCGACATAGCCTGATGAATGTCCGGATTAAAAGGAACGTTAATATCCTCGACAACCTGAACACCAAACTTACCTACTGCGCCCAGCAGTGATTTCAGAGTCAGATCAATTCCTTCAACCATAGCGGTAAGTTCAGGATTTTCTTTGTCTGCGACTTCCAGCGCACGTTCCAGGCTATCAATCACCGGCAGCAGCTCATTAGCAAATTTTTCCAAAGCAAATTTGTGTGCTTTTTCTACATCCTGTTCGGTACGGCGGCGAATATTTTCAATTTCTGCCTGCGCACGAAGTTGTGCTTCACGTACACCGCCCTGAGCCTGTGCCAGTTCAGCTTCTAATGTAGCAATACGCTCGTCACGCAGATCCACGCCTTCAGTTGTCTCCGCTTCCTGTTGTTGCGCCTGCGCCATCTCCATATCGTCTGAGACTTGCTCGTTTGGTGTGTTCTGTTCTTTACTGCTCATGAAATTCTCCGCGTTTGTGCACATTCATCTCGCTGGTTCGCTTATTATGGGGATCAGAATTGCGGTTTCAAGTGAACCCATCACATTGTCTGAGGTAGTTTACCTTAACGAGGAACACCAGCATGATGAACAATCATTTCAATTGCATTGGTATTGTGGGACATCCACGCCACCCCACTGCGCTGACCACTCATGAGATGCTCTACCGCTGGCTGACGGCTAAAGGATATCTGGTGATCATTGAGCAGCAGATTGCCCGAGAGCTGAACCTTTCTGACGTTGCAACCGGAACTCTGGCTGAAATCGGCCAACGTGCCGATCTCGCCGTCGTGGTGGGTGGTGATGGAAATATGCTGGGTGCCGCTCGCGTGCTTGCGCGCTACGATATTAAAGTCATTGGTATCAACCGGGGAAATTTGGGCTTTCTCACCGATCTCGACCCTGACAATGCTCAACAACAACTGGCAGACGTACTGGAAGGCAAATACATCACCGAAAGCCGTTTTTTACTGGAAGCACAGGTCTGCCGCCAGGGACGAGAGCCAAGAATTGGTACCGCAATAAATGAAGTGGTGCTGCATCCCGGCAAAGTCGCTCATATGATTGAGTTTGAAGTGTATATTGATGAAACTTTTGCATTTTCACAGCGCTCTGATGGTTTGATCATCTCAACACCAACCGGTTCTACTGCCTACTCACTCTCTGCGGGGGGCCCTATTCTCACTCCCTCCCTCGACGCAATAGCAATTGTGCCGATGTTTCCGCATACGCTCTCAGCCCGTCCTTTGGTTATCAACAGTAGCAGTACTATCCGACTACGCTTCTCTCACATGCGCAGCGATCTGGAAGTCAGCTGTGACAGTCAGATTGCCCTGCCCATTCAGGAGGGCGAAGATGTGCTGATTCGCAGAAATGATGATCACCTTAATCTCATCCATCCACAAAATTATAATTATTTCAACACATTAAGTTCCAAGCTTAACTGGTCAAAAAAATTGTTTTGAAAATCAACGCCAGCCACTTTACTGGTTATAAAACCAGTATATACTGTATGAAAAATCATATCTGTGCATTCATACAGGAATATTCATTATGCTGGCACAACTGACCATCAGTAATTTTGCGATTGTTCGTGAACTTGAAATCGACTTTCAACGCGGCATGACAGCAATCACCGGCGAAACAGGAGCCGGTAAATCGATTGCAATTGATGCGTTGAGTTTGTGTCTGGGAAGTCGTGCAGAAGCAGACATGGTGCGCCGTGGAGCCACCAGAGCTGACATCTGTGCCAGTTTCACCCTCAAAGACACCCCAGCGGCTTTACAATGGCTGGCTGCTAATGAACTTGATGAAGGCAGCGAATGCCTGTTACGCCGCGTAATCAGCAGCGATGGCCGCTCGCGAAGCTTCATTAATGGCACTGCCGTTCCTCTTTCACAACTTCGTGAACTTGGTCAGTTGCTTATTCAGATTCATGGCCAACACGCCCACCAACTACTGCTTAAGCCTGAACATCAAAAGAACTTGCTGGATGGTTATGCGGGTGAAAATATGCTGTTGCAGGAAATGGCTGACAGCTACCGCCAGTGGAATCAGAGCTGCCGTTTGCTGGCACAGCATCAGCAACTGTCACAGGAGCGTGAAGCCCGCCGTGAGCTGTTGCAATATCAGTTGAAAGAACTCAATGAATTTGCCCCACAGTTGGGTGAATACGAGTCCATTGATGAAGAGTACAAACGGCTGGCTAACAGCGGGCAACTGTTATCCACCAGCCAGCAAGCGCTGATGCTACTGGCTGATGGCGAGGACAGCACCCTGCAAAATCAGCTCTATATTACCCAACAAATGCTGAGTGAACTGGTCGGCATGGATAATAAACTTAGCGGGATTTGTACCCTGCTTGATGAGGCTGCAATACAAATCAGTGAAGCCAGCGATGAGCTTCGCCATTACTGCGAACATCTTGATTTGGATCCTAACCGGTTGTATGAACTGGAACAACGCCTGTCACGGCAGATTAGCCTGGCACGCAAGCATCACATTACACCGGAAGAACTCCCGGGCTTTCATCAGCAATTGTTGCAGGAGCAGGAACTGCTCAATCAGCAGGAAAGCGACCAGGAAAATCTGGCACAAATTGCCGCTCAACATCATCATCTCGCGCTGAACCATGCAAAAACGCTGCACCAGCGCCGCGTTCACTATGCACAGGAACTGAGCCAGTTGATTGGCGAAAGTATGCATGCACTGTCAATGCCGCATGGACAGCTTGGCATCGAGATCGTTTTCAATCCCGATCAGCTTACAGCGGAAGGCGCAGACCGCATTGATTTTCGGGTCAGCACCAATCCCGGTCAGCCACTTCAACCTCTGTCAAAAGTAGCCTCCGGGGGTGAACTTTCACGTATCGCGCTGGCGATCCAGGTCATTACCGCACGTAAAATGGATACCCCAGCACTGATTTTTGATGAAGTTGATGTGGGCATAAGCGGACCAACCGCAGCGGTAGTCGGGAAGATGCTGCGGCAGTTGGGTGAGTCTACCCAGGTAATGTGTGTCACCCATCTGCCACAGGTTGCGGGTTGCGGTAATCATCATTTCTTCGTCAGTAAAGAGACGGATGGTGAGATGACAGAAACGCATATGCGGCCTCTTGATAAACGAGCCCGCCTGCGGGAGCTCGCACGTTTGCTAGGTGGAAGTGAAGTGACTCGTAACGCACTGGCAAATGCCAAAGAGCTTTTAGCTGCCTGATGTTGCACTTTTTAAGGCAGCTGTGGTCATAAGCTTAATTCGCAGAGGTTTAAAACTGCGGAAAGGTTTATTATCATCGACTTCTTATGCTGTTATCGTCGTCACTGTTCGATGCAGCCAGATTGTTGGCCTTAAAAGGAATATAGATACTTATGCGCTGTAAAACGCTGACTGCTGCTGCGGTGGTTCTTCTAATGATGACTACAGGATGTTCCACTCTGGAGCGTGTGGTTTATCGGCCAGACATCAATCAGGGTAACTATCTTGTTGCAAACGACGTTTCTAAAATTCATACCGGAATGACGCAACAGCAGGTGGCTTATACGCTGGGAACCCCGATGATGCGTGACCCGTTTGGGAGCAACGTCTGGTATTACGTTTTCCGTCAGGAACCAGGACATGAACCTGTCACTCAGCAGACGCTGACGCTAACTTTTGACAGTAACGGTAAGCTGACTAACATCGATAACAAACCCAATCTGACCAGCAAAAAAGGCTGATTTTTACGATAAAGCTGATGAATGGCGGGGAAAAATCAGGAACGATAAGGCGCAGAAAGCGCCTTATTTTTTGCTCGCTCGCTCAGCACGCTGACGGCGCAGATCTTTTGGATCTGCCAGCAAAGGACGATAGATTTCAATTCGATCGCCGCTGTGAACCTCATCGTGAAGTTTTACCGGGCGACTGAATATTCCTACTTTGTTGCTGGAAAGATCGATTTCGCTTCTTAATTCGAGAAGTCCGGATAGTTTAATCGCCTGCTCAATGGTGCAGCCCTCCGCCACATTGACTGTAAGCTGATACTGTTTCTCCGGAAGAGCATAAACAACTTCGACCACGATATCAGGCACTGTAGACCTCTTTAGCCCGAAGGGTAAAAGCCTGAACCATGCTACTGGCAAGCTCTTTAAAGACCCTTCCAAAAGCCATTTCCACTAACAGATTGGTAAATTCGAACTCAAGATTCAGCTCAACTTTACATGCTTCTTCACTTAACGCAGTAAATATCCAGCCACCTGTCAGTTTGCGGAACGGCCCTTCGACCAGCTGCATATGTATGCTTTGATTGTTGGTCAATGTGTTACGGGTTACAAAAGTTTTGCTGATACCTGCTTTTGAGACGTCCACTGATGCTGTCATTTGTTGTTCACTGGCTTCAAGAACACGGCTACCAGTACAGCCAGGAAGAAACTCCGGGTAAGCATCAACATCATTTACCAACCTGAACATTTGCTCTGCACTGTAAGGAACCAAAGCCGAGCGACTAATCTGAGACATAACATTTCCTGTTAATCTTAAAACTTTCCGATTGTAACATTGCCGGGGATCAAACAAAAATTCTCAGCCGTCTGTGTTCTGCTAGAATAGCGATTTTCCCTGCCGCGGTTGTTACAGGGGATGCCATCAATCATTGCTTCATGTAGACTAAGTTGCACTATGACAAAGAAAAAAGCACATAAACCCGGTTCAGCCACCATTGCCATGAATAAGCGAGCCCGCCATGAATACTTCATTGAGGAAGAATTCGAAGCCGGGCTTTCGTTACAGGGATGGGAAGTCAAATCATTACGTGCAGGTAAAGCCAATATCAGCGACAGCTATATTTTGCTCCGTGATGGTGAAGCTTACCTGTTCGGCTCTACTTTTCAGGCGTTGACCGTAGCGTCCTCACATGTGGTTTGCGACCCCACTCGCAACCGTAAATTATTGTTAAATCAACGCGAGCTGGATTCATTGTATGGTCGTGTAAACCGCGAAGGTTATACCATAGTGGCATTGTCACTCTACTGGAAAAATGCCTGGGCCAAGCTAAAAATCGGCGTTGCCAAAGGCAAAAAAGAGCATGACAAACGCGATGATATTAAAGAAAGAGAGTGGAAATTAGACAAAGCACGTATTATGAAACACGCCAATCGCTAAGCCACTGGTGTAATGGCAGGTTTTTCTGTATAGTGCTTTTCCAGTACCTGGGGCTGATTCTGGATTCGACGGGATTTGCGAAGCCCAAGGAGCATGCCGAGGGGCGGTTGGCCTCGTTAAAAGCCGCAAAAAAATAGTCGCAAACGACGAAAACTACGCACCTGCTGCAATCGCAGCTTAATCAGCCTAAGAAACTGAAGGTGTCCTCTCTCCCTAGCCTCCGCTCTTAGGACGGGGATCAAGATAGGTCAAACCCAAAAGAGATCGCGTGGATGCCCTGCCTGGGGTTGAAGCGTTAAATCCAATCAGGCTAGTTTGTTAGTGGCGTGTCCGTTCGCAGCTAACCAGCGAATGTAATAACTGGACTAAGCATGTAGTGCCGACGGTGTAGTAATTTCGGACGGGGGTTCAAATCCCCCCAGCTCCACCAATTAAAACAAGGGGTTACGTAAAAACGTAGCCCCTTTTTGTTGGGTATTGGCGGCAAAATGGCGACGGAGTTTTTCTCAATTTCTTACAGACATAAAAAAACCCGCCTGCTGCGGGTCATTTACTAAAGCCAAAGCGCACCTTGCTGATGTCTGTTTTGGTGAGGTGGCACAGGGTTGATTGCTCCCGGCTTAGTGATGATTGTTACAACCGTTTCAAGCGACTTAAACGTGCAACTACAGTTAATATTCTGGCACTGGTTGTATCTCTCTTTGGTGTCTTTAGAGATTTGTTGGCTACTTCTGGTATGTGCAGCGTGACCGCACACCGGGCAATTCATCATTATCAATCCCTCAGCATCCCATTTTGGGAACAAAATATCACTATCAAGACCTTTCAGAAAGCTCTTATTCCATCTCAAGCGAATCAATTTTGACTTCCAGTTCAATACTGGTAGTAAAGCCACTGTCCGCGCTCAGGTTGTGAGTCAGGGTTGTGATAATCCATTCCCCCGCGTCAATTGCCTGCTTGAATCCACTAACCTTAACCGGCATTTCCGTATAGAGATCGGCACGCCCGCGCGCAAGCTGGACTGAGAAAGTTGCCACACCACGCTGAAGTCGTTCCCATTTCATTTTTGCTGCACGTTCAGCGTTTGCCCGGTTGGCATAGGTGCGACTGAGAACCAGCACGTTTTCATCTGTCCCGATCAGGTAGTCGCCCTGTTTCGCCTCCGGCTCTTTCTTTTTCTTCGTTTTCCTGCGCCTGCGCTTCACTTTCACCACCGGCTTTTTCGTCGGTTCGCGGGTATGCAGCCAGCTGGCGATAACACCCGTATAAGCATCACGATCAGCAAGGGTAAACCGGTGGCCGTCACCGTCCTTACGCTGAAGGGTGATAACCGGCAATGCTTTACCGCTCGCGGTCCTGCCCTGCCCCTGTCTGATAAACAGCAGGTTGCCATTCTTCACGCAGGCAACTGCGCCACACTGCTGCGCCAGCCGCATCATAAAGCTGGCGTCTGATTCGTTAGTCTGATCGAGGTGGTCAATCTCCATTTTTGCCACATCATCACCCAGCGCGGGCAACAGCTTGTGCCGCCCGGCAATGTCTTTGACGATTTCGCCCACGCTGGTTTTATGCCAGGACTTCTCGCGCTTTATATTCAGCGTCTGGCGAAAGTCGGCACTGCGGGCGCGCAGCACAAGACGGTCAGGCGTGCCGGTGTGTTCGATTTCATCCACCGTAAAGGTGCCTTTCGGAAAAAGCGCCTCATCTTTCCAGCCGAGCGCCAGCGACAGCGAAACACCCCGACGCGGCAGCATCAGCTGGCCGTCCGCATCGTCCAGTTCAATATCCAGCTGATCCGCCTCAAAGCCCCGGTTATCGGTCAGCGTCAGGCTTAACAGCCGTTTCTCCAGCGTCTGCGTAATGTCAGCGCCTTCAAGCGTCAACCGGAAAGCGGGCGCATTCGTCTGCCCGTTAATCCACTGGTTTGCCATCATGAGAAAAGCCCTCCCGCTGCGGCGGTCAGCTTACCGGCGGCGGTAGTGCCGCACTCTGCATGGCGGAAAGCTGATCGCTGAGGCTGCCAAACATTTCTCCCAGCGACTCATCGGTGCGCTTCAGCGTGAGCGTAAACTCAATGCGGCGACAGACGCCGCTGCTGAAAAACTCCGCTTTGGTCTGGCTCAGGCTCTCAATGACAAACATCCCGTAAATGGTGCCACTCCCCTCAATCAGCGGCCATGCGCGCCCCAACTCGGCTATCTGCTCCAGCGCGAACAGCGACAGCCTGCCGCCGGTTATCTCCGGCAGCAGCACGCCGGAAAGCGTCAGCGTGTCGTTATCCGGCCCCAAAAACTGTAGCGAGGGGCGCACACCCACCCGGCTGCTGGATGGAAACCGCCAGCTGCGCTGCAACTGTAGTTCCTGATACGGGACTGTTTTCAGCATAAAAACGAACATCCCCAGCGTCATCATCATTCCTCAAATCCTCCCCTGTCGCGGTAACTGCTGCGGACGCGTGCCTGTGCCTGCCGTTCTTTTGCTTCAAGTCTGCGCATCACCTCATCAACCAGATCCTGCTGACTCTGGCCGGGCTGCTGTACGATGGTGAATGAAGCGTGGATCTGTGGGGCGCTGCCGGTCTGGCCGCTGCTGATGCGCGGAACTTCCTGCCGTGTAACCTGTACAGGCAGGCTCATCGGGTGCAGCGGTGCGGCCGTGGCAGGGGCTGCTGCTGCGCCGAGCGCTGAGACGGCCATCGCGGCCAGC
>NZ_JFHN01000040.1 GCF_000590885.1 Erwinia mallotivora
GCCGTGCCGTGCGCCTGCGGCTGGTCACGTTAGCCGGACCGTTAATCAGCTCCGGGCCGTTCTCACCCACGATACCGGTCTGGCCTGACGGAATATAGCCGCCGGTGTCATACATGCGCGGGAATCCGCCCGGCGGCAGCACCACTTTGCCATCCGCATTAACCGTGGCGGCCCGCGTCTGGATTTGCGGCACGCCTGATTTATCACCGCCCGGCTTCAGGAAATCCGGCAAATAGTCCGTCAGTGAAGACAGCTTATCTTTCAGCGCGTCCCACTTCTGACTGATACCCGCCAGCAGCCCGTCAATCATCTGCGAACCGGCTTCCTGAAAGCGCGCGGGCAGCCCCTGCACATCAGCCACAATCTCGTTCCATTTGGTACTGATGTAACTGCGGACCGCCGTCCAGACGCTCCCCACCTTCGTGCTGATGGTATCCCACAGTGCGGCAAGCTTCGGTCCCAGCGTCTCCCAGTTCTGCCAGATATAGAATGCCCCTGCGGCGATAAGTCCGATAACCGCCAGAATGGGGTTTGCCATCATCAGCCGTCCCAGCCACAGCACGCCGTTGCCAACAATACCAATGGCACTTTTAATCAGTCCGAAGGCGCTGAACGCTTTGATACCCAGCACGCTGCAACTCATCCGCAGCAGGGCCAGCGGCCCAAGAACAGCGGCAGCGGCCAGTAACAGTGCGCCAGTGGCCGTCACGGCAATGGCAAAACCGGCGGCCATTTTGAAAAGCGCCGCCGTCAGTTGAGGATGCTGCTGCACAAAGTTACCCAACGCGCTGGCGAGACTGCCCAGCCAGTCAACCAGCCGCTTGAGATCCGGGGCAACGGTCGCCCCGATTGCCGACAGCGCATTGGTGAACGAGCCGCCCGCCGCGTCCCAGCGGTTCGCCAGCGTTTTCAGCGACGCATCCACGCGCTCGCGCAGTGAAGCCTGGGCATTGAGCTTTGCGGCGGTTTCCCGGTAGCCCTCAATGCCCTTGTTAATCATGATGTTCAGTGCCTGAAGGGTTTCCGCATCGTCACCAAACAGCGTGTTGATCACTGCCTGTCGCTTACCGTCATTGGTGATTTTTTTCAGCTTCGCCAGCTGCGCGTAAAGGTTTTCCAGTCCGGCAAACTGCCCCTTTTTATTCTGGAAACGCAACTTTATGCCGGTGCCCGACAGCGCATCATTGGCATCGTCAATTTTCTTATTATTCAGCGTGGCCTGAAAAATTTTGCGGTAAGCGTTCTCCGCTGACTCACCGGCCATGCTTGCCTGATCGGCCATCACCAGCAGCGGGGCAAAGGTCTTCGCCGCCGTGATGCCCTTCTGGTGAATGATGTCCATCGCGCTGCCGATTTTGGAGAAGCCCTGCAACATATTGTCCGCATCGACGCCCGCATAAAAGCCCTTCTGGATGATGTCGGTCAGCGCCATCATGTCCTTTTCGCTGGTCTGCGTGGCGTCCTGAAGCTTCGCTGCAAATTCTGCCGCGTCCGTGGGTGCCATACGCAGCTGTACGCCAAGATACGCCGTCGCCTCACCCAGGCCGCCCAGGATCGACTGCGCACTCATCCCCTGACGGCGCAGCATGGTCATCATGTTCTGAAAATCTGCCGTCGTACCGGGGAGCCTGTCGCCAAGGCTGACCGCCAGCCGGTTGATCTGTTCATACTCCGGCAGCACCCTGGCCCCCGGTCCCATCATCGACGCGGCAAGCTGCGTGGCGGCGTTCTCAGAGTCCGCATAGGCACGCACAGGGGCCAGCATGGTGACACCGGTTGTCACGCCGGTGGCAATCATGCCCGCACCGTCTCCGGCCAGTTTGTTGCGCGTCGCGGTCAGCTTTTCGTGGCGCGCCCGTACGGCGGCCAGCTTCTGCTGCCGTTCGCCAAGCTTACGCAGCGCCGCCTGCTGGCGCTCAATCGCGCCGGTTGCCGCCTGTGCATCACTTTTCAGCCGCCGCTGTGCGGCACTGAGCTGCCTGGTATCAATCCCGGCGGCGTTCAGCGCCTCACGCTGACGCTGCACCGACAGGCGCAGACCGTTGTAAGTCTGCTGGAGCTGGCTGGCACGGTTCTTTGCCTGCTCCAGCACGCGGGCCTGCGCTGCGGTGGGGCGGCTGGTTTCGCTGAACTGCACGGCAAGGCGTGCCGCTTCCTCTCGGGCGGCCCTGAGATTGTTCGCCGTGACGGCAAGCTGGGAACGGGTTTTGCGGAAACCGTCAATACGCCCCGCCTGCTCATTGAGGGATTTCAGGCCGTCTTTACTGGCCTTCAGCGCGGCGGCCAGCTCCTTTGAGCCGTCACGCGCGTTGCGAAAGGGGCGGGTGATTTTATCAATCGCGCTCAGTACCACCTGCAAACGCAGATTTGTGTCACTCATCGTCACCGGCTCCGCTTCGCTGGATTGCTTTATGCCGCCATGCCAGCACGTCCGTCAGGGATTCCGCGTACATCACCGGCGGCGGCCAGTGAAAAACGGTAGCGATATCGGCCACCAGATCCTCAACCGTCAGGCCGTCGGGAAAGCTGACAGCGCCGACTTCGGCAACAAAAAAGTGATCACCTCAACTGACAGCGACAGGAGATCCGCCGGGTCCATTTCGTTGATTTCCTGGGTGGTCAGAGCGGGTTCAGTGACGCGGGGCAGCACGGTGATCATCGCGTTCACGTCCATATCCATCAGCGCCTGCAAACGGGTGCCGCGCAGTGCGCCGGACTGCGGCTTGCGCACGGTAATGCGGGTGATTTCAGTTTTGCCACGCACAACAGGCGTGTCCAGTGCGACGGTTTTTTCATTAGCGCTGGTTTTGTCAGTCATGATGCGTTTCCGTTAAAGAGTGGAAAAACGGCAGGCGTTACCCCTGCCGGATGAGTTACAGGCCGAGCGCGTTGCGGTGCGCTTCCATCAGGTCTTTGCCGTCAACGATGTGGATCATGTTCACGATATCAATCTCATAGACCACTTCGCCGTTGATGGTCAGTTTGGCGTAGCTGTTGGTGGCGGAGACTTTGGTGGTGCTGGATTCGCCGGTCTTCCATTCGCCGGAGTCCAGCTCCTTGTAGCGACCGCGCGTGACCAGTTCCACCGCCAGCACCTCGCCGGTGTCATCGCGCTGGATGGAGCCGGTAAAACGCAGCTGAATACCGTCTACGGTTTCCGTGCCGAGCTGCTTAAACAACAGCGATTCAGTGCCGCCAACGGTGAATTCCGTATCCAGCGCGCCGTCATCCAGCCCCATGTCGATGTCCACCGCACCGGCCATCCCGCCGCCGCGATACTTTTCAAACTTCCGCGTGACCTTTGGCAGCGTCAGGGACTCAACCAGCCCCTGCCAGTTGTTGCCAGCGTTAAACAGGTTCAGGTGCTTGAGCTTGCGGGGTAATGCCATGTGATCGTCTCCTTATGCGCTGACGCGGCTGGCGAAGTTGACCAGATACTGGTCGGTGATTCGCTGACGCAGCAGCAGGTTTTCCAGTGGCGGCACAGGGGTGTAGTCGTAATCGATCAGCAGCTTGCCCGCCTTGAGCGTGTCTTTATCGTTCACGCTCTCATCCAGCCAGCAGTCCGCACCGATGAGATACCCCTGACTGACCAGGCTGCGCAGTTTTGCCCGGATGCTTTCGATAATGTCACGCGCCAGTGAGGGATTGAGCGCACCATCCACCGCCCATATCTGTGCTTCGGCCATCGTGTCCATTAACACCTGCGCAGTGCGGGTGTAACACTCGAAGGCAAACAGCGGATCATCACTCAGGCAGCGGGAACCCCAGAAGCGATAACCATCCTTGCGGATAAGCGTGGTGATGTCGTTCTGGTTCAGCAGCCCGGCATCAGTAGCGGGGTCCTGTAAATCCCAGAACACGTCTTTTGAAATACCGGTAATGCCGTTTACCCCGACGTTGGAAAGTGACTTGTGCCAGCCGGTCTGCTCGTCAATTTTGGCGCGCAGGCCCAGCGCACGCGCGGTGGCATAGGCGGTGGCGTCCGCCTGCAATACCGTGTCAAAGCTGATGAAGTCAGGCCAGATAAGCATCCCTTCGCGCTGGCTGAAGTTGGCGCGATAGGCAATGGCGTCTTCCACGCTTTGACAGCCCCAGGCGGAAAGATAGGCAAACCCGCGCAGGCTTTGAGCCACGCTCAACAGTTCAGTAGCGACGGCTTTTGTATCGTGGCCTGGCACGCCAAGAATGCGGGGTTTGACGCCGCACACCGACTGCGCGGCCAGCAGCGCCTTCATGCCGGTGCGCTGGCCGTCAGTCACGCCGCCGATGATGTTCGCGGTGGTTTCCGCTTCAGTCTGGCCCTGCGGCACACGCACCACGACGGTGACAGGTTTTGCCTGATCGGCAATGGCATCCAGCGAGCGGGCAAGCGTACCGGATTCGCCCGCTTTGCCGCTGGCGGTGAGCACGTCAGTAAGAAGCACCGGACGATTAAGCGGAAAGGTGGCTGCGTCGGCATCGTCGCCGGTGCAGACCAGTCCGACAATGGCGGTGCTGACGGTGGTAATGGTTCGGGTGCCTTCGTTGATTTCCTCAACGCGCACGCCGTGATGATAATCCTGAGCCATAAGGCGGTTCCTCTCTAAAGGGGTTCCGCTATGGTCTGTCATACAGGATAAAGATGCAGTTACGGTGAGTTGTGCAGGCAGTCACACAAAAAAATCTGATCCAGTAAGAGGGAAAAACAAACACAAGATACTGAATTAGTTAAATTGATACACTCAAACACGATAAAACTTGCATTTAATCCTTACAACAAAGATTCAAAAAAGGGATATTTAAGGTCAATCATTTACAGATCGTCTTTTTATAATTAATTGCTTTTTAATATACGTTCTACAATCTCTGGCACAAACTCCCCTGGTGGAAAAAATAAAAAACCTAAAAGATACGTATAAAATAACAAATGTAAGCCATGACACTTTCTTTTGGGAAGCAACGAATTTATCTATAATCTCTTTATCAGTGTTACTATTAAAAGAATGACAAATCGTTTCTACAGTACTAAGATAAAATTTGGTTTTTTCCATTATTTTATTGGCATTATAGTTTTCCTTCAGGCAATCCTTTGGAGTAATGATATATTTATTGAACATTGGCTTAGCCATATTATGGTTTATTAAAACCCAAGGTTCACCATCATGAAATTGCAGTATCGCTTTATCAGTTATACTAATCGCCGCAATAGCCACACCAAAAATAAACATTAAAACCGAAAAAATAGCCGCCATAATGATAAGCATCCAATGAGGTTTTCTCATTTTCATATTGTGGAAATCAAAATTCCCTTTCGATTCGGAAATTTTCTTTATGTCAATATCATATCTGACTAACCACTTATAAAAATCATCCAGATCATTTTTTTTCTTTATATCAGTATTGAATATAGCATTGAATTTATCTAAATCTTTCCTCTCCTGCATGTAACTTTCGAGATGCACATCATGGAAATTTTTCTCTCCAACGAGCAATGACCACAAACGATAATACAAGCTATAAGTTGATCCGCTTCTGGAATAGAAAACATAGACCATCGATAATATTATACCGATAGCTATAAGCGTACTGATTAATGTGTCGAACTTGATAACAGTTTGAATCAGACTTTCCATTTTTCCTTCAACCTTAATATAGGGGTATACGCAACAAAAATCTTAAAATGTATGAATACAGGAGATAACATTGTGCAAATGATTTATATGCAAACAGTTTCAAAAGGGCCATTACAATCATTTATAATTACTATAAATTCCGTGCAGAAAGGCCCTTCAATTAAAATAATTTATTCACAATAAAATAACTATCGCGAACCCTAACGACCTCTCACTTTTGTTACTACGATCTTCACAAGCCAGTAAAGCGCCACGGCATAGATCGTGATAACCGCCAGAAGTGAAAAAAACGTAACAGGGTCTGTACCCGCTTCATATACGTCATCTTGATAATGGCTGAAAGTTTGGTGGGAATAGTCAACAAGCCTCGCCGTCAGCGAATAGAGTGGCATTCCGTAACGCGACAACATAAATGCCACAATAAAGCAGATGACGAATCCTGCTACCTTCCTAACGAGTTTTGCAGTTTGCAAAATTACTGTCTCCCTGAACATCAACGTAACCGTAAGCCATTAAGCCGTTTCTTGAACCCGGCACACGGATTTTATTTCTCCGAAGTAAAGATTGCCTGACTGTGTAGAAGTCAGTGCGGCGCACGAAGGTAATACATCCTTCACTTTCACCGGAGCCATCTGGTCGTAAGGGATGCAGACGAAAACCGCCACGGGCAACGCCATTAATAAAGATGGAATCACTCATCGTTTGAGAATTAAAGAGAGCAAACCATTCTGAATGGTTTGAATTATTCCAAAAATCAACGGCCCACCCTCTAATCTGATTTGCGATACTGCCTTCAGGACGTGATACGATCCAGTAGCGACCAACAGGAATGGCACTGTTAGGCTTATAAGTACAATTCGGATCATTGGTGTAAGGCTTCTGTCCGGAAAAAACCGGGAAAGTGCCCACACCGTAGACTTGCAATTTTGCCTCGCCACCACCTTTTGTCAGGTCGTTGTAGCTCATTCTCATTAATTGCATGAAATGCTCCCTGCAAGTTGTCAGGTATGATAGAAAACGGGCCAATACTATCATGAAATTAATGATTTTCTTAACTACCTGTCACTCAGATTCTTCTGTATATCTGTAAAACAGATTCCCGCTGGCATCTTACACTGTAGAAATGCTTACCTCGTACACAAGCACAATCATGTAAGATCCGATATGGCCCTTCCATGCAGAACAGCCTGTTCAGGTCTGAGCCAATTAACATAAGTTGAACGATTTGCACTGGCTTTACATCACTGGATTAACAGTTCAGGCACTATACGCTGGGTTTTTCCGGCCACACAATTTCCGCCTCAGCGGTATCTACCGAGTTCAGCGTCTGAATGTATTTCATCCACGCAATCAGGCGGGTTTTATCTTCATCGCTGATAATGTCGAGCTGCAATTCCGTCTGCCACAGGCTGATTGTCGCCTGCGCCTGCGCCCGTAACACCGCCTTTTGCTGTTCGGCCAGCGCGGCTCGTTGCTCCGGGGTCAACGCCGGTTCGTCTTCCCACACCGGGCGACCGTCCACCACGCCCAGCCGCTGGCCGTCAGGCGGGGTTTGCTTCCAGTAGCTGGCCGCTTCCGCCGTCGTGACCGGTACGGCATCTGAAGGCCAGGTGTCATCGTTATAGGTGCCGTCGTCTTTCCATTCCGCCGGGATAAAGGATTTCAGCGAGGGTGAAAAATAAGCTTCGGTCATATCAGTATCCTAATGCGATGACAAAGCCGGAATAGGCACCGGCCACGCCATTTACGCGCAGGTTAAAATTAGTCAGCGTTTTCGGGCTGGGGTCGGTCACATCATCAAAGGAGATGGTCGGGGAATCGGTGCCGCTGACGTCGGTCCGGTGACACATCCCCCACGCGGTCAGCCGCCCGCCGGGGAACGGGGTCGGGTAGGTCCAGGCATAATTACCGGCTGAACCGGATTTGATTCTGGCCCACTGCACGATTAACCCGCCCGGCACGTCAGGAATGCGCACATAATCGCTGTCTGAAAACGGCCCTTTCCTGAACAGTCCCGCCACCGCCGCCACGCTGGGCAGCAGGTCTTTTGCCGTTCCCGCCACCATCTGCGCGGCGGTTGCCACACCCATCTTTGCCGCGTCTTTCAGGCCGAGATTATCCAGTACCGTTCCGGCCAGCCCGGCGTCTTTGATTTCCGCCAGCGCACCGGCGATTTGCAGATACTGCGCGTGCGGATTGACGGCGGCGAGGTGCGCGGCCAGCGCCTTATCGGCGTACGACTTCACCTCAATCACGGCATTATCGACGTACTGCCGCGTTGCCAGCACCACCGACGGGTCAATCTTCATCGTCACCGCGCTGGTGCTGTTGACGATGATTATCATGCGCACCATCTGCGTGCGGCCGCTGCCCTCCTGCAACTGCGGCTTGTAGGTTTCCGCGCAGTTCGCCACCGCAATCAGCACGCCGTCGGCGTCAAACAGGCCGATTTCCCGTATCCAGAAGCCGCCCTCGCTCTCAGGGATAATCTGCTCAGCAATAATCTGGCTGCTGTTGGCGCCGTCCACCGTCAGCGCGTTCAGCGGGGCGCGGCGCTTTTCCCCGACAAGCTTTGTCTGCGCCGCGTCCGGCGTCGGCAGTGTCCCGCCGCCGTCACCAACGGCCATTTCGGTAATCTGTAACTTTGTTCCCAGCGCGGCGGCGTTGGCCAGCTTTGCCGCGCCCTGGCTGGTCAGCAGGGCAAAATATTTTGTGGTCATGTGCTCACTTCCGTCAGGTCGATAAGATGCACCGCCGCGCCGGTCCAGCCCGGCCCGCCAACGGTGATGATTTCAGGGGTGTAAGGGTAAACGGTCAGCTCGTCGCCGCTGTAGCAGGCGGCGGCAACCGGCAGCACGCCGCTGCTCTGCAAATTGATGGACATACCCAGCATATGGCGGCTGCACGGCTTCGCGTCGGCAATCAGCCGCTCCAGCTCGTGGTAGGTTTCTTCCGTGATGCCCTGCTCCTGCACGCCGATATCCAGCCGAAAGGTGCCGGGGACGTCGCCGGTATTCCACCACTCAATCACGCGGATCAGGAATCCGAACGGCTCCACCACGCGCCGGATCGCACTGACGGTGCCCTTGTGCTGATGAATATAAAACGCATCCCTGACCACCTGCCGCTTGATGCTTTCTGACCAGCTTTCGTCCCAGCGGTCTACCGAAAACGCCCAGGCAAGATAAGGCAGAAAGCTGACCGGGCAGGTTGCCGGGTTCCACAAATCGCGTAACGGCACGTTTAAATCGGATATCCCGCTGCACGCCTGTGCCAGACGACGTTCAAGCGCGGATGAACCGGGTGGCAACAGGCTGAGGTTACTCATGCCAGTAACTCATCATCCGCCACGGACAGGTCGGTGCCGGTACAGCTTCCCGCCTGGGTGCGATCCATGATGATGTCTGCCGCCGGTTCAGTCATTTCCACCCAGTCCACCCCGGCAACGCGCAGCACCGCCCCATAGGATTCACGGCGCACGCTGCGGCCCAGCTTTTTCTGCTCGATGAGGTAAGCGGCGAGCTGTGCGTTTGCCGCCTCAAGGCAGGGACCGGCAGCCACGCCATCGAAAAGATGCAGCTTTGCCTTAACGCTGTAGGAGTGAATGGTCGCCCCCTGTACGGAAACACGATCCGCTACCGGGCGCACGCTTTCAGCGTTCAGTGCGGCATCCACCCCGGCGAGTAAATCCGCTGTCGCCGTGCCGTCACCCTCACGGCTCAGCACCGTGATCACCACCGTGGCCGGTGAGGGGCTGGTCGCTGAAACGTCCTGCACCCGCCCGTCAGCACTTTTCGCATGAAACTCATACGCCGCCGTTGGCCCGGCCACGGACAACCCTTCAAAGGCTTCCGGCACGCGCACTCGCAACGCATCGTCGGTTTCCATCACCGCATCGACGGGCGGCACGGCGTCAGGATTTGCCGGGGTCACGGTCAGGCGCGCAACGTTATGCGCCGCTGCCAGCTGTTCAAGGTCGCTGCCAAGGGCATAGGCCACCATCACCGCCTGCGCCGCCTCGTTAATGCGCTGGCGAAGCAGGATTTCGCGGTAGGCACTTTCCTGAAGGGTTTTTACGATGGGATCGGATTCAAGTGCCAGCACCCGGCGCACAGCCGCCTGCTCATCTGTCGGAAAGAGTGCGATAAACGCCTCCTTGCGCTCGGTTAGCAATGTTTCAAAGTCCGGCACCTCAATCACTTCCGGCGCAGGCAGTTGGGAAAGATCAATAACTGCCACTGTTACCTCCTGTTGATACCGACATGGCAAGCGGGGAGCCGTCGTTACGCTGGCCGGTGAGTTCAACCACCATAGAGCCGTCAAAGTCGCGGGTTATGCTCACGGTGCTGAGGGTGATGCGCGGTTCCCACCGGCTGAGAGCGGTATAGACTGCTGCCATAACCTGAAGGCGGATCGCCTCGTTCTGCGGCTGG
>NZ_JFHN01000041.1 GCF_000590885.1 Erwinia mallotivora
CGGCTGGTCAGTCAGCCGTGACAGCAGCGAGCCATATTCACGGCGCGCCACGCGGCTGCCCTCCGGCGTGATAAGAATATCGCGCACGCTCTGCCGGATATGATCGATGTCCGTCACCGCTTCGCCGGTGTCGCGGTTCATGCCGAGATACATCACTGCGGGCCTCCTGATAAATCGCCGCCCGACTTCACTTTGTCGTGCTGATGCTTGTCTGCCACGATGCCGTTAGAGGACATCTCGCCGCCGCCCTGTGTCACGTCGCCATTGATCACCGCATCGCCATTAATACTGGTCTGGCTGGCCTGTACCCCAAACTGGTCGGTGATCAGCTGAATGCCGTCCACCGCTTCAATGCGCACGCTTTTAATGTTCTTTATCAGCAGCTGACCGGTTCCCGGCTCGTACTGGAACCAGCCACCGTCCTTAAACACGGTGGTGGTGCCGCTTTCCGAATAGTCTGGCGGCGGGAACGCTTCAGAATAAATGGCGGGCAGCGCAAAGGCGGTTTCCAGATTGCCGCCCAGGCTCAGCAGCACAACCTGTTCCCCGACGGTGGGCTGCCACCATGTGCGCGTATTACCGGCGCGCAGGGTGAGCCAGTTAATCCAGTTGGTTTCGAGATCGCCCGTTTTTACCCGGCACAGCCAGTTCACCGGGTCCACTTCGGACACTGTGCCGGTGCGGATCAGGTTGGTGATAAGGCGCATGATTTCAGTAAGTTGTGAGTTCATGGTTCGATTATGAGAAGCTGTCATAATGATACCAAGTAAGTGAAGTTGTACCAGTGACCACACAAGGATTAACAAATGGCAGTTAAAAAACTAGATAATCAGCTCTTAACATTTGAATCTGAAAATGAGATTTATAAAGATATTGAATGTAGTATTGAAATTGAGGATGATACGCACTGGAATAAAATAAATATAACCACATTTGACAGTTCCATTATAAAACTTAATGATAAAAAAGACGTTCGAGTGGTAATATCCACAAAAAACATCACTGGAGACATATCGAAAAAAAAGGAATTTATTGGGACTTCAATTACAGAACTTGGCATATCTTGGGGAAACGTAACAACAATTAAATTTTCATTAAAACCTAAAGAAGTGTTCATCACGCAAAGCATCGAAGGTATAAAAAGAAAAAGAATTGGTTTAATTACCTATTACATAAATAAATCACCGATGTTTTCCCCGAGAATCATTACGCAAGCCAATCAACATGGAAATGTAAAAAGAAAAAAAGGTGAAACCTTATCAATTAACATTGATAATGAATACGATGTTAAATCGGACGCATTTTTTTCATACACCAGCAATGATGGACACTTTGAATCAGACCAGTACCAAGCATTGACCACCAAGACCAAAAAAACTAAAAACATAAAAGAAGTCATTACTAATGAAATAGAACCATCAATTGAAGATATTCTTATCCTAATGACTTTTTTGTGTGATAGAAAAGTAAACTCTGTAAACTGGAGGGCTGAATTCAGCAACAAAATTATCTGGAATTACAAAAGCAACAAACTAAAGCCCAAAGATATTCATAATGAATATTTTGCCGAATTAATTGAAAGGAACCTCATAGACGAATTTTTCGAAAAAACTCTTCCTATATATAGAAACTCCACCTTCAAGAGAGAAATAAATAATTGCATACACTCTTTAACAATAGGAAAAAAGACTGTAGTTGAATTAACATTCCTATCATATTTTCAAGCATTAGAATCCATAATTCTTGCATTTAAAAGAAGCACCGGAGCAGAGTTCATACTCGCTAATGACAAGTTTTCATCATTAAAAAAAACATTGGCAGCCATCATTAAATCTGAACTTATTAATTTTAAAGATGAGCGCAGAAAAATAAAAAACAAACTTAATGAACTAAATCGACCATCATTCAAAGAGTCAGCTCTAATGTTATTTGAAAATTTTAATATAAAAACAAACGATACTTGGCCTCTATTTGATGACAAACAAAAAAACATCACAGGATTACTGACCATTCGCAATGTTTTAATACACGGAGATTTGCTCCCAAGTGAACAATTCACTAACATTATCATTGCAATGGAACACCTAAGAATAATATTAATAAGATGTATATTCAGCCTGCTGAGTTGGGATGTACTCAAGACTAGAGTAAGCGAAGGATTTTTACTTCAAAACCACAATTTTTTTAAACCAAAAAGCAAAGAAACATCTATTTCTGAGCTAAATGAATATTTCACAAGCAAGTGATAAAAAATGCAATTATTGGCATTTCACTTTTCAATCAACCAACGCAGAATTATCCTTTGCACCAAGCTTTCCACCTTGTTATTTATGCCCAGCAGTGGCCGCTCTGCATATTTAACTACATTGCCACGCCTGTTCACCCGATCCCGCAGCCCGTAATGATGAACGCGGGCAAGCCTTTGCACCGCAGGCACAAAGGCGATCTCTGCTGAATCCGCATTTGCCTGCGCCTTGAGATACTTCGCCGTCTTAAGCTTTGCAAACATCTTGCGGCGAATTCTTCCCGGCTTCGTCCGGGCCGTTACCCGGCGCGGTTCCCATGCACTACCATCCGGGGAGCGCTGCGCGGTGATATTAGCCTGCTGAATGCGCCGCACGTCCCGCGCCACCTCGCGCAACATTTTTTTCCTTGCCGCCGGTTCCAGCTTTGCCAGTAGCGCAGCCAGCCAGGCGTCCACCTCATGCAGTTCAGCCATGTTTCACCGTCCAGAATTCCTCCGGCGTCTGCGGCTCTGCCACTGCCTCAATGCGGGTTTTGCCGTCCGCAACAGTGGCGACAACCCGCTCGGTCAGCTTCAGAGTGATGCTGATATCGCAGCGATCATTGCCGAGAATATCCACCTCAAACGAAAACAGCGTTTCCCGCGCAGCGCTGTTTTGCAGCGCGTCCGGCTGGTTTTCCCGCAGCCAGAACAGCACCGGGGCCATCAGCAGATTCTGGTCGCCTGTGAAGTCAGTGATCACCACGTTCAGCGTGTAGCGATACTCCCACGACATCGACGTGGCAGAGGTGGCAACCAGCTGGCCGTTATCCACAAACAGGTGCAGACGGTCCGGGTTTTCAGCCACATAGGCCACCAACTTATTCAGGGCGAGGCGTAAGGACTGCGGCTTGTTCATCGTCTTTTTCCTGACAGCTGATGATGGTGTCTACCTTATCGGCACAGACCGCCCAGGCGGCCTCGGTTTCATCCAGCAGGGCCAGCAGCTCGCCGTTGCTGCGCGGCGCGGACAGGTCCAGCTGGCAGCGGGTGACTTTCGGACAGCCACTGACGGTAAGCGCCACCTCCGGCGAGGGCCGGTCGCTGCCGCAGCCGGATAACAGCATCAGGCAGGCGGGCATCAGACCAGCGGCGAAAGTCTTCATTTTCACGTTTCAGTTCCTCAATGGTGCGCTGTCGGTCACGCAATAATTTGCCGTTCTGCTCGGCGGCGGCATAAAGCTGCGTCTGCGCCTGGCTGTTGGTCTGCGTCAGGATCTTCAGGGCAATCAGCTGGCCGTTTTTCTGCGACAGCTTTTTGCCCTGCCCCGCGATGGTGGTCTGCTGCGTGCTGATGGTGTTGTGTGCATTACTGAGCCGCCACGACTGCACGCCGATTACGGCCAGCAGCAAAACCACCACCGCCATTACCGACAGAATGCGCATCATGCTGTTGCTCCTTTCAGGCACCATGCCAGTTCACGCTGACGCCGGTTTTTCAGCCCCGGATTAACCACGCCGTTGACGTATACCCAGCGCGGCAGCTGATAACACGCCTCGCGCCATTTATTCTGTTTCAGCAGCATGACCATCGTCGAATCACAAACGTTGCCGGTGCCGACGTTAAACGCCAGCGACACCAGCGCGTCATATACCGGCTGCGGCATGGTGACCGCAGCGCAGCGCGCCAGTGCCGCCTCAACGCGCAACACGTTACGGATAAAATTGCCCGCCGCCTGCCGCTCAGTGATGCTTTTGCCCGGCACCACGCCGGACGTGTTACCAATGCCGTCGGTCCACCTGCCCGCCTCGCACTGGTAAGGCTTCAGGCGGCACCCTTCAGCGTCAGCAATCAGCCTCAGTCCCGCCACCGACGTGTGCAACTGCTGAAACCCCGGCAGCGTGGCGGCAAGGGCCAGCACCGCGCCGATAGTGCAGCGCTTAACGGTTTGCAGATTCATATTCCTCCTGCGTGATGCGCCCGCGCGCCAGCAGCTGGTAAGTGCGGTGCTTGTAATACCAGCTGATCAGCGCCATCAGCAGGCCGATAAATACCCCGGCCACGGTGGACACGTCTTTCAGATCCATGCCACCCAGCCACGCCATCACTACCGCAATGCACCAGGTGATAAAGGTGCTGATTTTCTCCCACATGATTCAGTCCCAAAGCTGGACGGCCTGCACGATGGCCGCCGTTGTCACGTCCGGTAGCTCCACTTCCAGCCCGTGCGGCAGGATAGGGCCGTGTTCCGCCAGCCCCGGATTGGCCTGCAAAACCTGTTCGGTCATGCCCTGCGTGCGCCCGTAGTGACGCCAGCAGAGCGCGTCCACCGTGTCATACTGCTGCGCACGCACTTTCATCAGATCAGCTCCACCGTGCAGTGCGGCATGTTCTGCACGCGACTGACGGCCCAGCGGGCGTCGCGCCACAGATCGCCAGTGCCGTCCGCCAGTTCCTCACCTCGCCTGACCGCTGCGGCGGTGGCATCAAAGTCCTGATAACGCTCGTTCAGCACCGCGCGGGTCCAGCACCACACGGCATTCTGATAGTGGTGCAGGCGCGCGCTTTCACCGGCCAGACGCTCTCCCGGCACCTCGGCCAGGCTGTTAAACCCGGCCAGTTCCTGACGCTCGCGCCACGGGTACAGCTCCGCGTTGATTTCCGACATGGCAGTAAGCACCACCTGCCGCAGACGCTCCGGCGTCACGGTGCCGTCTACGCGCATCGCGCTGCGAAATTTCGCCAGATCGATATCGGGCCAGAATGAGTTGTTGGGGATAATTTCCGGCGTTCCCGCCGCCTTTTGCGGCGCTACGAATTCCATCAATTGCTACTCCTGAAAAGGTTGGGCGGTGGACAGGGTTTTGATGCGGCGCTGCCTGTCGCCACCCCGTGCCGCCCCGCGCGTGGGCACGTCCGGTTATCAGCTGGCGTTACGGATTCGCCGCGCCAGCTGCTCAATGTCTTTTTTCACACCGCTGCGCTCATCAAGCAGCATCGCCTGTTGCAGATGGTTCAGCGCCGCAACGGGCTGCGTGTCGCGCAGTAACCAGCCAGTTGACTTGTGCAGGCGGGCGCGGGACTGGTCGGGCATATCCAGTTCCCCCGTTACCTCCAGCGCCTCCAGCAACAGGGCCGGATCGAAGGCGTTGTTTGCCTGAAGGGCATTTTTCGCCGCGTCGGCCATTTCCTCGGCCAGCAGAGTCTGCACGTTGCGGCTGAAACCCTGCGGCATCACCCAGCCGTGGCGCAGGGCGTGACGGCCAATCACCAGCGCACCGGCATAATCACCGGCGTCAATGCGCCAGAGCATCACGTACATCAGCACGTCATCCTGCTGTGCGCCATCGGCGGCCAGTACGCCGTCCACCCACGCGGCATACTTCGGCAACACTTCAATTTTGATGTCGGCTTTTTTCACGGTGGACTGAATACCCTTGAGGCGGCGGCGGTCTTCACCAAGCTGCATCAGCATCAACTCATAGCCGCTGGCGTGGCGAACACTGCCGCCCTGCCGGGCGGCCTGTTCAGCCTGAATGCGCTGGCGGTGCTGCCGTGCAGGACTCAGGCTCATGGTTTAGCCCTCTGCAACGGCAGGCTGCTGGGCAGCCGCCACGATTTCAATGTTTTCAACCAGCGCCGCACAGCGGTAATCCTCCACCACATACGCCTCGTTGACTGATTCGAAGTTTTCGATGCGGTCACGCTTTGGATTATCAATCAGCGAGCGGCGGCGGGAGTCCTCCTGCCAGTAGATGGAGAGGTTATCCAGGCGGGTGATCAGCACGGCACTGGCCGGAAAATAGGGCGCACGCACCGCCTGCAAGCCACCCATGCGTTTCTGGCTGATAATGAGATCGGCGGCCAGCTTTTCCGTGTTCGCCTGTTCGTTGTTGACCAGCGGAAAATACTTGTCCGCCAGCAGCTCACGGCCACAGATCACCACCAGTCCGTCATCATCCTGGAAGATGGGATCGATCAGTTCACTTACCGCATCCATTACCAGCGCGTCGAGGTTGGCGTAAGTGCCCCCTTTGCCCACTTTCACCGCCTCTTTGGTGGTGACGCCATCTTTGGTGCTGCTGCCCATTACGTTATCGGGTGCATCCTCGCGGACCTTCTGCAACCAGCCCTTGTTAACGTCCTGCAACAGCGGATTTTCCGTGCGGTTTGAGGTGCGGGCGCGTTGCGTGCCGTTAAAACCGATCATGATGCGGTCCAGCGCCTGACGCTGCACGATGGCATTGCGGATACGGGTCTGGAAATCCTGAAACTTCGCCCACAGGTCCAGCCTGGCGTAAGTGATCGCCGTATCAAAGTTGGTCTGCTCACACTTATAGGTGATATCTGACATGCTCGTTGGATCGGACGGCTCACGCTCTTTCGCGCCGGTGTCGGTGGTCCCGGCAATGGTGCTGCCAACGCCGAGGCCCAGCAGCTGGCCGGACTGCTCGGTGACGCCAATCACGTTAATCAGGGTCAGGAACGCGGCGGACTGCTGAATGGTATCTTCCAGCGTCTGCGCCACGGACGGCTCCACGCTGAACTTACCGTGCAGCTCGTCCTGCTGAACGTTATACACGCGCGCCAGCTGCACCAGAAAAGCGTTGAAGGCAAAACGGGTCTGTTTTTTCATGGGGTTGCTGCTCCTTTAGCAGTTGGTCAGATGTCCGGCTGGCGCATTGCCACCCGGCGTGCGCGGGCGAAAATCCCGGCGGCCGTCTTCACGCTCCAGCGTCGTTTTCAGCTCGCTGAAGGCATCGCCCTGCGTTTTCAGATCATCACGCTGCTGGTTAAGCGCAGTTTCCAGCCTGCCAAGGCGCGTGACCTGTTCAGCCAGCGCCCTGTCGGTGCGGGTGCTGTAGTCCTGCTGTTCCGTGGCAATCAGCTCAACCGCCTGATGCACGTCATTAAAACGGGCATCCTCTGACTGCTGCTGTTTGCTGAACATGGCTTTAATGCGGGTAAACAGCGCGGGCTTATCCTCTCCTTCTTCCAGTTCGATCACGGTTTCGGTGGCCGCCGTAAACAGGTTTTCCGGGTGCTGCTTGCGGTTTGCCAGCGGGTTCAGTTCGGCTTTCGCGCTGAAGGCCAGCATTTCGGTGCCGAGGCTGGCCGGATCGTCGGTGGCGGCGAGGCCGATCAGATAGGCTTTGCCGGTGTCGGCAAATTTGGTGCTCACCTCCATTGAGGTAAACAGCTTCTGTCCCTGTTTCACCAGCGCCACCAGAGAGGGCGTGGGCAGGATGTCGGCATACAGCGCCATTTTTCCGGCCAGCGGGCCGTCGGTGATTTCTTCTGCAACCAGCGCACTCACCGTGCCATAACGGTTAAAGGTGCTGTCCGGTGCGTAAGATTTGATGTGTTCCAGATTGATAGTGGCGGTGTACACCGCCGGGCTGTAGGCGGCGGCCATCTGCACCAGCCATTCGCGGGAAATTTCGCGTCCGTCCGTGGTGGCACCTTCCACCCCGATCCGAAAACGTTTTGCAGTTACTGTCATGAGCCAGGCTCCGTTAGGTAAAACCTCTGAGAGCCTTATGTTTGCGGCTCAGAGACACTGAAACAACGCAAGCACGTTGTACGGCAGGCCACACAATGAGGCACAGCGGAAAAGGGTGTGCCGGAGCCGTATTTTGGGACGATGACAACGACACCCGCCCCCGAAGACCTCGATCCCCGCAGGCAGGCTTTAATTCTGTACTTTCAGGGATACCGTATCGCCCGCATTGCTGAAATGCTGGGAGAGAAACCCGCAACCGTTCACAGCTGGAAGAAGCGCGATAAGTGGGGCGAGTATGGCCCGCTTGACCAGATGCAGCTGACCACCGCCGCGCGTTACTGCCAGCTCATCATGAAGGAGCAGAAAGAAGGGAAAGATTTTAAGGAGATCGACCTGCTGGCGCGCCAGTCAGAGCGCCATGCGCGCATCGGCAAATTCAGCAACGGCGGCAACGAGGCGGATCTCAATCCGAAAGTAGCAAACCGCAACAGCGGACCGCGTAAGCCGCCGGAAAAGAACGTTTTCACCGACGAACAAATAGAAAAGTTGCAGGAGATTTTTCACGGCTCGCTGTTCGGCTATCAGCGTAACTGGTGGGATGCGGGCAACCGGCATCGCATCCGCAACGTGCTTAAATCCCGCCAGATTGGTGCCACCTTCTACTTTGCCCGCGAGGCGCTGATCGATGCGCTGACCACCGGGCGCAACCAGATTTTTCTGTCGGCCAGTAAGGCGCAGGCGCACGTTTTCAAACAGTACATCATTGAGTTTGCGAAAGAGGTGGACGTCGAGCTGAAGGGCGACCCGATGACGCTGGCGAACGGCGCGTGCCTGTACTTCCTCGGCACCAATGCCCGTACCGCGCAGAGCTACCACGGTAATCTGTATCTGGATGAATATTTCTGGATACCGAAATTCCAGGAGCTGCGGAAGGTGGCGTCCGGCATGGCGCTGCACAAAAAATGGCGGCAGACGTATTTCTCCACACCTTCGAGCCTGACCCACAGCGCGTATCCGTTCTGGTCCGGGGCGCTGTTCAACCGTGGCCGGGCAAAAGTGGATCGCGTGGATATCGACCTGACCCACCCGAACCTGTCGCCGGGGCGCATCTGTGATGACGGTCAGTACCGCCAGATTGTCACGGTGGAAGATGCGGTGCGCGGCGGTTGTAACCTTTTCGACCTCGATCAGTTACGGCTGGAGTACAGCCCGCCGGAATACCAGAACCTGCTGATGTGCGAATTTGTGGACGACCTCGCCTCAGTATTCCCGCTGCAACTGCTGCAAAAGTGCATGGTGGACAGCTGGGAAGTGTGGGATGACTTCGAAGCGCTGGCCCTGCGCCCGTTTGGCTGGCGGGAAGTCTGGATCGGTTACGACCCGGCGAAAGGGACGCAGAACGGCGACAGCGCCGGATGCGTGGTGATTGCGCCCCCCGCCGTGCCGGGCGGTAAGTTCCGCATTCTGGAGCGCCACCAGTGGCGCGGCATGGATTTTCGCGCCCAGGCCGAGTCCATTAAAAGGCTGACGCAGCAGTATAACGTGACTTATATCGGCATTGACTCCACCGGCGTCGGCCTCGGCGTCTATGAGAACGTGAAAGCGTTCTTTCCGGCGGTGAAAGAGTTTGTCTATAACCCGAACGTAAAAAACGCCCTGGTGCTGAAGGCGTTCGACATCATCAGCGGCGGACGCCTGGAGTTTGACGCCGGACACCTCGACATCGCGCAATCCTTTATAGCTATTCGCCGTACCACCACGGCCAGCGGCAACCGGCCAACCTATGAAGCCAGCCGCAGCGAAGAAGCCAGCCACGCCGATTTAGCCTGGGCCACCATGCACGCGCTGGCAAATGAACCGTTGCAGGGCGAATCCGCCCACACCCGCAACATTATGGAGATTTTTTAAATGAGCAAACGCAGAAACCGCACCCGCACGCAGCCCGTGCAGCAGAACAACATGACCGGCGGCGCAGCGGCTGAAGCTTTCACCTTTGGCGATCCGATCCCGGTGCTGGACCGCCGCGAACTGCTGGACTATGTGGAATGCGTAGTGCTGGACAGGTGGTATGAACCGCCGGTGAGCTTTGACGGGCTGGCGCGCACCTTCCGCGCAGCCGTGCATCACAGCTCACCGATCAACGTGAAACGTAACATTCTGACCAGTACCTTTATCCCGCATCCGCTGCTGAGTCAGCAGGCGTTCAGCCGCTTTGTGCAGGATTATCTGGTCTTCGGCAATGCCTATCTGGAAAAGCGCACCAACCGCCTCGGCGGGATTATTTCACTTGAGCCGACGCTGGCAAAATTTACCCGGCGCGGGACGGATCTGGACACCTACTGGTTTGCACAGTACGGCATGACCACCCAGCCCTACCAGTTTACGCCCGGCAGCGTGTTTCACCTGATGGAGCCGGATCTCAATCAGGAGATTTACGGCCTGCCGGAATACCTGTCCGCCATCCCGTCCACCCTGCTTAACGAGTCGGCCACCCTGTTCCGCCGTAAGTATTACCTTAACGGCAGCCATGCCGGTTTTATCATGTACATGACCGACGCTGCGCAGAATCAGGAAGACGTGGACAACATCCGCAAAGCGATGAAAAGCGCCAAAGGGCCGGGCAACTTCCGCAACCTGTTTATGTATTCACCGAACGGCAAGAAGGACGGGATTCAGATTATCCCGCTGTCTGAGGTAGCGGCGAAAGATGAGTTTTTGAATATCAAGAACGTGAGCCGCGATGACATGCTGGCCGCGCACCGTGTGCCGCCACAGATGATGGGGATCATGCCGAATAATGTTGGGGGCTTTGGGGATGTGGAAAAGGCCAGTCGGGTGTTTGTGAGGAATGAATTGATGCCGCTGCAAAAAAGATTAGAAGAGTTAAATAATTGGATAGGTAAAAATATAATTAAATTTAATGAATATAAGTTGGAATAATCCAGACGCCGCCTTATAAAAAGGTGGCATCTAAATTTCAAGCTCCAAAGAATATATACCTTTTTTTGCTAAACATTGATTTTTATTTTCTATAAGCCTGATATTATCGAGAATCCAAATATAATACCCATCCTTCCAAGCCCTACCTAATTTCACGCTATCAGGTTGCTCCAAAAAGTCTTCATATGTCCATTTTTTATAATCTACAACATCGACCATCGCTTTCGCACACCCACTTAGATCTTCATCACCATCTTTTAAATATCTTAAATTTTCAACAAGAACCAAATTGAAAAATGGTAACACAGGAGGCAACCAAGATCTTATTTCAACTTTTTTAGAACCTGACAATATATTTTCTACAGCGGGATATATTATTGATAATGCATCATATTTTTTCATTTTACATTAAATTCCCTTGCTATTACCTTATCATAATGATACTACTTCCTGTGAAATTAACCAACAAAAGGTTTTGAAAATGATATTTTTTATAGCAGGAGCACATGCTGTAGGTAAAAGTACCATCTGTGGTTTATATGCAAAAGAGAATAATTTTATTCACAAAAGCGCAAGCGCACTGATATCTGAAGCTAAGGGGCATAACTTCAACCCAGATAAAAAAACATCAACTGCCGAAGAGAATCAGAATTTTTTGATTTCAAAGTTGTCCGAGATAAGTGAGTCTGATTCAAACTTACTGCTTGATGGTCATTTTGTTTTGGTTGGAAGTCAGGGCGAACTAATTGAGTTGAAAAAAGATGTTTTTAAAAAAATGAAACTCGATGGCGTAATTCTAATCGAGTGTGAGGACATAAAAATTGAGGAGCGCTTTAAAAAAAGAGGAGCTACTCTTCACTATTCAGCAGCTGAACTTAGAGAAAAAGAAAGAAAGAATGCCGTTGAAATATGTGAGGCATTATCAATTCCATTACTAATTCTGAACGAACCAACTAATGAAGACTTTTCAGTAGCTTTGAAAGAAATTAGCTGATAATGATAAACAGGCCAAAATTGCCTGCTTATCGTTTAGTCAGATATAACGGAAAGACTGGGGAGGAACAGCTCCGGGGATTAACTCGGATAAGGATAGCGGGCTCTCATAGCGGCGAGGATTTTTTACCGCAATTGCAAATGCTCTGTTCTTATCTGAAAAATATTCGTCGAAAAATCCACGGGTAATTCCTGCATATCGCTTAGTAATAGTCCAGAGCTCAGATGGCTCAGATGATATAATCTCATCTATTTCGAACTCTCCAATGACTTTACCCACAGGCATAGTTGCATAGATAACAACCGTCTTGACTTCTTTGTTACGAAACATTGTCTTTCTGAATTCGAACCTTTTTTGTCCATCTAAAATTGATTCAGCATATTCAGGTTTAATTGACAATAAGACTTTCATTAACCTCTCCCGCTTCAAGTATTGCCCTTAGATGAGCATCACTTAACCGTAAAAAACCCCAATAATTGCTATTGTCGTATCCAGTGATTTCCATTAGCTCTTTCCTTATAATACGTTTTTTTAACGGGAAGTTATAGGAAAACTTGACGACGTGAGGGTAATTTTTTCTTCTATAGAGTAAGCCAAGCTCTGAATCAGTAAATACGCTATAGGGAGCGCAGTAAGACTTGAATTCATCGATACTAGAAAATTCATTAATGTTTTTGTACTCTTCTACAACACATACAGATGTTGCTACTGCTCGATAATAAGCCATGTTAGGCTGGTCAGTTGTCCGATAAATTAAAAGGTTATCGCCGGCCTGCAAATTGTCCATCCCCTTCATCCCTGCGAGATAAACTTTATGGATGCTATTTGTATGCGATACATCTTTAATTATAGATTCATCCTCATTATTCAAAATTGAATCAGGAAACAATCTTGTGTGCCACTCTGGTTTAACACTAAGAAGGAAATTTCTTTGATTCATTCTAACCATAGGATAATTTTTAATAGACATGACTAATCTCTCCAAACAAAATCTTTAAAATAAACACCCTCTTGCCCACTGTGGGTTTGTTCATTTTTTCTTGATGTTAAGATAAACCCATACTTTGTTAATAACCTTATTAATCCTTGGTGTTTATCAAAAATTGTCACTTAAATTTCATCAATACTGTATGTAAGAGAAAAGTCAAATATTTTCCTAACGAACCTATCGCCTAATTTAGTACCGTGACCATCTATTTTGAAAGTTCCACATTTGACTCTCTTCTTTAATGGAAAAGGGGGCGTCATATCATTAAGCTCTTCTTCTTCAACTTTTAAATAAAGAAATCCATCAATTACCAGTGCTTCATTGTAAGAGACATATGCCTGCGCTTCCCCCTTAGACACGAACCACTGTTCAAACTTAGGATAATCAGACTTTAGCGAGTCAAAAAAAGGATCTGAGAGATTCACATCCTTGAATTGTTGGTATTGGAACGACATTCAGGTTTCCTTTATTGCTGAGTATGGTCACCACAAAATCTACGCCAACTGTTAAGATTTGTAAATATTTACGTGAATGCGCGCGCTCGTACCCCCGCCACGCCTGCCCGCTTTATGTAGCGGTTTTCATGCACCTGCATGACATAACTAAAAGCCCGCCAGAACTGACGGGCCGGGGTTAAAACGATCCTCAAACGATCATGCGAATTCATGCAGCATAGTCATGCACTACACATGAACGCTTCGCAAGACCCGCTACTTGATCTTACAGACGGTAAAAACCAGTATATCGTCCGTAAGATTAGCTAATTTAACCAACTGTCGTCCTGCCAGACCTGCTGCATAATCTCCATCACTCGCTTTTTGTCTGCGTCCAGCTTTAACCCGCTGAGTTCAACACCATTGGCACTGCCCTTGCGGATACGAATAGCTGTATTGGGATAAAAAGGGCGCAGATTACGAGAAAGCTCGGACTCAAGTGCATCAAGTGTTGCCTGGCTAATCTTCTGCTCTTTATCGATCATTATTTCAATGCGCATACAGATTCCCCCTGGCTCATGACGTCCATTGAGCGGCTATATTCATGGCTGCGAATTTTCGCCATTAACTCGTCAGTCAGCTCTGACACCCACTGGATAGCCAGTCGCTTTTCTTCATCGCTGCATTCACTGGCCGCAACAAGCTTGATAAAAAAATCAATGCGCTGGAGCTTCAAAGACTCCAAAAGATAATCCTGCACTTTTCCTCCGTCACTGCGTTATAACATTGAGCACTGTACATAAATATAGTGTATGTATATACAGTATAACGAGTATTTCTAAATGTAAAATGATTTTTAACATTCAAGCAGACAAATCTTATAACGAGCTTTAGCAGCCCCATTCAGTACCATTGCTGCCATTTATCATCTTCCTGCAACCGCTGATTACGGTAGAAAATGCGTAATCCGGCAGAGGATGGAATACTGCCGCCGCGCATAAGCAGATCAATCTCTGACTCGCTGCCATCAAACCCTCTCAGACTCAGTTCCGCCTCAAGCTGCTGGCGTTGCTTATCCGTAATGGTCTGTTTATAGGCTTTTTTCCGCTTAGGTTTAACCAACCTGAGCCTGGCGATAAGTTCCCGCCGTTCCCTCTGGTTCATGTTATGAAGGTAATCATGTAGTTCCTTCTCATTCATCGTTTTAATATCGGGTAAATCCCCCCCTGTCTGGTTCAAATTTTCAACAGGGGGACAGTTATTGCCACGAGTCCAAGGGGCGCAAGCGCCCTGGTCGGCTGTCGCCTCCTGAACGTCAACGGCCTTACGAACCTTTTTCCACTTCACCGCATGTGTGCAAATCCGGCCCTCGGCAATTGGGGACCAGATGCCATAGATACGGATGCCGTGATCGCCGTAGGTGCCCGGCTCGTCGTTAAGCTCGTAGGCCGTTCTGACAAGATGATGTTTGCGGGGGACCAGCACGCCGCCCTGCTTCATGATATAAGTAGCAAAACAACCCGCATCAGCAGCAGCAAGCACTTCATCCAGACGCGGGTTATCCAGCACCGCCGTGCCCGCTTTGCTGTTGCCCTGTACTCTTGCGGCCTGTCCGGCCAGTAACCGCAGCTCGCGGTATGCCTGACGTCCGGGAATGCCAAAGAAGCGGAACTGCTGGACACGATGCAGTGATGCCCAGGCACTGACATGCTCGGCGCTGTCGCGCAACGATTTGCCGGTTTCCTTACTGATTTCTTTAGCCAGTCCCCGCCCGTCAATATTCTTGCTGATGTATTTGGCGATATAGCTTGTTGGCGTGCCTTTACGTGGATTAATAAGCTCGGATTTGAAGCGCGGCCCGGTATTGTTGCCAAGCTCCTCGCGGTCTTCGCGGATGGCAAATTTACGCAACATGGCGGTGATAGAGCGGCGTTCTTTTTTACGCATAAAGCACAGCAGGTGCCAGTGTACGGTCCCATCGTGGTGCGGTTCGGCAACGCGGATGCCATACCAGCGCAGCCCGGCTTTGTGCATTGCTTTGCGGAAAGCAGCAAAGGTATCCACCAGATAATCACTACTCTGCCGGACGGTGGCACGGGTCCACTTTGGATTCGGTCTGCCGTTGTTCAAAGTGGCATGGAAGCGCGACGGGCAGGTGATGGTGTAGAAAACCGCGCAATCACCGCGCATTTCTGCAATCAGCTCAAGCCCTTTTACGCAGGCCATCATTTCATTACGGCGGTGCGCTGGGTTGCTGGCGCTGGCGTTTACCACGTCTTCCATGTCCAGCGTGTCGCCGTCTTCGTTGACCAGCTCATGAGAGCGGAAGAACTCCAGCGATTTGCGGCGCTGCTCGCGTTTGTGGATCACGGCTTCATAGCTGACATACGGAGAAGCTTTCCTGTTGACCAGACACACGGCGCGCAGCTGTTCTTCCCGCCACTCGCAGCGCATCTGCCACAGTTTGCGATACCACCAGTCAGCACACAGCATCCGGGCCAGCGAAGGCGGGATCAGGTCATAGGGTACAGGCTTACGGCGGCGCTTTTTACGGCGCAGATGCTCAAAGGCCGGGGGGATTACATCAAGCCGCATCGCCTCTGCGGCGACCTTTTCCCATGACTGGCGGATCTGTTCCGGCTTTACGTCATCGGTAACAAACAGATCGCCGCAGGCAGCATCAAGACACATGCTCATGTGTGCCGCGACCAGTGTGGCAAGGCGTTTAACCTGGTGCTGATTCATTTCCGGCAGGATAAGCAGCCCCTCCAGCCCGTCCCGGCTTGCCATAAACCGGAATGACGGCGACACCTGACTGTCGCGCACGCGATCCAGCCTTTCAAGGCACGGCCTGATTGTTTCGCGCAGATAGCGGGACCAGGCTTTTGGCCTCCCCAGCTTGTGGAAATACTGAATCCGCTCCAGCAGAGGTTTGCTGATATGGGACGGCATGGCGTTTACATCAGCCAGTATCACCAGATCGGAATTGAAGCGCTGTTGCTCGCGGGCCATTTTAGCCCGGCCAATCAGCCGATCCTGATCCATTTCACGCTGAACAGGATCACGCGATTCATTGAAGAAATAGCGATCCCACACCTCATCACTCCGCGCCTCACGGCGCAGCTGTTCCTGCTCATTATCCGCAGCGTAAAGAGCGATCAGGTTTGAAAGCGCAGAAACCGGCGCAACGTTCGTTGGGTCGGTTTTTGGATTAACTGCTTTTTTTGGTTTATTCCATGGAAAGGCTAAGGCGGCCTCATCCGAGCCGCCCGCCGTGAGTACATTGGGGGAAGTGAACTTACTTAACGTCACGCCTGCACCGCTGAAATAACCGGGTGCATATCTCTGTGCGCCGGATAAACCCGATTAATGCGGTCATGCCCGGCAACGGCAATGATTTCCTGTGCAGACTTGCCTGCCCCCTCAGCCACGCCCATGCTGCGCTTTGCAGTAATGCGATGGCAGGTGAAATCACGATAAAGGGAACGGGTCAGGAGCGTGTCGCTGTTGGACACGATAACCGGGTGGCCTTCTGATGACCGGCGCGCAAGAACAGAGGCCAGATGATACTGATCGCTCTCTGTAAAACCGGCGGTGTGATAACCGCTGAATGTGCCATTGTAAGGCGGGTCGCAATAAATGACGTCTCCTGCCTGCAACAGCGCCAGCGTCTCGTCATAGCTGGCACAAATAAAGGTGGCGCGTTTCGCTTTCTCCGCAAAAGCAAAGATTTCATCACCGGGGCGGTATGGCTTTTTATAATTGCCATACGGTGTATTAAATTTTCCCTGTTTGTTATAACGACACAGCCCGCGATAGCAATGGCGATTTAAATATAAAAAACAGGCCGCGCGCTGAATATCACTCAGTTCCGAACTGGTGTTAAAACGTTCCCTGATAAAGTAATAACCGGCGGCGCTGTTAAATTCGATAAAATACTCACGAATTTCGGCCATGAACTTATGCAGGCTTTCAGAAATAACCCGGTACATATTAATCAGGTCGGGATTAATATCAGCAACAAGATATTGCGGGTAATCTGTCGCCATCATCACGGCACAGGAACCCGCGAACGGCTCAACCAGTCGCGTGCCAGCAGGCAGGTGTTTTTTCAGTTCAGGCATGATGGCGGTTTTGTTACCCGCCCATTTAAGGATCGTGCTCATATCACACCGCCGTTGTAATGTTTACTTTTCAGTTCTGCCATTTCCTGACAGGTGACACAGCACTGCACGCCCGGAACAGCACGGCGGCGCGCTGGCGGAATAGGTACATCACAATCAATGCAGAGAACACGGGAAACGCCCGGCTGCCTGTTGCGCGCAGTGTGAATGTGGCGCTGACGTTCTTCTTCCACACGCTGCTGTACAAGATCCATTGAATCAGCCATCAGCGAAGCTCCTGAGACTGATTTTCAAAACAAACGGCCTCTGTATCCAACAGCTCAATGATTTCAGTCGCGGTCAGTTCTTTCTTCCGTGCATGAATAGCGATGGCAGACAGTCGAAAGGAAACGGCCAGTGCATCATCACTACGCTGCTCATTTTTTGCCTTACTCAATAAAGCAGTAAGCACAGCCTCATCGGCTTTGAAATTACGGGTTTCAATATTTCGCATTTTTATTTCTCCTGAATGCAGGCAAAGGAATGCCCGGCGGGTTTACGCCACTAATTTCGGTATTGGGTTAATTCGGCATGGTTAACCGTTTGGGAAATAAGCTCACCACTGCACGAAAATGATTCATTGCTTTAATCAGCTCCCGCTTTTCGTCAGTAGTCAGATCACTGATATTGACGCCGTGACGCTCTGCCGGGATTCTTGCCATATAAAATATGGCTGCCAGTGCCCGCTCATTATGTTTATGATTCATATCGCGAGGGTCACGCATATCTTTAATAAACCTTTCCAGCTCCGGCTCAATATTCAGACCGAACACTTTAGCCCTTAATTCCGCAATATGATTAAGCGCATCCAGCCTTTGACCGGGGCTTAATGGAACAGTCGCTGTAGCGCCTTCGATAGCCATGATTTCCCCTGTTTGGTTGTTGACAGGTCAGCCAGCAGTACAGCCTGAGAGCGGCAGGGGCACCAGCGCTTGCCATCTTTTCCCAAAATCCAGCCGTGGCCGTAGTGCATAGCCGGGCTTTGTCTGGTGAGAAGCGATGCAAAAGAGTGTTCTTTCGTTGACATACTCGCCTCACAGCAGACCGAACGACGCACCGAGGCCCGTCACGGTATCCACCGCGCCTGCCATCGCCGGGTTAGCCTGTAAACGCGCCTGCATAGAAATGGCAGCCAGTGCCATCAGGCGGGTAACTGAGTTAATGCTGCATATCGCATCACGGCGGCCTGCGGTAGTTTTCACCTCACCAGAGACGGCACCAGCGGCTACGCGCCCGATTTCCGCAGTCGCGCTCATGACATAAACCGGCAGTTTATCTTTTGCGACTTCATTAATCGGAACACATGGCAGGCAGTGGATCTGTGCAAGAAAGCCATCAACCAGCGCTGAGTCTTCAGTCAGATCGGTCAGCAACCAGATTTCGGGCGGAGTAAGCAGGTGCGGCTGCTCAGGGTTCAGCTTGTTACGCAACGTCTGTACGTTCATTCCTGCACGTTTTGCCAGCTTTGCCATGTTGTGGCGCAATGCAAAAGCCCGGCAGGCTTCATCAAAATGTGGGTGTTTCGAAATGCAATAATCAAACATGATCGGAGCTTCCTTGATACTCATAATGAGACTTGAAGACCAACCATGATTTTGAAATTGGAATGCCCAAGTGATTCACGCGCCTGGTCAATTTTGTACATCAGGTAACGCAAACGTACATGATCCTTGTTTTTAACCTTTGGAACTAAGTACTTAGCCAGCTTCCCATGATGAATTTTTTGGTAAACCGAGCCACGGGAGATCCCTTCCCATTCTGCGAACTCTGCTGGAGTTGCGAACTCTTTTGGTACACGAATTGATATATCTGTGCTCATAGTGCAGTATCTCTTGGTTTATTATCGTTTATATCTCGTTTTATATGGTTTTGTTTTGCTTTTCAAACCATGAGTGGATATTAAGATCACTTTTTATATACGTCAAGGGTTTTGCTTATGAGTTTAATCAAAGCAGGAAACGATAGCGGGGGTCGCGATGCGATCAATAGGCTCATCAAGGCTTACAATTTCAACTCTCGCCAACAGCTTTGCGAACATCTTCAAGTATCAAAAAGCACTATGGCAAACAGATACTTACGAGACAGCTTTCCGGCAGAATGGGTGATCCAATGCGCCTTGGAAACTGGGATATCGCTTCTATGGCTGGCAACCGGACAGGGTGAGCTGGTTATATCTGGTTCAGAAAACAAAGATCTCAAAAGCAAAACCACCATTACAGTAAGACCAATTTCTAAAATATCTTCTGTAGGCATCCGACATGCGGAGTTGAAGAATGGTGAACTTCAATCGGATGGCGAAATTTTACTGGATAGTCGGTTGCTGGACTCTAACGCTGATGATTCGCTTTTTGTAAAAACAGCAGCAGACAGTTTTATGGTTGATACATCTGTGAAACAAATTAGTAATGGGCATTGGCTGGTCGATATTGATGGTGTAAGAAGCATCGTCAAAATTGCACGCATCCCAGGAAACAAAATAGTGGTTCACCAGGATGGAACATCTTTTGAGTGTTCTGTCGATGACGTGGAAGTGGTAGGACGTGCAGTCAAAGTGATAAAGAGCATCTGAATATGACCATCAGGAAACAGCCGAATGGAAAATGGTTGTGTGAGTGTTACCCAAATGGGCGAGACGGCAAACGTATGCGTAAGCAGTTTGCTACCAAAGGCGAGGCTATAGCTTTCGAAAACTTCACTATGGATGAGGTGAATAAAAAACCCTGGCTGGGTGAGAAGGAAGACCGGCGGCGTTTGTCAGAGATAATAGAACAATGGCATTCGCTGTATGGGCAGACGCTCGCAGACCCAAAGCGATTAATGGCTAAACTGCAAATTATATGTAATGCCCTGGGCAATCCTGTTGCTTCAGAATTAACGTCCGGCGACTTCACCAAATATCGCGAAGCGCGCCTGAAGGGAGAGGTTAAAAACGATACTGGTGCACTGCTCCCACCAGTCAAGCCAAGGACCGTTAATCTGGAACAAAGCAACCTTTCGGCAGTATTTGGCACCTTAAAAAAAATGGGGCACTGGCCTGCACCAAATCCGCTTGCTGGATTACCACGTTTTCGAATTGCAGAGGGTGAGCTTGCCTTCCTAAATAGGTGCGCCTAATACCGCTACACTTTTGCCTGCCCATGTTTCGCCCCGGGGAATGGACTGACGGTTTCCATAAAATGGCTAACCTTCCTCAGCAGTTGCCACATTGTCCGGCACCGATGATTCCGGGTTATTGTGTCGTGCAGTGCCTGCCATAGCCGTTCAACGTGGTTCACCC
>NZ_JFHN01000042.1 GCF_000590885.1 Erwinia mallotivora
CGATTCTGAGGAGAATGTGATGAAGCAATATGTTAAACGTACACAACGCGACTACTCTCTGTCCTTTAAACTGGCCGTCGTTGAGCAGGTTGAAAAAGGTGAGATGACTTATCGTCAGGCTCAGGAGCGCTACGGTATCCAGGGGTGCTCCACCGTTCTGAAGTGGCTGCGTAAATATGGCCAGCTGGACTGGCACTCTTCAAAGCAGCGCAGCGCACGTGGAGGACTCATGAAAAAATCCCTTCCCCTTACGCCTGAACAACGAATCAAAGAGCTTGAGCAGCAGCTGGCTGAATCCGAAGTGAAGGCGCAGTTCTTTGAGGCCGTCGTGAAGGTCATGAACACTGAGTTCGGTGCCACGCTGACAAAAAAGCAGTTAGCTTCGTTATCGCGCAGGCAAAAACACCCGGACTGACCATCGTCAGGGTCTGCCGGTTTTTAAAAATAAGCCGTCAGGCCTGGTATCAGGGGTGTCAGCGCGTGCAACGTAAGTCAGAGCAGGCCTGCCGCATTACTGAGGAAGTGAAAAACCTCAGGATGCAGCAACCGCGCCTGGGCACGCGCAAGCTGCACCATATCCTTAACTGTCGGGATGCACCTGAACTGCATATCGGGCGGGACAGCCTGTTTACCGTACTCCGGGAGGCCGGGCTGCGGGTACGTCCGGCCAGGGCTTATCATAAAACAACCCACAGCCATCATCGCTTTTATAAGCATCCAAACCTGCTGAAAGACGGGCCGGGGCGGACCGTCATCTCCGGCCCGGAGCAGGTTTGGGTGGCGGACATTACCTGGCTTCCGGTCAGAACCGGCACGGCTTACGTGAGCCTGGTAACCGACGCATTCTCACGGAAAATAGTGGGTTACCATGTGCATGAAAGTCTTCATACAGAGCACGTGGTGAAGGCGCTACAGATGGCACTGAAAAACCGGCATGGCAGGACACCGCTGATCCATCACTCCGATCGCGGCATACAGTACTGCTCAGCGATGTACCAGTCGGTGCATGAAAGACACGGGCTAATCTGCTCAATGACGGATGGGTATGACTGTTATCAGAACGCCATTGCGGAGAGGGTCAACGGAATACTGAAAAACGAGCTGCTGATAACGCGCCCGGCAGACATCGTTCAGGCAGAAATAATGGTGGCGGAGTCGGTAAGAATCTACAATAGCCAGCGACCGCATCTGTCGCTGAAATATAAAACGCCAGATGCAGTACATCAGGCGTTTTGAGGGCGTAAAGTGTCAACCTATGCCAGGACTAGTCACTGCTGTGGCGGCTTCTGGTGAGCTGAATCCCGTCACAATATTCCCGCCGTTCATCATAAATCTGTAGCGAAGGTGTAAGAGTAAAACCTGTGTAGCCTGCCCGAAGGGCAAATCAGGATTCAGGTGTGGCAGGGATGAGGGATAAAATTGCCGGTAAACTGAGTGCTGGTGCGGTATACAGTTGTGCCGGAAATTGCTGCAAAATGTTGCATTGAATATTTAATTGCAGGACCAGTGAGCTTCAATGCCAGCTGCTTTGAAAAATGGATTAATTAATAAGGGAATATGATGATTAGTGCAGAAAAGCTTGCCGATGAAATGGTTGATGCCATCCACCATGACAGTGATTTCTTTCGTGGTTTCCTGAAGGGGTTTGTGACACTCCCGGTAGATTTTTACTATTTGGGTAGGGATTACACAGACAACAGGACGGTCAATTTCTCTGACAAGGAACGCATGGTAAGAATGATTAAAAATGGCATGGCATCAAGGCAAAATCTTCAGAAAATTCTTCGCCTTTTCCTGGACAACTTCTTTCGGCATGTGGATGCAAAAAAAGTAAGAGAGCTCTCTTCAAAGGGGGCAGGCGGTTTTTTTGGGAAAAATGGCTTTCAATCAGATAGCCACCGGTAATATGGGCTATGTTTTCTCATCCAGACTGATACCACGAATTGTTACTGGTGCTACAGTTGGCGGTATTCTCTCGATTGGGGCTGCAATGTCTCGTTCAGTTTATGTTTCCAGAGATCTTCAGAGCCGAAATCATAATGCTTACAATACTCTCAGGCGATTGGGTGATCTCGATCTTCTGTACTTTATGGTTGCAGATAAAACCAGACCTTTCGAGGATGCTGCCGCGCTGTGGTTTACCGATCGCAACAAATTTCACCAGACATGCTGTTATTTTTTCGAGAAAGTATAAATATGAAAACCTTTTTACTGGCCATACTTTCACGCCTTATACAGGGTATTGGAATTGGTATATGTGGACTGTCATTAATTTATATGGGCTGGTTCGTGTTTTTTTCGTACAGCCCTTACAAATATTACCTGGCAGGGTTTATGGTCCTGGGGTTAATACTGGGTTACTACGTTTTCAAATTTGCTGTGCGAAAAATCTACGATGAAAGTCCTGATGACTGGTAGTGACTATTATAAATAAAAACGTCGGCTAAAGGGTTTTATCCTGCGATTTGCAAAGGAATTGAAAATGAACTCTGTAAAATCCTCGCTAGCCCGATTGGCCAGGTTTGTTGGCTGGGGAATCTCTCATCTTGTTGAAGTGACTATCACCGTGCTGTGCTCAGTTGCTGCTTTACTGTCCCTGTTTATGTTTGAAAGCGGTTGGTTAAAAGTCACCGGATTCGTGGGATCTTTTGTTATTGGTTATGTGATCTCATATGTTTTTGGCAGGCTGCGGGGTGAACGGTAAGGCGCAAAAAAGAGTTTGAAGAAGAAAGCCCTGGCGAAAGGGCTTGATTGTCGAAGTGTGGTCACTGAGTGGACATCTTTATTAAAATATGTACTACTATCATAACATTAACCGCACAAAGTCAGGTCGCTGATGCGGCCTTTTTCATTGTCTGAAACAGCATATTCAGGATGCCTGCGCAGGAGTCAGACTATTAGCGTATTCGTATACCGGACAATTTCATCGTGACGCCGTTTTCCCGCCAGAAGGAACAGACCCGCAGAAAGCAGCAATTCTGGCTGGCTGGCCTGGCGCTGTTTGTGCTGCTGATGGTGGCAGTCAGTCTCAGCGCGGGTGACCGCTGGTTGACCCCGACCGACTGGTTCAGTGAAAACGGCAGACTGTTTGTCTGGCAGCTACGTCTGCCGCGAACGTTGGCCGTGCTGCTGGTGGGAGCATCGCTTGCGGTTACCGGAGCAGTGATGCAGGCGCTGTTTGAAAATCCCCTTGCCGAACCCGGCCTGTTAGGGGTATCGAACGGGGCGGGCGTCGGGCTGGTACTGAGTATTTTCGCCGGCGTTGAGATACTCTGGCAACTCAGCCTGTTCGCTATCGGGGGCGCTTTGCTGGTGACGCTGATTTTGCTGCACATTTCGCAAATGCAGCGCTCAAACAGTCGATTATTGCTGGCCGGCATTGCGCTGGGGATTATCTGTAGTGCCATTGTTACCTGGGTGGTCTGTCTCAGCACGGAGCAGGATCTGCGGCAACTGATGTACTGGATGATGGGCAGTTTTTCGGGTATTGACTGGCGTTATCGCTGGCTGATGCTCGGCGCGCTGCCGGTATTGCTCTGGCTGTGCTCGCGCTGGCGGGTATTGGATCTGATTGCTCTGGGGGAAATCCCCGCCCGTCAACTGGGTTTGCGATTGCTGCTATGGCGAAATCTTCTGGTGCTGGCAACCGGTTGGCTGATCGGCGTCAGCGTGGCGCTGGCGGGGGCCATCGGTTTTGTGGGGCTGGTTATCCCGCATATCCTGCGTCTGAATGGCATTAACAATCATCAAATGCTGTTACCATGCTGTGCGCTGGCCGGTGGCGTGGTACTGCTGGCGGCGGATGTGGTTGCGCGCGTGGCGATAGCCTCAGCAGAACTGCCCGTCGGGCTGGTCACGGCGACAGCAGGCGCACCGGTATTTATCTGGCTACTGCTACGCAACCGCACCTGATTATCAGGCGGTTGCTTTCTCTTTACTGAAACAGGAAAACGTGATGACTATTTTCGACACAAAACTGATTACGCTTGATGGGTAAAATACCTCGCTGGCGCAATGGCAGGGCGAAGTATTGCTGGTGGTCAATGTGGCATCAAAGTGTGGTCTCACCCCGCAATATAAGCAGTTGGAACAGCTACACAGCCGCCTGCACAGCCAGGGATTCTCGGTGCTGGGCTTTCCCTGCAATGCGTTTCTGGGGCAGGAGCCGGGCTCCGAAGAAGAGATAAAAACGTTTTGTGCCACCACTTACGGCGTGACTTTTCCGATGTTCAGTAAGATTGAGGTTAACGGGCCTCAACGCCATCCTTTGTACCAGCAGTTGGTGGCCGCGCAGCCAGAGGCTGTCGCGCCGGAAGGAAGCGGTTTCCTGCAACGGATGGTGAGTAAGGGGCGCGAACCGAAAGAGCCAGGTGATATTTTATGGAATTTTGAAAAATTCCTGATAGGCCGTGATGGTAGCGTGTTACAGCGATTCTCTCCGGATATGGAACCAGAGCATCCTTTGCTGACCGACAGCATCAGGCAGGCGCTGGAAAAATAAATGCTGCTGGAGTGTAAGGGCGTTGCCGTAGCGCAACGCCTTTCGCCTTTCAGTGTCAGCGTGGCGCAGGGCGAACTTATCCATCTGCTTGGCCCCAATGGCGCGGGCAAAAGTACTTTGCTGGCCTGTCTGTCTGGTCTGACACCGACCCGCGGAGAGGTGCTGTTTAACGACATTCCGATAACGCGCTACTCTGCCAGCAGGCTGGCGCGGCATCGTGGCTGGCTTGTCCAACAGCACATGCCGCCAGGTAACATGCCCGTCTGGCATTATCTCAATATGCATCTGGTTGGTGACAGGCCCGCGGATGAACAGACGGTAATGGCTGTCTGTGATATTTTTCTGCTGTCTGACAAACTTACCCGTCCGTTACATCAGCTCTCAGGCGGCGAATGGCAGAGGGTACGACTGGTTGCGGTATGCATCCAGACCGCTCAGCCGGAAGGCCAGCTGCTGTTACTTGACGAGCCGCTTACCGGGTTAGATCTGGCCCGGCAGAGCGCTTTTGATCGCTATCTGGCCCGGCGGGTGGCTGACGGGCTGACGGTCATCATGAGCAGCCATGATATCAATCACAGCCTGCACTATGCTCATCGGGTGTGGCTGCTGGGAAACGGGGAGTTGCGCCATCAGGGCGCTGCTGCTGAGGTGCTACAGGCAGAGAATGTCAGCGAGATATACGGTATCCCTTTTCGCCGCCTCAACACGGCAGGCCAGCCCTTTCTGACAACATTACCTGAAGATTCCGCTAATCTTGCCTGCCAGACCCATTTATGAGTAGAGTAGTCGCATCTTCTGAGGGTATCGCATATGCGTTACTGGCTTCTGTTGATCATTGTTGTTCTTGCTGGTTGCAGCAGCCATGCCCCTCCGCCAAATGGTCGTCTCGCTGATTCTATTACCGTCATTGCCCAACTCAACGATCAGCTTGGCCAGTGGCAGGGAACACCATACCGCTATGGTGGCATCGGAAGGGGAGGAATTGACTGTTCTGGCTTTGTTTATATTACGTTTCGCGATCGTTTTGCGTTGCAACTACCCCGGACCACCTCAGCGCAAACCGATATTGGTACACGTATCTCCAGGGATGAGCTGTTACCCGGCGATCTGGTTTTCTTTAAAACCGGTCGGGGTGAGAATGGATTGCACGTAGGCATTTATGATACTGATAACCAGTTCATTCATGCATCCACCAGTCAGGGAGTCATTCGTTCTTCGCTGGATAATGTTTACTGGAAAAAAGTATTCTGGCAGGCACGACGCATTTAATGGCGGCATATTTAGCGCGTTAATTATTTTATGTTCATTTATCACCCATTTGATTTATGAAAAGATAATAAGTTATGGCTGCGTTTTAACTCGGAGACAGGCAACAAATGACGTCAATTTGTATCTGAAAGCAACCTTATGTCATATTTTTGTAAAGGTTGTTTAAAGTAAAAGTCCGGACGGTAGCTAATTCCATCAGCCCGGCTTAATTGTTAAGCATCTTTTATTCAGGAGTTGTGGTAGCTTAGCTTTTTGCTGGAAGTTTTATCCTTTCTGCACAGGCATTCTGAACGCGTGATAAGGCTACCCGAAGGGCTGTTATCAGTTTGTTCAGGCTGCATAAATTGCCACTCGTTTACGGCTAAATAAAATGAAAGTCCATCTGGAAGCGGATTATAAAAGTTACACCACTTTCTCCCCGACCTACAGTTTCGGCGGTCAGCTGATCTCGGTTGGGGTGCTGACCCATTTCATGCACACCAGCGCTAATGTGGCCATCCCGCAGGATTTGCTGTTGCCGCAGTTAAATCAGACACAGCGGATAACTTTGTTGCAAACCCAGCTGAATATTATCGAAAAGCATGCTGATTTCTTTCTCCGGCATGATGTAAAAGTGGCGCTGAAAGCAGATGAAATTCTTGCTGTCGCCATTCTGGAAAATGAATTTGTAACCCGAAGGCTGGCTGCACTGAAATGGATCGAAATTGAAATTAATGAAAATTTTCCAGACCTCAAACAGGGTAAAGATAATCCCTGTTTATTCGCGCTGAGCCAGCTATTTGACTTAAGTCTGGAGAATTACGGCGCGGGTAAATCCCCCTCAAAAGCGATTTATGACAATCTCTTCACTTCAATTAAACTGGATAAAGGTTTTGTTCAACACAATATTAAAAGACTGTCTTTTAAACCCTTTATCACGGCCTTGCTGGAGCATATTCGACCTCACTGCCAGAGCGTGATTGTGCAGGGTATCGAAGACCCGTCCCTGTTTAAAGAAGTCAGCCATTTTGATTTCCACGGCATTCAAAGTTCTCTTTTTGCTCCGGTCAGTGAAGAGGCGCTTTATTCCCTGATTGCGCCTCCTGCAGAATTATCAGGTCTGCGGCCCTTAATAACCCCTTGTTAAGTCGGTGTTAACTCCGGGCACAGAAGGCTACACTGACAGTGAGGCGGCCCGGAATACCGCAATGCTTAACCCAGAGGGCACATTAATAATGCGATTTAATAATACCTGGCACAATGAGCTGACAGGTTTTTATACGGCTGTGCAGCCAACACCCCTGAAAAATCCCCGTCTGCTTTATCACAGCCAGTCTCTGGCGCATGAACTTCAGCTGGATGAAAATGCATTCGGTGAACAGTCAGGACTGATATGGAGCGGTGCCACTCTGCTGGAAGGGATGCAGCCGCTGGCCCAGGTCTACAGCGGTCATCAGTTTGGTGTCTGGGCCGGCCAGCTGGGCGATGGCCGCGGGCTGTTGCTGGGCGAGCAGCAAACAGACGATGGCCGCAAGCTGGACTGGCATCTTAAAGGGGCGGGGCTGACACCGTATTCACGCATGGGCGATGGTCGGGCAGTGCTGCGTTCCACCGTGCGTGAATTCCTCGCCTGTGAAGCGATGCATGCCCTCGGTGTGCCCACCTCCCGTGCGCTGACCATTGTCACCAGCGACGAACCGGTTAATCGCGAAACGACCGAACGGGGTGCCATGCTGTTACGGGTGGCAGAAAGTCATGTCCGGTTTGGTCATTTTGAACATTTCTTTTATGCCCGGCAGCCAGAAAAAGTCCGTCAGCTGGCTGATTATGTTATTCGCCATCACTGGCCACAATGGCAGCAGGAACCACAGCGATATCAGCTGTGGTTCAGCGATGTGGTCCGTCGTACCGCCCGACTGATCGCCCACTGGCAAAGCATTGGTTTTGCACATGGCGTGATGAATACTGACAATATGTCGATCCTCGGATTAACGCTGGACTATGGTCCTTATGGTTTTCTCGACGGCTATCAGCCGGACTTCATCTGTAATCATTCCGATTATCAGGGGCGCTATAGCTTTGCTAATCAGCCGGTTGTCGGGCTATGGAATCTGAATCGTCTGGCGCATTCACTGTCAGGACTGCTGGACAGCACACAGCTGAGTCAGTCGCTGGCAGAATATGAGCCAGAACTGATGCGGGCCTGGGGAGAGCGGATGAGATCAAAACTGGGACTGCTGAGTCGTGAACCGGAAGACAATGACATTCTCACCGGGCTGCTGACCCTGATGAGCAATGAAGGCAGCGATTATACGCTGACGTTCCGCAAACTGAGCGATACAGAACAACAGCAGTCGCGTTCTCCACTGCGGGATGAGTTTATCGACCGCGAAGCCTTTGACCGCTGGTATAACATTTATCGTCAGCGCCTGTTACAGGAACAGCGGAGCGATGCTGAACGACAGCAGCAAATGAAGCGGGCAAACCCCTCCATCGTATTGCGAAATTATCTCGCGCAGCAGGTGATTGAACGCGCTGAACAGGACGATACGCAGTTGCTTACCAGGCTGCACCAGGCGCTGAGTCAGCCCTTTGCTGACCATCCAGAACATGCTGATTTTCTGGGGCGTCCACCGGAATGGGCCAGAACACTGGAAATCAGTTGTTCCAGCTGATTCCGTCGTCATATGCGCAGGATGGTCCGGCGAATCGTCTGATGGCGATACAAACAGTTATTTTATTTACGATTGTTTTAATCCTGTAACTGTTACACTCAAAAGACATCTTACTTGCGGGCAGCCAAACATGTTTCGTACCAAGCCTCGCCTGAGGACGTTACTTACCTCACTCTCAGCAGGTGGCGTTATCCTGACCTCAGGATTGTTGCTGAGCGCATTGCTGATCTTTCAGAAAGCGAATATTGAAGACAGCCTGCTGGAGAGCAACATTGCCTATGCCCGCAAGCTGGCGGATACCACCGATCGTTATCTCATCACCGCTCAGCGGGAACTGGCCTGGAGCGCCAGCCAGATAACCCAACTGAACAACACGCAGCTGCTGCGGCAGGAAACCGAGCGTCTGCGGCTGCAATCAGGTTTCTTTAACACGGTAGTGGTGGTAAACACCGACGCGGTGGTCGCTGCCACGTCGCCGGAGAGCCTGAATCTGGTCGGGGTGAAACTTCAGTCCGATGCAAGTCGTCGTGCCATTGCCACCAAAAAACCATTTATATCATCACCTTTTGTCTCAGCATCTGGCAATTATGTGGTGTCTCTGTCTCAGCCGGTCTTTTCTACTGATGGTCATTACATCGGCTACATTGGCGGCACCATCTTCCTGAAAAAACAGAGCATGCTCAGTGATATTATCAGCCAGCATTTTTACCCGACGGGCTCAACAATCAGTATCGTCAGCAATGAGGGTCTGGTCATTTTCAGTCATGACCGGGCGAGGGTAGGGCAACATATGTTGCTCAGCCCCGCACTCCAGCGACAGCTGGCGGTGACGGAAAGCGGGCATTTTACCTCACAGGAAGCGGGCAGAAATTATCTCACTGGCTATGCCAGTATGCATAAGACCGACTGGAATATTTTCATATCGGGAACATCGCAGACCGTCAGAGGCATTATGTGGCGCACTGCCGGAAATGTGATGTGGTTTATTGTTGCCATTATCACCCTGATTGCCGCCATCATGGCTTTCCTGGCGACGCGGATTTCTTCTCCGCTGGAGAGGCTGGCAGGTATGGTGCGGGAAGGCGGGAGTGATGCCACGCCGGAATCGCTTGCTTCGGTCAATGCCTGGTATCATGAAGCCGATCGCCTGAAAGAGGCGGTGCAGGTGAACAGACGGGCGGTGGCTGGCCGGGTGGCTGCGTTGAATGACGAGGCGATGACCGATCCGCTAACCGGCCTGCACAACCGCCGGGGATTCAGCATGCTGGCGGCCGAACTGGGTGACGATCCGGAGCAGTGCATCATTGCCATTGATATTGACCATTTCAAAAAAATTAATGACTGGTACGGTCACGAAGGTGGTGACGAAGTGCTGGTCAGTCTGGCTTCTCTGCTGCGTCAGGCGTGTCGTGGCGGCGACGTGGTCAGTCGGTTTGGCGGGGAAGAATTCATTGTGATGTTGCCCTGTACCGAACCGGATACCGCTGCCTGCATGGCAGAACGGATCCGCCGGATGGTCAGTTCTGCGGCATTTCCCTTTGTCGGTCACATGACTATTTCGTTGGGTGTGGCAGCACTGCGCGACTGTGGTGACAGAGAAATGCTGTTGCGTCGGGCGGATGAGGCACTGTATGCGGCAAAAGGTGCCGGACGAAATCAGGTTGTGGTCTTTCGGTCCGGTGATTTTATCCCTTACGCAGCGAGCGAGGATGCCGATATCAGCTGAACACTCAACACAATCCACGGAATTTCCACTGTAACCAGCTGTCCAATTCCTGCTCGGGCAGCGGTTTGGAATAAAAGTATCCCTGCGCCTGATCGCAGCCATACTCGGCCAGTACAGTCACAATTTCTTCGTTTTCCACGCCCTCAGCCAGTACGGTGTAGTCGAGTTCTTTAAGCATGGAAATAATGCTGCGGGCGATAACACGCGAGGCGGTATCAGAAGAAAGTCCACTGATAAGCGAGCGATCGAGTTTAATCACATCCAGCGGCATGCGCCTGAGATAGCTAATGTTGCTGTAACCCGTACCGAAATCATCCAGTGAGATGCCAAATCCTCTGAGCTTGAGCATTTCCATGCCGCGCAGGGCTGCCGGGCTTTCAATCAGCCGTTCCGTTTCCAGACACTCAATGCCCAGTAATGAGGTAGGCAACTGCGCCTTGATCATTTTATCTTCAAGCTGATCGGCGAAATTCTCGCGGGCGAAATCAGTGCCGCTGACGTTAATGGTGACCGGTAGCTGAATGCAGTGATTGCGTAATCGCGTCAGCCGTCTGATCACCCGGTCAGTAACCCAGGATGTCATGGCGCTGAGCAGATCAGTCTGTTCAGCCAGCGGAACAAACATTGCGGGTGATAATTCACCCCGCTGCGGATGCCGCCAGCGGATCAGGGCTTCCAGCCCAACCGGTCGGCCGGTGTGCAGGCAAATTTTGGGCTGGTAAGCCAGATAAAGTCCCAAATCATTGCGCAGAGCGCTGGCCAGGTCGTTCATTAACATAAAGTCCTGGGTGGTGGTCTCATCACTGCCCTGACTGAAGCGAAAAGCGGGTATATCAAGACGGATCGCTTCATGCAGTGCACTGACCGTCCGACGCAGTATTTCCTGTGGCGCTACCTCACCGGTAATAAAGTTTTCTTCACCGGTATGCGTGGTCAGCGCCACCGTCAGTCCCTCACCCAGGTCGGCGCTGATACCTTCCAGCCGTCCGGCTACCCAGTTTGCGTCAATGTGACTTTCCTGACGGGTGAGCAGGGCGAAACGCCCGGTCGCCACGGTATAAAGCGCGTCATCCCCCGCTGGCTTCAGGCGCAGAGGCAGCAAAATAGCCATATCTTTTAACAGGCTCTCTACCGGTCCCATCCCCATTGAGCGGGCCAGTTCGTAAGCGCGCGGCATATCAATGCAGTCAATCAGCAACAGGCGGCGTGGCGTGTTGTCACCGGTTGACGCCAGATAATGCAAATCACGGATAAGGCGCTGACGGTTGGGCAGGCCGGTTACCGGATCGGCAAATCCGGCGGAATACCAGGCTTGCAGAAAAGACATCACCAGCGCGGCCAGCAGTTTCAGTGTGGCAATCTGCTCGTCAGTGAAGGTGTGGGGTTGCGTATCAGTGACGCAGAATGTGCCCAGAATGACGTTTTCGCAGTTTTTTAATGGTACGCCCGCGTAAAAACGGATGAAGGGTGCGCCGGTAATAAAAGGATGATCCGCAAAGCGGACGTCAAGCAGGGTATCAGACACCACCACCGCATTATCACTGTCCACCACGTAACGGCAGAGAGAATCGTGGCGGGAGGACTGCTTGAGCGCAAAATTACAGGCGGCACGAATGTACTGATGTTCATCATCAAGAACGGAGATAAAACTGCCGGGAATACCCAGCGCGTGACTGGCGAGCAGGGCAAATCTCCTGAGCACGTCATCCCGGCTTTCGTCGGAAGTGCGCAGTGCATGAAGCGCCAGTACGCGGCGAGCAACATCGCCGGTGAGATGATTAAGCATGTGTGTCCTCCGCACCGGCATGTTTCCGGAGCGAAACTAAAAAAAATTAATATACAGTGAGGGGGCACCGTAAAATGCGATTTCTGCGACAGGTAAAAACGATTAATGTATTGGTATGTCCGATACAGTAGGCTTTTCCTGACCCTTTGTCATGTTTATTTTGCCTCGACCAAATATTTACGTTCTGACGATATATTAATTTAATCGTGCACCGGTTTCTTTTTTTTAATTGCCTGCCAGAATAAGCGCAACTAAATACCGCTCAACGTCATCTCTCTGTAATTAGAGAAATGATTGTTCGGTTTATTATTTTTATAATAACAACTTCAGGATCATCTCATGAATTTACTGCGACATTTCACTATCCGCCGGGTAGTCCTCTGGATAATGATTATTTCCTTCACTGTTATTGCGCTGGCAGGAGGCTACAGCTCGCTGGTTCTGCGTGATATGTACCGGCACAGTGACCGCACCGAAGTGCTGGCACAACAGCTGGCTTTTCTTACTCATGCCGACCTTGTCAGACAGAGTGGCAGCGCGGAGGAAAAGAGTGCCCTGGCGACACAGGTCCCGTCGGACGCTGACTGGAGTAATTACCGTAATGTGCTGGGTGCAGCAGAAGCGGTCTATACCTCAGCCGCACGTGAGCGGTTAATAACCCTGCAAAGAGAGCTGGCGCACGACGATTTTGATGTCGGCGCTGAACGCCATCGTCTTGATACCATATTTATTACTGCCTTGCTGGCGGCGGCGGTGCTGCTGATTTTTTGTGACCGTTATCTGGTGGTGCATCTGGTACGGCCGGTCGGGAAGATCCGCGCCCACTTCAGGGTGATTGCCAGCGGTGACCTGACCCGGGAGCCTGAAGATCTGGGACGTAACTGTGTCGGACAACTGGTGCCGCTGGTCAGAGAGATGCAGCACAGCCTGCTGGATACCGTGCAGGCTATTCGCGACAATGCCGTGGTGTTGAACAAAGAAGCAAATGGCATAGCTGCCGGGAATGCCGATCTTTCCGACCGTACCGCGACGCAGGCGGCGGCGCTTGAGCAGACCGCAGCCAGCATGGAGGAGCTGACCGCAACGGTCAGTCATAACGCCGGTAATGCCCGCGATGCACGGGAACTGGCGGGACAGACGGCCGACAGCACCCATAAAGGGGAACAGCTGGTCAGAACCGTGGCGTCAGCGATGAACGGCATTGCCGAAGGTTCAGAAAAAATCCGCCAGTTTACCGCCACCATTAATGGCATTGCGTTTCAGACTAACATTCTGGCGCTGAACGCGGCAGTGGAAGCGGCGCGTGCCGGGGACCAGGGGCGAGGCTTCGCCGTGGTAGCCAGCGAAGTTCGTTCACTGGCGCAGCGCAGCGCCACCGCAGCGAAAGAAATTGAGCAACTGATTGCGGATACGGTGTTACGGGTTGATCACGGGCGCAGCGCGGCAGACAGCGCGGGGGCCATCATGGATGAAGTACTGCGCGGCGTGGGCGGCGTAAACGAGCTGATTGGGCAGATTGCGCTTGCCTCAGAAGAGCAGAGCAAAGGGATATCGATGATTACGCTGGCAGTAGCTGAGCTGGATCGTGTGACCCAGCAGAATGCCTCGCTGGTACAGGAAGTGTCGGCGTCCGCAGGCAGCCTGAGCGGCCAGACCGAAGCCCTTGGCAGCGTAATCCGCCGCTTTACCCTGCCGGATAATGCGCTGCTGCCACATCCTGCCAACACCCTCTAGTCACTGCTTAACCCCTTCAGATAATTTGCGCAGGGTGACTCCCGGTCATCCGCGCATCCTGCTCCGCTGCACAACCGCTGTTTTATCGCAAACGCGTCCTGATGCCTGTGAAAAGGTACGTCACAGGGCGCATATCGCCTTGCCTGCAATGAAAAAAGCGACAGCAGATAAGCCGGTAGTTATCATTTAGTCAGAATTATCCTCTTATTATTTGAGATATGATGCAGCTGACAGCTAAACAAAAGATTACGGGCTTTTGCACCATCAGCATTTAAATCAGAATACTCACTTAAGTGATAAATTAATAATGCAGGTGAAGTTTGCCAGTTTGATTTAATTACCGGATATTTCTTTTTCACGCAAAAATTTATTCAGTGAAAATTTGACAGACAGAAAACCCGACAAATTATCTTCGTGCAGATTAACCGGGTGTCACTATAACGACATTAATTGATTGCTGATGCCTGTGCTGACGAAATTTTTATCCGGCATTAAAGTTCATTTATGTCAGGACGATAATTTGGCAACGGAGCAGCGGACGAAGAAATTATCATTGATAAGCATTCATTACCTGCGGTGGGTTAATCACGGCAGGTGAGAATGCGACATGTTGCTGATTTTGCAGGGTTCACAGCTGAGAATGGCGGGCTCTTAACGCGGCGTCATCCTTTCTTCGCGGCGTTAAGAATGCTCCGGAAATCACCCATCAGGCTGCTCTGACAGCATGAAGGGGTGGCATCAGACCGGATGCAATGCCAGGCTTCACGGGCTCATAAGCGACGGCCTGTCGCATACCGGCATACGGGCAGGCCGTTCTGATGGCAGCGGACCTGCGCGAAATTCGCATCTGGTCTCTTCTGACTGAATCTGTCGCCCTGATGGTTGTGGTGTGCCAGTCCACAGTAAATTCAGAATGCAGAGGGGACAGACTCTGAAAAAAATAATTCACGACGCCGTCGAAGCGGCACGGCTCCAGGCGCTTGCCCAGTATCAACTGATGGATACGCCATCAGCAGAGGCATTTGATCGCCTGACCACTCTGGCCGCGCGCCTCTTTCGCGTGCCGGTTGCTTTCATCTCACTGATTGATGATGAGCGACAGTTTTTTAAATCCCGTTACGGCCTGGATATTACCGGTACGGCCCGCAGCGTGGCGTTCTGCCACCACACCCTGGAACAGGATGGTCTGCTGTGTGTGCCGGACGCGCTTGCCGATCCCCGTTTCAGTGACAGCCCACTGGTGCTCGGCTATCCCCATATTCGCTTTTATGCCGGGGTTCCGCTCAACACCCCTGATGGCTATCGTATTGGCACCGTGTGCCTGACTGACAACAAACCCCGTCCCCCGTTGACGGAGTCAGATAAACAGCATCTTCTTGATATTGCGGCGCTGGTGATGGATCGCATGGAGGTTCATCGTCATGAACTGCTGCGTCATGCCAGCCAGCAGCGTCTGGCAGCAATTTCTGCCACCTCGCCGGATGCCATCATCTGTACCGACCTGCAACGCGGTATCACTTTCTGGAACCCGGCAGCCTGCGCCATGTTTGGTTATGAGGTGCAGGAGATGCTGGGACAATATGTTGCGGGTCTGGTGCCGGAACGTTGTCAGGCCGATTACCGCAATGAACTGGATCGTCTGATGCACGAGGATGACGCTATTTCGCATCCGCGCACCTTGCAGATTTGGGGCCTGCGCCGCAACGGCGAACAGTTTCCGGCTGAAATCTCCTTTTCCGGCTGGCATGAAGGCGAAAGCAGGCTGGTAGGCATGATTATCCGGGATGTCAGTGCCCGCCATGAAAGCGAAACGCGCCTGTGCGAACTGGCTTCGCTGGATATGCTGACCCGGCTGGCCAGCCGGGGCGCGTTTATGTTGCAGCTTGGTCAACTCACCGAGGCAGGCGTGCCCTATACCCTGCTGATGACCGATCTTGATGGCTTCAAAGAGGTCAATGATACCCTTGGTCATGCAGCGGGTGATGCGCTGTTATGCCACGTTGCCACGCAGATCCGGACGGTATGTGCCAATGCGGTTACCGCCGCACGTCTGGGCGGAGATGAATTTATTATTCTGTTGCCCTGTGGCACCGCTCATGCGGCGGAGACGGCTGAAAAACTGGTCGCTGCCGTGCAGAAACCTTTTAATTATCATGACACGCCGGTCAAAGTGGGCGCGAGTGCGGGCATTGCCGGATTTCCGGAACATGGACAGGATGCCTCTGCGGTGATGTCGGCTGCCGATCTTGCACTGTATCGCGCCAAGGCAGAAGGCAAGGGCAGGAGCATCCTGTTTGAACATGCATTTCGCGAAGCCGCGCTGCGAAGCAGGCGCTTTGAACGTGAGCTGGAGAGGGCGGTCAGCGAGCAGCAATTTGTGCTGCATTACCAGCCCCGCTACAGCGCAACAGATGGCCGACTGACCGGCTGTGAAGCGTTGGTACGCTGGCAACACCCGGCGCGAGGTCTGCTGTTGCCCTCGGAATTCATTGAAATGCTGGTGAAAAGCCCGCTTTCGGTGGTACTGGGTGAATGGATTGTTCGCACGGCGGTCGCGCAAATCCGCCAGTGGCAACAGTTTTATCCCTCGCTGCGCGTCAGTATCAATCTTTTCCCCCGGCAGCTGGCGGCAGCCGGGCTGGAGCGCGTGCTGCGTGACAGTGCCGGCGGTGACGCCAGCTTTGTCGATCTGGAGGTGGATGAACCGCTGCTGACAAAAGTGGCCCGCGAGCATCCTGACAGCCTGGAAGCGGTAAAAATTACCGGTGCAAACTTTATCATCGACCACTACGGGCGCACCCTTGGCTCGATAAATCTGTTATGCAACGGAATAGTTTCCGGCCTGAAAATTGATAAATCACTGACCGGCCAGCTCAATGCCAGTACCCGCACCCGGATGATGTTCCGCGCCGTTGCCTCACTGGGGAAAAGTCTGGGTATCAGTGTCGCGGTGGAGGGTGTGGAAGAGGAGTCACAGCACAACTTTGTTAACACCCTGCAATGTGACATTGTGCAGGGGAACGGTTTGTGTCGACCGCTGACCGTCGCTGATTTTGAAGCCAATTTGCGGGAAGGTTACACCACACGTTATATCGCCAGTAACCCCTGACCTTCCTCTGTTGCGTAAGGAGATAACATGCCGCTTCGCTCACTTCAGGCGCTGTGCCTGGTGAATTTTTTTCTGGCTGATGTTCGTGACGGACTGGGGCCATTCCTCGGGATTTTCCTGACGGAGCACCACTGGAAACCCGACGATATTGGTTTCATCATGACCGCTGGCGGCCTGGCGGGACTGGCCGCCACACTCCCTGCCGGGGTGCTTACCGATGCCACCCGCCGCAAGCGCCTGCTGCTGTTTGTTGGCTGCCTGTTGATCACTGTCTCAACGCTGTTGTTATGGTTCTTCCCGCAACCCCTCACCGCGACGCTGTCTCAGGTGGTAACCGGGATTTCAGCGGCCTGTATTGCGCCGGTTGTCGCCGGCATCACCCTCGGTCTGACCGGTAAGGCCGGTTTCAACCGGCAGATGGGAAAAAATGAGGCATTCAATCATGCCGGTAATTTTACTGCTGCGGTGATTGCCGGTATCGCTACCTGGTACTGGGGGACCGGCGCAGTATTTATTCTGATGACCACCATGGCATTATTCACCGCTTTCAGCGTGCTGCTGATTCGCGATCGGGATATCGACAACCGGGTGGCCAGAGGAGAGGGGAGCGCAGTATCCCCGGCCCCGGTGCTGCCATTTAAAACCTTGTGCCAGCATTCTGCACTGATGGTGGTTGGGCTGACGTTGCTGCTGTTTCATCTGGGCAATGCGGCGTTGCTACCGATGCTCAGCATGCGAGCCGCAGCGCTGGAACCGCACAGCGCGGTCCCCCCAGGGGTTTACGCTGCCGCCACGGTGGTGATTTCGCAATGTGTGATGATCCCGGTTGCGCTGCTGACGTCGGCCCGGGCAGATAAATATGGCTACCGGCCGCTGATTATGCTGGCGCTGTTGGTACTGCCGGTTCGCGCGGCCATTGCCGCCAGTTCAGCAGCACCGCTGACGCTGCTGCCTGTCCAGGTGCTGGACGGGGTGGCTGCCGGGATACTGGGGGTGGCCATTCCTGGTTATATTGTGCAGCTGTTAAACGGCAGCGGGCATACCAACGCAGGCCAGGCGTTTATCATGTTATTACAGGGCGCGGGGGCGGCATTCAGCCCGGCGCTGACGGGGATTATCACCACCCGCTACTCCTGGAGCGCGGCGTTTGCCACCCTGGGTGGTATCGCCATACTGGCGCTCTGCCTGTGGTGGCTGGCTGGCCGACTGCATCTGTTGCCTTCCCACACCGCTGAGGATTAAGCCTCTCCATTACCTTGCCGCAGGCTGGCTTACAAGCAATACGGCCAGCCTGCCATTACCTCTGAATTTCACTGTCTGCAAATAAATCGGATATTTATTAATTAGTTATCTGTAATGGTCCCCCTCAACCAGTGAGCTGTCTCACAGCGCAGAAAAAATAAACGCCCCGTTGTTAATTATTCCTTATCTGTCTTCTGCTGCTGCCGATACTGATCCTGCATACTCATTTACAGGGATCACCAATGAAAATTTCAACACGCCTGACCATCGGTTTTGGTTTGCTTATCATGCTGTTTATCATCTGTACCCTGGTTTCCCTTAAGTCATTTTCTGATGCGCGCAGGGGGATGGAAGATGCGCTGAATGTGAAAATGAAGAAATACCAGCTGGTGCTCAATATGCGTGGCGGGCTGAGAGATATGTCAGTGGTGGTGAGAAATATTGCCCTGTTGTCGGATGTCAAAGGGATGCAACAGGAATGGCAGCGCCTTACCGCCATGAAAGCACAGTATATTCACAACCGTGAGTCGCTGGCGGAAATGATGCAATCCGAACAGGATGAGTCAGGTCGTGCTGCTTTCTCAAAAGTGTTACAAAACGAGCAGAATGTGCTGGCGGTGATGGACCAGGCTGCACAGCTTGGCCTGCAAAACCGCCAGAAAGAGGCGACCGATTTTCTGATGAATACGGTCAGGCCCGTGCAGCGCGTGTTGCTGGACGAGATTGATGCAATGACGACGCTACAGATGGAGAACAGTCGCGCGGCGCTGGAAAATAACAGCCAGTCAATTGGCCGCTCATCGCTGGTGCTGATTATTCTGGCGGCTTTTTCGGTGCTGCTGTCGGTTGCCACCGGCTATCTGATTGTACGACAGCTGATGCGCCAGTTGGGTGGGGAGCCCGCGCAGGCTCAGGCGCTGGCGGCGGCCATTGCCGATGGCGATCTTACGCTCACGCTTGCACTACGAAAAAACGACCGGAGCAGCCTGTTAGCTTCTCTGGCGGCGATGCAGAATCGCCTGCGTGAGCTGGTGGTGCAAATCAAAGATACCTCATCTAACGTGGCGCTGGCCGCCGACGAGATTGCGCAGGGCAATACAGAACTTTCATCCCGTACAGAGCAACAGGCCGCGGCCCTGCAGGAAACGGCGGCCAGTATGGAACAGCTGACGGCAACGGTAAAAAGTAATACCGCAGGTGCGCACGAAACCGCAGGAACGGCCCGTGAAACCGCTACCCTGGCCCGTGCCGGGGAAGCTGACGTACAGCGGATGTCTGAAACCATGCATGACATTTCACACAGTGCTAAAAAAATTCGTGACATTACCGGCGTTATCGAAAGCATCGCTTTTCAGACCAATATTCTGGCTTTGAATGCGGCGGTGGAAGCAGCACGGGCGGGTGAAGGTGGTCGCGGCTTCGCCGTGGTGGCAGGGGAGGTCAGAACGCTGGCCCAGCGCAGCGCCACGGCGGCGAAAGAGATCAAGGCCCTGATTGAACATACGGTGGATCAGGTAGGCAATGGCGTGACGGTAGCCAGTGGCACCTGCCAGAGTATTCTCTCCGTGGTGGGCATGGTCGGTGAACTGGCTGATGCGATGGATGAGATCTCACTGGCCTCTTCTGAGCAGATGCAGGGAATATCTCAGGTCAGCATCGCGGTCAGCCAGATGGATGGCGTCACCCAGAACAATGCGGCGCTGGTTGAGGAGTCCTCTTCAGCATCACAGTCTTTGTCGGAGCAGGCACACGCGTTGCGGGGTGTGGTGGCAACCTTCAGGGTCTAGCGCCTGGCGGTCCGGGAGGGATAAAGGAACAGGCCAGCCGTTGCAACCGCATCCCTCTGAGGATTGCTGTGGCAACGGGCGGCATCATTTGCCGCGTTGGCCTGCTGTTTCAGCGTCCTGCGTCATCAGCCTCGTGCGGCAACCGCATCAGCCAGCAGATCCAACACGGCTTCGCTCTCTTCCCAGCCCAGGCAGGGGTCGGTGATCGACTGACCGTAAGTCAGAGGTTTTCCGGCCTCCACTTTCTGCGTGCCTTCCTGCAGGAAACTCTCAATCATCACCCCGGCGATGGCTCGTGAACCTTCGCGGATTTGCTGTGCAACAGCGCGCGCAACCTCTTTTTGCAACTGATGCTGTTTCAGGCAGTTGCCATGACTGAAGTCGATGACCAGTTTTTCCGGCAGCCTGAACTGGCGCAGGCAGTCTGTTGCATCGGCGATATCCTGCGGATGATAGTTGGGCTGTTTACCGCCGCGCATAATCACATGGCCGGACGGATTACCGCTGGTCTGATAAATGGTCATCTGACCATGTTTATCCGGCGACAAAAAAAGATGGCTGACGCGGGATGCCCGGATGGCATCCACGGCAATCTGAATGTTGCCATCCGTGCCGTTTTTAAAGCCCACCGGGCAGGAGAGCGCGGAAGCCATTTCACGGTGGATTTGGCTTTCAGTGGTGCGCGCCCCGATGGCTCCCCAACTGATCAGATCGGCGATAAACTGACCCACCACCATATCAAGAAACTCAGTCGCGGTAGGCATCCCCAGCGCATTGATCTCCAGCAACAGTTGTCGTGCCGTCGCCAGCCCCTCATTCACGCGGAAGGTGCCGTCAAGGCAGGGATCGGAAATCAGACCTTTCCAGCCCACGACGGTACGGGGCTTCTCAAAGTAGGTGCGCATGACGATTTCCAGCCGCGACTGGTGTTTTTCCCGCATCGCCTGCAATCTGCCCGCATACTCCAGGGCAGCCTGGGGATCATGCAGGGAACAGGGGCCGATGATCACCAGCAAACGTTTATCTTCACCTGAAAGAATTCGGGCAATACGCTGGCGGGAATCGGTAACATTGCGTGCGATTTGCGCGGTGATGGGGTAGCGCTGTGACAGTTCATCGGGCGTAACCAGACTGGCGATGCGCGCGGTCCGCAGTTCATCTGTTTTGTTCATTCTTCGCTCTGAAATGGATTTCTTCGCAGCGGCAGGAGTACCGGGAAGTGATGGCTCACCATAAACTAATCAGCGGTGATTTCAAACGGAAACCATTCGCTGTGTCAGCGGATATAACAAACAGAGGGCAAAATACAGCGCAATAACGCTGCCGCTGATGACGGTTTCAGTACATTTTGCGGGTCAGGCCCATAATGTCGAGAATTTTGGTGGCTATCTCTTCCACCGAATAGTTGGTGCTGTTCAGATAGCGTATCTGGTGAGTGCGGAACAGGGCTTCGACTTCCCCGACCTCCAGACGACACTGCCTCAGCGAAGCGTAGCGGGTATTTTCTGCCCGCTCCTGGCGGATAGCGGAGAGCCGTTCCGGATCGATAGTCAGACCAAAAAGTTTGTGCTGAAAAGGTTTCAGGGCAGGTGGCAGTTTAAGATTATCCATATCGTCAGCGATAAACGGATAGTTGGCGGCCCGGATACCAAACTGCATGGCCAGATAGAGGCTGGTAGGCGTTTTGCCGCAGCGCGACACGCCCAGCAGGATGACCTGAGAGGCTTCCAGTCCTCTTAATGAGATGCCATCGTCATGTGCCAGCGTGTAATCGATAGCCGCGATACGCGCATCATATTTCCCCAGGTTACCGGCGGTCAGACCATGAGTACGATTGGCTACCGGCGCAGGTTCAATCCCCAACTCCTGCTGCAGGGGGGCCACCAGGGACTGTACGATATCCTGACAGAAACCGTCACTTTGCAGAATGATGTCACGGATCTCAGGCATAACAATCGAAAAAAAGACCAGGGGACGAATGCCACTCTGCTGATAAAGGGCATTGATCTGCGCCCTGACCGCCTGCGCACGCTGCACATTCTCGACAAAGGGTAAGGTGACGCTGTTGATGCTGACCGGAAACTGCGACAGCACCGCATGTCCCAGCACTTCAGCAGTGATTGCCGTTCCGTCTGAGATATAAAAAACACTTCTCTCGCTGTTTATGTCCATTTTTGTCTCCGGTCAGGCTGTGGCTGACACTGATATTAACGTCATAATGACCAAACCGGGTCACAGTATAGGGTAATGAACGGAATATTTATTTATCAGCGCTGTTTTTTCTTTTTACTGAAACTAATTATCTCCTGTTGTTAAAAATGAAATATCGTTTCCGGAAAGTATTGATAAAAACAGGTATGAAGCGGAAAAACATTCTAATCAGGCATTATTCCCGCGTCTGCTGGCCTGTGGCACAGATAAAAAATCATAAAATCACATAACATTGAAATATAAGGATTTATATTATTATTTTGCGCGTGCGTCAGGGCAGTGGCAGGCGGAGTTTTCTTAAAAGTGTTTTTTTCACCCGCTTGATCGATTCAACAGTTTTATTCATCAGCCTGGATGTGCCAGGCTCAACGAGCGTCAGTTTATTCGCATATTGCTAATTAAATTTGAAAAGGATTGAATTCATGTCCAGTAAAGGTGACCTGCCGCTTGTGCTTTGGTATGACCAGCTCGGTATGAACGATGTTGATCGGGTGGGAGGCAAAAATGCGTCTCTGGGTGAAATGATCACAAACCTCTCCTCGCTTGGTGTTGACGTTCCCAATGGTTTTGCCACGACTTCAGCGGCATTTAATCAGTTCCTCGACCAGAGCGGCGTCAATCAGCGTATCCATGATTTGCTGGATAACACGGATATTGATGATGTTGACCAACTGGCGAAAGCCGGCAAACAGATTCGCCAGTGGATTGTGGATACCCCTTTCCAGCCGGAGCTGGAGCAGGCCATTCGCGGCGCGTATCAACAGCTCTCCTCAGACGATCCTGACGCTTCTTTTGCCGTGCGCTCCTCAGCCACAGCAGAAGATATGCCCGATGCGTCCTTTGCCGGACAGCAGGAAACCTTTCTTAACGTGCAGGGCTTTGATGCCGTGCTGGTAGCAGTAAAACACGTGTTCGCCTCTCTGTTTAATGACCGGGCTATTTCATATCGGGTGCATCAGGGCTATGACCATCGTGGCGTGGCGTTATCGGCTGGTGTGCAACGGATGGTGCGTTCCGACGTCGGCGCAGCCGGGGTGATGTTTACCATCGACACAGAATCCGGTTTTGATCAGGTGGTGTTTATCACTGCCGCTTACGGTCTGGGCGAAATGGTGGTTCAGGGCGCGGTCAATCCGGATGAGTTTTACGTCCACAAGCCTACCCTTGCCTCAGGACGACCGGCAATCGTACGCCGTAATATGGGTTCAAAAAAGATTCGGATGGTCTATGCCGATTCCCGGCAGCATGGTGAGCAGGTCACGACAGAAGAGGTTCCGGAAGCGGAACGTGACCGCTTCTGTCTGAGTGATAAAGAGGTCGAAGCCCTGGCGGCACAGGCCATGCAGATTGAAAAGCATTACCAGCGCCCGATGGATATCGAGTGGGCAAAAGACGGTCATACCGGCAAGCTTTATATCGTGCAGGCGCGTCCGGAAACGGTTCGTTCTAACGGCCAGGTGATGGAGCGCTACACGCTTCAGGGACAGGGCAAAGTGGTGGTGGAAGGTCGGGCCATCGGCCATCGGATTGGTGCCGGTACGGTGAAGGTCATTCATGATATCAGTGAAATGAACCGCATCGAAAAAGGCGACGTGCTGGTCACCGATATGACCGATCCCGACTGGGAGCCGATCATGAAGAAAGCCGCAGCCATCGTTACCAATCGCGGTGGGCGAACCTGCCATGCGGCTATCATTGCCCGTGAGCTGGGGATCCCGGCGGTGGTGGGCTGCGGTGATGCTACCTCACGGATTCAGGAAGGACATAAGGTGACCGTCTCCTGTGCCGAAGGCGATACCGGCTACGTCTATGACGACCTGCTGGATTTTGAGGTGAAAAGCTCGCAGGTTGATGAGATGCCCGGCCTGCCGCTGAAAATCATGATGAATGTCGGGAATCCGGACCGTGCATTTGATTTCGCCTGCTTACCCAATGAAGGTGTTGGTTTAGCCCGGCTGGAATTTATCATCAACCGGATGATCGGCGTGCATCCCAGGGCACTGCTGGAGTTCGACAAGCAGACGCCAGAATTGCAGCAACAAATCCGCGCCCTGATGAAAGGCTTTGACGACCCAGTCGAATTTTATATTGCGCGTCTCACCGAGGGGATTGCCACCCTGGGCGCGGCCTTTGCGCCAAAGCGGGTGATAGTGCGTCTCTCCGATTTCAAAACCAATGAGTACGCCAATCTGGTGGGCGGCGAGCATTATGAGCCTGAAGAAGAAAACCCGATGCTGGGCTTCCGGGGTGCCGGGCGGTACGTGGCTGACAGTTTCCGCGACTGCTTTGCTCTGGAATGCGCCGCTGTGAAGCGTGTGCGTAACGACATGGGGCTGACGAATGTTGAAATTATGGTGCCCTTTGTTCGCACGGTCGCCCAGGCAAAAGCCGTGGTGGATGAGCTGGCGGCTCAGGGCCTGAAACGCGGTGAGAACGGGCTTAAGCTGATTATGATGTGTGAGATCCCTTCGAATGCGCTGCTGGCAGATCAGTTCCTGCAATACTTTGACGGTTTTTCTATCGGCTCCAATGATATGACGCAACTGACTCTTGGGCTGGACCGTGATTCCGGCGTGGTATCGGAACTGTTTGATGAGCGCAATGATGCGGTGAAAGCACTGTTATCAATGGCGATTAAAGCGGCAAAAAAACAGGGCAAGTATGTGGGAATTTGTGGTCAGGGGCCGTCCGATCACCAGGACTTTGCGGCATGGTTGATGGAGGAGGGCATCGACAGTCTGTCTCTTAATCCGGACACCGTGGTGCAAACCTGGCTGAGTCTGGCAGATATGCCTTAAAGGTCCATGTCAGATAATTAACAAAGTCCTGCCATCTGAATCAAACCCCAAAAGCTGGAAGGTCAGCGGTTGGGGTTTTTTACTTCAGGCTGTAACAGCAACCTGCCATTCTGATTGCCGGATGCATCTCCTGTGCCGTCAGTACAGGATTAAAGCCTCTTGCCTGCCTGCTTGATATAAAACGACGATGCGCGACGACCACAGTCTGAAACCCTGAGCATCAATAAAATGGCTTCAGATCAGATTATCTCGATTTTTCTGAATAATAAGCAAAAAAAAGCCCATCACATGGGATGGGCAAAGACTACACACAGCAATTCTTTACTATATCAGGGGGAAAACGTTGTTTATAAATCAGCACATTGGCTGTAAACATGTGGGTTTATACTATTCAGCGAGGCAGACTGAGTCATTAAGAATCCTCTTATTAGTTTAAGCGCGATAATATTTTGTCGGGCAAATAATCAGGGGTAACGAACGCAGGTGGATAAAAAGTAGCCGGATGTGACATAAAAGAAGCGTTCAGAGGAAAATCAGCTTTTTTCTGGTAAAAAATACTTAACAAAATTAGGAAAAAACTGATCAAGGGTGCCGAAGTTGCGGCCAGTCAGGCCAGCCGCATGGCGAATCTTACTGGCGGTGTTCCGACTCAAAGTCGGCCAGCTCTTCCACAACCTGATGGGGATCCTCTCCCGGTGGCGGCGTTTCATGTATCCAGACAAAAATCAGTCGATACGAGACGGCCAGCACCACCGGTCCGATAAACAGCCCAATCATCCCAAAGGCAACCAGCCCTCCGATGACCCCTGACAGGATCAGGATCAAGGGCAGGTCGGCCCCCATACGAATAAGCATCGGGCGCAACACATTATCCAGAGTGCCTACCACGCAGCTCCATACCACCAGCACGGTGCCCCAGGTGGTGTCACCACTCCAGTAAAGCCAGATAATCGCCGGGATCAGCACCACCAGGGGACCCAACTGTACCAGGCAGGAAAAAATCATTACTACGGTCAGCACAGCGGCATAGGGAATGCCACAGATCGCCAGCCCAATGCCGCCCAGCACCCCCTGTACCAGCGCCGTGACCACCACACCCAGCGCCACCGCACGAATCGCCTGACCAGCCAGCAGTACCGCAGCATCTCCCCGGCGTGACGCCAGGCGGTAGGCAAAATGGCGGATCCCCTGGCCCACCTGTTCGCCACGCCAGAAAAGTAACACGCTGAACAGCAGCATCAGCGCCAGATGCATCATAAAGCGACCAAAGTGCCCGGCCTGAGCAAACAGAAAGCCACTGGTTCTGCCCAGATAGGGCTGCACGCTGGCTAGCAGCGCACTGCCACCGCCCAGGGCCAGTTTGTGATAGAAGGAAGAGAGCTTTTTACCCACCAGCGGAATGCTTCTCAGCCAGTCCAGTTCTGGCAGTTCCAGGTGCCTTGAGGTAAGCCATGCTACTACCGGGCCGCTGTTTTCAATCAGACTGTTAACCAGCAACGAAACCGGAATAATAAACAGCAGCAGCAGGATAAAGGTCATCGCCACTACCGCCAGCGAACGCCGCCCCCACAACCATCCCTGAATTCTGATCATCAACGGCCAGGTGGCAATCACCACCATGCTCGCCCAGGCGAAGCCAAGCACGAAAGGCTGGACCACCCAGAAAGATGCGACGATCAGCAGCGTGATAAACAGCAGGGAAAAGACGATTTGCAGCAGATCCCATTCATTATGAACATTCTTCATGTAGCAACATTAACCTCAGATAAAAAGCGTAAAGCGGGTGGTCAGGTACGGAAAAAAGAATGAATGACCCGGCATCCTGAGCATGGTGTATTAAACGCATTTTCAACAGAAACGGCACGAGATTCTTTTTGCTGGATTTTTTGAAATCGCGACAGGTCATAAAAAATGTGATAAAACTTTTGCCAGAGAGCATTCGTTATACACAACATTTTGGTCACCCGATAATGATCCCACAGATTTCTCAGGCACCCGGCCTTGTTCAGCTGGTGCTGGATTTTTTGCAGGCGCTGAAACAGCAGGGTTTCACCGGCGATACTGCAACCAGCTACGCCGACCGTCTCACCATGTCCACCGACAACAGTATTTATCAGTTGCTTCCCGATGCCGTGCTGTTCCCCCGTTCCACGGCAGATGTCACCCTGATTGCCCGGCTCGCGGCAGAGCCCCGTTTCCTCAGTCTGGTGTTCACTCCGCGTGGGGGTGGCACCGGCACTAACGGACAGTCGTTGAACCGCGGCATTGTGGTGGATATGTCCCGGCATATGAACAGAATTATCGACATTAACGTTGAGCAGGGCAGGGTAAAGGTAGAAGCGGGGGTGATTAAAGATCAGCTCAATGCTTATCTTAAGCCTTACGGTTATTTCTTCTCACCTGAGCTGTCCACCAGCAACCGGGCAACGCTGGGCGGGATGATTAATACCGATGCCTCAGGGCAGGGATCGCTGGTATACGGTAAAACGTCGGACCATGTGATTGGCTTGCGCGCGGTGCTGCCGGGGGGCGATATTCTGGATACCCGCGCTGTACCGATGATGCTGGCGGAACAGCTGGCTGAGGGGCAGAACAACGAAGGAAACATCTATCGCACCGTGCTGGAACGTTGCCGCGACCGCCGCCAGCTGATTGTGGAAAAATTCCCTAAACTGAACCGGTTTCTCACCGGTTACGATTTGCGCCATGTTATCAGCGATGATATGCAGCAGGTCGATTTGACCCGCCTTCTTTGTGGTGCAGAGGGCACGCTGGCATTTATTACCGAAGCAAAACTGGACATCACCCCCATTCCCAAAGTACGACGTCTGGTTAACATCAAATACGATTCATTTGATTCCGCGCTGCGCAGCGCTCCCTTTATGGTGGCGGCGAAGGCACTGTCGGTCGAGACAGTCGATTCAAAAGTGCTGAATCTGGCGCGGGAAGATATCGTCTGGCATTCAGTCAGCGAGCTGATTACCGATGTGCCTGACCACGACATGCTTGGCCTGAATATTGTCGAGTTTGCCGGTGATGACCGGGAGCTGATTGAAGAGCAGATTGGCGCATTGTGTCAGCAGCTGGATACGCTGCTGGCGGCCAGAGAGGCAGGGATCATTGGCTATCAGCTTTGCGATGATCTTGATGGTATTGAGCGAATTTACGCCATGCGAAAAAAAGCCGTGGGTCTGCTGGGCAATGCCAAAGGGCGCGCCAAACCGATCCCTTTTGTTGAGGATACCTGCGTCCCTCCTGAACATCTGGCTGACTACATTGTTGAGTTTCGGGCACTGCTCGACAGCCATAATCTCAGCTACGGTATGTTTGGCCATGTCGATGCGGGCGTGCTGCATGTGCGACCAGCCCTGGACATGTGCGACCCGCAGCAGGAGATGCTGATGAAGCAGATTTCTGACGAGGTGGTGGCCCTGACCGCGCGATACGGCGGCCTGTTATGGGGAGAACATGGCAAAGGTTTTCGTGCTGAATACAGCCCGGCCTTTTTTGGCGAAGAGTTATATAACGATTTACGCCGCATCAAGGCGGCTTTTGATCCGGGCAACCGTCTGAATCCGGGAAAAATTTGTGCGCCTTTTGGTCAGGATCGGCCAATGATGACGGTGGATGCGGTGAAACGAGGGAGCTGGGATCGCCAGATCCCGGTCAGCGTGCGAACAGACTGGCGCGGGGCGATGGAGTGCAATGGTAACGGACTCTGCTTCAATTTTGACGTGCGCAGCCCGATGTGTCCGTCGATGAAGATTACCGGTGACCGCATCCATTCCCCCAAAGGCCGGGCTACCCTGACGCGTGAATGGTTGCGCCTGCTGGCGGAGCAGGGGGTGGATCCGCTGGAACTGGAAAAACGTTTGCCGGAAGCGAAGCTCAGCCTGCGAACGCTGATTGAGCGCACCCGGAACAGCTGGTATGCCCGTCGCGGAGAGTATGACTTTTCGCATGAGGTGAAAGAGGCCATGTCCGGTTGTCTGGCCTGCAAAGCCTGCTCAACACAGTGTCCGATTAAAATCGATGTGCCCGGCTTTCGTTCACGCTTTCTGCAACTTTATCACACCCGCTATCTGCGTCCGGCGCGGGACTATCTGGTTGCCTCCGTCGAGAGTTATGCACCGCTGATGGCCAGAGCGCCCGGATTTTTCAATTTCTTTATGCGCCAGCCACTGGTGCACAGGCTCAGTGAAAATCGGATAGGTATGGTTGACCTGCCGCTGCTTTCTTCACCCACGCTACGCCAACAGCTGGCCGGGCAGCGGGCAATGACCACCACGCTGGAACAGCTCGAAAGGATGAGCGCCGATCAGCGCCAGCGTCACGTGCTGGTGGTGCAGGATCCTTTTACCAGTTATTACGAAGCGCAGCTGGTGAGTGATTTTGTTTTACTGATTGAGAAGCTGGGCTATCAGCCGGTGGTATTACCGTTCTCGCCCAATGGGAAGGCGCAGCACATTAAAGGATTTTTGCAACGCTTTGCCCGCACTGCGCAAAAGACCGCCGATTTTCTTAATCGGGTTGCCGGACTGGAGCTGCCAATGGTCGGCGTAGATCCGGCGCTGGTGCTCTGCTATCGCGATGAATACCGGGAAATTCTGGCGGACAAAAGAGGCAACTTTCATGTTCAACTGGTCCATGAGTGGTTGCAGCAGATACTTCCTGCCACGGCACTGCCTGAAGGTAGCCAGAGCGGTGAGGCCTGGTATCTGTTCGGACACTGCACCGAGGCGACGGCGCTCCCGGCGTCAGGCAGGCAGTGGCAGGGCATTTTTGCCCGGTTTGGGGCAAAACTGGAAACTATCAGCGTCGGCTGTTGTGGTATGGCCGGAACCTATGGGCATGAAGTAAAAAATCTGCGTAACTCGCTGGGTATCTATGAGCTCTCATGGCATCAGGCGTTACAGAAATTGCCACGTCGCCGCTGTCTGGCGACCGGCTATTCCTGTCGCAGTCAGGTTAAACGCATCGAGGGTAACGGAATGCGGCATCCCCTTCAGGCACTGCTGGAGCTGATCTGATGGCAGTCTGGCACCGCAGTCAGTCGCTGCAACAGTTAAACCAGCTTGGTCAGGGGACACTGGTGTCCAGGCTTGGTATTGAATTTGTTGCCCTCAATGAGGATTCACTGGAAGCGACCATGCCCGTTGACCATCGCACCCGTCAGCCCTTTGGGCTGCTTCACGGCGGGGCATCGGTGGTACTGGCGGAAACCCTGGGATCGGTCGCCGGATACCTCTGCACCACAGGGGATGACTACATTGTGGGTGTTGAGGTCAACGCCAGCCATCTGCGGGCAGTGAGGGAAGGGCTGGTACGTGGCGTGTGCCGTGCCGTACATCTGGGGCGCTCACACCAGGTGTGGCAAACTGATATCTTTGACGCGCAGCAGCGCTTATGTTGCACCTCGCGCCTGACCACCACGGTGATGGTGGCAAAATAAGGGCTGCCGTCACATAATCCACGAGGCATGTCTGACGAAATCGCTTTGCAGTACAGTGGCTTTCTCCCATTCACCGTTCATCGCCAGCTGGTGACACAGACGGGTCAGCGAATTACGCGCCAGCTGCCATGCCTGCATACGAAACAGGCGGTCGCGCTCATTGTTGCCCAGCTCCTGAAGCAGGCGATGATGCAGTTTCCCCATCGCGTGGAGATAGCTGTGATCGTCACCATTAAGCTGACAAAGTTCCGCCATATCCAGGCAGGTATCGTTGAACTTACGCAGTTGTTCCGGCGAACAGTCCGGGCGGTTCAGCCTGGCTTCGGCCATGTAGAAGTCGACAGTGATATCACGGATGGAAAATTTGTATTCATCAATCTTGTGTTGCAGCCATGCATTCATCGACAGATTCATCAGGGAACTCACTCACGTTAATGATAATCATTATCATATATTAGCTGTGGCATTATTCAATCTCAGCAAGAAGAAATTTTATCCATTCATGCTGCCTCTCAGATAAATTGGTAATAACGATACGTGACCCCACCTGATAAGTTAAAATAAGTATTATTCGTGATTGGCGATGGACAGCCAATATTTACTGTCGGTTTTTCAGTGTGTTACAATTTCGTTAAATCTCTTCGCGATACAGATCGCCGCCCTCTTTAGCGGTTTTGCGGCTGTAAAAAGGCCTGAAAATCGTCACCTGGCCTTAATCCCTGCAAAACAAGAGGTTGAAGAGACAATCATTATCACTAACATAGGGGTATTAGCCCGCAGGGCTATCGACTCGCGAGGTAAAGTTATGCCATCAGCAACGACTGCTTCTTTTTCTCCTGACGACTATGTCTGGAAAGGTCTGACGCTTACCGACAGTGCTGCCAGACAGATTATCTCTCTGGCAGCGGGTGATCCGGAAGTGAAGGGGCTAAGGCTGGGGGTTAAAACCTCCGGTTGTGCTGGTTTTGGTTATACAATGGATTTAATCAAACAACCAGAAGGGGATGACCTGGTCTTTACACACCAGGGGGCATCACTGTTTGTGCCCTTGCAGGCAATGCCTTTTATTGACGGAACCGAGGTCGATTTCGTTCGTGAAGGCCTGAATCAGATCTTCAAATTTAATAATCCTAAAGCTCAACACGCCTGTGGCTGTGGTGAGAGCTTTGGCGTTGAGTAAAATTTATGTCCCGAAACACTGATACATCAGACGATGTGCAGGTCTGGGAAGGAAACCATCAGAAGTACAAAGAAGGTTTCTTTACCCAGTTGCAGACCGAACAGTTTGACCACGGCATCAGCGAAGACGTGGTGCGTGCTATCTCGGCAAAACGTAACGAGCCCGAGTGGATGCTGGATTTCCGCCTGAAAGCGTATGCAGCCTGGCTGGAGATGGAAGAGCCGCACTGGCTAAAAGCTAACTATAAATCACTGAACTATCAGGACTACAGCTACTATTCAGCGCCCTCCTGTGGTAACTGTGATGACAGTTGCGCGTCTGAACCTGGTGCCGAGCAGACTTCTGGTGCTCAGGCTCCTGACTACCTGACTGAAGAAGTAGAGAACGCTTTCAAACAGTTGGGCGTACCGGTTCGTGAAGGTCAGGAAGTGGCTGTCGATGCTATTTTTGACTCAGTATCAGTCTCCACCACCTACCGTGGCAAACTGGCAGAGCAGGGGATTATTTTCTGTTCCTTCAGCGAGGCGATCCACGACCATCCGGAGCTGGTAAAACAGTATCTGGGTACCGTGGTTCCGGCCAACGATAACTTTTTTGCTGCGCTGAACTCTGCGGTGGCTTCAGACGGTACCTTTGTTTACATCCCGAAAGGGGTGCGTTGTCCGATGGAGCTGTCGACCTATTTCCGTATTAACGCGGCGAAAACCGGTCAGTTTGAACGTACTATCCTGATCGCTGATGAAGGCAGTTACGTCAGCTACATTGAAGGGTGTTCTGCGCCCGTCCGTGACAGCTATCAGCTGCATGCGGCAGTGGTTGAGGTCATTATTCATAAAGATGCCGAAGTGAAATATTCCACGGTGCAGAACTGGTTTTCCGGCGGTGAATCTGAAGGCGGAATTCTTAACTTCGTCACCAAACGCGCGCTGTGCGAAGGTGAGAACAGTAAGATGTCGTGGACGCAGTCTGAAACGGGCTCGGCCATCACCTGGAAATACCCCAGCGTTATTCTGCGTGGAGACAACTCAATCGGTGAGTTCTTCTCCGTGGCACTGACCAGTGGTCACCAGCAGGCTGATACCGGCACCAAGATGATCCACATTGGCAAAAACACCAAATCCACCATCATCTCAAAAGGGATTTCGGCCGGGAAAAGCCAGAATACCTATCGTGGGTTGGTGAAAATTATGCCCACCGCCACCAACGCCCGTAACTTCACTCAGTGCGACTCGATGCTGATTGGCGCGGAATGTGGTGCTCATACATTCCCTTACGTGGAAGCGCGCAACAATACGGCGCAACTGGAACATGAAGCGACCACATCGCGAATCGGTGAGGATCAGCTGTTTTATTGCCTGCAACGCGGTATCAGTGAAGATGATGCTATTTCCATGATTGTAAACGGTTTCTGTAAAGACGTTTTCTCTGAGCTACCGCTGGAATTTGCGGTTGAAGCGCAAAAATTGCTGGCAATCAGCCTTGAACACAGCGTCGGTTAAGCGCCACGCATATGATTATTCAGTGCAATACCGCAAGGTATTGCCCGGGAAACACTATGTTAAGTATTAAAGATTTACAGGTAAGTATTGAAGATAAAGCGATCCTGCGCGGGCTGAATCTTGAGGTTAAGCCGGGCGAGGTACATGCCATTATGGGACCCAATGGCTCCGGAAAAAGTACCCTGTCGGCCACCCTCGCTGGTCGCGAAGAGTATGAAATTACCGGCGGTTCAGTCAGCTTTAAGGGTAAAGATCTGTTGGAACTTGCGCCGGAAGATCGTGCCGGTGAAGGCATCTTTATGGCCTTTCAGTACCCGGTCGAAATTCCTGGCGTAAGCAATCAGTTCTTCCTGCAAACAGCGGTCAATGCGGTGCGTAAATACCGTGACCAGGAAGAGCTGGACCGGTTCGATTTCCAGGACTTTATCGAAGATAAAATCCATCTGCTGAAAATGCCGGAAGACTTACTGACCCGCTCGGTGAATGTTGGTTTTTCTGGCGGTGAGAAAAAACGTAATGACATCCTTCAGATGGCTGCGCTGGAACCTGAGTTGTGCATTCTGGATGAAACCGACTCCGGCCTGGATATTGATGCGCTGAAAATTGTTGCCGGTGGGGTTAACACCCTGCGCGACGGTAAACGGGCATTTATCATTGTGACTCACTACCAACGTATTCTGGATTACATCAAGCCTGACTTCGTCCATGTGTTATATCAGGGCAAAATCGTCAAGTCCGGCGACTTCACGCTGGTGAAACAACTGGAGGAGCAAGGCTATGGCTGGCTTACCGACCAGGAGTAGTGATAACGCCCTGCAACAGTGGCACCATCTGTTTGAGAGCAGTGGGGAGCATCGCTCATTACAGGCGCAAAAGCACTGGCAGCAGGTGCTGCGCCTGGGATTGCCGACCCGCAAGCATGAGAACTGGAAATACACGCCGCTGGAAGGGCTGTTGTCTCAGCATTTCGTCCTGCCGACTGCCGCCAGCCTTACTGCCGCAGATGTTGCGGCAGTGGCGCTGAATATTGATGCGTTAAAAATGGTGTTTGTTGATGGCCGCTTTAATGCCGGTCTGAGTGATAACGTCTTTGCGCCCTTTGATATTCAGGTTTCCCATGCGGCAGAACGCCGTGAACTGAGTGCGCCAGTGCAGCCAGAGGTGTTTTTACATCTGACGGAAAGCCTGGCGGAAGAGGTCACCACCATCCATCTGGCGCGTGGTAAAACCGCTGAACGCACGCTGTACATACTTCACATCAGCAGCGGCAGCCATCAGTCGGAAATGAATACCTCGCATTATCGTCATCATTTGCAACTGGATGATGGCGCGCAGGCAACGGTGGTTGAACACTACGTCAGCCTTAATGAAACCGGGCACTTTACCGGCGCACGCTTTACCGCCAGCGTCGGTAATAACGCCAGGCTGAACCACTACAAGCTGGCTTTTGAACACAGCAGCAGCTATCACTTCTCGCACAATGACATGGTGATCGGACGTGACGCCAGGGTACAAAGCGACAGCTTCCTGCTTGGCAGCGGCCTCGCTCGTCATAACACCAGCGTGCAGTTGAATGGTGAAGGCAGCGAGCTGGGGATCAACAGTCTGATGCTACCGGTAGAGAAAGAGGTTTGTGACAGCCGCACCTATCTGGAGCATAACAAAGGCCACTGCCTGAGCCGTCAGATGCATAAAACCATCGTGCGCGATAAGGCCCGCGCGGTGTTCAACGGCCATATCAAAGTGGCAAAGTATGCGCTGAAAACCGACGGACAGATGACCAACAACAACCTGCTGCTGGGTCGTCTGGCAGAGGTGGACACCAAACCGCAGCTGGAAATCTACGCTGATGATGTCAAATGTAGTCACGGTGCGACCATTGGCCGTATTGACGATGAGCAGATGTTTTATCTGCGCGCCCGTGGTATCAGCGAAGCGTCTGCTCAGCGCATGATCATCTATGCTTTTGCCGCAGAATTAACCGAAGCGATTACCGATGAAGTACTGAAGGAAGCGGTGATGCAGCGTATTGCACAGCGTTTCCCCGGAGGCATTAAATGAGTTTTGACCTGGCGAGCATCAGGGCGCAATTCCCCATCTTATCGCGGGAAGTGAATGGTCAGCCGCTGGCTTATCTGGACAGCGCGGCCAGTGCTCAGAAGCCACAGGCGGTGACAGATGCGGAGAGCCGCTTCTATCAGCATGGCTATGCCGCCGTTCACCGTGGGATCCATACTCTCAGTGCAGAAGCCACCACAGAGATGGAAAATGTGCGTGAGCAGGCTGCCACGTTTCTCAACGCGGCCTCGGCGGAAGAGATCGTGTTTGTCAAAGGGACCACTGAAGCGATTAACCTGGTAGCCAGCAGTTGGGGTGGCAGCCAGTTGCAGCCGGGCGATAATATCCTGATTACCGCGATGGAACATCACGCGAATATCGTACCCTGGCAGATGGTTGCACAGCGTACCGGTGCTGAAGTGCGTTTTATTCCTCTGACGGAAACGGGTGAACTGGATCTTTCAGCGCTGCCGACACTCATCGACAGCCGTACCCGGATGCTGGCGGTCACTCATGTTTCAAATGTGTTGGGCACGGTCAACCCGGTCAAAGAGCTGGTGGCGTATGCCAAAGCGGCTGGTGTGGCCACGCTGATTGATGGCGCGCAGGCGGTGATGCATGAAAAGGTGGATGTCCAGGCGTTGGGCTGTGATTTTTATGCCTTCTCCGGGCATAAAATTTATGGCCCGTCCGGAATTGGCATTCTTTATGGTCGTAAAGCCGTACTTGACCAGATGCCACCCTGGGAAGGCGGTGGCTCAATGATCGCCACGGTCAGCCTGACCGAAGGCACGACTTATGCGGCCGCACCGTGGCGTTTTGAAGCCGGTTCGCCCAATACCGCTGGAATTATCGGTCTGGGAGCGGCTCTGCACTGGGTCAGTGAACTGGGTCTGGAGGCTATCCGGCAGCGTGAACAGGTGTTAATGCGCTACGCGATGGAGCGACTGGCAGAGGTGCCCGATTTACACATCTATGGCCCGCAGGCCAGAGCAGGGGTCATTGCATTTAACCTCGGTCAACATCATGCATATGATGTGGGTAGCTTTCTCGACCGTTACGGTCTTGCCATTCGCACCGGTCACCACTGTGCCATGCCGTTAATGAATCACTATGGCGTCCCGGCAATGTGCCGCGCCTCCTTTGTTCTGTATAATAGCGAAGAAGAGGCTGACCGCCTGGCGGCCGGCCTGACACGCATACATCGTCTGCTGGGCTGAGCCTGGCAGCAGAGGAGGAAAAATGGCACGTCTGCCAGAGAAAGAAAAACTGGTTCGTAACTTTGGCCGTTGCGCTGACTGGGAAGAGAAATATCTCTATATCATTGAGCTGGGTGCGTTATTGCCCGAACTGGCTGAATCATCACACTCTGCGGAAAATACCATCTCAGGTTGTCAGAGCCAGGTATGGATCCTGATGGATGTGGATCAGGAAAATCGCGTTGTGCTTCAGGGAGACAGCGATGCAGCAATTGTTAAAGGACTGATTGCCATCGTCTTTATTCTTTATCAGCAGATGACGCCGACCGAGATTCTGGCATTTGACGTCCGCCCCTGGTTTGATCAACTGGCGCTTAGCCAGCATCTGACACCTTCCCGTTCTCAGGGGCTGGAAGCGATGATCCGTGCCATTCGTTTTAAAGCTCAGGCACTCAGCGCACACTAACTTACCCTATTTCCCCTTCAGACTTCCCGCCTTGCTGGTGGGGAGTTTCTGTCGTGATACGCGACATCCGAACAAACCCTCTCTACGCACCTGAGTTCGCCACCGACATAGATTTCAGTTCTGAAGGCTACAATCATCGTCCGGATGAGATGGTGGGGCGATTTAAAGGTTTTCTACTAACAATTCGAAGAGGGCCGTGAGAAGGCGCAGAGCAGAGCCTGACCGTTATCTCTGTAGTGAGCTGAGCACTGAGCTGCCTCAGGTTAAGCCGATTTATTCATGGCGGGTATAAAAGCGTTTTCAGCGGTGGGGGCTACGAACAGGCCAGTTCAGATGTCCCGTGTGTGTGGTGGTATGCCGAAAGGTCATCGCCACTGCTCAAGGGGATTCAGGACGCTTATACGGTCTTTAAGATGGCGAATTAAAAGCAGCAGAACCGGATTTGACGCCTTCCTAACATTTAGCTGACAGAAAGCAGGAAAAAACAGGAAAAAAAATGGCGCACATTGTGCGCCATTTTCAGTACCAGAGCTCTTACTTACGGTAAGAGTGAGCCTGGTTGTCCAGACGCTGGTTAGCACGAGCTGCGTCATCTTTAGCAGCCTGAACGTCAGAACGCATTGCGTTCACGTCGTTGCTCAGCTGGTCAACTTTAGCGTTCAGAGTCTGAACGTCGGTAGACAGCTGGTCGATTTTAGCGTTGCTTGAGCAACCAGCCAGCAGAGTTGAACCCAGAATTACCGCGCCCAGTACCAGTTTAGTACGATTCATTATTAATACCCTCTAGATTGAGTTAATCTCCATGTAGCGTTACAAGTATTACACAAAGTTTTTTCTAAAGAGAATAAATTTTAGTAAGAAGCCCATGAAATTTGATCGTTCGCTCAAAGAAGCATCGCCTTTCACATTTTCGGCAAAATTTTAAGCGAAAACAGCTGATTTTAATCGGGCCAGTCTGAATTTTTAGACGGGTTGCAGCGCTTATTTTTATCTGCAATCTGGTTTTTTCAGAAATTGAAAAAGCGCCACGACGGGCGCTTGATTTATGACAATCTGTAATAATCTGCCTTACAGCAAATGAACAGAAGCAGTGTTGGTTGTTCCGCTCGGGACAAGAGCGCCTGAAACCATCACCACCACATCACCTTTTTGCGCATAGCCGCTGGCAACGGCAGCTTCTTTACCCAGACGGTAGAAATCGTCGGTAGAGGCAATTTCTTTCACCACGCTGGCAATAATCCCTTTACTGAGGATCAGCTGACGTGCTGTCAGTTCATTGGTGGTCAGTGCAAGGATAGTGGCACCAGGAAAATATTTACGTACAGACTTGGCAGATTTTCCACCTTCGGTTGCCACCACAATCAGAGGGGCTTCCAGATTTTCCGCTGTCTCTACTGCGCCACGGCACACCGCCTCGGTGATACGCATTTTCCGATTGTCGTGCTGAGAATCAATCCGGCTTTTCATAACACGATCGGTGCGTTCACAAATGGTGGCCATGATGGTCACCGACTCCAGTGGATATTTCCCTTTGGCGCTTTCACCTGACAACATAACGGCATCGGTGCCATCAAGGATGGCGTTAGCCACATCGCCAGCTTCAGCGCGGGTAGGGCGAGGGTTTTTGATCATAGAATCCAGCATCTGCGTAGCGGTGATCACCACTTTGCGAGCGCGGTTACATTTTTTGATCATCATTTTCTGGGCGAAGATGACCTCTTCTACCGGGATCTCCACACCCAGGTCACCACGGGCAACCATGATGCCGTCGGAGGCGTCCAGAATTTCATCAAAATTGTTCAGACCTTCCTGGTTTTCAATTTTGGAAATAATCTGAATATGTTCGCCGCCGTGCTGTTTCAGGTGCTCACGAATTTCCAGCACGTCAGAACGTTTACGGATAAAAGATGCGGCAACAAAATCAACGCCCTGCTCGCAACCGAAAATCAGGTCACGTTTGTCTTTTTCAGCCAGTGCCGGCAGCTGAATGGAAACGCCAGGCAGATTCACCCCTTTGTTTTCACCCAGATCACCGTTGTTAAGCACTTTGCATACGACGGTAGTTTCGCTGACCACAATGACTTCCATGCCAATCAGACCGTCGTCAACCAGCACGGTGTTACCAATTTTCAAATCGGAGGCAAAACCGGGGTAGGTGACCGCCACGCGCTCATGATTACCTGTTACCGTCTGATCGGTGGTGAAAGTAAAGGTCTGACCTGCTTTCAGTGTGACATCATTGCCACCTTCCAGTTTCATGGTACGGATTTCAGGACCTTTGGTATCCAGCAGGATAGCGGCCTGGTGTGAGGTTTTAGCCATCACGGCGCGGAGATTCGCAATGCGTTTGCCATGCTCTTCATAATCACCGTGAGAGAAGTTCAGACGCATTACGTTCATGCCTGCATCAAGCAGGCTGGTGAGCATTTCTTCCGATTCGGTTTTTGGTCCGATGGTACAAACAATCTTGGTCTTTTTCATGACGAGTTATCTGTTAAGTTATGATGGATTGGAAAACGCGGTTCCGGAGCCTGGTGTGTCGCGCCGGGAGAGAATTTTTTGCCTGAACGGCGATACAGAATAAGAACGGGTGACAGTAGAAAAGCGTGCAGAGGAAGTTGTAACGCGGTTTCAGTGCGAACGCAATATAGCGCAACGCAATGAGCTATCAATATTGTAAAAGGATCAAGCATTCGCTGAAACCATTCATGTGAAACAACGTTGCGCATTATAGTCGTTCAGACTGCGAAAACCAATGAAAAAGGTTGCAGGGCGAAAGTAGAAAGGTTGTTTCAGATCAGTTTGTTGCGGGAAAAAATTACAGATAAAAATCGGGGAAAGGCAGAGATTATTGTCGAAATCCGCAGCTGATGCCCTGATCGCCACAATAAAAAGGTCGGGAATGAGGCTGACAGAAATTCTGCTGAACTACAGAAAATCTGGTGCGTCCGAGTGGACTCGAACCACCGACCCCCACCATGTCAAGGTGGTGCTCTAACCAACTGAGCTACGGACGCACTGTGGTGCGTTCTAGAGGACTCGAACCTCCGACCCCCACCATGTCAAGGTGGTGCTCTAACCAACTGAGCTAAGAACGCATCTGAACTGTCCTGCTGACAGCGGGGAAGAATATTAACGGCAGCCATCTCGTCTGGCAAGCATAAATCCGCTTTTTTCGTGGCGACTGCTGCGCAACTGTGCGAAATGCAGCAATTTTAAACATACCTTTGAAAATTAGTGCGCTGCGCGTGCCAGGATTTGCGCCGCAGGCAATTTTTGTAGCCGCCTGATACGCCATATCATCATCAATGCCGACGCAGTAAGACCAATAATAAAGCCTGTCCAGAAACCTGCCGGTCCCATGGCCGGAATAATAAAATCTGTCAGCGCCAGCACATAGCCAACCGGCAGGCCCAGCAGCCAGTAGGCAATAAAAGTAATGAAGAAAATGGATCGGGTATCCTTATAGCCTCGCAATATACCGCTACCAATCACCTGTACAGAATCTGATAACTGATAAAGCGCCGCGAGCAGCATCAGATGCGCCGCCAGGGTCACGACTTCGGGATCATTGTTATAAAGCAGGGCTATTTTTTCACGGAATGCCACCGTTAACAGGGCAGTGGTTAGCGCCATGAAGACACCCACGCCCTGCGCGGTCCAGCTGGCCACCCGTGCGCCTTCCACTGACCCCTGTCCCAGGCGAAAACCCACCCTGATGGTGGTGGCAACGCCCATTGAGAGGGGCAAAACAAATACCAGAGAGCTGAAGTTGAGTGCTATCTGATGACCGGCAACCTGAACAATTCCCATAGGTGAAACCAGTAAGGCGACCACGGCGAATAACGTCACCTCGAAAAACAACGCCAGGGCGACGGGCAGACCCAGTCTGAACAAGCGCCACAGTGCCTTGCCGTCTGGCAGGCTGTAACGATTGGCCAGACGAATATCCTGCATGGAGGGTGCGCGACTGACCCAGCACTTGATGGCGATAAACATTATCCAGTACACCGACGCGGTAGCGACGCCACAACCCACGCCGCCCAGCGCAGGCATTCCAAAATGACCATAGATAAAGATGTAGTTAACCGGAATGTTGACCAGCAGGCCAAGTAAGCCCATCACCATCCCCGGTCTGGTTTTTGACAGCCCTTCACACTGGTTACGGGCGACCTGAAAACAGAGATAGCCGGGCGCACCCCATAATAAAGCATGCAGATAGCCAGTGGCTTTATCAGCCAGCTGCGGGTCGACGTTGTGCATAGCCCGGATCATAAATCCGGCGTTATACAGTACCACCATCACCAGCACCGAACTGAACAACGCCAGCCAGTACGCCTGACGGACCTGATAAGCCACGCGGTCACGCCGACCTGAACCATTGTATTGAGCCACCACCGGCGTCAGCGCAATCAGCAGACCGTGAGCAAATAAGATGGTCGGCAACCAGATAGAGGTGCCCACAGCGACAGCAGCCATGTCTGTAGCGCTGACGGCACCCGCCATAATAGTGTCGACAAAGCCCATTGCTGTCTGGGCAACCTGCGCAAGGATAACCGGGATTGCCAGCGCCAAAAGTTGCCGCGCTTCTGTCAGGTACTTCTGCACGAATACACCTTTATTGTTATCAGAATGAAATGCCACCCAGCAGCGTAATCCGCTGAGAATGCGTCTCCCTGCGTCCTGGTGTATTCGCATTTGCCGCCATGAAACAAGGTTAAAATCAGCGGATTAGCCAAACAGCAGCAGGGCAGGCGAGACAGTGTAATGTTGATAATGTGATTAGCCAACCGTTGCGAAGTCCGATCATGCAGGGTGCCGCGAAAGAAAACAGGACAGCATTTGGTTTTATTTCACGGCCAGGGCACACTAAGACCCGAATAATATGACTGAGGCGATAACTATGTTTACCGGTATTGTACAGGGCACCGCAGTGGTGCTGGCAATTGATGAGAAACCTAATTTTCGTACCCACATTGTCCGTCTGCCAGCGGAAATGTTGCCAGGTCTTGAGCTGGGTGCCTCTGTTTCTCACAATGGCTGCTGCCTGACGGTGACGGAAGTCAATGGTGATCAGGTGAGCTTTGATCTGGTCAAAGAGACATTACGCATAACTAATCTCGGTGATTTAAAGCCCGGCGATAAAATTAATGTTGAACGTGCGGCAAAATTCAGTGATGAAATTGGTGGTCATCTGATGTCAGGCCACATTATGACGACGGCCGTAATCAGTAAAATTTTGACCTCAGAAAATAACCGCGAAATCTGGTTTAAACCGCAGGATGCGCAGCAGATGAAATATATTCTGCATAAAGGATTTATTGGAATTGACGGCATCAGCCTGACGGTGGGCGAAGTCACCAGTAATAAATTCTGTGTGCATCTGATCCCTGAAACGCTGGCAAGGACCACGCTGGGCAACAAGCGTTTGCAGGAAAGAGTCAACATTGAAATTGATCCTCACACCCAGGCGATTGTGGAAACCGTCGAACGCGTTCTGGCACAACGTGAAGCCGCAATTGTCGCCGCTGCTGAGTTAACGCCACAACAGTGAGCAGGGCTGTCAACGATGGCAGCCCTGTCTGCCAGAGATCAGTGTGGCACCCGTAGCCCTCCCTCCTGCCCGTGAGAGAAGACAATCTGCCACAGCTGAATATCACGCGATCTGAACGCGCCGGCACAGGCGTTCAGATAGTAGCTGAACATCCTGCGAAAGCGTTCGTCATAATTGTCAGCCAGTTTTGCCCAGTTATCGGTAAACCGCTGATACCAGGCCATCAGCGTCATATCATAATCAGCGCCAAAATTATGCCAGTCCTCCATAACAAAATAGGGTTCGCAGGCTTCGGCGATATGTTGTACAGAGGGCAGACAGCCATTAGGGAAGATGTATTTGTTAATCCATGGATCGACCTTGTCATTGGTCCTGTTAGCCCCAATGGTATGCAACAAAAAAAGGCCGTCTGCTTTGAGATTTCGATTCACTACCCCAAAATAGGTGCCATAGTTGCGTGGGCCAACATGTTCGAACATACCGACGGAAACAATTCGGTTCAACTGCTGATTTAAGTCGCGATAATCCTGCAAAAGAATTGTGACATCCAGCCCTTCGCACCGCTGCTGCGCCAGCTTCTGTTGTTCAGCAGAGATGGTCACCCCATAAACACTGACACCATAATGACGCGCGGCATATTCCGCCAGACCACCCCAACCGCAGCCAATATCCAGTAATAACATACCTGGTTTAAGCTGAAGCTTCTCACAAATCATTTTCAGTTTTGCCTGCTGGGCCTCCTGCAACGTTTCGGCATCTTTCCAGTAACCGCAGGAGTATTGCATGTGGGGATCAAGCATCAGTGTGAAAAGATCGTTGCCGAGATCGTAGTGTTCTTTACCCACTATCCAGGCGCGTTTAGGTGACTGAAGATTGATCAGGCGTGCTGCGGCAACACGCAAAGTATCTCTGAAATGATGAGGAAGCTGTTGATCCAGTCTGGCCAGCAGTACTCGATGAAAAAAAATATCCAGCCGTTCACACTGCCACCAGCCGTCCATATAACTCTCACCCAGGCCGAGTGAACCTTCCTGTAAAACTCGCCTGAAGAAATGGCTGTTTTTAATCTGGATGTCCCACGGACGACTGCCATTAATCGTGATATCGGCAGCGTGCAACATCTCCCTGACGATACGATACCAGTGATTCTCTACCAGGTTCACTTCTTCTATGCAGGATGTACTCATAGCTTCTCCACCACGCTATGTGATTGAAACCTGAGAAACAGAATAGTCAATTTCTACAGGATTGTGAGAAAACGCACAGAATTACCGTGCGCAGCATATCGGCAGTTACAGAGGATTGAATTGAAACCTGGAGGGTATCAGCAGGCGTCAGGGAAGAGTGAAACCTGGACCACCCTGTCAGGATTCGAAAATGATAAAGAGTTGTTATTTTTTAAGCCGGAGACGAGTATATGCTCACCTCCGGCAATATTCAATGACTTATGATTAGCTTGCTACGTAATTTTCGGGGCTCAGTGCCTGCTGCTGGCGGTTGAAAATGCCATCCGGGCTGCCGTTGTTCGCTGTAAAATATAGCCAGTAATGACCAGAAAAACCGTAGCCAGCATAATCACCGAAGTGGCAAGAAGCGGGGTGCTGATAAAGCCAGAGGTGATAAGACTGGCGACACAACATAACCCAAGTTGCAGAGTATTTTGCAGGGCGGCAGCTTTGCCACTGGCCTGCGGAAAAGGAAGTAACGCGCTGGCGACGACCAGAGGGTAAATCGCCCCATTAGCCAGAGCCATAAAACAGAATGGCAACATCAGTGCCATTACCGACGGTGATTCCATCCGGGCAGCGAAGAAAAAGAAAACGATACTGCATACATATATTCCCAGTAACCACGGTAACAGAGTGGCCCCCGAAGCTTGCCTGAGCAGTGCCCGACAGCCATAGCCTCCCAGCATAAAGGCCAGCGTCTGAGGAATATAGCTCAGACCGATGTCGCCGGGTGACATACCCAGATCGGTGAGGATAAACGGGGAGGCGGTTAACCAGGTAAAGAAGCTGGCAGAGCAGGCGGCATAAATCAATACGTTACCACTGTACAGCGGCGTTTTTAGCAGGGTCAGGAAACGGATTTTCTCGTTTTTCGTGGGGGTGCTGCCAGATGGTGCAGGGGAAAGAAACAGCGTAAAAAGTAACAGGCACAAAGCGATCAGCAGCAGAACAACAAAAATTGCCCGCCAGGTGTAGTGATTTAGCAGCCATGCACCAAGCAGTGGTGCCAGTGCTGGCGAGAGGGCAACCAGCGGCATAATGGTGGCAAACATGCGGTTAGCCTGAGCCGCAGAGTAGCGGTCAATGACCAGCGCCTGCCAGGTTACCGCAGCGGCACAAACGCCAACGGCTTGCAAAAATCGCCATGCCAGCAGGGCAGTGGCAGAGCTGACCCACCACATTGCCGCACAACTGATAACAAATAATCCTAATCCCATCAGCAGGACCGGTTTCCGACCAATGCGATCGGAGAGCGGCCCCCAGAACAGCTGCGCGCTGGCGAATCCTGCCAGGAAGAGGCTGAGGCTTGCCCCAACCATTCCGGCACTGGTGTTCAGATCCTGCTGCATCACCCCAAAGGCAGGCAGGTACATATCGGTGGCCAGAAACCCGGACACGCTGAGCAGGGCAAGATAAACGGTAAATCCTTTTGATGACATGGATGCACTCTTCAGTCAGGTAAATAAAACGCTGCGCAGTGTAACGGGGTGGCAAAGCGGTTGTGAAACGGTAATATTTGCGGTTTGTATTCAAAAATATTGCAGGCAGATTATGTGGTCAGAACACTCTCTGGAAGTGGTTGATGCGGTAGCAAGGACCGGCAGCTTTACTGCTGCTGCCGCAGAACTGCATCGTGTCCCGTCAGCCATCAGCTATACCATACGCCAGCTGGAGGAGTGGCTGGCTGTCGCCCTGTTTGTCAGACGTCACCGCGACGTCGTGCTGACCGATGCCGGGCATTTTTTTGTCAGGGAAGGGCGAGCTGTTATCAAAAAAATGCTTGCCACCCGACGTCAGTGCCAGCAGGTGGCCAACGGCTGGCGCGGTCAGATTAATATTGCCGTGGACTGCATTGTCAAAGCCGCCAGAACCCGGCAGCTGGTGATTGATTTCTATCGACATTTTCCCGATATGGAGCTGCATCTGTCAGCAGAAGTATTTAATGGTGTCTGGGATGCGCTGGCAGACGGGCGGGTGGATGTGGCGATTGGGGCAACTCAGGCTATTCCGGTCGGAGGACGTTTTGCTTTTCGCAGCATGGGAATGCTGGGCTGGCATTGCGTGGTAGAGGCCGGGCACCCCCTTGCTCAGCTTCAGGGGCCGGTCAGTGAGGAGAGCATACGTGCATGGCCTTCTCTCGGTCTGGAGGACACCTCCCGTTCACTGACCAGAAGAACGACCTGGACCCTGGATAATCAGCGCCGGATGGTGGTGCCAGACTGGGAAAGCGGCATTGACTGTCTGTTATCCGGATTATGTGTGGGAATGGTGCCTGCGCATCTTTCGCGTCCCCTTATACGCAGGGGAGCACTCAAAGTTTTGCAGTTGGAAGCGGTATTTCCTGACAGCCCCTGTTGTGTGAGTTGGTCAGAACAAACGGCCTCACCTGCGTTGAGCTGGCTACTGGATTATCTGGGAGATACTGACACCTTGAACAGCGAATGGCTTGCGGAAGAGATATAAAACAACCGGTCTGTACCGTTCAGGCGCTGCTCTGTACGCCAGAGCTGTGGCTGGCGAGGCGGCCGCCTCTGACATCAGAGGCGGTAGAAGAATTATTGCCGGTGTTTCCTGAAAGGACCATCAGCCACCGAGCGACGTTCAATCAGTGTGGGGTGCACTTCAATTGTTTGTGATTCTTCACGTTTGCTGGTTATACGATCCAGCAGCATAGCAAAAGCGGTTTCTCCCAGCTGTTCCTTAGGCTGATGAATCGTGGTCAGTGAAGGAGCGAAAAAACGAGCGTTACGCACATTATCATACCCGATCACCGAAATATCCTGTGGGACACGCAGCCCCATTTCATCTGCTGCGCATATCGCTCCCATTGCCATAATGTCACCGCCGCAGAACACTGCACTGGGGCGCTGTTTTTGTGAGAGGATCTGCTGCATAGCGTGGTAGCCGGATTCCGGCTCAAAATCACCCTGAACCAGCCACTCTTCCCGTAACGGAATATCCGCTTCAGCAAGGGCTTTAAGGAATCCAGCATGGCGTCCACCTCCGGTATTCCGTTCCATCTGACCGGGGATCACCCCGATATCGCGGTGACCACGGTCGATCAGATAGCGGCCTGCCAGGTAGCCGCCTTCAAAGGCATTATCCAGTACGGTATCGGTAAAATCGCCGCGCGATTCGCCCCAGTCCATCACTACCATTGGAATATGACGACTCTCTTCCAGTAAGGTAATTAACGGCGCAGGATATTCAGAACACATGACCAGCAGACCATCTACCCGCTTCTGCGCCATCATCGAGAGATAGGCCTGCTGTTTTTGCAGGTCATTGTGGGCATTACCTAAAATCAGGGTATAGCCTTTCTCGAAGCAGCAATTTTCTACCGCCTCAATAATCTCAGCAAAGTAGGGCGCTTCGCTTGAGGTGGCTAACAGGCCAATGGTTTTAGTGTTATTCACCTTCAGGCTGCGGGCGACTGCACTGGGAGAGTAATGTAATTCTTTGATGGCACTCCACACGGCTTCTCGCGTTTCTTCAGCGACAAAGCGGGTTTTATTAATAACGTGGGAAACGGTGGTGGTTGATACGCCCGCACGTCTGGCCACATCTTTTATTGTTGCCATTAACTCGCTACTCCTGGATATCTCGTAACTTACTGATAATTAGTTTGTTAAACGATTGCTTCAAATACAAAAATCTGATGTCTGTTAACAAAGTTATACGGTGCCTTGCGGAGACATCAGAAAGGGAAAAGGTCTGTGCCAGAAAATGAATACGGACGATACGGTGACCTGAAGTAATGCGTGAGAATTCTAACAAGCCTGAGCAGAGAAAACGAGATTTTTACTGGCGACTATGGGAAAATCAATGACGCCATAAACGCTGTGGTTATCGAGGGTAACAGATGGATACCAATCTTAAATTTTCACTACTGACAACCATCGGCGCTTTACTGATGATTGTTGCATTCAGCTTCACCGCAGTGCTGCACTGAAAAAATAAGGCCGCTCTTCGGAACGGCCTGAGAGTGAATCAGCGAATAGTTTTTGGCGTCATCATCCGGCGTGCACCGATATAGTGGCGTTGCCAGTAATCTTCGCTTAGTGCGCTGACCTGAATATCTTTGCCGGTGCGCGGCGACTGAATAAATTTACCATTACCCAGATAAACCCCAACATGATCGGCAGTACCGCGGCCATTTATACGAAAAAAGACCAGATCGCCTTTTTCGAGATCGTCACGTCTGATCGAAGCCGCATCACGCAGATGGTACATCTCATTGGCCGTGCGGGGAATTTTGAATTTCACCAGATCTTTATAAGCGTACCAGACCAGACCGCTGCAATCGAAACCGGTTTTCGGCGATGTTCCCCCCCACTGATAAGGTTTACCCAGCTGGCCCATCAGTTTGTTCATCGCCGTTTCACGTGCTTTCTGGTAGCGGGCGCGGTGTGCTCTGCTGAGCTTCAGCGGGGCAACACTGTAAGCCATCTCATCCGGCTGCACTGCCATATTGCCGTGATGGCGCCCATATCGTCTTTTATACACCGGCAATGTTTCTTTAACCGATACGGTTGTTACATTTACCCTGACAGTATTGCGTTTTTTTAGTTTGAATTTATTGACCGCAGTCAGACGGGATTTTTTGCTACTGACTTCTTTTACTTTGCCGGAACTGCTTTTCACCGGACGTCGCTTACGCCGTTCATCTTCTCGTGCCGTGGTATTGCTGTCAGTTTTGTGGTGATTAGCATTAACAGGGGTATGGGGCGATGCGTGCGCCATATTGAAAAACAGCTGAGCTGTAGCCAGCATGATAAGCGTGATGAGTAAACGCATCGTTACCGTTAGCAGTTTATGCTCCCGCCGGGGCCGGAGCGTGGTTGAATTAGGATATCTTTCAGATTGACAGTCCGATTCTAATCGAACTTCCTGGTCAAAGTTAACACCTTTTTTGTTTCAGGAATGCATAACACGTAAAAGCTGTAAAAATGACAACAAATGGCACTGTTAATGCGCAGCATTTGTGCTCAGATTATGCGTGCAGGTAATAAAAGTGTTTGTAATCGTATTTTAATCAGGATGTTAACTGGTATCTTCATGCTGGACTTTTACCCTGAATAAAATGTCGTTTTAACGTTGGTTCATAATCGCTACAATAATAAGACACGAAGTATCCGCTGAAGGAAGCTATTTATGAGTACTGTTGAGAAAATTGAGCGTCAGATAGCAGAAAACCCCATTCTGCTTTATATGAAAGGCTCGCCAAAACTGCCGAGTTGTGGTTTTTCTGCTCAGGCTGTGCAGGCGCTTTCTGCCTGTGGTGAGCGTTTTGCCTATGTTGATATTCTACAGAATCCGGAAATTCGTGCTGAACTGCCTAAATATGCTAACTGGCCGACTTTCCCTCAACTGTGGGTTGATGGTGAGCTGGTTGGCGGCTGCGATATTATTATCGAAATGTATCAGCGTGGTGAACTGCAACAGCTGATCAAAGAAACGGCGCAAAAATATCCCGCAGCACCGGCTGAATAAACCACTCCCGGGCGATAAAAAGGGCAGGTAAACAACGGTTTCCTGCCCTTAAACACCTCTGCAACCATGACGCTTTCCCGCCATTATTGAATAAGCCATATATAAGCGCACGAAGTAAGTGACAGTGTCACTCCTTACTCGTTGTTTCTGCCTGAGCCAGAGGCCAGCCTCCCAGACGTTTCCAGCGGTTTACCAGCTCGCAAAACAGATCCGCTGTTTGCTCGGTGTCATACAGCGCAGAGTGGGCCTGACTACTGTCGAATGGCATACCGGCAGCGATGCAGGCTTTAGCCAGTACCGTCTGACCCAGAACCAGCCCGCTAAGTGCAGCCGTGTCGAAGGTCACAAAGGGATGAAACGGATTTCGCTTAAGCCCCGCTCTGTCTGCGGCAGCGTTAACGAAATTCAGATCAAACGTGGCATTGTGCGCCACCATAATGGCCCGGCTACAGCCCTGATCTTTAATACCTTTACGAATCAGTTTAAAGATAGCGTGTAATGCTGTGTATTCGCTGACCGCATCGCGGAGTGGATTGTGAGGATCGATGCCATTAAAAGCCAGAGCTTCTGGTTGCAGCACCGAGCCTTCGAACGGTTCAATATGAAAATGCATTGTCTGATCTTTCTCCAGCCAGCCGTGTTGATCCATTTTCAGCGTAACGGCGGCCACTTCCAGTAATGCATTACTTCTGGCGTCAAACCCGGCCGTTTCCACATCAATGACTACCGGATAAAAACCGCGAAAACGGCTGCTGAGGCTATTCAGTTCGTTCGAATCAGACATCGGGATCTCACAGGGGGAAAAATGGCAGCGCGTATTATGGCAAATTTTGTCATTCGTTGCAGCATGGGAAGGGGAAAGGGGATGCCGGTGGCATCCCGCAGGGTCATGCGCCCAGACCGTGGCCCGCATGTTTATTTTCAATCAGTTCGATTTTATAGCCATCTGGATCTTCAACGAAGGCAATCACCGTGGTGCCGCCTTTGACCGGACCTGCCTCGCGCGTCACATTACCACCATCTTTACGGATGCGTTCGCAGGTGGCTGCCACATCATCCACGCCCAGAGCGATATGTCCGTACGCATTACCCGGATCATAACTGTCAACACCCCAGTTATAAGTCAGTTCAATCACCGCACCCTCACTTTCTTCGGTGTAACCGACAAACGCCAGGTTATATTTATATTCTTTATTTTCGCTGGTGCGCAGCAGGCGCATGCCCAGCACTTTGGTATAGAAGTCAACGGAGCGTTGTAAGTCACCAACGCGCAGCATGGTATGGAGTAGGCGCATAGCATCCTCTTGATAAAAGCGTCATCGTCTGATGACGGGAACGAAACAGTATAGCGATGAAACGCTTGCTGCGTTAACGGGCATAGTGCTCAGGCGGAAGAACTTACAGCAGAAAAGGCCGCATTTTACGCGGCCTCACACTGTTGTTAAAACGCGGTACTGAGAGCTTACTTTTGCGCCAGCGTCGGGTAGTCGGTGTAGCCTTCCGCACCGCCGCCGTAGAACAGCTCCGGGCGTTGCTCATTCAGCGGCGCATTTTGTTGCAGGCGAGCGACCAGATCCGGGTTGGCAATATAAACGCGGCCAAAAGCAGCCGCATCAATCAGACCTTTTTCGATCAGATCTTCAGCCTTTTCAGCGGTGTAAGCGCCAGCACCAATAATCACGCCAGGGTAAACGGCGCGGATTGCTTTGCGGAAAGCTTCGCTGTAGGGCTTGCCACCGGCCCAGTCTGGTTCAGAGATATGCAGGTAAGCAAGGTTGCGTTTCGCCAGTTCAGTAATGTAGTAGAGGGCTGCGGCTTCCTGATCCTCACCATTATCCAGACCATTAAACGGACCAAGCGGAGAAATACGAATCCCGATCCGATCGCTGCTCCAGGCTGTAACAGCAGCATCGACCACTTCCAGAGCAAAGCGGGTGCGATTTTCCACGCTGCCACCGTAGGCATCACTGCGCTGGTTTGAAGCGGGTGACAGGAACTGATGAATCAGGTAGCCGTGAGCAGAATGCAGTTCAACCAGATCGAAGCCAGCTTCGCGTGCATTGACGACAGCCTGGCGAAAATCATTGACCACACCGGCAATTTCTTCCAGCTCCAGCGCACGTGGGGTGGACGTCGCTTCACGAATTGCCAAGCCGTTTTCGTCACGCAGAGAGGTGCGCGTATCAGCATTAATGGCAGAAGAAGAAACCGGCGCTTTGCCTTCGGGCTGTACGCTGGTGTGAGATATGCGGCCCGTATGCCAAAGCTGAACCGCACTGTGACCGCCTTCCTGATGAATACCTTCATTGATCGCTTTCCATGCGGCAATCTGCTCAGCCGTGTGCAGACCCGGCGCACCGGCGTAACCCTTAGCCTGGAAAGAAACCTGAGTAGCTTCAGTAATAATCAAGCCCGCGCTGGCGCGCTGACGATAATATTCCCCCATCAGCGGCGTGGGAATATCACCCGGCTCAATACTGCGCAGGCGTGTCAGGGGTGCCATCAACACGCGGTTAGGTACGGTAATGGCACCTATTTTCAACGGGGAAAACAGCTTTTTAAATTCCATACTTCACTCCTTGTAGACCGGTCTGCTAGTAACGGTTTTTTTTAAACAGGCAGGGGTAGCATGCGTGTAATTTCCAGCAATGCATTTGCCATCGGCGTCATATTGCGAGAAATTTTACTTTGCAGGCTGGCCCCCAGCCACAATGAATAAATATTTTGGGCACAGGCTTCGACAGGCAGAGTCAGCTGTAGCTCACTCCGCAACTGCGCGCGTTTTAACGCAGCACAAAGCGTGGAGATCAGAGATTTTGAACCGGTATCCAGTGCAATGCGCATTGATTCTGAAAGATCACAAACCTCGGCTGAAAGCTTCACGGACAGGCAACCCGCAAATAAACCTTCCTGACAAAACATGTCCAGAGAGTGCTGATAATAATCAAGGATACGCTGACGTTGATTGCCCTGATCATTTTCCAGAAATTCGCGAAAACGTTGGTAATAAAGTGCAAAATAACGCTCAAGCATTGCTACGCCGAACGCCTCTTTCGACGGGAAGTAGTAATAGAAGGAGCCTTTGGGCACACCTGCTACTTTCAGCAGCTCGATCAATCCCATACCGTTAAAGCCTCGCTGGATGCAAAGCTGTTCTCCGGTTATCAGAATATGTTCTCTGGTGTCAGAATGCGTTGTTTTCATGGCGGTCACGGTAACAGACTGATCGGTCTGTTTCAAACGAAGCCAGCAATCAGCGCACAATCCGCTCATCTGTGTCAGGCTCAGTTCCGGGTGCTGCTGGCTGATTGTCGCTTGCTATTAACATTTTAATGACAATTGCGGTAGTATCGGGGTTTCGGTCGGTTGAAAATCACGCTATGCAATATTTTTTTGATCGCGTGCTGCCAACAGGCCCCGGCTTAAAGATGACGTCAATGCATCAGGAGTCACGGTGGCTGAACAACTCGAATTTTTTCCTGTACCCAGTCCATGTCGCGGCATTTGCCAGTCTGACCAGCGAGGATATTGTTCTGGCTGTATGCGTAGCCGGGAGGAACGTTTTAACTGGATGAAATACAGTGAATCACAAAAACGTGATGTGCTCAGACTGTGTCGACAGCGTTTCCTGCGGCAACAGCGCGCCGGAAAAAATGAGCTTCCTGACGCGCCAGAGCAGCCGTCACTATTCTGACGTGCTCACCAACTGGATGTGATCAACTTCAATTTCCGTGTGGCCTTCATCTCTGTCGGTGTCACCTGTTACTCGCACGGTTTTGCCAACGGCGAGATTTTTATCTTCCCAGTCGTCGTCATCCACATCAATTTTGATGCGCCCGGTACTGTCTTCCAGCCAGTATTTATCCTCATCGCCAGCCTGACCGGTAATTTTGCCGGTCAGGGTAACCCGACTGTTATCACGAAGTGACTTAGCCTGTTTGACCGTAACGGATTTTGCATAATCATGTGCATAAGAAGTAAAACTTAATGCCAGCAGGCAGGTAGATAAGATGAGTCTTTTCATTCTGTGTCCTTACAGTTAGCGTCCCGAAAATAAAGCCAGGCCAGTATAAAATAATACCCTGACTTTTTTAATGGCATTCTGTGACACAAAACAGAACCGCGAATACCGGGTCCAGCGGATGCGGGCAGGGCATCTCATTAACAGTGGAAATTAATCACAATGCATCGCAGTTCAGCGATGAAAAAAGTCCGACTATTGCTGACGGGTGACAATAACGAGGCGGATAACTGAACCGTTTCCTGACGAATAAATTCCAGTTTATCCTGTAAACTCGCATTCGGTGCTGGATTAAGGCATGATGAATAGCAAGCTAATTATAAGGAGGTGAAATTGGATACTTCATTAGGTGCGGATCTGGCAAGATTAGTGCGTATCTGGCGTTCGTTGATCGATCAGCGCCTGAAGCCGCTGGAGCTCACCCAGACGCACTGGGTGACATTACATAACATCCATCAGCTGCCACCGGAACAGTCCCAGATTCAGCTGGCAAAAGCAATTGGTATCGAACAGCCTTCGCTGGTACGCACTCTCGATCAGTTGGAAGAAAAGGGGTTAATTACCCGCACCACCTGCGCCAGCGATCGTCGGGCCAAACGAATCAAGCTGACTGAGGAAGCCGCGCCAGTCATCGCTCAGGTTGAGCACGTCATTGATGCTACCCGGGATGATATCCTGACCGGAATTTCACGGGATGAGATTAATAAAATGGTGACGCTGATTGCCCGACTGGAAAAAAATATTCTGCAACTGCAAAATCGTGACGAATAAAAACCGGCAAATGCCGGTTTTTAATGCAGACTAAAATATCTCTGATGCGCAGTTAACTGACGGTTTCTGCACTGCCTGATTGTCCCGGTTTTAACACTTATCACCGGGCAACAGCTCATTTAAAGCTGCATAGCCCTGTTCAGGGCAACATGCTGGTCAGTTTAGCGAGGTGAAACAGTTACCTGGCTGCCATTGGAAGCAATAGCTACGCGCATACCAGCGGAGAAACGGCTGGCTGCCTGTTTCTGAACCACCATAATGGTGTTGCCATCATCCTTACGGATTTCAAGCTCCACACCTTCGGATTTATTCATTGCGCCCTGAACACCCTGTCCGGCTACGCCACCCGCAACGGCACCTGCTGCTGTTGCCAGACTGCGACCTGTACCACCGCCGATGGTGTTACCCAGAAAACCACCCAGCACCGCACCGCCGATAGCACCAATAACGTTATTTTCATCTCCGCCCTGGATCTGTACCGGACGAACGGACACCAGTGTACCGTAAGTAACACTCTGTACCTGACGGGCTTCGGAAGCACTGTAAACATCGCCGGACAGTGTGCTGTTATTGGCACACCCAGCTAAGGTCACACTGGTCAGGGCCACGATGGCTATACGCTTAAACATGGTGAGAACTCCTTTATTATCCACATGCTGCATTCAATTGCGCAGCGATCAATAACTTAATTATATGGCACAAGCAATGCTTGTCTGTTGCTTCCGGTAAAAAAACGTGTAAATCAGCATAACCTGGCATCACTAAACAGGTTATCAATCAGCATTAAGATAGCCGGAAAAGAGAAAAAACGTAACGTTGTTTGAAAATGCACGGTTAATCATAGAATTACAGCAGCGATTTTGCGACGCTGTGCGCACGTGAGTGGTTAACTCTGATGGCTAAGGCATAAAAAAATGAAATCAGGACGCTATATTGGGGTGATGTCGGGGACCAGTCTCGACGGTGTGGATGTGGTACTGGCCGCAATAGACCAGCAAATCGTGGCAGAACAGGCAAGCTACTGTCATCCCATCCCGCCAGCGGTGCGGCAGGATATTCTGGCCATCTGCCAGGGACAATCGTTGACGCTCTCGCAGTTGGGCCAGCTGGATACGCGATTAGGACGTCTGTTTGCCGATGCGGTCAACCATTTGCTTCAGCGCGAAGGGCTGGAAAAAGAAGATATCACCGCGATTGGCTGTCACGGGCAGACGGTCTGGCATGAACCGCTGGGCGAAGCGCCGAACACCCTTCAGATTGGTGACAATAACCAGATTGCTGCGGCAACCGGGATTACGGTCGTTGGCGATTTTCGTCGCAGGGATATGGCGTTGGGCGGGCAGGGCGCGCCGTTGGTTCCGGCGTTTCATCAGGCAGTTTTAATGCATCCGCAGGAACGAAGGATGGTGCTGAACATTGGCGGTATTGCCAATCTCTCCTTATTGATCCCCGGGCAGCCTGTTGGCGGCTATGACACCGGACCAGGCAACATGCTGATGGATGCCTGGATCTTTCAGCATCGGGGTAAAAATTATGACGAGGATGGTCGCTGGGGCGCGAGTGGAACGGTAAATGATGCCCTGCTGCAACAGATGCTGGGCGATCCCTGGTTTGCCCGTCCGGCACCCAAATCAACGGGGCGGGAGTATTTCAATCCTGCGTGGATTGAGAAACAGCTGGCGGACTTTCCTGGTCTGGCCCCGCAGGATATCCAGGCCACGCTCCTTGAATTGACGGCGATGACAGTCACACGCCAGGTCACGTCAGCGGGCGGCTGCGAACGCCTGCTGGTGTGTGGCGGGGGACGTCGTAACCCGCTGCTGATGGCGAGGTTGTCAGCGTTGCTCCCCGGGACTGAAGTGGCACCCACCGACAGCGTTGGCATCAGCAGCGACGATATGGAAGGGCTGGCTTTTGCCTGGCTGGCATACCGTACTCTGTCAGGCGAACCCGGCAACATGCCTTCGGTCACCGGCGCACGAGAATCTTCGATACTGGGCGCTATCTGGCCCGCCAACAGGGTGCGTTATCGTTAACATTTCCTGCTGCTGAAACAGCAGCGGTCAACACCTGTGTGACGTGTACGATAACCGCCAAAACGCTGTTTTCATCTCACAGTAAATAAGACATCAGGTGATGATAACGGCCAGCGGCGGATGAGTGATTGTCGATTCAGCACCGGTTAACCCGTTGAAACTCATCGGTGCAGAGCGCACAATGCTTTTTTCTCCCAGTCAGCAGAAGACGAAAAAATGAACGAAAACGATCACCTTCAGCAGATTGCTCACCTGCGCCGTGAATACACGCGTGGCGGGCTGCGTCGTAAGGATCTTCCCGCCGACCCGTTATCCCTGTTTGAGCACTGGCTTAGCCAGGCGGTGGCCGCTCAACTGCCGGACCCCACGGCGATGAGCGTGGCGACCGTTGACCCGTTCGGCCAGCCCTACCAGCGCATTGTCCTGCTGAAACATTTTGATCAGCGTGGGCTGGTGTTTTATACCAATCTTGGCAGCCGCAAGGCTCAGCATCTGGAAAATAACCCGCGCATCAGCCTGCTTTTTCCGTGGCACATGTTGGAACGGCAGGTAATGGTATTGGGCACGGTCGAAAAGTTGTCGGTTGTCGATGTGGTTAAATATTTTCACAGTCGTCCACGAGACAGCCAGATAGGCGCGTGGGTATCGAAACAGTCCAGTCGCATCTCTGCCCGCGGCGTGCTCGAAGGCAAATTTCTTGAGCTGAAGCAAAAGTTTCAGCAGGGTGAAGTGCCACTTCCCAGTTTCTGGGGCGGATTCCGCATCCGGCCGGAGTCAATGGAGTTCTGGCAGGGAGGAGAACATCGCCTGCATGACCGCTTTTTTTATCAGCGTGAAGGCGATAGCTGGAAAATTGATCGTCTGGCCCCCTGAAGCTGCGAAATAATCCCTTTAAGCGCTGGTGCAGAGTGCTTCAGCGCTTTATCCTGTACGCCTCTTTTTTTTCGTCCGCGTCTCAGCGGAAAGCGATGCACCAGCAGAGGTGCAGACTTTTTTTACATGGAGTCACAGATGGCCAGCAGTAATTTGATCAAACAATTGCAGGAGCGGGGCCTGGTAGCCCAGGTTACGGATGAAATCGCGTTAGCAGAGCGCCTGGCAGAAGGCCCGATTGCGCTCTATTGCGGTTTTGATCCGACGGCCGACAGCCTGCATTTGGGTCATCTGGTGCCCTTGCTGTGTCTTAAACGTTTTCAGGATGCCGGTCACCGGCCGGTCGCGCTGGTTGGGGGAGCCACCGGTCTGATTGGCGATCCCAGTTTCAAAGCGGCCGAACGTAAGCTCAACACCAGTGAAACGGTTAATGAATGGGTGGAAAAAATCCGCCATCAGGTTGCCCCGTTCCTCGACTTTGACTGCGGTGACAACAGCGCGGTGGCGGCCAATAACTATGACTGGTTTGGCAGCATGAATGTGCTGACTTTCCTGCGGGATATCGGTAAACACTTCTCAGTTAATCAGATGATTAATAAGGAAGCCGTTAAGCAGCGTCTTAACCGCGACGATCAGGGCATCTCCTTTACCGAATTTTCCTACAACCTGTTGCAGGGTTATGACTTTGCCTGCCTGAATGAACGCTACGGTGTTGCGTTACAGATTGGCGGTTCCGATCAGTGGGGCAACATAACGTCCGGTATCGATCTGACCCGTCGTCTGCACCAGAACCAGGTCTTTGGCCTGACCGTGCCACTGATTACCAAATCTGACGGTACTAAATTTGGCAAAACCGAAGGTGGTGCGGTGTGGCTGGATGCGAAGAAAACCAGTCCGTACAAATTTTACCAGTTCTGGATCAACACAGCCGATGCGGATGTTTATCGCTTCCTCAAGTTCTTCACTTTTATGAGTATTGACGAAATCAATGCGCTGGAAGAAGAAGACAAAAACAGCGGTAAAGCGCCACGCGCCCAGTATGTGCTGGCAGAACAGGTGACCCGTCTGGTGCATGGTGCCGGGGGGCTGGCTGCCGCAGAGCGCATCAGCAGCAGCCTGTTCTCCGGTAGCCTGACCGAAATGACCGAAGCTGATTTTGAACAGCTGGCGCAGGACGGCATGCCGTTTGTGGAACTGGAGCAGGGCGAGGATTTGCAACAGGCGATGGTGAACGGCGATTTAGCGCCGTCGCGTGGTCAGGCACGTAAGCTGATTGAGTCAAAAGCGGTCAGCATCAATGGCGTTGCGCAGTTAAACAGCGAATATGCCTTTGTCGCGTCAGATCGACTGTTTGGCCGCTATACCCTGTTACGTCGTGGTAAGAAAAATTACTGTCTGATCGTCTGGAAATAACCCACAGCACAGGCCGGTATCATCCGGCCTTTCTCTTGCAGGACATCATGAAAAATATTCTTTCTGTACAATCGCATACTGTCTATGGTCATGCGGGTAACAGCGCAGCTGAATTCCCGATGCGGCGGATGGGGGCCAACGTGTGGCCACTTAACACGGTGCAGTTTTCAAACCACACCCAGTACGGTCACTGGACCGGTATGGTGATGCCAGCCAGCCATCTGGGCGAAATTGTGCAGGGGATTGCAAACATTGATCGGCTGAAAAGCTGCAATGCGGTCCTCAGTGGTTATCTCGGTTCCGCAGAACAGGGTGAGCAAATCCTCGATATCGTTCGTCAGGTGAAACAGGCCAACCCTGAAGCCTGGTATTTCTGCGATCCGGTGATGGGCCATCCGGAAAAAGGCTGTATTGTTGCACCCGGTGTGGCTGAGTTTCACACGCGCCAGGCGCTGCCTGCGAGCGATATTATCGCGCCGAATCTGCTGGAGCTGGAGATACTCAGCGGCCACCCGGTCAGCAGCGTCGAGCAGGCGATTGCCACCGCGCGCGAATTGATTGCGCAGGGACCGAAAATTGTGCTGGTGAAGCATCTGGCACGAGCGGGTCTGCGCAGCGATCGCTTTGAGATGCTGCTGGTCACCGCTGATGAGGCGTGGCATATCAGCCGTCCGCTGGTTGACTTCGGCGTGCGTCAACCGGTGGGCGTGGGCGACCTGACCAGCGGCTTGCTGCTGGTCAATCTGCTGCACGGTCTGCCATTGCAACAGGCGCTGGAGCATGTGACGGCGGCGGTATATGAAGTGATGCTGAAAACCCATCAAATGGGCGAATATGAACTGCAACTGGTGGCGGCTCAGCACCGGATGGCCGAACCAGAGCAACATTTCAGCGCGCTGAGAATTTAAAGCGGTTTCACTCCGACTGCCGGGAAATATCATCCGGCAGATTTCCACTAAAAACATAAAGATGCATCGCCAGAAAAAAACTGGCTGAACGCGTCAGTTATTTATTTCACCCCAGTGGGGGAACCGTCCCCTTAGAAAGTGCCACTTAGCGAAAACAATATACTTATTCTCGTTAAGGGCACCTGCGTGAACGTTAATCATTACCATTCAATATCGGGCCATTATTATACAGGTGGATACTATGAACACGAGTCATCGTCTGGCTCGTCATCTGATATTTCTCATGTTTCTGAGGTGGCCAGGAACAGTAATGGCTGGGGGATGCGTGAGCGGTTAAATGATTTATCAGAAAAAGTAGCCAGCCGCACGACGCTTTCAACAACGGGTTATCAGACGGCGATGATGCGGATTAATAATCCCGGCAAACTTGATTCTGACTCGGTTATGACCATGCGCAGGGCGCATCAGTATATGCAGGGGGGCAAAAAAACAGTTCCCGCAAAACACCCTGGCCAGTCTGGCTTCGCTTCAGCATGACAGCATTTACCGTACCGCAGACGGAGGTCTGAAGGGCGGAATTGAAATGAGTGTTGAAGAATTGGGCGAGTCGCTGCAAAAATGTCGTCAGTCAGGATTTTCAAATTGTGACATGCAGGCATTAGAAATGGGATTACATATTAAACATTGCCTCGGAATAGATGACTTCACCATCTACAGCAATAAAAAACTCAGCCATAATTACGTGGTAATAAAACCGGGTGACCTTTTTCCAAAAGGAGCCATTGTGGATTCATGGACCGGGCATGGTGTATTTGAATTAAATCTGAAAAACAAACTGATATTCATGCACAAAGAAAGTAACCTGTCAGTTAATCACAACATGCACGAATTTATTAATACGCATGGGCACAATTATATTGTCGACTGAATCTGATTCATTTTTATTAATCTCTGCGTGGCACTCAGAGCCTGGTCCATCAGGGCTGGTTTACCTGCTATTCTGAACCCGGGCAGTGCCCGAAATTCTTACGTATTCCGTGTACGTTGTGATTTCTGCGCACTGTCCGTGTCCGGACCGGCTACAACAACGCCCGGTGGAACAGGCACTTACTGAAATAAAAACCGGGCAAAAAGCGGAAACTGAGAAAAGCGCCGTTTTTTGCCCTGAAACAACCGATCAGTTGTCATGGTGAAACACAGAAACCAGCTACAGACCTTCCGACCGCAGCGCCTCGCTTACCGCAGGACGCTCCGCCACTCTGGCCGACCAGTCCGCCAGCCTCTTCATCGCAGAGAGGTCCACCGCAACGGCACTCGCCCAGCGCATCACCGTAAACAGATAGGCATCCGCCACGGTAAAATGCTGGCCCATCAGCCACTGTTTGTCCTCAAGCTGGCTGTCCACCCAGCCAAACTTTTGTTCCAGTTGAGTGCGCAGCACTTTTTTGTAGTCTTCAGGCGTAGCAGGGCGAAACAGCGGGCTGAAGGTTTTATGCAGCTCGGTGGCAATGTAATTCAGCCACTCCAGCGTATGGTAGCGACTCAGGCTGCCAACGGGTGCCAGAAGCTGACGGTCCGGCTTGAGGTCTGCCAGATACTGCACAATCGCCACGCCTTCGGTCAGCAGGGAATCCTCGTCAAATTGCAAAGCGGGCACCTGGCCTTTTGGATTAATCAGCAGGAAATCCTCGCCCTGCTCGGTGGTTTTTTTCTGCAAATCTATCTGAATCAGGGTGAAATCCAGTCCCGTCTCCCGCAGGATAATATGCGGCGAAAGCGAACAGGCTCCCGGCTTAAAGTAGAGTTTCATCATCTTGCTCCTTCAGTCTGAGGGTTAAGCCTGCTTTCAAGCTTAATGCGGCCTGGAGGAAAAGTCAGCTGATGCATCGGGCCGCGGCAGATTAATTCCTGTCGGGGAAGAACGTAAAAAAGCGTCTCTTCCGGCAGGCAAACAGCGGACGAATGACCAGTACAGGGGAGACAGGGATAGCCGTAGAGGAGGGTGGCAGAACGGAACAGATGCGGGGTGGGTGCTGAAGTAACAGGGCAGCATCACAGCTGCCCCGTGAGACTCTGCCGTCAGGCAGTCACGTCCTCGCTCAGCGGTTGATCATCCTGAGTCATTCGCTTCAGTTTTGGTGCGGTCAGCAGCATCAGCAGCGCAATGATGCCGGTGACAATACCAATTTGCAGGAACACATCACCATAGATATGCAGAGATTGAAGTGGATCGATGATATCTTCCGGCACGGCCATCAGATTCGCCACTTTCCCGGCGATCATCGCCGCCCCGGCGGTGGTCAGAAACCAGGAGCCCATAATAAAGCCCATCAGACGCTGGGGAACCAGCTGCGCCACCATCGCCAGGCCAAGACCGGAAATCATCAGCTCTCCGACGCTTTGCAGGGCATAGCTGAGGATCAGCCAGTTAACGGAAACAATCCCCATCTGGCTGGCAAATTTGGTGCCCAGTGGCAGCACGAGAAAGGCGGCGGAACAGAGCACCATGCCAAGGGCAAACTTATGTGGCATCGGCAACCGGTCGCCCATTTTGTTATAGGTGGCGGCCAGCAGCGGGCTGAAAATCATAATCCAGAAGGGATTCAGCGCCTGAAACTGCTCAGGTTCGAATGCAATGCCCAGCAGTGAATGTTCCACGTTGCGAATGGCGAAAAAATTCAGCGAGGTGGGCATCTGCATATACAGCACAAAAAACACCACCGCTTCGAGCATCAACAGAAAAGCCACAATCATCTTGCGACGGGCAGCCCCCTGCAATTTAAACGCCTCTTTAATGAACACCACCACGATACCCACGGCGATCAGCGTCAGGGTCATGCGGGCAATCTGCTGATTATGCAGCAGCCAGGTTGCCACGGCGATCAGTGCCACCACGCCGACGAGGGTTGCCAGCAGCCTGCCAACATGTAGCGGTGCAAAATCTGGCTGAGAACCGTAGTTCTTCACCCATTTCCGGCACAGCATAAAGTTAACCAGCGTAATCATCATCCCAACCACAGAAAGGCTGAAGGCGGTGCTCCAGCCGTAGTGGGCCGCCAGCCACGGCGTCGCCAGCATAGAAAAGAAAGAGCCGATGTTAATCGCCATGTAATACATGGTGAAAGCCCCGTCGAGGCGGGGGTCATCTTTTTCATAACAGGTGGAGAGCAGTGATGAAGGATTGGCTTTAAACAGGCCATTACCCACGGCAATGGTCGCCATACCAATATAGACCACGCCAACATCATGGCCGGAGAAGGCCACCAGCGCATAGCCCAGCGCCAGCACCAGCGTGCCCAGCACAATCACCCGTTTGGTGCCCAACACTTTATCCCCCAGCCAGCCGCCAACGGCGACCAGGCCATAGACCAGTGCACTGAAAGAAGAGAACAGGGTGATGGATTCGGCCTCAGACATGCCCAGCATTTTGACGAGATACACCGCCATAATGCCCTGAAGGCCGTAATAGCCGAACCGCTCCCACAGCTCGATAGAGAAAATCAGATAGAACGATTTGGGTTGCTTAAACGCATTAAGGCTGGCCGCCTCGGGCTGTTTGTTTGCATCAGACACAGATACCTCTGGAGTCAAAATCTTGTTTCGACGAGAAAATTAAGTCAACGTCAGACAAGGCGGGCATTCGCCGCATAGTTATAAGAATCAGAAAAGGGCGCTTAATTTCGCCGATCATCCGGTGCCAGGCAAGTTTTTTTTCAGCAATGGCGCGGCAGGCAATAAAAAGTGTTAAAGAATGATTTCCAGCCCATGGTCCAGCATTTATGACTGGTATCAATTGTTAACATCATATAAAAAACCGCAAAATGCGTCTGAATTATCTGGCGGCTATAAATGGCCCTGTTTCCGGTTTTAACCTGATGTTATTTGTTTAATATATTGATAATTATCTGTTTTTAATGAAAGCAGGAAATTATCACTTCATCGACACAGGTGTTTTCTGCTGCTTTCGGAAATGGTAAAGCATCACTTAACACGCATACTGATACAGATCACAAAAAGCCAACATATTACGCCTCGGAAAATAACCCCTCAAAACATGCAACATTTATTATTAATTGAACGTTCAATATAAAATGCGTTATAGTTTTGGTTATCGAAACGTTAAAAGTGATCGAGTGATGCCAAAAGTTGGAATGAAAGCCATCCGTCAGGCGCAGCTGATTGACGCGACGCTGACGGTGATCGATCGCGTTGGGCTGGCGGATGCCAGCCTGGCGCTGATTGCTAAAGAAGCGGGCGTTTCCACCGGGATTGTCAGCCACTATTTTGGCGATAAGAACGGTCTGCTGGATGCCTGTATGCGCCAGATCCTTGCCGATTTATATCAGGCGGTAGGGCGATTTCGGCAGCAGGCGGCAGATGAGCCGGAGGCCCGCATCCGCGCCATTATCGACGGCAACTTTGATGCATCCCAGATTGCCAGACCGGTACTGAAAACCTGGCTGGCTTTCTGGACCAGCAGCCTGCATCAGCCGGCATTACAGCGTCTGCAACGCATTAACGACCGCCGCCTCTACTCCAATCTGGTGGCACAGTTTGCCCGCAGCCTGCCGCATTCGCAGGCACGGGATGCGGGAGCCGCGATGGCGGCGCTGATTGACGGACTGTGGCTGCGCATGACGCTGGCACCTCAGCCGATGCAGCAGGGGCTGAATGCGGCCCGCAGACTTTGTTATCAACATCTCTCGTTGTGGCTGGCAGCCGCAACGCCTGAAACCTGAGGAGGAAGCATGGCAGACATGCAACGCCGTGGACTTTACATCAATGGTCGGGAAGAAGCCGGTCAGGGTGAAACCTTTACCACCATCAACCCGGCAAACGGGGAAGTGCTGGCTGAAATCACCGCTGCAAATCAGCAGGATATCGATCGTGCCGTCGCCTCTGCGGTAGCCGGACAACGGATCTGGCGCAGCTACACCCCGGTGGAGCGCAGTCGCGTACTGCTGAAGGCCGTGGCCATTTTGCGCGAGCGCAATCAGCAGCTGGCGGAACTGGAAACCGCTGATACCGGTAAACCCATCAGTGAAACTGCGGCGGTGGATATCGTCACCGGGGCTGACGTGCTGGAGTACTATGCCGGGCTGGCGGTTGCCGTGCAGGGCGACAGCATCCCGCTGCGTGACAGCGCGCTGGTCTACACCCGCCGTGAACCACTGGGCGTCTGTGCTGGTATCGGCGCGTGGAACTATCCCATTCAGATAGCCCTGTGGAAAAGTGCGCCGGCGCTGGCGACCGGCAACGCGATGATATTCAAGCCCAGTGAAGTCACGCCGCTTAGCGCGCTGGAACTGGCGAAAATTTTCACCGAGGCGGGGCTGCCGGATGGCGTGTTCAACGTGGTGCAGGGGGCTGGTGCTGTGGGGCAGGGGCTGAGCCAGCACCCGGCGATTGCCAAAGTCTCCTTTACCGGCGAGGTGAATACCGGCAAACGGGTAATGGCTGATGCCGCGCTGGCTAACCTGAAATCGGTCACCATGGAGCTGGGGGGTAAGTCACCGCTGATCGTCTTCGACGATGCCGATCTGGAGCGTGCAGTTGACGCTGCAATGATGGCTAACTTTTACAGCAGTGGTCAGGTCTGTACCAATGGCACCCGGGTATTTGTTCAGCGTTCGCTGAAAGCCGCCTTTGAACAGCGTCTGCTGGAAAAAATGGCCGGGATACGCTGCGGTGACCCGCGTGACCCTGACGTTAATTTCGGGCCGCTGGTCAGCGAGGAGCACTGCCAGAAAGTGGTGTCTTACCTCAACATCGGTAAAGAAGAGGGTGCCACCCTGCTGACCGGCGGCCAGCGTCTGACAGAAGGCGCACTGGCTAAAGGGTGCTATGTCGCCCCGACGGTGTTCAGCGACTGTCACGATGAGATGCGAATCGTCAAAGAAGAGATCTTTGGCCCGGTGATGAGCGTGCTGGCGTTTGACGACGAGCAGGAAGTGATTGAGCGTGCCAACAACACCGAATATGGGCTGGCGGCCGGGGTGTTTACCACCTCACTGAACCGCGCACACCGGGTTATCCACCAGCTTGAAGCCGGGATCTGCTGGGTTAACAGCTGGGGTGAATCGCCCGCGCCGATGCCGGTCGGCGGTTACAAGCAGTCTGGCCTGGGCCGCGAAAACGGCACCGAGACGCTGCATCACTATACCCGCACCAAATCGATTCTGATCGAAATGGGCGACTATCCATCAGCATTCTGATTCGCTGATATCCCGAATTTATTCAGTCTGTTGCCGCGACACCGGGTGCGCGGCATAACGGAGGTTTAATGCAGAAATTTGACTACATCATTATTGGTGCCGGCTCAGCTGGCAACGTGCTGGCTACGCGACTGACTGAGGATGCTGACGTATCGGTACTGTTACTGGAAGCAGGCGGAAAAGACCACCGCTGGGACTTCCGTACCCAGATGCCAGCCGCTTTGGCGTATCCCCTTCAGGGCAAACGTTACAACTGGGCTTTTGAAACCGACCCTGAGCCGAAAATGAACAACCGCCGGATGGAGTGCGGGCGCGGCAAAGGGCTGGGCGGATCTTCACTGATTAACGGTATGTGCTACATCCGTGGCAACGCGATGGATTACGACAACTGGGCAAAGAAAGCGGGACTGGAAAACTGGTCTTACCTCAACTGCCTGCCCTATTTCCGCAAGGCAGAGAAGCGCGACATCGGTGAGAACGACTATCACGGTGGCGAAGGCTATCTCAGCGTGACCACGCCAAAAGCGGGCAACAATCCGCTGTTCCGTGCTTTCATCGACGCGGCGAAGCAGGCCGGGCACCATGAAACGGACGACCTGAACGGCTACCGTCAGGATGGTTTTGGTCCGATGGACCGCACCGTCACCGCACAGGGACGTCGGTCCAGCACCGCCAGAGGTTACCTGGACGTGGCAAAACAGCGGCCAAACCTGACCATCATCACCCATGCGCAGACTGACCGCATTCTGTTCAGTGGCAAAACCGCCACCGGCGTGTGCTGGTTAAAAGAGGGAAAACAGCAGCAGGCAGAGGCAAACCGCGAAGTGCTGCTCTGTGCCGGTGCAATCGCCTCGCCGCAGATTTTGCAACGTTCAGGGGTTGGCCCGGAAGAGTGGCTGCGCGAGCTGGATATTGACGTGGTCCATGCACTCCCGGGGGTAGGCCGTAACTTACAGGATCACCTGGAAGTCTACATGCAGTTCCGCTGCAAAAAGCCGGTCAGCCTCTATCCCTCGCTTCACTGGTGGAATCAGCCAGCAATCGGCGCTGAATGGCTGTTTAACGGCACCGGTATTGGGGCCAGCAACCAGTTTGAAGCCGGCGGCTTTATCCGCAGCGATGACCAGCCAGACTGGCCGGATTTGCAGTATCACTTCCTGCCGGTGGCGATTAACTACAACGGCAGCAGCCCGGTAAAAGAGCATGGTTTCCAGGCGCACGTAGGACCGATGCGTTCACGCAGCCGGGGACGGGTAAAACTGACCTCAAAACACCCGTATGCGGCACCGTCGATCTTCTTCAACTATATGTCGGAGCAGCGCGACTGGGAGGAGTTCCGCAGCGCGGTGCGACTGACGCGCGAGATCATGAAGCAGCCTGCGCTGGCGGAATATTGCGGTGAGGAAATTCAGCCCGGTGCGGCGGTGCAGAGCGATGAACAGATAGATGCCTTCATCCGTGAACATGCCGAAACGGCATACCATCCCTGCGGCAGCTGCGCGATGGGCAACGATGAGATGGCGGTGGTGGATGCACAAGGGCGTGTTCACGGCATGGAGCGCCTGCGCGTGGTGGATGCCTCCATCATGCCGCAAATCACCACCGGCAACCTAAATGCGCCAACGGTAATGATTGCTGAAAAGATGGCCGACCTGATCCGTGGTCGTACCCCGCTGGTCGCCTCCACGGCGGACTACTATCAGCATCAGCGTGAAGGCGCGGCTGAACCGGTTTGAGCCTCAACACTCCGGCACAAACGTGCCGGAGTGGCTGATTTTGGGGCTACAGCCCCATTTTACCCGCAGTGAAAGGGCAAATGGGGTCATTAGCACATAATTCAGTTGCCGGTGGCAGAGGTAGTGCTGTCGGTGGTAGTGGCGGTTCCGCTGGTGGTATTTGTCGCAGAAGAACTGCTGTCAGTGCTGGCGGCAGTGCCGCTAGTGGTTTTCGCGGCCGTCGTGCTGGCGTCGGAATTGGTAGCGGTTCCGCTGCTGGTATTTGTCGCAGAAGTGCTGGTGCCGGTACTGGCATTTGCCGTGGTTGTGCTGCTGCTGGCTGAAGGTGTTGCCGTGCCCGTCGAAGCGGATGCGGTAGTGGTGGACGAGGGGGTTGTCTCGCTGGTCGCGGCAGGGGCTTTACTGCTGTCGGCTGGCGCAGGAGCGGCGGCTTTCTTCACCGGGCGTGGCACCGGGGTAGCGGCAGTTTCTGTAAAGGTCGGCTTGTTCTTCAGCACCGAATAGGTGATGTGTTTGACCTTATCCGGCACGGCGGCGATTTCCACCGGTTGAATCGTCACCCGTCCATAGCCATACAGCGTCGAGACGTAGCCTCCCACCTTATGCTTACCGGGCAACATATGTAAATCCGTGGTTTCTCCCCGCACCAGCGGGCCGGCATCTTTGCCATCAACGGTAACAATAATCGACGAGCCATCATCCGTGCGGCTGACCACATGAGAGACGGTCACCTGCGAAGGGCCGGTGGCGTAATCCTGCTCTGCGGTATCCTCTGCACTGTGTTTCGCACAGCCAGTCAGCGTGATAGCTGCCGTCAGGGCCGCCAGTGTAAAACGATAAATCATTATGCCTCATTCTCCTTAACAGTCAGGAAACCCTATTTTAATGTTGCGAGTCATTGTGTGACAGGGGGAAAAGGTTCAGGTTCATCTTAAAATGATGAGCAATTGTGAAACGGCGGGTGAGCAGTGATGCGAGGCTGTGCAGTAAATCGCCGCATTGTGCGGCAAAAGCAGGTGCAGTTCCCGCTCAACTCTCGCTCTTCAGCTCCGCCTGCCAGACGGCGTCACCCACCCGGATCGCGCGGGGTAGCAGACCCAGCGCATAGAAACGATCGGCAATCACCTGCTGCTGACGAATTATCTGTCGATCAACCGGTCGGGTCTGATGGCTGCGACGCGACAGCGCAAGCGACAATGAACGGCTCGCCAGGCCCAGCTCGGTTGCCAGCAGCGCGGCGGCCTCAGCCCGGTGATTGTCGATATAACGTCCGGTCTGTTCCAGCGCCGACATCACTGCCGACAATAAATCACCGCTGTGACGGACAAAATCGCGATGGGCGAGATAAAACTGATGGTTGTTGACCCGCTCCACGCCGTTGGCAATTACCCTGAACTGGCCACTCTGTTCAGCGGCACTCAGCAGCGGATCCCACATCATCCAGGCATCCACCGCACGACAATCGCCCGGCGTCAGCGGATATTTCGGCGGGGCGTAAACCACATGGATATCATTCAGCGTCAGCCCGGCTTCATCCAGCAGTTGCAACAGCAGATAGTGCACATTCGATCCCCGGTTAACCGCAATTCGCCTGCCGCGCAGGCAGGCCAGCGAGTGAACGGGACTGTCGGCGGTGACCACCAGCGCCACGCTCTGCGGCGCAGCCGGTTCCCATGCCACATAGCTCAGCGGCTGATTCTGCGCCTGGGCAAACAGCGGCGGCACCTCACCGGTGGTGCCGAAATCAATCTCCCCGCTGTTCAGCGCGTGCAGCAACTGGGGACCGGCGGGAAACTCACTCCACAACACGTTAACGCCGCTGTCGGCAAACTGGCTCTCCAGCGACTGCCGGGCCTTCAGCACGCCCAGGTTGCCGAACTTCTGAAAGCCAATCCGCAGTTCGCGACTGAGGTTGACGGCGGCGGAGCGGGGGGATGTTGAGGCGTTTCCGCCCCTCGCCGTACGTGGCTTAATCACGCCGAGGTGCGCCAGCTGGGTACGCAGGGTGTTGCGACTGATCCCCAGCAGCGCGGCGGTCTGGATCTGATTGCCATCGGTCAGTTCAAAAGCGTTACGCACCAGTGAGGAGAGCACCCGCTGAAAAACCGGGCTGCGCTGGTCCTGCAATTGCAGACGAATAAATTCATCAAGCGGTTCCGCCGTCACCGCCACCGGCGAGGTGGCATTGAGTGAGCCAAACTGCAACTGTCCGGCCTTAATCAGCGGTTCGCTGCTCAGCAGCACCGCATTATGCAGGGTGTTTTCCAGCTCACGAATATTACCCGGCCAGTCATAACTGACCAGCGCGGCCTGCGCTTCTTCACTGAGTACCGGCTGCGGGCGATGATGTCGTTCGGCATAGTGTTGCAGGAAATGGCGGCTCAGCAACGGAATATCCTGACGCCGCTGGCGTAGCGGCGGCAGCGTCAGCACCGCCACATTCAGCCGGTAGTAAAGATCTTCACGAAACCGGCGTCGGGCAATGGCCGTGGCAAGATCGACGTGGGTGGCGGCAATCACCCGCACGTCAACTTTTACCGGCCGGTGAGAGCCAACACGCGTCACCTCACGTTCCTGGAGAACCCGCAGCAGCTTTACCTGAAGCGGCAGACTAAGCTCGCCAATTTCATCCAGCAGCAAAGTGCCGCCGTCAGCCGCTTCAAACCATCCCTGATGGCGTTCCCCTGCGCCGGTAAAGGCACCTTTCTCGTGACCGAACAGTTCTGACTCCGCCAGGCTTTCACTCAGCGCACCGCAGTTGACCGCCAGAAATGGCTTCTGACTTCGCGGGCTGTGGTGATGCAGATAGCGCGCCACCCCCTCTTTACCGGTGCCGGTTTCACCGACAATCAGCACCGTGGCGTCAGTGGGTGCCAGCCTTTTCAGTACGCCCTGCAACGCGACAGAGGCGGGATCTTTTAATTCAGGGCCGTCGTTGTGCATCGCCTTCTCCGGGCAGGAAACCAGCTGCCACACTAACGCCAGCGCGCCATTCTGGCGAGGGGCCGCAGCCCGATAAAAGTGGCAAATGCAGCAGGGTCTGTGCGCCAGCTGTTGCATTTGCAACACTCCGCCGGGGTGGGTGGAATTCTAACGCATTGATAAATAATCATTAAAAAAAACGGCACAGCTGGCATGTTTCCTGCTTAGTGACATATAACCAAACGAAATCAATCAATGTGATTTTTTCTGATAACGTTATATAGGAAAGCGATAATGAGCCAGCGCAGCGACACCATCAACGTCTTCTGGTTTCTGCCGACCCACGGTGACGGACACTATCTTGGCACCGCCGAAGGCGGACGTGCCGTGGATCTGCCTTATCTGCAACAGGTGGCGCTGGCGGCTGACAGCCTTGGCTATTACGGCGTGCTGATCCCCACCGGCAAAAGCTGCGAGGATGCATGGCTGGTGGCATCCGCACTGGCACCGATTACGCAAAAACTGCGCTATCTGGTGGCGGTGCGTCCCGGCCTGCAACCCCCCAGCCTCGCCGCGCGTATGGCTGCCACCCTCGACCGTCTCTCCAATGGTCGGCTGCTGATCAACGTGGTGACCGGCGGCGACCCGGTGGAAAATCGGGGTGACGGTATTTTCCTCAGCCATGCCGAACGCTATCAGGTGACCCGTGAATTTCTGACGGTCTTTTCCCGCCTGCTGAAAGGCGAAAAGGTTGACTACAGCGGTCAGCACATCCGGGTGGAGGGCGCGGAACTGCTGTTCCCGCCGGTGCAGGACAACGGGCCGCCGCTCTACTTTGGTGGATCGTCCGACGCCGCAACCGAGGTGGCGGCGCAGCAGATTGACAGCTGGCTCACCTGGGGCGAGCCGCCTGAACAGGTGGCGGAAAAGATTGCCCGGGTGCGTCAGCGGGCCAGAGAAGAGGGGCACACGCTGAGCTATGGCATTCGTCTGCATGTGATTGTGCGGGAAACCGAAGAAGAGGCGTGGGCCGCCGCAGACCGACTGATTTCCCACCTTGATGATGAAACCATCGCCAGCGCGCAGAAAATCTTTGCCCGGATGGATTCGGCAGGCCAGGCGCGAATGAGCGCGCTGCATAACGGCCAGCGGGACAATCTGCGTATCGCGCCGAATCTGTGGGCCGGTGTTGGTCTGGTACGCGGCGGGGCGGGCACGGCGCTGGTGGGCAATCCGCAGCAGGTGGCGGCGCGCATCCGGGAATATCAGGCGCTGGGCATTGAGAACTTTATCTTCTCCGGCTATCCGCATCTGGAAGAGGCACACCGTTTCGCCTCGCTGGTTATGCCGCTGTTGCCGCTGGCGGACAGGGCCGAAAAGCGCCCTGGCACGGTCAACACCGGACCCTTTGGTGAAACTATCGGCGGCGATCGCCGTCCGGTAAAAGCAGAGTAAGGAGCCATTGATGAGCAACCAACCAATCAGATTTGCCTACTGGGTGCCGAATGTGTCCGGCGGGCTGGTGATCAGCAAAATCCCCCAGCGCACCAGCTGGGACTTTGACTACAACCGTAAACTGGCGCAGATTGCCGAGCGGGCAGGGTTTGAATATGCCCTGACGCAAATCCGTTTTACCGCCGGTTACGGCGCGGACAATCAGCATGAATCGGTCAGCTTTTCCCAGGCGCTGCTGGGGGCGACAGAAAAACTGAAGGTGATAGCCGCGCTGCTGCCCGGTCCGTGGAATCCGACGCTGGCGGCAAAACAAATCGCCACCATCAGCCATCTGAGCCAGGCCCGCATCGCGGTGAACATCGTCAGCGGCTGGTTTCGCGGCGAATTTAAAGCCATCGGCGAGCCCTGGCTGGATCATGAAGAGCGTTACCTGCGTTCAGAAGAGTTTATCCGCTGCCTGCGCGGCATCTGGCAGCAGGAGAGTTTCAGCTTTGCCGGGGATTTCTACCGCTACCGGGACTATGTGCTGAAACCCCGACCGCTCGATCCGCTGCCGGAAATCTTCCAGGGCGGCAGTTCGCGGGCGGCGCGGGATATGGCGGCAAGAGTGTCTGACTGGTACTTCACCAATGGCAACACCGTCGAGGGGGTGAGGGCGCAGGTGGAGGATATCCGTGGTAAGGCGGCACAGAATCGCCATCAGGTGAAAATTGGTGTCAACGGCTTCGTTATCGCCCGCGACACGGAGCAACAGGCGCAGCAGGTGCTGAACGACATCCTGCAACAGGCGGACCCGGAGGCGGTGCGCGGCTTTCAGCATGAAGCGAAAAATGCGGGCAGCGCGTCGCCGGAAGGGGAAGGCAACTGGGCAAAATCGACGCTGGAGGATCTGGTGCAGTACAACGACGGCTTTAAAACCAACCTGATTGGCACCCCACAGCAAATCGCAGAGCGGATCATCGCCCTGAAACAGGCCGGTGTGGATCTGCTGCTGCTGGGCTTTCTGCATTTTCAGGAAGAGGTGGAATTCTTTGGCCGCGAGGTGATCCCGCGCGTCCGCGAGCTGGAGCGGCAGACCGAGCCGGAACTGAGCCATGAGTGAACGGCATATCGTCATCGTTGGCGGCGGCTTCAGCGGCACCGCGCTGGCTGTTCAGCTGGCGCGACGGGGCGGCGCGGGCCTGCGGGTGACGGTGATTGAGCCGCGTGATGCTCTGGCGCAGGGCGTGGCTTACAGCACTGACGATGCCGCACACCGCATTAACGTTCCTGCCGCCCGGATGCAGCTCTCTGCGGCGGAAGAAGGGGATTTCGATCGCTGGTATCGCGCCTCCGCCGCTTATCAGGCCGATCCGGCGGCGCGCTGGCACGACGACAGCGTCTGGCCGCAGCGCCGCCAGTTTGCCGCATACCTGACCCTGAAACTGGACGACGCCCGTCGCCATTCAGCCGTGGTGGTTCAGCATCTGAAGGATCGCGCGGTGGCGCTGGTTGATGGCGTGGTGCATACCGCCGGGGGAGCGCGCTTAACGGCCGATCAGGTGGTGCTGGCCATCAGTCATCCGCCGCCCGACGTGCCGCCACCGCTGCGCGCCTTTCGCAACCATCCTGCCGTCATCGCTGACCCCTGGCGTCCCGGGGCGCTGGCCGGGATTGCCGCCGGTGACCGCGTGGCGATTATCGGCAGCGGTCTGACCATGGCGGATATGGTGGCATCCCTTCAGCGGCAGGGGCACCGGGGCAACGTGCTGGTCTTTTCCCGTCGGGGACGTCTGCCGGGGGCTAACCTGAGCGGTGAATATGCTGACTGGCCGCTCGATTTTCAGCGTCCACAGCGTGACAGCGCGCGAGGCTGGCTGCAACGTGTGCGCGCGGAAGTGCGCGAGGCCGCTAAGGTTAACCTGCCCTGGCAGCGGGTGCTGGATGCAATCCGCCACCATGCGCAGTCGATCTGGCAGCGCTTGCCGTTGCAAGAGCAGCAGCGCTTTCTGCGCCATCTTCGTCCCTGGTGGGATGCGCACCGCTATCGCATTGCGCCGCAGGTCAGCGCGGTACTGGAGCAGCGACAACAAAGCGGGCAGTTGCAGCTGCTGGCGGCCCGCCTGCAACAGGTTGACGTCCAGAACGGCAGCATCAGCCTCACCCTGCACCGTCGTCAGGGGGCAGAAGAGATCCACCACGTTGACCGGCTGATCGTCACCACCGGCCCGGCCCACAGCGGGTTGATCGACAGCGACGCGCTGCTGAGCCAGCTGGCTGGCGCAGGCATCATCCGCCGCGATGCGCTCGGCCTCGGTATCGATGTCAGCGCGCTTTCGCAAACCCTTAACGCCACTGGCCAGGCGAATCCGCATCTGTACGTGGTGGGGCCGGCGGCCCGTGGCCGCTTTGGCGAGCTGATGGGACTGCCACAGGTGGCGGAACATGCCGAACAGCTCGCCCGCCAGCTGCTGGAACCATTGCTTCTCACCGCGTCAGCGCGATGTCCTGCCTGACTGAACCACTGAACTTTTCCTTCTGATTAACCTCATCATGGTCAGGCTGCGTGCTGGCCGTTAAGGAGTGCCTGTGTCGTCATCACGAGAAATCCGCCTCAACGCCTTTGAGATGAACTGCGTCGGCCATCAGTCACCGGGACTGTGGGCGCATCCCCGCGACCGCTCATGGCAATATAAGGATCTGAGTTACTGGACCGACCTCGCCCGTTTGCTGGAGCGGGGGAAATTTGACGGGCTGTTTATTGCCGATGTGCTGGGCGTTTACGACGTGCTGAATGGCAGCAATCAGGCGGCAATCCGTCATGCCACCCAGGTGCCGGTGAACGATCCGCTGGCGCTGATCACTCCGATGGCGCTGGTCACCGAGCATCTTGGCTTTGGCCTGACCGCCTCGCTGTCGTTTGAGCATCCTTATCCGTTCGCCCGGCGACTCTCGACGCTGGATCACCTGACCAGAGGCCGCGTCGGCTGGAATATTGTCACCTCCTACCTGGAGAGCGGCGCACGTAATATTGGCCAGACGCAGACCGATCACGATGCGCGCTATGACTATGCCGATGAATATTTGCAGGTGGTCTATAAGCTGCTGGAAGGCAGCTGGGAAGAGGGCGCGGTGCTGCGTGACCGGGAGCGGCGTATCTTCAGCGATCCGCATAAAATTCATCCCATCAACCATCAGGGCACTTTCTTTCAGGTGCCGGGTATTCATCTCTGCGAACCGTCACCGCAGCGTACCCCGGTGCTGTATCAGGCCGGGGCATCGAGCCGGGGTAAACAGTTTGCCGCCGAACATGCCGAGTGCGTGTTTGTGGCCGCGCCGTCAAAAATATTGCTGAAGAAAACCGTCAGCGATATCCGTCGCCGCGTTGCCGAAGCGGGCCGTGATCCGCGTAGTGTGCTGATCTTTAATCTGCAAACGGTGATTGTCGGCGAAAGCGATCGGGCTGCCCGCGCAAAGTGGCTGGAATACAAAGAGTATGTCAGCTACGAAGGCGCGCTGGCGCTGATATCAGGCTGGACCGGCATTGATTTTGCTCAGTATCAGTCGGACCAGGTGTTAAAGCATCTGCACACTAACGCTATCCAGTCGGCGGTGGAAACCTTCTCCACCGCTGACCCCAACCGCCAGTGGACGGTGCAGGCGCTGGCCGACTGGGTGGGCATTGGCGGCTTTGGTCCGTTGCTGGTCGGCAGTGCGCAAACCGTGGCTGATGAATTGCAGAGCTGGGTAGAAGAAACCGATGTCGATGGCTTCAACCTTGCCTATGCCCTCAGCCATGAAACCTTCAGCGACGTGGTTGACCTGCTGATCCCGGAGCTGCAACAGCGCGGCGTCTTCAAACGGCAGTACCAGCCGGGCACTCTGCGCGAAAAACTGTCTGGCGGCGGGCCACGGCTGGCGGCACCGCATCCGGCTGCGCGCTACCGTCAGCTCAGCGGTGAGCAGCACTGGGCGGCGGGGGATCGTCTCGCCGTCTGATCTGCCGTGGACAGCACCGTGGCACCCTTCTGACCGGAACAGTCCGTGGCTGTTCCGGTGTGGCTGTTGGTGAGCAAAAAATTATTTAACTTATTGAATTTATGTAATTTTATAGCAGTAATTGTTGTTTGTCTGCCGCCCGAAACCTCTCTATAACTGCCTCGTTACCTGCTGAAAAAAAGACGAGGATATGATGAGCACCATTAATTTTGAGGGGATAACGGCGACGCCACCGCCGCATTCAACACCGGTTCGTTCGGTCAGTGACGTGGCGAAACTGATCAACGCACAACAAAACCCACACCGCTATGCCCGCTTTATCGTTTTTCTGGCGCTGGGCGGGGTCTTTCTGGACGCTTACGATCTCACCACGCTGTCATACGGTATTGATGATGTGGTGAAAGAGTTTGCGCTGACGCCAGCCCTGACCGGTCTGGTTACCTCATCGATTATGATCGGCACTATTATTGGTAACCTGCTGGGCGGCTGGCTGACCGATAAGTACGGACGCTACACGGTATTTATGGCCGATATGCTGTTTTTCGTCGTCTCCGCCATTGCCGCCGGTCTGGCCCCTAACGTCTGGGTGCTGACTGGCGCACGTTTCCTGATGGGTATCGGCGTGGGGATCGATCTGCCGGTGGCGATGGCCTACCTTGCGGAGTTCTCAAAGTTCACCGGCAAAGGCAACAAAGCCGCGCGCCTCGCTGCCTGGTGCCCGATGTGGTATGCCGCCTCATCGGCCTGTTTCTTTATCATCTTTGCGCTGTTTTTTCTGTTACCGGAAGCGCATCAGGGCTGGCTGTGGCGGGCATCACTGCTGTTTGGTGCCGTCCCGGCGCTGTTGATTATTGCCGTACGCCGTAAATTTATGAATGAATCGCCGCTGTGGGCGGCGAATCAGGGCGACCTGCGCGGGGCGGTGCGTATTCTGCGTGACGCTTACGGCATCCACGCCCATGAAGCCGCGCCGCCGGTTAACAAAAAACCGCCGAAGGTTGGCTACCGCGAGCTGTTTCGCCAGCCGTGGCGGGGACGCACGCTGGTGACTGCGGTGATGAACATCTGCATCTCATTTGAGTACACCGCGATCGCCTTCTTTCTGCCCTCGATCCTGGCCCGCTTTCTTGGCGCGGGCGTATTTGAAACCATCGCGGCGTCGCTGGGGCTGAACGTGCTGTTCGCCTTTACCGGCGGCCTGCTGGGGATGCGGCTGGCATGGAAATATCCTTCGCGCCATGTCGCCATCGCCGGGTTTGCCCTGCAATTTATCGCGCTGGTTTCACTGGCGCTGATCGGCCACCCGCAGGCCGCCGCCGGGGTGCTGTTGGCGATACTGATGCTCGGCCTGTGGCTGTTTGCCGAAGGCTTTGGTCCCGGTGCGCAGATGATGGTCTATCCGACGCTGGCTTATCCGACCCACATTCGTGCCACCGGGGTGGGCTTTGGCCGCTCGCTTTCCGGCATCGGCAGCGCGCTGGCGCTGTTTATTCTGCCGGTATTGCAGGCGTCGTTTGGCACCAACATGTTCTGGATTGTCTCGCTGGCGGCGATCATCCCGATCTTTTTCCTGCTGATTATCCGTTTTGAACCCACCCGTCAGGATATCGATGACCAACCCGATAATGGAGAACACCATGTCTGAACAGCACACTGCAAATTACACTGCGCTGGCCTCACACTTTCGTCCGGTTTTTGCCCGCATCGCGGAAGGCGCGCTGGCCCGTGAACGCGATCGTCAGCTGGTTCATCAACCGATCAACTGGCTGAAACAGGCCGGTTTTGGCACCCTGCGCATTCCGCAGAGTGAGGGCGGATGGGGGGCATCGTTGCCGCAGCTGTTCCGTCTGCTGAATGAGCTGGCGGCAGCGGATTCTAACCTGCCGCAGGCACTGCGGGCGCACTTTGCCTTTGTCGAAGATCGCCTTAATCAGCCGGACAGCGATGAACGGCGGCGCTGGTTCAGCCGCTTTCGCGACGGCGAGCTGGTAGGCAGCGGCTGGAGTGAAACCGGCAACCTCAAACTGGGCGAGGTGCTGACCAGAGTCAGCCCCGCAGAGCAGGGCTGGAGGCTGGACGGCGAAAAATTTTACAGCACCGGCGTACTCTATGCTGACTGGATCGATGTCTATGCGCAGCGTACCGATAATGGTCGCGACGTGATTGCGCTGGTCAGCACCCATCAGTCTGCCGTGGAACGGGAAGATGACTGGGATGGTTTCGGCCAGCGTCTGACCGGCAGCGGCACCACCCGTTTTCGTCACGCTGCCGTCGAGCCGCAGCACGTCTATGACTTCAGCGAACGCTTCCGTTATCAGACGGCGTTTTATCAGCATGTGTTGCTGTCATGCCAGGTGGGGATCGCCAGAGCCATCGTGCGCGATGTGGCAGAGGGGGTGGAAAGTCGTAAACGCATCTACAGTCATGGTAACGCCCGCCTGGTGAAAAATGACGTCCAGGTGTTGCAGGTGGTCGGGCAGATAGCCAGCTGGGCCTGGGCGGTGGAGGCCAGCGCAGAGCGGGCGACAGAATCACTGCAACAGGCTTATGAGGTCTGGCAGCGTGGCGGCAGCGAAGAGGCGTTAAAGCAGGCCAATATCCTCGCGGAGCTGGAGGCGGCAAAAGCGCAGGTTATCGCCAGCGACCTGGTGCCGCGCGCCGCCACCGAGCTGTTCAATGCGCTGGGGGCGTCGGATACACGCGTCAGCAAGGCGCTGGATCGTCACTGGCGCAATGCCCGGACGCTGGCCTCGCACAATCCGGTTGTCTACAAAGCCCGCAACGTCGGCGACTGGGAGGTAAACGGCAGGCAGCCAACCTTTATCTGGCAGATTGGCAATGGGGGAGAAGGATAAATCCGCATGGTCTGGTGGTCAGAAACCACGCCTGTTGGCGTGGTCACTGACCCGATACCGATGAGGCTGTGGCAACCTGATGATTATCGTACGGACCCCACCGCGCATGCCCTGCGGTCAGTCTTTAACGGGCTGATAAGTAAGAATACCCGCCACGCCGCCGCCACCGCCGTCACGAGGGTGATTGACCCCATCCACCACCTCGACTGTTGCAAAATCAAAGGGTGACACGCCTTCGAGGCAGGCCACATTAATGCCGTACTGCTGAGGATTTGACCGGCGTTGATGAAAGGTGTAAATCCCGCACTGAGAGCAAAAAAAGTGGGCAGCCTGCCGCGTATTGAAACGGTATTCGGTCAGGAATTCACTCCCGCTTACAATCTCAAGTCCTGAAAGTTCTGCGGAGACGGCAACCGCCCCGCGCATCCGGCACAGGGAACAGTTACAGCGGCGAACAGTATTAAAACTATCGGATAACACCACGGAAAAGCGCACGGACTGACAGTGACAGCTGCCAGAAAATTTTTCACTCATCGTTTTTTCCTCACTAAGTTACAGACAACAGCATGGCCCAGGCCGCAGATCTTTTCGGGGCACAGGCTTTATCTGATGTCAGTATTGTACATCTCAGAAATTTCGGTGTTTCTGGCGGACAGATAAGGCCCTCTGACAGCGGGCAGGCAGCAGGATTTTATTAAATTGCGCCAGTTCCACAATCTGCAATGCCGGTGAGCGGAAGAGAGCAGCCAGACGTTACCGTTTAAACAGAAATTGCGTGTTTTTTGCAAGAATTTCTGCTGATAACCCTGTTATAAATAGCCCTGGCTTTCCTGAGAAGAGCAGCCTGTACAGAAAGATAGTAATTAAGGGAATACGCCAGTAACGGTGAAATCACCCCCGCCTGGCCGAATCTGAATGCGTTGTACATGCATTTCCTGAGCTTGTCAGAAAACGAAAAGTGTAAAACGGCCGAAACACCAACAGTGAATGGTGGATCAATCACGTCAGCAATATAAACGTCGCAGGGAGCAAAAAATCATCACAGGAAACAGGATCTGATGTTCAGCATAATTCCGTCAGATAACGGCTGAGCCGAATCAGAATAAAATCCTGCATGATGAAACAGACCATTAATACGTCAGTGAGGAGCACTTATGTCAGTTATCACCTTTATCAAAGCAACAATTTGCCATAGCAGCAGTGCTGCGTTCGAACGTGCAATAGAAGACCCTAAAAAGATGGAGTTTGCCCTGAAAGTGATTTCAGTTAAGCACCAAAATGCACTTCTTGACTTCAATAAAGCACGTTCTGATATTACAAAAGAAATTCAAATTAAGGACAGGATTTATAAGTATGAACGCTTTCTGAATGCTCTTTTACTCAGAACGCCGCAAACCGCGCAGAAAAAAACTATTTCAGATTTCAACAGCCCTCTTACCAGGTTGACGGTAGTCAGCAAAAACGCCAACGATCATCAATATTTTCTGCCTGGCGATTACCAGCCAAAACTCCTCAGTATTACAGCTGCGGAAGAGCGTTTGATTTAAGCATTATCAGCCAGTGATCTTATTCACGTCATTCTGCCCCGCAGGCAGATGCTCTGACCGTCCTGGAAAACAGGCGGCTGTTGTTTATTTCTGCTGGCTGCAGGATGGCCGGGCAATAACTAATAAGGTTGTGCTGGCGTTTCATCCGGAAAATGACGCGAGAAGGGGAGCGTACTTCAGGCTAAGGCCGCCCGGGATAAAAGCTCACTCCACCTTCTCGCGGTATTCGCATAAATCTTCTATCAGACAGGAGCCACAGCGCGGCTTACGGGCGATGCAGGTATAACGGCCATGCAGGATCAGCCAGTGATGGCAGTCCACTTTAAATGGCGCGGGCACCACCTTCAGCAGTTTCTCCTCCACCTGCTCAACGTTCTTGCCTGGCGCAAAGCCGGTGCGATTGCTGACGCGAAAAATATGGGTGTCCACCGCGATGGTTGGCCAGCCGAACGCGGTATTCAGCACCACATTAGCGGTTTTGCGCCCGACGCCGGGCAGTGCCTCCAGCGCCTCGCGATTTTCCGGCACTTCCCCCTGATGCTGCTCCAGCAGGATGCGACAGGTTTTAATCACGTTTTCCGCCTTGCTGTTAAACAGGCCGATGGTCTTGATGTACTCTTTCACCCCGTCAACCCCCAGCGCCAGTATCGCCGCCGGGGTATTCGCCACCGGATAAAGCTTCGCGGTGGCTTTGTTGACGCTGACGTCGGTGGCCTGGGCGGAGAGCAGCACGGCGATCAGCAGTTCAAACGGCGTGCTGAAATGTAATTCCGTGGTAGGATGAGGATTGTTATCCCGCAGGCGGATCAGGATCTGCTGGCGTTTATCCTTGTTCACAGCGCACCTGCTTTCCCGTCCAGATCAGGCTGCGCCTGCTGTTCTGCCTTGCGGGCCGCGCGGGCTTTCATCCGGTTATCAATCAGATATTTTGCCGCCAGCAGCATGCCCAGTCCGATAAATGCGCCCGGTGGCAGCATCGCCAGCAGCATGGGTGAATCAAAATGCACCACCTGAATGCGCAGCGCTTTAGCCCAGGGACCAAGCAGTTGATCGGCTCCGTTGAAAACGGTGCCATTGCCAATGATTTCCCGCAGGGAGCCCAGCACCACCATCACGCTGGTGGCACCCAGGCCAATCGCCATGCCGTCCAGCGCCGCCAGCGGTACGCTGCTGCGTGAGGCTACCGCTTCAGCCCGTCCAACCACGATGCAGTTGGTGACAATCAACGGGATAAAAATGCCGAGCGACTGGTAGAGGCCGTAAGCGTAAGCATTGATCAGCATCTGCACGCAGCTGACCACCGCCGCGATAATCATCACGTAAATCGGAATACGGATATCGCCAGGCACCCAGCGCCGCGAGGCGGAAATGGCGCTGTTGGTACAGGTCAGTACCATGGTGGTGGCCAGCCCCAGTCCCAGCGCATTGGTGGCGGTGGAGGTGACCGCCAGCAGCGGGCAGAGGCCGAGCAGCTGCACCAGCGCCGAGTTGTTCTTCCACAGGCCGCCAATCAGCAGCGTTTTAGCTTCACTCATTGTCTTCTCCACAGGTTGGCAGCGAGCTGAGTCGCTGCGGCAAGGTTTCAACATACAGCGTGGTGCGCTTCGCTGCATTCACCACCGCACGAGGCGTGATGGTGGCACCGGTAAACTGATCAAAGTTGCCGCCATCTTTTTTGACCGCAAATTGCGGATCGTTTTTGCCGTGGATCTGTACGCCATTAAAACTGTTGATCCAGTCGGAAATACGCAGCTCAATTTTGTCGCCCAGGCCAGGTGTCTCGTGATGTTCAACCACGCGCACCCCCAGCACTTTGCCGCTGAAGTCCGCGCCGACAATCATCTGAATTGCGCCAGAATAGCCGTCTGGCGCGGTAGTCTCAATGGCAACGGCCACCGGCTGGTCATTTTTTCTCGCCAGATACAGACGGTGAGGGCTGGCATTTCCCAGTGCCGCATCGCTGACAAGGTAGCACTCCTGCTGAATGGCGTTGTTGTACATTCCTGGCGGCACCACCTGGTCCAGCAGGATTTTCTGTTGCACCGCTGTCTGATGCTCAATGGTGGGTTTGGTCACCGCATTGATCACCGCCGTCAGGCCGGTGGTGACGGCAGCGAACACCGCCAGCGTCACGCCATTTTTACGAATCGCATCCAGCATCACTTCTCCTTACGATGGCCATAAACGCGCGGCTGCGTGTAGTAGTCGATTAACGGCACGGTAATGTTGGCCAGCAGCACGGCGAAGGCGACGCCATCAGGATAGCCGCCGTAGCTGCGGATCAGCCACACCAGCAGCCCAATCAGCACGCCGTAAACCAGTCGGCCTTTGTTGGTGGTGGACGCGGTAACCGGATCGGTGGCGATAAAGAATGCCCCCAGCATGGTGGCACCGGAGAACAGATGCAGCACCGGCGACAGCAGCGAATGGGGCGACAGCAGCCAGCCCAGGGTTGAGAACAGTGCCAGCGACAGCAGAAAGCTCAGCGGGATGTGCCAGCGAATGGTGCGGGTAAACAGCAGAAACAGGCCGCCAGCCAGATAACCCAGATTGATCCACTGCCAGCCGGCACCGGCAATCACGCCGGAGTAAATGGGCTGTGCGAGCAGTTGTTCGGCGCTGTGACCGGCGCGCAGACCGGTTTTGAAGGTGTCCAGCGGGGTGGCCTGACTGACGCCGTCAATGCCCATCTGCAACTGCTGCATCGTGTGTCCGTTGGGCGTATGACCGTGAAAAATGACGCTCAGTGAATCAGTGAAGCCTGGGGTGATCGCCTGGAGCGCCTCCGGTGGCAGCCAGCTGGTCATCTGTACCGGGAAGGAGATCAGCAAGACCACGTAACCGACCATCGCCGGGTTGAACGGATTCTGTCCCAGACCGCCGTACAGCTGCTTGGAAATGACCACGGCGAAAAGCGTGCCAATAACCACCAGCCACCAGGGTGCCAGCGGCGGAATGCTGATGCCGAGCAGCAGGGCGGTAAGCAGTGCGGAATTATCCCCCAGCGTTTTGCTCACCGGAAGCCTGCGCAGTCTGAGGATCAATGCTTCGGCAGCCATACCGGCGATGGCGGCAATCGCTACCTGAATCAGGTTGCCCCAGCCAAAAAAGTACCACTGGGCGGCCATGCCAGGGATGGCGGCCAGCAGCACCAGCAGCATAATCGTACTGGTGCTGCGCTGATTGTGGGTATAGGGCGAACTCGCGATACGAAAAGCCATTTAATCCTCTTGCGTAGAGTGCTGCGCTTTACGCGCTTTAACACGGGCGATGGCAGCGGCGACCGCCGCTTTACGTGGGTCATCGGCAGGCGCGGCGCTGTCGTCGGCTTGCGTCGCCGACGGTGCAGCGGTTACCCCGGTTTGTTCCTGCGGCGATACGCTGTCCTGTGCGGCTTTCTTCGCTTTGGCGCGGGCGATGGCCGCCTCTACCGCTGCTTTGCGCGGATCCTCTGCCTGACGGGTAGCGGGTTCTGTTTCCGCCTGATGAAGCGCGCTCTGTGCTCGTGCCTGGGCATGGCGGGCCAGCGTTGCGGCGCTTTCTTCCGCTGGCGCGCTGCTGGCGTCCTCTGTTTGCTGCGCCTGCTTCGCTTTTACCCGCGCCAGCGCGGCGGCAATCTCACCGCCGTCATTCTGACTGACGGCACGTTTTGCCTGCTGATGACGGTTTTCCCGCGCCAGTTTTTCCCGCTCAAGACGCTGCTGGCGCGCTTCAAAACGGGCCTTCGCCTGCACGGTGCGTTCCGCTTCCAGGTCGATAGCGCGAAGCTCTGCTTTCTCCTGACGGTAATACTGCACCAGCGGAATGTTGCTGGGGCAGACCCAGGCACAGGCTCCGCATTCAATGCAGTCGGCAATATTGTGCTCCCGCGCCTTATCGTGATCGCCTCCACGGCTGTACCAGTAAAGTTGCTGTGGCAGCAGGGCGGCCGGACAGGCATCGGCACAGGCACTACAACGGATGCAGGATTTTTCGCTCTCCTGTTCGCCCGTTTCGCTGGCGGAAGGGGCCAGAATACAGTTGGTGATCTTCACCATCGGCACATCCAGCGTTGGCAGGGTAAAGCCCATCAGCGGGCCGCCCATCACCACCATCTGACTGCTGGCTGGGGTAAAGTCTGCGCAGCGCAGCAGATGGCCGATTGGTGTGCCAATTCTGCCCCAGACGTTGCCCGGCTGGCCCACTGACTCACCGGTCAGCGTGACCACCCGCTCCGTCAGCGCCTCACCGTCAATCACCGCCCGTTTTACCGCATACGCCGTGCCGACGTTTTGCATCAGCACGCCAATATCGGTTGAACGGCCACCGTGCGGCACTTCCAGCCCGGTGAGAATTTTGGTCAGCTGTTTGGCGCCGCCTGAAGGATATTTGGTCGGGATCACCCGGATTTGCAGGTCGGTTGCCGCGCCCAGCGCTTTTTTCAGCGCGGCGATGGCCTGCGGCTTATTGTCTTCAATACCAATCAGTACCCGCTCAGACTGCAAAAGCCAGGCGAGGATACGGCTGCCCTCCAGTACTTCCTCCGCGCAGTCCTGCATCAGGCGGTCATCGGCAGTGATATAAGGTTCACATTCTGCGGCGTTGATAATCAGGGTCTTCACCCCGCGAATGCCGCCTTTAAGCTTGGTCGCGGTGGGAAAACCTGCGCCCCCCAGACCGGCCACGCCCGCCTGATGAATAATGTTAATAATTTCACTGCGTTCCCGCTGCTGATAGTCAGCCACGCCATGACGTTCACACCAGCGGTCCTCACCGTCCGGGGTGATAAAAACACAGAGCTCCGCCAGGGCGGACGGGTGGGCGATGGTGTGCGGCGCGACAGCCGACACCGTGCCGGAGGTCGGGGAATGCACCGGTAGCATCCGGCCACGGCCAAAGGTCAGCGGCTGGCCGCGCAGCACTTTATCACCGGGACTGACCAGCAGTTCACCTTCATGGCCGATATGTTGCTTAACCGGGATGATGAACTGCGTCGGTAACGGCAGCTGACGCAGCGGGGTGCCGTTGGACTGGGTCTTCATCTCCGGCGGATGAATGCCGCCATCGAAATCCCATAATTGATCTTTTTTAAATCGTCTGAACAGATTACGCATGGTGTTCCACTGGGATGACTCTTACCGGGATGGTTTGCAGGTCCCACTTCCAGTTGTCGGTCGTGGTGGCGACGGGCCGCATCTCAATGCAGTCAGTCGGGCAGGGGGCAACGCATAAATCGCAGCCGGTGCAGACGTCGCTGAGCACCGTATGCATGGCGCGGGTGGCACCGACAATGGCGTCAACCGGGCAGGCCTGAATGCATTTGGTGCAGCCAATGCAGTTGGCTTCATCAATCCACGCAACTTTGCGCTCCGGTTCGCGGGCGGCTTCATCACCGAGGGGCTGCGGTTCGACGTTCAGCAGCGCCGCCAGCTTAAGCATGGTCTGTTCTCCGCCCGGCGCACATTTGTTGATCATCTCTCCGTTGTTGCCCACGGCGTCAGCATAAGGACGACAGCCAGGGTAGCCGCACTGCCCACACTGGCTTTGTGGCAGGATGGCGTCAATTTGTTCAACAATCGGATCGTCTTCAACTTTGAAACGACGTGAGGCATATCCCAACAGGCCACCAAACAGCAGGCCCAGCGCACTTAATACCGCAATGGCAATCCAGACTGCACTCATCAGAATTTCACCAGCCCGCTGAAGCCCATAAAGGCCAGCGCCATCAGACCGGCGGTGACCAGTGCAATTGACGAGCCTTTAAAAGGGGCGGGTACGTCGGCCAGCACCAGTCGCTCGCGAATACCGGCAAACAGCACCATCACCAGTGAGAAACCAATTGATGCACTGAAACCATACAGCGCCGCCTGCAAAAAGGTGTGATTCAGGTTAACGCTGAGCAGCGGCACGCCGAGTACGGCGCAGTTGGTGGTGATCAGCGGCAGAAAGATCCCTAACAGGCGATAGAGGTCCGGGCTGGTTTTGCGTACCACCATCTCGGTGAACTGCACCACGACCGCAATCACCAGTATATAGGCCATGGTGCGCAGATAGACCAGATCCAGCGGCAGCAGGATCAGATGATTAACCAGCCAGGCGCAGATGGAAGCCAGGGTAATCACGAAGGTGGTGGCGAGTCCCATGCCTATCGCCGTTTCCAGTTTTTTGGAAACGCCCATAAAGGGACACAGGCCGAGAAACTTCACCAGAACGAAGTTGTTCACCAGCACTGTGCCAATAAAAAGAAGCAGGTAATCGGTCATTATTTCGCCTGATAAAAATGAAAGCGGCCTATTATCGGGGATCGGCGGCCTGACGACAACATTTGAACACTAAGGATATCTTACCAGCGCACTGAGGATTAAATTTTTGCTGCTTTTTTCACCAGCTGGCGCGATTGCTCTCGCCGCAGGCACCGGGATCGCCCGCCCGCATCGCTGCTGACCGGGTGACAGAGTCCCGCTGCTCAGTGAAACACAGGGATGGCAAACAGGGGGTGTTAAAGCAGTGCAAAACCGCGCACTTACTCTTTTACGTAAAACAACCTTTTTATTACGCAGGAAAGTTTTTATATTGTTTCGGGATTAACCGGGTTATTTAAAATAATAACGCGCACTGCGCGAGTTTACGTCGTAAGACAGGGTCATTTCATGGAGCAGCACTGTTTTTAGTAATATGGCGTTATAAAAAACTAAATATCACGACAGGAGCAGAGATTGATGAAAACGAATGCCGCTTTAACCGCCGTTACGTTATTTTTATCCTGTAGCGTACAGGCTGATAATAACAATACATTCGGAAAAATTAAAGCAAGCGCCGGGCTGGGCTGGCTGAGTGGCGAGTCAGGAGAATATGTTTACGGTGATGATGGAAATAAACAGAGCGAACTGAAATGGAAAATTAAAAATACCGCCATCATTAAAGGCGATCTCTCCTGGGATGCGCTTCAGTGGCTGACGCTCAATGCCAGAGGCTGGGCAACGGTGGCCTCCAGCGGGTCGGCAATGGATGACTATGACTGGCAGACGCCGGGCCAGTCGCACTGGTCTGACTGGTCAACACATCCGAATACGCGGTTAAATCATGCCAACGAATTCGATCTGAATGTCAAAGGCTGGCTGTTAAATGAACCGACATACCAGCTTGGCGTCATGTTGGGTTATCAGCAAACCCGTTTCAGCTGGACGGCTTTTGGTGGCAGTTATAATTACGATAATGGTCAGGATATCGGTGAATTTCAGCGTGGCTCTCGTGGAATAGGGTATAAACAGCAGTTCAGCCTCCCTTATTTAGGTCTTGTCGGGCTGACGCGCTATGGCGATATTGAACTGACGGCGGCATTTAAATTCAGTCCCTGGGTGAGAGCAAAAGATAATGACGAGCATTATCAGCGGGCGCTGAGTTATCAGGAGAGAGGCAATAACTCAAATTACTATTCAGCCACGGCAGGGGCAGGTTATTACATTACCCCTGCGGCAAAGGTTTATCTGGAATTAAATTACAGTCGCTATGAGAAGGCCAGCGCCAGTACTTCTGTCACCGACAGGACAACAGGTGAAAATTACGCTCTCGGCGATGATTCAGCCGGCATCGCCAACAAGACCTTTGCGGTAACATCCGGTCTGCAATATCAGTTCTGAGAAGGAAAACATCCGCGAAGCTGTGGCCGTGTCTGGGAGTGAATACTCAGACACGGATGTCGGCTGTGAGAATCGTCGCTTCAGGGTTCGATAAAGGTGTTTTTAACCCGTTGCGACCGTGTGAAGTAAGGCACCAGCACCGCGGCGGCCAGCAGGGCTATCAGCAGGGTGCGAATCGCTGCGGCATCGCTGACCGGCGAAAAAGCAAAGGTTTTAATCGCCAGCAGTACGGTGACCAGAAGCCAGACAATGTACTGCTTTGGTAACCGCCGCGAACGCTTACAAAAAATCCACGTTACCCACAGGCTGTAGCACCAGACCAGTGCTGAAGTCAGCAGAGAAATGCCCCACTGTAGGGTAAAGGCATGGGTATTGTTAAACAGGGCACTGCGCAGTTCCGGGTTGGCCAGAGCGCTCAGATACATTGCCATCACCAGCGCGCTGGTCAGTAATGTCATCAGCAGCCAGGCGAGGGGAACCAGTAACAGTCCGGCGATGCGCGGTTTGGTTTCTGCCACGATATATCCTTTTCAAAAGTTGAATCTGACCGTTGATGGTGCAGACGGTCATGCAGGAGCGCGGCAGAATTATACGGAAATTACTTCACATAACGCCAGACCGACTTTGGCACCTGACCCGGATCGAACAGACGACCACCTGAGGTCAGTTCGGCGCGGCGGTGGTCGGCGGCACGGTACATATTGACAATTTCTGTGGTGTCGGTCAGCGAATAATTAAGATGATCGAACAGCTTTTCCAGCGTTTCCAGCGAACTCACTTTGCGAAACTTAAGCAAATAATCGTATACAGTCATCATAAAAGGTGCAGGCAGAATTAAGAGAGCCTGAGTATAGGGTGCACTGCGTTTATTTTCATAGGGATAAATAATAACAAGGCACTAAATTCAGACTCGGGCGTGATTCTTTGCAATTTTTTTCGTCTTCCATACGCTCTGTGTCTTGCATTCGCTCACTGACCACGGTGTGCTTCAGCTCACAGAATGGATAAACAGCCTGGCCGGAAAGCGTGATTTGCCGCAATGGCAGAAATTTACGTGGTGCTGTAATCGCTTTCATCGCCAATCGTCATAAATACTTATCTTCATTACAGTTAATTAACATTTTTTGCCAGCGGATCGCCTGTTTTATCCATATGTCCTTGATCCAACAGTATTACTGTTACGGCCCTGGCGTTTCTTAACATCAGGATCTGTGAGCGATGTCCAAAATGTTTTTTCTCCACCAGGCCAGACTTGTCAGGCGTTTAACCCTACAGAACTGAATCCCATCAGAGGAAAACTGCCCATGTGGAAGCGTTTACTGTTAACTACCCTCGTCAGCGCAGGTCTGTCGACCAGCGCGCTGGCAGAATCCCTTACGGTTGGTTTTTCGCAGGTTGGCTCGGAGTCGGGCTGGCGTGCGGCTGAAACCAGCGTCGCCAGAAGTGAAGCCGCAAAGCGTGGCATCACGCTGAAAATCGCCGATGGTCAGCAAAAGCAGGAGAATCAGATCAAAGCTGTCCGCTCGTTCATTGCTCAGGGCGTGGATGCCATTTTTATCGCCCCGGTGGTGCAGACCGGCTGGGAGCCGGTTCTTCAGGAAGCGAAAGAGGCAAAAATCCCGGTTTTCCTGCTTGACCGGGCCATTGTGGTAAAAGACAAATCACTCTATATGGCGGTGGTGACCGCAGATAACGTCTATGAAGGCAAACTGATTGGTGACTGGCTGGTAAAAGAGCGTGCCGGTAAGCCCTGTAATGTGGTCGAGCTTCAGGGAACGGTGGGTGCCAGCGTGGCAATCGACCGCAAAAAAGGGTTTGCGGAAGCCATCGCTGCTGCACCGGGCATTAAAATCATCCGCTCCCAGTCGGGCGATTTTACCCGTAGTAAAGGTAAAGAGGTGATGGAGAGCTTTATCAAGGCGGAGAACAACGGCAAAAATATCTGCATGGTGTTTGCGCACAACGACGATATGGCGATTGGCGCTATCCAGGCAATTAAGGAAGCGGGCCTGAAGCCGGGGAAAGATATTCTGACCGGCTCCATTGATGGCGTGCCGGATATTTATAAAGCCATGCTGGCCGGCGAGGCCAATGCCAACGTCGAACTGACGCCGGATATGGCCGGACCGGCATTCGATGCGCTGGAGAAGTTTAAAAAAGACGGCACGCTGCCGGCCAAAATCATCAAAACCGAATCGCGACTCTGGCTCCCCGCCGATGCTCAGTCCCAGTTGAACAAGAAAAAAGACATGGGGTATTGAGCCACACGCCGTCGGGCCCGCCCGGCGGCTTTTTTTATCCTCACTGAGGTCTGGTGGCTATGCGAAATGACAGTTTATCCCGAGCGCCGCTGTTAACCATCAGCGGCGTCAGTAAAGCGTTTCCCGGCGTCAGGGCGTTGGACAACGTCTCATTTGATCTGCATCGCGGTGAAATTATGGCTCTGCTGGGTGAGAACGGTGCCGGGAAGTCCACGCTGATTAAAGTGCTGACCGGGGTTTATCGCCGTGACAGCGGCACGGTGATGCTGGCCGGTCAGGCGGTCAATGCGCAGAGCACCGCGCAGGCCCAGCAGGCGGGGATTGGCACGGTTTATCAGGAAGTTAACCTGCTGCCCAATATGTCGGTGGCCGATAATCTTTATATCGGACGTGAACCCCGACGGCTGGGACTGATTGATCGCCGGACGCTGATAAAAAACGCGCAAACGCTGTTAAGAAGCTATGGATTTGAGCTGGATGTCACCCGTCCGCTGGGACACTATTCGGTCGCCATGCAGCAGATTATCGCTATCTGCCGGGCAGTGGATCTTTCGGCGCAGGTGTTGATCCTGGATGAGCCCACCGCCAGCCTGGATGCGGGCGAAGTGGCGTTGCTGTTTACACTGATGAAGCAGCTGAAAGCAAAAGGAATGGGGCTGATTTTCGTCACACACTTTCTCGATCAGGTTTACGCCGTCTGCGATCGGATTACCGTGCTGCGCAACGGCCAGTTTATCGCCACGCGACCCACCGCTGAGTTACCGCAGCTGGAGCTTATTAAACTGATGCTGGGACGCGAGCTGCTGGCGGGGGCGTTACAGCGGGCAGGGCGCACCCTCAGGCGCAATGAGCCGGTGGTGGAATTCAAAGATTACGGCAAAAAAGGCACCATCGAACCCTTCAGCCTGAGCGTGCGCCCCGGCGAAGCGGTCGGGCTGGCGGGCCTGCTGGGGTCCGGGCGGACCGAAACCGCCGAGCTGTTGTTTGGCATTAAACCCGCCGACAGCGGCAGCGCTTTTATCAGGGGAAAAAAACAGACTGTTCGCTCACCGGCGCAGGCTTCCCGGCTGGGCATGGGCTTTTGTCCGGAAGATCGCAAAACCGATGGCATCATTGGCGCGGCGTCGGTGCGGGAAAACATCATTCTTGCCCTCCAGGCACAGCGCGGCTGGTTACGTCCGATCCGCCGACGCGAACAGCAACAGATTGCTGAACGTTTTATCAAACGGCTGGCTATCCGCACGCCGGATGCTGAGCAGCCGGTGGAGCTGCTTTCCGGCGGTAATCAACAGAAGGTGTTGCTCTCCCGCTGGCTGGTAACCCGACCGCAGTTTTTAATACTGGATGAGCCAACCCGCGGGATTGATGTGGGCGCACACGCGGAAATTATCCGCCTGATTGAATCGCTTTGTGCCGACGGACTGGCGCTGCTGGTGATCTCATCAGAGCTGGAAGAACTGGTGGGCTATGCCGACCGGGTACTGATCCTGCGTGACCGCCAGCAGGTGGCGGAGATCCCACTGGAGCAGTTATCGGTAGCCGCCATTGTCAATGCAATAGCCGAAGGAGGGGGGAGTGATGCCTGAATCCCAGGAAGTATCCGTCAAAGCGCCGCGCCCCGGGCGTAAGCTACCTGCCGGACTGCCGCAGCTGGCGGCCCTGCTGCTGGTGCTGTTGGTCGACAGTCTGGTGGCAGACCATTTTTTTGCCATTCACCTGCAGGACGGTCGGCTGTTCGGCAGCCCGATTGATATTGTTAACCGGGCTGCACCGGTAGCCCTGCTGGCTGTTGGCATGACGCTGGTAATCGCCACCGGCGGCATCGATCTGTCGGTCGGCGCAGTGATGGCCATCGCCGGGGCCACGGCGGCGACGCTGACCGTTTCCGGCCACAGCCTGGCGTTTATTATCAGCGCGACGCTGGCGACCGGGCTGCTCTGCGGCCTGTGGAATGGCGTACTGGTGGCGTTACTGAAGATTCAGCCGTTTGTCGCCACGCTGATCCTGATGGTCGCCGGGCGCGGTATTGCGCAGCTGATCACTCAGGGCCAGATTGTCACCTTCGACAGTGAGTCGCTGGCCTGGCTGGGCAGTGGCACGCTGTGGCTGCTGCCGGTGCCGGTGTGGCTGACCCTGGTGATGGCGCTGCTGGTCTGGTTACTGACCCGTAAAACCGCGCTGGGGATGTTTATTGAGGCAGTGGGGATTAATCTGCGGGCTGCCCGCAATGCCGGGGTGACCAGCTGGCTGGTGGTGATGAGCTGTTATCTGCTGAGCGGCCTCTGTGCTGCGGTAGCCGGACTGATTGTCGCGGCGGATATTCGCGGGGCGGATGCCAATAACGCCGGGCTCTGGCTGGAGCTGGATGCGATCCTCGCGGTGGTCATCGGCGGAGCATCGCTGCTGGGCGGACGTTTTAACCTGCTGCTGTCGCTGACGGGTGCGCTGATCATTCAGTCGATGAATACCGGGATTCTGCTGTCGGGATTTCCGCCGGAGCTGAATCAGGTGATTAAAGCCGTGGTGGTGCTGGTGGTGCTGTTAATTCAGTCACCGCGTTTTATCGCCATATTTAAAAGAGGGCGGAGAAATGATTAAACGGCATCTGCCATTGTTTATCACGCTGCTGGTGTTTGTGATGGGTTACCTGTTCTGCCTCAGCCAGTATCACGGCTTCGCCTCCAGTAGAGTGATGGCGAATATCCTGACGGATAATGCTTTTCTGGGCATTATCGCGGTGGGGATGACCTTCGTTATTCTTTCCGGTGGCATCGACCTTTCGGTGGGTGCAACGGTGGCCTTCACCGGCGTGGTGCTGGCGCGGATGATTGGTGATTATCACCTTAATCCGTGGCTGGCATTTACGCTGGTGATGACCATCGGCTCAATTTTTGGTGCGCTGATGGGCTGGCTGATTGATGCGCTGAAGATCCCGGCCTTTATTATCACCCTCGCCGGGATGTTTTTCCTGCGCGGATGCAGCTATCTGGTGGCGGAGAGTTCCCTGCCCATCGATCATCCGTTGTACGCCACGCTCTCTTCGCTGGCGTGGACCATTCCGGGGGGCGGCAGACTGAGTCTGCTGGCGCTGGTGATGCTGCTGGTGGTGTTGCTCGGCATGGTGCTGGCTCACCGCAGCCGCTTTGGTAATCAAGTCTATGCCATCGGGGGCAATGCCACCTCGGCGCAGCTGATGGGGATCTCCACGCGCAGCACCACGGTGCGGGTCTATATGCTGTCATCGGCGCTGGCGACGCTGGCCGGAATTGTCTTTTCTGTTTACACCTCATCGGGCTATGCGCTGGCGGGCATGGGGGTGGAACTGGACGCCATTGCCTCGGTGGTGATTGGCGGCACGCTGCTGTCAGGCGGGGTGGGAACCGTGCTGGGTACGCTGTTTGGCGTGCTGATTCAGGGGCTGATCCAGACCTGGATCAACTTCGACGGTACGCTGAGTTCCTGGTGGACGCGGATTGCCGTCGGGGTGCTGCTGTTTGCCTTTATCGCCCTGCAACGGCTGCTCAGCGTGCTCTGGGACCGGCAACAGAATGCGCCGGTAAAACGGCTACCCGGGTGATAAAGGGTGTATCTGTCCTGAACCTTGTCGCTGACGGCGTTTTTGCTTTTAGCATCAAGGCCCAGCTGTGGTTTTTTTGGCGCCGCCTGGAATACGGAAAATGTCCCACGCCAGGCCTGTTTCTTCAGCAGGAATAAGCGGCTTCTTTGAGCAATATAGCGTCAATAAATGAATAACTGGTTAACGATACTGTTCGTACTCCACCGCTTCCCGGACTTTAAGCAACGCTTTTTGTAAGCTCTCAATGGTGACAGACCCAAGAGCAATCCTGAGAGCCTGTGGAACGACCAGTGACGTGCTAAAGGGTTCGGCTGTTGAAACGGAAATATTGCAGTTCATCAAATCCCTTGCGACGCGGTCCGCTCTTGCTTCATCCGGTAAAGGTAACCACGCGAAATATGAGCCCGGATGCGCAATACAGGGAATATTTCCAAGCGAGGATCTTAATACGGCCTGTCGCTGGCGTGCATCTCGCCTCTTCAGGGATTCAAAACGGGAGACCGTACCATCCTGTATCCAATTACATACCAGTGTCGTCATTACAGAGGGTGTATTCCAGGTGGTTGCCCTCACAGCCCTCTCCAGTGCAGGCCGGTACGATTCAGGGCAGACAACAGCTCCCACCCTCAAGCCTGTCGCCACGTTCTTTGAGAATCCAGTGATATAAAAGGTACGTTCAGGTGCATAAAACGCAACTGGCGGCGGTGGTCTGCGGATCAGATAGCTGTAAGCGGTGTCTTCAATAACGAGAAGATCACAGGCTCTGGCAATTTCGGCCATTTTCTTTCGCTGATTGTGGCTGAGCACCCAGCCAAGGGGGTTGTGCAATGTAGGCATGGTATAGACAGCTCTGACATGTCTTTTCTGGCACAACTCTTCCAGCACCGATAAATCCGGGCCATCGGTTAAAGCAGGTATGGCAATCAGCTCCAGATGATATAACTCTGCCAGCACTTTAAAACCCGGATAGGTCAGTGCATCAACGGCTACTACATCCCCCGGGCGCAGCATGCCCATCACTGTGATAGTAAGTCCGTGTTGTGCGCCATTCACAATAACCACGTTTTCAGCTTCAGGTTGAAATCCTGGGCCTGTGATATGACCAGCGATAATCTCCCGCTCTGTCATTCTGCCTGCATGGGGTTGGTAACGGAGATGGGACTCCGTATCCCCGGAGATCGCGACCTGCCGAAGGGCATCACGGAGTAGTTCCCCCTGACCAGGTAACGACGGATAGTTGAAATTCAGGTCAAGCACATCCGTGGCGACAGCATGCTGGTCAATCCCGTGGCCGTTGGGCAAAGATATTTCCCTGACAAATGTTCCTCTGCCCGTTTCTCCACTGACCAGCCCCATAGCTTCCAGCTCGCTGTAAACCCGTGTTGCGGTGGCCAGAGAGATATGTTCCTGCGCTGAAAGTGCTCTGTGTGTCGGTAAACGCGTACCGGAAGGAATATCCCCGTTTCGGATCCTGTTAGCTAAGATATCCACGATGGATTTATAGCGTGCTTTCATCAAATGTATCCATGACAATAATTTGATTGTATTGAATGACTGAGCGTACCATCCGCCTTACCAGCGTCAAGCCTGCGGGCAATAAACAAAAAGTGGGGCCAACGTGACTAAGACAGTGACAGATAAAACAGATCCAGGTTCAGTTTCCGGGTGGCTCAACGGTCTTATGGGGGTCTTAATTTTTAGTGGTTCGCTGCCAGCTACGCGTGTTGCCGTTATGGATTTGGATCCTTTTTTCCTGACATTCCTGAGAGCGTCGATTGCCGGGGTGCTGGCTGTTATTCTGATTTGTTGCTTTCGGCAAAAACGTCCCCAGGCCTCGCAGATCGTGTCACTTATCATCGTCTCTCTGGGCGTTATTATTGGTTTCCCTTTGCTGACGGCTATGGCGCTACAGCACGTGACTTCTGCGCACTCTATCGTTTTTCTGGGACTGCTTCCGCTGGCCACTGCAATTTTTGGTGTCATGCGCGGTGGTGAACGTCCGGGAATGGCCTTCTGGATTTTTTCTGTGTCTGGTAGCCTGCTGGTGATGGGGTTTGCTTTGTCACAAAGTGCAGGCGTCTCGCCAACCGGTGATCTTCTCATGCTCGCAGCGGTACTGGCCGGTGGCCTGGGTTATGCCGAAGGCGCAAAATTAACCCGCGTGCTGGGGGGATGGCAGGTCATCAGCTGGTCGCTGATCCTCTCCCTGCCTTTCATGCTGATAGCGTCATTGACAACAATGCCTGCCACATTTGCCGGGACAGGAATATCTGCATGGATTGCACTGGGTTATGTCTCCCTGTTCAGTATGCTGATTGGCTTTATTTTCTGGTACAAGGGACTGGCAACTGGCGGGATTGCGGCTGTCGGGCAGCTACAACTCCTTCAGCCTTTCTTCGGGCTGGGCCTGTCAGCCACACTGCTGCATGAGGCCGTCAGTCCCCTTATGGTGTTCGTTACGCTTGGTGTCATCCTGTGCGTCATGGGCTCTCGTAAATTTGCCCGATAACTCTTCTGCCAGGTCACCGCTGGCAGACCTGGCTTCTTTTGCAAAAGGAATCATTATGTTTACTGGTCTGAGCGCTTTCCCACTGACACCCCTGGTTAACGGTGAGATCGATGAGAGCAGATTTACTTCTCTGATTGAAAATTTGGCTGATGCAGGCGTTGATTCCATTGGTGCTCTGGGGTCTACGGGCAGCTATGCCTATCTGACCCACGAACAACGTTTCTCTGCAACCAAACTTGCCGTCAGTGCGGCGGCGGGTATCCCGGTGATAACCAGTATTGGCGCAGTTCGTGCCGGGGATGTCATGAGATTAGCGGAAGACGCACAGCAGGCCGGTGTCAATGGGGTATTGCTCGCCCCAGTATCTTATCAACGACTGAGTGATGCAGAAGTCTTCCTTTTATATGAAAGGGTGACAGCCGAATTATCGGTTCCACTTTGCATCTACGATAATCCTGCAACCACCGGATTTGATTTCAGTGATGATCTACTCATCGCCCTGTCTCATCTGAATAAGGTAGGTTCTGTCAAACTCGGGAATTTTCCTGCCGATCCGGATCGGGCCATTCAACGTGTTGAGCATCTGAAAAGTAAGATGGCCCGGGGTGTGACGCTGGGGATCAGTGGAGATATGCAATCGGCGGCTGGCTTGCTGGCTGGATGTGATATCTGGTACTCGGTGTTGGGCGGGCTGTTTCCCCATTATGCGATGAAGCTGTCTCATGCTGCGTTGCGCGGAGATACCACTGCAACCCGACAATTGGATCTGGCACTCGAGCCACTGTGGGCCTTCTTCCGCCGTCATGGCAGTTTGCGGGTTATTGCCAGTATCGCGGAGATCCAGGGCGCTGTGCAATCCCCCTGTCTGCCATTCCCGCTGCAAACGCTTATCGGAAAAGAAATGGCCTCTCTCGAAGCCACACTGGAACAACTCAGTTTCCTGGCGTGATGCCACTGAGTTTCCCTGCACTCTGTGAGGAGGGCTGAATCCTGGAATAGTCTTGTCGGAAAAAGAAGATGGGTAGTGAAGTCCGGGTGACTAAGATGACTGACCTTTTAAAGAGTATGACGGCAGCAGCTGAGTCGATTGCAATGGACGAAGGGAAGTCTGCAACCATTCTTCCTTACCTGCACATTCATCTCTTCAGTACAACGCATGTCACCATCCCGGAACCAGGCGCACCTTTTCTGTACATGATGCTGGGCATCCCGCAGGATGCCCTTAAAGATAACGCCATTGCGTCAATACCCCTGAGCGGTCAGGATCCGCGGCACGGCGGCTTAACGCTGATTCAGCCGGTAATACGCCTCGTTCCAGCGCAGCGCATCCTTAAAGCCGTGCAGCGTGGTTTCTTCGTCGATCACCAGCACTTCAATGCCATGCATCTCGCCATACTGGCGCATATCGTCCACGGTCAGTGCCTGGCTGAACACCGTGTGGTGTGCGCCGCCGCCCAGTATCCAGCTTTCTGATGCGGTCGCCAGTGAAGGCTGCGCTTTCCACAGGGCGCGTGCGACTGGCAGCTTCGGCAGCGCCTGCGGCTGCTCGATAGCGTCCACCACATTGACCAGCAGGCGGAAACGGTCGCCCATATCAATCACGCTGGCATTGACCGCACGTCCGGCAGGCGTGGAGAAGATCAGCCTGGCCGGATCGGCCTTGCCACCAATGCCCAGATACTGCACGTCAATCAGCGGGCGGGCCTGCAACGCAATGGAAGGGCAGACCTCCAGCATATGCGACCCCAGCACCAGCTCATTACCGGGCGCGAAATGATAGGTGTAATCCTCCATAAATGAGGTGCCCCCCGGCAGACCGGTTGCCATCACCTTAAAAATGCGTAGCAGCGCGGCGGTTTTCCAGTCGCCTTCTCCGGCAAAGCCATAGCCCTGGGCCATCAGGCGCTGCACTGCCAGACCGGGCAACTGCGTCATGCCATGCAGCGTCTGGAAATTAGTGGTGAACGCCATGCAGCCTTCATCCTGCAAAAAGCGCTTCAGACCCAGCTCGATCCGCGCCGCATCCAGCACGTTCTGCCGCTTCTCGCCGTTGACCGCGGCGGCGGCGGTAAAGTCATACAGCGTTTCATATTCATCGACCAGCGCGATGACGTCGCCGTCGCTGATACCGTTAATGACCTCAACCAGATCGCCCACGCCCCAGCCGTTTACCGCGTAACCAAACTGGATCTGCGCAGACACTTTATCGCCTTCCGTCACCGCCACGTCGCGCATGTTGTCGCCAAAACGCGCCACCTTCAGCGTCTGACTGGCCTGTTTCGCCGCCGCCGCCCGCATCCATTTCGCCAGTCGGGCCTGAGCGTTTTTATCCTGCCAGTGACCGGTTATCACACTGTGCGCCTGTCGCATCCGCGCACCGATAAAGCCAAACTCACGCCCGCCGTGTGCCGTCTGGTTCAGGTTCATAAAGTCCATATCCATGCTGTCCCACGGGATCTCCGCGTTGAACTGGGTATGGAACTGCAACAGCGGCTTATGCAGAATCGACAGGCCACCAATCCACATCTTCGCGGGTGAAAAGGTGTGCAGCCAGGTGACAAGCCCCAGACAATCCTGTGCATGGTTGGCATCCCGACACAGGGCCAGCGCCTCATCCGGGCTTTTTACCAGCGGCTTAAGAAGCAGGGTGAAGGGCAGGTTGCCTTCGCGGTTAAGGCCGTCAACCACCTGTTGCGCATGGTGTTCCACCTGTTGCAGCGTCTGCTGGCCATACAGATGCTGCGTGCCAATCACAAACCAGACGTTATGCTGAGCCATAGATTCTCCTTAAATTGTTGACGGGGTGGCGGCGAACAGAGGTTCCGACGCTTCACACCATTGAAGGTAACGCTGATAGAGTTGCTGCCAGCTGGCGACACGCGTCGCATCTGGCTGAAGGGTGGTGGCAACAGGGCTGGCCATGTTTTGCTGTGCGGCAGGCACATCGGCATAGACTCCGGCGGCAACGGCGGCAAAAATCGCTGCTCCCAGTGCACAGCATTCATCGGAGGCGACGATATCCAGCGGCCGGTTCATCACATCGCAACACACCTGCATAATTGCCGGTGATTTACGCGCAATACCGCCCAGCGTCAGCAGGCTTTCCACCGGAACAGACTGCCGTTCAAAGCACTCCATAATCGCCCGTGCGCCAAACGCGGTCGCCGCGATAAAACCGCCGAACAGCGCCGGGGCATCGGTGCCAAGATTCACGTCGCTGATCACCCCCTGCAAACGCTGATTGGCAAACGGCGTGCGGCGACCGTTGAACCAGTCGAGCACCACCGGCAGATTTTCCAGCTGCGGATCGGCGGCCCAGCTGCGGGTCAGATCGTTGAGCAGACTGTGCTGGATCTCCGCCAGTTCCGCCGCCAGCTGAGGATGTCGCTCTGCCGCCTGCACCAGCGGCCAGCTCAGCAGGCGACTGAACCAGGCATACATATCGCCAAACGCTGACTGGCCGGCTTCCAGTCCGATCATGCCGGGGGTGACGCTGCCGTCTACCTGTCCGCAGATCCCTTCAATGGCCCGGCCCGCAATGCGTTGCGGATCGGCAATCAGAATGTCGCAGGTGGAGGTGCCAATGACTTTGACCAGGGTATATGGCCCGGCTCCTGCGCCAACGGCCCCCATATGGCAGTCAAAGGCACCGCCGGAAAGGGTCACGTTCTGATGCAGCCCCAGGCGCGCCGCCCATTCAGCGGTCAGCCTGCCAACCGGGACGTCAGCGGTCCAGGTTTCCGTAAACAACGGCACGTCGAGATGGCGGGTAAGCAGCGGGTCCAGCGCGTCGAGAAATGCTTTCGGCGGCAGCCCCTGCCAGTCCGGGTGCCATAAGGATTTATGTCCGGCGGCACAGCGCCCCCGGCGAATCTCTGACGGGGCGGTGGTGCCACTCAGCAGCGCCGGCACCCAGTCGCACAGTTCGACCCAGGAGACGGCGGCCGCGCGCACCGCGGCGTCTTCCCGGCTGACGTGCAGGATCTTGGCCCAGAACCATTCAGATGAATAAATGCCGCCGATAAAACGCGAATAGTCTTCAAACTGGCCGCTGTGACAGAGAGCAGTGATCTCCTCCGCTTCTTTAATTGCGGTGTGATCTTTCCACAGCACGAACATGGCATTGGGGTTGTCAGCAAATTCAGGACGCAGCGCCAGAACGTTACCGTCGCGGTCGATGGGGGCCGGGGTGGAACCGGTGGAATCAACGCCAATACCCACCACATTCTGGCGCTGCGCGGGCGACATTTTCGTGACAACGTCACATATGGCCCGTTCCAGCGCGTCAATATAGTCCTGGGGATGATGGCGAAACTGATTGCGTCGGCTCTGGCAGTACAGGCCCTGCTGCCAGCGCGGGTAAGCCACCACGCAACTGTACAGCTCCTGACCGCTGGCACACTCCACCGCCAGCGCACGTACCGAATCACTGCCAAAATCCAGCCCGATGGTAATGGCTTCCCTCTGCATGATGTTTTCTCCAGCCGCTCAGTGTCTGATGTCTCATTACCCTAAGAATTGTCAGCAACAGGCGTTAGGAAGGGGACGCTGCAAATATGCATTTTTCTGTCATTTGCACCGCTTTTGTGATGGGCTTCAAATGTTAACAGGAGGTTAATATGGCTGAATGCATGGATAATTCAGCTGGAATCTCAGGGTGTGATAGCGCTCTCCCTTTCGCTGCCGGCTTACCGTTAAAACTAATGCATTCCGGCATCTGTGGCACTGTTCAGGTGCGGAAATAGCGGAATTACAGTTGTTTAAGTTCTCAGCATCGCCAATGTTACCGTTTACATCACACCGCAAAAAGCGGGTACTGAGCCGGAGAGCCTCATGCACAAAATTACTCACGCGCTGGCCGCGATTGGCCTCGCCACCCTTATGTCACATTCAGCTATCGCCGACACCATGAAGTTGGGTTTTCTGGTTAAACAACCGGAAGAACCCTGGTTCCAGACCGAATGGCGATTCGCTGACAAGGCCGGAAAAGAGATGGGCTTTGAAGTGATCAAAATCGCCGTCCCGGACGGTGAAAAAACCCTTAATGCTATCGACAGTCTGGCGGCCAGCGGCGCGAAAGGCTTTGTAATCTGTACGCCCGACCCGAAACTTGGCTCTGCCATCGTGGCAAAAGCCCGCAGCTATGACCTGAAGGTGATTGCGGTTGACGACCAGTTTGTCACCGCGAAGGGCAAACCGATGGATACCGTACCGCTGGTGATGATGGCGGCGACCAAAATCGGTGAGCGTCAGGGGCAGGAGCTGTACAAAGAGATGCAGAAGCGCGGCTGGGATGCGAAGGACACCGGGGTGATGGCGATCACTGCCGATGAGCTGGACACCGCACGTCGTCGTACCTCCGGCTCGATGGATGCGCTGAAAGCAGCGGGTTTCCCGGCGGCGCAAATCTATAAAGTGCCGACCAAATCCAATGATATTCCCGGTGCCTTTGATGCCGGTAACTCATTGCTGGTGCAGCACCCGCAGGTGAAACACTGGCTGATTGTCGGCATGAATGACAACACCGTGCTGGGTGGCGTTCGCGCTACGGAAGGTCAGGGTTTTAAAGCACCGGATGTCATCGGCATTGGCATTAACGGGGTGGATGCGGTGAGCGAACTGTCAAAAGGCCAGGCCACCGGCTTCTACGGTTCACTGCTGCCCAGCCCCGACGTGCATGGCTACAAGAGTATCCAGATGCTCTACAACTGGGTAACCAAAGGGGCTGAACCGGCGAAATTTACTGAAGTGACGGATGTGGTGCTGATCACCCGCGAAAACTTCAAAACCGAACTGGCTAAAAAAGGCCTGATGTAGCAGCGGAAGGGTCGTCTTTAAGGCGGCCCGTCACCTTTGCAGGAGGAGTGATGAGCACACAACCCCCTTATCTGAGTTTTCACGGTATCGGCAAAACCTTTCCCGGTGTGAAAGCTTTGCAGGATATCAGTTTTACCTGTGAGGCCGGACAGGTTCACGCGCTGATGGGTGAAAACGGTGCCGGAAAATCGACGCTGCTGAAGATCCTCAGCGGCAGCTACCGGCCTGACAGCGGTGAAATCCGTCTGAAAGGCGAGCCTGTCAGCTTCGGTCATACCACCGATGCGCTGGACGCCGGGGTGGCGATTATCTATCAGGAGCTGCACCTGGTGCCGGAGATGTCGGTGGCCGAGAATATTTATCTGGGGCAACTGCCACAGCGGGCCGGACTGGTTAACCGCAGGCTGTTGCGCTATGAAGCCGGTCAGCAGCTGGCGAATCTGGGTATGGATATCGATCCGGACACGCCGCTGAAAGCGCTGTCGCTGGGACAGTGGCAGATGGTGGAGATTGCCAAGGCGCTGGCGCGTAATGCCAAAGTGATCGCCTTTGACGAGCCGACCAGCTCACTCTCCGCGCGTGAAATTGAGCACCTGTTCCGGGTGATCCGCAAACTGCGCGATTTGGGAAGAGTGGTGCTGTACGTCTCACACCGGATGGAAGAAATTTTTGCGCTGAGCGATGCCATCACCGTGTTTAAAGACGGGCGCTATGTGCGCACCTTCAGTGATGTGGCGAATACCAGCCATGATCAGCTGGTGCAGGCGATGGTGGGCCGGGAAATTGGCGATATCTATGGCTATGCGCCGCGTCAGACCGGAGAGGTGCGGCTGAAACTGGATCGGGTACAGGCGAAGGGCGTGCGGATGCCGGTTTCGCTCAGCGTGCGCGCCGGGGAAATTGTGGGTCTGTTTGGGTTGGTAGGCGCGGGGCGCAGCGAGCTGATGAAAGGGCTGTTTGGCGCGACCCGGCTTACCGGCGGCGAACTCTGGCTGGATGGCGAGAAGCTGACGATTCGCGAACCGGCGCACGCTATTCGTGCCGGGATCCTGCTCTGCCCGGAAGATCGCAAAGCGGATGGCATCATTCCGGTGCATTCGGTGCGCGACAATATCAATATCAGCGCCCGGCGCAATAACCTGACCGCCGGCTGTCTGATCAACAATCAGTGGGAGAGTGAAAATGCGGCCAGACACATCCGTGCGCTGAACATCAAAACCCCGTCTGCCGACCAGGCGATTATGAACCTTTCCGGCGGCAATCAGCAGAAGGCGATCCTCGGCCGCTGGCTGTCGGAAGAGATGAAGGTGGTTCTGCTCGACGAGCCCACCAGGGGAATCGACGTCGGGGCGAAACATGAAATCTACAACGTCATTTATGCGCTGGCGGAAAAGGGCATTGCGGTGCTGTTTGCTTCCAGTGACCTGCCTGAAGTGATGGGGCTGGCCGACCGCATTGTGGTGATGCGTGAAGGGGAAATTGCCGGTGAGCTGAGCCATGAGGAAGCCACCGAAACCCTGACCCTGAGCCTCGCCATGCCTGTAACCACCCAACAAACTGCCGCTGTGGCCTGAATCACAGGAGATTTTTTATGTCATCTTCCACCACGTCTTCTGCACCGTCAGCAACCCCCTCTGCGCGCGTTAATCTGAGCCGTATCTGGGATAATTTCGGTATGCTGGTGGTGTTCGCCGTACTGTTTATCGGCTGTAGCCTGTTTGTGCCGAATTTTGCCACCCTGATCAATATGAAAGGCCTGGGGCTGGCCATGTCGATGTCCGGTATGGTGGCCTGCGGAATGCTGTTCTGCCTGGCCTCCGGCGATTTTGATCTGTCGGTCGCCTCGGTGATTGCCTGCGCCGGGGTGACCACCGCTGTGGTTATCAACCTGAGTGAAAGCCTGTGGATCGGTGTGGTTGCCGGTTTACTGCTGGGGGTGGTCTGCGGCTTTATTAACGGTTTTGTCATCGCGAAGCTGAAAATCAACGCGCTGATCACCACGCTCGCCACCATGCAGATTGTGCGTGGGCTGGCCTATATCTTCTCCGACGGCAAGGCGGTGGGGATTGAAGATGAGCGTTTTTTTGCGCTGGGCTATGCCAACTGGCTTGGCGTACCGGCACCGGTCTGGCTGACCATCGGCACCATGGTGATTTTTGGCTTCCTGCTGAACAGAACCACCTTTGGTCGCAACACGCTGGCAATCGGGGGTAATGAAGAAGCGGCCAGGCTGGCCGGGGTGCCGGTGGTGCGCACCCGTATTATCATCTTTATCCTTTCCGGACTGGTATCGGCGGCGGCGGGTATTATCCTTGCCTCCAGGATGACCAGCGGCCAGCCGATGACCTCGCTTGGCTATGAGCTGATCGTTATTTCGGCCTGCGTACTGGGCGGCGTATCGCTGAAAGGGGCATCGGTAAAATTTCCTACGTGGTCGCCGGGGTGTTGATCCTTGGCACGGTAGAGAACGCGATGAACCTGTTGAATATTTCACCGTTCTCCCAGTATGTGGTGCGTGGCCTGATATTGTTAGCTGCCGTTATTTTTGACCGATACAAACAGAAAGCCAAATCAGCCTGAGGTAACGTTATGTATCATCGTTCAGCGCCTGCGGCGCAGTCCAATCCGTTGTTGCCCGGTTACCCTTTTAACGCCTGGCTGGTGGCCGGGTTGACGCCGATTAATGCCGGGGACACGCTCGACTTTTTTATCGACCGGCCACAAGGCATGAAGGGCTACATTATCAACCTGACCATCCGGGGCCGGGGGCAGGTATTCAGCGGTGAGGATGCTTTTGACTGTGAGCCGGGTGACCTGCTGCTGTTCCAGCCAAAAACGCCGCATTATTATGGCCGCGCCGCGCAGAGTGACTGCTGGCATCATCGCTGGATCTATTTTCGTCCGCGCGCCTACTGGAGCGACTGGCTGGTGTGGCAGGATGAGACCCGGGGGGTTGGCCGTTTAAGACTGCCGGAACGGCTGCGGGGCGAGTTCGAGCGGCTGTTTGCCAGCATTGAGCAGACGCACACCTCCGGACGCCGTTTTGCCGAGGAGCTGGCGATGAACCTGCTGGAAAGGTTGCTGCTGCGGGCGGTAGAGGAAGATCCGCGCAGCCGCCAGCAGGTACGGGATCCAAGGGTGATCGAGGCCTGCCAGTATGTCACCAGCCACCTGGCGGGCGAATTAAAGATCGATGAAGTAGCCAGTCACGTCTGTCTGTCGCCGTCGCGGCTGGCGCATCTGTTTCGTGAGCAGATGGGCGTGAATCTGCTGCGCTGGCGTGAGGATCAGCGGGTGATCCGCGCCAGGCTGCTGTTACAGACCACCCAGGAACCCATTGCCACCATTGGCCGACTGGTGGGCTATGACGATCAGCTCTACTTTTCCAGGGTGTTTCGCAAGCGGGTGGGGGTGAGTCCCAGTGATTTCCGTCGCCGGATGCGCGACGCCCATGATGCGCTGGTGGCGGAAGAAACCTGGGATTTACCCGCCAGCGCCAGCGGTTAAGCAGGCCTGTTATCAGGCGGGCTTATTAATGTGGCTGCCCGCCTGCTGGCGGGGTGCCATGGTCTTTCTGGCGTGTTGCAAACCGCGGGGTGGCTGACCAGTTAACAGGCGGCGAATCAGCCCGGATTATATCGCCTGTTGTCTGCGGGATTATTAGATACAGGCTAAAACTTCTTAAGCCAGTGGTGACCTAATCTTACTGAAATCGTTAACTTATAATTCCTGTCTCTTTCCTTTAGCGACTGAGTTCAGGAGACTGAATGCGCATTTTATGTCTGGATATTCCCGCTTCCGGCGCGACGCCGGAAAAATATTCCCCTCATCTGCTTTCTGAAGTGCTGCACGCCTGGGCGCTGTATAAATCCGGCATCATGCGGGATATTTATTACCGGCAGGCGCGGCGATTTTTCTTGAGTGTGACAACCTTGATCAGGCTGTCAGCGTGATGGGCGAGTTTCCACTGGCAAAGGCGGGTTTGCTGACTTTTGAATGTATTCCTCTTGGTTCCTTCGCTAACTGGGAAAACCTCTTTGCCGCAGAATTCAGGGCTCCACAGGGCGCTCAAAAATGAATTTCGCCAGCAGAACTGTGCTCTGTGTGAATTGCTGATGAGCCGTCAGCTCAGCCAGTGACCACCCTGGCTGAGGAAAGCCCCGGACGTCCCGGGCTGGAAGAGACTGACATCTTTTCGATACATAACACACAGACCTGCGAGCCGCTAAAGACCAGATAGTAAAATTTAAGCAGACGAAAAAAATGGGGGGTGATTGCAAATCAATTTATTATGCATTGATAAAAGGACCTTAATAAGATCCTTTTATTTCATCAATTCTTTCTGATAGTGCGGAAAAATGTTCATCACACTTTAGTTATGAGAGTTCGAATCGTCGCCTCTGTCTACTTCACATTCGGCATGAACTAATGGTGTAAACTGGTTTCCCTTGAAGTTATAGATAATGATAGCGCATTCATTATTACCACTCCCTCTGGCTGGCAGATTAGAGCCGGCGATCCATAACATAGAGCTATCAGGGTAGAATATAGGGGAAAATTCATCCGGGCGAGGTGTGCCATTATCGTTGTACGAAAAGTAGGCCGTATTGCCATTAAACTCAGGGAGAGTAGATACGACTTCACCAGTTTTTTTATCTAAAATCCAGCCACAAACCCATCTGTCATCACCACACTCTCCAGGTAATTCACCATTCCATGACAGATACAATCGATAATGCCCTGAGAAATTCACAGCCTTAGAAAGCTCATGTTGCATTATACGTTGCCATTTATCTGTGAATGCCTTTTGCTTTTTCGTCAGAGAAAGTACTTGAGTAAATGGGCCGGTGCTTTTTTCTACTTTAAAATCCGAAAACTGTGGAGAGCCAGCTTCAATGTTTTTAACCACAAAAACCGAAAAAACGAGCAGAAGAATTCTAAATTTACCTGTCTGCATTTTTGGACTCCTCCAGTTTTTTAATCATTTCATCAGGCATAATATGAGCTTTGTTCAATCCATCGCCTGAGTAGTAAGATACGCCGTCTTCCTTCGCCCAACGCCGTTTATGAATTTTCTTGTAATTAGCATCAATTTTGATATGTCCGTCAGCATCTCTCTCATATTCGTTGGGATCGCGGCTAATCTCCCTGGCTTTCTGTACGCCTGCTGACGCAAATTCCAGCGCCCACGCATAAGCGGCATCTTCAACGCTGCCATTCCCCTCCAGGTAATTAATAATTGGCTTTCGCTTAACTTTAATCAGATATTCTTCAAATATTCGGTCCTGCATCGCATTATCATATAAATCATTGACATCCAGCTTAAGCGAGCTGACAGCCAGTTTTAGAGTGTCCGGGATAATCTGGAATCGACCTGTAGCAAACATATCGTGTGTCTTTTGGGCTGCCATAACCTGACTCAGAGTCATCGAAGTCAGGTTCGTATTGTGATACGCCTGAGAATGTGTAGGTTTGGGATGCGGCCAGGTTCGGTTGTAGGCTGTGTAGTCATTTTTGGACTCAACGCTCCCCAGCAGCTCAGCAAACGGGCTGTGTGCCCATCCCTGTTTTTTCTTCGCCCTGAGTGCGTCAGGAAACACCAGCGGGTGCATATGCCACTGATTTTCTTCCATGTAAGGCACAAGATGCATCCAGCGCGTGTCCGTCAGAATCTTCACGCTCCAGGCGTACCATTCCGGCGATTCCTTCTTCATCGTGGGTGATAAGAAAGACTTCCAGATCGGATCTTCCGATGAGTAGTACCACTCACAGGGATGTTTCACGCACAGACGGTACAGGTAATCGCGCATTGACGGGTTCTGTACCGCCCGCCGGTACTGTTCCGGGTAGTAGCCGGTAGATTTTACGTCGTCAATTTTGTTCAGCAGCTGTCGGTAGTTGAACGCCACCGCCTTGCTCCAGGGCTTCCCGTCGTTATCCGCCACGCTGAAAAACCGCTCAAAAATTGTCTTCACCAGCCCTTTCGGCTGCTTCTTTCCATCGAGATGGTCAAAGCTCGCCGGGCTGTCTGTCGTCGTTTCAAAACCCCGACCGGTGAGGTCATATTGCGACAGCAACTGCATATCCGACTCTGCCAGCAGCCCGTGCGATGTCCCGCCCGGCCAGTAGCGTTTCCCTTCCTGGTCCGTCACAGCCTGCCCGGACAGCGCCATCACCTTTCGGTCTGCGTGGTTATCAGGCCCGGGTATACCTTTCCGTCACTGTCTTTCAGGTACACCGGAATGCCCTTCGGACAGCGGGCAAAGGCGGGCGTGTCACGCCCCGTGCCTTCCGGATTGCTCAGGAAGCGCGGCAGGTCATCCGTGGTCAGGCATTCGATATGCACCTGATAGCGTTTTTCATGCCCGTCCTCAGTGGGAACCTGAAAATACCCCAGATGGCCCACCGGGTCTCCGGCGTTAATGGGGCAGGGGGTGGGGCATACCACCGTATCAAACTGCACGGCTTCACGTGACGGCGGCAGGAATGGCGACCACCACGCCGGACGGGTGGCGCTGTCGCGGGCCGGAAGAAGATTGCCGCTGTCGCACAGCGTCCACACCCGGTCCCCGGTTTTCAGGCTCATTCTGCCCGAAACCGGCTCCGCCAGCGTGACGTACGCATACTGTCGCCCGTTGCTTCCGGTCATCATGCCGGCGCTGTCCGCTTTGTCCCATGTCACCCGCGTGCCGGATGGCAGCACCGTCGCCATCCACTGCCGGGACATGTCGACATACGCATTCAGATGCCGGCCGTCCGCCACCTTAAACGCCGTACTGTCCTGCCCCGGGTAGGCCAGCCACGGCGCGAGGTGCATGTACAGTGTGTAAAAGGTCAGCGCGCCCTCTGTCGTTTTCCCTGGCTGAATACGGTGGCGAATAAGCACAAAAGACCCGGAGTAGCACAAATCCCCCCCGTACCACGGCACGCTGAGGTAATCCCGGTTAATCCGGTACGCCACCACCTCACCGTCCACCATACACCGCACGGGCTGCTCTCCCGGAAATGGCAGCGGAAAATCCAGAGCCTCATTCATCGCCTGACCGCTGAGCGCACACCAGGGGTGGTGGCATCACTGATGTGGATGCCTCCGTGCCACATGCCGTGGCGGCCAATAAGCCAGTGCCCGGCGGCTTCACCCTCAAGATGTGCCAGAATTTCGCGGAGGTTACTGAACTCTCCACCCCGGTTATTTTTTGGTACCGGCCAGCGTATGGTCGGGAGCAGCGGAGCATTTTGTGTCTTAAGCATACCAAATCCTTTTAGTTGCTCTGGTTTAATACCGGCCATCATACA
>NZ_JFHN01000043.1 GCF_000590885.1 Erwinia mallotivora
GACTAGTCCTGGCATAGGTTGACACTTTACGCCCTCAAAACGCCTGATGTACTGCATCTGGCGTTTTATATTTCAGCGACAGATGCGGTCGCTGGCTATTGTAGATTCTTACCGACTCCGCCACCATTATTTCTGCCTGAACGATGTCTGCCGGGCGCGTTATCAGCAGCTCGTTTTTCAGTATTCCGTTGACCCTCTCCGCAATGGCGTTCTGATAACAGTCATACCCATCCGTCATTGAGCAGATTAGCCCGTGTCTTTCATGCACCGACTGGTACATCGCTGAGCAGTACTGTATGCCGCGATCGGAGTGATGGATCAGCGGTGTCCTGCCATGCCGGTTTTTCAGTGCCATCTGTAGCGCCTTCACCACGTGCTCTGTATGAAGACTTTCATGCACATGGTAACCCACTATTTTCCGTGAGAATGCGTCGGTTACCAGGCTCACGTAAGCCGTGCCGGTTCTGACCGGAAGCCAGGTAATGTCCGCCACCCAAACCTGCTCCGGGCCGGAGATGACGGTCCGCCCCGGCCCGTCTTTCAGCAGGTTTGGATGCTTATAAAAGCGATGATGGCTGTGGGTTGTTTTATGATAAGCCCTGGCCGGACGTACCCGCAGCCCGGCCTCCCGGAGTACGGTAAACAGGCTGTCCCGCCCGATATGCAGTTCAGGTGCATCCCGACAGTTAAGGATATGGTGCAGCTTGCGCGTGCCCAGGCGCGGTTGCTGCATCCTGAGGTTTTTCACTTCCTCAGTAATGCGGCAGGCCTGCTCTGACTTACGTTGCACGCGCTGACACCCCTGATACCAGGCCTGACGGCTTATTTTTAAAAACCGGCAGACCCTGACGATGGTCAGTCCGGGTGTTTTTGCCTGCGCGATAACGAAGCTAACTGCTTTTTTGTCAGCGTGGCACCGAACTCAGTGTTCATGACCTTCACGACGGCCTCAAAGAACTGCGCCTTCACTTCGGATTCAGCCAGCTGCTGCTCAAGCTCTTTGATTCGTTGTTCAGGCGTAAGGGGAAGGGATTTTTTCATGAGTCCTCCACATGCGCTGCGCTGCTTTGAAGAGTGCCAGTCCAGCTGGCCATATTTACGCAGCCACTTCAGAACGGTGGAGCACCCCTGGATACCGTAGCGCTCCTGAGCCTGACGATAAGTCATCTCACCTTTTTCAACCTGCTCAACGACGGCCAGTTTAAAGGACAGAGAGTAGTCGCGTTGTGTACGTTTAACATATTGCTTCATCACATTCTCCTCAGAATCGCGGGAAAATGTGTCAACGCTATTCAGGACGGGTCATGGCAATAAAAAAGGCCGGGAATATCCCCAGCCCTTTTTTACTTTAAGCGTAATGATTATGCCAGACGCCCATGACACTGCTTATATTTCTTACCTGAACCGCAAGGACAGGGATCGTTGCGGCCAATTTTACGTTCTCCACCATGCTCTGCCAGGGCCGCAGCTGCTTCTGTTTCAGAGTCCACGTGACTTAATTGCTGCTGCTGGGCCAGACGTTCAGCTTCTTCACGACGCTGTTCTTCCATCGCTTCCACTTCTTCCGGCATACGGACCTGAACTTTACTCAGGGTGCTAATCACTTCATATTTCAGTGATTCCAGCATTGCTGCGAACATGGCAAAAGATTCGCGTTTGTACTCTTGTTTAGGATCTTTCTGCGCATAACCACGCAGGTGAATACCCTGCCGCAGATAGTCCATCGCCGCCAGATGCTCTTTCCACAGGCTGTCCAGCGTTTGCAGCATCACGCCTTTTTCGAAGTTGCGCATCATCTCAATGCCGACAACTTCTTCTTTTTGCTGATACTGCTCTTTCGCCTGCTCCATGATGCGCTCACGCAGGGTTTCTTCGTGCAGCTCTGGCTCTTTGTCCAGCCATTCAGCAATTGGCAATTGCAGGTCAAAGTCGTTATTCAGACGCTCCTGCAAACCTGGCACATCCCACATTTCCTCCAGCGACTGCGGTGGAATATAGCTGTCGATGGTGGATTTAAACACGTCCTCACGGATGCTGATAATGGTTTCAGATACATCGGAAACGTCCAGCAATTCATTACGCTGTGTATAGATTGCACGGCGTTGATCGTTAGCCACATCGTCATATTCCAGCAACTGCTTACGGATATCAAAGTTGCGGCTCTCAACCTTGCGTTGAGCATTGGCAATCGCCTTGGTCACCCACGGATGTTCAATAGCTTCACCAGGTTTCATCCCCAGTTTCCGCATCATATTGGTAACGCGATCTGAAGCAAAAATACGCATCAGGGCATCTTCCATCGACAGATAGAAACGGGAAGAACCGTTATCACCCTGGCGACCAGAGCGGCCTCGCAGCTGGTTATCAATGCGTCGGGATTCATGACGCTCAGTACCAATAATGTGCAAACCACCAGAAGCAAGCACCGCATCATGGCGAACTTTCCAGGCACTCTTGATAGCATCAATCTGCTGGTCTGTTGGGTCTTCCAGTTCGGCAATCTCTGCCTGCCAGCTGCCACCCAACACGATATCCGTACCGCGACCTGCCATATTGGTGGCAATAGTGACAGCGGCAGGCTGACCCGCCTGGGCAACGATATCCGCTTCGCGGGCATGGAATTTAGCGTTCAGTACCGCATGTTTGATACCGGCACGAGTCAGCTCGGCAGAAACAACTTCAGATTTCTCAATGGAGATAGTGCCCACCAGTATGGGCTGACCGTTGGCGGTACGCTCTTTGATATCTTCAATGATCGCATCAATCTTCTCTTTTTCAGTCATATAGACCAAATCCGGCAGATCTTTACGCACCATCGGGCGGTTGGTAGGGACGACAATGGTTTCCAGTTTGTAAATCGAGCTGAATTCAAACGCCTCGGTGTCAGCCGTACCGGTCATCCCGGCCAGTTTGTTGTAAAGGCGGAAGTAGTTCTGGAAGGTAATGGAAGCCAGCGTCTGGTTTTCGTTCTGAATTTCCACACCTTCTTTTGCTTCCACCGCCTGATGCAAACCATCTGACCAGCGACGCCCCTGCATGGTACGGCCTGTGTGCTCATCAACAATGATTACCTCACCGTCTTTCACGATGTAATCCACGTCGCGGGTAAAGAGCACATGCGCACGCAAGGCCGCAGTGACGTGGTGCATCATCATGATATTGGCCGGGGAATAGAGCGATTCGCCCTCTTCCATGATGCCTTCACTGACCAACAGCTCTTCAATGGCGACCAGACCACGTTCAGTCAGATGCACCTGCCGGGCTTTCTCATCGACAGAGAAATGTCCTTCACCCTGGAAAGTATCAGAGTCTTCTTTTTCCTGGCGAATCAGGCCCGGAATGATTTTGTTAACTTTGATATATAAACCTGAACTGTCTTCTGCCGGGCCAGAAATAATCAGCGGCGTACGCGCTTCATCGATCAGGATCGAGTCCACCTCATCCACCAGCGCATAGTTCAACTTGCGCTGTACACGCTCTTCCGGACTGAAGGCCATATTGTCGCGCAGGTAGTCAAAACCATATTCGTTGTTCGTACCGTAAGTGATGTCCGCAGCATAAGCTTCGCGCTTGGCTGGCGCGGGCATGCCAGGCAGGTTGATACCTATAGTCAGGCCGAGAAATTCAAACAATCCACGGTTGTTTTCAGCATCGCGCTGGGCCAGATAGTCGTTCACGGTGACCACATGGACGCCTTTACCACTCAATGCGTTAAGGTAGGCAGGAAGGGTTGCCGTCAGTGTTTTACCTTCGCCAGTGCGCATTTCCGCAATGCAGCGATCGTTCAATACCATGCCGCCCAGTAACTGAACATCAAAGTGGCGCATTCCAAAAACGCGTTTGCTGGCCTCGCGAACGGTGGCAAAGGCTTCAGGGATCAGATTTTCAAGCACTTCCCCCTTTTCCAGCCGGGCACGAAATTCACTGGTTTTCGCTTTCAGTTCGTCATCGGACAGTTTTTCAAAGTCCGGTTCCATTTTGTTGATCTGATCAACGACTTTACGCATGCGGCGCAGCGTACGATCGTTGCTGCTACCAAAAATTTTTGTTAATACTTTTATGAACATAGTTGATAAATTCTCTCAGCCACCGCATCAGCGGTGAAGCACTAAACTTTGGGTACACGAACAAAATCTTACGACAGGAGACAGGCAGGTCCGGCACGAATGCCCTCAACCTGTGCCAGCCAGAGGCCAGTCTGCCAGACAGGTTTGATGGCAAGCTGATGAGGCTCAGTCTGGCGAATAATCGCAGGCGGTCTTTCTTCATGAGTCAGCAACGCATTGAGCGTGTCCAACAACGCAAGCTTTTGCACTTCCAGCGGTGTGCTCTGCTCAGTAGTTGGCTGATTTGCAGGCGTCAGGGAAAAAGAAAGGTGGCGGATAACAGTGCGAATAGCATGCTGATGCCAGTAGTCAACGACTGGGTTTTGCCGGCGAACACTCTCCTGGAGCAGCGCGAGGCGATCGACATGTACGCCAAAGCTGATATTCAGGCTGCGGGAATGCGTATCTGCTAAAGTGGGCTGATCGCCACCAGCAACGTAGGGCAAACCAAGACTCGCCGCGACCATCCCCAACAGGAGATGCGGCCAGAAATAACGTCTGCCAAATTGTCGCCAACGATTTAGAATACCGATCACTGTTTTCCGCCGGAGCCTGCCATGCGCGATAGTCGCCCGCAATCAATTGAGAATTTATTCGAAGCAACCGAGGGCAAAGGAATGCTGGAATCCATTCAGCAAAGAGCAGTTGTGCTGAATAAGTTAAACCGTGCTGCACAGGGTATTCTCCCTGCACAGCTGCATCCCTGGTGCCGCGTGGCGAATTTTCGCCAGGGTATTCTGGTGCTCGAAACGGCTAATGCCAACTGGATGATGCGTTTACGCTATGAGCAATCCAGCCTGCTGTCAGCTTTACGAGCGCAAATATTACCATCATTAACGGCAATCGACATCAGGATAAATCCATCGTTAGCCGCAAAAGGGCATGAAAACGTATATCAAAGCGACAAACAGTCCGATGAACCTGTAGCAGGGCGTAAGCTGAGTGAACAGAGTGCAGAAATGTTGAGGGATATTGCCAGCAGAAGTCCGGAAAAACTGAAGAGAATTATAGAACGACTGGCTTCACTGGCCGGAGAGAGTACCAGCTCAACCAGTCGTAATAAATGATTCTGGCTTATGCCAGAACCAGGTCAGGTGCTCTGAAGGTAACTGGCAGTTCAGCTTCGTCTTCGAAGGTCGCCCATTCCCAGGCTTCCTGTTTAGCCAGCACGGCCTGCAACAGCTTGTTATTCAAAGCGTGGCCCGATTTGAACGCGGTAAATGCACCAATGATATTATGACCACACATAAACAGGTCACCAATAGCGTCCAGCATTTTATGACGAACGAATTCGTCTTCAAAGCGTAATCCATCTTCATTAAGTACACGATAATCATCGACCACGATGGCACAGTCAAAACTACCACCAAGGCACAGTCCACGGGACTGCAACGCTTCGATATCACGCATAAAGCCGAAAGTACGGGCGCGGCTAATCTGACGTGCAAAGGATTCAGCAGAAAAGTCCATTCTGTAACGTTGCGAACTGGAATCAATCGCCGGATGGTTGAAGTCGATTGTAAAATCCAACGTAAAACCATTATGCGGAGAGAGTTCAGCCCATTTGTCGCCATCTTCAACCCTGACAGGTTTTTTGATGCGCACAAATTTTTTCGCGCTGTTCAGTTCTTCAATGCCTGCATCCATCAGCAGATAAATAAAGGGGGCTGCGCTGCCGTCCATAATAGGAATTTCAGGTGCGTTCACTTCCACCACGATATTATCAATGCCAAGACCTGCCAGTGCTGCATTCAGATGCTCGACCGTTGAAATACGCACGTCATGCTCATTAACCAGGCAAGTACAGAGCATGGTATCACGTACGGATTTAGCATCTGCCGGAAAATCAACCGGGGGATTCAAGTCAGTGCGGCGATAGATGACCCCGGTATTAGCCGGCGCAGGGCGTAATGTCAGCGTGACTTTTTTGCCGGTATGCAAACCGACACCAGTCGTCTGAACGATACGTTTTAATGTCCGTTGTTTGATCATCGCTTTATCTCGCAAAATTACTCATCCGACCGCCAGTATATCTTACCAGCGGGCCAACACTTTAGCACAAAGAGCGGAGAATCCCAATTCTCAGGTAATTCTTAGTCCGCCTGCTTACGCAGGAAGGCCGGAATATCCAGATAGTCAGGCTCTTTGTTTGATTGTGCACCCTGATCGTTAACCACCTTCGCCGCAGGTTTCTGCTCCTGAGGTAATGGAGTCATACCATGCTGCTGATAGCGATGGTCCATCACCGGCTGGCTCTGCTGCTTGTTGGTTACCAGCGTGATTTCCGGACGTTTGTCCATGCCAATACCCGTAGCAACCACAGTAACCCGCAGCTCATCATTCATTTCCGGGTCCAGTGAAGTCCCGATAACTACAGTTGCATTGTCAGAAGCAAACGCGCGGATGGTGTTACCTACCGTTTCGAACTCATCCAGGCGCAGGTCAAAACCAGCGGTGATGTTAACCAGAACACCACGAGCGCCAGACAGATCGATGTCTTCCAACAGTGGGCTGGAAATCGCCATTTCAGCCGCTTCTTCAGCACGATCTTCGCCACATGCGACGCCGGAACCCATCATGGCATAACCCATTTCAGACATTACCGTGCGGACGTCTGCAAAGTCGACGTTCATCAGACCAGGACGGGTGATCAGCTCTGCGATGCCCTGTACCGCGCCTTTCAGTACGTCGTTGGCCGCGCCAAACGCATCCAGCAGAGAGATACCACGACCCAATACTTTGAGCAGTTTGTCGTTAGGAATAGTGATCAGAGAATCCACATGCCTTGAGAGCTCGGCAATACCCTGCTCAGCAAAAGCCATGCGCTTTTTACCTTCGAAATTAAAAGGCTTGGTGACAACGGCAACCGTCAGGATACCTAAATCCTTCGCCACTTCCGCCACGACTGGTGCAGCACCTGTACCCGTACCACCGCCCATGCCGGCCGCGATAAACACCATGTCTGCACCTTCCAGTGCCTGACGCAGTGCTTCACGGTCTTCTTCAGCAGAATTGCGGCCCACTTCCGGGTTTGCACCGGCACCCAGACCTTTGGTGATACCGTTGCCGATCTGGATAGTCTGGCCCACTGCTGTTTTACGCAATGCCTGGGCATCGGTATTAACAGCAAAAAATTCCACGCCTTCGATGCGCTCACGCACCATATGCTCTACGGCATTGCCGCCGCCGCCGCCGACGCCGATGACTTTAATCACCGCGTCATTGGTTAATTCCATAGGTTCAAACATAGTTTCTCTCCGTTATGTGCCTGTCGCCTGGAGATCATAAACAAATCGGGCATGATCCCCTTTTTCAAAATCAAAATTCTTTTCTCAGCCAGCTGTTGATTCGTTTAAACCAGTTGCCCACTGAGACTCTTTTTTCTACATCTGCCTCACCGCTCAGATGAGACTCTTTTCCGTAGTGCAGTAAGCCAACCGCTGTTGAGTAGTATGGCTCCTGCGCGTAATCCGTTAATCCGGTAATGTTAAGCGGTTGTCCGATACGCACCTGGGTATGAAACACCCGCTGAGCACACGCCGCCAGGCCTTCAATCTGTGCCGCGCCGCCGGTCAGAACAATGCCAGCGGCCAGATGATGCTTGACGCCCTGCTGACGCAGCTGTTCCTGCAATTGCAGAATCTCGTCGTTCACCAGATTCAGTAGTTCGGTATAGCGAGGTTCTATCACCTCAGCCAGGGTCTGCCGCTGCAAACTTCTGGGGGGACGGCCCCCGACACTTGGTACTTCGACATTTTCGTCTTTACCAACGATAGAACCCAACGCGCAACCATGACGGACTTTGATTGCTTCGGCATCCGTTGGCGGTGTACCGAAAGCATAGGCAATATCGCTGGTCACCACATTGCCGGCATACGGGATCACTTTGGTGTGGCGTAATGCTCCGCCAGTATAAACCGCAATATCCATGGTGCCGCCGCCGACATCAACCACGCAGACGCCCAGTTCACGTTCATCTTCCGTCAACACGGCAAAGCTTGCAGCCAGTCCGGCAAAAATGAGTTGGTCAACTTTCAGGCCACATCGTTCAACGGCTTTGACAATGTTTTTTGCCATATCGTTGTGGCAGGTGATCAGGTGCACTTTTGCCTGCATCCTGACGCCGGACAGACCAACAGGATTCTTAATCCCTTCCTGATAATCAATCGCATACTCTTGTGGAATGACATGCAGGATACGGTGTTCATCACGCACACGAACGGATTTCGCCGTGTGAACGACATTTTCCACATCTTCCTGGGTCACTTCCTCTTCTGAAATAGGAACCATCCCTATTTCGTTCTGACAACTGATGTGTTTGCCAGATAATGCAAGGTATACCGAGGAAATCTGGCAATCGGCCATCAACTCTGCCTGATCGATGGCCCTTTGCACGCACTTCACGACGGATTCCAGATCGTTTACACCGCCTTTATCCATCCCACGGGAAGGACAGCTGCCCACGCCGATAATGTTAACCATGCCATCGGGCAGAATTTCTCCTACTAAAGCGGCGACTTTTGCCGTGCCGATTTCGAGTCCAACTACCAGTTTTCTGTCCGTCGCCTTGATCATTGTTGTTTAACCTGTACCTGATTCTGTTGCTTGTTACCGTCAGCGTTCTGGATGAGTGGCGCCGCCCAACCTACTGCCGCACCGGCGTCATATCGTAGATCAACGTAACTGACACGTTTGTTTTCCGTCTGCGCCTGCTGCTGTAGCGTTGGGTTCAACTGAATAAAGCGTTGCAATCGCTTCATATCATCATTACGCCCTAACTCCAGACGAACGTCGTCTGATAGCACCAGTTGCCACGAACGCCGGGCGGTCATGGACGCTGCCTTCAGCTTAAATTTGCTGGCCGCCAGTAAATCACTCATCTGGTGATAGCCGGTCAATACTTCTGATTCGCTGCCCTCCGGGCCATAAAGCCCAGGCAGCGCTTCTTTACCGATAAAACTGGCTGGCACACTGAAGGATTTTCCCTGTGCATCAACCATATGCAGATCATTCCAGCGTGCGACCGGCACATATTCGACCAGATGAATTTTTAATTCGTCAGGCCACTGCTTACGCACACTCACCTGCTGGATCCACGGCAGGCGCTCAATCTGCTGCTGAATAACATCCACGTTCTGCGACATGAATGTACCGGGCGGCCCCAATGACAGAATCGCCTGGCGAATATCATCATGGCTGGTGTAATGCATCTGTCCTGTTACCACCAGCCTCGACAATGGCAAACGGGATGCATCATTCATCCACTTCACCACCACCAAACCTCCGGCCAGCATGACACCTAACACCAGCATCAGAAAAATGATGCCTGCCAGCCGCGTACCGTTACTTCGTCCTGAGCCCGCTTTTTTTTGCGCTTCACGGTTGCGAACATTCATTGCCGCCTGAGACATATCAGTCGGCCAGCTCCAGAATGCGGACAACAAGTTGCGAGAAGCTCATCCCCGCCTGCTTAGCCGCCATTGGCACCAGACTGTGGCTGGTCATGCCCGGCGACGTATTCACTTCCAGCAGGTAAAATGCGCCATCACCGCCCATCATCACATCAACGCGGCCCCAGCCAGTGCAACCCAGTGCCCGCCATGCCTTTAATACTATTTCGCTCAGTTCAGCTTCTTTTTCCACCGACAGGCCACTTGGGCAGAAGTACTGAGTATCGTCAGAAAAGTATTTTGCTTCATAGTCATAGAACTCTGACGCTACCTGAATTTTGATTGAGGGCAGGATATCGTCGCCAATCACGCCAACGGTGTATTCAGGGCCACTAAGAAACGCTTCAACCAGCACTTCGTCATCATGGCGAAACGCTTCATCAAGCGCAGCCTCCAGGGCATCGGCCTGATTCACACGCGATATACCGACGCTGGAGCCTTCACTGCTCGGCTTAACAAACAGCGGCAGGCCCAACGCAGCGATTTGTGCCTGTATTTCCGGGTTCAGGCCCGCATCCCTCTGCTTACGGGTAATCGCCACATACGGCGAAACCGGCAGGCCACAGCCCTGCCAGAGATATTTGGTGCGCAGCTTGTCCATAGTGATCGCGGAAGCCATCACGCCGCTGCCGGTGTAGGGGAGAGAAAGAAACTCCAGCACACCCTGTAGCGTACCGTCCTCACCGCCACGCCCATGCAGCGCGATAAAGGCTTTACTGAAGCCCTCTTCTTTCAGGCGTGATACCGGAAAGTCGCGGGTATCCACCGCATGCGCATCGATGCCCGCCTCTTTCAAGCCCGCCAGCACGGCGTTTCCTGACATCAACGACACATCACGCTCAGCAGAGGTGCCACCCAGCAATACTGCAACTTTATCAGCCATGATGATCCCCTTCATTGCCCTGCGGTTGTAACTTTTGATCGGCCAGCTTGCGGGCAATACGCCCAACGTTACCCGCCCCCTGGATCAGGATTAAATCGTTGCCATTCAGTTTTGGCGCCAGCATCTCCAGCACCGAATCATGGTCTGAAACCAGTATCGGATCGACCTTGCCTCGCCCCCGTATGGTTCGGCATAGCGAACGGCTGTCTGCGCCTGGTATCGGCGTTTCACCGGCAGAATAAACATCCAGCAGCAACAGCACGTCAACCTGCGACAGGACGTTGGCAAAATCATCATAAAGATCGCGGGTGCGGGTATAACGATGCGGCTGGAAAACCATCACCAACTGACGGTCCGGCCACCCGGCACGTGCAGCTTTAATAGTCGCATCCACTTCAGTCGGATGATGACCATAATCATCAACCAGCATCGCCGTACCTTCTGTCCCGTTGACGTCCTGCAACGGAAACTCACCGAGGAAGTCAAAACGACGGCCAGTTCCCTGAAAACTCTCCAGCGCACTGAGGATCTCATCATCATCAATGCCTTCTTCCGTTGCGACTGCCACCGCAGCTGCCGCGTTCAGCGCGTTATGTCGGCCAGGCGCATTCAGCGTCACCCGCATTAACGGTTTGTCGTGACGAGCCAGGGTGAAGTGTCCCTGAGCGCCATGCTGCTCGTAGCTGGCGATACGCACGTCTGCGTCTTCACTGAAGCCATAAGTCGTAATCTGCCTGCCAATACGTGGGATCAAATCGCGAATCACCGCATCGTCAACGCATAGCACGGCACGACCATAAAATGGCAGATTGTGCAGGAAGTTAATAAACGTCTGCTTCAGGTTCTCAAAGTCACCCTGATAGGTGTCCATGTGATCGGCTTCAATGTTGGTGACAATCGCCACCATCGGCTGCAAATGCAAAAATGAGGCATCGCTCTCGTCCGCCTCTGCAATCAGATAACGGCTGCTGCCCAGCCGCGCATGTGTACCTGCCGCTTTAACCAGACCGCCATTCACAAAGGTCGGATCAAGCCCACCTTCCGCGTAAATGCTGGAAACCATCGCCGTGGTGGTGGTTTTACCATGCGTTCCCGCCACCGCAATGCCATGCCGAAAACGCATCAGCTCGGCCAGCATTTCTGCCCGACGGATGACCGGAATACGCGCCTCACGAGCCGCGATAATTTCCGGGTTATCCTGTGAAACCGCCGTTGAGACCACCACCACGCTGGCGTCACTGACATTTTCAGGACGATGGTTGAAATAGATAGTCGCCCCGAGATTAGTCAAATGACGGGTCACCGCATTCGGTGCCAGATCTGAACCACTGATTTCATACCCTTCATTGGCCAACACTTCGGCAATACCGCCCATGCCAGCACCACCGATGCCGACAAAGTGAATGTGCCGGACGCGACGCATCTCGGGCACGATAGAACGCAGTTTTGCCAGTTGTTGTGTATTCATCTCTTCTGCCTGTCGGTATCCCTTAACCTTTCTCCTTGCCGGAAGTTCAGCTGACTTAAGGCCTCTGTTACTCAGTTAAGTTAGTAACGGGCTAAGTTGCCGTTTTCCTGCAACAGGAAATTCATCGGGATACATCTTGTATAACCATTCGGGGTCGGCCAGGCCAACCCGCTCTGTTCTGTTTACAGCGCGGCTCTGACTACTTCCGCTGCAACCCGTTCGGTTGCGTCAGGGATAGCCACCGCCCGCGCTTTTTCTGCCATGTTCAGTAACGCCAGACGATCCCATCCGGCCAGCGTTTCCGCCACAACCTCCGCAGTAAACTGCGGTTGTTCGTAAATTTTTGCTGCACCCGCTTTTTCCAGCGGCAGCGCATTCCAGTACTGTTGGCGATCTTTATGTTGGAATGGCACAAAGATAGCGGGTAATCCAGCAGCGGCCACCTCACTCACTGTCAGTGCTCCCGAGCGACAGACCACCACATCAGCCCAGGCGTAAGCCGCCGCCATATCGTCAATAAATTCTGTCACCTTATGTCCGGGCAGGTTCAGTTGCTGATAAGCCTGGTTAAGGCTCCCGGCAGCCCCTTTCCCTGACTGGTGCCATAAGGTGATTTTGTCACCCAGCTTAGCCGCAACCTGTGGCATGGTCTGGTTAAGCACCCGGGCACCCTGGCTCCCCCCCACCACCAGAACCCGAATCGGACCGGTGCGGCCAGCCAGACGCACTTCAGGCAGGGGCAGCGCCAGCACGTCGGTTCTGACCGGGTTACCCACCACTTCTGCATCCGGGAAAGCGCCTGGAAAGGCCTGCATGACTTTTTTGGCAATTCTGGCCAGCCATTTGTTGGTTAACCCGGCGATGCCGTTCTGCTCATGCAGTACCACCGGCACCCCACTGCTCCAGGCTGCCAGACCGCCGGGACCCGATACATAACCGCCCATGCCCAGCACCACATCGGGCTGCCAGCGCCTGATGATAGCTCTGGCCTGACATACCGCGCTGAAAATGCGCCAGGGGGCGGCGATTAATGCTTTTAATCCTTTGCCACGCAGACCGTTAATACGAATAAATTCAATGTCGATCCCGTGCTTTGGAACCAGATCGGCTTCCATGCGATCCGCCGTGCCCAGCCAGCGCACCTGCCAGCCCTGAGCCATTAACTGGTGTGCCACAGCCAGGCCGGGAAAAACATGGCCTCCCGTGCCACCGGCCATCACCATCAGCCGTTTGCCTTTCATCGGGCGCTCCGTGTAAACGCCTGGGCTTTCGCCAGACGTGTTTCATAATCGATACGCAGTAAAAATACGATGGCTGTCGACATAATAATCAGACTGGAACCACCATAACTGATTAAAGGTAACGTCAGGCCTTTGGTCGGCAACATCCCCGCAGCCGCCCCGACATTAACCAGCGCCTGGAAGCTGAACCAGACGCCGATAGAGCAACCCAGAAAACCGGAAAAACGTTGATCGATTTCCAGTGCGCGACGGCCAATGGACATCGCACGAAAAGCGACGAAGAATACCATCAGCAGCGCCAAAACCACACCGATATAACCCAGTTCTTCCCCGATAATGGAAAAGATAAAGTCGGTGTGTGCTTCCGGCAGATACTCCAGTTTTTGTACCGAATTGCCCAGCCCCTGCCCCCAGAATTCACCCCGGCCAAACGCCATCAACGACTGAGTCAGCTGATAACCGCTGCCGAAGGGATCTTCCCAGGGATTCCAGAAAGAGGTGACACGACGCATACGATAAGGCTCGGCGACAATCAGCAGACACACGGCAAATATTCCGGAGCCGATAATCGCCAGAAACTGCCATAATTTAGCCCCTGCGAGAAACAGCATCGCCAGCGTAGTAACAAACAGTACCACCACGGTGCCTAAATCGGGCTGGGCCAGCAGCAGAACGGCCAGTACCACCATCACGCCCATCGGCTTACAGAATCCCCAAAAGTTGTTACGCACCTCATCCACCTTGCGCACCAGATAACTGGCGAGATAGCAGAACAGCGACAACTTAGAGAGTTCAGCAGGCTGGATACGCAATGGTCCCAGTGCAATCCAGCGGGATGCACCGTTAACCGAGCTACCCACCACCAACACAATCAACAACATGACAATGGTTACCAGCAACATGATGTTGCTGTAGCGCTGCCAGAAATCCATTGGCACACGCAGCGTAACCAGCGAAATGCCCAACGCCAGCGCGATATAGAATGCATCGCGCTTGGCAAAATAGAAGGGATCGTCCGACAGACGCTGCCCGACGGGCATTGAGGCAGAGGTCACCATCACGAAACCAATAATCGCCAGCCCCAACGTCAGCCACAACAGCGTGCGGTCGTAAAGCACCATTGAGGTCGCATCATTTTCACGCGACCCCATCACCCACTCTTTCAGGCGGTCAGACAGTCCGCCAGCAAGGCTCAGGCCTGGTATGCGTATCATCCCAGCTCCTTAGCGAGTTGCGTAAACACATCGCCGCGTTGCTCGAAGTTTTTGAACTGATCCAGGCTGGCGCAGGCCGGAGAAAGCAAAACAATATCGCCAGGCTGCACTTTTGCTGCAATCTGCGCCATCGCCTCTGCCATGGTTTCAGTTTGCACCGCTTTTTGCGGGGAAAGCTCAGCCAGCTCGGCACCGTCGCGACCGAAGCAGTAAAGCTGCACGTTTTCAGCCTGCACGTATTGACTCAGCGGCGTGAAGTCAGCCGATTTACCGTCTCCGCCCAGCAGCAGCCAGAGTGTGCCTGACAGCTGTAATCCGCTTAGCGCTGCTTCGGTGCTGCCCACGTTGGTTGCTTTCGAATCATTAATCCAGCGCACGCCATTATTTTCATGCGCAAGCTGGAAACGGTGAGCCAGGCCGGTAAAAGTGGTCAACGCCTTCAGACTGGAGGTGCGCGGCAACCCGACAGCATCAGCCAGTGCAAGGGCAGCCAGCGCGTTGGTGTAATTATGCTGCCCGACCAGCGTCATCTCATCAGTATTCAGCACTTTCTCGCCGTTGACTCTCAGCCAGATAGTGCCCTGCTGACGGTTAAGATGATAATCACCGACATCCACACCAAAACTGACGCAGCGTTTATCCGCACCGCGAACGGGCATGGTCATCGCATCATCGGCATTGACCACACAGACCCTGGCCTGCTCGTAAATACGCAGTTTTGCTGCCCGATACTGCTGCATGCCCAACGGATAGCGATCCATGTGATCTTCAGTGACGTTAAGAATTGTTGCTGCTGCGGCCTTCAGGCTGGAAGTGGTTTCCAGCTGGAAACTGGAAAGCTCCAGCACATACAGCTGTGCCGGTTGTTCCAGCAGCATCAGCGCAGGCAGACCAATATTACCGCCCACACCAACCTGCCAGCCGGCGGCTTTTGCCATCTCACCCACCAGCGTCGTCACCGTACTCTTACCGTTTGAGCCGGTAATGGCAACAACCGGAGCCTGAACTTCACGGCAAAACAGTTCTATATCACCGATGATTTCAACCCCGGCATCGGCGGCATCCATCAGCGAAGGATGCGCAAGCGACATCCCCGGGCTGGCTATAATCAGGTCGGCAGCGAGCAGCCAGCGGTCGTTAAGTGAACCCAGCCAGCACTCCACATTGTTGGGCAGCTTGTTCAGCCCCGGCGGCACGACACGGGTATCCATCACACGTGGTGTTACGCCACGTGCTAAAAAGAAATCAACACAGGAGAGGCCGGTCAGCCCCAACCCGATGATGACGACTTTTTTACCCTGATAGTCAGCCATAGTTACCTTACCTTCAGCGTTGCCAGGCCAATCAGCACCAGCATCAGTGAAATGATCCAGAAGCGCACAATGACCCTGGGTTCAGGCCAGCCTTTCAGTTCGTAATGATGATGGATTGGAGCCATGCGGAAAATGCGCTGACCACGCAGTTTGAAGGAACCCACCTGTAAAACCACCGACAGGGTTTCCACCACAAAGACGCCGCCCATGATCACCAGCAAAAATTCCTGACGCAGCAGTACGGCGATGGTCCCAAGGGCCCCCCCGAGCGCCAGCGAGCCGACGTCGCCCATGAATACCTGTGCCGGATAGGTGTTGAACCACAAAAAGCCAAGGCCGGCACCGACAATAGCGGTGCAGACAATCACCAGTTCGCCCGCATGGCGCAGATAGGGAATATGCAGATATTCAGCAAATTTCACGTTACCCGTAGCCCAGGCCACTAATGCAAAACCCGCCGCGACAAATACGGTAGGCATGATAGCAAGGCCATCAAGGCCATCGGTCAGGTTAACCGCGTTGCCGGTGCCGACAATAACGAAATAGGCTAATACCACATAGAACAAGCCCAGTTGCGGCATGATATCTTTGAAGAACGGCACCACCAGCTGGGTGGCAGGCGTATCATAACCTGCTGCGTATAGCGCAAATGCCACCCCCAGCGAGATAACCGACATCCAGAAATACTTCCAGCGCGCAATCAGCCCCTTCGTATCTTTGCGTACCACCTTGCGGTAATCATCGATAAAACCAATGATGCCAAAGCCAATCAGTACAAACAGCACACACCAGACATAAGGGTTTGAGGGATAGGCCCACATCAGCACGGAAACGGTGATGGAAAACAGGATCATAATCCCGCCCATCGTTGGTGTGCCGCGTTTGCTGAAATGTGACTCAGGACCGTCGTTACGCACCACCTGACCAAAAGACATCTCCTGGAGACGGGCAATCATGCGCGGGCCCATCCATAAAGAGATGAACAGTGCTGTCAGCAGGCTGACGATGGCCCTGAACGTCAGATACGAAAAGACGTTAAAGCCAGAATATAAAGCGACCAGATGTTCGGCCAGCCAGACTAACATGTACCTTTCTCCTGTAAGCTTTGTACCACCTGTTCCATGGCGGCACTACGTGAACCTTTGACCAGAATGGTGATTGAGGCGTGTTGAGACAGCAGTGCCCTGAGTCGGGCGGTCAGCGCGGCTTTATCACTAAAGTGCTCGCCGACTCCGCTGGCATCGCTGAGTAATTGACTTAATATCCCCACGCTCAGAACTTTATCCAGCCCTGCCAGACGTGCAGCCTCTCCCACCTGGCGGTGGCAGGCTTCAGCTTCATCGCCCAGTTCGGCCATATCACCCACAACCATCACCCGGTAGCCTGGCATTTCAGCCAGCACCTGCGCTGCCGCCGTCATGGATCCCACATTGGCATTGTAACTGTCATCCAGCAGCAGCTTGCCCTGCGCCAGCTGCACGGGAAAAAGACGGCCTGCAACGGCTTTCAGACTGGACAAGCCGTGCCGGATAGCGCTGAGTGGCGCACCGACGGATAAAGCCAGCGCCGCTGCCGCCAGGGCGTTGGCCACATTGTGCCGTCCTGGCAACGGCAGCTGGACGGTGATACGTCCGGCTGGCGTGGTCATCACAAATTGCGTCCCCTCGCCGTTTACCGCAATCTCACTGGCATTAAACTCACAGTCGGCATTTGCTTTCGCAGAGAAACGCCAGACATGCTTGTCATGTAACATGCTCTGCCAGTGTGGCCAGTCATGACTGTCAGCATTGATAATCGCCGTACCATCAGCAGGCAAACCCTGAAAAATTTCGCCTTTTGCTTTCGCCACGCCAGCCAGCGAGCCAAACCCTTCCAGGTGAGCGGCCGCAAGATTATTCACCAGGGCGGCCTCAGGGCGGGCAAGGTCCGTCGTCCAGGCGATTTCCCCCTGATGATTAGCACCCAGTTCAATCACTGCATACTGATGATGTGCCGTCAGGCGCAGTAAAGTCAGAGGTACACCGATATCGTTATTCAGGTTCCCGGCGGTATAAAGGGTTTCCCCGCATTCGCGAAGGATAGCGGCAGTCATCTCTTTTACTGAGGTTTTGCCTGACGATCCGGTCAGCGCAACCACCCTGGCCGTCGATTGCCGACGAACCCAGCCCGCCAGTTGTCCCAGCGCGATGCGGGTATCCGCTACCACCACCTGAGGCACGGCAATGGGTAAGTGCTTGCTGACTAATGCAGCGGTGGCACCGGCGCTCAGGGCATCCGCAATGAAGTCATGCGCATCAAAACGTTCGCCTTTCAGAGCAATGAACAGGCAACCCGCGCTGACCTTACGTGTGTCAGTGGTCACTTCAGCAAAAGTCAGGTTGCCACCGAAGAGTTCGCCACCGGTCAGCTCTGCCAGAGTTTGCAGTGAAAGCGGAATCATGCCACCACCCCCAGCAATCCGGCGACGGTCAGCCGATCGGAATAGTCCAGACGCTGGTTGCCGATAATCTGATAATCTTCATGACCTTTACCAGCCACCAGCACAATATCACCCTCCTGCGCCTGCATGACGGTGTGAGTAACCGCTTGCACACGACCAGGCATCACGCGGGCACGCCCTGCGTCCAGCAGGCCAGTGAGCACATCGGCCACGATAGCCGCCGGATCTTCGCTGCGTGGATTGTCATCGGTGATCACCACCACATCGGAAAACTGTTCGGCAATGGCCCCCATTAATGGACGCTTACCTTTGTCGCGATCGCCACCACAGCCAAATACGCACCAGAGTTGCCCGTTGCAGTGCAGACGTGCAGCGGATAGCGCTTTTTCCAGCGCATCCGGTGTATGAGCATAATCAACCACCACGGTTGGCTTGCCTGGCGCAGTAAACACTTCCATTCGCCCTGTCACCGGTTGCAGATGGTTACTGGTGGCAATCAGCGCATCGAGGGGATAACCCAGAGCGAGCAGCGTCGCCAGCGCAATCAGCAGATTGCTGACGTTAAATGCCCCCATCAGGCGGCTCTCGATAACGCCTGGTCCCCAACTGGAGTTGAATTCTATCGTTGCGCCATTGTCATGGAAGTTGACATCTGTGGCTGTCAGCCAGCGGCCACGACAGCCCGGCTGGAGACGGTTTTCCATACTCACCGCCACGGCATCAGGCAGCTTTTGCAGCCAGCGGAAGCCGGTTTCATCATCCGCATTGATAATTGCCTGACCGATCTGATGTTCAGAAAACAGCAGCCATTTGGCATTTTCATAGCGGGTCATATCGCCGTGGTAATCCAGATGATCACGACTGAGATTGGTAAAGGCGGCGGCGGCAAAGGGTAACGCGGCAACACGATGCTGCACGAGGCCGTGGGAAGAGACCTCCATTGCTGCCAGCGTAGCCCCCTGTTCGACCAGGGTGCTTAACGTATGCTGAACGTCAACCGCTGAACCGGTGGTATTTTCGGCCGGGGCCAGATGACCATACAGACCATTCCCCACCGTGCCCATCACGGCTCCCGTCTCGCCCAGCAATTGCGCCCACTGGGCGAGCAGTTGCGTGGTTGTGGTCTTGCCGTTAGTACCGGTGACACCAACCAGACGTAATTTTTCTGCGGGTTGTTGATAAAAACGCCCCGCCAGCGCAGAGAGACGCTGAGCAAGCTGAGTCAGGTAAATGACCGGCACGCCATGTACTTCTTTAATTTCACCGTCCTGCGCTTCGCCTTCTGCTTCAGCAATGATCGCCGCCACGCCCTGAGCAACAGCCTGCGGAATAAAACGACGCCCATCCACCGCGTGGCCTTTTATCGCCACAAACAGATCGCCAGACGCTGCCAGTCGGCTGTCCAGTATCATTTCACGCAGCAGCCGTTCCGGCGCATCAGCCACCCACGGAGCCAGTAAGTTGCGCAGATTACGATCTGTCACTCGAAGCCTCACTTCTGTTTTGTACTATCTCGTTTTTATCACCCTGAGGCGCTGGCAGCGGCAGTGCATCAGGTTCAATGTTCATCGTACGTAAAACGCCGCCCATAATGGCGCCAAATACCGGGGCAGAAACGGCACCGCCATAATATTTGCCAGCCTGAGGATCGTTAATCACCACCACTAACGCAAAACGAGGGCGGCTCGCCGGGGCCACACCAGCGGTATAGGCAATATATTTGTTAACGTATTTACCGTCCGGGCCGACTTTCTTGGCCGTACCGGTTTTAATCGCGATGCGATAGCCTTTAATCGCCGCCTTCACCCCGCCGCCGCCGGGCAACGCCACGCTTTCCATCATGTGCATCACCGTACGCACCACGTCTTCAGAAAAAACGCGCTGCCCTGCTACGGGAGGATCGACTTTGGTAATCGACAGCGGGCGATACATGCCATAGCTGCCTATCGTTGCGTAGACTCGCGCTAACTGTAACGGTGTTACCATTAGCCCGTAGCCAAAAGAGAAGGTGGCCCTCTCTATGTCAGACCACCGTTGTTTTTGAGGATATAAGCCACTACTTTCTCCGACCAACCCCAAATTGGTCGCCTTACCCAGTCCAAAGTGCGTGTAAGTTTCTACCAGCGCTGAGGACGGCATCGCTAACGCCAGCCTGGAAACGCCGACGTTACTCGATTTTTGCAAAACCCCGGTCAGGGTCAACTCATTGTAACGGGCCACGTCTTTGATTTCGTGACCATTAATCCGGTATGGAACGGTATTCAGCACGCTGTTTTCTTTTACCACACCGCGCTGTAACGCGGTCATCACTACCATCGGTTTTACCGTAGAACCCGGCTCAAAGATGTCAGTGATCGCCCGGTTCCGCATCACATCTTTGGTGGTGTTGGTCAGGTTATTGGGGTTGTAAGCCGGACTATTGGCCATCGCCAGCACTTCACCGGTATTCACATCCACCAGCACCGCCGTACCGGATTCTGCTTTATTAAAAGCCACGGCATTGTTCAGTTCGCGATATACCAACGCCTGTAAGCGCTCATCAATACTCAGCGCAAGGTTATGGGCCGCACGGCTGTCAACAGAAGAGATATCTTCAATCACCCGACCATTGCGATCGCGGCGTACGGTGCGCTCACCCGGCTGTCCGGTCAGCCATTTGTCAAAGCTTTTTTCAACGCCTTCAATGCCCTGGCCATCAATGTTGGTAAAGCCAATCAGGTGCGAGGTTACCTGCCCGGCCGGGTAGTAACGGCGTGACTCTTCACGCAGATTGATACCGGGAAGCTTGAGCTTTTTAACGTAATCACCAATGGCAGGATTGACCTGGCGGGCAAGATAAACAAAGCGGCCTTTGGGATTGGCATTGACCCGTGCTGCCAGTTGATCAAGAGGAATGGAGAGGGCATCTGACAGTGCTTTCCAGCGGCTGTCCAGCGTGATCCCTCCCTTGTCGTGAAGTTCTTTCGGATCGGCCCAGACTGCATTAACAGGGACGCTGACCGCCAGAGGACGTCCGGCACGGTCGGTAATCATCCCGCGTGAAGTGGGTACAGCCTGTACACGCAAGGAGCGCATATCGCCTTCACGCACCAGCTTATCGGGATTAATAATCTGCAAATAGGCGACACGCGCCAGCAATCCCAGTAACGCCAGCAGGATGCAGCCACAAAGCAACGCAAAACGCCAGCTGACAAAGCTGGCCTGATTTTCCGGGCGTTTTAACTTCATGGCGACAGTTTTCATTCAGTCTCTTATGGCTGTACCACTATATTTTCCTGCGATGGATCAACATGCTGCATTTGCAGTTTTTCCGTCGCCGTTCTCTCTACCCGGCTGTGATCGCCAAGGGCATTCTCTTCCAGAATCAGATTTCGCCATTCGATATCCAGCGCATCACGCTCCAGCACCAGTTGCTCACGCTGTGCGGTCAGCAAACGGGTTTTGTGCGCGGTGGTGACCACCAGAACCGACGAAACCAACACCGCTACCGCCAGGATGACCGGAATCTTGCCGTGACGCAGCAAATCGCTGGCAATAACACCGGGTAAACTGTGACGCTCATTGCCAATCATGACGCGGTCCTTTCAGCTATACGCAACACCGAGCTACGCGCTCTGGGATTTTCTGCCACTTCTGCATCACCGGGCATCATTTTGCCTGCCACTTTCAGCCGCCGACCACCTAACTGGCTGAGCTGCGCTTCGGTCATCGGCAAGCCTGCCGGTACTTGTGGACCGCGGCTTTGTTCACGCATAAAGCGTTTCACAATGCGATCTTCCAGCGAGTGAAAGCTGATCACCGACAAACGTCCTGAAGGTGCCAGCGCCGTCAGCGCCCCTTGCAGAGCCCGCTCAATCTCTTCCAGCTCACTGTTAATCCAGATACGAATCGCCTGGAAACTGCGGGTCGCCGGGTGCTTAAATTTGTCCTTCACCGGCGTGGCGTTGTAAATCACCTCCGCCAGCTCTTTCGTACGTGTCATCGGTTGCTCGCGGTTACGCTGCACAATGGCATGAGCGATACGTTTGGCAAATCGCTCCTCACCGAAGGTTTTCAGTACAAAAGCAATATCGTGCTCTTCGGCCTTGAGTAACCACTCCGCAGCCGATAATCCTTTGGTCGGATCCATACGCATATCCAGCGGTCCGTCACGCATAAACGAAAAACCGCGCTCTGCGTCATCCAGCTGTGGCGAGGAAACCCCCAAATCCAGCAAAATGCCAGCCACTTTCCCGGTCAGTCCGCGCGCTTCTACATAGTCAGCCAGCGCGGAAAAAGGGCCATGAATAATGGTAAAGCGTGGATCGGTAATTTCAGCAGCGGCGGCAATCGCTTGCGGATCGCGGTCAATAGCATAAAGCCGACCCTGTTCTCCCAGCTTTGCCAGAATCAAACGTGAATGGCCACCCCGGCCAAAAGTACCATCGATGTAGATGCCGTCGGGTTGAATATTGAGCGCGTTAACTGCCTCGTCCAACAGCACCGTGGTATGTTTAAAATTTTCCTGCATAGCTATAACGACAAGTCCTGCAAACGCTCAGATAACGGTTCCTGAGTCGACTGCTCTGCGTCAATATCTTCCCTGACTTGTTGATACCAGGTCTGTTCATCCCACAATTCAAATTTATTGAACTGCCCAACCAGCATCACTTCTTTGCTCAGTCTGGCGTGCTGGCGCAGCGTGTTCGCTACCAGCAGTCGACCAGCATTATCCATCTGACATTCACTGGCATGTCCAAGCAACAGGCGCTGAACACGACGCTCTGCGGGGTTCATGCTGGATAAACGAGCCAGTTTGCGCTCAATAATTTCCCATTCAGGCAGGGTGTAAAGCAGCAGGCATGGCTGGTGGAGGTCAATGGTGCACACCATTTGCCCCTGTGATTCCCCGATCAGCGTTTCGCGATAGCGCGTAGGCACGGCAAGCCGCCCCTTGCTGTCGAGATTGACTAACGTTGCTCCACGGAACATGCCAGCCTCACCCTCCAGTTACCCTCTTTCACCACTTTCCACCACAAATTCCCACCAAAGGAGTTTACGGAGCGAAGGAAAACATTGTCAAGCCGCAGCAGGCGTCGAATAGGATTATTTCTTAACAGGTAAAAACGCAGATAAGTTTTAAAAACTACGATTTACCAGGGAGTTTAAAAATAAACTAATGAATAGTGACAGGAATTTCTGTGGGAATTTAACATTGCTCAAAAATATGCCAGTTTTTCGCTACAAAAATTTTCAGCCTTACTCTACGTCGCGGGAGGCATTTTAAGGTATTTCCTAAGAAAATCCCAGTCTGGCCGCGTTACGTCAGGCCTTGCCTCACAGGCTGCCCACGCAATTACTGTCATTCTGACGATTTATATATATAAAGTCAGGGCGCTGAACCTTTACTTTTATTTACTCATTTCAGAAAAAATTAATGCCAGCAATTGAAGATATTTATCAGCATCTTCTGGCAGATAAAAAAGAGGAGAGTTAAAAAAGGCAGATGGGATTATCTGCCTTGTTAAGTAAATGATTAACTGTCGTGACGACTTAATCGGCCGCGATGATAAAGGTTGCGGCGAATGCGGGTTAAACCGGGTTTTGGTTTACGTGGTTCATCCAGACTGGCCAGCACCAGCTCAAGTACGCGCTCCGCCACGTCGCGATGGCGTTGTCCTACTGCCAGTACCGGGCATTCAAGAAAGTCCAGCAGCTCATGATCGCCAAAGGTGGCAATAGCCAGATCCCTTGGCAGACGGCCTTCACGACGGAGAGCAACATCCATTACCCCCTGAAGCAGTCCGAAAGAGGTGGTGAACAACGCATCGGGCATCGGATTATTTTCCAGCCAGCTTTCAAACCTGGCCGCAGCGGCACTCCGTTCGAAACTGTTGGCATAGATAAATTCAATCTTACGGGTGTCATCCTTCCATGCCTGGCGGAAGCCCATTTCGCGTAAAAAGCTTACCGACAGCTCAGGCAACGCCCCTAAGAAAAGCACGCTTTCAACCGCCTGCTTACTCAGCTCCGCCGCCAGCATCTCTGAGTCGTCCTGGTCGGCACCCACCACACTGGTGAAATGTTCACGGTCCAGCGCGCGATCTAAAGCGATAATCGGCAATGGATCGTTGATCCAGCGCTGATAGAAAGGGTGCTCTGGTGGCAGCGACGTGGAAACAATAATGGCATCAACCTGCCGTTGCAGCAGATGTTCAACGCAACGCATTTCGTTATCAGGCTGATCTTCCGAGCAGGCGATCAGTAGCTGATAACCGCGTTGACGCGCCTGCCGTTCAAGATAGTTAGCAATGCGGGTATAACTTGTATTTTCCAGGTCCGGAATCACCAGCCCAATCGAACGCGTTCGGCCGGCACGCAGACCTGCGGCAACCGCATTAGGATGGTAGTTATGCTCTCGCACCACCGCCATCACCTTCTCAACAGTTTTGTCGCTGACACGATACTGCCGCGCTTTACCATTAATAACGTAGCTGGCCGTCGTGCGCGATACACCGGCAAGGCGCGCAATTTCATCCAGTTTCACATTGAACTCCACGCTGGCACCGCGAAGGCGCAAAAAAATAGCCACGTTTTGGCTATGGATAAGTCATTTATTACATCTAACCGTAGATCAGATTGGCGAGCAACTGCTTTTATTTCTGGCCGGGGCTTTTCCAGCAAAAATAAAAAAACCCGGCATTACGCCGGGTTAGCAGGGGTCGATGACAATCACCCGCAGGAATTATCGCATAATGCGATCGCCCCTGGAGACGCCAACAATTCCTGAACGGGCAACTTCAACAATTTCTGCCACTTCACGCACGGTATTTAAAAAGGCGTCGAGTTTGTCGCTGGTGCCAGCCAGCTGAACCGTATAAAGCGACGGAGTAACATCCACTATCTGACCACGGAAGATTTCTGCACTGCGCTTCACCTCTTCGCGACCATATCCCGTGGCCTGAATTTTCACCAACATGACTTCGCGTTCAACAAAGGCTCCCTGCCCCAGTTCGCTGACACGCAGCACATCGACCAGTTTGTGCAGTTGCTTTTCGATCTGTTCCAGCACTTTTTGATCGCCGACGGTCTGAATCGTCATCCGCGACAAGGTCGGATCGTCAGTAGGAGCAACCGTTAAGCTTTCAATGTTATAGCCGCGCTGAGAAAACAGCCCCACAACGCGCGATAATGCGCCGGATTCGTTTTCCAGCAGTACCGATAAAACACGACGCATAATTAAGTCCTCTCCGTTTTGCTCAACCACATTTCGTCCATTCCACCGCCACGAATTTGCATAGGGTATACGTGCTCGGTGCCATCAACATTCACATCCACAAAGACCAGCCGCCCTTTGCCTAATGCTTCCAGCGCCTCGGTCAGCTTTGCCTCCAGTTCATGTGGGTGGTCAATGCCGATACCAACATGGCCATAGGCCTCCGCCAGACGGACAAAATCAGGCAGAGATTGCATGTAGGATTGCGAATGACGCCCGGAATAAATCATGTCCTGCCATTGTTTAACCATACCGAGGAAACGGTTGTTCAGGCTCAGCACCAGCACCGGAAGGTCATACTGTAACGCCGTGGAAAGCTCCTGAATGTTCATCTGGATACTGCCATCGCCGGTGACACAAATCACCGTTTCTTCCGGCAGTGCCAGCTTAACGCCAAGCGCGGCAGGCAGACCAAATCCCATCGTGCCCAGACCACCCGAGTTAATCCAACGACGCGGCTTATCGAACTGGTAATAGAGTGCGGCAAACATCTGGTGTTGTCCGACATCGGAAGTCACATACGCTTCACCTTTGGTCAGACGCCAGATGGTTTCAATTACCGCCTGCGGTTTAATCTTCTCGCTGGTCTGGTCCCAGGCCAGACAATGGCGTGCGCGCCACTGTTCGATGCTCTGCCACCAGTCACGCAGGCTGTCATAGTCCTGCTCCTTTTCACCCTGAGTCAGCAGCTCAAGCATCTGGTTCAGAACCTGCTTAGCATCCCCGACGATCGGAACATCTGCGGATACCGTTTTGGAAATTGACGTCGGATCGATATCAATATGCAATACGGTCGCGTTCGGGCAATATTTCGCCAGATTGTTGGTGGTACGGTCATCAAACCGTACGCCGACAGCGAAAATGACATCAGCGTTGTGCATGGTCATGTTGGCTTCATAGGTGCCGTGCATCCCCAACATCCCCACACACTGACGGTGCGACCCCGGAAAACCGCCCAGCCCCATCAGGGAGCAGGCCACCGGCAAGTTCAGCTGTTCAGCAATCTGGCGCAGCTCATCGTGGCAGGCCGCATTGATTACGCCGCCCCCGGCATAAATGACCGGTTTTTTTGCCGCAAGAAGCGTTTGCAGAGCGCGCTTAATCTGGCCTTTATGCCCCTGAGTGGTGGGGTTGTATGAACGCATACTGACTGACTCAGGCCAGGCATAAGGCAATTTGCTGGCAGGATTCATCACATCTTTTGGCAGATCGATCACCACCGGCCCGGGGCGACCACTGGAAGCCAGCCAGAACGCTTTTTTCATCACGGTGGGAATGTCTTCGGCTTTTTTGACCATAAAACTGTGTTTCACCACCGGACGCGAAATACCCACCATGTCGCATTCCTGAAAGGCGTCATAGCCAATCAGCGTCGAGGGCACCTGCCCGGAGAGCACCACCATCGGCACTGAATCCATATAGGCAGTAGCAATCCCGGTAATCGCATTGGTTGCGCCAGGGCCAGAGGTAACCAGTACCACGCCCACTTCACCGGTTGAACGGGAATAACCATCCGCCATGTGCACCGCGCCCTGCTCATGACGGACCAGCACGTGGTCAATACCGCCAACGGTTTGCAATGCATCATAGATATCGAGGACGGCCCCGCCGGGGTAGCCGAATACATGTTTAACTCCCTGGTCGATCAACGATCGAACGACCATCTCGGCTCCTGATAACATCTCCATTTTTGCCTCCAGGCTTTAACTTTAAGGTGCTGAGTTATCTGGCAGCACACCCTGTGGTTTACAGAAACAGGGTGCCGCCCGGATAAGGTCAAAACCAGTATTTAGTATCGGTAGGAAATCGTTTGCAAAAACCGGGCAGCAGACTGCACACCGGTATTTTGATTTTTTATGACCAGTACCATAACCGCAGACAACTTAGCAGGCAAACGGCATTCCCTATCCCGGTCTCCGCTGACGGGCAGCAAGGTACTGCTCATCACAGGAACTTAACGACAATTACACTGACCCCCCGGCGAAAGAAAAGCGCTTTCTACTAATGAAGGAAATATTTTCAGTGTGATCGTTTTGTTATAAAAACAAAGTCGCAGACAAATTAAGTCAGGATGTTTTAATATTGTCGCCATTTTGGTTTTATATGCTGCATTTTTTCACAAAAAAAGAACAAGCCACTCACTCCAGGTGATTATTATTCTGGATGATTTATAAGTTTTACCTATATAACAGACTGATTAAAATAACTTTTATCCATTATACCGGGGACATTGACCATTTTTTTTACCGGTGATTTTCAGCGACGTTTTTACTGCTTTCTTTTGTTCTGCAACACCTCCGGGGACCAGCATTATTTTCCTTTGTGGCTACGCAATAACCTCACAGCGGCAGTTGACATCGCCCCCCGGTTTCAAGTATCAATACCGGACAGAAAATTTTTAAGGTCTGATTCAATGATTCGTACCACCTACCTCCTCGGTCTACTACTACTAAACGCCTCTTTTGTGCGCGGTAGACTTGTGGGCGGAGTGAATCACTGATTCAGGCTTGCAAAGCAAAAAAACCCGCGCCAGTCGCGGGTTTTTTTATGTCCGCAATCAGGGCAAAGCAAACACGACAAGGGATACACAATGAGCCAACAAGTCATTATTTTCGATACCACTCTGCGTGACGGCGAGCAGGCATTGCAGGCCAGCCTGAGTGTCAAAGAGAAATTGCAGATAGCGCTGGCGCTGGAGCGTATGGGCGTTGACGTGATGGAGGTCGGATTCCCCATCTCCTCTCCCGGCGACTTCGAATCAGTGCAAACCATTGCCCGTCAGATTAAAAACAGCCGTGTCTGCGCCCTGGCCCGCTGCGTTGAAAAAGATATTGATGCGGCTTACGAGTCGCTGAAAGTGGCTGATGCCTACCGCATCCACACCTTTCTGGCGACCTCGCCCATGCACATCGCCACCAAACTGAAAAGTACGTTGCCGGAAGTGATCGAACGGGCGAAGACGATGATCAAACGCGCGCGCAATTACACCAACGATGTGGAATTTTCCTGTGAAGATGGTGGACGCACCCCCATCGACGATTTGTGCCGCGTGGTGGAAGCCGCAATCAATGCCGGAGCCACCACTATTAACATTCCGGATACCGTCGGCTACACGCTGCCCGGTGAGTACAGCAACATCTTCGCTCAGTTACGCAACCGCGTACCTAACATCGACAAAGCTATCCTTTCGGTACATACCCATGACGATCTGGGTATGGCGGTGGGTAATGCTCTGGCGGCAGTGCAGGCTGGCGCACGTCAGGTAGAGGGAACCCTGAACGGCCTGGGCGAGCGTGCAGGAAACTGTGCACTGGAAGAAGTGATTATGGCGATCAAGGTGCGTAACCAGTTAATGGGTGTGCACACCAACATTAATCACCACGAAATCTATCGCACCAGCCAGACAGTCAGCCAGATTTGCAACATGCCCATCCCGGCCAACAAAGCCGTGGTCGGCACCGGGGCCTTCGCCCACTCGTCCGGTATACATCAGGACGGCGTGCTGAAGAACCGTGAAAACTACGAAATCATGACCCCGGAATCAATCGGCCTGAACCAGATACAGCTGAATCTTACCTCCCGCTCTGGCCGTGCTGCGGTAAAACATCGCATGGATGAGATGGGTTACAAAGAGGACGATTACAGCCTGGATGCGTTGTACGACGCTTTCCTGAAACTGGCGGACAAAAAGGGCCAGGTGTTCGACTACGATCTGGAAGCGCTGGCCTTTATCAACAAACAGAACGAAGACCCGGAATACTTCCGTCTGGATTATTTCAGCGTACAGTCCGGCTCCAGCGTGATGGCGACCGCCTCTGTCAAACTGGGTTGCGGTGAAGAGGTCAAAGCCGAAGCGGCTACAGGCAATGGCCCGGTTGACGCGGTATATCAGGCGATTAACCGCATTACCGATTTTGATGCCGAGCTGGTGAAATATCAGCTGACCGCCAAAGGCCACGGCAAAGACGCGCTGGGCCAGGTGGATATTGTGGTTAATTACAATGGCCGTAAATTTCATGGCGTCGGTCTGGCCACGGATATCGTCGAATCCTCTGCCAAAGCGATGATCAATGCGCTCAATAACATCTGGCGCGCCCGTCAGGTTGAGCAGGAACTGCAACGCAAATCAAAAACCAAAGACCAGAAGGAAACGGTGTAATGATGTCCAGGACTTATCATATTGCAGTATTACCCGGCGATGGCATCGGACCGGAAGTGATGGCGCAGGCAGGCAAAGTGCTTGATGCGGTGCGCCAGCGTTTCGGTATGCGCATCACCACCAGTGAATACGATGTGGGCGGCGCGGCCATCGATCGCCACGGAGAGCCCCTGCCCCCGGCAACCATCGCCGGATGCGAGCAGGCCGATGCCATTCTGTTTGGTTCGGTGGGTGGACCGAAATGGGAGCATCTGCCTCCCGCCGAACAGCCAGAGCGCGGTGCGCTGCTGCCTTTGCGCAAACACTTTAAACTGTTCAGCAACCTGCGTCCGGCCAGTCTGCATCAGGGGCTGGAAGCCTTCTGCCCGCTGCGCAGCGATATCGCCGCCAGAGGGTTTGATATCCTGGTGGTGCGCGAGCTGACCGGCGGCATCTACTTCGGTCAGCCAAAAGGTCGTGAAGGCAGCGGTCAGCATGAACGCGCTTTTGATACCGAGGTGTACCACCGCTTTGAAATCGAACGCATCGCCCGTATCGCCTTTGAATCAGCCCGTAAACGTCGTAAAAAAGTCACCTCTGTCGACAAAGCCAACGTATTGCAGTCCTCAATCCTGTGGCGGCAGATTGTTAACGAAGTCGCGGCCGATTATCCGGATGTTGAGCTCAGCCATATGTACATCGACAACGCCACCATGCAGTTGATCAAAGAGCCTTCGCAGTTCGACGTGATGCTCTGCTCTAACCTGTTTGGCGACATACTTTCTGACGAATGCGCGATGATCACCGGCTCGATGGGGATGCTGCCTTCCGCCAGCCTTAACGAACAGGGTTTTGGTCTGTTTGAACCTGCCGGTGGCTCGGCCCCGGATATCGCCGGAAAAAACATCGCCAATCCGATTGCGCAAATCCTGTCGCTGTCGCTGCTGTTGCGCTTCAGTCTGGATGCCGCCGACGCTGCGGATGCGATTGAACAGGCGGTCAGCCGCGCGCTGGCAGAAGGCTATCGCACGGGTGACCTGGCGGGTGGTGGTAGCACAACCACCACCGAAGAAATGGGCTCGATTATTGCCCGATTTATCAGCGAAACCTGATTATGAAAACATTATACGAGAAGCTGTTTGATGCCCATCTGGTACATGAAGCACCGGGAGAAACGCCGCTGCTTTACATTGACCGGCACCTGGTTCATGAAGTGACCTCGGCCCAGGCTTTTGATGGCCTGCGGGCGCACGGACGCCCGGTGCGCCAGCCGTCTAAAACCTTCGCCACCATGGACCACAATGTCTCGACGCAAACCCGTGACATTAATGCCAGTGGCGAGATGGCCCGAATTCAGATGTCGCTGTTAATCAACAACTGTAAAGAGTTTGGCGTCACCCTGTACGATCTCCAGAACCCTAATCAGGGCATCGTCCATGTTATCGGACCAGAACTGGGTTTATCGCTGCCGGGCATGACCATTGTCTGCGGCGATTCACACACCTCCACCCACGGTGCCGTTGGTGCGCTGGCATTTGGTATTGGCACTTCAGAAGTGGAGCATGTTCTGGCCACACAGACGCTGAAACAGTCCCGTGCCAGAACCATGAAGGTTGAAGTTACCGGCCAGGTCGCGCCGGGCATCACGGCGAAAGATATCGCCCTCGCGGTGATCGGTAAAACCGGCAGCGGCGGCGGTAACGGCCATGTGGTGGAATTCTGCGGTCCGGCGATTGAGCAGCTGAGCATGGAAGGTCGGATGACCGTCTGCAATATGGCGATTGAACTGGGCGCAAAAGCGGGCCTGATTGCGCCGGACGACACCACATTTAACTACATCAAAGGCCGCAAGTTTGCCCCTCAGGGGGAAGCCTGGGAGCAGGCGGTGGCTTACTGGCGCACGCTGAAATCCGACAGCGATGCAAAATTCGATAAAGTGGTGACCCTTGACGCTGCGGATATCGCGCCGCAGGTCACCTGGGGCACCAACCCCGGGCAGGTGATTGCCGTTGACCAGCTTATTCCCGATCCGGCCTCTTTCAGCGATCCAGTGGAACGTGCCTCGGCTGAAAAAGCCCTGGCCTATATGGATCTCAGGCCCGGAATCCGGCTGACCGAGGTCAGGATTGATAAAGTGTTTATCGGTTCCTGTACCAATTCCCGCATCGAAGACCTGCGGGCAGCGGCAGCGGTAGTCAAAGGGCAGAAAATTGCCACAGGCGTCCAGGCCTGGGTCGTGCCGGGCTCCGGTGCGGTGAAAGCGCAGGCTGAAGCGGAAGGGCTGGATAAAATCTTTCTGGAAGCAGGATTCGAATGGCGTCTGCCCGGCTGTTCGATGTGTCTGGCGATGAATAACGATCGCCTCAGCCCCGGCGAACGCTGCGCCTCCACCAGCAATCGAAACTTTGAAGGTCGTCAGGGTCGCGGTGGACGAACCCATCTGCTCAGTCCGGCAATGGCAGCCGCTGCGGCAATAGCCGGTCACTTTGCCGATATCCGTCAACAGGCCGTAACGCCTCATTAAGGAGCCAGCATGGCGAAGAAATTTACCCGGCATACCGGCATCGTGGTGCCGATCGATATAGCAAACGTCGATACCGATGCGATCATTCCAAAACAGTTTTTGCAGATGGTGACCCGCACCGGCTTTGGCCGCAACCTGTTTTATGACTGGCGTTACAGTGATGCCGAAGGCCAGATCCCCAATGCGGATTTTGTCCTCAACCAGCCTGCCTTTCGCGGTGCCAGTATCATGCTTACCCGCGAAAACTTTGGCTGTGGTTCTTCCCGTGAACATGCCCCCTGGGCGTTGACCGACTATGGTATTCAGGCGATTATCGGCAGCGATTTCGCCGATATATTCAGCAATAACGCATTCAACAATCAGCTTCTGCTGGTGACGCTGAGTGAAGCCGATGTTGACCAGCTGTTCCGGATGGTTGCAGCACAGCCAGGGATCAGTTTCACGGTGGATCTGGAGAATCAGCAGGTGCTCGCCGGGGAACAGCGCTATGACTTTGCCATTGACAGCTTTCGCCGTCACTGCCTGCTCAACGGGCTGGACAACATTGGCCTCACCTTGCAGCACAATACGCAGATTAGCGACTACGAGCAGAAACAGCCGCTCTTCTTACGCTAATGGCACCAGTAACACAGCACCGTTGAGAAACGCAGCCTGAGTGAAGGGCTGTTTTGGTCAGAGCTGCCGCGAAGCGCCTACCTGGGTGGCAACGGCTGTTCTGACGGCGAGATAACACGCCAGCGCCAGCAGGTAGCCGCCCAGTAGCACCACGCTCATCGACACGCCGGATGTGCCTCCGATGCCGGTCAGCGGGGCACTCACGCCACCCATCGCAAACATCAGCATCCCCATCCACGCGGACGCCGTGCCCGAACTTTCGCCCTGGCGCTGCATGGCAACCGAGCTTGCCAGTGTGCAAATTCCGCTGTTGATCGACACGGTAAAAAACAGCACCGCAATGATCAGCCACAGCGGCCCCTGCAATAAAAAGGTCAGCAGCAGCGACAGGGCAAAAATAACCGCCAGCGGTAAAGCGGCGCTTAACACGGCAGATTCTCCCCACTTCACGGAGACTCTGGCCAGCAGCAAAGAAAAAATCACCAGCCCGACACCGTTAACAGCAAAGGTACAACTGTATTGCAGCGCAGAAAGCTGCCAGGCCTGCTGAAAGATATAAGATGACGCGCCAATATAGGCAAACAGCCCCGCCATCATAAAACCCTGCAACAGGCATAACAGCATAAAAGTACGATCGCCAAACACACTGCCAGAGCCAGACGATGCCGTGGCGTTGCGAGGCCCGGAGCGGGTTTCCGGCAGTACCCGCCACGCCAGCAGCAACAGCAGCGCACCGGCAACCGCCAGAGAGATAAACAGTCCCCGCCAGCTGGTGATACTCAGTTGCAGGCCGCCCAGAACCGGAGCCACAACAGGCGCAATGCCATTGATGGTCATCAGCAAAGCAAAAAAACGGGTCAATGCGGTGCCATCATAAAGATCGCGGGCAATAGCGCGCGACAAAACCGCGCCACCGGCCCCGGCCACTCCCTGAAAGAATCGCGCGGCGATCAGCTGCGCCATGTCATCAGTCCAGGCACACCATAACGACGCCAGACAAAACAGCAGCAGCGAAACCAGCAACGGTATTTTTCTGCCGATACGGTCACTCAACGGCCCGAAAACAAATTGCCCCACCCCCAGCCCAGCCAGCGCGGCGGTCAGCGTCAGCTGTCCGGAAGCGGTAGAGGCATTCAACTGCCGGGTGAGTTCGGGTAAGGAAGAGAGATAAAAATCCGTGCACAACGGCCCCAGCGCCGTCAACGCGCCGAGCATCAGCGCATAGCTAAACCTGCCTGTTTTCATAATCAATCCATCCTGAAATGAGAGCGCTCATTCTTATCACTTTCGTTTAACGGGTCAATTAACCACCAGCCGCATCCCTGCCTGCTGACTTTATTTTTACAGGGTGATAACGCTATCCCTGGATTTCCTTAGACGTCCTTAACTTTGGCCGTCATCACCAGTGCCGCAACCGCCAGCAAAAATGCCGCCCAGTAGACCGATATATGCCCAAAGCTTTCTGCCAGCGCCCCCTGAAGCACCCCGGCGAGGATCACCCCGGTGGAAATACTGTTGGTAAACAGGGTGGTTGCCGCACCGGGCCTGGAGGGCATCAGATCCTGGAACCAGAGCATACCGATCCCCGCCACAATGCCGATGAATACCGCATTAAAAATCTGCATCGCCATTAATGCCGCGCGCGAATGGAACAGCACCAGGCTGAGATAAAACAGCACGCCCGCTACCGATGCCAGCAGCATCATTCTGCGTTTACCAAAACGTTTGACGTAATGCCCGGCCAGCAGCATCGCCGGGATCTCCAGTCCGGCAGCCACCCCCATCAACAGGCCAGCCAGACGGTCCGGCAACCCCAGCACGCTACTGATATAGATTGGCATATCAATGATATACATGGTATTGCAGGTCCACATCAGCAGGGAAGCGAGAAACAGCAGTCTGACATCCCGATTTTTCCAGCCGCCGATTTCGGTTATCGCCACGTCTGCCGGTTGCACCACCCTGGGCACCGAGGGCAGCGCGAACCAGATTAGCGCCATACACACCACGAACAGCCCGGCGGCGATAACAAACATGGTGGTAAAACCGTAGTTCAGCGCCAGAGCAAAAGAGAGGGGCGGCCCGATAACCCAGGCCAGCGACAGCTGAGCGCGCATCACTGAGCTGAACATCACTACTTCACGTGCGGAGCTGTCGGCATATTCCCGCGCCAGCGCAAAAATTTGTGGCATCGCCACGCTGGCCAGTGCCGCCAGCACCACCCCGGCAGTAATCAGCGTCAGATAGTGACGATTAAAAGCAAACAGCAGTGCATTGCCCACCGCCATCAGGCAACAAAACAGGATTAGCATACGTCTGTCGCCCCGGTTATCTGAGCGCTTTGCCAGCAGAAAGCTGACCACAATACCGGCGACCGCGTTGATGGTGTAGAACAGCCCTACCCAGAATGGACGAACCGCGACCTCACGGGTGAGAAACAGACTCAGCGTCGGTGCCTGCAACGCGCCCGCCACCCCCACCATAAAGGACACGGCCATAAAGGCGAGGTAGACGGGGTTAATGCGGCGGCGACGCGATAAAAGCGATTTCATACTGATCCTTCGACAAAGAGGTCATGGTGGCGGACTGGCAACAAACAGCAAGCATAGAAGAAAACCCGCGCCAATGAAAAAAGCCAGCGGCTGAACGCCCGCTGGCTGGTGAAGTCGCACCATACTCAGATTCAAATAATGTCAGAGCGCCATTCGAAGAATGCCTCCCGCTCTTTCATCGTCGGCTATTATTCACCTAATATAGGGCAGCAAAAACAGACAACCTTTTAATGAGGGTTCCCCTTTTATGTCCTCTTCCCGCCTGCAACAGCAATTTATCCGGCTCTGGCAGAGCTGCGAAGGTCAGTCACAACAGACCACGCTCAACGATTTGGCCCTCAGGCTGAGCTGCTCACGACGTCATATGCGTAACCTGTTAAATGCCATGCAGCAACAGGGCTGGCTGGAATGGCAGGCAGAAGCCGGGCGCAGTAAGCGTTCACAGTTAACCTTCCTCTATACCGGGCTGGCCCTGCAACAACAACGGGCAGAAGATCTGCTGGAACAGGATCGAATTGATCAGCTGGTCCAGCTGGTTGGCGATAAAAATACCGTGCGTCAGATGCTGATCTCCCGTCTGGGACGCAGCTTTCGTCAGGGCAAACATATTCTGCGCGTCCTCTATTACCGCTCACTGCTTAATCTGTTGCCGGGAACGCCGCTCAGGCGCTCAGAAACACACCTGGCGCGGCAGATTTTCAGCGGGCTGACCCGGATAAATGAGGAAAATGGGGAAATCGAAGCGGACATCGCCCATCACTGGCAGCAGATTACGCCACGGCACTGGCGCTTTTTTTTACGTCCGGCAATCCATTTTCATCATGGCCGTGAGCTGGAGATGGCCGATGTGATTGCCACGCTGGAAAGGCTGAAAAGCCAACCGGCCTGTGCCAATCTGCAACAGATCTCCTCATCTGCGCCCTGGACGCTGGATATCCATCTTCATCAGCCAGACAACTGGCTTCCGTGGCTGCTGGGCAGCGTCAACAGCATGATCCTGCCGAAAGAGTGGCCGTTTATGGCTGACTTTGCCCGCCAGCCCGTTGGCACCGGGCCGTACGAAGTGGTACGCAATCAGCAGACCCAGTTACGCATCCAGGCGTTCGATGACTATTTTGGCTACCGGGCGTTGGTCGATGAAGTCAACATCTGGGTGCAGCCAGAGATCAGCGAAGAGCTGGTCTACTCCGGGGTAAAACTCCAGGGGGGCAGTGTGGACGAAAAATCAGAAGAGAGCAGGCTGGAAGAAGGATGCTATTTTCTGTTGTTCGATCAGCGTTCAGCTCTGGGCCGCAACGAGCAGGTGCGTCGCTGGGTAAGCATGATAGCCAACCCGATAGCCCTGCTCAGCCAGACCGGCACGGGGTATCAGCGCTACTGGTTTCCCGCCTGGGGCCTGCTGCCGCGCTGGCATCACCGCCGCGATATGACCCTGACAGAAAAACCGGACGCCCTTACCTCACTGACGCTCACCTGGTATCACGATCATATCGAATATCAGGCTATTGCTGAGGCGCTGAGGCCGCTGCTGGCCGCCCACGGCGTAACCCTGAAAACCCGCCAGGTGGATTATGCCAGCTGGCATCGTGGCGACGCTGAAAGCGACATCTGGTTGGGCAGTGCCAATTTCACCCTGCCACTGGAATTCTCCCTGTTTGCCCTGCTGTACGAAATCCCGCTGGTGCATCACTGCGTAGCTATAGACTGGGAAAAAGACGCTCAGCAGTGGCGTGAACAGACTCTCCCGCTGGCCGACTGGAGCAAAGCGCTGGTTGACACTTACAGCCTGCATCCGCTGTTCCATCACTGGCTGCTGCTGGAGGGCGAGCGCAGTATGCGTGGTGTCAGAATGAATACGCTGGGTTGGTTTGACTTTAAATCAGCCTGGTTTGCCCCGCCAGAAGGATGATGCTTTCGCTGTTGCGCGGAAATCACTAGAATAGGCCCGTTCTCAACGGGGTGCGAAAAAACCAGGGCAATAACCGGCCCGCAGCACAGGCAGTCAGTAACAGAAAGGCAGTGCACAGAACCGCAGCAGACTGGCTGATACGGATACTGAGCGATGCCCGACCTTAGCCGACGCCACGCGTTTTTTTCGCTGAGACAGACCCGTCGAACCTGATCCGGCTAATACCGGCGTAGGGATTTGAGAGTTGTGCCTGCTCAGATCATGCGTCCTCACCATCACCAAGGAACGCAACGTGCTAAAGAAAGTCCTTCCCCTGCTAGTTTTATGCTCTCTCCCTGCTTTTGCTGAAAAACCCACGCTGACCGTCTACACCTATGATTCCTTCTCCGCCGACTGGGGACCCGGACCGGCGATTAAAAAGGCCTTTGAAGCCAGCTGCGACTGCCAGCTGAAATACGTCGCGCTGGAAGATGGGGTTTCCCTGCTTAACCGCCTGCGGCTGGAAGGGAAAAACAGCAAGGCTGACGTGGTGCTGGGGCTGGATAACAACCTGCTGGATGCGGCTGAAAAAACCGGCCTGTTCGCGCCCGCCGGGGTCGATACCCACAGCCTCAGCGTACCTGGAGGCTGGAAAGATCACACCTTTGTGCCTTACGACTATGGCTGGTTCGCCTTTGTTTATGACAAAACCCGGCTGCAAAACCCGCCGTCCAGTCTGAAGGAGCTGGTAGAGAGCAATCGCCCGTTAAAAATCATCTACGAAGATCCGCGCACCAGCACCCCGGGACTGGGCCTGCTGCTGTGGATGCAAAAAGTTTACGGTGACCAGGCCGCTTCGGCATGGCAGAAACTGGCGGCAAAAACCGTCACCGTGACTAAAGGCTGGAGTGAAGCTTACGGGCTGTTCCTGAAAGGGGAAGCCGATATGGTGCTGAGTTACACCACCTCCCCGGCTTATCATCTGATTGAGGAAAAAAAATCGCAGTACGCTGCCGCCAACTTCAGCGAAGGGCATTATTTACAGGTGGAAGTTGCCGGTCAGCTGAAATCCAGCAAGCAGCCACAGCTGGCGCAGAAGTTCATACAGTTTATGCTGGATAAACCTTTTCAGGACGCTATCCCGACCGGCAACTGGATGTATCCGGTGGTAAAAGGGACGCTGCCCGCCGGTTTTGAGACGCTGACGGTGCCCACCACCTCGCTCCAGTTCACGCCGCAGGACGTCGCCAGCCATCGCAGTCAGTGGATCAGTGCATGGCAACGCGCCGTCAGCCGCTGAGTAAAGCCACCTTAGTGCCAGGCATTATTGCCGCTACGCTGCTGGTCAGCGTGGCGTTGCTGGCCTTTGGCGCGCTGTGGCACCACGCCCCCGCTGACGGACAAATGGCCCTCTGGCAGGATGATTATGTCTGGCACCTGTTAGCTTTCTCATTGCAGCAGGCGTTGTTGTCCACCGCGCTGGCGGTGCTACCGGCGATCCCGCTTGCCAGAGCGCTGTATCGCCGCCGCTTCCGGGGGCGAACCACCCTGCTCAGGCTGTGCGCCATGACCCTGGTGCTCCCGGTGCTGGTGGTCATTTTCGGCATCCTCACGGTTTATGGCCGCAGCGGCTGGCTGGCCGACCTCTGCACCCTGTTGGGCGTGAACTACACCTTCACGCCCTATGGTCTGCGCGGCATTCTGCTGGCCCACGTCTTCTTTAATCTGCCACTGGCGGCGCGGCTGCTGTTGCAGACGCTGGAACAGATCCCTGGTGAACAGCGCCAGCTGGCGGCACAGCTGGGAATGCGCGGCTGGAACCACTTTCGTATCGTCGAATGGCCGTGGCTGCGACGGCAGATCCTGCCCACCGCCGCGCTGATTTTTATGTTGTGCTTTGCCAGCTTTGCCACGGTATTAGCCCTCGGCGGCGGCCCGAAAGCCACCACCCTCGAACTGGCCATTTTTCAGGCGCTGAGTTTTGATTTCGATGCAGGTCGCGCAGCCCTGCTGGCGCTGCTGCAAATGACCTGTTGTCTTGGACTGGTGATGCCCAGCCAGAGACTGAGTAAAGCCCTGCCCTCCGGGAGCGCCAGCATCAGCGGCTGGCGTAATCCGGAAGACAGCCTGCCGGCCAGAATCAGCGACTGTTTGTTAATCATTCTGGCGCTGCTGTTGCTGCTACCGCCGCTGCTGGCGGTGGTGGCACAGGGCATCAACCGGGGCTTACCGCAGGTGTTGCAGCAGCCTGCACTCTGGCAGGCCACCTTTACCTCGCTGCGGGTGGCGGTGGCAGCAGGTATTCTCTGCGTGATCCTGACGGTGATGCTGCTGTGGAGCAGCCGTGAACTGCGCCTGCATCAACGGCTGTGGATGGGTCAGGCGCTCGAGCTGAGCGGAATGTTAATCCTCGCCATGCCCGGCATCGTGCTGGCTACCGGCTTTTTTCTGCTGCTGAATGACACCACCGGCCTGCCACAATCGGCTGAGGGCATCGTGATTTTTACCAATGCGCTGATGGCCGTGCCTTATGCGATGAAAGTGCTGGAAAACCCACTGCGGGACAGCGCCGCACGCTACAACCTGCTGTGCCTGTCGCTGAATATTCGCGGCTGGAACCGGCTGCAACTGATCGAGCTGCGGGCGCTGAAGCGCCCGTTGACTCAGGCACTGGCTTTTGCCTGTGTGCTGTCGGTCGGCGATTTCGGCGCGGTGGCGCTGTTTGGTAATGAAGATTTCCGTACCCTGCCGTTCTGGCTGTATCAGCAGATCGGTGCTTATCGCAGTGATGACGGTGCAGTGACAGCGCTGCTGTTATTGCTGCTCTGTTTTCTGCTGTTTACGCTGATTGAAAAACTGCCGGAGCGCCATGCTGACACTGAGTAACCTGACCTGGAACGACAGCCCCCTTTCGATGTGCTTTTCTCTCAAGGTCGCGGCGGGTGAGAGAGTGGCAATTCTCGGTCCCAGCGGCGCGGGTAAAAGCACCCTGCTGAGCCTGATTGCCGGGTTTCTGCCCGCAGACAGTGGCGGTCTGTGGCTGAACGGTGAGGATCACCGCACGACGCCCCCGGCCAGACGCCCGGTATCGATGCTGTTTCAGGAGAACAATCTTTTTCCGCATCTGACGGTGGCGCAGAATATTGGCCTGGGATTGCATCCAGGTCTGCGGCTGGATGCGGAGCAAAAGCAGGCGTTAAACATCATCGCCCGCCGCGTTGGCTTACAGGACTACCTGACACGTCTGCCTGCCCAGCTGTCTGGTGGGCAGCGGCAGCGAACCGCGCTGGCCCGTTGCCTGGTGCGCAGGCAACCCCTGCTGCTGCTTGATGAGCCTTTTTCCGCGCTGGACCCGGCGCTACGCCAGGAGATGCTCCAGCTGGTCAACGAGGTCTGTGCGGAGCGTGATATCACCCTGTTGATGGTTTCCCACCATATAGAGGATGCCGCACGCATTACGCCGCGCAGCACGGTGATTGTTGACGGTCAGGTGTTCTGGGATGGCAGTACGACAGCATTGATGCAGGGCGACGTTGCCGCCGCCAGGGTGTTGGGCATTACTGCCCAATAAAGACTTTCCACAACAGCTGACGGAACAGCGGCATCATCGGATGGAACTGGATAGCGATAAAGCCTGCCATCGCCACCGCCATCATCAGCGGTGCCAGCCAGCGCAGACGGGCGGCAGGCAGATATGGCGTTGCCCAGTCGGCGGTTTTTTTCGCCCGCAGCCAGCGCCAGCACAGCCAGCAGCCCAGCCAGACCAGCAGCGCCACCGCCAGCAGCAGCCAGCGAAACATCGCGCTGTTGGTGTCTTTCGGCACGTCAATCGCAACTCCGGCCAGAATCCCCGGCAGCAGATAGAGCGGCGGCCAGAGCAGACAGCCAATGATATTCGGGGGAATAAACTTTTTCACCGGCAGTTCCAGCATCCCCGCCACCAGCGGGATTAGCGGGCGGGTAGGTCCGACAAAACGCCCGACAATAATGGTGAACATACTGTGCTGATGCAGGGCGTGTTCCGTTTTATCCATCAGCGCCTGATGTTTTTTAATAAACGACCAGCGATGCAACGGTCCTTTAAACTGCCAGCCGATAAAGTAAGAAATCCAGTCGCCCAGCAGACAACCCAGCGTGCCCGCCAGCCAGGCCGGATAAAGCCCGATCTGCCCACTGCCGATCAGCGCGCCAAATGACGCCATCAACACCGTGCCAGGCAACAGCAATCCCACCAGCGCCAGCGACTCAAAAAAGGTAATCAACCCGACGGCCAGCAGCGACCAGGCAACGGACTGGGTAATAAGATGTTGCAGCCAGGCTTCCATACTTTCCACACTGTTTTTTTCAGGAAAGCGGATTGTCCAGAGCCTCCCGGAGTCCGTCAAGTGCTGTTTTGTACAGAAGTGTCTTGCGCGCTGATGGCGGCGGTATCACAGGAGAAGCACTGTATAAATAAACATGCTATTATCAGAGCTTATCAGCTCAACAGGAACGTAAGGTGAACGACGCACGCGCAGGCTTTCTGTTAACCCGCCACTGGCGGGATACCCCATCCGGCACCGAAGTGGTGCTGTGGCTGGCGACCGATACCGGTCCACAGCGGGTGGTGCTGCCTGTGCAGGAGTCGGTAGCGTTCATCCCGCAGGAGGCGTTGCCGCAGGCTGAAGCGCTGTTGAAGCAGGAACGTCACTACCGGCTGGTGCCACTGGAGCTGAAAGATTTTCGCCGACGTCCGGTTGCCGCGCTCTATTGCAGGCAGTATCGCCAGTTACTGAAGCTGGAAAAGCTGCTGCGTGAGCAGGGTGTGATGGTGTACGAGGCCGATATCCGACCGCCTGACCGCTTTCTGATGGAACGCTACATCACCTCACCGGTGTGGTTCAGCGGCCAGCCTGCCGGTAACAGTCTGCTCAATACCCGTGTTAAGCCGCATCCTGACTATCGTCCGCCGCTGAAGTGGGTATCGCTGGATATTGAAACCACCCGTCACGGTGAGCTGTACTGCATCGGACTGGAAGGCTGCGGTCAGCGCGATGTTTATATGCTTGGCCCGGAGAATGGCGATGCCAGCGGGCTGGATTTCAACCTGGAATATGTCGCCAGTCGGCCACTGCTGCTGGAAAAACTGAATGCCTGGTTTGCGCAGCACGACCCGGACGTACTGATTGGCTGGAACGTGGTGCAGTTCGATCTGCGGGTGCTGCAAAAACATGCGGACCGCTACGCCATCCCGCTGCGGTTAGGACGTAATAACGAGGTGCTGGAGTGGCGCGAACACGGCTTCAAGCCCGGCGTATTCTTTGCCCAGGCCACCGGACGGCTGATTATTGATGGCATAGAAGCGCTGAAATCCGCCTTCTGGAACTTTGACTCCTTCAGCCTGGAGGCCGTTTCGCGCCAGCTGCTGGGCGAAGGCAAAGCCATCGATAATCCGTGGGACAGAATGCAGGAGATAGACCAGCGTTTTGCCGAAGACAAACCCGCGCTGGCGCGCTACAACCTGAAGGACTGCGAGCTGGTCACGCGCATCTTCCATCACACCGAGCTGATGCCCTTTCTGCTGGAACGGGCAACGGTAACCGGGCTGGCAGCCGACAGGCACGGCGGCTCGGTTGCTGCCTTCAGCCACCTTTATCTGCCCAGAATGCATCGCGCTGGCTACGTCGCGCCGGGACTGGGGGAAATCGCCCCGGAGGCCAGCCCCGGCGGCTATGTCATGGATTCGCGCCCTGGCCTGTATGACTCGGTGCTGGTGCTGGACTACAAAAGCCTCTATCCCTCGATTATCCGTACCTTCCTGATCGACCCCGTTGGCCTGATTGAAGGCATCGCCCATCCTGATGACGCGGATTCGGTCAGCGGCTTTCGCGGCGCACGATTCTCACGCCGCCGACACTGCCTGCCGGAGATCGTCAGCCAAATCTGGCAGGGACGCGAAGCGGCCAAAAAACAGGGTAACCGGCCGCTCTCCCAGGCACTGAAAATTATCATGAATGCCTTTTATGGCGTGTTGGGCACCAGCGCCTGCCGCTTTTTCGATCCCCGGCTGGCCTCATCGATCACCCTGCGCGGCCATGAGATTATGCGCCAGACGCGAGAGCTGGTAGAAGCCGAAGGCTACGACGTGATCTATGGCGACACCGACTCCACCTTTGTCTGGCTGAAAACACCGCATGATGAGCCGACCGCTGCCGCCATTGGCCGCACTCTGGTCGCAAAGGTTAACCAGTGGTGGCGCGAACATCTTCAGCAGCAATACGGCCTTGAAAGCGCGCTGGAGCTGGAATATGAGACCCATTTTTGCCGTTTCCTGATGCCGACAATACGCGGTGCCGAGCAGGGCAGTAAAAAGCGCTACGCCGGACTGATCCGTGAAGGAAACAGTGAGCGCATGGTATTTAAAGGCCTGGAAACCGTGCGTACCGACTGGACGCCGCTGGCGCAAAACTTTCAGCAGACGCTCTACCTGAAGATCTTCAAAAATCAGCCTTATCAGGAGTATATCCGCGAGACGGTGCGTCAGTTGCTGGACGGCGAACTCGACAGCCAGCTGACCTACAGCAAAAGGCTGCGTCGCCCACTGGACGATTACCAACGCAACGTGCCACCGCATGTCAGAGCCGCGCGCATTGCCGATGAGCAAAACCACAAGCTGGGCCGCCCGTTGCTGTATCAGAACGGCGGGAAGATTCGCTACGTGATCGCCACCAGCGGGCCGGAACCACTGGAAGCACGGATTACGCCGCTGGACTACGATCACTACCTGACAAAGCAGTTACAGCCGGTAGCGGAAGGGATACTTCCTTTTCTGGAAGATGACTTTGCAGCACTGGTGACCGGACAGTTGGGGCTTTTTTGACAGGTGACGAATCTCTTTCCTTCCAGTACCATAGCGCCCTTTCTGATTTTCTGAATTGTTTTGCCTGTACCCACCACAAAGAGAACCGAGCCAAATATCTATGCCTTTTACCCTTGGTCAACGCTGGATCAGCGATACGGAAAGCGAACTGGGACTGGGAACCGTGGTCGCCATCGACACACGCATGGTCACCCTGCTTTTTCCTGCTACCGGTGAAAACCGACTCTATGCAAAAAATGACTCTCCTATCACCCGCGTGATGTTCAATCCGGGGGATACCATCACCAGTCATGAAGGCTGGCAGATGGAGGTCAGCGATGTTAACAGCGACAACGGGCTGATGACCTACACCGGCACCCGACTGGATACCGGCGAAACTGACGTGGTGCTGCGTGAGGTGATGCTCGACAGCAAGCTGGTATTCAGTAAGCCGCAGGACCGTCTGTTCGCCGGCCAGCTGGATCGCATGGATCGCTTCGCCCTGCGCTTCCGCGCCCGCAAATACCAGAGCGAACAGTATCATCTGGCAACCAGCGGCCTGCGTGGGATGCGCACCAGTCTGATCCCGCACCAGCTACACATCGCCCACGACGTCGGTCGCCGTCATGCGCCGCGCGTCCTGCTGGCGGATGAAGTTGGCCTGGGGAAAACCATTGAAGCCGGGATGATCATTCATCAGCAGTTGCTGGCGGGACGTGCAGAGCGGGTGCTGATAATTGTGCCGGAAACCCTGCAACACCAGTGGCTGGTGGAGATGCTGCGCCGCTTTAATCTGCATTTCGCGCTGTTTGATGATGACCGCTATGCCCAGGCCCAGCTGGACAGTGACAACGCCTTCGAAACAGAACAGCTGGTTATCTGCTCGCTCGACTTTGTGCGCCGTAACAAGCAGCGGCTGGAAAAACTGGCTGATGCCGCCTGGGACCTGATGATCGTTGACGAAGCGCATCACCTTGCATGGCAGGAAGGTCAGCCGGGTCGTGAATATCAGGTAATTGAACAGCTGGCAGAGCAGATCCCCGGCGTACTGCTGTTAACCGCCACGCCTGAACAGCTGGGTATGGAGAGCCATTTTGCCCGTCTGCGCCTGCTCGATCCCAGTCGTTTCCATGATTTTGCTGCCTTTGTTGAAGAACAACAGCATTTCCGTCCGATTGCCGATGCGGTTGCCACGCTGCTGGCTGACCAGGCCATCACGCAGCAGGAGATGAACATGCTTAACGACCTGGTCGGAGAGCAGGACATCGAACCGCTGTTGCAAACGGCGAATGGCGAGGGCGACAACAAGCTGGCGGCGCGTCAGGAACTGATCGCAATGCTGATGGATCGCCACGGCACCAGCCGCGTGCTGTTCCGCAATACCCGTAACGGCGTGAAAGGTTTTCCACGGCGTGAACTGCATCAGATCCGTCTGCCGCTGCCGACGCAGTACCAGACCGCAATCAAAGTCTCCGGCATTATGGCCGCGCGTAAGAGCGCCGATGAACGTGCGCGGGACATGCTCTATCCGGAGCAGATTTATCAGGAGTTTGAAGGCGACAGCGGCACCTGGTGGAACTTCGATCCGCGCGTCGAATGGCTGATGGGCTTTCTCACCAGCCACCGGGCCGACAAGATCCTGGTGATCTGCGCCAAAGCCGCGACCGCGCTGCAACTCGAACAGGTGCTGCGTGAACGTGAAGGTATCCACGCCGCCGTGTTCCATGAGGGTCTGTCAATTATCGAACGCGACCGTGCCGCCGCCTGGTTTGCTTCAGAGGAAAACGGCGCACAGGTGCTGCTCTGTTCAGAGATCGGTTCCGAAGGCCGCAACTTCCAGTTTGCCAGCCAGATGGTGATGTTCGATCTGCCCGCCAATCCGGATCTGCTGGAACAACGTATTGGCCGTCTGGATCGCATCGGCCAGGCGCACGATATTCAAATCCATGTGCCGTATCTGGAAAAAACCGCCCAGGCCGTACTACTGCGCTGGTATCACGAAGGCCTGGATGCCTTTGAACACACCTGCCCTACCGGCCGCACAGTGTATGACAAAGTCAGTGCGCAACTGACCGGCTATCTGGCCGCACCGGAGAGTACGGATGGACTGGATCACTTTATCAGCGAGTGTCGTCAACAGCATGACGACCTGAAAAATCAGCTGGAACAGGGGCGGGACCGTCTGCTGGAACTGAACTCCAACGGTGGCGAAAAAGCGCAGGCGCTGGCAGAGCAGATAGCGGAACAGGACAACCATATTGAGCTGGTTAACTTTGCGCTGAACCTGTTCGATATCGTCGGCATTAATCAGGAAGATCGCAGTGATAACCTGATTGTCCTGACGCCTGGCGATCATATGCTGGTGCCGGACTTTCCCGGCCTGCCGGAAGATGGCTGCACCATCACCTTTGATCGCGGCCAGGCGCTCTCGCGGGAAGATGCGCAGTATATTACCTGGGAGCATCCGATCATCCGTAACGGGCTGGATCTGATCCTCTCCGGCGATACCGGCAGCTGTGCGCTCTCCCTGCTGAAGAACAAAGCGCTGCCGGTCGGCACCCTGCTGCTGGAGCTGATCTGGGTGGTGGAGGCGCAGGCCCCCAGACATCTGCAACTGACCCGCTTCCTGCCGCCGACGCCGGTACGGATGCTGGTTGACAGAAAAGGCACCAATCTGGCCGAAAAAGTGGAATTCGAAAGCTTCAACCGCCAGCTGAATGCCGTTAATCGCCACACCGGCAGCAAACTGGTGAACGCGGTTCAGCAGGATGTGCACGCGATCCTGCAACTGTCAGAAGAACAGGCCGCCGCCGAAGCCCGTAAGGTGATCGACCGCGCCCGTCAGCAGGCTGACGAGAAACTGAGTGCAGAACTGTCACGTCTGGACGCATTACGCGCCGTCAATCCCAACATCCGTCAGGATGAAATCGACGCGCTGGAAAACAATCGTGAGCAGGTCCTGCTGGCGCTGAACGAGGCAGGCTGGCGACTGGATGCCCTGCGCCTGATTGTCGTCACCCATCAGTAATATCCACGGGGCGGTGAATCCGCCCCTACAGGCAGAAAGATGGAACCCTATAACCCACCGCAGGAACCCTGGCTACATATTCTGTATCAGGACCAGCATATTATCGTGGTCAATAAGCCCAGTGGACTACTCTCGGTTCCTGGCAGGCTGGCAGAACACAGCGACAGCGTGATGAGCCGCATCCAGCGCGATTTTCCCGCCGCGGAATCCGTTCACCGGCTGGATATGGCCACCAGCGGGGTGATCGTGGTGGCGCTGACCAAAAGCGCAGAGCGTGAACTTAAACGGCAGTTTCGCGAACGGGAACCGCAGAAGACCTACGTGGCAAGAGTTTGGGGACATCCGGCACAGGAAAAGGGGCTTATCGATCTGCCGCTGATTTGCGACTGGCCGAACCGGCCAAAACAGAAGGTCTGTTTTGAAACCGGTAAAGCCGCGCAAACCGAGTATCAGGTGCTGGAGTACGCCGCCGATAACAGCGCACGGCTACAGCTGAAGCCCCTTACCGGCCGCTCTCATCAGCTCAGGGTTCATCTGCTGGCGCTGGGGCATCCTATTCTTGGCGATAACTTCTATGCCCATGAACAGGCCAGAATGATGGCTTCCCGCCTGCAACTCCATGCCGAGGTGCTGACCATCACCCATCCCAGCTTTCAGTCCGCAATGACCTTTCGTCAGCCCGCAGACTTTTAAGCGCGGGCGACAGCCATCATCGGCCATCGGGGCTTATCCAATACAGTGCGACAGCGTGGTGGTCGGCAGACCGTGCTGCCGGGCAATCGCGGCCATCAGCGCCACCTGTGGCTTACCGTGATCCGGATGCAGTTGCTCATAGCGGCACTCCCTGCCGGACAGCTCATATTTGCGATTGCCAAAGTTATGGTAAGGCAGCAGATCAATCATGCGGAAACTGCTGTGTCCCTGCACTATCCCGGCAATCATCGCCATCATCTTCTGTGCCTCTTCTTCACTGTCGTTCACCTCGGGGATGACCGGAATACGGATATGCAGCGGAATATCCTGCGAAAGCAGCTTCTTCAGATTACTCAGAATGCGGTGATTACTGACGCCGGTGTAGCGTTGATGCCGTGTTTCATCCGCCAGCTTGATATCAAACAGCACCAGCTGGCTCAGCTCACAGGCCTGCCATAACGCAGGCCAGGAGGCAAAACCGGAGGTTTCCACCGCAGTATGGATGCCTTCCTGCCTGGCGCGTAGCAACAGCGCGCGAGAAAACTCCGGCTGCAACGCCATCTCACCGCCGCTGAGGGTCATCCCGCCGCCAGAGGTGCGGTAGTAAAGCTCGTCAGCCAGCACCGTGCGCATCACGTCATCAACGCTGAGCTGACGCCCCACATGGCGGATCGCCGCCGCCGGGCAGGCATCTTCCGCCGGCCAGGCGACCCGTCCGACGTGCCCGGCCTTATCGGCAGGTCCCCGGCCGGGACACGCCTGCCAGCAGGACGCTTTTGCACAGCGGGCACGGTCAAAAAACAGTTCCGGGGCCGATGCCAGACTTTCCGGATTGGCACACCAGGCGCACTTCATCTGGCATCCTTTCAGAAACACCACGGTGCGCACGCCGGGACCGTCATGCAGCGAGAAACGTTGCAGGTTAAACACCGTGCCCGTCGGGGTGGTAGACTCAGAACCGCTCAAGCTGGGTGCGGCTGATAATTTCATCCTGAACCTCACGACTGAGTTCGACAAAAAAGGCGCTGTACCCGGCCACCCTGATCATCAGATTACGGTACTGCTGCGGATCCTGCTGAGCCTTACGCAGCGTTTCATCATCAACGTAGCTGAACTGCATCTGTGCGTTGCCCAACATGCTGGCACTGCGCAGCAGGGTGATCAGCCCCTGTTCGCCTTCCGGCGTGTCGAGAATGCCATGCAATAACTTGAAGTTATGCACCATGCCAATTTCCATCTCTTCAACGTTGATGCGACCAACAGAGTTGATAATGGCGGTGGGTCCGGCAAAGTCAGTCTGTTGCGATGGGCTGATGCCGTCCGCCAGCGGCATTCCGGCAAGACGCCCACTGGGTAGCGCACCGGTCACCAATCCGAACGGGGTATTGTTGGAAATCGACAGGGTGCCGTGGGTAAAGGGACCATACAGCATCTGGTACTGACGATGCTCATTTTCGGTGAAACGGATCAGATCGCGTGCGATGACGTCAACTTCCTCAACATCGTTGCCAAATTTCACCACGTTCAGACAGGCCAGGTGCAGTTGCTGATGACCGTCAAAATTATCCCGCAATGCCTGAGCCATCTGCTCCAGCGTAACCTGCTGCCGTCGCCAGACCAGCTCATGCATCACCATCATTGAGTTGGCATAATCCGCCATACCGGTCCAGATCAGTCCCGGACCGTTGTTAATCATCGCGCCGCCCTGCATCACCTCTTTACCCTGCGCCATACACCCTTCCAGCAGGCAGGAGATAAAAGGTTTTGGTGCCAGGCTTTTATGTAGTTTCTGCACCAGCAGCGTGGCTCTGGCCGCCTGCTGAACGATATGGCTGAGCTGCTGCTTGACCGCAGACTCGAAGGCTTCATAGCTGGTCAGCTGGTGCAGTTCACCGGTTTGCGGGCCAGCCTGCGAACCGGTGACGGTTTTGCCATTGTTCAGCGCCAGTTCGATGGCACAGGTGAAGGTGGTGTAGCCCACGGAGGTCCATTGATAGATACGGCCTGCACGCTGAGGCTCGACACAGCCCATCAGGCAGTAGTCGCGGGCATCGTCATAATCAAACCCTTTACGCAGCATCATTTTGATATGGGCATCATCAAAATGGCAGGCGGGGAAACCAATCCCGGCGCGAACCACCTCGACAATTTTGCGCATAAACGGCTGTGGCGACTGGTTGTGAATACGCACGGCAAGGCTCGGCTGATAAATTTTCAGCTTACGCGAGCAGTCCATAATCAGCAGGGAGAGTGGATTGGTTGCGTCTCCGCCTTCACGTTTTTGTCCCCCCACCACCAGGTTAACGAAAGGCTGATAACCGGCGAAGTACATTGCGGAGGCGGCGCTGCAAATCCACATGCATTCCGACATCTTGATCATCCAGCAGCACAGCAGCTCTTCCGCCTGTTCCAGCGTCAGTACGCCTGAAGCCAGATCGGCCTCCAGCAGCGGCCAGAGATATTGATCAACGCGCCCCAGCGAAATGCCGGTCTGATTCTCTTCCAGAATAAACAGCGACTGCGCAAACCAGATAGCCTGTAAAGCCTCGTGAAAGCTTTGCGGTGGCTGCTCGGGAACGCGGCGGCAAATGACCGCCAGATTTTCCAGCTCGGCCTTACGCTGTGCAGAGGTTTCCTGCTGCGCCAGCTGGTCGGCATAGTCGGCATAGCGATGGGCATAATCCGTCACGCCCTGACAGGTTTCGATAATGGCCTGATAAAAGTACTGTTTTTCCTGATCTTCCGCACAGGTTGCAGAGAGCTGGCACAGCGCCTCTTCTGCCTCTTTACGCACGCCTCCCAGCCCTTTTTGCAACAAAATGATGTCGTAACCGGGACAGGTATCGCCGCCGCCATTCTGGGTTTTAATGCTCAGATCACAGATGCCATCGTGGGTGCTCCATTCCCACAGCCCGGCATGGCGCAGCTGTGTTTCCGCCATTTCATCCAGAGAACGCCCCTGCCAGAAGGGAAAGATCTCTTCACGCAGTTCGCGCTTGACCTCTTCGCTGATCTGATAAGGGTCCTGAGTACGCGTTGACATGGTTTCCAGCTCATCAGCCACCCAGCGCCAGGCAATTTCAGGCGAGATTTCTCCGCCACGCGCCGCCCCGGCTGGATGGCTGATGATCAGCTCCTGCTCACCAATGACCAGCGGGGCAATCTGACAGGCACGGCGAAACGCCATCGCGCGCAATAACAAAACCGGCATTCCAGGGTAACGACGATAAATTTCGGTTACCGCTCTGGCACGGGAGGCTGAAATAAAAGGCTTAGCCTGTAAATAACGCTCACGCAGGGCGGAAATTCTTGGAAGAAGCGTCTCATTTGTCATTTAAATACTCCCATCGTAATACAACCAGTGACAATTAAAAGGATGCCTGTGAGGGTGTACTTCCCTGTTTTCTGCCGAAAAAAAATCATCCCTGCGATATTAACCATCGCAATGCCCAGACCGGACCATAAGGCGTAAGTCAGCCCCACCGAAAGAGCAGTCATCGCTCTGGAAAGTGAAAAGAAACAGAGAAAATAAATCGTCAGGACGGCAAGGGTTATTCCTGCCCGACGAAAATCATTGGTTTTAGGTAAAAGGCTGGTAGCAATAACTTCGGTAATTATTGCCACCGATAACCAGGCAAAACCAGATAAGGCAACAGGCATTAACTGTTCTCCTCTGCCGTATTTTCATTTAACTCATCTCTGGCCAGTAAATTAATGACCAGTACACCCGTAATAATCAGTAAAATCCCGCACAGCCCCCCGGGATGAACGCCTTTACCAGACAGGAAAAAATTAATCAGCGATGTCGCTACAATGCCGATGCCCGCCCAGAGCGCATAAGCCAGGCCAATGGGGATTTTTTTTAACGAAAGCGTCAGCAAATAATATGAACAAAAATAAGCGGCCAGCGCACCTGACGCAGGGAGCCATTTTGTCATACCACTGGATAAGCCCAGCAATGTGGTAGCAATGATTTCGGTTATGATGGCCAGTATCAGGAACCTGCTGTATTTATCATTAGTCATATAAGTTCACCGATTTCAGAACAGCTTATTAACAATGCATTAAAATCATGCGGCAGTTATCTTGCGGCAGACTATACAGACCAGCTTCTCAATCACACCTAAACCACTCAGGCATTTACCTGATAATTAAAATCAGCCTTATTTAAAAGAGGTATTGATCATGCTGACCATCTTAATAAACATCGCCATGTCGGAAGAAAAAAAGACGCCACCTTAGCCAGAGAGTTTATTATTTCCTGGTACAGCCTGATATTAAAAAACCGTTTTTCAAATGGATAAGATGACAGGTAAGACGCTTTAATCTGATAAAAATTATTAATTTTTGCGTCACGAGAAAGAACTATTTATAGTTATCCGACTTGAGATAACGGTGGCAGGAAAGCCACGTTAACGAAAACAGGGATGGAGAAAATATGGCTCGTCACATCGCCCCCGGATACTGCGTGGTGAAACGCCCCGGCACGCTGGATTATCATATTAATAAGATTATGTCTTTTTATTACACATTTTTGACGGGTACAGGCTTTACAGTTTTTATTTGTTTTATGGGCCTGATAATAAATTTGACGCACCCAAATACGGCTACCCCCGCCGCACAGTGAATATCACGAGTATTCCAGAATGGGACCACGTCCTGGTTATTAAGCCTGATAAAGGGAGACGCGCTCCCTTATCAGCATCAGCGTCCTACTTAAAACCTTTCTCACGTTTGATCAGGTCATATGCAGCCTGGATATTTTGTGCCTTCTGCTTGGCCATTTCCATCATCTGCGGAGGCAGACCTTTGGCGACCAGTTTATCCGGATGGTGCTCGCTCATCAGCTTGCGGTAAGCCCGCTTGATGGTTGCCGCATCGTCACTGCTTTTCACGCCCAGCACGCTACAGGCATCTTCCAGCGTCGGTCCACGCTGACCAGCATTGAATCCCCCCTGAGAACCGGTATTCCTCCACGATTGACCTTCGCCACCAAATTGCTGACCGCTTTCCATCATTCGCAGAAACTGATCAAACTGCATACGGGAGATGCCCAGCTCTTCAGCAATGACATACAGCACCTGGCGCTCATTGGGGTGCAGTGAACCATCCGCAAACGCAGCCTGGATCTGAATCTCCAGAAACATCCTAATCAGATCGAAACGCCCGAAGCAGGCACTGCGCAGCTCCTGCAATTTACTGCGCAGCGGGTAGTCACCCTCTTTACCTTCACGAAAAGCGCGTTGTGCAGAGGATCGCGCTTCACCATGCAATTGCATACGATCCATCAGCAAGGACGCCATCTGGATATCAGCATCGGTCACCCGGCCTTTCGATTTCGTCAGGTGCCCCATAACCTCAAAGGTGGTGCGAAAAAACAGTGTCTGCCGGACCTGCTGATTAGCAAAATATCCCTGCCCTTTGACTGTCCTCACCTTGTCAAACAGGTGACCAATCAGCAGGCCGAACGCTAATCCCCAAAAACCCGTACCGCTTAATAATCCCAGTACCAGCCCGATAACTTTTCCCCAATAGCGCATATACTCCTCAATTCGCCATGCTGAAGGCTAAAAATTGCATTATCATACCCGTCATTTATCCCAGAGCCTAACGGCAACGCGGCCAGACCATCAGGCGTTACCTGACATATTTCAGATTTACAGGCAACCGGCAACTGCCCGAACTCACCTGAAGCTTACTAAAGTAAGTGACTGAGCGGAGTAAGGGAAGCCGACATGTCTGCAATTTGCAAGATGCAAGGTATAGCACTGGCGCAACGCTGTTGAGTACGTTAGTCTCTGACCGTTTGTCGGCATGATGCTTGCTATCACGGAATTTTCGATACCGCGTATGAAAAAACGATTACCTACTCTGCTGGCCACACTGATTGGTTCAGCACTTTACAGCCAGCAGGGTCTGGCCGACGACCTCGCATCGCAGTGTATGCTGGGTGTGCCAAACTACACCCGTCCCCTTGTGCAGGGGAAAAATACCAACGATCTGCCGGTGACGATTAACGCGGACAAGGCACAAGGCAATTATCCCGATAATGCGGTGTTTACCGGCAACGTGGATATTCAGCAAGGCAATGGGCGTCTACAGTCTGATGAAGTGCAATTACACCAGAAACAGCCGCCGGGCGAGACCACGCCGGTACGTACCGTCGATGCGCTGGGTAATGTGCATTACGACGATAATCAGGTGGTGTTAAAGGGACCGAAAGGCTGGTCCAACCTCAATACCAAAGATACCAACGTCTGGAATGGTAGCTATCAGATGGTGGGACGTCAGGGGCGAGGCACCGCCGATCAGATGAAGTTGCGCGGCCAGAACCGCTACACCATCCTGGAGAACGGCACCTTTACCTCCTGCCTGCCCGGCGATAACAGCTGGAGCGTCGCGGGAACAGAGGTCATCGAAGATCGCGATGAGCAGGTGGCAGAAATCTGGAACGCGCGCTTTAAAATTGGCAAAGTGCCGGTGCTCTACAGCCCTTACTTACAGCTGCCGATCGGCGATCGACGCCGCTCAGGTTTCCTGATTCCCAATGCCAAGTACGGTAGTTCTAACGGCTTTGAATTCATACTGCCTTATTACTGGAACATCGCGCCGCAGGTTGACGCCACTATCACGCCGCATTACATGAGTAATCGTGGTACGCAGTTGCAGAATGAATTCCGCTACCTGACCCAGGCTGGTGTCGGTCTGATGGAGTTTGACTACATGCCATCTGACGACCAGTTCACCAAAGATGCCGCGGCGCGTAACATCACCAACGCTGATGATTCCGACCGCTGGATGTTTACCTGGAAACATGCCGGGGTCTACGATCAGAACTGGCGCTTTAACGTTGACTACACCAAAGTCAGTGATGTTTATTACTTCACCGATCTCGACTCGCCCTACGCCAGCTCCACCGATGGCTATGTCACGCAGAAATTCAGCGTAGGCTATGCGGATACAAACTGGGATGCGACGCTGTCGACCAAGCAGTTCCAGATTTTCTCCACGCAAACCAGCAACGACGTTTATCGTGCTGAGCCGCAGTTTGATTTCAACTATTACCAGAACGATGTCGGTCCGTTTGACACCCATCTGTACGCTCAGGCGGTCAAATTTACCAACGTTAATGAGAAGTACCCGGATGCCACCCGTCTGCATCTGGAGCCCACCATTAATCTGCCGATGTCCAACCGCTGGGGTAGCCTGAACACCGAAGCCAAACTGCTGGCGACCCATTACCAGCAGGATGAGATTGATTACTGGAATCAGAATGTCGATACCAGCAAAGTGAACCAGCTGAAAAGCACGGTTAACCGGGTGATGCCGCAGTTTAAAGTCGACGGTAAAATGGTGTTTGACCGCGATATGGACTGGTCACCAGGTTACACTCAGACGCTGGAGCCACGTTTGCAGTATCTGTATGTGCCTTATCGCGATCAGAGTAATATTCGCGCTTACGACTCCACCCTGTTGCAAAGCGACTACACCGGTTTGTTCCGTGACCGCACTTACAGCGGCCTGGACCGTATCGCTTCCGCTAATCAAATCACCACCGGTGTGACCACCCGAATATTTGATAACGATCTGGTTGAACGTTTTAACGCATCCGTTGGTCAAATCTACTCGTTTACCCCATCCCGAACCGGTCTTGAAACGGCTGACTCGGACGATCGTGGCAGTATTGAGTGGGCGGGAGACACGTTCTGGAAAATCAGCGATCGCTGGAACGCACGCGGCGGGGTTCAGTACGATACCCGGCTGAATGCCGTTTCACAGGGAAATGCGGTGCTGGAATACCGTCGTGATGCAGACCGTCTGGTGCAGCTGAATTATCGCTATACCAGCCCGGAGTACATTCAGCAGACGTTAAGCCAGATCACCAATCCAGGTTATCAGCAGGGGATTTCGCAGGTAGGCGCGACCGCCAGCTGGCCAATTGCTGATGCCTGGGCAGTCGTGGGCGCATGGTATTACGATACCAAAGCCAAACAGCCTGCCGATCAGCTGCTTGGCTTACAGTACAGCTCATGCTGCTATGCCATCCGTCTGGGGTACGAGCGTAAAATCACCAGTTGGGACAGCACTAACAGTACAAGTCACTACGACAACAAAATCTCGTTCAACATTGAGCTACGTGGCCTGAGCCCGTCTTACAGTCTGGGTTCAGGTGAAATGCTGCGTCAGGGCATTTTGCCTTATCAGCGCTCTTTCTGATGTTGTGATAATTCGTTTGTAAACCCGCTGAGCGGACAGAAGAATGGAAAAAGTATGAAGAACTGGAGAATGCTGATCCTTAGTGCGGCGCTGACAGCCAGCACCGCATTTGCAGCGCCACAGGTAGTTGATAAAGTTGCCGCCGTGGTTAATAACGGCGTGGTCCTGGAGAGCGACGTAGACGGCATGATGCAGTCAGTCAAAAGTCAGGCCCAGGAGGCTGGTCAGCAGCTTCCTGACGACAAAACGCTGCGCCATCAAATTGTTGAACGTCTGGTAATGGACAACATTCTGTTGCAGATGGCCAAACAGGGCGGTATCCAGATTCAGGACGCACAGGTCGACCAGGCGATTGCTAACATTGCTCAGCAAAACAAAATGACCGTCGATCAGCTCCGCAGCCGTCTGGCTTATGATGGTATGAACTATGCCACCTACCGCGAGCAGATCCGCAAAGAGATGACCATTGCCGAAGTGCGCAACAATGAAGTGCGCCGTCGCATCACCATCCTGCCGCAGGAAGTGGACTCGCTGGCTAAACAGGTTTCTTCTCAGAACAGCGAAGCGGCCGAACTGAACCTCAGTCATATCCTGTTGCCGCTGCCTGAGAATCCGACGCAGCAGCAGGTGGACGATCAGGAAAAGCTGGCTAATCAGCTGGTCAGCGAAGCAAAAAATGGCGGTGATTTCGGCAAACTGGCTATTACCTACTCGGCCGATCCGCAGGCGCTGAAAGGCGGCAATATGGGCTGGGGCCGTATCCAGGAGCTGCCGTCGCTGTTTGCACAGGCGCTGATTACCGCCAAAAAGGGCGATATCATTGGTCCAATCCGCTCCGGCGTTGGTTTTCATATTCTGAAAGTGAATGACATTCGTGGTGATAACCAGAGCATCTCGGTAACGGAAGTTCATGCCCGGCATATTCTGCTGAAGCCTTCACCCGTGATGACCGACGACCAGGCGCGTCAGAAGCTGGAGCAGATTGCGGCAGATATCAACAGCGGCAAAACCACCTTTGCGCAGGCCGCGAAAAATATCTCAGAAGATCCGGGCTCGGCTAACCAGGGCGGCGATCTGGGCTGGAGTTCACCCGAAGTGTTTCATCCGGCGTTCCGCGATGCGTTACTGAAGCTGAATAAAGGCCAGATGAGCGGTCCGGTCCACTCCTCCTTCGGCTGGCATCTGATCCAGATGATGGATACACGCCAGGTGGATAAAACTGACGCAGCGCAGAAAGAGCGGGCTTATCGTCTGCTGTTCAATCGTAAGTTTGCAGAAGAAGCACAAACCTGGATGCAGGAACAGCGAGCCTCAGCCTATGTGAAAATTCTGGATGGCAATGCTCAGTAATCAGCGCGTCGTGATCACCAGCGGCGAACCTGCCGGAATAGGCCCTGACGTCACCGTACAACTGGCCCAGCATGACTGGCCGGTTGAACTGGTGGTTTGTGCCGATCCGGCGGTGCTGCTGGAGCGGGCCGCCGCGCTGGGATTACCGCTGGCGTTGCGGCAGTATCAGCCGGGCAGTATCGCACAACCCCAGGCGGCAGGTACGCTGACGCTGCTGCCGGTTGCCACCGCGCAACCGGTCCGGCCCGGTGTGCTCTGTGTCGAAAACAGCCATTATGTGCTGGAGACGCTGACCACCGCCTGCGATGGCTGCCTCAGCGGCGAATTTGCCGCGTTGATTACCGGCCCGGTGCATAAAGGGGTGATCAACGATGCCGGTATCCCTTTCAGTGGTCACACCGAGTTTTTTGCAGAACGCGCAGGGTGTGCACGCGTGGTGATGATGCTTGCCACCGAAGCGTTGCGGGTGGCGCTGGCAACCACGCATTTACCGTTAAAAGATGTCTCAGCCGCTATCACTCGCGACAGCCTGCGCGAAGTCATCGACATTCTCCATACCGATCTGCGCACTAAATTTGGCCTGGCTGAACCACATATTTTTGTCTGTGGCCTCAATCCTCATGCCGGAGAAGGCGGTCATATGGGGCGGGAAGAGATCGATGTGATAATTCCTCTGCTGGATGAACTGCGGCAGCGCGGTATGCGGCTGACGGGGCCCTTACCGGCAGATACCCTGTTCCAGCCCAAATATCTGCAACAGGCAGATGCGGTTCTGGCGATGTATCACGATCAGGGACTGCCAGTACTGAAATATCAGGGCTTTGGCCGGGCAGTCAATATCACCCTCGGCCTGCCTTTTATCCGCACCTCAGTCGACCACGGCACCGCCTTAGATCTGGCAGGCCTGGGGCAGGCTGATGCGGGCAGCTTTATTACGGCGCTTAATCTCGCCATCACCATGATCTCAACTCAATGAATAATCGCGTCCATCTGGGCCACTTTGCCCGCAAACGTTTCGGCCAGAACTTTCTGAACGATCAATACATTATTGACAGCATTGTCTCCGCCATTCATCCACAGCCCGGCGAGGCGGTAGTGGAAATCGGGCCCGGTCTGGGCGCGCTGACCGAACCGGTTGGTGAGCGACTGGAGAGCATGACGGTTATCGAACTTGATCGTGATCTGGCCGCCCGCTTGCAGACTCACCCTTTTCTCGGGCCGAAGCTGACGATTTTTCAGCAGGATGCGATGACCTTTAATTTCGCGGAACTTGCCGCTGAAAAAGGCCAGTCTCTGCGCGTTTTTGGTAACCTGCCCTACAACATCTCCACCCCGCTGATGTTTCACCTTTTCAGCTATACTGATGCGATTCGTGACATGCATTTCATGTTGCAAAAAGAGGTGGTTAACCGCCTTGTCGCCGGGCCAGGCAGTAAAGCCTATGGACGCCTGACGGTGATGGCACAGTATTACTGCCAGGTAATCCCGGTGCTGGAAGTGCCGCCTGAATCCTTCACCCCGGCACCTAAAGTGGATTCAGCAGTGGTACGGTTGGTGCCCCATGCCAGACTGCCCCACCCGGTTAAGGATATTCGTATGCTGAGCAGGATCACGACCGAAGCCTTTGGTAAACGTCGTAAAACGCTGCGCAACAGCCTCGGCCATTTGTTCTCGCCTGAGGCATTACAGCAGATGAATATCGACCCGACATTGCGGGCCGAAAACATCTCTGTCGCGCAGTATTGTCAACTGGCAAACTGGCTGGCTGAGCATCCTCAGCCATCGTCGCAGGAGAACTGATACCATGGCCGAGACGCCCCGGATTTGTATTCAGGTGCAGAGCGCCTGGGTCCCGTCACAGTCGGCACCGGAAGATGATCGTTATGTTTTTGCTTACACCATCACCATTCGCAATCCGGGGCGCACCCCCGTGCAACTGATCAGCCGATACTGGCTGATCACCAACGGCAATGGCCGCGAGACGGAAGTTCAGGGCGAAGGGGTGATCGGTGAGCAGCCACATATCCCACCAGGCGGCGAGTTTCAGTATACCAGCGGTGCCATTCTGGAAACTCCGATGGGCACCATGCAGGGCCACTACGAGATGATTGACAGCGAAGGCGAAGCTTTCCAGGTGGCGATTCCGGTGTTCCGACTGGCTATTCCCAGCCAGATTCATTAATTCATCTTCTACGCCGGGCTCCGCAGGCCCGGCGTGTTTCGGACAGATTTATGAGTACTTATCTGATTGGCGACGTTCACGGTTGCTACGACGAATTGCAATCTCTGCTGAAGCAGGTTGCCTTCGACCCTGCACAGGATACCCTGTGGCTTACCGGCGATTTGGTCGCCCGTGGCCCGGATTCGCTGGACGTTCTGCGCTTTGTTCGCTCGCTCGGCGATGCTGCGCGCATGGTGCTGGGAAATCACGATTTGCATTTGCTGGCGGTATTTGCCGGCATCAGTCGCAACAAACCCAAAGATCGCCTCACGTCTCTGCTCCAGGCGGAAGACGCTGACGAGCTGATCAACTGGCTGCGACGTCAGCCACTGTTGCAGGTGGATGATGAGAAAAAGCTGGTGATGGCGCATGCCGGGATCACCCCGCAGTGGGATCTGGAAACGGCACGTGGCTGCGCCCGTGAAGTAGAGGCCGTGCTTGCCAGCGATACCTACCCGCTGTTTCTTGATGCCATGTACGGCGACATGCCCAATAACTGGAGTACATCGCTGAGTGGCCTGGCCCGTCTGCGCTTCAGCACCAACGCGCTGACCAGAATGCGTTACTGCTTTCCGGGTGGTCAGTTGGATATGATCTGCAAAGATACCCCTGATTCCGCTCCTCCGCCCTTAAAGCCCTGGTTTGCGATCCCCGGCCCTGTCGCCCGCGACCACACCATTGTATTTGGCCACTGGGCTTCTCTGGAAGGCAAAGGGACTCCGGAAGGAATTCTGGCACTGGATACCGGCTGCTGCTGGGGCGGGACGTTGACCATGCTGCGCTGGGAGGACCAGACGTGGTTCCACCAACCTTCCGTGCTGGAAAAATCCGACCAGCAGTAAACTCGTGCCGGACCTCTCTCCGCTGAGAGATGCTGAACGGCATAAAAAAACATCCCGTGCGATCAGGTACGGGATGTTTTTATTTATGAGCTTACCGGTATGAAACCTGTCCGTTAGCGGCGATCCAGAATTTCCCAGAAACAGCTGTGACTGTTTTGCTGGTCCGCATCACGGAACTCGCTGAAAACAGACTGCCATTCATCCGGTTCATAATCCGGGAAGCTGGTATCACCTTCAACTTCAGCATCAATATGCGTCAGATAGAGTCGGTCAGCCTGTGGCAGTAGCTGTTCATAAATACGGCCACCGCCAATGATCATAATCTCTTCCGCTTCGCCGGCAGCACGTAACGCTTCATCGACAGAGGTGACCCAGGTCACGGCGGCGTCAGCACCGGGTGAACTGCTGATAACAATATTCAAACGGTCAGGCAGAGGACGTCCAATCGATTCAAAGGTACGACGCCCCATAATCACGGGCTTATTCAGCGTATGTCGTTTGAACCACGCCAGGTCTGCGGGCAGGTGCCAGGGCATGCCATTTTCCATCCCAATTATGCGGTCGGCCGCCATGGCCACAATAAGGCTTATCATCTGATGATACTCAACAGGGTGTAAAATTGGCGTCATCATACGGAAAGGTGAAAGTTTCGTCGATAGCTAAGCCGGGTGAAGTGCGTAAAGGTTTTTAAACGAAAAGTATAATGCGGTATCAAGCTCCATCAGGCTTTAAAGCTCCCTGCCCGATGCCCTTATATCCCACATTCGTTCATACCGTAAAAGAGAAAGAACAAGAGTGCCGAAGATTTCAATCATCGCAAAACGTTGCAAAAATGCTCTTTGTTTGGCCTGTTTGAGCAACAGGCCCCGGGAACCAGGCGATATCCTGGCTGTCACCAGTTTCACGCTGCGTCTCCAGATTGCAGGCGATTGCTGTCAACCAGACAAAAAAATCCCCGCCTGAGCGGGGATAATCTTTCCTGTGGGATATTAACCCTTAATCTGCGCGTGCATTTCCTGAACCGAAATCACCTGCTCAGTGGGATCGGCATTTAATGACATCGCCGTGGCAAAACCGCCGTTCAGGGTGGTGTCATAGTGCACTTTGTACTGAAGTGCGCTGCGGCGAATAAGCTTAGAATCTTCGATCGCCTGACGCCCTGCCGTGGTGTTGACAATATAGGCATACTCACCATTCTTCAGCCGGTCCTGAATGTGCGGACGTCCCTCATGCACTTTATTAACCAGCCGTGGATTGATGCCCGCTTCACCCAGCACCACAGCCGTACCGTGAGTGGCATCCAGCTCAAAGCCCAGTTTTTGCAGTTTGGCTGCCAGATCGACGATGCGCTTTTTGTCACCTTCACGTACCGACAGTAAAGCACGACCACTTTTTTTCATGTTGCTCTGCGCACCGAGCATCGCTTTACCGAAGGCTTCTGCGAAGGTACGCCCCACGCCCATCACTTCTCCGGTCGAACGCATTTCCGGACCGAGGATAGGATCCACGCCCTGGAATTTATTAAACGGCAGTACCACTTCCTTCACCGAGTAATAAGGCGGAATAACCTCTTGTGTCACGCCCTGAGCAGCCAGTGATTTACCGGCCATCACGCGAGCAGCCACTTTCGCCAGCGGCACGCCCGTTGCCTTGGAAACGAAGGGGACGGTACGTGCGGCGCGTGGGTTCACCTCAATCAGGTAAACTTCATTATCCTTCACCGCAAACTGCACGTTCATCAAACCACGTACGCAAAGCTCGAAGGCCAGTTTCTCCACCTGTTGACGCATCACATCCTGAATCTCTTTGCTCAGGGTATATGCTGGCAAAGAACAGGCAGAGTCGCCGGAGTGAACGCCAGCCTGCTCGATATGTTCCATGATGCCGCCAATCAGCACTCGCTCACCGTCACAAATTGCATCGACGTCCACTTCCACCGCATCATCAAGGAAACGATCCAGCAGCACGGGTGCATCGTTCGACACCGAGACCGCAGTGTGGAAATAACGTTTCAGATCGATTTCATCATAAACAATTTCCATCGCACGACCACCCAGCACGTAGGACGGACGCACCACCAGTGGATAACCAATGGTTGCGGCTTTTTCCACCGCCTGTTCCAGTGCGGTGACGGTGGCATTGGCCGGCTGCTTCAGACCCAGACGCTCAACGGCTTGCTGGAAACGTTCACGATCTTCCGCACGATCAATGGCATCCGGGCTGGTGCCAATGACCGGTACACCTGCTGCTTCCAGTTCACGAGCCAGTTTCAGCGGCGTCTGGCCACCATATTGCACGATAACCCCTTTAGGTTTCTCGATTCGTACAATTTCCAGCACGTCTTCCAGCGTGACCGGCTCGAAGTAGAGGCGGTCTGAGGTGTCATAATCGGTTGAAACCGTCTCCGGATTACAGTTAACCATGATGGTTTCAAAACCATCTTCACGCAGGGCCAGCGAGGCATGGACGCAGCAGTAGTCAAATTCAATCCCCTGACCAATGCGGTTTGGACCACCGCCCAGCACCATCACTTTGTCACGGTCCTGATTTGGATTCGCTTCGCACTCTTCATCATAGGTTGAGTACATATAGGCGGTATCGGTAGAGAATTCAGCCGCGCAGGTATCGACACGCTTGTAGACCGGGTGAAGCTGATACTGCTCGCGCAGCTTACGCACTTCCGACTCAGCAATGCCCGCCAGCTTCGCCAGACGGGCATCGGCAAAGCCTTTACGCTTCAGCGTCCGCAGGAAATCAGCGGTCAGACCGTTAATCCCCTGATGGGCAACCTGTGACTCCAGCTGCATCAGTTCTTCAATCTGCACAAGGAACCAGCGATCGATGTTGGTCAGGCTGAATACAGCATCCACCGACATCCCCGCCCGGAAAGCATCGGCCACGTACCAGATACGATCCGAACCGGCATCTTTCAGCTCACGACGGATGGTGGTCATCGCTTCGGCATCATTCAGACAGACTTTTGGATCAAAGCCATGCGCCCCGACTTCCAGGCCGCGCAGCGCTTTCTGCATCGACTCCTGAAGCGTGCGGCCAATCGCCATGACTTCACCCACCGATTTCATCTGGGTGGTCAGGCGGTCGTTTGCACCGGCAAATTTCTCAAAGTTAAAGCGAGGAATTTTGGTGACAACATAATCGATAGATGGCTCAAACGAGGCTGGCGTACGTCCGCCGGTAATATCGTTCATCAGCTCATCCAGCGTATAACCTACCGCCAGTTTGGCAGCAATTTTCGCAATCGGGAAACCCGTCGCCTTTGAAGCCAGTGCAGAAGAACGTGATACGCGAGGGTTCATCTCAATGATAATCAGACGACCATTTTCCGGGTTAACCGAAAACTGAACGTTGGAACCGCCGGTTTCCACACCAATTTCACGCAGTACCGCCATTGAGGCGTTACGCATGATTTGATATTCCTTGTCGGTCAGCGTCTGTGCAGGTGCCACGGTGATCGAGTCACCGGTATGGATGCCCATCGCATCGAAGTTTTCAATTGAGCAAACAATGATGCAGTTGTCATTGCGATCGCGCACCACTTCCATTTCATACTCTTTCCAGCCAATCAGCGATTCATCAATTAACAGCTCATTGGTTGGCGACAGATCCAGACCGCGCTCGCAAATCTCTTCAAACTCTTCACGGTTATAAGCAATGCCGCCACCGGTCCCGCCCATGGTGAAGGAAGGGCGAATAATGCACGGAAAACCAACATCCTCCGCCACTTTCAGCGCTTCTTCCATATTGTGGGCAATGCCAGAGCGCGCAGTCTCCAGGCCAATTTTCTTCATCGCTTTATCAAAGCGCTGGCGATCTTCTGCCTTATCGATGGCATCAGCGGTGGCACCTATCATCGCCACGCCAAACTCCGCCAGCACGCCGCGGCGTTCCAGTTCCAGCGCGCAGTTCAGTGCGGTCTGACCGCCCATCGTCGGCAGAACCGCGTCCGGGCGCTCTTTTTCGATAATTTTGCGGACCACTTCCCAGTGGATTGGCTCGATATAGGTCGCATCGGCCATCTCCGGGTCGGTCATGATGGTCGCCGGGTTGGAGTTGACCAGAATAACGCGGTAACCCTCTTCACGCAGAGCCTTACAGGCCTGTGCGCCAGAGTAGTCAAATTCACAGGCCTGGCCGATAACGATCGGGCCAGCGCCAAGGATCAGGATACTTTTTATGTCGGTACGTTTTGGCATTTTCTCGCTCCTGATTATTTTGCGTCAGCACGGTAGGCAGTGATCAGTTCGATAAAGTGATCGAACAAGGGGGCGGCATCATGCGGGCCCGGACTGGCTTCAGGGTGACCCTGAAAACTGAATGCCGCTTTATCAGTTCGATGAATCCCCTGTACCGTATGGTCAAACAATGAAGTGTGTGTCACCCGCAGATTGTCAGGTAAGTTGTTGTCATCCACGGCGAAGCCATGGTTCTGCGCGGTAATCATCACCGTGTTGTTATCCAGATCTTTCACCGGATGGTTACCACCATGATGTCCCAGCTTCATCTTGACCGTTTTAGCACCGCTGGCCAGTGCCAGCAGCTGGTGCCCCAGGCAGATACCAAACAGCGGCACATCCGTTTCCAGTAATGTCTTAATGGCGGTAATCGCGTAATCACAGGGTTCTGGATCGCCAGGTCCGTTAGAAAGGAAGACCCCATCCGGATTAAGTTTCAGCACGTCTTCTGCTGAAGTTTGTGCCGGAACCACCGTCAGGCGACAGCCACGATCTACCAGCATACGCAGGATATTGCGCTTTACGCCGTAGTCATAAGCCACCACATGGTAAGGCAGCTCTGCCTCACTTTTCGGCGCGGGTAAACCTTCCAGTTGCCAGCTTCCCTGCAACCAGCTGTAGGTTTCTTTTGTTGCCACTTCTTTTGCCAGGTCCATCCCTTTCAGCCCCGGAAATGCCTGTGCTTTTTGCAGCGCCAGTGCGGCATCCGGCGCATCTCCGGCAATGATACAGCCGTTTTGTGCGCCTTTTTCGCGCAACAGACGGGTTAACTTACGAGTATCGATATCGGCAATAGCGACAATGTTGTGACGCTCCAGATAAGCTGACAGCCCTTCTTCACTGCGGAAGTTGCTGGTTATCAGCGGCAGATCGCGAATAACCAGTCCCTGAGCATGTACCTGGGAAGATTCTTCGTCTGCGGAGTTGGTGCCGACATTGCCGATATGAGGATAAGTAAGAGTAACAATCTGGCGGGAATAGGAAGGATCAGTGAGGATTTCTTGATAACCGGTCATCGACGTGTTGAAAACTACTTCCCCCACTGCCGACCCTGTAGCCCCGATGGCCCGACCGTGGAATTGGGTTCCGTCTTCCAGAACCAATAGCGCTGACTTAATCAAAACGTCCTCCAGAGAATAAACAGTCACAATATTTGCATATTAATTCAAAACAAGGCGATGAATCAATGCAAAAACCGCCTGACTGCTCGATTTTTGGCAAATTGCGCGCATTCTAATGATCGCCCCTGACCTTGTCCAGTGCACATCAGATTTTTTCTTTCTTTTTTAGACAACTGACTGGAATTTCGGATGATTTACTCTGAAAACAACAACTATCCAGCTCATTTAAGCGGTTGCACTCAGAATTGAGTTTGCGGGTGGCGAAAAAACACCATAAAAGTGGACCAGATGGTAAAAATTAGCATTTAAACGAAGAAAAAAAGATGAAAAAACAGAAAAATATCACCCATCAATCATAAAAGCAGTAAAATCATTAAAATACAGAATAAAAAAAGGCAATAAAAATTATTGCCATTACAATCAACATTGTAAGATTGAAAAAACCACATCACAATGGTTATGAAATTATAAATCGTCCAGATTAAGCACATTTCTCATATCAAAAAGTCCGTTTTTTTGCGCTTTTACCCACACAGCTGCTTTCACAGCGCCTTTTGCAAAAGTCATGCGACTTGAAGCCTTGTGTGTTATCTCAACCCGCTCGCCAATATCTGCAAATATCGCCGTATGCTCACCGACGATGTCTCCTGCCCGTACAGTCGCAAAACCGATGGTTTCTGCTTTACGTTCGCCGGTATGCCCTTCACGCGCGTAGACGGCGTGCTCGTCCAGTTTCCAGTCCATTGCATCTGCAATCGCTTCGCCCATCGCCAGTGCCGTACCGGAAGGCGCATCCACCTTATGGCGGTGATGTGCTTCGATTATCTCTATATCCGCATATTCGCCCATCACACTGGCGGTTTTTTCCAGCAGCTTCAGCACCAGATTGACACCGACACTGAAGTTAGCTGCAAAAACGATAGCAATCTCTTCAGATGCTGCACTGATTTCCGCCTTTCCTGCCTGATCGAAACCGGTGGTACCAATCACCATCGCTTTATGATGCTGGCGACAGAAAGCCAGATACTCCAGAGTTCCTTCCGGACGTGTGAAGTCAATCAGCACATCAAAATCATCCACTACCGCGCTCAGGCTACTGTTTACTCTGACGTCCAGCACCCCAGTGCCCGCCAGTTCACCAGCATCCACGCCCACCAGCGAGGAACCTTCGCGAACCAGCGCAGCCCCCAGACACACACCTTCTGCCTCGCAGGCTGCCTGAATAAGTTGACGTCCCATGCGTCCCGCCGCGCCAACGATGGCAAGGCGGACCTGTGCTTCTTTCATAATGAATCCCTTAAGTCTGTGCATGCAAAGCGCAGTCAGGTTAACCAGCTGTTAAACAGTGCGCCACAATAAAAAACAGGTAATAAGAATTTTACGTCAGACAGAAGGAATTATCAGTAAATCCAATTTGCCCTTATCGTGAAGATGTAACGGGTAGGTACGAGAGAAAATGGAGTCACAGCCAGTGCTGCACCAGCCTGACCTGCTGTCATAAAGATGCAGGTATCCGGACAGCAAAAAAACTGTTACTGCTCCTTACCCCCGTAGGAAAAAACTATAAAACCTGATAAATCACCTATAACGAAAATGTCTTTACCTGCAACGTCGTAACAATAAAAACAGCAATAACATCGTCAGACCGTTATATTACTGAAAGAACTCACCATGGAAAAAAGAATAACAGTTAATTTATTTTTCAATAGATATTGACCTGTCAGGGGGATAACCCACATTAACACCGACTGGAAATCAATCTGTGATGGGCATTGAGGTAAAAATAGCGTCTGCAATGGCATTCAGTCATGTCGTCGGTATCAAAATTCGCATAGTGGAAAAGTTGAAATGATTAAAATAAAAAACGCGCCACAAAACAATTGTGCCGCGTTTGTTTGCCTTATATTGGCTGAAATCAGCATTACGCCATTATAATTCAGCTCGAAGAAGACTGGACTATTCCTGAAATTATCGCAACGCCGGAGAGCGCAGTTCCTACGATACCTGCTGCCATAGCAACAAAGCCCAGTCCAAGCGTTGGTATGCCAAGAATAGCACCCACGACAATCACCGGAATAGATACCAGCAGACCAAGTGCACCCGTGGCTATCAGACTGCCGCCATCTTCACCCGCCCCGCTGACACAGGTCACTTCCTGGAAAGTTAATTCTCTCATTATTAAACTCCTTTTAAAATAAAACAGGAACCTCTACAAAATAATAAATGAAAAAAACAGAATATTTCTGAATAATTTTCAATTAAAATAAGCAGAGCGATGCATTATATCAAATGCCTGGTAATATTAACCCAGTTGATTAATTAATTCTACTGTCGAAAAAAAAAAATAACCCGGCGGGCCGCCGGGATGAAAGTCAGATAATGGTTTTAATATCAACCCGTAATTCTTTTGGCACTTCAAAAACAATATTTTCCTCGCGCCCAATCAGCTCAATTGCCACTTCACCACCCAGTTCACGCAGACGCTGAATCACCTCCTGCACCAGCACATCTGGCGCAGATGCTCCCGCCGTCACGCCAACGCAGTTCACGCCCTTGATCCACTCTTCCTGAATATCATCAGCAGAGTCGATCAACTTAGCCAGTTTACCTGCGCGCTGGGCCAGTTCCGCCAGACGATTAGAGTTGGATGAGTTGCGGGAACCCACCACCAGAACGACATCCGCATCTTTCGCCAGAGTGCGTACTGCTTCCTGACGATTCGTGGTGGCATAGCAGATATCATCTTTACGCGGGCCAATGATCTTTGGAAAACGCTGACGCAAGGCATCAATAACTTCTGAAGTATCATCCACCGACAACGTCGTCTGGGTCATAAAGCACAGGTTATCTTCATCCCTGACCTGCAATTTATCAACGTCAGCCGGAGATTCAACCAGGTACATTCCCCCTTTGGGATTGCTGTACTGGCCCATTGTGCCTTCCACTTCAGGATGCCCCGCATGACCAATCAGAATCGCTTCTGTACCTTTACGGCTGGCGCGCGCCACTTCCATATGCACTTTTGTCACCAGTGGACAGGTTGCATCAAACAACATCGTCAAATCACGAGCCCGGGCTTCAGCCCGTACCGCCTGTGAAACACCATGCGCAGAGAAAATCAGAATTGAGCTGTCCGGAACCTCAGCGATATCTTCAATAAAGACGGCTCCGCGCTCACGCAGACTGTTCACGACATAGCGATTGTGCACCACTTCATGGCGCACATAGATTGGGGCACCATACATTTCCAGCGCCCGTTCCACGATGCTGATGGCGCGATCAACACCGGCACAAAAGCCACGTGGGTTAGCCAACAGAATTTGCATTGGTCGCCTCCAGTACCGGATTTATCTCCAGCACTTCAACATCAAAGTGAATCGTCTGTCCAGCCAGCGGATGATTGAAATCTACGGTTATTGAATCACCCGAAATCTCGCGGATCACCCCAGGCATTTCATTACCATCCATGCCGCTGAACAGCATAATCGCCCCAACCTCCGGCTCGCCTGCCTGGGTAAAATCACGGCGCGAAAAATACTGGATCAAATCAGGGCTGGCCATGCCGAAAGCCGATTCCGGCGGCAGGGAAAAGGCTTTTTTATCGCCAGTTTTCAAGCCTGTCAGCTCGGCCTCCAGCCCAGATGACAGGCTGCCATCACCCAGACTGAACAGCGCAGGTTTGCCGTTGGTGCGTGTGGACTCCGCCGTTGAACCGTCGGACAGCTTCAGGGTGAAATGTACTAATACCGCACTGTCAGACTGTACCGAATCAGTCATAGCTGGCCCTTATTTAGCGTGCTTAGTGGCAGGAGCAAGAAAGCCCTCCAGAACAATCAGCGCGGCGCCCACACAGATGCCGCAGTCAGCGATATTAAAGGTGGCGAAATGCCAGTCACCGATATAAAAATCTATGAAATCAACCACAAAGCCATGGTAAGCCCTGTCAAACAGGTTGCCCAGTGCGCCGCCGATGATCAGCGCATAGGCGATATTATTCAGCTTCTTGCTGGCTTCACTGCGGTACATCATCACCAGCAATGCCACCACGATAGCCACCGCAATTCCGGCAAAGAACCAGCGCTGCCAGCCCCCTTTATCTGCCAGAAAGCTGAAGGCCGCACCGTAATTGTGCGCGTAGAAAAAATTGATAAACGGCATTATTGACATCGATTCGTGCAGCATCAGTGTGTTCATGATCCACTGCTTACTGAAGAAGTCGATGGCAATCACCACCAGCACCAGCCACAGCCAGCGCAATCCGGTTGAGAATAAAGGCTTCATTATGCAAACTTACGCTGTTCGCCAGCGCCCGCTATGTTGGTAGCACAACGTCCGCAGACGTCCGGATGTTCGGTACTCTGACCGATATCAGTAGTGTAATGCCAGCAGCGTGGGCATTTCTCTCCTTCGGCTTTGTGCAGCGCAATTTTCAGACCTTTTACCAGCTCACTCTGCTGAGCTTCTTCTGTCGCCAGTGCATAATCGGCCACCTGCGCCCCTGACGTCAGCAATACGAAGCGCAGTTCATCGCCCAGGCTGGTCAGTTTTTCCGCCAGAGCAGCATCAGCATAAAGTGTGACCGTTGCTTCAAGAGAGCCACCTACGCGTTTGTCCGCACGAGCCTGCTCTATCACCTTATTCACTTCACCACGCACTTTCAGCAGTTCAGCCCAGAAGCTGTCATTCATTGCTTCATTTTCTGCCAGGCCAAACAAGCCGTCATACCACTCTTCAGTGAAGACATACTTAGTGCGTTGCCCGGGCAGCTCATTCCAGATTTCATCAGCCGTGAACGACAGGACGGGCGCCATCCAGCGTACCAGCGCTTCCGCAATATGGTAGAGCGCAGTCTGGCAACTGCGACGCGCCAGGCCATCAGCTTTCGCGGTGTACTGACGATCTTTGATGATATCCAGATAGAATGAACCCATCTCAATCGAACAGAATTGCATCAGTCGCTGAACAACTTCATGGAAGTCATACCGGCTGTAAGAATCGACAATATCTTGCTGCGCAGCCTGGGCACAGCCTACTGCCCAACGATCCAGCACCACCATCTCTTCAGCCGTCACGCTGTCCGTTTCCGGATTGAAACCGTTCAGGTTCGCCAGCAGAAAACGGGCGGTATTACGGATACGACGATAGGCGTCAGCGGCACGTTTGAGGATCTCATCAGACACGGCCATCTCGCCGGAGTAGTCGGTCGATGCTACCCACAGACGCAGGATGTCTCCTCCCAGTTTGTTCATCACATCCTGAGGCGAGACCGTGTTACCAATGGATTTGGACATTTTGCGTCCCTGACCATCCACGGTAAATCCATGTGTCAGTACCTGGCGGTAAGGCGCTTTACCTTTCATGGCGGTCGAAATCATCAGCGAGGACATAAACCAACCGCGATGCTGGTCTGAGCCTTCCAGATACATATCCGGAGCATGGCCGCCAAATTCCGGACGCGCATCGACCACCGAATAGCTGGTTGACCCGGAGTCAAACCATACATCCAGGGTATCGGGAACTTTGATGTAGTTTGCCGCATCTGCACCCATCAGCTCGCTGGCATCCAGATCCCACCAGGCCTGAATACCGTCCTGCTCAACGCGCAGAGCGACTTTCTCCATCAGCGCAAGGGTATCAGGGTGGAGCTCTTCGGTTTCTTTATGCACGAACAGCGCCATAGGTACGCCCCATGTGCGCTGACGTGAAATACACCAGTCAGGACGGTTAGCCACCATCGATTCAATACGCGCCTGGCCCCAGTCCGGAATCCACTGCACGCCTTTGATCTCCTGTAACGACTGCTGACGCAAACCTTTTTGATCCATGCTGATAAACCACTGTGGCGTGGCACGGAAGATGATAGGCGTTTTGTGACGCCAGCAGTGTGGGTAGCTGTGCAGCAGTTTTTCAACGTGCAACAGCGAACCTTTTTCACGCAGGAGATCGACCATCATGTCATTTGCTTTCAGAACGTTGACGCCATCAAGCGTGGGCCAGGTTCCCGGCAGGTAGTTGCCATCAGGGCCAACCGGATTCGCCGCTTCAATCCCGTACTTCTGGCAGATAACATAGTCATCGGGACCGTGGGCAGGCGCAGTGTGCACCGCACCAGTACCCGCTTCCAGCGTCACATGTTCACCCAGTATGACCAGAGACGTCAGGTCGAGAAACGGATGTCTGAAGCCCATCAGTTCCAGCGCAGCGCCTTTCGCTTCACCGAGCACCTGCCATTCGCTAATCCCGGCACGTTTCATCACGCTGGCAACCAGCTCTTTCGCCAGGATTAATGCCCGACCGTCAATCTGTACCAGCTGATAGTCAAAGTCCGGATGCAGAGAAATAGCCCGGTTGGCAGGCATGGTCCACGGCGTGGTGGTCCAGATAACCAGCGAGACTGGCCCATCAACCTTGTCAGCACCAAATCTGGCCGCCACCGCCTCGCGGTCAACCGCATTGAACATCACATCAATTGACGGTGAAGTTTTGTCGTAATATTCAACTTCCGCCTCAGCTAGTGCTGAGCGGCAGTCAAGACACCAGTGCACCGGCTTGGCACCTTTATGCAGGTGACCATTACCGATGATTTTTCCTAACGCACGAATAATGTTGGCTTCGGTTTTGAAATCCATGGTCAGATAGGGACGATCCCAGTCGCCCAGCACGCCCAGACGGATAAAATCTTTCTTCTGGCCTTCAACCTGCTCAGCAGCATAGTTGCGGCAGGCTTCGCGAAACTCAGCCGCCGTGACCTTCTCGCCCGGTTTGCCGATCATCTGTTCGACTTTATGCTCAATGGGCAGACCGTGGCAGTCCCAGCCGGGAACGTAAGGCGAGTCAAAACCTGCCATGCCTTTAGACTTGACGATAATGTCTTTCAGAATCTTGTTAACTGAGTGACCGATATGAATGCTGCCATTGGCATAAGGAGGGCCATCGTGCAGGATGAAGGTTTTTTTCCCTTTTTTGGCTGCACGAATGAGGCCGTAAAGATTGTCATCATACCAGCGCTGCAACATTCCCGGTTCGCGTTTGGCCAGATCGCCACGCATCGGGAACCCGGTTTCCGGCAAATTCAGGGTAGATTTATAGTCACTCATCAGCTTCTCGATTCCGTATTTCGCTTCTGTTTAAAGCGGTGTATCCAACCCAAAAAAGTGTCGGGCCGTCACCACATCTTTAGCAATTTGCTCTTTCAACGCATCCAGTGAGGAAAAGCGCTGCTCGTTTCGTATTTTTTTGCGGAGCACCACATCTATATGGCGACCGTACAGATCCATTGCAACATCCAGCAGATGAACCTCCAGCTGTTGACGCATACCGGACACCGTTGGACGGGTACCAATATTCGCCACGCCCGGGACTGGCCCCTCGCCAGCAATAAACACCTCAACAGCATAAACGCCTTTAACCGGCGAGACATAGCGCCTGAGCGGTAGATTAGCCGTGGGGAAACCGATGGTTCTGCCCAGCGCATCGCCATGCACCACCCGGCCTGAAATGCTGAATGGATGACCCAGCAGCGTGGCTGCCAGTGTCAAATCGTCTGCCGCCAGCGCCTGGCGAACTGCCGTGCTGCTAATGCGTTTGCCATCCTCACAGAAGGTCTGGGTGCTGATCACATCAAAGCCATATTCGGCACCGGCTTGCTGTAATAGCAGGAAATCGCCCTCGCGACCCGCGCCAAAACGGAAATCATCCCCTACCGCGAGAAATCTGACGCCAAGTTTGTTAACCAGCAGATCGGCAATAAAACTTTGTGCCGACTGTGCGGCAAAACGCCCGTCAAAGCGGACACAGAGCACCGCATCAACACCCGCTTCGCTGAGATAACGTACTTTTTCACGCAGGCGCGTCAGACGCGGCGGGGCTTTGCCTGCGGCAAAAAGTTCCAGCGGCTGCGGTTCAAACAACATCACTACCACCGGCAGTTCACGCCGACGCCCTTCCTCGCACAGCCGGGCCAGTAACGCCTGATGACCACGATGTACGCCATCGAAATTACCAATGGTCAGTACGCAGCCGCGATGCTGCTCCCTGAGATTATGTATGCCGCGGATAAACTTCATGGCTGGCTCAAATTTATGGAAATCGGCGGATTATACCTTGTACAGCGATGAAGGTTAACCCACGAATGAGGCTTTAAGTCGTTCCTGATGGCTTTTTCCGCCTGGCGCGGATGAACCGGCGGCAGAGATTTTTATTGTGAATAAGCTGTATTCATCCGGATGAAGCTGGTAGAATCTTGCGCCATCGAAACGTAATCAGGTGCTGTTGTAACAACGGCGCTTATTTGCACAAATCCATTGACAACCTCAGGCGAAAGAGGCATATTCCTCGGCCTTTGAATTGTCCTTACAGAACTATTTGGGAGTTGGACCTTGGCTAATATCAAATCAGCTAAGAAACGCGCCGTAACGTCTGAGAAGCGTCGTAAGCACAACGCTAGCCGTCGTTCAATGATGCGTACTTTTATCAAGAAAGTATATGCAGCTATCGCTACTGGTGATAAAGCAGCTGCGCAGACTGCATTTAACGAAATGCAGCCAATTGTGGATCGTCAGGCAGCTAAAGGCCTGATTCACAAGAACAAAGCGGCTCGTCATAAAGCGAACCTGACTGCACAGATTAACAAACTGGCTTAATCGCCCCGCTGTTAATACCGTGTTAAAAAGAAACCGCCTGTGGCGGTTTTTTTTTGCTTTCAATAATGCCTTCCAGCGCAGCTATGCCTGATAACCACGCCGGGGCAGCCTGGCCCCGACTGCCATCTGTTCCGGCAGCGCCCCCCTGCTTTAGCGCAGTTTTATCCTTAACAGCGTGTAGCCCACCACGGCGGACACCACAGAACCAGTAAGAATGCCCAGTTTTGCCAGTCTGACCATCTCCAGATGAGCCGCATCGAAGGCCAGGGACGCGATAAATATCGACATGGTAAAACCGATACCGCACAGCACCCCAATAGCAGCAATATCCCGCATACGTGTACTTTCCGGCAATGCTGCAATGCGCAACTTCACCGCCAGCCAACAGATCAGGGTGATACCCAGCGGCTTACCGATAAACAGCCCCAGAATGATCCCTAACGGCACCGCCGACGCCAGCCCGCTCAGCGAAACGCCCGTCAACGAAACGCCTGCATTTGCAAAAGCAAACAAAGGCAGAATGACCCAACTAACCCAGGGTGCCAGACTGTGAGCCAGATGGATCGCTGGCGAGTGTCCATTTTGCTTCTCCAGAGGGATGAAGAAGCCAACAATCACCCCGGCCAGCGTCGCATGTACACCCGATTTCAGCACTGCCACCCACAGAACCAATCCCACCAACATATACACCGTAATGCTGCGTACCCCAAAACGGTTCAGCAGGGCCAGTACCAGCACGGCTCCGGCGGCAACAGTCAGCGCCAACATCGACAGATGCTGGGTATAAAAGAAGGCAATAATCAGGATTGCGCCAAGGTCATCAATCACTGCCAGCGCCATCAAAAACATTTTCAAAGCAGGGGGGACACGGCTACCCAACAGGGCCAGAATGCCCAGCGCAAAAGCGATATCCGTCGCAGTCGGGATCGCCCAACCATGAACAGCCAACGGATCGCTGTGATTGAGCAGCGCGAAAATCGCCCCCGGGGCAATCATTCCTCCAACGGCGGCAATTAACGGAAACATCGCCCGTTCACGGCTGGCAAGAGAGCCGGAAATCAGCTCATGCTTAACTTCTAATCCAATCATTAAAAAGAACAGCGCCATCAGCGCATCATTGATCCACAACAGCAGGTCTTTGCTGATATCCAGCGATCCGAAGCGGAATTCCACCGGCATATTGAGGATTGCCTGATATGTCTGCTGCGTCGCCGCACTGTTTGCCAGAAACATCGCCACCATCGCCGCGATGATTAACACCACACCACCGGTGGCCTCATTCTTAAGTATCCGCTTAAGCGCTAATTTCATTAAAACCTTTCCTGGAACAGAGATGACATTACAGCAGAGCCGGCATACGGACTCTCACTGCGCGTAAAACAGTTGATACCCTGAGTAGCCCCTGTCGTTTTCTGATAAATGGTTGAACGCATACTGAATTGTTCGGAGAACAGAAAGATAACAGAGCAGCCTGAAAAGATCGTAAAAAAGCAGGCTTGCAGGAGATTGTATCGCACAGCGCGCTACTGATACGTTTAAAAATCCTCTTTACCCGGCAGCTTTACATATTATGGCAGGCTAACCCTGCGGAGAATCACAACCGCGTAACAGGTTGCAGGCAGAAATCTGTCCTGATGGCAGTAATATCGATTGTCTCCGGCTTTGGGATGCATTTTTAAAAATCTGAACTGACCGACGGCGACCTTAACCGGATTGATAAAGCCTGAATAAATCACTTAATCCGTCTGGCAGACGGCTGTTAATTAAGCAATAAAAAACGGGCAGCGCTCAGGCTGCCCGTTGTGATTGATCTTCCAGACTTAGCGGGTTAAATCGTCGAAAAACTTCTTCACGCCGTCAAAGAAGCTTTTTGAACGGGGGCTGTTTTTCTCACCGGCTGGCCCACCAAAACTCTCTTCCAGCTCACGCAGCAGTGACTTCTGTTTGTCGCTCAGACTGACCGGCGTTTCCACCACCACGCGACACAACAAATCGCCCTGTGCGCCACCACGTACGGATTTCACGCCCTTGCCGCGCATACGGAACAACTTGCCGGTCTGGGTTTCGGAAGGCACTTTCAGCTTCACCCGACCGTCGAGGGTAGGCACTTCAATTTCACCGCCCAATGCCGCCATCGCAAAGTTAATCGGCACTTCGCAGTACAGATTGTTCTCTTCACGTTCAAAGATAGGGTGCTTGCGCACTGAAACCTGAACGTAGAGATCGCCCGCAGGTGCCCCATGCTCACCCGCTTCACCCTCGCCACTCAGACGAATGCGATCGCCAGTGTCGACGCCCGCAGGAATTTTCACTGACAGCGTTTTGGATTTCTCCACGCGACCGTGCCCATGACATGCCGTGCAGGGATCCTTGATTACCGAGCCACGGCCATGACAGGTTGGACAAGCCTGTTGCACGGTAAAGAAGCCCTGACGCATCTGTACCTGACCCTGACCATGACAGGTCGGGCAGGTCTGCGGCTGAGTACCCGGTTTTGAACCGCTGCCGTGACATTTATCACACTCTTCCAGCGTAGGAATACGGATCTCTTTGGACACGCCGCGGACAGCTTCTTCAAGCGTCAGCTCCATGTTGTAGCGTAAATCGGCCCCGCGCGCGGCGCGCTGTTGACGGCGGCCTCCGCCAAAAATGTCACCGAACACGTCGCCAAAGATATCGCTGAAATCAGCTCCACCGCCGCCAAAACCGCCACCACCGCCCATGCCGCCCTGTTCAAAGGCTGCATGACCGTACTGATCGTAGGCCGCACGCTTTTGCGCATCGGTCAGGATCTCATAGGCTTCTTTAATCTCTTTAAATTTGGCTTCGGATTCTTTGTCACCTGGATTACGGTCAGGATGAAATTTCATCGCCAGGCGTTTGTAGGCCTTTTTGATTTCACGCTCTTCCGCTGAGCGGGAAACGCCCAAAATCTCGTAATAGTCTTTCTTCGCCATTCTGGTGTCCTGCCCTTAACATACGTGAACGGGCGTAGAGAAACTCCTACGCCCGTGGGTTTAATCAGCGTTCTGTAACAGAGCGCCATGCCCTGTCAGGGGCGATTATTTTTTGTTGTCTTTTACTTCTTCAAATTCAGCGTCGACAACATCGTCATCTTTCTTCGCAGAAGCATCGGTGGCATCAGCTGCGCCGCCAGCAGCCTGCTGCTGAGCAAACTCCATCAGCTTGCTGGATACCTGCATCAGCGCCTGCATTTTCGCTTCAATTTCGGCTTTATCTTCACCTTTCAGCGCGGTATTCAGCTCGGTCAGGGCAGCCTCGATAGGTGCCTTGTCGTCTGCCGGCAGTTTGTCACCGGCTTCGTCCAGCTGCTTACGGGTGCTGTGCGACAGATGATCGGCCTGGTTACGGATCTGAACCAGCTCTTCGAACTTACGGTCAGATTCAGCATTGGCTTCTGCGTCACGAACCATTTTTTCGATTTCATCGTCATTCAGACCAGAAGAAGCCTTGATGGTGATCTTCTGCTCTTTACCGCTGTTCTTATCTTTCGCAGAAACATGCAGGATACCATCGGCATCAATGTCAAAAGTGACTTCAATTTGTGGCATACCGCGAGGTGCCGCCTGGATACCGTCGAGGTTAAACTGGCCCAGAGATTTGTTGTCTGCCGCGCGCTTACGCTCACCCTGCACCACATGGATGGTCACCGCCGACTGATTGTCTTCCGCAGTCGAGAACACCTGGCTGTGCTTGGTTGGGATGGTGGTGTTCTTGCTGATCAGCGAGGTCATCACGCCACCCATAGTTTCAATACCCAGCGAAAGCGGGGTGACATCCAGCAGCAGCACGTCCTTCACATCACCGGCCAGTACGCCACCCTGCACCGCAGCACCAACGGCAACGGCTTCATCCGGGTTAACGTCTTTACGCGGCTCTTTGCCAAAGAATTCAGCAACTTTCGCCTGCACCATTGGCATACGAGTCTGACCACCTACCAGGATGACGTCATTGATGTCAGAAACTGACAGGCCCGCATCCTGCAACGCCACTTTCAGCGGCTCGATAGAACGGGTAACCAGATCTTCAACCAGAGACTCCAGCTTGGCGCGAGTCACTTTGATATTCAGGTGCTTAGGCCCTGTTGCATCGGCAGTAATGTACGGCAGATTGACGTCGGTCTGCTGAGCGGAAGAAAGCTCGATTTTCGCTTTTTCTGCGGCTTCTTTCAGACGCTGCATCGCCAGCGGATCGTTGTGCAGATCGATACCCTGATCTTTCTTAAATTCCGCAACCAGGTAGTTGATCATGCGGCTGTCGAAGTCTTCACCACCGAGATGAGTGTCGCCGTTGGTTGCCAGCACTTCGAAGGTTTTCTCGCCGTCAACTTCGTCGATTTCGATAATAGAGATATCGAAAGTACCACCACCCAGATCGTAAACCGCGATGGTGCGGTTGCCCTGGCCTTTATCCATACCGTAAGCCAGTGCGGCAGCGGTCGGTTCGTTAATGATACGTTTGACATCCAGGCCGGCAATACGACCGGCATCTTTGGTTGCCTGACGTTGCGCATCGTTAAAATAAGCCGGGACGGTAATAACCGCTTCAGTTACCGGCTCGCCCAGGTAATCTTCCGCCGTTTTCTTCATCTTTTTCAGCACTTCAGCGGAAATCTGCGGCGGTGCCATTTTCTGGCCCTTCACATCAATCCAGGCATCACCGTTGTCGGAACCCGCAATTTTATAAGGCATGATTTTGATATCACGCTGGACTTCTTCATCCTGGAAGCGGCGACCAATCAGGCGCTTGATCGCAAACAGGGTATTCTGTGGGTTAGTCACGGCCTGACGTTTAGCAGGCTGACCGACCAGTGTTTCACCATCCTGGGTGTAAGCAATAATGGAAGGCGTGGTACGATCGCCTTCAGCATTCTCCAGCACACGCGCCTTGCCACCATCCATGATTGCTACACAAGAGTTAGTCGTACCCAGGTCAATACCAATAATCTTACCCATCTGAACATCTCCTACTTAAATTCATTATCAATCAGGTTATGCACACTTAATGCGGTCTGTTTTTGTCGTTTCAACTGCCGACACCGCGTTTTTTTTCCGGGTACATATCCTCGGATGCCAGATAAGATGGGGCCATCATTAACAGCATCAAGGGGCGGGATAAAAAAAATTTTGAATTTATCGCTCTCCAGATCATTGTTTACCGTCAGTTGGCTCATTATCATGCCGCGCACACTGACAAAGCAGGCCTGGTTCTTGCTGACGACCCGGTATGAAGTGTCTTAATTTTTGCCATTTATCTTTGATATTACGGAGAATTTATGCATTCCAATACGCTGGCAAATCCGGGGCCTCTGGGGCTGATGGGGTTTGGCATGACCACGGTTTTACTGAATCTGCATAATGCAGGTTTTTTTCCGCTGACCGCCGCCATCCTGAGTATGGGAATATTTTTTGGCGGCCTGGCACAAATTATTGCGGGCCTGCTGGAATATAAGAAAGGCAACACTTTTGGCCTGACGGCTTTTATCTCTTATGGCTGTTTCTGGCTGAGCCTGGTGGGGATTATCGTACTGCCTGAAATGGGACTGGCACAACCCACGGATGCCAGTATGCTCGGCGTCTATCTGGCGCTGTGGGGTATCTTCACCCTGTTTATGTTCTTCGGCACACTCAAAGCAAACCGTGCATTGCAATTTGTTTTTGCCAGCCTGACCGTGCTGTTCTTCCTGTTGGCCTGGGGCAATATCGCGGGTAATCACAGCGTCGTGATCTTTGCCGGTTTCGAGGGAATTATCTGCGGTGCCAGCGCCATTTATCTGGCTATGGCTGAAGTGATTAACGAACAACTGGGACGCCGGGTGTTGCCAACCGGTGAAAGATAACAGCGCTCCCGCGCTTAACCACCGCAGGAAGGTTTAAAGCAGTCCCGGACTTTTCAACGTCGATGCTGTCCGGGACTGCTTTTTGTTTATACCGTAACCGCAACGTCGCGCTTCAGCCAGATCCCCAGCAGCACACCCAGCGCAGAGAGCGTCAGGACATAAAAAGCCGGTGCCAGTGGCGTTATCGCCATAATTAATGTGACCAGAATCGGCGTTAAGCCGCCAAAGATGGCATAGGCGAGATTGTAGGAAAATGAGATCCCGGTGAAACGCACCTGAGCCGGAAAAGCACGCACCATCACATAAGGCACTGCCCCGACCACACCGACGCTGAATCCCACCAACCCATAGCAGGCCATCAGCCTCTGCGGATGTTCACCCACCGTGCGATAAAATATCCAGCTGCATACGGCCAGAAACAGGCTACCGAAAATAAAGGTTTTACTGGCACCAAAACGATCGGCGGCCAGTCCTGCGCAGATACAACCGGCGATCAAGGTGACCGTCGCCAGACTGTTAGCCTGAAGAGCCTGCGTGGTGGCGATACCATACACTTTTTGCAACCAGACGGGCGTCATCAGGATCACCACCACAATGCCAGCGGATAACAGCCAGGTCAGCAGCATAGAGATAGCAACGGCTCTTTTATGGTTGAGCACTACCGCTTTCAACGGCAGTTCAGCAGCCAGCGCTTTGCGTGCCGCCAGTTCTGTAAAGACCGGTGTTTCCTGTAGCCAGCGCCGCAACCAGAGGGCCAGCAGACCAAAAGCGCCGCCCAGTAAAAAGGGAATGCGCCATGCGCCTTCGGCCACGCCGGTCGGGCCAAAAGTTTTATTGATTAAGGTTGCCACCACCGACCCCAGTAAAATGCCGACGGTCAGCCCTGCCGTTAAGGTTCCGCAGGCGAAGCCGGTTCGGTTCTCCGGCACATGTTCGGCAACAAAAACCCAGGCACCCGGCACTTCCCCCCCCACCGCTGCACCCTGCAACATGCGTAACAGCAGCAGCAAAACCGGTGCGGCCACCCCCAGCGTGGCGTAATCGGGCAGTAACCCCATCGCCAGCGTAGGCAACGCCATTAACAGAATGCTCAGGCTGAACATCTTCTTACGCCCTTTGCTGTCGCCGAAATGCGCCATGATAATTCCACCCAATGGACGGGCAAGATAACCGGCCGCAAAGATCGCAAAAGTCTGTAACTGGCGCAGCCAGTCGGGAATACCCGCAGGAAAGAACAGATCGCCAATTACCGCAGCAAAGAAGACAAAAATAATAAAATCGTAGAACTCAAGCGCGCCACCCAGCGCGGCCAGAGAGAGGGTTTTATAATCCTGCCGGGTTAACCGACTCGCAGGGGTTGGACGCATAATTTTCAGGCCAGTTCGCAAATGAAAAGGAGAAAATATCATAAGAAAACAGGCAGCGTTATCTGCTGGAGCGGAATATTCAGCCGACGACAGGTGACTGAATCACTGTTTCTTTTTTCTTTGCACAGTTAAATCGACGCCGGTCCGACCTGTAAAAGAGTGGCAACAGCATTTAATCTGCCGCCAGAGCAGAGAATGGGAGGTTATATCTGAGGCGGCGCTTTCTAACTTTCTGAATGACGTCTGGCGCTTTTGGGGCGAAATGCGGCGACCACTTCGTTATGCGTCTCCACGTAAGGCCCATCCAACAGCTGTATACAGTAGGGAATGCTGGCAAAAATGCCCTGCACATGCACCTTACCGCCATCATCTTTCAGCCCTTCCAGCGTCTCTTTTATCGACTTCGGCTGCCCCGGCAGATTCACCACCAGCGACTGCTTACGGATCACCCCAACCTGACGGGAGAGAATCGCCGTCGGCACAAAGTTGAGGCTAATCTGTCGCATCTGCTCACCAAAACCCGGCATCTCACGGTCGGCTATAGCTATCGTCGCATCCGGAGTGACATCACGTCGGGATGGACCGGTTCCTCCGGTCGTCAGCACCAGGTGGCAGAACAGCTCATCCACCAGTTCACAGATTGCCTGTTCAATCATCGGTTGCTCATCCGGCACCAGACGCTTTTCAATCACAAACGGTGAAGCCAGCGCCTGAATCAGCCACGTTTCCAGGGCAGGCAAACCTGCGTCCTGATAGATGCCATTCGCGGCGCGATCGGAAACGGAAACTAACCCTATTCGTAATGTGTTCATCATATCATCGCTGTGGTAGTGGCCACCGCTGGCTGGCGGGTGCGGGGGGATTAGGGGATAAAAGAAGCATAAACATTGCAATGCGGGATGTACAGCGAGGGGATGAGTGGCCGGTTGACCCGGCCACATTGCGGATTACAGCAGATCAGCGATCATTTTATCCAGTTTGCCCTGGTCGATGGCAAAGTTACGGATACCCTGAGCCAGTTTGTCCACCGCCATCGGATCCTGGTTGTGCTGCCAGAGGAACTCGGACTCGGTCATTTTTGCCGGACGCGCTTTTACTTCACCAGACCAGGAGAGTTTACGCTCCAGGGCACCTTCGCTCTCCGCCAGTTCTTTCAGCAGGCCAGGAGAGATAGTCAGATGATCGCAACCTGCCAGCTCAATGATTTCACCCACGTTGCGGAAGCTGGCTCCCATGACCACCGTCTCGTAACCGTGCTGCTTGTAGTATTTGTAGATTTCAGAAACGGATACCACGCCCGGATCTTCGTGCGGGGCGTACTCTTTCTTGTCAGTATTGGCTTTGTACCAGTCCAGAATACGACCCACAAACGGGGAGATCAGATAAACACCCGCTTCGGCACAGGCGCGAGCCTGGGCAAAGGAGAACAGCAGCGTCAGGTTACAGTTAATGCCTTCTTTTTCCAGCTGCTCTGCCGCACGAATGCCCTGCCAGGTGGAAGCCAGTTTAATCAGAATACGATCATTGCTGACGCCAGCATCGTTATACAGCTTAATCAGCGAACGTGCTTTATTAATGCTGCCTTCGGTGTCGTAAGAGAGACGGGCATCCACTTCAGTAGAGATACGACCAGGCACCAGCTTGAGAATTTCCAGACCGATGTTTACCGCCAGTTTGTCGGCCGCATACTGAATCTGCTCTTCCTTGTTGCTGCTCTGGTTACGTGCCCAGGCAACCGCTTCGTCAATCAGCTTACGGTATTCCGGGATCTGAGCGGCGCTAAGAATCAAAGAGGGATTAGTGGTGGCATCTTGAGGCTGGTACAGCTTCATTGCGGCAATATCGCCGGTATCGGCAACAACGGTAGTGAGTTGACGCAGGGAAGTCAGTTTGTCCGTCATGGTTGTCATTCTCATCAGCTAGAGTTATCGGGTTCTGGAAAATCTCTGCCACGGATGATATCACGCACCATCTGCCATGCAAGGTAAGCTTGCCGCCAGGCCACTGAGAGCTAAATTGTGCAGTTATACCCGTCCTGAAAGACGGGAATAAGTTCCGGCAATGGCAGTAATCAGCCGCATCAGCACACTTTTTTTGCTACATTACCGCCCTGCCCACTTTTGCCTTCTCTGGCGTAATTATTCAGGAGCCTGTTATGTTGCTAGTTATTTCTCCGGCAAAAACGCTGGATTTCGAAAGCGAGCTGGCCACCCAACGCTTTACCCAGCCCGCCCTGCTGGATGACGCCAGAAAACTGATTGAAATCGCACGTAAACTGACGCCAGCCCAGGTGGGTAAACTGATGAGTATCAGCGACAAACTGGCCGATTTAAACGTTGGCCGTTTCCAGAACTGGCAGCCCCCTTTCACTCCTGATAATGCACGCCAGGCCATTCTGGCCTTTAAAGGTGATGTCTACACCGGCCTGCAGGCGGAAACTTTCAAAGAAAAGGATTTTGACTTTGCCCAGCAGCATCTGCTTATGCTCTCTGGCCTGTATGGCCTGCTGCGCCCACTGGATCTGATGCAACCCTATCGTCTGGAGATGGGCATTAAACTGGCGAATCCGGCAGGAAAAGATCTTTACAGCTTCTGGGGTGAACGGCTGACCGAGGGGCTGAATGCGGCTCTGGCTGAGCAGGGCGACGATATTCTGATTAACCTGGCCTCAGATGAGTATTTTAAAGCCGTCCAGCCGAAGAAGTTACAGGGCCGCATTATCAAACCAGTGTTCCTCGACGAGAAAAATGGCAGCTGGAAGGTGATCAGCTTTCACGCCAAGAAAGCACGTGGTCTGATGAGCCGTTACATTATCGAAAACCGCCTCACTAAACCTGCGCAACTGAAAAAGTTTGCGGTGCAGGGCTACGCTTTTGCCGCTGAAGAAAGCAGTGAGGATGAACTGGTATTTAAACGCCCGGAGATGAAATAAATTTGACGTGGAAAAAGCCCTGACCAGAAAGTCAGGGCCGAAGGGATTATTTTTTCAGCAAAAACGCCCGCAGTTCTGCAAAATCTGCCGCCATATTTTGCGACAGCAACGGCAACGCCGCCCGCTCAGCTAACGCCTCTGGCAAAGGCAGCGATTGTCCGAGAATCGCTTCCACGCTCTCTTTAAACTTCGCCGGATGCGCCGTGCCGAGGAACAGCCCAAACTCCCCTTCCTGCAACTGGTCGCGCAGCAAACGATAAGCGATAGCGGCATGAGGCTCAGAAATATACCCCAGATCCGCCAGCTCGCGCATGGTTGCCTCGGTGGTTTTATCATCCACCGCGCCATAGCCAAGGTCGTTCAGACGCCAGGTTTTACGGCGGAAAATCTCTTCAACACGCGGCCAGTTGTTCGGCTGGCTGACGTCCATTGCGTTTGACAGCGTGGCAACGGTCGCCGCTGGCTGCCATTCTCCACCTGACAGAAAGCGCGGAACGGTGTCGTTAGCATTGGTCGCAGCGATGAAGCGTTTCACCGGCAGACCGAGAGTTTTCGCTAACAGACCTGCCGTCAGATCGCCAAAGTTACCGCTGGGTACGGAGATTACCAGCTGATTACGTTTTTCCTGTGGCAGCTGCGCCACGGCTTCGAAGTAGTAGCAGATCTGTGCCAGTAAACGGCTGATATTGATCGAATTAGCGGAATTAAGACCAATGGCTTTTTTCAGCGGCTCATCATCAAAAGCCTGTTTAACCAGTGCCTGACAGGCATCAAAATCGCCATCAACAGCGATGGTCTGGATATTTCCACCCAACGTACAGAACAGCTTTTCCTGCAACGGGCTGATTTTTCCCTGAGGATAGAGAATAACCACCCGCACGTTCTCCATGCCGTAAAAGGCATGCGCTACGGCTGCCCCGGTATCACCAGAGGTGGCGGTCAGAATAGTGATTTTCTCATCGGCACCGCTGACATACGACAGCATCTGCGCCATAAAGCGGCCGCCGAAATCTTTAAATGCCAGCGTCGGGCCGTGGAACAGCTCCAGCGAGGAGATATCGTCAGTGACTTTCACCACCGGGGCCGGAAAGGCAAACGCACTTTTCAGGCGCTCATGCAGCTGATGTGGCGCAATTTCGTCGCCGATAAAAGCAGACAGAATTTTGCAGCTGCGGCTGACAAAATCCATTTCGAGCATCTCATCAATATCGGTCAGCTCAAATTCTGGCAGCTCAAGCGGGAAAAACAGCCCCTGCTGTTTACCCAGACCCTGTTTAACCGCCTGTGAGAAGCTCACCTGCTCGTTATGATCCTTAAGATTATACAGTTTCATACGTTATCCCAGTTTACGTGCGCCTGCCGTGTCAATGCGGCAAATATGAACGAAGCCTTCATCGTTTTGCAGATAGTGCTGGCGCAGCCAGTCTGCCATACGTTCAGCCGTCTGCGGACAATCAGAGACGGCAAACAGTGTCGGGCCAGAGCCAGAAATTCCACAGGCCAACGCACCAATATCTTTCAGCCCCTGACGGGCTTGCGCGAATCCCGGTAAAAGCTTAGTGCGATATGGCTCAGCAATCACATCCTGCATCAGCTTCGCCGCCAGCTGCGGCTGTTGTGTGTGGCAGGCATGAATAAATCCGCCCAGATAGCGGCCATGCCGGATGATATCTTCTTTACGGTATTGCGCAGGCAGAATCGCCCGGGCCTCCGCCGTGGAAACTTTGATTCCGGGATAGGCCATCACCCACAGCCACTGGTCGAATGCCGGTACTGACTGACTGATGATGCCGTTTTCTTCCACCATCAGCTGAATACCGCCAAGGAAGCAGGGCGCAACATTATCATAATGCACACTGCCGGAAATACGCCCCTCCAGCTCGCCCATCAGCGCCAGTAGCCGGGTGTCATCGAGAGGTTTGCCGCAGTATTCGTTCATTGCCATCAGTGCGGCCACCACCGAGCAGGCGCTGGAGCCCAACCCGGAACCAATCGGCATATTCTTTTCCAGCGTCATCGCCACCGGAACACGTTGACCCGTCACCTCACAAAAACGATCCCAGCACTGCCAGACGATGTTCTCCTGCGGGCTGGCTGGCAGCTTACTGACAAAGCGCCCCTCGTTACGCAGGCTGAATTCAGCGGCGGCTTCGACGGTGACGCAGTCACCGAGTAAAGTACCGTCTACCGGCGACACCGCCGCACCCAGCACATCAAAGCCTACGCTGACGTTGCCAATTGAGGCAGGGGCATAAATTTTGACCATTATTAAACTCCCAACTTCCATGACAAAGTGCGCAGCAGATCGGCAAACACGCCAGCAGCGGTGACATCATTGCCTGCACCGTAACCGCGCAGTACCAGCGGAATAGGCTGGTAGTAGCGGCTGTAGAAAGCCAGCGCATTCTCGCCGTTTTTCACTTTATACAGGGGATCGTTGCCATCCACGGCGGCAATTTTAACCTGACAGTGCCCCCCCTCTGCAATCGCGCCGACAAAACGCAGTACTTTACCCTGTTCTGCGGCGAGGGCAACGCGCGAAGCAAAGGCATCGTCCAGCTCCGGCAGGCGGGACATGAACTCCTCAACATTATCTATTGCCGTGAATTCATCCGGGAGCACCTTTTCAATCTCAATATCACTCAGCTCCAGCTGATAACCGGCTTCACGGGCGAGGATCAACAGCTTGCGCGCCACGTCCAGCCCGGAGAGATCTTCCCGAGGATCCGGTTCGGTAAAACCCATCTCACGCGCCATTCTGGTGGCATCCGACAGCGAGACACCTTCATCAAGTTTGCCGAAAATAAATGACAGCGAACCGGAGAGGATCCCGGAGAAACGAAGTAGTTCATCACCGGCATTCAGTAGATTTTGCAGGTTCTCGATCACCGGTAATCCGGCACCCACGTTGGCATCGTAAAGAAATTTACGCCGCGATTTTTCAGCCGCCTTGCGCATCTGCTGGTAATAGTGCCAGGAAGAGGTGTTAGCCTTTTTATTCGGGGTGACCACATGAAAGCCGTCGGTAAGAAAATCCACATACTGATCGGCTACAGACTGGCTGGAAGTACAATCGACAATCACCGGATTGAGCAGATGATACTCTTTAACCAGACGATTCAGGCGCTGCAAGTTGAAAGGTTCTTTCGCCTCTTGCAGCGCTTCTTTCCAGTTATCCAGCGCAATGCCGTGGACATTGGTCAGCAGCGCCCGCGAATTGGCAATGCCACACACCCGCAGATCGATATGCTTATTTTTCAGCCATGCCTGTTGGCGATGTAACTGATCGATCAACGCCGCGCCGACACCACCCACGCCGATAACAAAGACTTCAATCACCTGATCGGTAGCAAACAACATCTGATGCACCACACGCACGCCGGTGGTGGCATCATCGTTATTCACTACCACGGAAATGGAGCGTTCCGATGAACCCTGCGCAATCGCTACGATATTGATATTGGCGCGCGCCAGCGCTGAAAAGAATTTCGCCGAGATGCCGCGTAAGGTGCGCATACCATCCCCGACCACCGAAATTACCGCCAGATTTTCCATCACATCCAGCGGCTCCAGCAGGCCATCTTTCAGCTCCAGATAGAATTCATCTTCTAACACGCGACGGGCGCGCAGCAGATCGCTTTGCGGCACACAGAAGCTGATGCTGTATTCTGAAGAGGACTGCGTAATCAGCACCACGGAAATGCCGCTGCGTGACATCGCCGCGAACACGCGGGCAGCCATGCCAATCATCCCTTTCATCCCCGGCCCGGAGACGTTAAACATCGCCATATTATTGAGATTGGTGATCCCCTTAACCGGCGTATCCGCATCGCTGGCATCACCGCCGATCAGCGTTCCGGGTGCCTGAGGGTTAGCGGTGTTTTTAATCAGACAAGGGATCTGAAACTGAGCAATTGGCGAGATAGTCCGGGGATGCAGTACCTTAGCGCCAAAATAGGAAAGCTCCATCGCTTCCTGATAAGACATCGACTTGAGCAGTCTGGCATCCGGCACCTGGCGCGGATCGCAGGTATAAACCCCGTCCACATCGGTCCAGATTTCACAACAATCTGCGCGCAGACAGGCGGCGAGAACGGCGGCAGAATAGTCAGAACCGTTACGTCCCAACACCACCAGCTCACCTTTATCATTACCTGCGGTGAAGCCTGCCATCAGAATCATGTTCTGTGCGGGGATCTGACTGGCAACAATACGGCGGGTAGATTCTGCAATATCCACGGTGGACTCCAGATAGTGCCCCACCGCCAGTAATTTTTCGACGGGATTAATGACGCTGACGCCATAACCCCGTGCCTGTAGCACCCCTTCCATAATCGCGATGGAGAGCTTTTCACCCCGGCAAATAATGGCCGCATTCACGCTATCCGGGCACTGACCCAGCAGGCTGATGCCGTGCAAAACCTGTTTAAGCTGGGCAAACTCCTGGTCAACCACCCCTTGCAGCCGAGGGTGTTCAAACCCCGGTTGGGCATCGGCCAGCCCCTGCAACAAGGCAGCAAAAATCTGCTCTGCCTCGCTGACATGTGCTGCGGCATCCTGACCGTTAATGGTCTTCTCAATCATTGCTACCAGATGGTTGGTGATTTTCGCTGGCGCGGACAATACGGTAGCAACCTGTCCCTGCTTCGCATTACTTTCCAGAATATCAGCCACACGCAAGAATCGTTCTGCGTTGGCCACTGAGGTTCCACCGAATTTCAGCACTCGCATTTTAAGCTCTCCTGAATTTTTGCCGAAAAAAAAACCCGCACTGTTCAGGTGCGGGCTTTTTTATTTTCTCTGTATGCGTCAGCCCGCACCGTTACCTGTGGTAATGGTGGTGATAATAATGATGGTTGTCATCGGGCTGTCTGTACGCATGGTAGATTTATCTGTCTGTAAATTCTGTCGCTGACCAGAAGTAAAGCAAACGTCAGGCTAAGTCAATTTTTTTATCGTTACGGGGTCGATTGCCACATCATGTGCCCACCAGGGATTCAGGGAAAAAACAGATCTGATCGCGTATTAATCCGGCCATTCGATAGCGTTTTTTCCTGCGTTTAAAAAAATATCCAGATTTTCTCACCAGCACTTTTTTTGCGGAGATAACCGATACTGGTTGCCGGCCGCTAACTTATTTTTTCTTCCGGCAGGCATTTTCCAATCCTTCGCGTGATGTCACCACCGCTCTTCAGGTGCCGACTGGTACAGTTCCTCAGAGGAGAATCTTCCACCGGCAGTTTCTCCGCCAGCACAATGACCAACAACGTGCGGTAATAGTAGGTTTGATGTTCACCAACAAAGGTCAGTTAATAACCATTATTCATTCATCACTCTTTGTCGCATGAGTTAAATGCCATGTTGAGTTAACAGCCAGGGCAAATAAATGAACAGTTTTACGCCATATGAACAAATTCCTTTAACAGTAAAACGGCCCGTCATAGAAGTGAAAAACAATCAATAAATTTAACATATCCATAACACGCTAAAATCGTTAATATAAATATATTTGAAAGCTATGACATTATTTCCCTTAAATCAGAGATAAAGGCATTTATCTTTCTATAATCTTATTCTCTTCAATCAATTAAGAAATGTTAAATATGTGGTCTGCTCCAGTCTATTACAGGGCCACTGATTTGAGGGCAGATAATGAACTTTGTGAGCTAAACTGGCATTTTGATAAGAGTTTTTCATCTGCCTGTTAACGTGCTACAATTGATTTGATATAAGTCAATTAAGTCTTATTTATTGCCTGTTACACCAACCTTGTGCTGTTATGTTGCTGTTAATGACGTTAGGATATACGCCATTTTTCATCTTGACGTGACGGGCAGGCTATTGTTGGTTTACACCACGCCACCCAGTCTTTGATAGCTCTGGAACATATTCTGTACAGCTGTAGCGAGGCACAAATTTCATGCCTGTTTACATCAGGAAGTTATCAGCTGTATGTCCCATATCGTTTTGTTGGCAATTTAGGTAGCGAACACATGCAGACCCCGCACATACTTATCGTTGAAGACGAATTAGTTACTCGTAATACTCTCAAAAGTATTTTTGAGGCCGAAGGCTACATGGTTTATGAAGCTACGGATGGCGCAGAGATGCATCAGGTTCTGACGGAGAATGACGTCAACCTGGTAATTATGGATATCAATCTGCCCGGAAAAAACGGGCTGCTGCTGGCGCGTGAATTGCGTGAACAAGCTAATGTCGCACTGATGTTTCTGACAGGTCGTGATAACGAAGTTGATAAAATCCTCGGTCTGGAAATTGGTGCGGACGATTACATAACCAAACCGTTTAATCCGCGTGAGCTGACAATACGCGCCCGCAATTTGCTGTCCCGCACCATGAATCTTGCTCCACAGAGTGAAGAACGTAAACTGGTTGAAAGCTATCGCTTTAATGGGTGGGAGCTGGATATTAACAGCCGCTCACTGATCAGTCCTCAGGGTGAACAATACAAGCTACCGCGCAGCGAGTTCCGCGCGATGCTGCACTTCTGTGAAAATCCGGGCAAAATTCAGACCCGCGCAGACCTGTTAAAAAAGATGACAGGACGCGAGCTTAAACCTCACGACCGTACCGTGGATGTCACCATTCGTCGTATTCGTAAGCATTTTGAGTCAACGCCGGATACGCCGGAAATCATCGCCACCATTCACGGCGAAGGTTACCGTTTTTGTGGCGATCTTCAGGACTGATCGGGTCAGCGCAATAAAAAGGGCCGACAGCGGCCCTTTTTATTTTCAGATTGACCCGTCCTGAATAGCGTTGACACATTTTCCCGCGATTCTGAGGAGAATGTGATGAAGCAATATGTTAAACGTACACAACGCGACTACTCTCTGTCCTTTAAACTGGCCGTCGTTGAGCAGGTTGAAAAAGGTGAGATGACTTATCGTCAGGCTCAGGAGCGCTACGGTATCCAGGGGTGCTCCACCGTTCTGAAGTGGCTGCGTAAATATGGCCAGCTGGACTGGCACTCTTCAAAGCAGCGCAGCGCTCGTGGAGGACTCATGAAAAAATCCCTTCCCCTTACGCCTGAACAACGAATCAAAGAGCTTGAGCAGCAGCTGGCTGAATCCGAAGTGAAGGCGCAGTTCTTTGAGGCCGTCGTGAAGGTCATGAACACTGAGTTCGGTGCCACGCTGACAAAAAAGCAGTTAGCTTCGTTATCGCGCAGGCAAAAACACCCGGACTGACCATCGTCAGGGTCTGCCGGTTTTTAAAAATAAGCCGTCAGGCCTGGTATCAGGGGTGTCAGCGCGTGCAACGTAAGTCAGAGCAGGCCTGCCGCATTACTGAGGAAGTGAAAAACCTCAGGATGCAGCAACCGCGCCTGGGCACGCGCAAGCTGCACCATATCCTTAACTGTCGGGATGCACCTGAACTGCATATCGGGCGGGACAGCCTGTTTACCGTACTCCGGGAGGCCGGGCTGCGGGTACGTCCGGCCAGGGCTTATCATAAAACAACCCACAGCCATCATCGCTTTTATAAGCATCCAAACCTGCTGAAAGACGGGCCGGGGCGGACCGTCATCTCCGGCCCGGAGCAGGTTTGGGTGGCGGACATTACCTGGCTTCCGGTCAGAACCGGCACGGCTTACGTGAGCCTGGTAACCGACGCATTCTCACGGAAAATAGTGGGTTACCATGTGCATGAAAGTCTTCATACAGAGCACGTGGTGAAGGCGCTACAGATGGCACTGAAAAACCGGCATGGCAGGACACCGCTGATCCATCACTCCGATCGCGGCATACAGTACTGCTCAGCGATGTACCAGTCGGTGCATGAAAGACACGGGCTAATCTGCTCAATGACGGATGGGTATGACTGTTATCAGAACGCCATTGCGGAGAGGGTCAACGGAATACTGAAAAACGAGCTGCTGATAACGCGCCCGGCAGACATCGTTCAGGCAGAAATAATGGTGGCGGAGTCGGTAAGAATCTACAATAGCCAGCGACCGCATCTGTCGCTGAAATATAAAACGCCAGATGCAGTACATCAGGCGTTTTGAGGGCGTAAAGTGTCAACCTATGCCAGGACTAGTC
>NZ_JFHN01000044.1 GCF_000590885.1 Erwinia mallotivora
GGGTGAACCACGTTGAACGGCTATGGCAGGCACTGCACGACACAATAACCCGGAATCATCGGTGCCGGACAATGTGGCAACTGCTGAGGAAGGTTAGCCATTTTATGGAAACCGTCAGTCCATTCCCCGGGGCGAAACATGGGCAGGCAAAAGTGTAGCGGTATTAGGCGCACCTATTTAGTCAGATTAGCACTGAAAAACATACGAACTCATCAGATATAAAACGTTTAAGCAATCATGATTTTGTTTTTTTTGGTGTCGAATTTTCTGATGATAAGGCTAACCTCCCTCTCAACACCCGGCATAAAGCCCTGGATTTTGGAGCTAATGCTTACATAGTAGATGAGCAGTTTCCTCATGGGTATCTGACGCTAACCGATCATTTATATAACGATGTACCTCATGCATCCAGGCACGAACATCAGGAATTCATAGCTCAATTCTCTGGGGTAAAAAAAGAAGTTTTCCGTTTAGTTCATGGGAATAAAGGTACAACAGATATTCCTGTTTTTAATACCAAGGACATGAGGCTGGGACTGGGGTTGCACCTCATCGATTTCCTCAGAAACAGCAATGATACAGAGTTCAAAAATTTTGCCCTGAACAAAAACCTGAACGGCAAAAATTTAGACAGAATTTTAAATTTTGTATTTCAACCAGAGTTCCATGTTCCGAGAATGGTTAGCACGGATAATTTTAAAGAAGTAAAATTACGTGAAATGAGTGCAGAGGAGGCAGTCAGAGCATATAATTTTGCGGCTCTCTCAGCACATATGAAAAACAAGGATGATGCATGTAAAGTTATGGGGATTGCTATAAATAACGCCAGGAAAGATGTTATTGATTTATTATTTTCAAAATTCAGTTTTACTCGAGAAGATCTCATAAAAAAGACAAATATGTATTATGATATTGAGTACTCACTAAGCGACAGCGATGCGGATGAAAAAATTCTGAAAGATTTTTTAGAACGTGGGTTAGTGGAACCGAACCATGTATTCAGGAAAATTAATTCTGGTGATACAATGTTAGATAATGCGATAAACAATGATAATAAAAAAATGATTAATATATTACTTGAATATGGTGCCATGACCGGAGAAGAAATTAATAATCACAGCTAAGTAAAATCCAGGCTACAATTTCTAAAAAAGCTGGTATTTTGTAATAGGTGAAAATTACCCGTCTGAATGCCTTCACAAGCGGGTAATCATAACAATATGAAAACACATCTTTTTATCAATATTGATCGGTTATGGCTGATTAATAACTGCACTCAGCGTACATTTTCGAACGGTTGAGCTTCAGACTCCGGCAATCAACGGCACAGAATGTGGCCTGACGGGTCTTTTCTGCCGCTGGCAATATCTCAGGATGGAATTCGCCAGCGGCGCTGATTACCCGGAACAGAATAAGCGGGAGTATGTTTTTTATATCCCGGAATGGCTGAAAAATATGCCACCTGTCAGTAACAGCTGTTATTTTCACTACGCCAGTGTTTCCGACCCCAATCCCGCGCTGAATTATCAGGTACGTCTTTTCGGCACAACGGACAGCCACCTGCCTGGTCGCTGGCTGGAAAAAAACGGCTGTAAAAAACCGGGAGCTGTAAAAGCAACGACTATTCCGTGCCCTTCGCGTGTTTCAGCATATATTCCGCCAGCGCCTGGGCATCAGGGTGAGAGCTCTCTGAGCGTCCCTCTCTGGTCTGCGACCGGGCGGTACTGTCCCAGCTTCTCCTTTGCCTCGAGCCTGCTGATATCCAGACTGAAACCGACGATGCCCGCCAGCTGCCGTTGCCAGAATGCTTCCGGCATCAGCTGCGGATAGTGTTGCAGCTCCAGCTCATAGTGGTTAACCCGTTTCTGCATCATGGCTGCCAGCTCGCTGTCAGTGAGTTTCACCACCGTCCCGTAACAGTGGATGGCGACAAGGCAGGTGGCTGGCTGCCAGCGAAGACGAAACCAGCATGGCAAAACCATTTTGCTCAAGATATTGGTAAATCTTATCGTTATCTTTCATCTTCATTGCTTCAGGGATATACACCTTTCGCTCCGGCAGGGACAGAAATTATCTCTCTGCATCATAACGATAAAATGCCTGCCGTGGGGGGTCTGCATCCCCTGTCTGGCAAACATGATGCCAGTGCGCCCCGGCACCCGGTCGGTTTTCAGCAACGACAAACCGCCACCCCGGCTAAAGATATAGCGCCCCTGACCGATAATTAATCGATATAACAACTCAACGATGGTTACTGACCAGATTTAACGTTAATTATTTCGATTTTGTCAGTTTTTTATGTTGCAAGGGGGAGTGAATTGATTAGTTTTCTGAAAGGAAAGACGGTAGCCAGTCAGGCCCTGCTGCTGGCCGCACTCCGCACCACGCTCGTTGTGGCGGTGGTGGGGTCGATTTCTTATTATTTTGATTACTCCACCATTCTTAAATCCAGCCAGACCCAGCTGTTAATATCGACTCAGCAGAAGATTTTCCGCGAAAGCCTTCCTTTTCAGGAAATTATTCAGACGGAAAAAAACTTCCTCGAAGAATTTAAATATTTATATCATGAAGATAATAAAATTATAAATTACGAAAACTATTTCCAGGAGATATTCGTTAAACACGAAGATAATTCCTGGACCCAGAATGATAAAATGTATGACGGCCATATTTTACCCGGCGGTCAATATATCTATGGCACCTCAGCTACCTATGCACCGGATATACAACCTGATGCAGATACGCGAAAACGGTTTGTGCTGGCCTATTTATTATCCTACAAATATGGCATGGTATTAAAAGACCGCTTTTTGAATTTTTACGGCGTGGTCCCTGAAAAAGGATTTACTATTTTTCAGAAAGAAGATATTGCCAAAGCCTTTCACTATTCCGGTGCTGATGCGCTGGACCTCTCTGGCTACGAATTTTACAGCAGAGGCTTTAAACAGAAAGGTGAGGATACTATCTTCACCAGCATCTATTACGATTATTCCAACAAAGCCTGGATGACCACCATTGCCACACCCGATGCGCCTTCCGCAGATGGGAAGCATAAAATGATGGCCTGCGTCGATCTGCTGTTAACCAATTTAATGAAGAGGACCTCCGAGCCTGAAATCAAAGGCACCCGCAGCACTATTTTTGAAGTGACCCCACAGGGCAAGCTGATATCGGATGAAAAATATCAAAAAGAGATCTTTTCCAGCCAGGGCTCGGCATCAATAAAATCACTGAAAATTGAGGATTATTATCCACTTATCAACGCCACGCTGAGTAACAAATCAGGCAAAGTCAGATTACTCAATTTAAAAAATGAGATTGTTGCGGTAGGGCAAATCCCCTCCACCCCGTGGGCCATTGCGGTACATTATCCAAAATCATTGCTGTATACCGAAGTATTATTCAATATTAAGGTTATTATTTATCTGGCGATGACCACCCTGGCACTGGAGCTGATTATTCTCTCCAGCGTGTTGAAAAATAAAATAACCATACCGTTAAATAACCTGATTGAGCTCTCTTCAAGGGTGGTGCCTTCAGGAAAAATCAGCCATTTCGCCAGTAAAAGAGATCATAAGGATGAGATTGAACGGCTGCAATATGCCTATATTGACATGATGGACAGGGTTAAAAAATCGCAGGAATCGCTGGAAGAAAAAATTAACGAACGAACCCGCGAGCTGGAGAAGGCCAATCAGGAGCTGTTTGTTATTTCTCATACCGACCCATTAACCAAAATCGGCAACCGTCGTTACTTCTTTAATCAGGGCGAAGGTTTGTTATTAAAACTGGGCGAGATAAAAGACCGGATAGTGCTGGCAGTAATCGATTTTGACTTTTTCAAAAAATATAATGACTTCTACGGTCATCCCCAGGGAGATGAATGCCTGAGAATGGTCGCCAATATTCTTGCAGAAAATATCGAGGCTGAAACGGATATTCTCGCCAGAATCGGCGGCGAAGAGTTTGCGCTGATAAAAACCGTTTCGAATGAACGGGAAGCAGAAGAACAGATCACCAAACTCTGTGATTCCGTCGTATCAGCAGCGATACCCCATACCGCCTCAGAAACCGGTATCGTGACCATCAGTATCGGCTATGTGACAGAGAGTTACAGCAAAAACACCACGCTGGATTCGCTGGTATCAAGAGCCGATCGCGCGCTGTATGTCGCCAAAAACTCAGGCAGAAACACCGCGGTTAATTTCAGTAATATTAAGGCAGAATAATCTGTTGCTGCACACGGCAAAGCGCCTGGCGTGAGCCATTACCAGCATGCTGAAAGGCCACAGCGCTGAACAGGCGGGGCCGGGATCGTTTTCCCCGCTCCGCCTGTTCAGACAGCCTCAGGCCGCGCTGCGTCCGCCGATCTGCCCGATAAACTCGCGCACTTCAGCCGCCTGTTCGATAAAGCCGCTGACCACATGGCTGAAGGTGGCCTCATCAAGCTGGGTCAGCGCCTGCTGGAAGCAGAGACGCACTTTGTACTGCTCATCCATCGCCAGCCAGCAGCCCCGCATCGCGGCCATCTCAAAGTTCAGCTGCAACAACAGCGGATAGAGCGTCAGCGAGGACTGCGGATCGGTCTCGGTTAACTGACAGTGAATCAGCAGGCTGTCACTCTGTTCCGGCACCTCCAGCACCGCGGCTTCCTGCCCCTGAGCATCGTACAAGGCGCAGACCCCGTCCTTCAGATGCAATGGCGTTTTGCAGCCCGCTGAGAAGTACTGTAAAAATTTTTCCACCTGCCGTTGTGATGCTGTCATCCTCTCGCTCCTTAATTCTCTGTTTAACGGTCTGGCCGACGACGATTAACGGCGGTCAGCTTTTCATTTCAAACCCTTCTTTTCTCAGCTCAGAGAGAGCCGATGCCACTTCCGGATTGGCTTTAGCAATTTCACCCTCAAGCGTGAAGCGCCGTGGCGTGTCCTGGTCCTGACCGTATTTGAAGTTAATGGTGCCGATATTGCGTTCCATACTGACGCCCGCGCTGTTGCTGGCACCCAGTAACAGCGTCGGCGTGTTGAATCCTTCGCTTTTGGTGACGTTCTGGCTGACGCTGATCGAGCGGATGCGCAGGTTATTACGATCCTGGAACAGCAGCCCCAGCTCCTCGCGCCCGACTTTACCGTCAAGAATGGCTCTTTCGGTCTGATCGCGCAGGCCATCCTTCAGCTCCATCGAGACGCTGGCGCTACTGAACGGCGTGCTTTGCAACTGTTTGATCAACCCCTTCAGTACCGGATCGTTGTCCATCATCGCGCTCAGACGGGTGGCATTAGTGGGCGGCAGGGCGGCATGAAAATGCTGCTTCAAGGTATCCACAATGCCGTTCTCATCCAGCCGGGACAGATTGCTGTAAGAGGTACTGTGCCTGGCCGAGCCTAATCCCATCACGTTAGTTTCAGCGGCCCGCTGACGCAGCGTCAGCTGTTCCAGGTTGCGTATTGCCTCATAGCGATCGTCACCGACCACGTTACTGCGGCTGAAATGGCGATGCAGATCGTTCAGCTGTTTTACCGGATCCGGGTTTTCCTGCTTTTTCAGATCGGCCAGCAGTTTGGTGCTCTCGCTGTCCTTGAAATGTTTACCCAGTGTCGAGGTCAGCTCGCTGATATCGTTGCTGGTGATCGGATCGGCCTGTTTCATCTCCACGCTGATCCTTTGGGTGGTGCGGTTATCCATCGCCAGCGACACCGCCACGTTAGTGGAGGTAAAGGCCGGGAAAGTCCCGACCGATTTAGCCGGCTCTTTAGTGGCATTGCCCATCGCCTTGCCATCACGGGTAAAACCGTGGGCAACCCCCACACTCAAGGTGAGGTTGGCGCCAACGTTGGCCGAGTTAAGGAAAGTCGCACGGTTGTCACTGGCCGCTACCGTGCTGCCAAACTCGCCTTTTTGCGTACTGCGTTCCCGTTTAGCGGTCACCAGGTTGGCCGAACCGCTTATCCCGGTGGAGGCACGGAAGGTCACGCCGTCAGGTTTTGCGCCGTCGTTGGTGATGTTAATCCCGGCACGCAGGTCAAACGCCGCCGAGGTATCGACGTTGAACACCAGTATGGTGCCCTGCTTCATCTGATGTTCAATCCCTTTTTTCATCAGTTCGGTCGGCGTCAGCGTGCCGTGCGTCAGGCCATGCAGAAAATCAGGCAGTTCATCTTCGGTCAGTTTGAAATTCAGACTGTTTTGCAGCGTTCCCTGGATGTTACTGCTGATGCTGCCGCCGATACGAAAATCCGGGCTGATCTTATGTTTTTTACTCAGCCAGTCGCTGGCGTTTTCGGCGGTGGTTTTTTTGCCGGTCATATAGGGCATCAAATCGTGGCCGGTGGCGACAGAGATGGTGCCGGTGGCCCCGCCGTCACGACCAAAGGTGACATCCAGTCCGCCGCTGGTACGGCCAAAGCTCAGGTTATAAGCCCTGTCCAGGGTGATCCCCGCGCCGGGCACAATCGGCACCGGGATTTTGTTCAGCGTCGGTACAAAAGCGGTGCTGAGGCCGCCGCCGTAGGCGCGGCTGAAACTCATGCTTTCGCCGCCGTCCAGCGACAACAGCGTGTCTTTTAATTTTTTCTCCAGCTGCGCGTTGCCCTGGGTGTCAAGCACGGTACGGGTGGTCAGGTTGACGCCATGGTGCTCTTTCTTAAAGGCGTTGATAAAGGCTTTCACCGCATCGTAATTGGCCTCCAGCGGTGCGTTATGGCTGAAGCCCATGTCGGTAAACTGCTTAATCGGGTTAGCGCCATACTGCTTTTCGCGCAGGGTATCGAACTGCTGACGCAACTGCTTGATCTGGCCGGGATCGGGCTGATGTCCCGATACCAGCGCCGCCTTATCCGCCAGCTGATGCAGATCGCCGATGGTAACGGTGTCCAGAATCAGCCGCGATTTGGTGAGGGATGTTTCGTCGTTGGGATCGCGCTGACGCCCCATCGGCACGTCACCTTTCTGGTGACTCATGTTCACCCCGGCTTTAACGAAGTGGCTGAGCAGCGTTTGCAGCTTACTTTCTGGTGACGGTGCGGCTGAACTGACCGCTTTTTCTAACGCTTTACTGAGGTCGCGTCCCGAACGGTTAACGTTAAAGATCTGTATCACCGCCTTGCTGGCTGAAGGTTTAAACTCTTCGTTAATCTGGCCGTTGCTTTTCAACACCCCCTGATGCTGTCCCAGTTCGGTGGCCGAGCGCACGGCACTGTGCTCCAGCTCTTCACGGAACCGCTTCATATCATTCAGCAAGGCCGCACCATGCTCACCTAAATCCAGCGCTTCCATTTTGCTGTGCAAATCCATTTGCGTGCCGCTGTTACGCACGTTGTGCGCTTCCAACTGCTTAATCAGTGCGCCCTGCATTTCGTAAACCGAGTTCAGACCACGCCGTCCCTGCCAGTTGTGCTGCATGTTATAGGCCGCATTTTTGATCGGACGCGGCGTCGCCATGGTCGGATTGAAAATATAGGCGCGCACCCGATCGGTGAATTTACTGGCGATTTTGCGGTTTTCCATCCCGGTCTGCCCACCGACCTGCGCGGTAAGCTGCATGTTCACGCCGGTTCCGGGGATCAGGCGGCCTTTGAGGCCCTGATTTAAGCGGGCAAATACCTGTTCCGAACCACGCTGGCCGACTTCCAGCGGCGCAGGCTCTGGTGCGGTATGCGCGTGCCACTCACCCTCCCGCAACTGATGCAGGGTGCCGTCGGTCATGGTGGCGACCGGCTGGTTTTCATGGTCCATCTCCAGGCGTTCCAGCTCACTTTCGCTGTGCGGCATCGCCAGTTTTTGCCAGCTACCGCCAGCTTCGCCGCTCTGCCACTGCTCACGCGGCTGATGGAAAATCTCGCCGTCGTGGTTTACGGCGTACAGATTCTGCTGGTGATCGACATGAATATCCTTCAGGGTGCCGGTAATGCCTTCACGGCTGAGGGTTTGCGCCGGCCGCGCCAGTTGCTGGGTGCCAGGCTTGATCTGAAATGAGCGAATATCGCCTTTTTCCGACAGCGCCAGGTATTTATTCACCCCAATCACCGCCATCGCCTGAGCTTTATCGGCTTTATCCAGCCCCTGTAGTGCGCTTCCCGGCTCCGGCTTGTTGCGTACATGCGGCAGCGTAAAGAAGTTGTCTTTGCCCTGACTGATGGAGGAGGTGCTCTGGTTAATATCCAGCCGCTTGACCTCACCCTCTTTGAGAATATATGCCGCGCCGTCCAGCCCTTTTTTCAGCTGCTTACAGTCTGATTCTGCGGCGGTCCAGCCTTTGGTCAGCTGGTCGAAGTAGTGAACCTTACCTTCCTGAAGCGTCAGGCTGCCTTCACGCCCCATATTGAGAATCTGGTGCGGCTCCGGGTTAACATTTTGCAGGCCAAGATGACTGTTGATCACCAGCGTGTCGCTGAGGTTCCAACCCGCATGGAACTGGTGGTCGTCGCCCAACGGGCAGGCGTGCTGCTGCCTGAAGTTATCTTTCACCAGCGCATTCAACTGACCGTGATTGTCAGTGAAAAAGCCTTCAATACGGTGGTCATGTCCGAAATGCTGTTTGAGCACCTTTTGTGACATGCTCTTCATCGGCAGCTCGTTATCCCTGACCTGCGACAGTACGCCGCTGTAGAGTTTGCCCTCGCTATCGGCGGCGTATAGCTTGCCATTGCTGATACCAATCGATTGTGTTTCCAGATGCGGTTCACCGCGCTTCAGCATCTGCATGGTATCGGCAAGATGCAGACTGAACTGGACACGCTGTTCCGGAGAAGCATTGGACGACGGCATCAGACAGATATGATGCGGGCTCTCAGTGTCGGTCAGGACGGCCACCTGCCCATGCTCACTGACGGCAAAGGATTTGATCTTATCGACGAATTTTTCCGAGGTGTGATTATCGGACAGGTTGTGCAATGTCCGGCTGTCCTGCACCGCATAGAGTTTGCCATCGGCCTGACGGGAAAGCTGGCCGTGCGACTCTTTACCGGCGGTCTGCCAGACGCCGATTTCCGGATTGAGAATATGGATCTTATCGTCATGCAGACGAATTGACTCTCCAGCAGGCTGTGCTCCCCCTGCGGGATGCTGCCAGACGCCGCTCAGCAGTGAGCGGTGAACGTCGCCCGGCTGATTGACGTTCAGTTTATTCTGGCCGTCAGTCCCGATGCTGATCTGAATTTTGCCGTTGTTATTCTCCAGACTGACCGGCGTATCGCCAACCTGCGCCAGCTTTGTCCTGATCGCAGAGGACTGGCTGTTATGCAGCACGCTGTAGCCGCTCTCATGACTTTTGATATCAAACAGCCGTCCCTGCTTGTCCAGTAACAGATGCTGACGCCCATCGCTGCTGGCCGAATGGGCCAGATAGTGCTGATCCTCTTTACCCAGCGTTTGTGACAGTAACGTATTGATCGCCGGAGGATTGCTGGAGGCCAGCTGCAATTTACCGTTCGCCAGCGCCATCCCCAGCGGGGCGATCGGCGTGGTGGACAGCGTCGACGCTCCCTGAAGGGATGACGGTTTTATGCTGCTTTCCGTTTCCAGCATGCTCTCGGCAATCGTTGACAATGTCGGCTGGAATTTGCGGGTAATGGGGGTCGCTTCGCCCAGTCTTGGCGGCTGCGTGGGGTTTTCCCGCTCGCGCGCCAGTCGCTGTTGATTCAGTTGCTCAAACTCGCTGTCGTCATCTTCCTCGGTAATTTCTGAGGTGCCGGAAGAGGTGGCGGCAGCAGGCTGATGCGCTTCGATCTGCTGGTGGTGACCATGGCCGTGCGTTTCACCCGCACCGTGCGTTGTTTCGGGACTGCCTGGCGGCGTGGGTGGCAGCTCTTCGATTTCATGGTGACTACCGGGAATATGGGCCGTAGTCGGAGGGGAAAGCGGTTCTTCTTCAATTTCGTGATGACTGCCGGGGATATGTGCCGTGGCAGGCGGGGAAAGCGGCTCTTCTTCAATCTCGTGGTGGCTGCCAGGGATATTGACCGGCGTCTGGCTGGCCGTGGTGGAAGAAGGCTGGTTGATTCTGCTCAGCATGTTCTGGCGCATCTGGCTGAAGTTTTGCAACTGTTGGTGCTTCAGATGCGTCGGCACGCTGTCGCTGTGGCCCTCTTTTACCATCGGCCGACCGTTCATATCCCCCAGGCTGTGGCGTTTCACACCATCGGAGCGGGTCAGACGCGCGGCGGCGGGCGGCGCGGCGGTTTCTGGCTCATCTTCTGCCTGAGGCTCTGCCAGTAAATCCCCCAGGGTGGGACGTCGGGTGCGGCCAGCTTCAGGCGCTGCCGCGCTGGAGGTGGCGGTCTGTGCTGAGGTTCTTTCGGACTTTTTAAACCCGAACATGCTTTTCAGACTGAACGATTTTTTCTGCTGGCGACCGGCGCTTTTGCCATCCTGTCCTGCGGGTTGCTGATGGACATCGGGCAACTTTCCACGATTTTTACCATCGCTCGCCAGCGACCCGGCAGCGGCCTGCGGCGCACTGCTGCTGCTGCCCTGTTGCAGCGCGGCCCCCTTTCCGGTTTTTTTCTGCTCAACGTTCTGTACTACGGCTTTCTGATCAGTTCCATGCAATCTCAACTTCATGACCTGCCCCCGTCCAACATCCCGCGTAAAACATTAATGAAAATTATGTAGCGAGCTAAAGCCAAAGGTTCCCGCCAGAGGCAAAAAAAGTCTGCCTTAACCGCACAAAATGAGGAACCCCAGAGACGCTCCTCCCACTCACCCCTTGCAGCCGACGCTGCATGTTCTCGGGTAGTTAACCTTCAATAAGGGGAAAATCTATGTCAGGTCTTACACTTAGCATTACTATCCCGAACTCGCTGGGGCATTTTCAGCCCGGAGAGAACAACGGGCTTTCCACCGGTAACAACACAAATTCCTCGCTGGGCCAGCAGCCCTTTGATCAACAAACCATTGAACAGATGGCTCAGCTGTTGGCGGAGCTGTTAAAGCCCCTGCTCACCTCCCAGAGCGGTGATTCCTCCAGTGATGCTAATGGGACCAGTCCGATATCCGGGCTGGGCAACACCGGCGGAACCAGTGGCGCATCGGGCAACAGTCTGCTCTCCGGCCTGGGTGGCGCTGGTGGCCTGTCGGGCCAGAATGGCAGCGTCAGCGGCACATCACAGGATGACAGCCAGTCAACGCTGAATGATATGAGCAGCAACGGACTGGATCAGAGCCTCAGTTCTGACGGTCAGGGCGGCGGTAATATCAGTGATAATCCGTTACTGAAAGCGTTACTGAAGCTTATCGCTCAGATGATGGACGGGCTGAACGGTCAGTTCGGGCAGCCGGACGGCAGTGACGATTCGTCTTCTTCCGGCGGCGGCACCTCGGGGGCGGATGGCTCGGGTGGTGGAGGATCGGGCGGCAGCTCTCCTTTTAGCGGTACTTCACTTGCCGATGGCTCAGGCGGCGGTTCTTCTCTCGGCGGTGGCTCGCTGAGCGGCGGCGGTTCTCCCTTTGGCGGCGGTTCACTGACCGGCGGCGCTGGCGGGGGTTCTTCTTTGGGCGGCGGTTCTTCTCTCGGCGGCGGATTCTCTCCCAGCACCTCACCGGTTTCCAGCGGTCAGGGTGGCACTTCACTGCTTTCCGGCAATCCTGCGGTGGGTTCCACCACGCACACCCCGGTCAGCGATCAGGCCGATCCGCTGGGTAGCGCAGGCACCGGCGCGGCGCAGGATGTCGGTTTCCCGACCGCCAGCGCTAATCCTAATGTGGTACACGACACCATTGTGGTTAAAGCGGGCCAGGTATTTGATGGTAAAGGGCAGACCTTCACCGCCGGGAAAGAACTGGGCGATGGCACCCAGTCCGAAAGCCAGAAACCGTTGTTCAAACTGGAAGACGGTGCCAGCCTGAAAAACGTGGTGATTGGTGATAACGGCGCAGATGGTATTCATCTGTACGGTGATGCCAAAATCGATAATCTGCATGTCACCAATGTTGGCGAGGATGCGATTACCGTGAAGGCCAATAAAGAGGGCAAGAAATCCAACGTTGAAATCAGCAACAGCACCTTCCAGAACGCTTCAGATAAGATTCTGCAACTGAATGCGGATACCGACCTGACCGTTAACAATGTGAAAGCGAAAGACTTTGGCACGTTCGTGCGTACTAACGGCGGCCAGCAGGGCGACTGGGATCTGAATCTGAGCCATATCAGCGCGCAGAACGGCAAGTTCTCCTTTGTGAAAAGCGACAGCGAAGGGCTGAAAGTCAATACCAGTGATGTCTCGCTGGACAACGTTGAAAACCACTACAAAGTTCCGGCGTCCGCCAAACTGACAGCGGTGGCATCATGATGACCTCTCAACAGCACCCCCCGGTCACCCGCTGGGTGGACGTGGTGGAGAATCAGCAGCGTCTTACTCCGGCGCAGTATCAGGCCTTTCAACTGGCGATTGCCCAGGTGAAAGAGCGACTGCATCAGGTGTTGAGTCGTCCGACGCCGCAACGCCAGGGCCGCTTTGAGCTGAGCGCGTTTGTTGACAGTCTGCACACCGATTTTCTGCACGGTGAGCAAGGCACTGCCACGGACGTGGGCCAGACCGCGTGGTGGGTAACCCGTTATCTGGCCGACCGGCTGCTGGAGCTGCAACAGTTAGAACAGGCGCGCAGCAGGATGTAATTGTGCCAGTGCGTCGGCCGGGAGCCCACGCACTGGCATTATTGATGCGCAAATAAAAAAGCACCGGGCGTTACTCCGGTGCTTTTTTTTACAGCAAAAGTCAGGACGTCTGACTGTCTACCACTACTTTTTGCCTCTTTGCGCCGCCAGAAACTCGCCGGCACGCGCTATCTCCTGAAAGCGGAAGCCTTCAATTGAGGTGCTGTAAGCTTTGTTATAGCGCTGTGCACGCCAGGCCAGATTACGGTGCTTAAGGGTTTCCGCATGCAGGCCGCCTTTGTCTTTTGAGACAATCGAGTTCTGATGCTGACCATTCTCAACACGGGTTTTGGATTGCGTATGTTTGAGGAACTACGGCGGAAGGTGTACTCATCATGGTGCTTAAAGGATTTCGGGCATTACTCAGTGCAAACATGGCACTGTCCCACTCTGAGTCCTGCGTAATATCAGATATCATCTCGACTTTGTCCCCTTCAGGGCCGTTCTTTATGCCTACCGCCATCGACTCCATCATGCGGGGAAGTGCTGACTCAAAACAAACCACTGAGGGACGATGTCCGGGACGCAGCTGGAGCGTTACAGCCGTTAACCCAATAAGGGAGGCGGACAGGCGTACCTGCCCGCCCTGCGACAACTTATGCCGCGCTCAGTTTGCCCAGTGCCATATTGTTGATGGCATCACCGGCCAGCATTGCATCAATACCCAGCGACGAACCTCCTGCACCGCGTGCCTGGAGGTTGGTGTTGCCGGTATCGCCCGCCATCGCACTTTTGATCATGCCTTTGGCTTTGCTGAACTGGTCCATGCTGGATGGCGTCATACCGTCATCATCTGGCTTGCTCAGTGCTTCTGCCCAGGATTTGGTGTCGGTTTTGGCTTCTGAACCGGCACTTTTCTGGTACTGAGGTTTACCGAAGGTTTCAGGATACTGGTCCATAAACTGACCAACTTCCTTCGCCATTCCACGATCTTCTTTGTTAACGAAAGAGCGGGTGCTGCTGTCGCTGTGCGTACCGATGTTGTTCAGCGCTTCGATACCCGCTTTCATGCCGACACCGGTTCCTACCGCATTGCCCAGCTGCTGGAAGTCAGCCGGACCGCTCAGGTTTTGCAGGCTCTTGCCGCCAAGACCGTTACCGCCACCCAGACCACCGCCCAGACCTGAACCACCACCCAGGCCAGTGCCACCGCCCAGACCGCTACCGCCGCCCAGGCCAGTACCGCCACCCAGACCGCTGCCGCCGCCCAGACTGTTACCCAGGCTCTGGCTCAGGCCGCCACCCATCAGGGCAGTCAGTGCATCGGTAACGCCTTTGTTATAGGCATTTTGTTCATCCTTAGTTGGCTGGCTGCCGGTGCTGCTGCCCGATGATGAGCCATCCTGATCGCCAAACATGCTTTGCATGATTTCAGCGAAGATTTTCATCAACTGTTCCATCGGGCTCATGCCAGAACTGGAGTCAGAACCAGAAGTAGAGCTGTCACCATAGGTGGTTGGATCCAGACCCAGCGCCTGGTCCAGTGAAGAACCCAGCGTCGATCCGGTGTTGCCGCCCAGCGTTGATCCTGCGGTGCCACCCAGCGTTGAGCCGAGCGATCCACCCGCGGTCGCGCCCAAAGGACCACCCAGCGCGCCGCCAGCAACGGTGCCTAAACCACCACCCAGCGTGCTGCCCAGCTTACCACCGGCAACGCTACCCAGACCGCCGCCCAGACCACCGAGACCACCACCCAGACCGCCGCCGAAACCACCGCCCAGACCGCCATTTGAACTGCTACCAGAGCCATTGCCCAGCAGGCTGCTCAGACCGCCGCCGCCCATGATGCTCATCATCATCATCATGCCGGTAAGCATACCTGCCAGCTGATTGATGGTGTCATTCTGGCTGTTACCGCCCAGACCCAGTGAAGAGTTCGAGCTTAAACCTGCATTCTGCAAACTTGTACCCAGCAACCCGTTGCTACCACTTGTACCACCGATGTTGATTTGCAACGTGGTCGCTCCCAGCGGACTCGTATTCAGACTCATACCATCTTCCTCTGTGAATTAATGAAAATTTACCCTGCGGACGAAGCACCTGATGCGTGCCATGCCAAAGCCTCTATTGAGTGCCGTGACAGCGGTGGCGGTTCCTCTGCTATGCGAAAAAATAAGCGATGGCACAGGGGCAGGAACTGCACGCAAATCATTGATGTGTTTCCGTAAGATAAGACTGACCCGCGCATCAGTGCGGACCTGGGGTGGGTAAATGGTGTTGAAACTGCGGCAGGATCTGCGTGGCTGCGTGATTATCTGAATGATTTTTATACCATTACCCTGGTACTTCTCTGTCGCCTTTTCAGCGTGGTGTCGCTGGGATTATTCTTTGCCGGATTACCCGATGTCAGGCGTTCCGTACAGGGATGCAGCCATATTGTCAGGCAGCGCCATCACCCATTTTGCCCCTGCTGCGATGCCCTGCGGCACCACATGCTGCCTGCGACGGTCAAAAAATAAAATTTTTCTTGCTTTTTAGATTTAAAAAAAACAGGGCTGTCCCTTGTCCCGGGACAAGGGACAGGGCATTGAGAAGGATATATGAAAGGCCAGGACATTTTATTGTTGTTAAAACTGATGTCGCTTGAACGTCATGAAAAAACGCTGAGCGGAAACGAAGAGTTGAGGCCACTACCGGAAGTATGGCAGGACTGGGAGATAACCGAAGAAGAGGAATTAAAGCAGAAAGGCATTATCGAATTCAGTGAGATTGGGGCTTATCGCGAATGAAAAGCTATTGAGTTCAGGTGAGCTAATTACCGTATGGCCTGATTAAAGAGCAAAGAGCAAAAAGTGAAACGGTATCAGACGCAGCTATTTAGCACACATCCATCACCTGTTCACATTCATTGCCAGCGGCAGCATGATTAACCAGGGACGGCTCATGGTCTGGCAATCACAAAAAGCAGCAAATCAATTTCCTGACCATGAACTCTTCTCCTGTTTTCGCCACTCATTTGCAGATGGAGCAAACGTACAGGTGAAACATGAGCACGCTTTTTTACGACACGCTACTACGCAATTTCAGCCATAAACTGGGCATCCCGCCACTCAAGCCGGACAAACGAGGCGCCTGTAGCCTGATTATTGATGAAGATATTCCCCTCCGTATACAACAGGATATCGCGAGTCAGCGTGTGCTGCTGATCGCCTTGCTGGGAGATATGCAGGATCATCTGCCGCAACCTTTGCTGGAGGCCAATCTTACTGCAATACGCGATAACAAGCCGGTGATTGCCGCCGATCCTCGTGCCAGCCAGTATTACGCCAGCCATATGCTCGAACAGAGCAGCCTGACTGCCGATCTGCTGGCGCTCAGAGTCGGTGAGCTGGCGGAACATATTCGATTCTGGCGTAACGCCAGCCAGGTTAAATAAGGAAGAGACAATGCAGCCAATTAACAATCGTTTTACCAATACTCAGCAGTTACAGTCATCTTCTGTTGATGTCAAAAAACTCCTCGATCACGGCTCGCTGGAAGTGAATGGGAAGACTTATCGCATCAGTGCAGCGGAAGGCTCGAAAATTAATGTTGAAATGGCCACTAAAGCTAAAGGCTTTTTCAATGCGGTCGAAAATATGATGGGCTCCTCCGGAGAAAGCAAAGCCATCGCGCAGATACTGGAAAGTAAACCGCGTCTGGTGCGCTCGAATGCTCTGCATATGTACGATAAGGGCGATCTGACCGCTGGGCCGTCTGGTCATGCAGGCCGGGCAGAGAGCAGCACAGAAAGCAGCAAAATGCCCGCTGACAATTCGCAACAGCAACTGCAAAAGTGGGCAAAACAGGCGCACAAGATGAGCCATCCCACCGACCGTGATATCTACAAGCTTTATAAGTCTGATAAGCCGAACTTACCGAACGTTAAACCGGAAGAAGGGCAGGCCATGATGCGCCGGGCTGTACGGCTTAGTAACGTTGATGGGGTAGGCGTTTTTCCACAGAAGATAGGGTCGATCCCTAAGGATCAGATGAAAGCATATCTGCAAAATAGTCCGATGGCCGAGAAGGATTTTATTATGTTCCGGCGTAACAACGTTAGCGACGCTGATCCCCACCTCAGCAGAATTACGCTTAGTGTTCATCCGCAACATGCCGGGCAACTGCCAGAGATGCTGCACGGGTTAGTCCGTGACAAAGATTACCTGCATACGGCTAAAATCGCGCATCCCTCTTTTTTTGGTCAGGACACCGACAGCGTCATCCTTTATCTCAACGGTCATCTTGGTGAAGCTCTCAATCTGGCTGATGAAATTCAGAAAAAGCTGCCGCGAGACGCGATGGTTAATCACAATCCTGCCGGAATGTATCGAATGTCAAAAGGCTTTTCCTATGCTGAAATCTCGGAAAATGATGTGTCCAGTTATGGTATGTCACGCGCCGCAATCATTGGCAGTGCACTGACAGATAAAACGCAGGGTAATTTTGAAAAACGTCTTGATTTCCAGTTGGCAGCCAAAGGCTATGATCCTAAGCATCCGGCGTTTATCAAAGACTCGCCCAGCCTGGACATCATTAAATAAGCCTGTTAATGGGGTTTAAGAACGGACGGTATTAAAATCGGTTTCTGACACCCCTTAACGTGATTTTTTACATTTCTGACCGTAACCTCTGCCCCATTCGGCATTATCTGCATCATCAGGGGATAGTTTGCTGGTTACCTACAACAACGGAGAACACCGCACGGATTCTCATGCGCGTATTGAGGACTGGCTGCGACACCCTCAGATGCATCTGGCCCTCGCGTCTGAACAGGCCTTTCGCCTCGGCACAAGGCCCGTCACCGCCGGTATTGTCCAACAGATTTGTCGCGCGCTATTGACGATTCAGAACCGATCGTGTGCCGTTGACGCTGATGATGCCGCAGCGCCTTGATTCCTCAATTGTTATTTTTCCAAAAGGGAAAAGGTCCCTGTTAAGGTGCTGGACAATCGGACCATACCTGACGCTTTGTTAAATCCCCGCGATTAAAACACACCTCAACCCGCCAGCTCGATGCCCGCCAGATTAAACAATTGCGCTATTTGCTGCCTGTCGTCTGCGAACTCTTCATCAGGTCTCCGCTAGCAGACCTACAATGCCAGGCCGTGCATAAGGTGGCGGTATGGCCGATCACAAAAATGCCGACCTGTGCACAAAGAAGATAAAATCCAACGACTTTAATTCGTCGTTCATTACATTGATCATTTACAGGCTGTTCTGGCACGGTATGATTTATATCTGGCGAAGAAAAGTTCGCCTGTGTGGACGCATAACATCGGATATAGCATTACGGAATTTTCAGCATCAGCAGAGATATTGACAAGCGTTGTTAGTTTTTTATTGCCAGTGAATGGCGTGATGTGACAAGGAGAGAGGTGGATTATGACAGAACCAAAACAAGGACTTCTGACATTCAGAGCTGAAGGTAATAATATACGTGGCAGCAAATTTTACAGCAGAAAAATACACTTCCCTGAGAATATGAAAACCTGCTCAGGAACACTATCTGGTGTCACTATCGGACGTGGTTATGACATGGGTAAACGTTCTGAATCGCAAGTGATAAGTGATTTGCTTTTTTCTGGCATTGACATTAACAAAGCAAAACTTATTGCAAAAGGTGCAGGTCTGATCGGTTGTAAAGCGGGTGAATTCGTAAGAAAAAACAGGGATGAAATTGGTGAAATAACTGAATCACAGCAAGTGATATTGTTTGAGAAAATTTATCCCGCTTATGAAATAAGAGCACGTAATAATTATAACCACTGGATGAGAAAGTACAGGAATGCAAAAAAGTGGAGTGAATTAAGCCTGCCTATTAAGAATGTTTTGGTTGACTTTGTTTATAACGGATATACGAAAAGCGAACGCCCAATGCTGGCCGGTTCAAATAATAATATTAAAGAATTAATTTTGTACATAAAAAGTTCACCTGTATTGCTGAGTGATGAGCCGGGAAGAAACAGGATTAGCTACCTGGAGGGGATGCAATGAAGAAGATATTAATTATATGTTTATTTTCCTTTGCTGTTTCTGCCCGGGAAGAATGTAATACTATCACAAGCAGCGACCAGGCTCATCTTTGCTCTTTTCAAAAGAAAGATGAAATTTCCGCCAGATTAAATAAAGAATATCACCTTTATATAAATGAGATTAAAAAGAGTTATTCCTCAGACGTAAAACTGGGCAATAAGTTATTAGATAAGGTTCACCTGGCGCAATCTGAATGGATGGCATATATGAACGCATCATGTGATATTTATGCGTTTCAGATTGAAGAAAACAGCAAATCACACACGCTGGCAATTAATCATTGCGTATCAGAAATGTCAGAAAAAAGAATAAAGGAAATAGCCAAAATGATTGAAAATATCTGAGCACGATTAAAACACACCTCAACCCGCCAGCTCGATGCCCGCCAGATTAAACAATTGCGCTATTTGCTGCCTGTCGTCTGTGGATTCGTCATCAAGTTGCCGCCAGCAGGAGAGATTCCGGTCAGCGTTAACACAGAGGTAGCAGCCATCATAACGCTCAGGCAGCTGCGCCCGACGGCGCAGCAGGCGTTGAAAAAGTCCGGACGGCAGGTGGGTCGGTTGCAGGTTGAGCATCACTTCCCGTCCACGCTCACCGCACAACACCAGCAGCTCTACCCCCTGTTGCACCGGCCAGCGACAGTTCTGGCGCAGTTGCAACAGGCTGAGTAGGGCCGCTAACGAGCCGACCTGCGGGCACGAATTACTCATTCACCGTGACCTGAGTAAAATCAGCCACGCCATTACGTAACTCAGGCTGCCACCAGATAACCAGCTGATGGGAAGCAGACTGTGGGCGGCAGTCCACGGAGGTGCAGGACAATCCGTTATCCTGACGTTTGGCACAGCCGGTCAGCAGCAGCGCCAGACCCAGCAGGACGAAAGAGGCTTTTTTCATGATGTTCCTCTGCTCAGCGGCTGATTAAAGATTGACGTGATTCAGTCAACACGCGGTTTGGATTAAGTGCCATATACACCTCTGCCGACTGGCCCGGAGCCAGTGAACTGCGCGGCCATACCGCCACCGCCATCGTTCGTTTGCTGGCACAGTTGGACTCGTCAAAGCGCAACGGTTTGTTAGTGATATTGCGTACCACGCCCACGCTCAGCTGCACGCTACCGTTGGCCCCGGTGTACCACTGCGCACGGGAGTTATCGAACAGCAGTCCCGGCACTTTCTGGCAGACTTCACTTAAACGCGGTCCGTACAGCTGCGACTGGAAACCGGCAGGCGTCTGGCGTTCGGCCAGGTCGCGCATGGCGTTCTCCACCACGTCGTGCAGATTGACATTGCTGTGACGGCGCTCGACACGCTCCATTGCATCGCTCAGTTGCTGACGATTATCGGCAGTCACATAGCGCGTTGGATCGGTCTGATCGCCAATCAGGCGCGGCGTCAGAATAAATAAGCGCTGACGCTGGGAAATCTCATGCCGGGTCGAGGTAAAGAGTTTGCCGATCCACGGAATATCGCCCAACAGCGGAATGCGCTGGCTACGATCGCCGCTCTCTTCCACATGGAAGCCACCCAGCACCAGCGCACGGTTTTCGCTGATCAGCGCCTGGGTGCTGACCGTGCCGCGTTTCACGCCGGTGGCCTGACCGTCGCTGTTGGTTTCCACATGACCATCTTCAATATCGATCATCAGCTGGATACTGTTGTGCCCGCTGCTTCCCACCGCGCGCGGCGTGACCTGAAGACTGGTGCCCGCCGTCACCGGCTGAATATCCGCCACGCGCTCACCGGTGGCGGTGATATAAGCGGTCTGGCTGAAGTCAATCACCGCCGGCTGGTTTTCCAGCGTCAGCACCGAGGGATTCGCCACAATCGATGCGTTACCGTCCCCTTCCAGCGCCTGAATATCGGCAAAGAAGCGTTTGAAATCGCTGACAAACAGCGTGCCGCTGCCGGACATCAGCGAGGTGCCGCCGGTAACGCCACCCAGCGTCGCCTGCCAGTTCGCCTCCAGACGGTTCAGAGCGGTACGGTCGATATCAAGGATGACCGCATCGATTTCCACCAGATTCTGCGGCACGTCGATTTTGGCAATCAGCTGAGCATATTCATCGCGCCGCTTGTCATCATCACGGATCAACAGCGCATTGTTACGCACGTCCGCCGAGATGCGGCCGCTGAGATCGTCAATGCTGCTGCCCCCGCTGTCCCGATCGGACGGGCGGCTGGTGCCGTTGGTACGGCTGGAAAGGCGCGCCAGCAGTGACTGGGTGTTCTGCATCATTGCGTTGTTGTCAGGCACGCCGATACTGCCTTCAACGCCGCTGGCGCTGGTCGGTGCCGCCCGCTTGCCGTTCATCAGCTCGTTGAGCATGGTGGCCACACCGGGGATCACCAGCGTCTGATCGCGGTAATGAATGGTCCTGTCGGCCACCGAAGCATATTTCAGTGGGAAGGTCATCACTTTACGCCGGTCCTCTTTTTTCTCGCGCTGCTCACTGAAGCGCTTGACCAGCTCAAGATACTGCGGCGGTCCGGTGACCAGCACCACGCCGTCGTCCGGCAGCTCACCCCAGCCAAAACGCGGATCCAGCAGGCCGATGCCGCTCAGCGCCTGCTTGATATCAGGGGCAGCATCCGGCGAGATCTCCAGACGTTCTGAGCTTTGCTCATCCTGGGCACTGACATACAGGGTGTTGTTGTAGACGAACCACTGAAAACGGTGTTCCAGTGCCAGACGATCCAGAAAGGCGCTGGCGTTATCGGCGCGGATCTTGCCATTGACTTCGGTATCTTCGACGTTGCCCAACTGTAAATCGACACCGTGCCCGCTGGCAAAATCCTGGAGTACGGTGGATAACGGCGTGTGGTCGGCAGAATAGGCGTAGGACTGTTCTTTCCAGTCGGAGGGGGCCTGTGCCCCAGCCTGATGGGATACGCACAGCATTAATAACGCGCCCAGCAAAAGCCCGCGCGATTTACTCTTATCAACCATGGTTTCCCCTTGGTAAAAATGCCAGGCTGTGCAAGGGCACTGCGCCATGGGTTGCTGCTTTTTTTCGCTGCTGTTGCAGCATGGTCTGCCAGACGTCACGCTGATTCAGCAATGACTCCAGCTGTTCACACACCGCATCAGCATCAGCCTCGCGGAGGCTTAACACTAGTACCAGACTATTATCCTGTAAAGCAAGCGCAGCGGCATCGCGACCGAAATATCGCAGCGCCGGGGCTGACAGCTGTAAAGCTCGAGCCAGAAAAGCCTCATCCAGCGGCGCAGTGACCGTCAGTTCGGCCAGTGCAAACAGCTGCCCTCCCCGTTGCTGCAACCAGAGGGTGCCCTCATCCACTACTAACCGCTGGTCTTCGCCAGGATTGTCCAGCCAGCGTTGCGCCCACTGCTGCAATTCAGTTGATCTCGTTAATGATGGCTTTCGCCAGCCCGTGCTTTACCGTCAGCTCCTGGCTGGCTGCCCAGCTGGCGTTGGACAATCCCATGCTGGCCTCAAAAAAAGCGAAACTGTCGGCCTGACTGTATCCCTCACTGGCATTCATGGTGGCATCGTCGAGTTGGTTTTGCGCCCGGTCAAACTGGCTGTCCAGACGGTGTTGCAGCGCACTGAGTGATGACATAGTTAAACTCTCTTATTGAGTGGACCTGTCATTGAGTGGCGTTGCGCACGCGCGGGTTCCGTAGTGAAGCGAAGATTTTTACAGCGCTGGTGACTCGCTTTGAGGCGGGAGCAACTGGCGTACCGCCTGCTGCCAGTCGAGGTGTAATTCACCCTGCGCGGTGACCAGTTTCAGGCTGTCATCGGCAAGGGTTTCATCCGGTTGCAGTTGCCAGCTCAGATGGGAATGCATGGCTAACCAGTCAGCAACCGGCTGTTGTTGTGACGGATGACAGCAGAGGCTGGCCTGCTCCGCCTGCATTTTGTCGCGCAGCAGCTGCCGTAACAGCGCGCTGAGCCGCTGGGGTTCGGGCACCTCGGTCAGAAGCTGTCCCAGCGCCTGCGCCAGCACGCCGTCCATCACCGCCAGCACCTCTGATTCAATCTGCTGTTGCTGCTGCCGCCAGTCCGCTAACAGGCTGTCGGCCTGCTGCCAGAAATCCTGTTCAGCGCGTTGCTGTGCGAGCAGCTTACAGGCTTCCGCCTCCTGTTCGGCGGCGGCGAGGATCGCCTCTGCCTGCTGCTGTGCCTGCCGCAGAATATCCTCGCCCTGCTGCTGTATCACCAGCATGGCCTGCGAAATCACCGGGGCCAAATCGTCAGCGCCATTCAGCAGGGTGATTCTTTTGCGCGTCAACATAGTGGCTCCTGTGAGGCATACCATAAAACCGCCTGCCAGAGCGGTAACAGACGCGGCGGGAAGGCGTCAGGCTGTGGAAGCGATTCCATCCTGCGCACCTGCTCCGCCGGGAAAGCCAGCCGCATTCGCGGCCAGCAACCCGGACCGGCGCGTAAACGCAGCAGCCACAGGCCGTTAATATCGCCGTCGTTAACCGGTAAACCTTCGGCTTCCGTCAGCCAGAGTCCTGGGCGCATCGCCTGAGCGATACGGCGGCACCAGCGTTGTTGCTCCGGCAACAGCAGCGCCTCTGTGCAATCCCGCCAGCACACTTCTGCCGCCAGCCGCAGTGCCAGCTGGCGCTGCGACTCCGGAAGATCCCGCCACGCCAGCAGTTCGTTGTCCGGCGCACTGACCACCGGACTCAGTTGCAGCTGCTGACAGATAACAGGATGGTGAGTCCGGGCCAGCGCCGCCAGGCGGCTATCATCCAGTTGATAAAATTCTGCCTGACGCCAGCTGGCATCGGCGCTCAGCCAGCAGTCGATGCACCACCAGCGCAGCCAGCGCAGGGCGGCTTCATCGGCCGGAGGCATTTCACTCATCCTGCGCTTCCGACTGCGACTTCTTGCCCTGACGTAGGCGTTTCAGATGCGGCCAGCCGAATACTCCGGCCACCACCAGCAGGATCAGCCCGCCAATCATGCCGCTCAGCCAGCTCAGTTGGGCTGAGCGCTCTGGCGTGACCATAAACGGGCCGAAAGAGACTTCCGGCGGCTTGTCCTGATAGGTTTCAGCCGGAACAAAGACAATCGCCAGATCTTTGTCTGCACGTCCTGCCAGTCCGGGCAGGCTGCTGGCGACCATCTGCCGGATACGAGGCTCGATCACATCGGGATCGAGGTCCGGCCGGTATTTAATAAACACTGCCGCACTGGCGGGTTGCACCGGCTCACCCGGCGCGACGCGCTCCGGCAACACCACATGCACCCTGGCAACAATCACCCCGTCAATCTGACTGAGGGTGGCTTCCACTTCCTGCGACAGGGCATAAATGTAGCGTGCCCGCTCTTCCAGCGGCGTGGAGATAACCCCGTTTTTCTGGAACACTTCGCCCAGATTGGTACGCGCCGGACGTGGCAGACCAGCAGCGTCGAGAATATGCACGGCGCGGTTTAATTCAGCGGCATCAACCAGCACGGTGATCCCGTCTTTGTTGGTACGTTTTTCAGCCTGGATGTGATAACGCCCCAGCTCCGCCGCAACTTCGTTGGCGTCGTTTTCTGTCAGGCCGTGATTCAACTCGACCTGGTCATTACAGCCGAGCAACAGGAATACCGGCAGTAAGAGCAGTAACTTGAAAGATAATTTAGCCATAGGGAGTTACTGCAAGTTGGTGAGTTTTTCCAGACTCTGGACGCCTTTGCCAACCAGTTTTGCGTTGAGCAGGCTTTCCAGATAGTAGGAGGACAACGTACGGTTAGCATCCATCACAGTGCGGGAGTCCAGACTGCGTGACGCTTTCGCCAGTGCCCTGTCAGCCTGATTAGACTGGCCGCTGGCCGCATCCGTCAGACTGGTGAGTTTGTTAATCCAGGATTGGTTATCCTGAGTGTCCGCCTTTTTTTCAGGCGCCTGTAATGCTGAGCTGAACCAGGAAGCATCTGCCGTGTTGCCAGCAACGGAACTGAGGTCATTATCCCCGGTACTGATGGCTAAAGAGGGGGCGTTTCCGCTATTGATTTTCATGGCTCGTCCTCATCGTCAGCAAAAAAACCGGGCGAAGGTGCTATACCTGCCGCCCGGTCACAAATCAGAACTGAATGGCTTTCGCGGCGTTGTGACCAGAGTTGATCTCTTTAGTCGCGGAGTCCATTTTTCCATCCAGGATGGAGTTCTGAGTATCCAGCTTCATTTTCTGTGCCTGAGCATTGGCAGAATCAGTCAGTGAACTGCTCATTGCTGATTCCAGAGTTTTTGATGCAGAGTTGCTGGCGCTAGTCAGTGAACTTCCGCCGAGGGTGGTAAGGCTGCTAAGAAGACCGCTCATATTAATCTCTCCAATTGTTTAGGTTTTTTGTGCCCTGGAACATCACACAATGTTCGTATATTAAGTGGAGAGACGTCTGTATCGGTTCCAGGCTGGTGCCAGTTTTTTTCATTTTTTTTTGCGTTATTTTCACAACCTGCGTTGGCGGTGCAGTTTACCGCCGTTTTCCCGCAGAATGGGGAGCGCACACGTTTGCTTATACAGGGATTTTCCGCCGACCCGGAGCGTTCCGGGCCGATGGAACAGGAGGTTACTGGGCGATAATGCGGTTGGTAGCGACGTTGAGTAGTTTAATGCGGTGATAGAGCGTGCGTAACGGCATCCCCAGCTCCTGGGCTGCATCATCAATGCTGTGACCATGGCGTACCAGACAGTCGTGGATCAGACTTTTTTCGATACGGCGCATCATCTCTTTCAGCTGTGGCCGCTGCTGATCGCCTTCACCGGGGAGGTTAAGTGGTGGTAATCCCAGCGCGAAACGCTCAGCGGCCGCTTTCAGCTCACGGATATTGCCCGGCCAGCTGTAGCTGAGCAGCGACTCGTAGTGCTCCTGGGTCAGTTCCGGCGGAATGCATTGCAAGGCACAGGCCGCTTTGTCGGTGAACTGCCGGAACAGCGGGATGATCATTTCAATGCGTGAACGCAGTGGCTGTAACTGAATATTGACCGTATTGAGGCGGAAGTAGAGGTCGCGGCGGAAGGTGCCCCGCTCAACCAGCGTGAGTAATGGCGTCTGGGTTGCGACGATAACCCGCATGTCCACCGGCGTAAAACGGGTGCCACCCAGACGCTCAACGCCACGGTTTTCCAGCACACGCAGCATTTTGGCCTGTAACGACAGGGGCATACTGTCGATTTCATCGAGGAACAGAATGCCGTTATTCGCTTCTTCAACATAGCCTGCACGCGCCTGTCCTGCGCCGGTATAAGCACCATTGTTGATACCAAAAAGCTCACTTTCCGCCAGCGTTTCCGGTATTGCCGCGCAGTTAACCGCTACCAGTTTTCCGGGGCAGCCAGAAAGTTGGTGAATTTTTCGTGCCAGAGTGTCTTTGCCGGTGCCGGTTTCCCCCTCCAGAACTAAATCAATTTTCAGCGGCGCAACGGTTTTAATCATCGCCGCCAGCGAATCGTGGATATCAATGGGTTGCTCTTCTGTCAAAGAGATGTGCTCCCCCTGTTCCGGCCATGACCGAAACGAGTGCTCACTATTCCTGGTATTCATAAAAAGTTACCCCTGCCCTATCTATTATTTTATTTAACGTCACTCACATGCACAGCAATGTTACAGTTATTGTATCGGTAACAATTAATTACAATTGCAACCTTATTATTTACTGTCAGCTTACACTGCCAGATAAGAATGGCCCATGCTAACGTTAAGAAACCATCATCATATGCTGAAGATTAAGTAAGGGATTTTCAGGGTTTCGGGTAGGGATCTCCTTACTTCTGGTCAGTAAAATGGTAGCGGTTACACACTGCAGCCATTTTATTGACATGAAAAATAAGGAGATTTTTTTGGCGATTCTGAAGAGAATGAATAACTACGACGGGTACTACCAGACAGTAATATAGGAGCAATCCTACGCGATCAGCCGGTGGCTGATAGCATATTTCACGATGTCGGCATTGGTAGTGAACATCATTTTGTCCATTAAGCGCGATTTATGGGTACTGACGGTTTTGTTGCTGATGGCCAGCGCCTCAGCGATGTGGTTCACCCCTTCGCCGCGTGCCAGCATCAACATAATCTGCATCTCGCGCGCCGTCAGGCGCTCGTGCAGCACTTCGCCTGCCTGGGTGTATTCATCAAAGACAATCTGCTCGGCCAGCACATGGTCGATAAAACGCTGTCCACGCGCCACGCGATGGATGGCCGCCAGCAGCGTCTCCGGATCATTGTCTTTGGTGATGTAGCCCAGCGCGCCGCATTTCAGTACCCGGCGCGCAATTTGTGGTTCGCTGTACATAGTCAGAATTAAAATGGGCAGCTTGGGATATTGCAGGTGGATACGGGTGATCAAATCCTCACCACATAATCCAGGCATACTCATGTCCAGCAGCAGTAAATCAACCTGCTCACTGCGCAGGCCTTCCATCACCTGCGTGCCATTGCCCGCTTCAGCCACCACCACCAGACGTTCGTCCAGCGAAAATATTTGTTTCAGCCCTTCACGCATGATGACATGGTCATCCACTACCATCAGGCGAATATTATTATCCATTGTACGATTCCAAATCCTCAATATTAGTGGTCACCTGGTTCAGTGGAATGGTCAGCGTTACCCTCGTCCCCACGGATGGGTGACTCTCAATTTCCACATTGCCCCCCAACATCCGGCCCCGTTCTCTCATACCCATCAGGCCAAACGCATTGTCTTTACGCTGATCGCAGTCAAAACCACGCCCGTTGTCACGCACCGTCAACACCACGGAATTCGTGTGGCGAACAATCAGGATGATCACCTCGCTGGCCTGCGCGTGACGCGAAATGTTGGTCAGGGATTCCTGCGCCACGCGGAAGGCCGCCGTCGCCTGCTCGTCATTCAGCCTTACTTCCTGTTCCGGGGCGATAAGCCGGCAGCAGCAGCCCATATGACGGCTGATAAACTCATCACGCAGCCACTCCAGCGCCGGGGTCAGTCCCATATCCAGCACGTTTGGTCGCAGCCGCGTAGCAACGTTACGCACCACCTGAATGGTTTTATCCGCCAGCCCCATCAGATGCACCACCCGCTCATGCAGCAGCGGATTGTCCTTGCTGAACTGAATACGCAGCAGTGAAATGCCCATCCTCAGCGAGGTCAGATGTTGTCCCAGCTCATCATGGATCTCACGCGCAATGCGTTTACGTTCCTCTTCGCGGGAGACTTCACGCTGTCTGGCGAGCAGCCGCAAACGCATATGCGAATCTTCCAGCTTCTTCTCGGCATAATGAATCGCGGTGATATCGCGGCCAACCACCATCACCGAGACCAGATTGCCGTGCTGGTCAAACTCAGGCACACAACGGGTATGGTTAATCACGGTTCCGCCAGTAAGTGGACTGTCGGACTCAACCAGTTCCCCTTCCGCCTCAATTTGCGTACTGACCACCTCTTTAATCAGACGTTCGATATGTCCGACACAGGAGAGATCCCCCAGCAGTTCACGCAGGCTGCGCCCGCGTAACTCTTCAGCCGACAGATGCAGATGACGCAATGCGGCCGGATTGGCGTACTGACATTTCAAATCGGTGTCAAAACGCACCACCATATCGGGTGAGTTCTCCACCAGGACGCGGAATTCCTGTTCCCGGACATGAGCCATCTGCTCAAGATGTTTGCGCTCTCTGATATCCTTTACCACGCACATGCTGTAATTGCTCTCTTCATAAACAAAAGGATTGGAACTGACCTCAACCGCGATCATCTCGCCTTGTTTGCTTTTGTGATAGGTTTCGAAGGTGAATGATCTGCCGCCGCTCTGTTCCCGCACCCGCTTCCACATGGCGAAGATATCGTCGATGGTCCATGCCGGATCAATATCGGAGACGGTCATATTCAGCAATTCTTCGTTGCTGTAGCCAAGCATGCGGCACGATTCATCATTGACGTAAAAGAAGCGGGTTTCACTGTCTATCAGATAGACCGCGTCTCGTACCATGTTCAGTGCAAACTCGACCAATTTGAGCGGTTCATCACTGGTTTTTAAATGTCGCTCGGAAAATTGCATCTCGTCTCCTTTAAGTAAACATCGTTTACCCGTACTGGCGGCACATCTGCACGCAGGCAGAGTGACATCGAGTGAGTGTCCGGACAGCACAACAGGACACGCTGCAAATCACTTTACGATTTAGTGGATTTTTCGTCCATCCTGCTTTCAGGAAAATACTGACTGTTTTAACGATACGCGCACCCGCGACAGGCGCGAACGTACCGTACCAATGGGAATGTTCAAATCTTCAGCGATATCCTGATAGCTGCCGTCCTTCTCAACCAGCATACTCAGCAGGTGGCGGGTATCTTCCGGCAATACGGCAATCGAATTCAGCGTCGAGTTCAGGATGCGTTGATGTTCGGTAATCTGGCTGGGATCGTCGCCATGCGCCAGCACAATATCATCTTCCAGCTCGTCATGGCGCGGCCGGCCGGATTGCATCCAGAAATGGTTGCGCACTAAATTCAGGGCAATGCCAAACACCCAGGTTTCTGGCCGCGAGGCACCGGCAAACTTGTCACGATTACGAAACACTTCCAGCCAGGTCATCTGTACCAGATCTTCTGCATCCTCCCGGTGGGAAACACGCTTGCGGATAAAATGGTGTACGCGTCGGCCATGCTCACGAAAAATCCGCTCCCAGTCGATGTTCATCGGAACAACATTATTGACTGACAACTGTTCGGTGTTCTGCAAGTGAATTTCTGACATAACAAGCTCCGTTACTTTACCCATTGATGCCCCAGCGGCTCAATGGCTATAGCAAGGCCTGTGCCAGGCGAAAAATAATTTATAATCAATTGAAATTATTGAATTATTTTTTTTCACCCTGTCATTTTCTGGCAATTTCTTGCCAGGGGTGTCGGGGGGAATTTGCAACTCTTTGCAAAGCCCGATTTGGACTTTTTAAGAAGGCAAAATCATCAGGGAACCGCAGCGCCAATCACGCCACACACTTGCAACAGCTCTCATATTTGAGGTTCGCCAGGATGAAAATTGCTCCCGTTATACCCGGCATTCAACCGACGCTGCCGGTAGCCGCCAGCGTGGTGGATGATGTTCTGCCGCCGGTCAGTATTGCGCCCTCATCGGCGGGTGCATCATCACGTATGCCCACCTCTCCGCTGGAAGACTCGATGGAAGAAGTCTCGATGACCTTCGCGGAACACGTTGAGCGGAAAAGTAAGGCGTTGAATCAGCGGAAAGTGGTGGCGCAGCCGGGTAGCCGGGCAATGCAACATATTGAACGCATTGAGAAGTTAGACGAGCTGATGAAGCTGCTGGAGCACCCGCAACATGCCCAGCTGGAAACCCTGAATCAGAAGATGCAGACCCTGTTGCAACGCTCGCCCTCTCCGCATCTGGATGAGCTGCTGGAAGCCGCAGGCCATGACCCTGTGCGCTGTGACGTGGTGTTACGTCACACCCTGGTCCAGGCGCAGCGGGCGCAAAACACCGAACTGGCCAGCAGCGCAGTACAGAGTCTGGAGATGCTGCATAAGGAAAAAGGCGCCGAAGTCAGCGCCGGGCTGAATACCGCCAGCGCCATTGCCAGTTTCAGTACCGATCCAACCCAGAAACAGGCCATGCGCCAGCTCTACTATCAAACCATTGTCCACCTGCAATCAGGTAACGCGATGCTGGATGCGCTGCTGAACAGCTTTGGCAGCGTGCACTTTAATCAGGGATTACGCACCTTACAGCGCGCCTTGTCGGACGATCTTGCCGCGCGCAGTTCTTCCATCCCACGACTCGCGCTGCAAAAAATCCTCGCCAGCCTTCAGGACGCGGGCAATATCAGCCAGACGCTGACCGCCAGCAAAATTTTGCTCAAGCGGCTGGGCGGCAAGCTGCCGGACGTCAACTTCAGCCCGTTGGAGCTGACCCGCCGCCTGCTGAATCTGAGCGGCAACGGTGCTTACCTGCGCGACCTGCAAAACCTCTCGCGCGATGTGGCTGGTCAGCAACCCCATCACCAGGTGCTGTTTCTTAGCGGGCTGGTGCCGCTGGTCTACCACCTGCCGCTGGGACTGTGGCGGGATGATAAAAGTAAAAACCGCCAGATGGCGTTAAATCTGCTGCGCACGGTGATCAGCGAATACGCTGCACATGAGCCGCGCGCCACTCTGTCACAACCCAGGGCGGCGTTATAAATGAGTTCTCTGTTTGTCTGGCTGAACCGTCTCGCCATCAGTGCGATGCAGCGCTCGGAAGTCGTGGGTGCCACCATTGTCATGTCGATTGTCTTCATGATGATTATCCCGCTGCCTACCGGCCTGATCGACGTGCTGATCGCGCTGAATATCTGCATTTCCTCGCTGCTGATCGTGCTGGCGATGTATCTGCCGAAACCGCTGGCCTTCTCGACGTTTCCGTCGGTGCTGCTGTTAACCACCATGTTCCGCCTGGCGCTGTCGATCTCCACCACCCGACAGATTCTGCTGCAACAGGATGCCGGTCATATTGTTGAAGCCTTTGGTAATTTCGTGGTTGGCGGCAATCTGGCGGTCGGTCTGGTTATCTTTTTAATCCTGACCGTGGTGAACTTTCTGGTGATCACCAAGGGTTCGGAGCGTGTGGCAGAAGTGGCCGCGCGTTTTACCCTTGATGCGATGCCGGGCAAACAGATGTCGATTGACAGTGACCTGCGTGCAGGACTGATTGAAGCGCATCAGGCGCGTCAGCGCAGGGAAAACCTGGCAAAAGAGAGCCAGCTGTTTGGTGCGATGGATGGCGCCATGAAGTTTGTCAAAGGGGATGCGATTGCCGGGCTGGTGATTGTGTTTATCAATATGATCGGCGGCTTCGCTATCGGCGTGCTGCAAAATGGCATGGACGCCAGCGCGGCGATGCATATCTACTCGGTACTGACCATCGGTGACGGCCTGATCGCCCAGATCCCGGCGCTGCTTATCTCACTGACCGCCGGGATGATCATCACCCGCGTGTCGGCTGACGGTCAGCAGGTGGATGCCAACATTGGTCGCGAAATTGCCGAGCAGCTGACCAGCCAGCCGAAAGCCTGGATTATGTCTGCCGCCGGGATGCTGGGCTTTGCCCTGCTGCCCGGTATGCCCACCGCAGTCTTTATCGTTATCAGTATCGTGGCGCTCGGCAGCGGCCTGTTTCAGCTGTGGCGCACTAAACAGGAAACCACCCAGCAGGAGGCGAACCAGCGCCAGGCGCAGCAGCTGGCCCCGGAGGAGAACGGCCATCAGGATTTGCGTCGCTTTAACCCGACCCGCGCCTATCTGTTGCAGTTCAGTCAGGGCCATCAGAACAGTGAAGCGTCCACGGCACTGATCCAGAATATCCGTCGGCTGCGTAACCGGCTGGTTTACCACTTTGGCTTTACCCTGCCCAGCTTCGACATTGAATTCTCGCCGATGCTGGCTGATGACGAATTCCGCTTCTGCGTTTATGAAATCCCGCTGGTCACCGCCACCTTCGCCGTTGAACATCTGGCGGTAAGAAAAAACAGCTTTGACGCCTGGCTCAGTGAACAGGCTGACGGTGCTGAGCATCCTATGATGCAGGGCGTGGCGGAGCGCGATGAAACGCACTGGTGCTGGCTGCCGCCTGACCATCCGCTGCTGCAACAGGATGACCAGCGGATGTGGAACGCCAGCGACCTGATTATGCTGCGCATGGAGCAGGCGATTCATCAGAGCGGATCGCAGTTTATCGGCTTGCAGGAGAGCAAATCGATCCTCAACTGGCTGGAGAGCGAGCAGCCGGAGCTGGCGCAGGAGCTGCAACGTATTATGCCGCTGTCGCGTTTTGCCGCCGTACTGCAACGGCTGGCCTCCGAACGCATGCCATTGCGTTCCGTGCGAACCATTGCAGAAACGCTGATCGAGCACGGCCAGCATGAGCGTGACAGCGCTGCGCTGACCGATTTCGTGCGTATCGCGCTGAAAGAACATATCTGCCACCAGTATCTGCAACCCAACGGGCTGGATGTCTGGCTGCTGACCCCGGAAACCGAAGAGCTGCTGCGTGACTCCCTGCGCCAGGCCCAGAGCGAAACCTTCTTCTCGCTGGCCCAGGATTACGGCATCAGCCTGCTGCATCAGATGCGCCAGGCCTTCCCGGCTTATGACAATAATCAGGCGCTGATCCTTGTCGCCCAGGATTTACGCAGCCCGCTGCGCGCGCTGCTGAAAGATGAGTTCCACGCCGTGCCGGTCCTGTCCTTTGCGGAATTAACCAGTAATGTTGCCATCAATGTGCTGGGACGGCTCGATTTACAACAGTCACCGCCAGACCTCCAGGAAAATGACTCATGCATGAATTACGCGTACTGACCGGGCTGCATCGCGGTGCAGCGTTGCCCCTGAGTGGCGAACAATGGTGGATAGGTGCCGCAGAGGATGCCGATCTGGCCCTGTACGACCCGGGGATCAAAGATCGCCACTGCCAGCTTCTTAAAACCGTGCAAGGCTGGGTGGTAAAGGCACTGGAGGGACCGCTGAACGACAATGAAGGCCAGCGGTGTGAAGAACTGAGCAATCTGCAACCGGGGACGGCTTTCGCCATCGGCCATATCTGGCTGAGCATCGTCAGCGCCGCCACGCCGTGGCCGGAAGAAGCCAGTGAGCCGCAACCGGCAGAAGAAGCCACGGTGATGGCTGAACCGGCGGTAACCGCCGCTGCGGAGAGCGCCCCGGCGGTGGTGATGCAGGAGAAAGAGCCGCTGCCGTTCTGGGCAAAAGTGATTTATGCGGTGCTGATCCTGCTGCTGGTGATGATGCTGGGAAGCTGGCTGCTGAACGCCAGCGTGGCCTCGCCTTCTGCGCCGCCGGCGCCGGGTAAACCCCAGCTGAACAGCGTGGGACGCACGCGGCAGATCATCAACAGTATGCTGCTGGATCGCGGGCTGGAAAAACAGGTTGCTGTTGCTTCGGACAACAACAGCCTGACGTTAAGCGGCAACCTCTCCGACGACGATAATCAGCGTCTGCAACGCATGATGCGCACCTTCTATCACCACTATGATGTACGCCTGGCCATCCATAACAAGGCCAGCACCGTCAGCGCAAAACTGCCGTTTAACATCGTGCAGATCACCAGCGGCACACACGCCAATATCGTCACCGACGGCGGCCAGCGCATATTTATTGGCGATGAAGTTGACCAGCTGCGCCTGGTGGCGATTAACAGCGACAGCATTGAATTTGCCGGACGCGAAAACATCAGGGTGAGGTGGTAATGAGCGCGCTACGCCAGCAGCTGGCGCAGTGGGAAGAGCAGCAGCAGCAGCGCCTTGGCCGCTATGCGCCGGTCAGGCGCTACGGTCGGGTGACCGGCATCAGCGGGATCCTGATCGAATGCAGCCTGCCCGATGCGCGCATTGGCGATCTGTGCCGCATCCTGCGCAGCGACGGCGGCAGCGTCCTCTCTGAAATTGTTGGTTTCAGCCCGCAGAAAATTCTGCTGTCGGCGCTGGGCGCGCTGGACGGTATTTCTCAGGGGGCGATCATAATTCCGCTCTATCTGCCGCACAGTATCTGCGTCAGCGACCAGCTGCTGGGCAGCGTGTTGGATGGCTTTGGTCGGGCGCTGGAGCCAGGCGGATGCAGCGCATTTGCCGAGCCGGGCAGCACGGTCCGTTCAGTACCGGTGCTGAACGATGCCCCGCCGCCCACCGAACGCCCACGCATTGACACCCCGCTGCCGACCGGGCTGCGTGCCATTGACGGGCTGCTGACTATCGGTACGGGGCAGCGGGTAGGCATTTTCGCCGGGGCGGGCTGTGGTAAAACCACCCTGCTGGCAGAGCTGGCGCGTAACACGCCGTGCGATGCCATCGTTTTCGGGCTGATTGGCGAACGTGGTCGTGAACTGCGCGAATTTCTCGATCACGAGCTGGATGACGAGCTGCGCAGCCGCACCGTGCTGCTGTGCGCCACCTCTGACCGCAGCAGTATGGAGCGCGCCAGAGCCGCGTTTACCGCCACGGCGATTGCCGAAGCGTTTCGTGCCGAAGGCAAAAGCGTGCTGCTGATTGTCGACTCCCTGACCCGTTTTGCCCGTGCCCAGCGCGAGATTGGCCTTGCTCTTGGCGAGCCGCCGGGACGTGGCGGGCTGCCCCCGTCGGTTTACACCCTGCTGCCACGGCTGGTGGAGCGGGCGGGACAGACCCGCCAGGGGGCCATTACCGCGCTCTATTCGGTGCTGATTGAGCAGGACTCGATGAACGATCCGGTGGCTGATGAAGTCCGCTCGCTGATTGACGGCCATATCGTGCTCAGCCGCCGCCTGGCTGAACGTAACCACTACCCCGCCATTGATATCCTTGCCAGCCTCAGCCGTACCATGAGCAACGTGGTGGACCGCGAGCATATGATGCAGGCCGGACGTATTCGCAGCCTGATGGCGGCCTATAAGCAGGTGGAGATGCTGATCCGCCTGGGAGAGTATCAGCCGGGCAACGACATCCTGACCGATGCCGCCGTCAATGCTAACGACGTGATTAATCACTATCTGCGCCAGTCAATGCGCGCCCCCGACCCGTTAGAACATATTCTCAGTCAACTTGCCGAGGTCAGCGCCCATGCCCCTGATTGAAGATGAGCTGGAACAACAGGACAGCCAGCTGGAAAGCCTGCAACAGGCGCTGAATGTGCTGATGCCCATCCGCCGCCAGCGTCTGAGTCGTGCGCAACGCCAGCAGCGCCAGCATCAGACGCTGCTGGCCGAGGCGCAGGCACAGCAGCAGGCAGAAGAAGAACAGCTGGTGCAGGACCAGCAGCACTATCAGTTGCAACGCGAACGCCTGCAACAGCAGCAATCCTCAAGGGAAAAACTGACCCGCCATGTCAACAATGAGCTGAGCGCCTTACAGGCGGTGGGTCAGCAGCAGCAGCAGTGTCAGCAGGCAGAACAGAGCTGTCAGCAGGCCGCTTATGCGCTGGAACAGGCGACAGAATGGACGCGTGAACAGCAAAAAGCGGTAGAGAAGCTGGAATATTTATCGGAACACCTGGAGGACGCGTGAAGAATACCAATACAACGGGATACCCGGACCGGGTGCCATCCCCTCAGCGCCAGGCTCAGCCGGATGAGCGCTATCGCGAGCGTATCCCGGCAACCCGCCTGCGTCAGCAGGAAAGCAGAGAGTCGCTGAGCGCGCTGGGTTCGCTGTTTTTTGCCAGCACCACCGAATTTATGCCTGAGCACCAGACGGTGCAGGATGAAGCCCCTTCGCCGGACTGGCAGCAACTGCACGAGGAGTTGCACGAGCGCATCGCCAACAATGCCGACGAGGATTGCGCCTTTACGCTGCTGTTGCCGGAGGCCGGTGAAGTCGATGTCACGCTGGCCCGTGGTCAACCGGCGGGCTGGGAGATTTCACTGCGTTTTTCGCCGCAGGTCTGGCGTCAGTGGCAGCGCCGGGAAATCCTCTGTCGCCGTCAGTTAAGCCAGTCGCTTAACGCCCCGGTACGGCTGAAAATTGAGCAGGGAAGCGCATAATGAGTGAGGTCACCCGGCTGCATTTTCCCCGTCTTACCCGCACGGCGGTCCGCTCACAGAACCTGCTGGCACGCGCGCACTGCTTTCCTTTCACTCTCGGTGACGAAGCCGGTGAGCTGTATCTGCTGCCGGGCGAGGCATCATCCCCGGCAACCTTCAGCCACTGGCGCTGTGCGCTGGGCCACTTTTCGCTGGCAGACGCCACACCGGTGCTTAATCTGCTGTCGCTGTCGCCTTTCAGCGCCCTGCACGGCCTCTGCGCTGAGGATGAATGGCAGACAATATTATTTAATCAGTACCTCAGTCCGGAACTGGCGCGCTTATTTGGCGACATAACAGTAAGTGACGTGCAGGAACAGCATGAATTATGCGCCAGACTCCATGTCCGGCTGGGTGAGCGTCATGCAGAGTGCCCGCTACAGCTAAGCCATTCAGGGCTGGCACACTGGCTGAAGCAACCCGGCTGGCAGAAGAGCCACAGCACGCTGCCAGATACGCTGGTTTACAGCCAGCCGCTGGTTCTGGGGCGCATTACCCTGCACACGCCGCAGTTGCAGGCGTTGAGCGCAGGCGATGTGCTGGTTCCTCCGGTCAGCTATTTCACCCCGGACGGTCAGGGCAGCCTGATCCTCGCCGGGCAGCAGTTACACGGCGAATTGCAGTTGCCTCACCACTTTTTGCTTACTCATATGGAGAGTACCGCCTTGGATCCTTATGCTGCTGATGAATTTGACGCTGTGTCCCAGCCTGAAACGCTTACCACCGATGAGAATACGCAGCTGGCCTCGCTGCCGCTGTCGCTGGAAGTGCGCTGTGGCCGTACCCGACTGACGCTGGGCGAACTGCAACAGTTACAGGCAGGCAGCGTACTGACGCTTGATAATGTGACGCCCGGCGAGGCCGGTCTGTACCACGGCGATACGCTGATCGCACACGGTGAGCTGGTGGATGTGGAAGGCCATCTTGGATTACAACTGACCCGGCTGCTGCTGACCTCGCAGCAGGAGGCCGGATGAATACCGAACAGTTCGATCCGATGACCTTTGCCCTGTTCCTTGGGGCATTGTCACTGATCCCGATGCTGATGATCGTCTGCACCTGCTTTTTGAAAATCTCGATGGTGCTGTTGATCACCCGCAATGCGATCGGTGTGCAGCAGGTGCCGCCGAACATGGCGCTGTATGGCATTGCGCTGGCGGCAACGCTGTTTGTGATGGCCCCGGTATTTAACCAGATGCAGCATCAGTTCAGCCAGGCTCCCGCCGATTTATCCAGTATGGATAACCTGAAAACCAGCGTCACCAACGGGGTGGCCCCGCTGCAGAAATTTATGACCCACAATACCGACCCGGACATCCTGATCCATTTGCAGGAAAACAGCGTGCGGATGTGGCCAAAAGAGATGTCGGACAACGTCAGCAAAGACAATCTGCTGCTGGTGATCCCGGCCTTCGTGCTGTCGGAATTGCAGGCCGGATTTAAAATCGGGTTCCTGATCTATATCCCGTTTATCGTTATCGACCTGATTGTCTCTAACGTACTGCTGGCTCTGGGTATGCAGATGGTGGCCCCGATGACCCTGTCGCTGCCGCTGAAGATGCTGCTGTTTGTGTTGATTAATGGCTGGACCCGCCTGCTGGACGGCTTATTTTACAGTTACCTCTGAGGCAAGCATGGAAATACTGAATCTGTTCAAACAGGCGATGCTGCTGGTGGTACTGCTCTCCGCTCCGCCGCTGCTGGTGGCGGTGATTGTCGGGGTGCTGGTGTCATTGTTACAGGCGGTGATGCAGTTGCAGGATCAGACCCTGCCCTTTGCCATTAAGCTGGTGGCCGTGGGTATCGCGCTGGCGCTGAGCGGCCGCTGGATCGGCGTTGAGCTGCTTGAACTGGCCCAGCAGGCCTTCGCCATGATCCCACAGACCGGGGCATAGCCATGGCTAACGATGCCATCCACACCCTCTATCAATACCTGTTTGCCCTGACGCTGGGCACCGCGCGCATCTACCCCTGTCTGATTCTGGTTCCGGTATTTTCATTCAATATTCTGAAAGGCATGGTGCGCACCGGCGTGGTGCTGGCGCTGGCGCTGGTTCCGGCGCTGGGTTTACAGGCGCAGCTGGCGGTGCAGATGCCTGACTGGCCGCAGCTGATCGCGTTGATCCTGAAAGAGGTGGTGATTGGTATCCTGCTGGGGCTGATTATCGGGATGCCCTTCTGGCTGTTTCAGTCGGTGGGGGCACTGTTCGATAACCAGCGTGGTGCCCTGATTGGCGGCCAGCTCAACCCGGCGCTGGGCAGCGATGTCACCCCGCTCGGCCTGCTGCTGCAACAGACGCTGATTTTGCTGCTGATCCTTGGCGCGGGTTTAAGCGGCGTCACCCAGATAATCTGGGACAGCTACCGTATCTGGCCGGTGATGCAGTGGTTGCCGTTGCCGCATCAACAGGGATTTGAGCAGTATCTGAGCCTGCTGGCCGACACCTTCAGCCATATCATCATTTACGCCGGCCCGCTGGTGGCGCTGCTGCTGATGCTCGATTTCAGTATCGCCATCCTCAGCCTCTACAGCCCGCAGTTGCAGGCGTTTGTGCTGTCCGTTCCGGCGAAATGCCTGGTCGGCCTGCTGTTTTTTGTGCTGTATATCCCCACGCTGAATGCGCTGGGAGAGGGACGTCTGGAACTGCTGCCCGATCTGAGCAAGATGATGCCACTGCTGCTGGGAGGTCATTAGCATGTCGGAAAAAACGGAAAAACCCACGGCGAAAAAGCTTCAGGATGCGCGTCGCAAAGGTCAGGTTCCGCAAAGTCAGGACGTGCCCAAACTGCTGATTTGCGCCGGGGTGGTGGAAACGGTGCTGGCGCTGGATGACGTCGGGATGCAGAAGCTCCAGGCACTGATGATGTTGCCGCTTGCCCGCCTTAATCAGCCTTTTGAGCTGGCGCTGAATGAAGTGGTCGGCAGCGCGCTGGTGCTGGTTGCCACCTTTTGTGGCCTGACGGTGGCGGTGGCAGCGCTGCTGCGTATTATCGGCGGCTGGGTGCAGTACGGCCCCCTGTTTGCCCCGGAAGCGCTGAAGCCCGATTTCAACCGTCTCAACCCAATCAATCAGTTCAAGCAGATGTTTTCGGTGAAAAAACTCACCGATATGCTGAACAGCATCCTTAAAGCAGCCGCCATCTGTACCATTTTCTATCTGGTGCTGACGCCGGATCTCGAATCCCTTTCCCGGCTGGCTTACGGCGATCTGGACAGCTTCTGGCCTGCGGTAGAGGTGATGCTGACCCGCGTGTCACGCCAGACGCTGATGACGCTGCTGGTGCTGACCATGCTGGACTTTGGTCTGCAAAAATATTTTTTCCTCAAGCAGCAGCGGATGAGCCATCAGGATATTCGTGACGAGCACAAACAGTCCGAGGGCGATCCGCATATGAAAGGCCACCGTCATGCGGTAGCGCATGAGTTGCTGAACGCCCCGGCGGCCCCGGTGAAAAGCAAACCGGTCGAGGAGGCTGACCTGCTGCTGGTCAACCCCACCCACTATGCGGTGGCGCTCTATTACCGTCCGGAGCTGACGCCGCTGCCGCGCATTATCTGTAAAGGCGAGGATGGGGATGCCAAAGCGCTGATCGCCAGGGCGCAGAAAGCCAATATCCCGGTGATCCGCTTTATCTGGCTGGCACGAACGCTTTATCGTTCTGAGGAAGGCCAGATGATCCCCCGTCATACGTTGCAGGCGGTGGCGCAGGTTTATCGGGTGCTGCGTGAGCTGGACGATCAGATAACCGATGAGGTGATCGAGCTGGAAGCGGAATAGCGGGAACTTTTGTCTGCCGTACACCACCTATATGCTGAATGAGTCGGGCAGAGAGCCTGAAACATGCCGGGTCAAACCACAGCATATTGTGTAAGGAACATGGCCAATGAATATGATAATGACCGCCACACCCCACCCTGACGATGTTAATCAAATCCGCCAGAAACTGATGGCGTTCAATGCACAACATGTTGATGTTGGACAGATAAAAGATATCGCCGTTTTTCTCAATGACGCTGAGGGCAACAAAATCGCCGGCCTGCTCGCCGTCACCTGGGGGAACTGGATGCATATTCATTTTTTGTGGGTCGATGAAGCGCTGCGCAGAACCGGTCATGGGGCCAGGCTGTTGCAGGCCGCCGAGCAGGAAGCTATCGTACGTGGCTGTCAGCGCGTTTGTGTCGATACCTTCAGTTTTCAGGCGCGGGAGTTCTACGAGAAGCAGGGCTACCGGCTGCAAATGACGCTGGAGCAGATGCCGCAGCATCATCGCCAGCATTATCTGGTTAAGCAGCTGGACGCTGCCAGTTGTGCGCTTTCCACCACGAATTAATCGCATCCGGACGCAGTCAGTGTATACGGACAGCGCGCAGGAACCGCAGCGTACAGGCAGTACGTGAGGACTCCGGGCACTGCCCGGAGTCAGAATGACAAGAAAACCAGCCTGAGGGACAGGAACTATGTTTTGCAAACACTACACCGTCGACCCAAACCACGTTGATTTTCAGGGCGTGGTCGATGGCCTTTACTACCCGTTCTATCTGGAATGGGCACGCCATGCTTATATGGCTGAAGCGCTGGGACTGGATCTTGAAGAGGAATTTAAACAGGGGCGTATTCATATGCTGCTGGAGTATACCCTCAGCTTCAAAAAAAGCCTGAAGGCAGGTGACGAGCTGGTGGTGACCTGTCAGCCGGTAAAAAACGAAAAACGCAGCCGGGTGAATTTTTTCCAGCAGATTCTGGTTAACGATGTGGTGTATGCCGAAGCAACCTTTACCGCTACCTGTCTGACCAATGGCCGTCCCGGCATTCCTGCCAGCCTTGCGGCTATCCTCGAATAATCTGTACTGGATACGGGCGCAGCCGCGCCTGTATTCATCGTAAAAATCAGCAGTCATTTAAGCCATGCTGCCATTCTGATTCGTGCAGTCAGGCCGTCATACAGCACTACGCTCTCTGAGTTTACCCAGCGATCTCACCCCGGTTTTGTCATTCCGTCCGGCATAGCAAAATTCAGATTCCTCCTGACTGGCAGCCTGTTTTATCGGTTTTTGATATCTTTCCTCGCCGTTTTTTATCAAAGTTAATTTTCATAAAAAATTGCTTACAAACTCGATAAACAGGAGATTTTATGAAAATAGCGAATTATTTATGCGCCCATTTATTTAACAGTAGCAAGGCTGCTTTCAGGCTGGCAATGACTGATACAAAATACCTTCCCATGGCGGAAGACATTATTTCAGTAAAAAATCAGAATGCACACAAGCGACTTATGAAAGAAGGGATCGGTGCAAAGGAATACTTCAGGTTAAATTCTAAGGTAATGAAATATGGAAATTTTTTGGAAAAAATTTCATATATTACCCACGGTGACAATGCCAGAAATGAAGAGATCGCTTTTGTCGATAAAGTCACAGGGGAGCCGGTAATAAAAAAGAAATTTCATATTAACCACCAGGCCGACCAGGGTATTTCACCGCAGCGTTACAGAAATTTCAGTTCAAATAATTAAAGCATTTTTAGTTGCATGAAAAAAATGGACGCGCCACAGCAATGTGCAAAAAATATAACGTATAAAAGACGTTAAGTTATTGCACATTGACTGTGGATCATATGTCAGATGTACCAGACATTTTAGTGCGCTTTCGGAATACCAAACTGATCCAGTACCGGATCAACGTTATGATCAAAGCGCTTCTGCTCTTTGTGCTTATTGACCGCGCTGACGATAGAACTGATGCCAAAACCAATCGCTATCGCGCCATCAACCACCCAGCCCACCGGACCGGCTGCGGCACCAATGGTGCTGGCTGCGGCCATCGCCGTGCCTTCACCAGCAACCATCCCGACCGCACGTCCGGCCGCCATACCCGCCATACGACCAAAGCTGGCGGTGGCTTCGCGCCCGGTGCTCTTCAATGCAGTATCCACGCCCAGTTTAGCCAGTTCGCTACTGCCATGAACACCGTCGTAGATCGCTTTCGCGGCCCCGGCTTTGTTGCCGCTTGCCAGCATGCTGGATACGGAGAACAGTCCGGCCACCCCGGCTGCGCTGCTCATGCCGGTTTTCATCAGCCCTTTCATGCCGGTAGCGGGACCATCTTTATTCAGCGCTTTGTCTACTGAACTCAGCATCTCTTTACCGCTCATTTTTTTCACATCGCCAGAGAGCAGGCCAGCCTGCTTCAGAGTTTTCAGCATATCAACTCCTCTCTTGCCCACCTTCAGTGAATCCATTACCGCTTCGGTATAGCCGTCCTGCTTCAGGTTCGTCACTTCCTTTGGCAGAACCGATTCATACAGCGATTTTTTCATATCGGAGAGCTGAAGGATTTGCTGGGCATCGGCATGTTTGCCCTTGATGTTGTCTTTGACGTAGCCGCCCTGAGCAATCTGTTGCTGAAAAGAGGTGTTCAGTTGCTCGCTCAGCCCCGGTTGTCTGGCCACCACCTCTTTCGCCGTCGGCACGCTGTCACCACGCAGTGAATGCTGCAAACTCAGTTCATCTGTCAGCCCCTGAAGTGCATCGCTGTAATCCGGCGCAGACTTTTTATCCTTCTGTCCCGCCTGTATGCGCTGCATGTCGTCACTGAGGGTTTTGCCTGAGGCAACTTCGCCATAACGCTGATCGAGCGCCTGACGCAGTCCCTTATCGCCGTTGATCAACGCTTTGCTCTGGGCCGGAACCGCCTTGTTCAGATAGGTATTCACCGCCGGATCTTTTTGTAGCTGATCGATCTTTTCGTTCAGTGCCTGTTCTGTTTTTGTGGTGTTGCGCAGGCTGCGCCCGGCCTGCACCGTTTTCAACGTCTGTTGCAGCTTAACCATCACCGCCGCTTTTTCTGCGCCGCTGTATTTATCAGGGTGGTCAAACACATCTTTATTCAGCCGGCTGGTGTCAACATTGGCAGTGGCATTTACCAACGCCGCCTGATTAATCAGCTGGGCAAAATCGCCCCCGTTGGTGGGTGCCTGTTTTTTAATCCAGTTATCAATATTTTTATTGCTGAAGCGACTGTCAGGACCGTGCTCGGCCAGTTTCTTTCCGGTCACGCCGCCCTGATCAAGCTCGGCAAGCAGCCCCGGCGAGGAGAAACTGCGGGCAGCCTGACGCAGGGAACCGGACAGCCCTGGATTCTGTTTCACCAGGTTGTTCAGGTCGTCAGCCGACATATCCTTACCGGCTTTACCGTTTTCCAGTCCCGCCACCCGCAATATTGGCCCGTTGGCACGCAGCATTGCCGCCTCTGCCACCATCTGGCGGGAGCCTTCATCGGCGTTCGGGTTCTTTTTCAGGTAGTCGGAAATGTCTTTATCCGCGGCATCCTGCGCTTTGTTCATCCGTGAAATAAAGCCTTTGTAATCGTCTTTGGTGACTTTGCCGTCCGGATTATCGCCATGTTTGCCTGCATCAATGGCGTTTTTCAGCGCCGGATTGGCATCGATATAGGCCTGTGCCCGCTGCGCATCAGGGCCGCCGTCCAGTACCATTTGCGCGGCGGCCATCGGACGATTGAGCTCCTTTTCCGCCTGCAAACGTTGATCGGCTGGCAGGTTAGCCACCATCGGCTCCCATTTTTTCAGTTTATCCGGGGAGGAGAGCGGTGAGTTATCAAGAAAATCTCCCGAATGGTCAGCACTGGCGACCTGACCTGAAGCCGAAGTCGTCTGCCCACTGGTGGGTGCTGCCGGCGCAGATACCGTTGAGGTCGGCTGGGCGGGTGCTGCCGCCGTGGCTGTCGGCGCTTCGTCGGTTGAACCTGCGGCGGTGGTGGTCGGCGCTGTGGCCGTGGTGCTACCCGCGACAGCACCTGCTGACGGATTCGCAGTGCTGGTTGTCTGGCTGGTTTTGCCGGGCGCAGCAGGGGTACTGCCCTGCGGCGCTTGTCTCAGAGCGGCAGGTGCTTTCGCTGCATCCCCCCGTTGTGCCACAACCGCCTGCAAAATAGAGCGGATCATCCCGGAAAGAGTTAACGCAACCGCAACATCCTGCTGCATTCCGGGCATAGCACCAAACTGGATATTCTGACCCGCTGGCGTTTTAACCGCCGTCTGCTGCGAGGTTGTTTCAGGCGAAATAAGTGAGTTCTGACTGAATGATGATGGTGTTGACGAAACGCGCATGCTGACTTCCCCCAATAAAAGGCCGTGTCGCTTACCACGGCGACAAAATTTCTTTACCTGGTTTATGTTGCCTGCTGTGAGACTGGGTTCCCGAAAAAATCTCATTCTGCCCTTTCCGGGACTTTATGCTGTGCCTGACTCGGGTTGTGGATTTAATAACCAGCCAGGCCGTTATTCATACTGGCCTGTCGCCACCCTGTTGGCATCGAGTGGCTTTACGCCAGCGTAACCTGAAGCCGGAGAGTGATAAGTGATTCTGCTGCGTGGCGGAAAAGCGTTGTCGCCTGTTGAAGAGCGGAGATGATGATTTGATATCATGCTAAGTCCGGCGAAAAGTAAAAATTCTGGCCCGCAAAGGTACACAGGGCGCAGGGTCCGCTTAGCGCCAGCAAATTGTTCAAAAAAAATAATAACTTCGCGTTAGTAACATATTGATAAATATCACCATTCACCTTTTCTTCGGCCATATTTTAATTTTCCGGCACCATGTTCTGTACGCAGATTTAATGGTACTGTGAGCGCACGCCTGAATAACCGGAACGTCAGATGCTCACCACCCTGATTTATCGCAGCCATATTTCCGATTTTGTTCCCGTCAAAACCCTGCCCGCCATGGTTGAGGCAGCCAGTTTGCTCAATGCCTCTCATGATGTGACAGGTATTTTGCTGTTTAACGGCACCCATTTTTTCCAGCTGCTTGAAGGGCCGGAGGAGGGAGTGCTGGCGATTTATCAGCGCATTTGCAACGATCCCCGCCACCATAATGTGGTTGAGTTATTGCGTGACTTTGCGCCTTCCCGACGCTTTGGCAATGCCGGCATGGCGCTGTTTGATCTGCGTGAGCATCACCCTTCATCCGTGCTTGAAGCCGTGCTGGATAAAGGAACGTCGAGATATCGCCTGACTTATGACGACCGCGCACTGAAATTCCTGCGCACCTTTGTCGAGTCGCGGGAAAAGGAAAATTATTATGAGGTGCAATCGGCGGATCTGTGGGAATTCATTGCTGAGCAGCCGGATGACGAAGCGTACCTTACGGCGTCGATCCCCAAAGAGATAGCGCTGCATCCGGTGGTCGATCCGCTTGCCAGGCAGATAACGGCGCTGACGGTCAGTGCCCTGCGGGTTGAAGAACATGGTCAAGCAGGCAATGAGCTGTATCAGGCTGATTTTGCGGCGTTGAAACAGGCGTTAGCAACAGCAGGAAAAATCTGTCCGCCCGACACCACGCTTCATGTCAGTCTGTTGCCGATGACGCTGGTGGTTATTCCTGACGCGGTACAGGCTATCGTTGCGGAGATTAAAGCCGCTGGTCTTGTTCCGGAGCAGGTGATGATTGGGGTGAGTGAAACCCGAGTCATTTCGCAGCTGGATACCTTTTCTGACGCCGTGCGCGCACTAAAGGCCGCAGGTATCAGCCTGTCACTGGATAATTTCGGCAGTGGTCCGGCGGGACTTTCACTGCTGACCCGTATCCAGCCAGACCGTATCAGCATTGACGCCAGTATTACCAGTAACGTTCATCACAGTGGCCCGAAGCAGGCGGTAGTACAGGCGATTGTCAGATGTTGTTCGGCGCTGGAAATTTCGGTGATGGTCACAGGTATCACCCGGGCAGAAGAGTGGATGTGGCTGGAAGCCACCGGGATTATTCACTTCCAGGGTGCCCTTTTCAGCGCTGATCACGCGCATTCCCTCTTAGCCGTCGCCTGGCCGGAGTATCGTGAACAGCCTGAGGCATAGTCGTACGGCCGTTACATGGTGTTCTGCATAGTGCAAGCGGGCTGCATTCGCTCGCAGAACACCCTGCGTTCAGAGATCCGGATTGCCCTGCGCGCAGCCGACTACCAGCTTCAGGCAGCTTCTGAGCAGCTCGAGATCGGCAGGATCGGTTGCGCTGTCCAGCTCACCTATCAGGTAAATGATCAGGGTTTTACTGGTAATCTTCCCTTTCTGCGCCAGCAGCATTTTAATAATTTTTCCCAGAATTTCCTTTTCTGCGGCGTACTGATCACCGGCAGCCATGATGCAGCCGTGGATTTCTGTTGTAGAGGTTATCTGTTGCATGACTGTGTATTCTCAGGAGCTGTATTTTTATAATCAGTCAGTAATCTGACAAAAGATCAATGTTTTGTGGGGGCAGAGAGGTTGGCAGACATGCCAATCACACTTTCCATCTCCATACTGATACTGCCGGAAGTACTACGTGAGGCCATCCCGGCTTTGACTTCCTCAATCGCCATCATCACTATGCGCGGATCGCTGTTACCAGCTTCCAGCATGGCCTGTAGCTTTTTGAGCAGTGAACTCCATGAAATGGCCTTATCACCAGCCAGCAATTCCATCACGGCTTCACCGATAAGGATGTCACAGAGTTTCTCGTCATCACTGTTTTTCATAACCTGTCTCTTGACGCCTTCCCGTTCGCCTGAGCGACGGGATTAAACCTGTACTGCCGGATTACTTACGGAAAAGCAAATTAAACAGCTCGTGATAATGACGCTCTTCTTCCGGTCCTGATGCCAGTTCAAAGCGTTTAAGCAGCTTACAGCAGATGGCTTTACGGTTAAGATTTTGACCTGCACGCAAAATCTCAACAACAATCGAACCCAACGTTTCCTGCTGTGAAGGCAATGAGACCTTACTGAAGTAAGCGGCAATATCGCTGGCAGAGCTTGGAATACTGGTCGTCTGGCGCATAAATAGTTCCGGTTGTTTATAAAGTGATCGGTTGGTGTGAGATAAAGTTATACAAAACAGATTATTTTGTACAGGAATTTCTAAAATTAATCACGTCAGTTATCTTATTTATATTATTTTTATTATATTTCAGATAGTTAAATGAATTTAAAAATGGGAGACTTGTTGGAAAAAGTGATACAAACATCCTCTTGCATCGGTTTTCATTGAAGAAGAGTCTGGCCAGACACCAGTATGCCATGGTGTGATCAGTGAGGGCACGGACTGTGCCCATCACCGAAAGTAAAAGGTAGTAGATGAGGATAGTAAGTACTGCCCGCAGCCGAATGGTCAGCGAAATAGCCTGATTTCCAGGCTCTTAATGATTTATGTCACTTTTGGAAATAAGATAGCTGTTCACTTCGCTAAGTGAACATTCCTCATTTGATGCATCACTTTCAGTGATCACCTGCCAGCTATTACCCTTTGTATCGTGAAAAATAAACCGATAGATCTGTGTATATGTATCGTTATTTTTTTCTCAGATGCCGGACGTTTTACTTTCGTCAAGGCGGATTATCCCGACAACACCCGTATTTTTTAACCAGACTTCAGCCATATTCATCGGCCAGGAATGACAGTCAGGTATTTTTGCCATTGAGAAAAATGGAATAAAAAAGAGGATTAAAGCTAAGCTTTTTATTTTCATCTGATCACCTCAACTTAGCGATCGCCGCTGCTCCATATGGACTGCCTGATGTTAAGCGGCATAATTATGCAACCATTTGATGCCATACTTGGATGTCTTGCGCTTTCACCATGAATCAGAAAGCCAGCCCTGCCATACATAATATTTCGAAGAGTGGGTTGCAACGACCCGTCCATTTCGACTTAACTTTCCTGAGCTTTGTTGATATATCCAGGGCATATTTCATCCTTAAATACGCATATATAAAAATCCCGGAGACAGGCTACGCCGATTTTATAACCTGTGAAACAGATTTCTACAGATAGCAGGCAATAAAAAACTGCACCTTAATTTGTTGGTCAGCCAACATTTAAGATGCAGTTTCGTTTAAGTACTCTTATTGCTTAATTTACTTTTTCTTCGCTTTTGCGTTTGGCAGGTCGGTGATACTGCCTTCAAAGATTTCTGCCGCCAGACCGACGGATTCGTGCAGCGTCGGGTGCGCATGGATGGTCAGCGCGATATCTTCAGCATCACAACCCATCTCGATGGCCAGGCCAATTTCACCCAGCAGCTCGCCACCATTGGTGCCAACAATCGCACCACCAATCACCCGGTGAGACTCTTTGTCGAAAATCAGCTTGGTCATGCCGTCAGCACAATCGGAAGCGATAGCACGGCCTGATGCCGCCCACGGGAAGGTGGCCGTCTCGTAACTGATGCCCTTCTCTTTCGCTTCTTTCTCGGTCAGACCAACCCATGCCACTTCCGGCTCGGTGTAAGCAATAGATGGAATGACTTTCGGATCGAAGTAGTGTTTTTTACCGGAAATGACTTCAGCGGCAACGTGGCCTTCATGCACGCCTTTGTGTGCCAGCATCGGTTGGCCGACGATATCGCCAATAGCAAAAATGTGCGGTACGTTGGTACGCATCTGTTTGTCGACACGGATAAAACCACGGTCATCGACTTCCACGCCCGCTTTGCCCGCATCCAGACCTTTACCATTTGGCACGCGACCAATCGCCACCAGCACCGCATCATAACGCTGAGGCTCAGTTGGCGCTTTTTTGCCTTCCATGCTGACATAGATACCGTCTTCTTTTGCTTCAACGGCGGTCACTTTGGTTTCCAGCATCAGGTTGAACTGCTTACTGATGCGTTTGGTGAACACTTTCACCACGTCTTTGTCGGCAGCCGGGATAACCTGGTCAAACATTTCGACCACATCAATCTCCGATCCCAGCGCATGATAAACGGTGCCCATTTCCAGACCGATAATACCACCGCCCATTACCAGCAGGCGCTCCGGCACTTCTTTCAGCTCCAGCGCATCAGTGGAGTCCCAGACGCGGGGATCGTCATGCGGGATAAAGGGCAGCTGAATCGGACGGGAACCGGCTGCAATAATCGCATTGTCGAAGTTGATGGTAGTGGCACCGTTCTCACCTTCCACCACCAGGGTGTTGGCTCCGGTAAATTTACCCAGGCCTGTGACGACTTTCACTTTGCGGCCCTTCGCCATTCCCGCCAGACCGCCGGTCAGCTGGGTGATAACTTTTTCTTTCCAGCTACGAATTTTGGTGATGTCGGTCTGCGGCTTACCAAACACGATGCCGTGTTCTTCCAGCGCTTTAGCCTCTTCAATCACTTTTGCCACGTGCAACAGTGCTTTGGAAGGGATACAGCCTACGTTCAGACAAACCCCACCCAGGGTGCTGAAACGCTCAACGATGACGGTCTCAAGACCTAAATCAGCAGCGCGGAAGGCTGCGGAATAGCCTGCGGGACCTGCCCCAAGTACCACGACCTGAGTTTTAATTTCAGTACTCATCATGACCTCTTAGTTAACTGGGGGATGCCCCTCCCCCGGTTCGTATTCAGGGCAAGAGTTTACAGAATTGTTAACAGACTGCAAACAGCCTGGTTGCCCTGATTACCCGTATCCTGATCCATATCAGATTAACGTCGCCGCTAAAGCCAATATGCGAGAAGGCCGGCATAAGCCGGCCTTGTTGCTGTTACATCACCAGACGGCGGATATCCGCCATGATGGTGGCAATATACGCCGCGAAACGCGCACCCGCCGCGCCATCAATCACCCGATGGTCAAAGGAGAGTGACAGCGGCAGCATCAGGCGAGGAACAAACTCTTTACCGTTCCACACCGGCTCCATCGCCGATTTGGAGACGCCAAGAATTGCCACTTCCGGTGCGTTAACGATAGGCGTAAACGACGTCCCGCCAATACCGCCCAGGCTGGAGATAGTGAAACAGCCACCCTGCATATCGCCAGCGGTCAGTTTGCCATCACGCGCTTTCTTCGAAATCACCGCCAGTTCGTTGGACAGCTCAACAATGCCTTTCTTGTTGACGTCTTTGAACACCGGAACCACCAGACCGTTTGGCGTATCGACTGCCACGCCAATGTTGATGTATTTCTTCAGCGTCAGCTTCTGGCCATCTTCAGACAGAGAGCTGTTAAAGCGTGGGAACTCTTCCAGCGCTTTGGCCGCCGCCTTCATGATGAACACCAGCGGGGTGATTTTCAGATCCTGCTTCTTCTTCGCCGCTTCGTCATTCTGCTGCTTACGGAAAGCTTCAACGTCAGTGATATCGGCTTTATCGTGCTGGGTAACATGTGGGATCACCACCCAGTTACGGCTGAGGTTGGCACCAGAAATTTTCTGGATGCGCCCCATTTCAACTTCTTCAATTTCACCAAACTTGCTGAAGTCAACTTTCGGCCACGGCAGCATGCCTGGCAGACCGCCGCCGCTTGCCGCTGCGGGCGCAGTCTCTGCGCGTTTTACCGCATCTTTAACATAGGCCTGAACGTCTTCTTTCAGGATACGACCTTTACGGCCGGTGCCTTTCACCTTCGCCAGGTTGACGCCAAATTCGCGGGCCAGACGGCGGATAACCGGGGTGGCATGGACGTAAGCGTCGTTCTCAGCGAACTCGCCTTTTGCTTCCGCTTTCGCCGGAGCAGCCTTCGCTTCCTGTTTCGGTGCAGGGGCAGGTGCCGCTTCTTTCTTCCCGGCTGGTGCTGCTGCCGGCGCCGCGCCTTCCACCTCGAAGACCATAATCAGCGAGCCGGTGCTGACTTTGTCGCCGGTAGCAATTTTGATCTCTTTTACCGTACCGGCAAAGGGTGCCGGCACTTCCATTGACGCCTTGTCACCTTCAACGGTGATCAGCGACTGCTCAGCAGCCACTTTATCGCCCACTTTCACCATCACTTCGGTGACTTCGACTTCGTCGCCGCCGATATCCGGCACCTGAACCTCTTTCACGCCGCTGGCCGCTGCCGGTGCAGCTTCTTCTTTCGCTTCCGGCGCAGCTTCTGGAGCCGACGAGGAACCTGCCGTTTCGAAGATCATAATCAGCGAACCGGTGCTGACTTTGTCGCCGGTGGCGATTTTGATCTCTTTCACTTTACCGGCGAATGGCGCAGGCACTTCCATTGAGGCTTTGTCGCCTTCCACGGTGATCAGTGACTGCTCGGCTTCGACGGTGTCGCCGGGTTTAACCAGGATCTCCGTGACTTCCACTTCGTCACCGCCGATGTCCGGCACGTTAACTTCTTTACTCTCTGCTTTGCCCGCCGCAGCCGGTTTCGCTTCTTCTTTTTTCTCTTCGGCTTTAGCCGGTGCCGCAGCGGCACCGTCAGCAGATTCAAAAATCATAATCAGTGAGCCGGTTTCCACTTTGTCACCGGTCGCGATTTTGATCTCTTTAACCACACCAGCTTCTGGCGAAGGGACTTCCATTGAAGCCTTGTCGCCTTCCACGGTGATCAGTGACTGTTCCGCTTCAATCTTGTCGCCGACCTTGACCAGGATTTCGGTGACTTCCACTTCGTCTGCACCGATATCCGGTACCTTGATTTCGATAGCCATTAATCTCTTACCTCTTATGCCAGACGCGGGTTGACTTTATCGGCATCGATATTGAATTTGGTGATGGCTTCCGCAACCACTTTTTTATCGATCTCACCACGTTTAGCCAGTTCACCCAGCGCCGCAACCACTACGTAAGATGCATCCACTTCAAAGTGGTGACGCAGGTTTTCACGGCTGTCCGAACGACCAAAACCATCCGTGCCCAGCACGCGGTACTCGCTGGCTGGCATGAAGGTACGGATCTGCTCGGCAAACAGTTTCATATAGTCGGTTGACGCCACGGCCGGTGCATCGCTCATCACCTGAGCAACGTATGGCACACGCGGTGCTTCTGTCGGGTGCAGCATGTTCCAGCGCTCACAGTCCTGACCATCACGGGCCAGTTCGGTGAAAGAGGTCACGCTGTAGACATCAGAGCCGACACCGTAGTCTTTCGCCAGGATCTGCGCCGCATCACGGACATGACGCAGGATGGAACCTGAGCCCAGCAGCTGTACTTTGCCTTTGCTGCCTTCAACCGTTTCCAGCTTGTAGATACCCTTTCGGATACCCTCTTCCGCACCCTGCGGCATCGCAGGCATGTGGTAGTTTTCGTTCAGCGTGGTGATGTAGTAGTAGATGTTTTCCTGTGCTTCACCGTACATCCGCACCAGACCATCATGCATGATCACCGCCACTTCATAAGCGTAAGCCGGATCGTAAGAGATGCAGTTAGGAATAGTCAGCGACTGAATGTGGCTGTGACCATCTTCGTGCTGCAAGCCTTCACCGTTCAGCGTGGTACGTCCGGAGGTGCCGCCAACCAGGAAGCCGCGCGCCTGCTGGTCGCCTGCCGCCCAGCAGAGATCGCCAATACGCTGGAATCCGAACATCGAATAGTAGATGTAGAACGGGATCATCGGCAGATTGTTGGTGCTGTAAGACGTCGCCGCCGCCAGCCAGGATGCGCCCGCACCCAGCTCGTTAATCCCTTCCTGAAGGATCTGGCCTTTCTCGTCTTCTTTGTAGTAAGCCACCTGCTCACGGTCCTGCGGGGTGTACTGCTGGCCGTTCGGGCTGTAGATACCAATCTGACGGAACAGACCTTCCATACCAAAGGTACGCGCTTCGTCAGCGATGATCGGCACCAGGCGATCTTTGATCGACGGGTTCTTCAGCATCACGTTCAGTGCACGCACAAAGGCGATAGTGGTGGAGATCTCTTTGTTCTGTTCATCCAGCAGCTGACGGAAATCTTCCAGCGCTGGCATCTCTAACTTCTCGCTGAAGTTGGGCTGGCGGGTTGGCAGGTAGCCACCCAGCTTCTCGCGCTGGCCGTGCAGGTATTTGTACTCTTCGGACTCTTTTTCAAAAGTCACATAAGGCAGGTTTTCAATGTCGGCATCCTCTACCGGCACGTTGAAACGATCACGGATATAGCGCACGCCATCCATGTTCATTTTCTTCACCTGGTGAGCAATGTTTTTACCTTCTGCGGTGTCGCCCATACCATAACCTTTGATGGTATGCGCCAGAATCACCACCGGCTTACCTTTGGTGTCCTGGGCTTTTTTCAGCGCCGCGTAGATCTTCTTCGGATCGTGACCGCCACGGTTCAGCGCCCAAATCTCGTCGTCGGACATATCTTTCACCAGCGCAGCGGTTTCCGGATATTTACCAAAGAAGTGCTCACGCACATAAGCACCATCGCGTGATTTAAAGGTCTGATAGTCGCCGTCAACGGTTTCGTTCATCAGCTGGACAAGCTTGCCGCTGGTATCTTTACGCAACAGCTCATCCCAGCGAGCGCCCCAGATCACCTTAATCACTTCCCAACCCGCGCCACCGAAGATGCCTTCGAGTTCGTTGATGATTTTACCGTTGCCGGTTACAGGTCCATCCAGACGTTGCAGGTTGCAGTTGATAATGAAGACCAGGTTATCCAGTTTTTCACGGGTGGCGATAGTGATCGCCCCTTTGGATTCCGGTTCGTCCATTTCACCGTCGCCGAGGAAGGCATAAACGGTCTGCTGTGAGGTATCTTTCAGACCACGGTGTTCCAGATATTTCAGGAATTTTGCCTGATAGATGGCACCCAACGGACCGAGTCCCATAGAAACGGTCGGGAACTGCCAGAATTCAGGCATCAGTTTAGGATGCGGGTAAGAAGACAGCCCTTTGCCGTGAACTTCCTGACGGAAGTTGTTCATCTGCTCTTCAGTCAGACGCCCTTCCAGGAAGGCACGCGCATACACACCTGGCGAGATGTGGCCCTGGAAGTAAACCAGATCGCCACCGTCTTTTTCGCTACGTGCGCGGAAGAAGTGGTTAAAACAGACTTCATAAACGGTTGCAGAAGACTGGAAGGAGGACATGTGGCCACCCAGTTCCAGGTCTTTTTTGGAGGCCCGCAACACGGTCATAATCGCGTTCCAGCGGATCGCAGAGCGAATGCGGCGTTCCAGTGAAGTATTGCCCGGATAGTCCGGCTCATCTTCAACGGCAATGGTGTTGATGTAGTTGCCAGCTCCAGTGCCTGCCGCTACTTTCACGCCACCTTTGCGTGCTTCGCTCAACACCTGGTCAATCAGGAACTGCGCACGCTCAACACCTTCTTCACGGATGACCGATTCGATCGCCTGTAGCCAGTCGCGGGTTTCGATCGGATCCACGTCATTATGTAGACGTTCTGACATGGGGGGATTCCTTATCTGTGTCTGATTCATTGAATTATCTGGAGCCTGTCTCTCTGGACTCTGCGTTGCAAAGCTCAGGGAGACAGGCCCATCGTTATACCCAACCTGCTGACGTGAATGACCTCAGTGGCGATTGGGCCAGGTTGCCGCGTTATTCCTCACGTTGTTGTAAACGCCGTAAGGAGCGCTCTCTGCGGCTCTGCTCCCGACTTCTGTCGAGCAGTATTTCCTCAATAAACGCCAGGTGACGGTGTGAGGCTTCGCGCGCCTGTTCAGGTTCGCGTGCCACTATCGCCTCAAAAATACTGGCGCGGTGACCGCTCACTTTCGCCAGCATTTCGCGGCGCGAGTAGAGCAATTCAAAATTCTGACGGACGTTTCTCTCAAGCATCGGTCCCATTGAACGGAGCAGATGCAGCAGCACCACATTATGCGCCGCTTCTGTGACAGCAATCTGATACTGCATTACCGCATCGGCTTCTGCGTCGAGATCGCCACTGTCCTGTGCCGCCTGAATCTGCACGTGGCAATGACGAATGCGTTCGATATCCTCTTCTGTACCGCGCAATGCCGCATAGTAAGCAGCCACGCCTTCCAGCGCATGGCGCGTTTCCAGCAGATCGAACTGAGTTTCAGGATGACAGGCCAGCAGCTCCACCAGCGGATCGCTGACGCTCTGCCACAAACTTTTCTGCACAAAGGTGCCGCCGCCCTGACGGCGCAGCAGCAGACCTTTAGCTTCCAGACGCTGAATGGCTTCACGCAGCGAAGGGCGGGAAACATCAAACTGTTTAGCCAGTTCACGCTCAGGGAGTAACTTTTCACCCGGACGCAGCGTCCCTTCCATAATCAGGGACTCAAGCTGTTGCTCGATGGCGTCGGATAGCTTTGGTTGGCGGATTTTGCTGTAGGCCATCATCCCTTCTTTATAAATGCGGATGCCTGAGTTAATTGGTAATACCAATTACATAAAGGTGCCCGTAAACTAACAAAGTATTCACCTCATGTCTATATGGCTGGCGGCCAAAAGTGAACGCCTGTCTCGTTTTATTGCCTTAACCACGATGGCTGCACGCTGTTTTTTTCACCACTTCCACGCACAAAAATAGAAAGCGAGTGCATTGCGCAGCGCTTATCACTATTCTGGATGAGAAGGTAGTATCACCCACTTTTTCTCGCCCTTATTACTGTACATATTTCGGTACAGCCAGGGATTACAGCGCCTGGCTAAGGCGTATCCTGAGTTAAAACAATAACGAAACCATGGGGTTTAGATATGGAACAACAGCACGGCGAAACGCTGAAGCGCGGGCTTAAAAACCGCCATATTCAGCTGATCGCATTAGGGGGTGCCGTCGGTACCGGCCTGTTTCTGGGAATTGCTGACACCATTAAAATGGCCGGTCCATCGGTTCTTCTGGGCTACGCTATCGGCGGTTTTATCGCTTTTATGATTATGCGCCAGCTGGGTGAAATGGTGGTTGAGGAGCCGGTGGCCGGTTCGTTCAGTCACTTTGCCTATAAATACTGGGGCAATTTTGCCGGGTTTGCCTCCGGCTGGAACTACTGGATCCTCTATGTGCTGGTGGCGATGGCGGAACTGACCGCCGTAGGCAAGTATATCCAGTACTGGTATCCGGAAATTCCTACCTGGGTGTCGGCGGCGGTCTTTTTTCTGCTGATTAACGCCATCAATCTCACCAACGTAAAAGTCTACGGTGAGATGGAATTCTGGTTCGCTATTATCAAGGTTGTCGCCGTAATCGGCATGATCGTTTTTGGCGCCTGGCTGTTGTTTGGTGGTCATGCCGGTCCTGATGCCAGCGTGTCTAACCTCTGGAACAAGGGTGGATTTTTCCCGAACGGCGTCTCAGGCATGGTGATGGCGCTGGCAGTGATCATGTTTTCCTTTGGTGGTCTTGAACTGGTCGGTATTACCGCTGCCGAAACGGATAATCCGGAAAAAAGCATTCCTAAAGCCACTAATCAGGTGCTGTTTCGTATTCTGATTTTCTATATTGGCTCTCTGACTATCCTGCTGTCGCTTTACCCCTGGACTAAAGTGATCGGCGGAGCCAGCCCGTTTGTGATGATTTTCCACGACCTTGGCGACAGCCTGGTGGCGAATGCGCTGAATGTGGTGATCCTGACCGCGGCCCTCTCGGTTTATAACAGCTGCGTTTACTGCAACAGCCGGATGTTATTCGGTCTGGCGCAGCAGGGTAACGGCCCGAAATCGCTGATGAAAGTTGACCGTCGTGGCGTGCCGGTGGTGGCCATTGGCGTTTCTGCGGCGGCAACCGCCATCTGCGTACTGATCAACTATCTGATGCCGGGTGAAGCCTTTGGCCTGCTGATGGCGCTGGTGGTTTCGGCGCTGGTGATTAACTGGGCGATGATCAGCCTGGCTCACCTGAAATTCCGTCGTAAGAAAGATCAGCAGGGCGTGCAGACACGTTTTAAAGCACTGTTTTATCCTGCCGGTAACTGGATTTGCCTGCTGTTCCTCGCGGCAATTCTGGTGATTATGGCCATGACGCCAGGTATGGCAATCTCCGTCTAGCTGATCCCGGTCTGGCTGGTGATTCTGGCCGTTGGCTACGCGATTAAAAATCAGACGCAAAAGGCATGATGCACCAGGCCGTGTCTCTGGCAGCCAGCTGACGGCACGTTATCGCAGTTGGCCTGATGTATAAAAGTGGATCCGTAATGTTATTTCAAATTACGGATCCTCTCCGGCAGTTCTGTGTTGAACGATTCTTTCCGATTCACCTCAGTCACCACTTTCACTTCCCCCACAACGTTTGAACGCAGGCTTGTTTATCTGCTGTGATTATTTTATTTAACCGTCCGCCAGCATTAATCATGCAGAAATAGCCGATTTAACTTTCATCAAAAAAGGTTTTTTTAATGATCGCAACAGCCAGAAAAAACATCACCTTTAATTTTCAAGACAAAATGCTATTACCTGGCTTAATAATCAGGAAATATTAAAGCCTCTCAGTAATCCTGCTGACGATGAAGATGCATATCTGTTACCCCTGACGGGCCTGCGATACCTGGCTGGCAATATGTCATAAATCGCAGAAAGCACCCACAGCGGCATGACATATAATACATCACTAATCCTTTTAATAAAAAAACCTGAAAATTCCAGTTAATGATAAATATTTAAAACAATCTGATTCTGTTAGTTTGATTTGCCACAATAAAAAGAAAAATTAAAAAATAAATGAATTGCGAAAATTCAAAAATCCATTCTAAGATCGCCGCGCTCACTTTGAGCATTAATAAGGAAATTAATAATGAGAGAACTCTCCATACAGGAAGTCGAAATGGTCAGCGGTTCAGGTGTCATTCGTGATACCACCAACTGGGTTGGCGGAGTCGCAGGTGATTTTATTGCCAGATCTATAGGCAGTCTGGTCACTATTCCGGTGATTTCCACCATAGTTTCAGGCATTGCAGGCCCTGTCGGTAAACAAATTGGTTCACTGATTGGGGATGCCGTTGGCGCGCTGATTGAAACCATTTTCGGCATAACAGACAGCAGCACAGACAGTAGTGAAACGGCAGCCTGACAGGGTTGTCGATAAACAAAGGAGTATCCTGCCTGCTGGCGGGATACTCCCTCAGGTTGAGAGGTCAGACCAACCACCACAGCAGTTGACGCTCGCAGCATCTTTGCCATATCAGAACATTTGCTGTCCGGCAAATAACCAGCCTGAAAGGCGAAATCTCAGACCAGAGTACCGTAAATCGTCAGCAGCGCTACCACCACCACCACTACCAGCGAAACCTTCTTTGCCAGCGTTACCGCAACCTGCGGGGTGACGACCTTATCGCTGTGCGGATCGCGGGCCAGAGAGAACTGCGCCAGCGTGGTCAACACCTGATACTGCGGGGTGTGCCTGTCACCGAGCGAGGCGAACCAGGCAGGAAGCGCACGCTCACCGTGCCCAAGTAAGGCGTAGGCCACCCCGACCAGACGAACCGGCAGCCAGTCGATAATATGAAGCAGCGCATCCACGCCGGACTGTGAACGCTGTAATGGAGTGTGATGACGTGCCAGCCAGCTCTGCCATGCACGCAGAAAAGCATAGCCCACCAGCAGCACCGGGCCCCAGCTCCCTCCCACCACAAACCAGAACAGCGGCGCGAGATAAAACCGGTAGTTAATCCACAGCAGTGCATTTTGTAACTCACGCAGATATTCACGTTCGTCACACTCTACTGGCAGACCGTGGATTAGCGTCAGTTCCTCTGCCATCGCCGTGTGGGCGGCGATGTCATTATGACTGGCCGCTTTAAGATAGGCGTGGTAATGCAACCTGACAGAACCCGCACCGATACATAACAACCCCACCATAATCCAGAAAATCAGCATCGGCAGACCAAAAAACAGCCCTCGCAATGCCAGCAGGCAAAGCGCGGTTATTGCCATCATCAGTAACAACATAGTGATGGTGTGCATCAGGGAAAAGCGTTTACCTCTGCGAAAAAAACCCGACAAATGGTGATCCAGCTGCCAGTGCTCTCCCATTTTGAACAGGCGTTCCCAACCTAATACCAGTAACAAACTAAAAAGTGTCATGCCTGTTGCTCCTGCGGTGAACCGTCCCCAGTCTCGTCCAGCGCCGACCGCAATCGAACCCAGTCGAATGCCGGGCCGGGATCGGTTTTCCTGCCCGGCGCAATATCACTGTGTCCGGTAATATTCCCGACAGGAAGCGGATAGTGCCGGGCCAGCAGGCGAGCTATCTTTTCCAGCGTCTGATACTGCGCATCGGTGTAGGGCAAGGTATCCGTACCTTCCAGTTCGATACCAATGGAGAAATCATTACAGGCTTCGCGTCCCTGATAACAGGAGACCCCGGCATGCCATGCCCGCAGGTGAAAAGGGACATACTGGATAATTTCACCGTCGCGACGAATCAGACAATGTGCGGAAACGCGCAGATGGGCGATCCTGGCAAAATAGGGATCGGCAGCGGGATCGAGAGTGCCGGTAAACAGGGCATCAATCCACGGGCCGCCAAACTCGCCCGGCGGCAGGCTGATATTGTGAATAACCAGCAGCGAGGGCATTTCATTTTCTGGTCGTTCGTTAAAGTGCGGGGATGGAACCTGCTTAACACCGGTTATCCAGCCTGATTGCAGCTGCATGCTCTGCTCTCCTTTGGGAAATATTTTTCAGAGTAGCATGATTCGTTGTTTCGCAAAGCAGATTGCATAAGCGCTGAACAGCGCTGGCTGGCAAGCGGCAGGTAAACAGGCTAGCATAGCCGCACTCTCTATCCGACCTTTCGGAGTTTGATTATGACAACCCGTCGCTACGATCCGGACAGCCGCAGGAGCGCTCTGCTCAGACGCATCGAGGATGATATCCCGCCCGGCGTGGCCCAGGCCCTGCGTGAAGATTTAGGTGGCGAAGTAAACCCGGCCAATGATATCACCGCCAGTCTGCTACCCGCCGATACCTCTTCTCATGCCGTGGTTATTACCCGTGAACCGGGCATTTTTTGTGGTAAACGTTGGGTGGAAGAGGTGTTCATCCAGTTGGGAAACAAAACCCGGATCGGCTGGCACGTTGACGATGGCGACGACATTGTGGCCGGGCAAACATTGTTTGAGGTCAGTGGCCCGGCCGCGCTGATCCTGACTGCGGAACGCACGGCTCTTAACTTCGTGCAGACACTTTCTGGCGTGGCGACCGAGGTCAGTCGCTACGTGGCCCTTTTACAGGGAACAGGCACCCAACTGCTGGATACCCGCAAAACCCTGCCGGGACTGCGCACTGCGCTAAAGTATGCCGTGATGTGCGGCGGCGGTGGCAACCATCGCCTGGGTTTGTCCGATGCTTATCTGATCAAAGAAAACCATATCATCGCCACCGGTTCGATCCGCCAGGCGGTAGAAAAAGCCAACTGGCAGCATCCGGATGTACCTGTAGAGGTGGAGGTGGAGTCACTGGATGAACTGGAACAGGCCATTGCAGCAGGAGCGGATATCATCATGCTGGATAATTTCAGCGTTGAGCAAATGCGCGAAGCCGTTAAGCTGACCGCCGGTCGGGCGCTGCTGGAGGTTTCCGGCAATGTTACCGATCACACTCTGCGTATCTTTGCCGAAACGGGTCTCGACTACATCTCTGTTGGCGCACTGACCAAACATGTTCGAGCTCTTGATCTGTCGATGCGTTTTCGCTGAATCCTCAACGCCATCAGTCTGCTGATGGCGTGCTGCCATTTTCTCTGCGCTTTTTGCGACCTTCGCTGCATCACCTCTGCACCCTTATGCAACGGGCTGAATATCTTTCGCGTCGTGCCGGAAAACGGTTTTTAGCTGCTGGCACCGGCCGGTTTCCGGCGATACCTTGCCAGGCTCTTAATCAGCAAGGAGCTAAGCCATGAAGATGCAGCAAGGATTTACCCTGATTGAACTGATGATTGTCATTGCCATTATTGCCATCCTCAGTGCTATCGGGCTCCCCGCTTATCAGAACTACCTGCAAAAAGCCGCGCTGACAGACGTGTTACAGACAGCCATGCCGTTCAAAACCGCCGTGGAAATTTGTGCGATTGAACTGGGCAGCACCAGCAACTGCACCGCTGGCAGCAATGGGGTCCCAACAGGGAAAGCCTCCCGTTACGTCTCATCAGTGGCAACACAGGCAGGGAGCATAACGCTGGTCGGCCAGCAAAGTCTGAGCGGACTGACGGTTAATCTGAAGCCCGTGTGGGATCAGGCAGAAGGCATGATTAGCTGGCAGCGAAACTGTAACAGCTCTCAGTCCACGCTTAAGGCGGCCTGTGAAGCCGTGTTCCGCTTTGATGATGATGCCGGTGGAGAAACATTATGATTTCCGAGGCTTCGCGACGAGCAGTTGGCAACATTTGCCAGCAGAACCAGGCGGTGATGCTGGAATTCACCCCGCAGCGACTGAGCATCGCTACCGTGGTTCCCCTCAGTCCGGAGGCAATGACGGCGCTGCGTTTTGCCGCCCATGGCAACATTCATGTCCAGTACTGGCCCCCGGCACGGCTTGAGCAATTTCGTCAGCAGCAAAATGCCACTATCAATGGACAGACTGAAGCGGCAATAAACAGCAAAGAAACGGTGACAGAACGCATTGATGACCTGCTGTTTCTGGCAATTCAGCAACGTGCCTCTGATATTCATATTGAACCCCAGGCGGATGGTCTGCGGATCCGCTTCAGAGTGGATGGCGTGTTACAGCCCGTCCCCACCTTAAACACGGATAACAGCTCCGCCCTGTTGGCGCGGCTGAAAATCCTCGCCAGTCTTGATATCACCGAGCGACGAATGCCGCAGGATGGACAGTTCATGCTGACGCTGAAAGGAAAATCGGCGTCGTTCCGGCTGTCAACAATACCGGTGCACGCGGGCGAAAAAGCCGTTATCCGGCTGTTGCAGAATGAGATGCAGTCTGTAGCGCTGGAAAACCTCGGGATGTCGCGGCGATCGCTCAGGCGTTTTCGTCATGCGCTCGCTCAGCCACAGGGGCTGATCCTGGTCACCGGACCAACCGGTAGCGGGAAAACCTTTACGCTTTACAGCGGACTCAGTTCGCTGAATCAACCTGGCCGAAATGTTTGCAGCGTGGAAGATCCCATTGAGATCCCACTTGCCGGCATCAATCAAACTCAGATCCAGCCAAAAACAGGGCTGGATTTCAACCGGGTGCTGCGTGCACTGCTGCGTCAGGACCCTGACGTCATTATGATTGGTGAAATCCGTGACGGTGAGACGGCCGAAATAGCCATTAAAGCCGCACAAACGGGCCATCTGGTCCTGTCCACGCTGCATACCAACTCCCCCGTTGAAACCATCACCCGGCTTGGACAGATTGGTATTCCCGGTTATTTGCTGGCTTCAGCGTTGAAACTGGTGATTGCACAGCGTCTGGTACGCCGCCTTTGCCCCCACTGTCGCGAACCTGCGGAAACTCTCGCCCATTTTCCACAAAGCCTGTGGCCTGGCACGGTGCAAAACTGGCGTGCGGTTGGTTGTTCACGCTGCTACTCCGGCTATTACGGGCGTCTGGCGCTGTTTGAGCTACTTACCATTACGGCTCCTTTGCAAAATGCTATTGCCGCAGGATGTTCCCAGGAAAAACTGTTTCTGCTTATACGGCAACAGGGGACCAATACGCTTTTTGTCGAAGGTCTGCACGCTGTCAATCGTGGTGATACCACTCTTGCTGAACTGAATCGTATTGCAGGGAGTGAAGATGGCTGACCTGATGCTGTTCCGCTGGCAGGGGACAGGCGAAGATGGCAGGTTACTCCAGGGTGGGTTTTTCTGCCGTCACCGCCAGGAAGCAATGGAGAAACTGGTGGCGCAGCAGGTGGTTCCCCTGAAACTGACTGGCGGTCGTCGCTACCGTTCCAGCGACTGGCGATGGCAGGATAAAATCCGTTTCTTCCGGCAAATGGCTGTATTACTCAGGGCCGGTATGTCTCTCTCTGCCTGTCTGAAAATGGCCAGCGATGGCCACAGTGATACGGCCTGGCAGGCTTTGCTCGACCACCTTCGGCAACGCATCAGCGATGGAATACCTTTTTCCGCTGCGTTGTCGGAATGGCCCGGCATTTTTCCTGCACTTTTTCCTGCTCTGATGCAGGTAGGTGAACTGACCGGGCGTCTGGATGAGTGTTGTATACAGCTGGCGCAGCAGCAGGAGCGGCAGCAGCAGTTGCATAAAAAAGTGACAAAGGCATTGCGCTATCCGCTGATGGTAGTGGCACTTGCCCTGCTGGTGAGTACAGGAATGCTGGTGTTTGTTCTGCCAGAATTTGTGGCGGTCTATCATACGTTTGATGCTCCCCTGCCCTGGTTCACGGCGGCGGTGATCTCCTTGTCAGAATCTCTGGAACACCATGCTGCGCTCCTGTTGCCGGCAGCCTTAATTTTTTATACAGCCGGTCGCTGGCAATACCGGCGCTCACCTGACTGGCAGCAAAAATGCCAGCTAATCGTGCTGAAACTACCCCTTGCCGGAGAATTAGTTCGTGGAGGGCAGCTCAGCAGAGTATTTACGACGCTGGCACTGACACAGCAGGCTGGACTGACGCTATTGCAAAGTTTACAGGCGGTTGAGAAAACGCTGCATCAGAAGCTGTGGCAAAAAGCAGTAGCTGAGCTGCAAGAGCATATCTCTGCGGGCTATCCTCTCTGTCAGGCGCTGGCAGGACACCGTTTGTTTCCCCCGCTCTGCTATCAGTTGATCAAAACAGGCGAGGAAGCAGGTTCACTGGATATGATGTTGTCCAGGCTGGGAGAACTTTATGAAAACACCACCCACGATCTGGCGGATAGCCTGGCCGCTGCACTGGAACCGGTGATGATGGTGGTGACGGGCATTATCGTTGGTACGCTGGTGGTGGCAATGTATCTGCCCATTTTCAATCTGGGTAACGCGCTGGGATGAAAACTGCCGCACCAGGCAGCAGAAAAAATCTCGTCAGTGCTGACTCGGCACCGTGTTAAAGGCCCACTCAGCATGATACAAAGTGGGCGAATGGCAGATATCTAACGGTTGAACACCTGATTTTCCTGCTCTGCAACCCGTATAAAAGTGGTTCGTTTGGTCAGTTCTTTCAGACGCTCGGCCCCGACATAAGTACAGGCTGAACGCAGGCCGCCCAGAATATCTCTGGCAGTATGCTCCACCGGGCCTCTTAGCGGCAGCTTAACGGTTTTGCCTTCTGCTGCACGATATTCCGCGACGCCGCCGACATGACGCTTCATCGCCGATTCAGAACTCATGCCATAAAACAGCATAAACTGTTCGCCGTTTTCTTCGACCACACTACCTTCACACTCATCGTGGGCCGCCAGCATACCGCCAAGCATGACAAAATCAGCGCCTCCGCCAAATGCTTTAGCCACATCTCCGGGTACCGAACAGCCGCCGTCACTAACGATCTGCCCGCCCAACCCATGCGCGGCGTCAGCACATTCAATCACCGCAGAAAGCTGGGGATACCCCACGCCGGTTTTTACTCGGGTGGTACAGACCGATCCGGGACCAATACCCACTTTGACAATATCAGCACCGGAAAGGATAAGTTCTTCGACCATCTCGCCAGTGACCACATTACCAGCACAGATAGTCTTTCCCGGACAGGCTTCACGAGCTCGCTTAAGAAAGCTGACGAAATGCTCGGAATAGCCATTGGCCACGTCGATACAGATAAAATTCAACATTGGCGACAATGCGAGGATCTGCTGTAGCTTGATAAAATCTGCATCAGAGGTTCCGGTAGACACCATCACATGTTTCAGTACAGCCGCAGGAACACGGCCGATAAATGCCTGCCACTGAGCCACGCTGTAATGCTTATGAACAGCGGTCAGCAGATCAAATGACGCCAACGCTTCTGCCATGCTGAATGTGCCAACGGTGTCCATATTCGCGGCAATAATCGGTACACCTGACCAGTCAAGACCGGAATGTTTGAAGGTAAACCGGCGTGCCAGTTCAACCTGTGAGCGGCTTTGTAGCGTAGAGCGCTTTGGCCGAATCAGAACATCTTTAAAGCCTAACTTAATATCTTCTTCAATACGCATAAATCCCTTCCTGGTTGATGGCGTAAATCTTAAGATTGGGCGCTGCTGCCAGCAGCCGTGACGCTATCATACGCGGTAAAAACAGCCCGACAAGACTGCGAAAACAGGTTTATTTACGCTACAATTCTTCAGGTTTATCTGACACTCACTGATATGAATAAAGCCTCATTTTTATCGTTGCCTCAGGCCGTTCGCTGGCGGTAAAACATGAGGATTTTCATTGCAAAATCATATGATAAGAGGGCTATGCATTATATTGTGGCGTTAACTGGCGGAATAGGCAGTGGAAAGTCCACTATTGCCCATGCTTTTGCCAGGCGAGGCATAGATATCGTTGATGCCGATCTGATTGCCCGTCAGGTTGTGGAACCCGGACAACCTGCTCTTGCCGCGATTGCTGCTAAGTTTGGCGCTCATCTGTTACAACAGGATGGCACACTGGACCGTGCAGCATTGCGGCAACGTATTTTTACCTGTCCGGCTGATAAAACCTGGCTGAACGCCCTGTTGCACCCGCTGATCCAGGCCGAGACTCGCCGTCAGCTGGCACTGACTCAATCCGAATGGTGTTTGTGGGTCGTGCCGTTGTTAGTAGAAAATAACTTGCAGCATCTGGCAAACAGGGTGCTGGTTGTGGATGTTGATCGCGATACTCAGCTGGCGCGCACCATCAACCGCGACGGTATCAGCCGCGCACAGGCTGAACATATTCTGGCTGCACAGGCAACGCGTGAACAGCGACTTGCCGTGGCCGACGACATCATTGATAACAGCGGCCTGCCTGATGACACAGCCGCACACGTTGCTCTGTTGGACCAGCGCTATCGCCAGCTTTCCAGAGCAACAGACCAGGACTAACAGCATGAGCATAAGCGTTTTATTTGAGCATCCCCTGAATGAAAAAATGCGCACCTGGCTGCGAATTGAGTTTTTGATCAATCAGTTAGATCAGAGCAGGCACATAACTGATTCTCTCAGCGCGCTGACTTTTTTTCGCAACACGGCAGAGCTGTTAGATGTGTTTGAACGTGGTGAGCTTCGCACCGAAATTGTTAAAGAACTGGACAGGCAGCAACAAAAACTGCGCTTGTGGTCCGAAGTACCCGGAGTGGACAGGGAACTTATTACAAGCCTGGGTAAGGATCTGAACGCCTGCGCCACTGTGCTGATGGCCGCTCCACGTATGGGTCAGTTGCTGCGTGAAGATCGCCTGATTGCGCTGGTACGTCAGCGCCTGAGCATCCCCGGAGGCTGCTGTAGTTTTGACTTACCCACATTGCATATCTGGCTGCACATTGCGCAGGAGGTCCGGGACGCACAGGTTAACCTGTGGATGGATTCGCTGGCCCCCATTGGTGACTCGTTGAAGTTAATCCTTAATCTGATTCGACAGTCCGGTGAGTTCCACCTCCAGACCAGCCTGAATGGCTTCTTCCAGGATAACGCCGAAGGAGCGGACTTACTACGCCTGCAACTGGCGCTTGACGACTCGCTTTATCCTCAGGTTTCAGGTCATAAGAGCCGCTATGCTATTCGTTTTTTGCCACTCGACAGCGAACGTGGCGTGGTCCCGGCCCGTCTCGATTTTCAACTCGCCTGCTGCTAAGGTTTTGCCGATGAATGAAGAAGTGACGATAGTTAACTGCCCAACCTGTTCAACCAGAGTAATCTGGGACGAACTGAGCCCATTTCGACCTTTTTGCAGCAAACGTTGCCAGCTGATTGACCTTGGGGAATGGGCAAACGAAGAGAAGCGGATAGCCAGCGAAAGCGAGCATTCAGAGAGCGATGACTGGAGCGAACAGCTCAGGCTGAATGATTGATTCACGCCCGCTCTGTTTCAGCAGCGAGCGGGGGTATTAACGCGCCTCTTTTATCAGTCGGGCAACAATCGGTATGTTAGCAGGTGGGAATTCAGCAGCGACTAAATCTCGTTGTGCCACCCAACGCTGAGGTTGCCCCTCGCGTCCCCAGGGTTCTCCCTGCCACTCTTCCACGATAAAAAAGTGCAATGTGACCTGAAGTTGACTGTCTGCATGTTCTGAGCGGTCCCAGGCAACAGCACTCACCACCTCAATCCCTGTCTCCTCGTGCAGTTCACGTTTTAGTGCCTGCTCTGGTGTTTCACCCGCTTCGATTTTTCCGCCAGGGAATTCCCACATGTTGCCCATATGAGAGCTTGCAGAACGTTTAGCCAGAAAGATGTTCTGATCTTTATCACGAATTATGCCCACGGCTACTTGCAGATGCTTCATTTACTTCTCTCTCTGAGTACAACAGACCATGTCACTATTCCAGCGTTACAGCCGGATAACAAGCCAGAATTATCCTTTGCCAGCAGATGTAAAACATAACGCTTCGGAACCTGCTGTTATGCTGGTGACTAGTCCTGGCATAGGTTGACACTTTACGCCCTCAAAACGCCTGATGTACTGCATCTGGCGTTTTATATTTCAGCGACAGATGCGGTCGCTGGCTATTGTAGATTCTTACCGACTCCGCCACCATTATTTCTGCCTGAACGATGTCTGCCGGGCGCGTTATCAGCAGCTCGTTTTTCAGTATTCCGTTGACCCTCTCCGCAATGGCGTTCTGATAACAGTCATACCCATCCGTCATTGAGCAGATTAGCCCGTGTCTTTCATGCACCGACTGGTACATCGCTGAGCAGTACTGTATGCCGCGATCGGAGTGATGGATCAGCGGTGTCCTGCCATGCCGGTTTTTCAGTGCCATCTGTAGCGCCTTCACCACGTGCTCTGTATGAAGACTTTCATGCACATGGTAACCCACTATTTTCCGTGAGAATGCGTCGGTTACCAGGCTCACGTAAGCCGTGCCGGTTCTGACCGGAAGCCAGGTAATGTCCGCCACCCAAACCTGCTCCGGGCCGGAGATGACGGTCCGCCCCGGCCCGTCTTTCAGCAGGTTTGGATGCTTATAAAAGCGATGATGGCTGTGGGTTGTTTTATGATAAGCCCTGGCCGGACGTACCCGCAGCCCGGCCTCCCGGAGTACGGTAAACAGGCTGTCCCGCCCGATATGCAGTTCAGGTGCATCCCGACAGTTAAGGATATGGTGCAGCTTGCGCGTGCCCAGGCGCGGTTGCTGCATCCTGAGGTTTTTCACTTCCTCAGTAATGCGGCAGGCCTGCTCTGACTTACGTTGCACGCGCTGACACCCCTGATACCAGGCCTGACGGCTTATTTTTAAAAACCGGCAGACCCTGACGATGGTCAGTCCGGGTGTTTTTGCCTGCGCGATAACGAAGCTAACTGCTTTTTTGTCAGCGTGGCACCGAACTCAGTGTTCATGACCTTCACGACGGCCTCAAAGAACTGCGCCTTCACTTCGGATTCAGCCAGCTGCTGCTCAAGCTCTTTGATTCGTTGTTCAGGCGTAAGGGGAAGGGATTTTTTCATGAGTCCTCCACGTGCGCTGCGCTGCTTTGAAGAGTGCCAGTCCAGCTGGCCATATTTACGCAGCCACTTCAGAACGGTGGAGCACCCCTGGATACCGTAGCGCTCCTGAGCCTGACGATAAGTCATCTCACCTTTTTCAACCTGCTCAACGACGGCCAGTTTAAAGGACAGAGAGTAGTCGCGTTGTGTACGTTTAACATATTGCTTCATCACATTCTCCTCAGAATCG
>NZ_JFHN01000045.1 GCF_000590885.1 Erwinia mallotivora
GACTAGTCCTGGCATAGGTTGACACTTTACGCCCTCAAAACGCCTGATGTACTGCATCTGGCGTTTTATATTTCAGCGACAGATGCGGTCGCTGGCTATTGTAGATTCTTACCGACTCCGCCACCATTATTTCTGCCTGAACGATGTCTGCCGGGCGCGTTATCAGCAGCTCGTTTTTCAGTATTCCGTTGACCCTCTCCGCAATGGCGTTCTGATAACAGTCATACCCATCCGTCATTGAGCAGATTAGCCCGTGTCTTTCATGCACCGACTGGTACATCGCTGAGCAGTACTGTATGCCGCGATCGGAGTGATGGATCAGCGGTGTCCTGCCATGCCGGTTTTTCAGTGCCATCTGTAGCGCCTTCACCACGTGCTCTGTATGAAGACTTTCATGCACATGGTAACCCACTATTTTCCGTGAGAATGCGTCGGTTACCAGGCTCACGTAAGCCGTGCCGGTTCTGACCGGAAGCCAGGTAATGTCCGCCACCCAAACCTGCTCCGGGCCGGAGATGACGGTCCGCCCCGGCCCGTCTTTCAGCAGGTTTGGATGCTTATAAAAGCGATGATGGCTGTGGGTTGTTTTATGATAAGCCCTGGCCGGACGTACCCGCAGCCCGGCCTCCCGGAGTACGGTAAACAGGCTGTCCCGCCCGATATGCAGTTCAGGTGCATCCCGACAGTTAAGGATATGGTGCAGCTTGCGCGTGCCCAGGCGCGGTTGCTGCATCCTGAGGTTTTTCACTTCCTCAGTAATGCGGCAGGCCTGCTCTGACTTACGTTGCACGCGCTGACACCCCTGATACCAGGCCTGACGGCTTATTTTTAAAAACCGGCAGACCCTGACGATGGTCAGTCCGGGTGTTTTTGCCTGCGCGATAACGAAGCTAACTGCTTTTTTGTCAGCGTGGCACCGAACTCAGTGTTCATGACCTTCACGACGGCCTCAAAGAACTGCGCCTTCACTTCGGATTCAGCCAGCTGCTGCTCAAGCTCTTTGATTCGTTGTTCAGGCGTAAGGGGAAGGGATTTTTTCATGAGTCCTCCACGTGCGCTGCGCTGCTTTGAAGAGTGCCAGTCCAGCTGGCCATATTTACGCAGCCACTTCAGAACGGTGGAGCACCCCTGGATACCGTAGCGCTCCTGAGCCTGACGATAAGTCATCTCACCTTTTTCAACCTGCTCAACGACGGCCAGTTTAAAGGACAGAGAGTAGTCGCGTTGTGTACGTTTAACATATTGCTTCATCACATTCTCCTCAGAATCGCGGGAAAATGTGTCAACGCTATTCAGGACGGGTCAAAGCAAAGAAAAAGGCCGGGGATACCGGCCTTTTTGTCCACACAATCGGATCAGGTTTCCTGAAGACCAAGTTTTTTCTCCAGATAGTGGATATTAGTACCACCACGCTGGAAATTTTCATCGGTCATAATCTTCATCTGTAGCTCAACGTTAACTTTGATGCCGTCGATGATCAGCTCAGCCAGCGCATTTTTCATGCGGGCAATAGCCACTTCACGGGTGTCGCCGTAAGTGATCAGCTTACCAATCATTGAGTCATAATACGGAGGTACAGCGTAGCCTGCGTAAATATGCGATTCCCAGCGCACGCCAAAACCACCGGGTGCATGGAAGCGGGTGATCTTGCCGGGGCTTGGCAGGAAAGTGTTGGGATCTTCGGCGTTGATACGGCATTCCACCGCATGACCACGGATCACCACATCTTCCTGTTTGATCGACAGCGGCTGACCGGCAGCGATGCGCAGTTGCTCTTTGATCAGATCCACACCGGTAATCATCTCGGTGACCGGATGTTCAACCTGAATACGGGTATTCATTTCAATGAAATAGAACTCACCGTTTTCAAACAGAAACTCAAAAGTACCTGCGCCGCGATAGCCGATTTCAATACAGGCTTTTGAACAACGCTCACCAATGAAACGGCGCATTTCCGGGGTGATGCCTGGCGCTGGCGCTTCTTCCACCACTTTCTGGTGACGACGCTGCATTGAACAGTCGCGTTCGGCCAGATAAATGGCATTTCCCTGACCGTCAGCCAGTACCTGAATTTCGATGTGACGCGGATTTTCCAGGTATTTTTCCATATACACCATGTCGTTATTGAAAGCCGCTTTGGCTTCCGCTTTCGTCATGTTGATGGATTGCTCAAGATCTTTATCACCCCGGACCACGCGCATACCGCGACCGCCGCCGCCGCCAGAGGCTTTGATAATTACCGGATAGCCGATACGTTGGGCAATGGCACGGTTTTTTTCCATGTCTTCGCCCAGCGAGCCGTCAGAACCCGGAACGGTTGGCACACCGCTTTTCTTCATCGCGGTGATGGCGGAAACTTTGTCCCCCATCAGGCGAATAGTTTCAGCTTTGGGGCCAATAAAGATAAAGCCTGAACGCTCAACCTGTTCGGCAAAGTCGGCATTCTCCGAGAGGAAACCGTAACCCGGATGGATAGCTACTGCTCCGGTTATCTCAGCGGCTGAAATAATCGCAGGGATATTCAGGTAGCTTTTTACTGACTGAGCAGGGCCGATACAAACGGTCTCATCTGCCAGCAGAACATGTTTTAAATCACGGTCCGCGCTGGAGTGCACGGCAACAGTTTTAATGCCCAGCTCTTTACAGGCACGTAAAATACGCAGCGCAATCTCGCCACGGTTAGCTATAACAATTTTATCCAGCATGGTTCGCCTCGTTATTCGATGACTACCAGCGGCTCGTCAAATTCAACTGGCTGACCGCTTTCGACCAGGATCGCTTTTACTACGCCGGATTTATCGGCTTCGATCTGGTTCATCATTTTCATCGCTTCAACGATGCACAGGGTATCGCCGGCATTCACTTTCTGCCCGACTTCAACAAACGCTTTCGCGTCAGGGCTTGGCGTACGGTAGAAAGTACCGACCATTGGTGAACGTACGATGTGACCACTGATCTCGGCAGCCGCAGGGGCTTCCATGGCAGGTGTGGTGGCTGGCGCAACGGCGGTGGCCAGTGCGGGTTGCTGCTGCATCATTGGTGCTGCATAGGCTTGTTGCATCATCGGATAACCAGTGTTAACCGGAGAGCGACTGATGCGAACGGACTCTTCACCTTCAGAGATTTCCAGTTCAGCAATACCGGATTCTTCAACCAGTTCGATCAGTTTTTTAATCTTACGAATATCCATGAGTGTGGTTCCGTACTCTGTTTAATTAGATTGTGACAGGCGTTTCACAGCTGTCTGTAAAGCCCAGGAATAACCATCGGCACCAAGGCCACAGATGACTCCAGCGGCAATATCAGAAAGATAAGAATGATGGCGAAATGGCTCACGTGCATGCACGTTCGACAGATGCACTTCAATAAACGGGATGCTGACTGCAAGCAGAGCATCACGAAGCGCTACGCTGGTATGGGTGAAAGCTGCCGGGTTAATGACGATATAATCGACGTTACCTTTTGCTTCATGAATGCGGTCAATCAACGCATACTCCGCATTGGACTGGAGATGACTCAGCTTCACCTTGAGCGCGTCAGCCTGCGATGTTAAGTCGCTAACGATCTCTGCCAGCGTCGTTTTCCCATATTTCTCTGGTTCACGGCTACCCAAAAGATTCAGGTTGGGACCATTCAGGAGAAGGATATGAAAATTTTCAGCCATCTTGCTGCTATCTCCTGCGATAATTGAATCATCGCACAAAATACAATGCCAAAAGCCATTTGTCACCTTTAACGATGAAATTTGGGCTCTCAGCCGTTTCAACGCCGGGCATTATAACGATTTCGTGGCAATTCGCAGCTAAATACTGGTCTTATCAGCGAAGATTATCCACCCTGGGTCTTTATGACCGGAATGGGTGGCACCCTCGCGGCATACAACAGAATTCGTCCTGATGACCTTAGCGCCACCACTGCCGAAACTTTTTGTACCGCCATGCCAGCAGGATGAAAGCAATGCTGGCGTAAATCCACGGCTGAGGAGAGAAGGTTTTAACCGACCAGAGATAATGAATGGGGGCGAGAATCAGCACAATGTACAGCGTGTTGTGTAATGTTTGCCAGCGTTTGCCCAGCTTGATTTGTGCCTGCCGGAAAGAGGTCAGGGCCAGTAATAACAAAATGAACCAGCTGATGATACCCAGTGTCAGATAGGGGCGTGTAACCAGTTCCGAGCCGAGCAAAGCAAGATTACTGATGCCAAGCTCCAGCAGTGAATAGCTGAGCAGATGCAGTGTGGCCCAGGCAAAACACCACAGCCCGAGCAGGCGGCGAACACGGATGAGCAACGGCTGTTTTCCGTAGCGGGCCAGCGGCGTCACTAACAGGGTGCCCAGCAGAAATTTTAGTGCCATTCTGCCGGTAAAATGCTGGATATCTTTTGCCGGATCGGCGCTGAGCATGTTGTGATCGAGGGCAAAAAACAGCCAGACGAGCGGTAAAAAGCCCGCCAGATGAAGCACAATTTTCAGGCCGGTAATCTGTTTAACGGTCAGGCGATACATCAGAAATTCTCCCGCAGATCCATACCGCGATAGAGCGAAGCAACCTGTTGTGCATAGCCATTAAACAGCAACGTTGGCTGGCGTTTCACATCCAGGATGCCGCCCGCGCCGATAAAGCGCTCTGTCGCCTGCGACCAGCGTGGATGGTCAACATGCGGGTTGACGTTGCCATAGAATCCATACTCATTAGCCGCCAGTTGGTTCCAGGTGGTGGGTGGCATATCCTTTACCAGCGTGATTTTGACGATAGATTTAATCCCTTTGAAGCCATATTTCCAGGGGACGGTCAGGCGGATTGGTGCGCCATTTTGCGGCGGCAGCGCTTTGCCATAAACCCCGGTGGTCAGCAGGGTGAGTGGATGCATTGCCTCGTCCAGACGTAAGCCTTCGACGTAGGGGTAATCAATCCCTCCGCCAATAAAGCGATCTTTCTGACCTGGCATCTCATCCGGAGCATAAACAGTCTGGAAGGCGACATAGCGGGCATTGCTGGTGGGTTCGGCTGCCCGCAGCAATTGTCCAAGTTCGAAACCAATCCAGGGGACGACCATTGACCAGGCTTCCACACAGCGCATGCGATAGATGCGCTGCTCCAGCGGAAAGCGTTTATAAATGTCGTCCATATTCAGTGTTAAAGGCTTCGCGACTTCACCTGTAATCTCAATTTTCCAGTCGCGGGTTTTCAACGTACCGGCATTGGCTGCCGGGTCTGCCTTATCCAGGCCAAATTCGTAAAAATTGTTGTAACCCGTGACTTTATCTTCCGGTGTCAGCGGCAATGTAGCCTGATACTGTGCTGGACTGGAAAAGTTGAGTGATTTGCCGGAGGCCGCCTTCGGACGATCGTTTCCTTTGAACCATGACAGCACATCCGCCTGCGCAGAAGGAAAAGAGAGGGCCGCGGTGCTTATTCCCAGCGCTTTCAGGATTTGCCGGCGTTGGGCGTTAAAAACGCTTTCTGGTGTGACATCGTTTTCAGTCAGCTTATTGACAGACTTCATCAGGTTCTTCTCCACAAATTGTTTCTTTGCAGCTTTCAGCATGCGCAAAGAGCGGACATTCAGCGAGGTCAGGCAGCAAAAAAAGTGGCGTTTGTTTAAGGAGAGGGAAGATCGCCCCTGCCAGTGGCAGGGGCGAAGAGTTAGCGGATTTTAACCAGCATCCGGCCAGTTGCATCGTTGTTGATAAGCTTCAGCGCGCTTTCAGCCGCTTCAGCCAGCGAGACTTCACGGGTAGCCAGTTGGTAAAAAGTCTCTGGCAGGACAGCGCTCAGTCTTTGCCAGGCCTCAACCCGGCGAGGCATTGGGGCATTAACAGAGTCCACCCCTTGCAGACGTACATTGCGCAAAATAAAAGGCATTACCGTTGCCGGGAGCGCGAATCCACCCGCCAGACCACAGGCCGCCACCACCCCGGAATAGTTCATCTGCGCCAGTACGCTGGCCAGCACTTTATCGCCAACGGTATCTACAGCACCCGCCCAGCGCTGTTTTTCCAACGGACGAGAATCGCCGAAAGCACTGCGAGGCAGAATTTCACCCGCCCCCAGCTGGCGCAGGTAATCATGGGTGGAGGCGCGGCCACTGACCGCAGCAACCCGGTAGCCAAGTGCGCTCAGTAGTGCCACGGCAGTACTTCCGACGCCGCCGCTGGCCCCGGTGACCACCACTTCCCCGCTGTCGGGCGTAATTCCCCCTTCTTCCAACGCCATGACGCAGAGCATGGCGGTCAGACCTGCGGTACCGATAATCATGGCCTTACGGCCATCAAGCCCCTCCGGCAAGGGGACCAGCCAGTCGGCTTTCACCCGGGCCTGTTCCGCCAGTCCGCCCCAGTGATTCTCTCCGACGCCCCATCCGGTCAGCAGCACATTTTGTCCGACGTGAAAGCGGTTATCATCGCTGTGATGAACCTTACCGGCGAAATCGATCCCCGGAATCATCGGGAACTGGCGGATAATTTTCCCCTGGCCGGTGATCGCCATAGCATCTTTGTAATTAATGCTCGACCAGTCGATATCAACCAGCACATCACCCGGCGGGAGCGTATCGGCGTTCAGCGTTTTCACGGACGCAAGAGTTTTTCCTTCAGTCTGTTCAATAACAAGAGCTTGCATGAGAATCTCCTGAAAAATAGCACCTGAGAGTATAATTAAAATCTGAGCACACTATACTCCTGACACGTATCACTATTCTGAAATCTGTGACGAAATAGTGTATGAGGATATGTTATTTTCACCCGCAGGTATTGGTCATTAAGTTGTTTCAGCGATTAATGAACTCTCTTTAACTGTCCAAGAGCACAGGGATGCGATTAACCACAAAACTTTCAGCAATGATTACGCTTCTCAGTGCGCTGGCGATGTTACTGACGCTGGTGGGCTGTGTAATCAGCTTCTTTTACCTCAGCGATCAACGTGCTGAGCACCGATTGCAGACTATGGCGGAAGATATTGATGCCGCCCTGGTGGCTGAAACACCCGAGCAGATGGTTGCCTGGCTACCTCAGGTAATGGGGCCACTGCAAATCCTCCGGGTTACCTTCCTTGAAAACGGCCAGAAACGTCTGGAGTTTGCTCACCATCAGGATGCGGTGATAGAGGATGAGCCGAACAAATATCGTCAGACGGAAATCAGGCTTGAGCAGCATTCCGGCTTTACACTTCAGATTGTCTGGGTCGATACCACGAAAACATGGCTCAGCTCTTTCGTCGGCGCCTCCATTTTTACCATCGTTATTTTTATCGTCAGCAGCCTGATTCTGATTCTGCTGGTGACCCACCGCTGGCTGTACAACCAGTTGCAGGGGATGGAACATCTGGAGTCACGTGCCAGCCTGGTGCTGAAAGGGGAAAGAGGTTCTGTACGTCAGGGCAGCGTACATGAATGGCCCCCGAAAGCCAGCAGTGCTATCGATCTGCTGTTAGCGGATCTGCAAGAAGCTGGCGAGCAGCGCAACCGTATTGATACGCTGATTCGCGCTTTTGCTGCTAAAGACGCAAAAACCGGGCTGAATAATCGTATGTTCTTCGATAACCAGCTGTCCACTATGCTGGAAGACACTGAAGGTGCTGGCGCGCACGGTATGGTGATGATGATTCGCCTGCCCGATTTTGACACCCTGCGGGATAACTGGGGGAACAGCCAGACCAAAGACTACCTGTTTGATTTGGTCAATCTGCTTTCCACATTTGTCATGCGCTACCCCGGTGCGCTGTTGGCGCGCTATTTTCGCAGCGATTTTGCCGTATTACTGCCACACCGCAGTCTGAAAGATGCCGACGGCATCGCCTCGCAACTGATCCATGCGGTGGATGCATTGCCGACAACGCGAATGTTGGACCGCGAGGACATGATTCATATCGGTATCAGCGGCTGGCACAGTGGTCAGAGCACGCAACAGGTAATGGAGAGTGTGGAGCTGGCGACGCGCCATGCGACCCTTTCAGGGGGAAATAACTGGTCGGTGGGCGAAGTCCCCCAGCAGGATCGCAGCCGGGGGAGCGTGAAGTGGCGGACGTTGCTGGAGAATACGCTCCAGCGTGGGGGACCACGTTTATACCAAAAACCCGCGGTCACCTGTAAAGGTGACGTCCACCATCGCGAAATGATGCCCCGAATCTTTGACGGCGAAAAAGAAGTGTCATCGGCCGAATATTTACCCTTTGTTCAGCAGTTGGGCATGGCGGAGGGCTACGACCGCCAGCTGGTTAGCCGTATACTGGCGCTGTTGCCACTCTGGCCTGGTGAGACACTGGCCATTCCATTAACCCCAGACTCACTGTTACAACGCCCTTTTCAGTGTTGGCTACGCGATATGCTGCTGCAATACACTAAATCGCAAAGAAATTGCATTTTATTTGAACTTGCGGAAGCTGATGTTTGTCAACACATCAATCGCCTGGGGAGTGCTTTTCGTTTGCTGAAAGGATTTGGTTGTCGAATTGCGATAAGTCAGGCGGGACTAACGGTAGTCAGCACTGGCTACATTACGCAGTATGATGTGGAACTGATTAAGTTGCATCCGGGGCTGGTTCGTAATATCGAACGGCGTACTGAAAACCAGCTTTTTGTGCAAAGCCTGCTGGAGAGTTGTAAAGGAACGACAACGCGGGTTTTTGCCGCAGGCGTCAAGACGGGGGCGCAATGGCAGACGCTGGCTGAACTGGGCGTTGAAGGCGGTCAGGGCGATTATTTTGCTCCTTCTGAACTTCTTAACAGTGATGTTAAAAAATTTTCGCAAAGATACAGAGTTTAGTCTGCCGTTAAGCTGGATTTCACGTAGAATAGCCGCGCGGCTGTGGTGCCGGCAATGATTAACCGGGTCAACCAGTAAGACCGGGGAATGTAAGATTTTGTGTGCGTTGTGTTCGTATATCGGCCTTAATGTCGGAGCAGGGAGCCTGAATTCAGGTGCTTTTATTGCTCTCGGTGGACCGGTAAATGAAGCGGGACACAGCGTGATTTTTCACCGAAGCAGACTGTTTTTGCGCCTTGTCGCTGCTTCGTGTGGTTGGTAAAGTAAGCGGATTTTATCATCCGCCCCCAGCTAGCAGGATTATCCTTCAGTATGTTTAAAAAATTCCGTGGCATGTTTTCCAACGACTTGTCCATCGACCTGGGTACAGCCAATACCCTCATTTATGTGAAAGGACAGGGCATTGTTCTTAATGAGCCCTCTGTTGTTGCTATCCGTCAGGATCGTGCCGGTTCCCCAAAAAGTGTAGCGGCTGTCGGTCATGACGCCAAACAGATGCTGGGTCGTACTCCAGGCAATATTGCCGCTATCCGTCCAATGAAAGATGGTGTGATCGCTGATTTTTTCGTCACTGAAAAAATGCTCCAGCACTTTATTAAGCAGGTTCACAGCAACAGCTTCATGCGTCCAAGCCCGCGTGTGTTGGTATGTGTACCCGTTGGTGCCACCCAGGTTGAGCGCCGTGCAATTCGTGAATCAGCCCAGGGGGCTGGCGCACGTGAAGTGTTCCTGATTGAAGAACCGATGGCCGCAGCGATTGGTGCCGGTCTGCCGGTATCTGAAGCAACAGGTTCGATGGTGGTGGATATTGGTGGCGGCACGACTGAAGTGGCGGTCATCTCCCTCAACGGCGTGGTTTATTCCTCATCTGTGCGAATTGGTGGCGATCGTTTTGATGAGGCCATTATCAATTACGTGCGCCGCAACTATGGCTCACTGATTGGCGAAGCGACCGCAGAACGAATTAAGCACGAAATTGGCTCGGCTTACCCAGGCGACGAAGTGCGTGAAATTGAAGTCCGCGGCCGAAACCTGGCGGAAGGTGTGCCTCGTGGTTTTACGCTGAACTCCAATGAAATTCTCGAAGCTCTTCAGGAGCCGTTGACCGGTATCGTCAGCGCGGTGATGGTGGCGCTGGAACAGTGCCCGCCAGAACTGGCATCTGATATCTCTGAACGCGGCATGGTGTTGACCGGTGGCGGTGCATTACTGCGTAACCTGGATCGCCTGCTGATGGAAGAGACCGGGATCCCGGTTGTGGTGGCAGAAGATCCACTGACCTGTGTGGCGCGCGGTGGCGGAAAAGCCCTGGAAATGATCGACATGCACGGCGGCGATTTGTTCAGCGAAGAATAATCTGCCACAAAGGAGTGTGGAATCACCTCTCTGCGCTCCTTTTTTAAGATGTCGAGGAATACGCCGAATTTATGAAGCCGATCTTCAGCAGAGGCCCTTCTCTGCAACTACGTTTGTTTTTAGCGGTTGTGGTGGCGATAGCGGTAATTATCGCCGACAGCCGGCTGGGCGCTTTCAGCCAGATTCGCACCTATATGGATACGGCGGTCAGTCCTTTCTATTTTCTTGCCAATGGGCCACGTCAGGTTCTGGACAGTGTTTCTGAAACACTGGCCTCGCGCCAGCAGCTTGAGTTGGAAAATAAAGCGTTACATCGTGAACTGATGTTGAAAAACAGTGAACTGCTGCTGACAGGGCAATTCAAGCAGGAGAATGCCCGGCTGCGCGAATTACTGGGTTCACCGTTACGTCAGGACGAGCACAAAATGGTGACGCAGGTTATCTCCACTGGCACCGACCCTTATACCGATCAGGTGGTGATCGACAAAGGCAGTCTGAACGGTGTGTATGAAGGTCAGCCGGTCATCAGCGATAAAGGGGTGGTAGGGCAGGTGGTTGCCGTGGGTAAAATTACCAGTCGGGTTATGCTGATTTGTGACTCCTCCCATGCGTTACCTATCCAGGTGCTGCGCAACGACATTCGTGTGATTGCTGCGGGCAACGGCTGTGCAGAAGATCTTCAGCTCGAGCATCTGCCAGGAAACACCGATATTCGTCCGGGAGATGTGCTGGTTACCTCTGGCCTTGGTGGGCGTTTCCCGGAAGGCTATCCCGTCGGCGTGGTATCCAGCGTTAAGCTGGACACGCAACGTGCTTATACCGTGATTCAGGCACGTCCCACCGCGGGTTTACAGCGCCTGCGCTACCTGCTGCTGTTGTGGGGTGCCGATCGTAATGGCACCATGCCAGCACTGGCACCAAATGAGGTGCATCGCGTGGCCAACGAACGTCTGATGCAGATGATGCCGCAGGTTCTGCCTGCTGCCAGTGAAATCATGGGACCACCTGCACCTGAAAACTCTGCCACAGTGAATCCTTCCAGCGCAGGTTCGGCTCCGGCTACCGCCCAGTCTGCACCAGCGTCTCGCAGAGGCCAGCCTTGACCAGTTATCGCAGCCACGGGCGTTGGGTTATCTGGCTGTCATTCCTGGTTGCACTGGTGCTGCAAATCATGCCCTGGCCTGACCAGCTGTTTATGTTCAGGCCATCATGGTTGCTACTCATATTGATCTACTGGGTGCTGGCGTTACCACACCGTGTGAATGTTGGTACGGGCTTCCTGATGGGTTCTATAATGGATCTGATCTCAGGCTCCACGCTGGGTGTACGGGCGCTGGCATTCAGCATTGTTGCCTATCTTGTGGCCTTCAAATTTCAGCTGTTTCGCAATCTGGCGCTCTGGCAGCAGGCGTTGATGGTGATGGTTCTGTCGCTGGCAATGGATGTCATCGTTTTCTGGGCCCAGTTTTTAGTGATTAATGTCTCGTTCCGACCAGAAATTTTCTGGAGTAGCTTAATAGACGGTATTCTGTGGCCCTGGCTGTTCTTGCTGATGAGAAAAATTCGCCGTCAGTTTGCTGTTCAATAAGGAAGACTATGGTTTCCCTCTATCTGGCCTCCGGTTCTCCTCGCCGCCGTGAATTGTTAACGCAGCTTGGCTTCAGTTTTGCGCCACTGAGTACGCAAATCGAAGAAATAAAACGTCCTGATGAAACCGCTGAAGTCTATGTCTGCCGTCTTGCGCGTGAAAAAGCACGGGCTGGCGTAGCCGTCGCAAAGTACGATTTGCCGGTGCTGGGGGCGGACACCATTGTAGTGTTAAACAACGACGTACTGGAAAAACCGGCAGACGAGCAGGCAGCCGTCGAAATGTTAGCTAAACTTTCGGGCCAGACGCATCTGGTGATGACGGCCGTGGCGCTGGCAGACCGTCAGCACTTACTGGATTGTCTGGTTATCACCGAGGTGACATTCCGAACACTGTCTGGCGAAGACATTGCCCGCTATGTCGCCAGTGGTGAGCCCATGGATAAGGCGGGTGCTTATGGCATCCAGGGGTACGGCGGAAACTTCGTCAGAAAAATTAACGGAAGCTATCACGCGGTGGTTGGACTTCCTCTGGTTGAAACGGCGGAGCTTTTCAGCCATTTCCAGTCGCTGCGTGAGGTGAAGGAAGAACATCATGACCGCTGAACTGCTGGTTAACATCACCCCATCTGAAACGCGCGTTGCTTTAATCGATGGCGGTATTTTGCAGGAAATCCATATTGAGCGCGAAGCGCGCAGAGGCATTGTCGGCAACATCTATAAAGGCCGGGTAAGCCGGGTGTTGCCCGGAATGCAGGCTGCTTTTGTTGATATTGGCCTTGAGAAGGCCGCCTTTTTGCACGCATCAGATATCGTGCCGCATACCGAATGTGTGGCTGGCGATGAGCGAAAAAATTTTTCCGTGCGTGATATCTCCGAGCTGGTGCGTCAGGGGCAGGACCTGATGGTACAGGTGGTAAAAGATCCGCTGGGCACCAAAGGTGCCAGGCTGACCACCGACATCACTCTGCCATCCCGCTATCTGGTGTTTATGCCGGGTGCTTCGCATGTTGGTGTATCGCAGCGTATTGAAAGTGAAACTGAACGTGAGCGTCTGAAGGCGGTAGTGGCATCTTACTGCGACGATCTGGGTGGATATATCATCCGGACGGCAGCTGAAGGCGTTGGCGAACGGGAGCTGGCCTCTGATGCGGCTTTCCTTAAGCGACTTTGGACCAAAGTGATTGAGCGTAAAAAACGCAATCAGACCCGCTGCCGTTTGTACGGAGAAGTCGCGTTGTCGCAACGCATTTTACGCGATTTTGCTGGCGCGGCGCTGGATCGTATCCGCATCGACTCGCGACTGACTTATGAGCATCTGGTGGAGTTTACCAGTGAATATATCCCGGAGATGACCGCCAGACTGGAGTTGTATACCGGCAGGCAGCCTGTTTTTGATCTGTTTGATGTTGAGAATGAGATTCAGCGCTCCCTGGATCGTAAAGTTGAACTGAAATCCGGCGGATATCTGATCATCGACCAGACCGAGGCGATGACCACCATTGACATCAATACCGGGGCGTTTGTTGGTCATCGTAATCTCGACGAAACCATCTTTAATACCAATATCGAGGCGACGCAGGCGATTGCCCGTCAGTTGCGGCTGCGCAATCTGGGTGGAATTATCATTATCGACTTTATTGATATGAATAATGAAGATCACCGGCGGCGGGTACTGCATTCCCTGGAACAGGCATTGAGCAAAGATCGGGTCAAAACCGGGATCAGTGGTTTCTCAGCGCTGGGTTTGGTGGAGATGACGCGCAAGCGCACGCGGGAGAGTATTGAACATGTCCTCTGTCAGGACTGCCCGGTCTGTAAAGGTCGTGGAACGCTGAAAACCGTGGAAACCGTCTGCTATGAGATCATGCGTGAAATTGTCCGGGTTCATCATGCTTATGATTCAGATCGCTTTCTGGTTTATGTTTCTCCTGCCGTGGGGGAAGCGCTGAAAACCGATGAGTCCCATGCGCTGGCGGAAGTGGAAATTTTCGTTGGTAAGCAGGTGAAAGTGCAAATCGAACCGCTCTATACTCAGGAGCAGTTCGACGTGGTTATGATGTGATCCAGGAGTGGCGCAAGGCAAGGAGAAGTTTGTGAGGCGATTGCCGGGGATCCTGCTACTCACCGCAACAGGCATTGTGGTTATTATCGCGTTGCTGGTCAGTGGTCTGCGCCTGGTCATGCCGCACATGAACAGCTGGCGCGAAAGCATTCAGCAGCGGGCTTCTCAGGTGACCGGTGTGCCGGTGCAGTTCAGTGAGCTGAACGGAAAATGGGAAAACTTCGGTCCGGTACTGGATATCAAAAACATCCGTATCGGTTTGAATGACCAGGGTGAACTGAACGTTGGTCGGGTGACGCTGGCGTTGGATGTCTGGCAGTCGCTACTGCATTTTCGCTGGCAGTTTCGTAATCTTGTCTTTTACAACCTCAATCTGGAAACCAACACCCCGCTGTTTGCTGAGAGCAACAATAAAATGCAACTCAGGCCGGGCCAGTTGAGCGATCTTTTCCTCCGCCAGTTTGACCATTTTGATCTGCGCGAGAGCCAGATAAGTTTCGTCACGCCCTCCGGTCAGCGGGCCAGGCTGGATATTCCACAGCTCACCTGGCTGAATGAAAAAAATCGTCACCGGGCTGAAGGGCTGGTCAGCCTGTCCAGCTTTACGGGACAACATGGGGTGGTTCAGGTTCGTCTTGATCTCAGTGATACCAGCGGCTATCTGGATACTGGCCGGGCATGGATGCGGGCAGATGATGTCGATTTGAAACCCTGGCTGGGGCAGTGGATGCGCAATAATACTTCACTGAAAAGTGCCCGTTTCAGCCTCGCTGGCTGGCTGAGTCTGAAAGAGGGCGATATATATGATGGTGATATCGCACTCTCTGAAGGGAAAGCTCAGTGGCAGGGTGATAAGCAATCCCACCAGCTAACCATCAAGCCTCTTACTGCCCACATCGCCCGATTCAACGGTGGCTGGCGTATTGACGTTCCGCAAACCCATCTTATTACCGATGGACAGCCCTGGCCTGAAGGCATGTTTTCGCTGTTATGGCTGCCGGAAGACAGCCTGTTGCCTGGCCCGGATCATCAGCAGGAAGTGCGTGTTCGTGCGACGAACCTGCAACTGGAGCGTCTGGACGCGCTTATCCCGCTCTTTTCCAGATTGTCTCCCGGGCTGTTGGATAACTGGCGTTCCCTGCAACCGCGTGGACAGATTCAGTCGCTGGCAGTGGATGTTCCGGTTCAGCAACCGGAGAAAAGCCGCTTTCAGGCTCGCTGGAAAGATCTGGGCTGGCAGCACTGGGAGCTGTTGCCAGGCATGGAACATCTCAATGGATCCGCCAGTGGCAGCATAGCTGACGGGCGGCTGGACTTTGTGCTTAAAAACGCCAGCCTGCCCTACGGCGACATGTTTCGTGCTCCGCTGGAAATTCAGCAGGCCAGCGGCGCGCTCAACTGGCAATACGACGCTGATCACCTGAAACTGGCCGGTCATAACCTCGACGTCCGGGCACGTTCCTTGTGGGGCAGAGGTGATTTCAACTGGTCACAAAGTGAAAACAGTGAGCCAGTACTGAATATTCTGGCTGGAATTAACGTCACTGACGCCGGAGATGCCTGGCGCTATTTTCCTGAGCCGCTGATGGGCACCACGCTGGTTAACTATCTCAGTGGCGCGATTAAAGGGGGGCAGGTGCAGAATGCCTCGTTGATTTTTGCCGGTAATCCGCACTTGTTCCCATTCAAAAACAATGAGGGGCTGTTTCAGGTCTTTGTGCCTCTGAAACAGGCAACCTATCAGTTCCAGCCTGGCTGGCCCGATCTTGAGAACCAGGATATTAACCTGGACTTTGTTAATGACGGGCTGTTTATGAAAGCCGATCGGACCATGCTGGGGAATGTGCAGGGCAAAAATATTTCAGCAGTGATTCCGGACTACCTGAAAGAAAAGCTGATCATTGATGGCGATATCAGTGGTGCAGGGACGGACGTCGGCAGCTATTTCAACCAGACACCGCTGAAGGATACGCTGGGTGCAGCGCTGGATGAACTCCAGGTTGGTGGAGATGTAAGTGGTCACTTGCATCTTAATATCCCGCTTGATGGTGAACAGGTCAGGGCCACAGGTGATGTTAATCTCAAAAACAATCAGCTGTTTATAAAGCCGCTTAACAGCACGATTAAACAGCTGGCCGGGCGTTTTACCTATGACAATGGCAATCTGCAAAGTGGGGCGCTTACGGGCAGCTGGTTTGGTCAGCCGATCAACGTCAGTTTTAACACTCAGGAAGGTGAAAAAAACTATCAGATTGGGGTTGATTTAGAGGGTAACTGGCGACCTGGTGATATGAAAGTGGTCCCTGTTGCTGTTCGCGAAAAACTGAATGGCAGCGCAGGCTGGCAAAGTAACGTGTCAGTTAATCTGCCTCACGGCGGTGGAGCCGACTATCAGGTAACCCTCAGCGGGGACTTAACGGATGTAAGCAGTCACTTACCTGAACCGCTGGAGAAGAAAAAAGGCGCCGCTCTGCCGGTTAAAATCAGCGCCAAAGGCAATCTCCATACCTTTAACCTGAGTGGCGTTGTTGGTGGCAGTCACCGTTTTAACAGCCAGTGGCTGCTGGGTAAGCAACTGCGCGTTGAGCGGGGCATCTGGGAGAACGATGCCTCCCAGATCCCGGCATTACCTGAATCGAACGGCATGGTCCTCAATCTGCCGCCGCTGGATGGAGAGGCCTGGCTTGCTCTGCTGGGAGGTGCAGCTGGCAGCGATCGGAGTGCTGATAGCCGTGCCAGGTTACCGGGTGATATCACTCTGCGGACGCCGGCACTGACCTTAGGCGGACAGCAGTGGCATGACCTCAATGCCACCCTGAATCAGACGGTCGCCGGAGATATGCAGATCAAGGTAACAGGGAAGGAGATTGCCGGGCAGTTACAGATGAACGCGCATTCAGCCTGGTTGGCACATCTCAACTATCTTTATTACAACCCACAGTGGTCCACTGGTGAAAGCGCCTCTTCTCTGCCCCCTGCGGAGACTTCAGTTGATTTCCGCAGCTGGCCTGCGCTCAATCTCACCTGTGATCAGTGTTGGTTACGGGGGCAGAATTTCGGGCGGATACAGGGCAATCTGACTCACAGCGGCGACACGCTGACGCTACAAAATGGTCTTGTTGATACCGGCAGCGCCCGTCTGACCCTGGCAGGAGAGTGGGTCAATCGCCCTGGAGCACAGCGCACGGCAGTCAAAGGCGTTCTGAGCGGGAAAAAAATTAACGACGCCGTGGACTGGTTTGGCATGAGTACCCCGCTGCGGGATTCCCCTTTTGATATCAATTACGACCTGCACTGGCAGTCAACACCCTGGCAACCTTCTGAATCCACGTTGAGTGGGGTACTGAAATCCCACCTGGGGGCGGGTCAGATTGCCGATGTGAATACGGGGCGCGCCGCGCAGCTGCTGCGTCTGGTCAGTGTCGATGCGCTATTGCGTAAGTTACGCCTCGATTTTACTGATACCTTCAGTCAGGGGTTCTATTACGACTCGATCAACGGTACGGCCTGGATAGATAAAGGGGTAATGCATACTGATAATCTGCTGGTGGATGGCCTTGAAGCTGACATTGCTATGCAGGGAAAAATTGATCTGGTCAGACGTGAACTCAATATGGAAGCGGTGGTTGCGCCAGAAATTTCAGCCACTGTGGGTGTAGCGGCAGCTTTTGCGGTGAATCCGGTGGTGGGAGCAGCGGTGTTTGCCGCCAGTAAAGTGCTGGGGCCGCTGTGGAACAAGATTTCCGTGTTGCGCTACCATATTTCCGGTCCCATCGATAAACCAAAAATTGATGAAGTACTGCGCAAGCCACGTGAGAAGAGTGCGAAGTGAATTTGACGTCAACGGAGAATTGCCGCAGGCTGTATATCCGTCATACCCGATGTTACTGGCGTGTTTGCGGGGTGCAATTATCCTGAGCGGGTGGGCAGTAAGGAAGTTCACGCTTCCTGGTGCCAGCCGAAACAGTATGACTAAAGGCGTGCGTTGCCAGTTGTGGCTGGCTCCTCCCAACAGAGCGAGAATACATGAGTCTGAATCTGGTAAGTGAGCAGTTACTGACTGCTAACAACATTAATCAAGCCGATCTCTTTTCCCTTCTTGGTCAGCTGTCTGAGCGTAAGCTCGACTATGCCGATCTTTACTTTCAGTCCAGCTTTCATGAATCCTGGGTACTGGAAGATCGCATTATTAAAGACGGCTCATGGAATATTGATCAGGGAGTCGGTGTTCGCGCCGTCAGCGGCGAGAAAACCGGTTTCGCTTATGCCGACCAGATAACGCTGGCGGCCCTTACCCAGAGTGCGAATGCTGCCCGCAGCATCGTGCGTGAGCAGGGCGACGGGAAGTCACATGTGCTTGGGGCGGTAATCAATCGTCAACTTTATTCGGTGGTCGATCCATTACAAAGCCTTTCCCGCGAAGAGAAAATTGCGCTGTTGCATCGGGTCGATACTGCGGCCCGTGCGGCTGATAAGCGAGTACAGGAGGTGAGTGCCAGCCTCAGTGGGGTTTATGAGATGGTGCTGGTCGCTGCCACCGACGGTACGCTGGCGGCAGATGTCCGTCCGCTGGTCCGGCTCTCAGTCAGTGTTCAGGTAGAAGAAGACGGTAAGCGCGAGCGGGGTTCCAGCGGTGGCGGTGGCCGTTTCGGCTATGAATTCTTCCTGGCTGACGAATCAGGAGAAATTCGGGCTGAAGCCTGGGCGCGGGAAGCCGTTCGCATGGCGCTGGTTAATCTGAGCGCGGTTGCCGCACCAGCCGGCACGCTGCCAGTGGTGCTGGGGGCCGGCTGGCCCGGCGTTCTGCTGCATGAAGCGGTAGGACACGGACTGGAAGGTGATTTCAACCGGCGTGGGACTTCGGTGTTCAGTGGGCAGCTTGGGCAACAGGTGGCCTCTGAGCTTTGTACCGTTGTCGATGATGGCACTCTTGACGGGCTGCGCGGCTCTCTGGCTATTGACGATGAAGGTGTGCCCGGACAATACAACGTACTGATCGAAAACGGTGTTTTGAAAGGTTATATGCAGGACAAGCTCAATGCCCGGCTGATGGGAGTTAACCCCACGGGGAATGGTCGTCGTGAGTCTTATGCCCATCTGCCAATGCCCAGAATGACCAACACCTACATGCTGGCAGGTAAATCCACGCCGCAGGACATTATTGAAAGCGTGGAATATGGCTTATACGCGCCGAATTTCGGCGGAGGTCAGGTCGATATCACCTCCGGCAAATTTGTCTTTTCCACTTCAGAGGCTTACCTGATTGAGAAAGGGAAAGTGACTAAACCGGTAAAAGGCGCAACACTGATTGGCTCCGGCATCGAAGCAATGCAGCAAATCTCGATGGTGGGTAACGATCTTGCGCTGGACAAAGGCGTCGGTGTCTGCGGTAAAGAAGGCCAGAGCCTGCCAGTAGGTGTCGGCCAGCCAACGCTTAAACTGGATAAACTGACGGTTGGCGGCACAGCCTGAACCGTTGTCTTCACGGGGCGCCAGACGCCCCGCTTACCCTGCCCGAAACTCCTGATATATCTCGGCAACCTTGTCAAAATACTCTGTCAGATAGTTAATACACACTTCCACCTTAAGGGGCAGTTTGTCCTTCTGGGTATAAACTGCGTAAACCGGGCGGGGAGTTGAATGGTAGTGGGCAAACAAAATCTCGATTTTTCCGGCATTAATCTCATCTGTTACCCACATCAGCGGCACATAGGCAATACCACAGCCAGCAACCAGCCAGCGGATCAGCGTCTGTGAATCATTGGTGGCAAAGCGCCCCTTCGGCGACAAACGGGTGGAGATGCCTTCAGGGGCGGTTAACTCAAAATCGTTATCCGGCCGCACACTGTATTCCAGCCAGGAAAAATTGCTGATGTCGCCCGGTTTTTCGGGCATTCCGTATTGGCTGAGATAGCTTTTGGCGGCACAAACCACCATTGGCATCGCTCCCAGTCGCCGCGAAAACAGACTGGAATCCTGAAGAGCACCCACGCGGATCACCAAATCCAGCCCGTCGGCAATCAGGTCCGGGGCCGGTATACCGGTGACCAGATTGACCGTCAGTCCCGGATACTCCCGCAACATTTCTGCCGTTATCGTTGCCAGCACATTCTGCGCCATGGTTGAGGAGCTGCCGATCCGCAGCGTGCCAACCGGCGTGTTGTTGAAAGCCCAGAGCTGCTCATGAACCTGCTGTGCCTCTGACAACATCCGGCGACAGCCCTGATAGTAGATTTTACCTGCTTCAGTCAGACCGATACTTCGGGTGCTGCGGTTTAACAGTTTAACCTGTAGCTCATTTTCCAGTCTGGCGACAATCTGACTGACGGCTGATACGCTCATCTGCATCTGACTGGCCGCTGCGGTGAATGATCCCAATTCAACGACGCGTGCGAAAACGGACATCCCCTTAAGTCTTTCCATTATTAACCCTGGCTTAAAAGTGATTTAGATCACATTCAGTAGATAACACATAGTCAACCGCGTTACTATAGTGCGTCCGGAAAAATCCTTTGCTGCTCAACACATCAAAAAGCCGTGCAGATTACGCTATTATTCATCAGGCGTCGTGATGATGAGTAAGACGGCCAGTCGGTTATTCCATTATCAACATGTAAACCAACGGCCACCCTGTCACAGGGGCAGTTGCGTTCGGCGTAGAGGTTGCCCGGTCAGGTACTGGCAAGGATAAGAAATGAGTGTACTCCCGGTTATTGTGATATTCGGGCTTTCGTTCCCGCCCATATTTTTCGAAATTATTGTGTCACTAATGTTGTTCTGGTTGGTGCGTCGGTTGCTGACCCCTACCGGGATTTATGACCTGGTCTGGCACCCCGCATTGTTTAATACAGCACTGTGGTGCTGTCTGTTCTACCTGGTTTCCCGATTGTTTGTCTGAGGTCACAGTGAAAGCGCTAACTAGAAAAATCTCCCGATTCGCCATCACCATCATTCTGGTCATTCTTGCTGTTATCGTTATTTTCAGGGCGTGGGTGTTTTACACCGAGTCACCCTGGACCCGTGACGCTAAATTTACTGCTGACGTGGTGGCAATTGCTCCGGATGTCAGCGGCCTGATTTCTGATGTGCGTGTGCGGGATAACCAGCTGGTAAAGAAAGATCCGGTGCTTTTCGTTGTCGATCAGCCGCGCTATCAGCAGGCACTCAATGAAGCTGAAGCGGATGTCGCATACTACCAGGCGTTGCTGAATGAGAAACGGCGAGAGGCTTCCCGACGCAATAAGCTGGGGGTATCTGCCATGTCCCGCGAGGCGATTGACCAGGCAAATAATGACTATCAGACCAGTGAACATCAGCTGGCAAAGGCGGTTGCTACCCGCGACACGGCGAAACTGGATCTGGATCGTACCGTCGTTAAAGCGCCGGCAGATGGCTGGGTTACCAATCTTAATGTTTATCGTGGTGAATTTATCACCCGAGGTTCTACCGCCGTAGCGCTGGTTCAGCAGCATACTTTTTATGTACAGGCCTATATGGAAGAAACCAAGCTGCATGGGGTGCGCCCTGGCTTCAGGGTGGAAATCACCCCGTTGGGAAGTACGCGGGTGCTGCACGGTACGGTAGACAGCATCGCTGCCGGTGTTACTAACAGCAGCAGCACCGTTGACAGCAAGGGTATGGCGACAATTGACTCTAACCTTGAATGGGTACGTCTTGCTCAACGCGTACCAATTCGCATACGTCTTGATCAGCAGCAGGGCAATCTTTACCCTGCGGGCACCACGGCAACGGTAGTGGTAACCGGCGCACAGGACCGCCAGCCTGAACAGATGCCGCCGCTAATGAAGTTAATGCAGCGTCTGCGTGAGTTTGGTTAAGCCCATGCAACTGCATCGTCTACGATTCCCGGCCAAGCTGACCTTTGCCATCCTGCTGGCGCTGCTGGTTGGTTTCCACTTTAATCTGGAAACGCCGCGCTGGGCGGTGATGACCGCCTGTATTGTGGCGGGTGGGACTGCGTTTGCGGCAGGTGGCGATCCTTTTTCCGGGGCATTACGCCATCGCGGTATGTTGCGTATTATTGGCACCTTTCTTGGTTGTATTGCCGCTCTGGCAATCATGATTGCCACTATCCGCGCGCCTGCGTTGATGCTGTTATTGTGTTGTATCTGGGCGGGCTTCTGCGTCTGGCTCTCTTCGCTGATTAAAGTCGAAAACTCCTATGCACTGGGACTGGCAGGGTATACCGCATTAATTATCGTGGTCAGTGTGAACGCGAATGGCTCGGTTTTGCTGGCCCCTCAGTTTGCCGTCGAACGCTGTAGCGAAATTATCATTGGCATTGTTTGCGCTATCCTCGCCGATATGCTGTTTTCGCCCCGTTCAGTTAAACAGGATATCGATCGTGAAATTGACGCGTTGCTGGTGGAGCAGTACAAGCTGATGCAGCTTTGCGTGGCTCATGGTGATAAAGAAGAGGTGGATAAAGTCTGGACCGGACTGGTGCGGCGTACTACTGCACTGAATGTGATGCGCAGCCACCTGATGATGGAGTCGGGCCGTTGGCAGAAGATCGACCGACGTATGCGCGCGCTCAACACCCTGTCGCTGACCCTTATCACCCAGGCCTGTGAAACCTTTCTGATTCAGAATACCCGGCAGGAATATATTCCGCCGCAGTTTCATCTGTTCTTTGAGAAACCGGTAGGGAGCATCGGCGATATTCATAAGCGGATGAAAATCATGCGCAGGGTTATCACCGCCAGCGGCAGCAGAAATACCCCGGTGACTATCGGCAACTGGGTGGGAGCAGCCACGCGTTATCTGTTGTTGTTGAAAGGTATTCATACCAACAGCAGTATCAGCCGTATCGAAGAAGAGATTCTTATTGCCGAACCGGTGGTAAAAATGCGCTCCGCCGAATCGCGTCATGCGCTGATCAACGGGCTTCGTACCTTTGCCGCGACGGCGACCGGTTCACTGTTCTGGCTATGGAGCGGCTGGACGTCTGGCAGCGGGGCGATGGTGATGATCGCGGTGATCACCGCTCTGGCGATGCGTATGCCGAATCCATTGATGATGGCAAAGGATTTTCTCTACGGCATGATCGTCGCGATTCCACTGGGATCGCTTTATTACATGGTGATCATGCCTGCGACCCAGCAAAGTATGCTGTTGCTATGTATTGCACTGGGGGTGATGGCTTTTATTGGCGGGATCCTTATCCAGCGTCGGCAGATTGGTACGCTGGGCGCGCTGGTGGGGACCCTCAATATTATTACCCTTGATAATCCAATGACCTTTAAAGTCAGTTCATTTCTCGACAGCGCCCTTGGTCAGGCCATTGGCTGTTTTCTGGCAATACTGGTGATTCTGTTAATCCGTGATAACAGTAAGGCCCGTACCGGCAGAACGCTGCTTAATCGCTTTATGTACGCGGCGGTGTCGGCGATGACCACTAATCAGGCACGGCGACGCGAAAACCATCTGCCAGCCCTCTACCATCAGCTGTTTATGCTGCTGAACATGTTTCCGGGCGACGTTGATAAATTTCGTATTGCGTTGACGCTGATTATTGGTCATCAGCGCCTGCGCAATGCTGATATTCCAGTGAACGACGATCTCTCTGCGTTTCATAAGCAACTTCGGCATACTGCCGACCATGTAATAGCGGCCAGAAGTGATGCCAGACGACGTGAATACTTCGAACGCTTGTTAGCTGAGCTGGAGACCTACCAGGAAAAATTGCGATATTACGATGCGCCTCTCAGCGTCACCGAACCGGTACAGCGGCTTGCCACGATGCTGAAGAAATATCAGAACACCCTTATTCGTATCTGACGAATAACTCATCATCCTGATGTCAGCATAACTTTTGCTGACACCGTTCTGCGGATTCATACAGTCATCATGGCTGCCATCTATACTTACCGCATCGGGCAAACAATGCAGGAGAAAACAATGAGTCACTCCCTTCAGGACAACGAATTATTCCAGACCGGCTATCTTGCGGGCGGGCAGTGGCAACACTGCTCCGCGACTTTTGACGTACTGAATCCTGCCACCAACGAGGTCATTGCTCAGGTAGCCCGTGCAGGTAAAAGTGAGACAAAACAAGCCATTGATGCCGCTGTTAAGGCGTTTCCTGCCTGGCGGGCGAAAACGGCAAAAGAGCGCAGTGAAATTCTTTATCGCTGGTATCAGTTGATTATTGAAAACAAAGCGTGGCTGGGCAGGCTGATGACCGCAGAGCAGGGTAAGCCAGTGAAAGAAGCTGAAGGCGAAGTGGAATATGCCGCCAGTTTTATTCAATGGTTTGCTGAGCAGGCAAAACGTGCCAACGGGGAGATCATTCCTCCGGCAAAACCGGGCTCGCGGATCCTCGCTACCCGCGAACCGATAGGAGTGGTTGCGGCCATCACGCCGTGGAATTTTCCGATGGCGATGCTGACCCGCAAGCTGGGTCCTGCACTTGCGGCGGGCTGTACCGGCATCATCAAGCCCGCTAACAACACGCCACTTTCGGCTTTCGCGCTGCTGTCACTGGCGAAAAAAGCGGGGGTACCGGACGGGGTGCTTAATGCTGTTGCCGGTGATACTCAGGCGATCAGCGAAACAATTATGAATAGTCCGGCGGTCAGAAAAATTTCCTTTACCGGTTCCACTCAGGTAGGAAAATTGCTGATGCGTAACGCCGCTGACACCATGAAGAAAGTATCAATGGAGCTTGGGGGCAATGCACCTTACATCGTGTTTGATGACGCGGATATTGATGCTGCCGTCAAAGGGGCTGTTGCTAATAAGTTCCGAAATGCCGGGCAGGTCTGTGTCAGCGTTAACCGCTTCTATGTTCACAATGCCGTCTATGACCAGTTTGTTAACCAGCTGGCTGAAGAGGTAGGCAAACTTAAAGTGGGTAACGGCACAGAAGAAGGGGTGGTGGTTGGTCCCCTGATTGAAGCTTCTGCGGTGAAGAAAGTGGCGGAACATGTGCAGGATGCCGTAGCGAATGGCGGGAAAATTGTCGTTGGTGGTGCGCCCCATACGCTTGGGGGCAATTTCTGGCAACCCACGGTAATCGCCGAGGCGAACGAAAAAATGAAGCTGTCGCAGGAAGAGACATTTGGACCAGTGGCAGCCTGCTTCCGCTTTGATGACGAAGATGAAGTGATCCGTCGGGCTAACGATACCGAGTTTGGGCTGGCCGCCTACTTCTACACGCAGAATCTGCAACGTGTTTTTCGGGTTGCTGCCGCTCTGGAAAGCGGAATGGTCGGCATCAATGAATGTGCTGTTTCAACAGAACTGGCACCGTTTGGCGGTGTGAAGGAATCCGGGCTGGGCCGTGAAGGGTCGGTACTGGGACTGGAAGAGTTTATGGAAGTGAAAGCCCTGCATATCGGGGGATTATAACTCACCGGGTGGCTTAATGCTGCCTGACCGTTTGCCTTATGGAGCGGCCAGTATGAGAACAGAGATCTTTGATTTTGACGAAATTGTTGATCAGATGCATTTCTATCGTCAGTTCAGTGAGCGTTTTGCGCTGCCCGGTGGAAAAGTTAACGATCTGGACAGTCTGTGGGATGCCATTACCTCGGAATTCATGCACTTACCTGTGGAAATTGAGTTTATCCATCTTGGCAGCGGACAGAAAAGACGATACGGCGCATTGATTTTACTCTTCGATGAGGCAGAGGAGGAGCTGGAAGGAAAGCTCCGTTTCAACATCCGCTAGGGCAAACGTAAAAAAGCCCCGCATTGCGGGGCCAGAGGGCCGTCAAAGGCAGACCGGGTCTGCTGACGAGGAAGAGTCGGGGCGTTGCTGGCTTATTTATACAATTCAGCGGTGGCGTGGTAGTTGCCGTTATTGTAAGCCTCAATCACCCGATAAGCTTTTGCACCCTGCTCGTCTGCTTTTTGTGAAAGCTGCTGACGGATGTCGCCAGGGGCACCAGCAATTCCGCTGACACTAATGGTGCCAACAGATTGCAGGTTTTCATTTTCTACCTGCTGAGTTGTCACCAGATTTGCTGCATTTGCACCAAAAGTAAGAACAGAGGCCAGACTGAGTACAGCGATTGTGAATTTCATAATATATGCTCCAGAAAGAAAAGGGGGGCAACCGAAAGGGCTAAAAAACTTTTATTATTCTTGGGGTTGCCATTTTTGTCAGAACAGATGCAACGTCAATATTGCCGGAAATAATAACAATTATTTATACAGTTCAGCGGTGGCGTGATAATTGCCGTTGTTGTAAGCCTCAATCACACGATAAGCACTGGCACCCTGAGCTTCAGCTTTTTGATCCAGCTGTGCGCGAATGTCCATCGGTGAGGCGCTGACTCCACTGACGCTGATCGTGCCCAGAGATTGCATATTTTGCGCCTGTTCAGCATTAACAGAATTAGCTGCCAGAGCACCAAAAGACAGAGCAGAGAGAACGCTAAATGTCGCGATGGTAGTTTTAATGTTCATAAATTTTTCCTCGTCATTGATTTTTATCTTTTTATGAAGTGTGATTTACGTCACGGAAAGAAGTATAGATCTGATAACGACAAAAATTAATAGCTTGCTAATAATATTTTATCAAGATACATAAGCAATTGGTGTGCCTTTAATAACTTTTAGTTATAATAAAAACTTATTACTCCCTACATCGTTGTTAACTGCATGTAAATAATGAGAAAATTAAACCTTAGCCATTTGTGCGCATAACAGCTGTCTGTTAGGAGCATGTTATTAGCTAATCTTTCCCGGTAGCTGATTATCAACCAGAGATACAAATAATTTTCATTTGTCTGACCCTATTCCAGTGAGACAGGACGCGAATTCCCCGATTTCAGTACACACAGGGTTTGCTTAACAAATCATCAATACCGTGAAGATCAGCTGAGATGGTTTCCGTCAAAAACCTCCAGAGAGCGAAGGAGAGGTTGTATTGATGAAACTACTGTAATCAAAAAGAGAACGGTGAGGGACAGACTGCATATTAAATAAAAGGACAGGCAACGCAATTATTGCCGTACAGAATATCCCTTCAACAATAAATGCCAATGCTCTGTATATTGACTCATAATACAATAATATTAGCTAAATAATTAAGTGGCATAACAGTATCTGGCTGATCATTTACGCAGTCACCAAACAGCAGTAAATTATCTTAACACCGAAGTGGAATATCTTTCGCCGTGCAGTGATAACCGGTTAAGCTGGCTGAATCATTGTTCTACAGCGGCTGACTGAATATATCACTGGCGTCTTCGCGAAGCATAAATTTAATGCTCTGGCCTTAAATATGAAGCTTGTGCCTGCCTGAAATATCAACATTTAAATTAAAAGACCGGCAGACATGATACCTGAATAAATCATGAGCGGCACACTACGCCCTGACTTATAATTCTTGTTCAAATAAAATAAGAATCGAATCAAGTAACTTACGAACATTAATATGGCGTGCGGGGGTGATAAATATTGTATCGTCACCTGCAATTGTGCCAAGGATACCTTCCGGCTTACCCAGTGAATCCAGCATCCTGGCGATCAACTGGGCTGCCCCCGGACTGGTATGAATGACAATCAGCGCATCGTTGTGATCAATATCCAGCACCAGGTTTTTAAGTGGGCTGGTTGTGGTTGGTACGCCCAGCTCCGCTGGCAGACAGTAGACCATTTCCATTTTTGCGTTTCGCGTCCGCACGGCACCAAATTTCGTCAACATACGTGAAACTTTTGACTGGTTGATGTTCTCAAAGCCCTGTTCTACCAGTGCCGTAACAATTTCTCCCTGAGAACTGAATTTTTCTTCTTTTAACAGGGCCTTGAAGGCTTTAATCAGGTCTTCTTGTTTTGAAGGGTTGCGCATGAGATATCCACTAGAAATGAGAAAAAGGGTACTCCCGGCGAGGTGCTGCATCATTATGCAATCAAGTGAATTTTTATGCAAACATGAACTGATATGCTGCTATCCATAGCATCGGGAGTGGCAGTCTGACAAAATTTAAGGCAAAAAACAATTATGCGCCATGACCTTACAATGCTGGAAAAGTGAACGATATGTTATACAGTTGATATTGTATTGATAAGTGCTGTGGGTGTAATGTAACGCCAAAATGCGCGTTGTCTGCATGCTGCTATGAACGGTGCTTTCCTCCTGACATAATGCGCAATCTCCTTACTTCATTCGGTGCTCTGCGTCTTACGTCATACGGAATGAATTCTTTCAGCACCACCATTCAGGTTGTTTGTGTTCGTAACCAGATGGATCCCCGGCAATTAATGTTTACTATAATAAGGAGTTAAAGATGAAAGTTGCAGTTCTCGGCGCAGCCGGCGGTATTGGCCAGGCTCTCGCACTTCTGCTGAAAACACAGCTTCCGGCAGGTTCAGAACTCTCCCTGTATGATATTGCTCCTGTTACTCCCGGCGTTGCCGTCGATTTGAGTCATATCCCTACCGCAGTGAAAATTAATGGTTTTAGTGGTGAAGATGCCACCCCGGCGTTACAGGGGGCTGATGTGGTGTTGATATCAGCAGGCGTGGCGCGTAAACCCGGCATGGACCGGTCCGATCTGTTTAATGTTAATGCGGGTATTGTTCGTAACCTGATTGAACAGGTCGCCAGCACCTGCCCTAAGGCATTGATTGGCATTATCACTAACCCGGTCAACACCACTGTTGCCATTGCGGCAGAAGTGCTGAAAAAAGCGGGTGTCTACGATAAAAACAAGCTGTTCGGTGTTACCACTCTGGATATCATCCGCTCAAATACTTTTGTGGCTGAACTGAAAGGTAAAAATCCGGCAAATTTGAATGTACCCGTTGTTGGTGGTCACTCTGGCGTGACGATTTTACCACTGTTATCGCAAATCCCCGGCATCAGCCTCAACGAGCGCGAGGTAGCAGAACTGACGAAGCGAATTCAGAATGCCGGCACGGAAGTGGTAGAGGCGAAAGCGGGTGGGGGTTCAGCCACACTGTCAATGGGCCAGGCTGCCGCTCAGTTCGGCCTCGCGCTGGTACGAGCGCTGAGTGGCGAGAGCAATGTTGTTGAATGTGCTTATGTTGAAGGGGACGGTGAGCACGCTCGTTTCTTCTCGCAGCCGCTGCTGCTCGGCAAAAATGGCATTGTTGAACGAAAACCACTGGGTACTCTGAGCGCTTATGAGCAGCAATCGCTGAACGGGATGCTGGATACGCTGAAAAAAGATATCAAGCTGGGCGAAGATTTCGTAAAGTAAGTTGCCACATCGGGCCAGATGTATTCTGGCCCGTATCTGAGTATTAACTTGCCGGGTATTCCAGTACGGTTACCGGCAGGGTCATTTTTCGATCGTTACGAATAATTTCCAGTTCGATAACCGTCCCCGGACGAATTTCAGCAACCTGATCCATGGTTTCAAGCGCTGAAACGGCAGGCTTATGATTTACGTAGGTAATTACATCATTGACCTGTAATCCGGCTTTTGCCGCAGGCCCTCCCTGCGCAACGTTGGTGACGATAATCCCCTGGGTATGGTCCAGACTGGCATTTTGCCGGTGCATTTGTGGGATCTCGCGACCACTAATACCAATAAAGCCGCGGATCACCCGGCCATCACGAATCAATTTATCCATGATCTTCACCGCCAGCGCGGTAGGGATCGCGAACCCGATTCCTTCTGGTGTTTCACCGTCATTACTCTTGTCGAACGAGAGCGTGTTAATGCCCATCAGTTCTCCCAACGAGTTAATCAATGCGCCACCTGAATTACCTTTGTTGATCGAGGCGTCAGTTTGCAGGAAATTCTGATACCGGGAAGGGCTGAGGCCCACACGCCCCGTCGCACTGATAATGCCCTGGGTCACGGTCTGACCAATGTTATAAGGGTTGCCGATGGCCATTACCAGATCGCCAATGTGTGCGGTGCGTTTGGCATTGATTGGGATGACGGGCAGACCAGACGCGGTGATTTTCAGCACAGCCAGGTCAGTCAGGCTGTCTGATCCCACCAGCATAGCTTCAAAAATCCGTCCGTCCTGAAGTGCGACGATGATCTGATCGGCATCGTTGATCACATGCCTGTTGGTGAGAATGTAGCCCCGATTATCCATAATGACGCCGGAGCCGAGTGTGCGAATTTCCAGATTTTCAGCAGAGGCATTAGCACTACGATTGTAAACATTCACTACCGCTGGCGCTGCACGTCTCACCGCCGGGTTATAACTGACAGGCATCTGATCCTGGCTGCCATCTTTGTACGAAAAAAAATCGTTGCCAATTCGCAATGCCGGAACGGTAATCAGCAAAATGCCTGCCACAACCAGGCCAATTAGCACTGAACGCAATAGTTTAGGGATCATGGCTTTAAACGGTGAGTGAATGAACACAGGCAGGATAACATGAGTTAAGCGGACACGCAGGTGTCCGCTTGATGATTTAGCGTAAAAGCAGATAGATGTTTTGATCGCCGCGAATAATATTTAACGCCATCAGCGGTGGTTTTGCTTCCAGAAGTTTACGCAGTTCGGCCAGATTTCCGACAGGAGAGCGGTTCAGGCCCACAATGACATCCCCTTTTTGCAGCCCGGATTGCTCAGCTGGGGTGGATTTATCAACGGTATCCACACTGACTCCTTTAGTGCCGTCCTTCGCGGCACCATCGCTCAGCGTTGCGCCCTGAAGTGCCGGTGCTATCTCCTCAAGAGTGGTGGCGGTCTGAGTGCTGGCATCCAGTCTGACGGTGACTGTCAGCGGCTTACTGTCACGTAACAGACCGACCCGGACATCTTTACCTGGTGCGGTGGTGCCAATTTTCACTCTTAATGCGGCAAAGCTTTCAACAGGTTTGTCATCAAGGCTGGTAATGATATCGCCTGCTTTTATCCCGGCTTTAGCTGCCGCAGAGCCAGGGAGCACTTCGTTAACAAAAGCACCGCGCTGTGCATCGACCTTAAAGGTCTTCGCCATTTCTGCGGTCATTTCAGTGCCCTTAATACCCAACTGGCCGCGCTTTACCTCGCCAAAATCAATCAATTGCTGCGCCAGATTCATTGCCATATTACCCGGAATGGCAAAACCAATTCCGATGTTACCGCCTGAAGAGGCGAGTATGGCGGTATTAATGCCGATCAGCTCGCCGTTAAGGTTGACCAGAGCACCACCGGAGTTACCCCGGTTAATTGCGGCATCAGTCTGAATAAAGTTCTCCAGCCCTTCCAGATTCAGGCCGCTGCGTCCCAGAGCGGAGATAATACCGGAGGTGGCAGTCTGCCCCAGTCCGAAAGGGTTGCCGATGGCAACGGCAAAATCTCCCACTTTCAACTGGTCTGAATCGGCAATTTTCACCTGTGTCAGGTTTTTGGCGCCGCTTATCTGGATCAATGCAATATCCGTCTGCTGATCGTGCCCAATCAATTTGGCATCAAATTCACGGCCATCACTTAGCTGAACGCTGATTTTATCTGCCCCACTGATGACATGGTTGTTGGTCAGAATATAACCTTTTTCAGCATTGATTATCACGCCTGAAGCCAGACCTTCAAAAGGTTGCGGTTGCGCTTCTTCACCACTTTGTCCCTGCTGACCAAAGAAGCGTTTTAGCGGCTCCGGGATGTCCTGGGCCTGAGCCTGTGTCTGAGTCCCTTCCACATGGACACTGACCACGGCGGGCAGCACTTTTTCCAGCATCGGAGCCAGACTTGGCATCGGTTGCCCCTGAATTTGTGCGGGAAGCGTAGCCATTGCCACGGGTGCGACGGCCAGATTCAGGCCGGTACTCAATGCTAATGCGCTTAACAGTAATGATTTTTTCTTCATTGCCAGGCCGCTCTCGCTACATGTAAGGGGGGACAAAACTGTAATGACTGACGGATGCCTGCTGGCACAGTGCCTGGCACTGGACCAGCGGCGCAAAAGTACCGGATTTTCGTTAACCCATCTTATTTATCGTGCGAGCGTCTTTCGCCACGCAGCAAGCCAGATGCACTGTCGGGATAATCACGAGGCATCTGTACAGGAGCCTGATCGTTATCGGCTTCAGATTCAGTCAACTGGTAAGCAAATGGGTTTTTCTCACCAGGTAGATTGGGTAACAGGTCATTCGAACCTTTCGCCATATGCTGATAAAGCTGGCGGTAATCTCGTGCCATGTTGTCGAGCAGTTCGGCGCTTTGAGCAAAATGGCTGGTTAACTCTTCACGATAGTCCGCCAGCTCAGCTTTGGTTTTTTCTAACTCGTATTGCATGCTTCTCTGTTCACGCAGCTTTCTGTTACCAAAACGCATTACCAGCGCGCCGATAACCAATCCAACTACTAAACCAATAAGCGCGTATTCCCAGGTCATAATAACTCCCGTGTTGTCTTCGTTGTTCCGTAGGGTCACCTGGCTGTTGCCAGTTCACTGTGAGTCACTATAACCGCTAATCTGATGGAAGTGGAATCCTGCGGCTGTATCGCTTAGTGTGGAACGGCCTTTTTTTCGACAATTAACCACCTGACGTTCCAAATATTTCAGGGAATGTGAATAAATTATGCAAACGATGTCTCCTCTGGCGCTTTATCAAAAGACGCTGGAAAGTGGTGAATATCAACCCGACGATGTTCAACATGCAGCGGTCAGCCGACTGGATAACATATACCAGAGCCTGACCCGCTTTACGCCTGTCGCCCCTTCTTCAGGAACAGGACTTTTTGGCAAATTAAATAAGCTGATTGGCAAAGGAAAAGAGCGAGAGCAGACGCCAGTTCGCGGCCTGTATATGTGGGGAGGCGTGGGGCGAGGCAAAACCTGGCTGATGGATATGTTTTTTCAGTCAATTCCTGGAGAGCGTAAGCAGCGGCTACACTTTCACCGCTTCATGTTACGTGTTCATCAGGAACTCACCGCATTACAGGGTCAAAGCGACCCTCTGCAAATTGTGGCAGATCGTTTCAAAAGTGAAACCGATCTGCTGTGCTTCGATGAGTTTTTTGTTTCGGACATTACTGATGCGATGCTGCTTGGTACCTTGATGGAGGCGCTGTTTGCCAGAGGAATAACCCTGGTGGCCACCTCTAATATTCCACCAGATGAGCTGTATCGCAATGGTTTACAGCGTGCACGTTTTTTGCCCGCCATAGCGCTAATCAAACAACATTGTGAGGTGATGAATGTCGATGCCGGGATTGATTACCGCTTACGCACTTTAACCTCGGCCCACTTATGGATGATGCCGCTGAACCAGACGACGTCGCAGGAAATGGAAAGGATGTTCACTGCCCTCAGTGGTAAGAAGCGCACCGACAAACCTCAGTTGGATATTAACCATCGCACGTTGCCCACGCTGGGCGTAGCCGATGGCGTAGTAGCGATGGACTTCAAAACCTTATGTGGTGAAGGCCGTAGTCAGCATGACTACATTGAACTCTCCCGACGTTTCCATAGCGTACTGCTGTTTGATGTGCCGGTGATGATCTATAAAACTGAAGATCAGGCCAGACGTTTTCTGGCGTTAGTGGATGAGTTTTACGAACGGCATGTCAAGCTGGTGGTTTCTGCTGAGGCCTCGCTTTATGAAATTTATCAGGGGACAAAACTCAGGTTTGAATATCAGCGTTGTGTTTCGCGATTGCAGGAGATGCAGAGCGAAGAGTACCTGAAGTTGCCCCATTTACCCTGAGATGAAAAAAACAGCGGATGGGGAAAGATTTTATTGAAAAAAGGGGTCGCGCTTTGTGAGCGACTTCTCTATAATCTTGCGACCCCACGTTACAACAAAGGTTTCTTTCCTAAAACTCTTTGTGTTCCGGTAACGCTATCCGAGGGGGTGGCTTACTGGTCAAGATGGTCGTGTGAGCCTCAACCGTTTATTCAAGCGTTTGGGTTTTCACCAACGTGTAACTAATATTTGGGTAAGCTTTTAGATGAAAACTTTTACAGCTAAGCCAGAAACCGTACAACGTGACTGGTATGTTGTTGACGCGGCAGGCAAAACTTTAGGTCGTTTAGCGACTGAACTGGCTCGTCGCCTGCGCGGTAAGCACAAAGCGGAATACACTCCGCATGTTGACACCGGTGATTACATTATCGTTCTTAACGCTGATAAAGTTGCTGTAACAGGTAACAAGCGTAACGATAAGATTTATTACCATCACACCGGCCACATCGGTGGTATTAAGCAAGCGACCTTCGAAGAGATGATTGCTCGCCGTCCTGAGCGTGTGATTGAAATCGCGGTTAAAGGCATGCTGCCAAAAGGCCCGCTGGGTCGTGCTATGTACCGTAAACTGAAAGTTTACGCGGGCAATGAGCACAACCATGCGGCACAGCAACCGCAAGTTCTTGACATTTAATCGGGATTACAGGCAATGGCTGAGAATCAAAACTACGGCACTGGTCGCCGCAAAAGCTCTACCGCTCGCGTCTTTATCAAGCCGGGCAGTGGTAACATCGTTATTAACCAACGTTCTCTGGAACAGTACTTCGGTCGTGAAACTGCCCGCATGGTAGTTCGTCAGCCGCTGGAACTGCTGGATATGGTTGGTAAATTTGATCTGTACGTCACTGTTAAAGGTGGTGGTATCTCTGGTCAGGCTGGTGCGATCCGTCACGGTATCACCCGCGCTCTGATGGAGTACGACGAATCTCTGCGTGGCGAACTGCGTAAAGCTGGCTTCGTTACTCGTGACGCTCGTCAGGTTGAACGTAAGAAAGTGGGTCTGCGTAAAGCACGTCGCCGTCCACAGTTCTCCAAACGTTAATTTATACTGCTTCGGCAGCATCAATTATCGAAAAGCCCGGTGTCAGCACCGGGCTTTTTCTTTTCGGCTTCTGAGCAAGCCGTAAGATCACGACAACTCTGGCCATTTTCATGGCAAATCCTTATTCCTGCCCCCACAAGTTGTTTAAAATCTGGTAAACTGACTGTCACTTTGCGCCCGCATCGCAGGGCACTGATATGAGTCTGCCTGTGAAGATGGATTCGGGACTCGTCTCTGTTAATGGCTTTTATTAAGCACAACCGTCATCTCATGACGGGCTTGCGCAGTAATTTTCTGGATAAACTTGGAGGTTTACATGGCTGTCGCTGCCAACAAACGTTCGGTAATGACGCTGTTTTCTGGTCCGACTGACATTTTTAGCCATCAGGTGCGTATCGTCCTGGCGGAAAAAGGTGTCAGCGTAGAGATCGAGCAGGTAGAAATGGACAATCTGCCTCAGGATCTGATCGACCTCAATCCGTACCGTACTGTCCCGACGCTGGTTGATCGTGAACTGACGCTGTACGAATCTCGTATCATTATGGAATACCTCGATGAGCGTTTTCCGCATCCCCCACTGATGCCTGTCTATCCGGTTGCCCGTGGGGAAAGTCGTTTAATGATGCACCGTGTTGAGCAGGACTGGTACAGCCTGATGCGTAAAGTTGAAAATGGCAACGATCAGGAAGCAGAAGTTGCACGGAAACAGCTTCGGGAAGAGCTGCTGGCGATAGCGCCACTGTTCTCACGTACTCCGTTCTTTATGAGTGAAGAGTTTAGCCTCGTGGACTGCTACCTTGCTCCTTTGCTCTGGCGTTTGCCACAGTTGGGTATCGAACTGATCGGTGCGGGTTCGAAAGAGCTTAAAGGGTATATGACACGTGTCTTTGAGCGTGATTCCTTCCTGGCTTCCCTGACTGAAGCGGAACGTGAAATGCGCCTGCAAACGCGGGGCTGATTAAGATGGAAATATCTGAACTTACTGCCCGCCGTCCTTATCTGCTCAGGGCGCTCTATGACTGGCTGCTGGACAATCAGCTGACACCTCACCTTGTGGTGGACATTAATTTGCCTGGTGTAATGGTGCCGCTGGAGTACGCGCGGGATGGTCAGATCGTATTAAATATCGCCCCGCGAGCCGTAGGCGATCTGCAACTGGGTAATGATGAAGTTACCTTCAATGCCCGTTTCGGTGGTGTGCCGCGTCAGGTTACTGTGCCTCTGGCTGCTGTTATGGCGATTTATGCCAGAGAAAATGGTGCAGGGACGATGTTCGAACCCGAGCCGGTCTATGAAAATGCCGGAGAAGAGTACCCATCCTCACAGGCGGATGGATCAACAGAGTCGATGATGTCGGTGATTGACGGTGATCGTCCCGATGACAGCGAGCCTGATGATGATGGTCCCGACGACGAGCCTCCACCACGTGGTGGACGTCCGGCACTGCGTGTTGTGAAATAGCATTGCCAACCGGTCGCGACGTTTTTTCCGGCTAAAAAAAGCTCCGTAATATACGGAGCTTTTTTATGCTCAATAACCCCTGATTCTCTTTCAGACTTCCAGCCAGTCCATAATCCCTTCTGCTGCTTTTCGTCCTTCCGCTATTGCGGTAACAACCAGATCGGAACCGCGTACGGCATCACCACCGGCGAAAATTTTTGGATTACTGGTCTGAAAAGCATTCTCACTGCCTTCAGGCGCGATGATGCGGCCCTGTGAATCAAGTTCGACGCTATGCTGTTCCAGCCACGGCATTGCGTGTGGACGGAACCCGAACGCCATCACTACCGCATCGGCTGGCACAACATGTTCTGAGCCTGCAATGATTTCGGCACGCCGACGGCCATTTGCATCGGGCTGGCCCATCTCGGTGCGGGCCATTTTCACCCCGGAAACGCGTCCATTGCCGTTAATTTCAATTCCCAGCGGCTGCACATTGAACTGAAACTCCACCCCTTCTTCACGCGCATTTTTTACTTCACGGCGTGAACCTGGCATATTTTCCTCATCGCGCCGATAAGCACAGGTGACGTGAGTGGCTCCCTGACGAACCGAAGTGCGCACACAGTCCATAGCGGTATCACCCCCGCCGAGCACCACCACGCGCTTCGCATTCATCGAAATGTATGGCTCTTCTGCTGAGTGGGAAAAACCCATCGTGTGTTTGGTATTGGCAATCAGGAATGGCAGGGCGTCGTAAACGCCGTCTGCCTCCTCATTTTCAAGTCCACCCTGCATTGACTGGTAGGTCCCGACGCCGAGGAACACGGCATCAAAATCTGTCAGCAGGTCACTCATCTGCACGTCCCGGCCCACTTCGGTATTCAGATTGAACTCAATGCCCATACCAGAGAAGATCTCGCGGCGTTTGGTCATCACCGCTTTTTCCAGCTTGAATGCCGGAATGCCGAAGGTCAGCAGACCGCCAATTTCAGGATGGCGATCGTAGATCACGGCTTTCACACCGTTGCGGGTCAGCACATCGGCACAGGCAAGACCAGCAGGACCCGCGCCGATGATGGCCACACGTTTACCGGTTGGCTTAATACCATCGAGGTTAGGTTTCCAGCCCATTTCGAGCGCCTTATCATTGATATAGCGCTCAATATTGCCGATAGTCACCGCGCCAAACTCTGCATTTAGCGTACAGGAACCTTCACACAGACGATCCTGAGGGCAGACTCGTCCGCATACTTCCGGCAGGCTGTTGGTCTGGTGTGACAGCTCTGCCGCTTCAATGATCCGCCCTTCATTGGCCAGTTTCAGCCAGTCAGGTATGTAGTTATGGACCGGACATTTCCACTCGCAGTAAGGATTGCCACAGGCAAGACAACGATCGGCCTGTGCCTGAGCCTGGCTTTCAGAAAACGGCTCGTAAATTTCCACAAATTCAATTTTGCGGATCTTGAGCGGTTTTTTGGGTGGGTCGACACGCTGCAAATCGACAAATTGATATACGTTTTGACTCATCGTGACCTCTTACTGCGCCTGCACCCGCAGCTCCGCTGCGGAACGACTACGGTGACCCAATAATGCCTTCACATCACTGGACTTCGGTTTAACCAGTGCGAATTTAGACGACCAGGCAGGCCAGTTCGCCAGAATCTCTTCGCCACGGGATGAGCCGGTGTGGTGGACGTGTTCGGTGATCAGACCACGCAGATGCTCTTCGTGAATCGCCAGATCGTCAACACTCAGCACCTCAACCAGTTCCGGATTAACACGTTTGAGGAATTCACCGTCTTCATCAAGAACGTAAGCGAAACCACCGGTCATTCCGGCGCCAAAGTTAACGCCGGTTTTGCCCAGCACGCAGACAATACCGCCGGTCATATATTCACAACCGTTATCACCGATACCTTCTACCACGGTAATCGCTCCGGAATTACGAACCGCGAAGCGTTCACCCGCACGGCCCGCAGCAAACAGCTTACCGCCGGTTGCTCCGTACAGGCAGGTGTTGCCAATAATTGTGGCTTCATGGCTACGGAAGGCCGATCCCACTGGAGGACGTACCGCCAGCATACCGCCTGCCATACCTTTGCCCACGTAGTCATTCGCATCACCAGTCAGCGTAAGCTCGACGCCACCCGCATTCCACACGCCAAAGCTTTGACCCGCTGTGCCACTGAAGTGAGCTTTAATCGGATCGGATGCCAGCCCCTGATCGCCGTGAAGGAGGGCAATAGCACCTGAAAGCGTCGCACCTACTGAGCGGTCGGTGTTGCGAATATCAAAGTAAAACGTCTTGCTTTGTTTCGCTTCCACAAACGGCATCGCCTGGTCCAGCAGTGCTTTGTTCAACACCGCCTGGTCAAATGGTGGGTTATTCTCGGTACAGTGCACGGTTTTACCCGCCATCGGCTCTGCGGTTTTTAACAGCGCAGAGAGATCCAGACTCTGCTGCCGGGCGGTAAAGCCGTCCAGCTCGGTCAGCAGGTCGGTACGGCCAATCAGGTCAACCAGGCGCTTCACGCCCAGTTCAGCCATGATCTCGCGGGTTTCACGGGCGATGAACTCAAAGTAGTTGGTCACGCGATAAGGCAGACCGTGGTAGTGGTTCTTACGCAGTTTTTCATCCTGAGTTGCGACCCCGGTTGCACAGTTGTTCAGATGACAAATACGCAGATATTTGCAACCGAGCGCAACCATCGGACCCGTACCAAAACCGAAACTTTCAGCACCAAGAATGGCGGCTTTAATAATGTCGCGTCCGGTTTTCAGGCCGCCGTCTACCTGCAGACGAATCTTGTGACGCAGGCCATTAGCGACCAGTGCCTGCTGTGTTTCAACCAGACCGAGTTCCCACGGACAACCTGCATATTTGACCGAACTGAGTGGGCTGGCACCGGTGCCGCCGTCATAGCCAGCGATAGTAATCAGATCCGCATAGGCTTTTGCCACGCCCGTGGCAATGGTACCAACGCCTGGCTCGGAAACTAATTTGACCGAAATCATCGCCTTCGGATTGACCTGTTTAAGGTCAAAAATCAGCTGGGCCAGATCCTCAATCGAGTAGATATCATGATGTGGTGGCGGTGAAATTAGCGTTACGCCGGGGACGGAATAGCGCAATTTAGCGATGTAAGGTGTCACTTTATCGCCTGGCAGCTGGCCACCTTCACCCGGTTTTGCCCCCTGAGCCACTTTAATCTGGATCACGTCAGCATTGACCAGATAGGCTGGCGTCACGCCAAAACGACCAGAGGCAACCTGCTTGATGCGGGATACTTTATTTGTGCCGTAGCGGGCGGGATCTTCTCCGCCTTCTCCTGAGTTAGAGAAGCCTCCCAGGCCGTTCATCGCTTCGGCCAGAGATTCATGTGCTTCCGGACTGAGCGCACCAATCGACATGGCCGCAGTATCGAAACGCTTATACAGCTCGCTGGCTGGCTCAACATCATTAATGCTGATGGCATCGCCGGATGGCGTTACCGCCAGCAGATCGCGCAGGGCGGCGACCGGACGTTCGTTGACCAGCCGGGCGTACTGCTGATAGTCGCTGTACTCTCCGCTGTTCACCGCTTTTTGTAGTGTCCCCACCACATCCGGGTTGTAAGCATGATATTCACCGCCATGCACGTACTTCAGCAGACCGCCCTGATCCAGCGGTTTGCGCTGTAGCCACGCACGACGCGACAGATTGATCAGGTCCTGCTGGAAGTCAGCATAGTTAGCCCCGCCGATGCGGCTTACCACACCCTGGAAGCACAGGTCAGAGACGTCACGATGCAGGCCCACCGCTTCAAACAGTTTCGAGCAGCGATATGACGCGATGGTGGAAATCCCCATCTTCGACATGATTTTGTAGAGGCCTTTATTAATGCCGTTGCGATAATTCAACATCAGACTGCGATAATCTTTATTGATCACCCCACCATCCGCCATTTTCGCCAGTGATTCGTAGGCCAGATAAGGGTAGATGGCGGTCGCGCCAAAGCCGAGCAGTACGGCAAAATGATGAGGATCGCGGGCGCTTGCGGTTTCAACGATAATGTTGGCATCACAACGCAGGCTCTTATCGACCAGCCGGGTCTGAATGGCACCGACCATCATGGGTGCCGGAACTGGCAGGCGCTGAGGGCTGATGGCACGATCCGATAGCACCAGCAACACGGTGCCATTACGTACCAGCTGTTCAGCCTGGTCGCAAAGCAACAGAATGGTCTCTTTCAACGAGGATTCGGTTGGATCAAAAGTACAGTCGAGCGTATCAGCACGATAAAATTCTTCTTCCTGCGTCGTCAGCTGCCTGAAATCTGAATAGAGCAGGATTGGCGATTTGAAGCTCAGTCGATGCGCCTGGCCTTCTGCCTCGCAGAACACGTTCATTTCACGGCCGATGCTGGTCGCCAGCGACATAACATGTGCTTCACGCAGCGGATCGATCGGTGGGTTAGTTACCTGAGCGAACTGCTGGCGGAAATAGTCATAGATTACGCGTGGACGGCTGGAAAGTACGGCGAAAGGCGTGTCGTCGCCCATTGAGCCTACGGCTTCCTGGCCATTCTCGCCAAGCACACGGATGATCGAGTCAAGTTCTTCGCTACTGTAGCCGAACTGCTTCTGGAAGGTTGCCAGCAGATCGTCATCCATTTCCCGGCTACCCATCTGATCGTCTGACAGATTTTCAAACGGTACCAGTCGACGGACGTTTTTCTCCATCCACTCTTTGTAAGGGTGGCGACTTTTCAGATCGTTATCGGTTTCAGCTGAGTGCAGAATCCGGCCCGCACGAGTATCGATCACCATCAGTTCGCCAGGACCGACACGGCCTTTTTCCATTACCTCATCGGGTTGATAGTCCCAGATGCCTACTTCGGAAGCACAGGTAATCAATTTGTCTTTAGTAATGACATAACGTGCTGGACGCACGCCATTGCGATCAAGGTTACAGGCAGCATAGCGGCCGTCTGACATTACGATGCCCGCCGGGCCATCCCACGGCTCCATGTGCATGGAGTTAAAGTCAAAGAAGTCACGCAGCTCCGGATCCATATCCGGATTGTTTTGCCATGCCGGTGGCACCAGCAGGCGCATGGCACGGATAAGATCCATTCCGCCGCTCAGGAACAGCTCCAGCATGTTATCCATTGAGCTGGAGTCAGATCCGGTTTCATTAACGAACGGTGCCGCATCCTGCAAATCAGGGATCAGCGGGGTGCGGAATTTGTAGGCTCGTGCTTTCGCCCACTGGCGGTTGCCGGCAATAGTGTTGATTTCACCGTTGTGTGCCATATAACGGAAGGGTTGTGCCAGCGGCCAGCGCGGTACGGTATTGGTAGAAAAACGCTGATGGAACAGACAAATGGCTGATTCCAGACGAAGATCGGCCAGATCCAGGTAAAAGCGCGGCAGATCCGCCGGCATACACAGACCTTTATAAATGTTCACCTGATTCGAAAAGCTGCAAACATAAAACTCTTTATCTTCAATGCGTTTTTCAATACGGCGACGTGCTATATACAGGCGGCGTTCCATATCACGGGGACGCCAGCCTGCCGGAGCATTGATAAAAAGTTGTTCAATGCGTGGCATTGAGGAGAGGGCGATTTCACCCAGCACATCCTGATTGATGGGAACTTCACGCCAGCCAACCACGGACAGGGTTTCACGCAATACTTCTTCTTCAACAATGCGGCGGCTTTCACGGGCCAGTGCGTCATCCCGATTGAGGAACAACATTCCCACCGCATAATTTTTCGCCAGCCGCCAGCCGCGCTCTTGTGCAACTACGCGGAAAAAACGGTCGGGTTTTTGTAATAAAAGCCCGCAGCCGTCACCGGTCTTGCCGTCAGCAAGGATTGCGCCACGGTGCTGCATTCGGGCCAGTGCGTGGATGGCGGTACGCACCACTTTGTGGCTGGGTTCGCCTTCTATGTGGGCGATCAGGCCGAAACCACAGTTATCCTTTTCAAGGGATTTATCGTACAACATATCAGTGAACCTCCCCAGGCTCTGGGAGATCCCCTGCTCCGACGAAGGACAGGCGCAGTAAGGGCATAGCGACAGGTTTTGAGCTTACTGCTCACCTATTATGTCGCCCTCACGTCTGGCCGTTAGCATCGGTGTCACAAGCGTTGAGAACTTGCTACAGAGGGAATCTCAATAACTGCATAAATATGACGGGTGGAACACCCATCCAGAAAGCTTCCAGCGGATTTCCAACTTATCGGGAAAGCGTACTCAGGTCAAATAGCATTCCTGAGGAGGCTTTTCTGTGCTTGTTATCGTTTATCTATATGATTAATAGGGTTTTAGTGGCACTTTTTCTTACTGTTACCCTGCCGGGGTGGGCTGGGAAACTGTGAGCTGTCTCACTGTAGTGCAGGCGACAAATCTCTGCACCATGCTGGTGCCGGGGATATTGATAGCATAATACTCTGTAAAGGGTATCTTAAGCGCTGAAATAAACTGTTTTTTAGCAGTTGTCTCATTTGAATCGCAGTGGCTTGCATTATTAGTAAAATTAATCACCCTGAATATGGTTTTAATTTCATTTTTTATGAATTTTTATTCATTTCAATTGCATTGAGCGACAATTGCCATAATGTTTATCGTTATGAAAAACCTGAAGCAGGAAAGAATTCGTGCCAATACAATCACAGCGCTGGTTATGCAGTGACTGAATATTATCCTCTGCTGGTTTTGCTTAATCTGTACAGCAGAAAGTCTGCTGAGAGCCAGTTGCATGGTATCAACCGTCATCGCTTAATGAATTAAGGCGTGGTGCGGCTTCAATGATTAACAGGGCAAAAAGAGCAGCCTGTAGTTTTCTGCTGATAATCCTGGTTGCAGACACTATTTAACAGCACTTTCGGCTGTTGGTACGGAAAAGGACTACTCCCTTATTTTTCGGGCTGCCTTCGCTCACTATCCCCGGACTGATATTTCCAGCAGGCGGTTGTCTGCTTAATCACTAATTGTCTGTTGTCTCTGCACTATTCCAGTGCGTAACAACGCTGTAACTGCCCGCGTTGGTCTTCAGCGCTTTTACGGTATGATTAAATTTACCGGTCTGGAAGGAATTTTTTATGAAACAAATTCGTTTGTTAGCCCAGTATTACGTTGATCTGATGGTGAAACTGGGCCTGGTACGTTTTTCTCTGTTGCTGGCTTCGGCGCTGGTGGTGCTGGCAATGATCGTGCAAATGGCGGTGACCATGGTGCTGCGCGGCCATGTGGAGAGCATCGACATGGTTCGTTCGGTGTTTTTTGGTCTGCTGATTACGCCGTGGGCGGTCTATTTTCTTTCCGTGGTGGTGGAGCAACTGGAAGAGTCCCGACAGCGCCTTTCGCGGCTGGTGGATAAGCTTGAGGAGATGCGCCATCGTGACCTGGAACTCAATCAGCAGATGAAAGGCAATATTACACAACTTAATCAGGAAATTGCCGACCGCATCAGGGCTGAAAAGGCTCGCCTGCAAGTGCTTGATAAGTTGACCGAAGAAATGGAGAGGCGTGAGCAGGCGCAGATTGAACTGGAACAGCAGTCCTCTTTTTTACGTTCATTCCTTGATGCTTCGCCGGATCTGGTGTTTTACCGCAATATTGACCAACAATTTTCCGGCTGCAATCGCGCGATGGAGCTGTTAACAGGGAAGAGTGAGAAACAACTGATTGGCCTGACACCGCGTGATGTTTATGACCAGGAAGGCGCGAATAAAGTCCTGGAAACGGATGAAAAAGTTTTTCGTCACAATGTGTCGCTGACCTATGAGCAGTGGCTGCAATATCCGGATGGCAGAAAGGCCTGCTTCGAAATCCGTAAAGTGCCTTACTACGATCGGGTAGGCAAACGAAGCGGCCTGATGGGATTTGGACGCGATATTACGGAGCGTAAGCGCTACCAGGACGCGCTGGAGAATGCCAGCAGGGAAAAGACCACCTTTATCTCAACGATCAGCCACGAGCTTCGTACGCCCCTTAACGGCATTGTGGGTTTGAGTCGTATTCTGCTGGACACCGATCTGAATGCTGAACAATTAAAATATCTTAAAACGATTCACGTCTCGGCCATCACGCTGGGGAATATTTTTAATGATGTTATTGAAATGGACAAAATTGAACGACGTAAGGTGCAACTGGATAATCAGCCTGTCGATTTTACTGGTTTCCTTGCTGATTTGGAAAACCTGTCCGGCCTGCTGGTGCAGCCAAAAGGTCTGACGTTTATGTTGCAACCTGAACTGCCTTTACCCAATACCGTCGTCACCGACGGCACGCGGTTGCGACAAATTTTGTGGAACCTGATTGGTAACGCGGTGAAGTTTACTCAGCAGGGCAGTGTGGTGGTGCGCGTCTGCTACCAACCGGATGGATGCCTGCGGTTCGACGTTGAAGATTCCGGAATGGGCATTCCGCAGTACGAACAGGATAAGATTTTTGCCATGTATTATCAGGTTAAAGACCAGCGCGGTGGCAAACCTGCGACCGGCACCGGCATTGGCCTGGCCGTTTCGAAGCGGCTGGCACAAGGGATGGGTGGGGACATCACGGTACGCAGCGCACCCGGTGCCGGTTCCTGTTTTACATTAACCGTTATGGCACCACGGTTGGCACAGCAGGATGAAGAGCAGCAACCCATCGATGAGTTACCGCTCCCCGCGTTGCATGTTCTTCTGGTCGAAGACATCGAACTGAATGTCGTGGTAGCGCGCTCGGTACTTGAAAAGCTGGGTAACAGCGTTGAAGTGGCGATGACCGGCGAGGAGGCTCTCACCCTGTTTGATCCCGCTGAATTTGACCTGGTGCTGCTGGATATTCAATTGCCTAATATGAGCGGGCTGGAGGTCGCGCGAGAAATTCATCAACGTTATGCCGGTCAGCAACTGCCGCCGCTCATAGCACTGACGGCCAATGTGCTTAAAGACAAGAAAGAGTATCTCGAAGCGGGCATGGACGACGTATTAAGCAAGCCCCTTGCTGTACCTGCACTGACGGCAATAATTCAAAAATACTGGGACTATCAGCAAGGTGATGAACAGACTCAGGAGTACCAACTGGATGAAAAGAAAAGCCAGCTGCTCGATATCACCATGCTGGAGGACTATATCGAGCTGGTAGGGCCTGAACTGATTCACCAGAGCCTGACAATATTTGAGCAGATGATGCCGGGTTATCTCGCCGTTCTGGATTCCAATATGATGGCGCGAGATCAGAAAGGCATTACCGAAGAAGGACACAAAATCAAAGGCGCGGCGGGTTCGGTAGGATTGGTGCATTTGCAACAACTGGCGAAACAGATTCAGAGTCCGGAACTACCGGCCTGGTGGGATAATGTCCAGGAATGGATTGAGGAGCTAAAGCAGGACTGGCGGCATGATGTGGAAGTGTTACGGGAATGGGTTACAGCTTCACAAAAAAAATGACCCCGACCGAAGCCGGGGTGCGCGAATACTGCGCCAACACCAGGGAAAAGGGTAACCTGCGCTATTCTGATAAGAGTGTAAAAAAGCACAGGCAAGGTATTGGTTAAAACGCTCAGGAACTACCTTAGCAAATCTCACATCACATGTTACCAGATTCATTAAAATGTGTGATGTTGAGCAGCGTTTCCAGACAGAAAACATTAATTTGATGACACAGTCAAGCACGGAATGAATTTATACGCTGTATTGGTCAATAAATGTTCTGTTTGGGCGTTTTACAGCCCTGTCAGGGTAACAGGTTTTCATTACGCGCTGAAATGATCGCTAGCAGTAATGCTGAATAAAATTCACTGTCAAAAGGCAATATTTAACTGTCTGTAAAACATCTTTTTTTATGAGATTAAGGTCTCTGATGAAAAATGATTCGCAATGAAGTGAAAAAAGCCGGATGACAAGATTTTAAGAATCGTTTTTACCAGAACCATGGTCAGCAATTAATGTTCAAATTAGCTGCTGAGATCCGCTGTAAAAAGCCTGATAACTGCTTACCCTGGGTGATATATGGGCGATAAGATTAATTTTGCAAAAGCCAGAAGGTGTAATGCATTAGATTTGTGAATCTATAGGTTTTTACATTTTCCGGCTGCTGGTAATACCTCTTTCCGGTCAGCCTGGCTTGTTTAGCGGATGGAACCGATTCCTGATGAACGGAAGTGGTTGAAGCTGTTGAGGCATTTATTTTTTCCTGGAACCACAAAGGTTTAAAAAGTGGTTTTGAGAGCATTTACCGGATACGTTAACCTGCGATTTGGGAAGACTGGGGACGATAAATGGCTTCTGAAATGATTAAGAATGTTATGGATACAAATCTATGAAGCAGCGTAAGAGCGGAATCTTACAGCAAGTTAAGAACGTCGTGTTTAAAGCCTTACTCAGCATTATCGGATTGTGGATAGCTGGAATTCTACTTTTTTCTTTTCTTCCGGTACCTTTTTCAGCCGTGATGGCAGAGCGGCAGCTTACAGCCTGGTTCAGAGGCGATTTTGGCTATGTGGCTCACTCCAACTGGGTTGGGATGGACGACATTGCGCCGTGGATGCCACTTGCGGTGATAGCGGCAGAAGACCAGAAATTCCCCGAACATTGGGGATTTGATGTTCAGGCGATTCAGACCGTGCTGGATAATGAGGGTGGCCGGATGAGAGGTGCATCGACGTTGTCACAGCAGACTGCGAAAAACATGTTTTTGTGGGATGGGCGGAGCTGGATACGTAAAGGTCTGGAAGCGGGTCTGACCGTAGGGATTGAAACGGTATGGACCAAGAGAAGGATTCTGACGGTGTATCTGAACGTGGCCGAGTTTGGTAAAGGTGTTTTTGGGGTGGAAGAGGCCTCGCAGCGCTATTTTCATAAACCGGCAAGCCGTCTGACCATGTCAGAGGCGGCTCTGCTTGCCGCAGTATTGCCTAATCCGATCCGTTTCAGGGCTGATGCGCCTTCAGCCTATGTCCGGCAGCGACAGCAGTGGATTTTACGACAAATGCGTCAGCTGGGTGGCGAAGGCTTCCTGCAACAACATAAATTGCGTTAACGCCACACAGGCCAGGACGAGAGCGAACTCTCCTGGCCTGATGCGTTAATCCTCGTCGAAACCGGCATTGAAAAGCTCAATGACCGCAGTCAGCGCTGTTTCTTCCTCAGGACCTGTAGCTTCAATTTCAATATGCCCCCCTTTTGCTGAGTCCAGCATCAGCAGGGCGATAACGCTACTGGCTTCGGCCTCAGTACCGCTTTCATTTCTTAATAATACTTCCGCATCAAAGCTCTGAACCAGTTCAAAGAGCTTCATCGCCGGGCGTGCATGCATTCCCAGCTTGTTCTTAATCTCAACGGTTTGTCTGACTGTCATGATTTGCGTTTTTCCAGGGTACGATGGCGGGACTGGACGTTTTTGCCGCGCGAACGAAAGTATTCTGCCAGCTGTTCGGCAATGTAAACCGAACGGTGCTTACCTCCGGTACAGCCTATGGCAACGGTGAGGTAGCTACGATTGTTAGTTTCCAGCATCGGCAACCACAGCTCAAGATAGCTACGGGTCTGATAAATAAAATTATGTACTTCAGTATGGCGATCAAGAAATGCGGCTACAGGCCGATCCAGTCCGGTCATTGGCCGTAGCTTCGGATCCCAGTGTGGATTAGGCAGAAAACGAACGTCGAAGACGTAATCAGCATCAATCGGAATACCATGTTTAAAACCGAATGACTCGAAGACCATGGTCAGCTCACGTTCACGTTTCCCCAGCAGACGTGTGCGTAGCATTTCAGCCAGTTCGTGGACCGACATTTCAGAAGTATCAACAATCAGGTCTGCTCTTGAACGTAAAGGTTCCAGCAGATCGTTTTCTTCATCAATGGCACTTTCCAGTGAAAGGTTTTTACTCGACAGAGGGTGCAATCGCCGTGTGTCACTGTAGCGACGTATCAGTGTATTACGATCGGCGTCCAGAAACAGCAGCTGAGGAGAGAAGCTCTCCGGCAGACTGGTAAGTGCTTTTTCGAATACTTCTGGTGATTCTGGCATGTTGCGCACATCGATGCTGACTGCGGCTGAAATATTGCGCTCTGCCAGAGAATTTGCCAGCTCCGGCAGCAGCACTACGGGCAGATTGTCCACGCAATAAAAGCCCATATCTTCCAGTGCACGCAACGCAACGGATTTGCCAGAACCCGATCGACCACTGACGATCATCAGCACCATGACTTATTCTCCTGATTGGCCGGTTTACGGGGGTTAGCAGCGATCCGGGTCATGTTCTTAATGCCTTAGCCTGTCCGGCAAGACTAGTGATCATCTTCGGGGCTCTCTGCCATGATCCCGAAAAGTTCTTCATCACTCTGTGCGGCACGCAGCCGGCGGCAAACCGTTTTATCTGCCAGCCGTTTAGCCACCAGGGAAAGAGTGTGTAAATGCGTTTTACACTGATCGGCAGGCACCAACAGTGCAAACAGCAAATCGACTGGTTGATTATCAATGGCATCAAAAGCGACGGGCTGATCGAGGCGAATAAAGACGCCGACGGCGCGCAGCGTGTCTTCCACCAGCTTACCGTGTGGAATAGCGATACCATTGCCGATACCGGTACTGCCCATCCGCTCCCGAGTGAGGATTGCTTCGAAAATGGTCTGGTGCGGAAGATTCAGCTGTTTGGCTGCTAACTCGCTGATAATCTCCAGCGCCCGCTTTTTACTCTGGCAATGTACGCCATTGCGGGTACAGGACACGCTCAGTACCGAGCTCAGTTCCAGTGTTAAGTCATTGTTCATCATAGTTTCACTTACGTGTTTATCTTCGCCTGCAAGATAGCGGACTTTAGGTGTTCCCCGGGGAACCATGCCTGCCATCGGTCGACTGCTCATGCCTTATTGATCAACGGCTCGTACTCCGGGAGAAGAGTACGAGCCGACACATCTTACGTCACGTTCTTATTAAATAAGGGTGGCGAAAAAATATTCAATTTCTGAGTGAAATTTAATGCTGTTTCAACTTGTCTTTATGTTTATTCAGTTGTCGGGTCAGCTTGTCAATCAAACCGTCGATTGCTGCATACATATCTTTCTCTTCGGAGGTGGCATGCAACTCGCCGCCGTTAACATGCAGGGTTGCGTCAGCGATTTGGGTCACTTTCTCAACCTTAAGCACTATATACACCTGGTTTATCCGGTCAAAATACTGCTCCAGTTTGGCAAATTTAGCCGTGACAAACTCCCTTAAAGGTTCAGTGATTTCTACATTTTGTCCGGTGATGTTGAGTTGCATACGCTTTTCCTTATCTGTGCGTTCAGACCAGTTGTTTACGTTGGTTTGATGGCGGAATGGATAAAGACTCTCGATACTTTGCGACGGTTCGCCGTGCCACCATAATTCCCTGCTCGGAAAGCAGAGTCGTCAGCTTACTGTCACTAAGCGGTTTGGCGGGATTCTCCGCCGAGATTAATTTTTTCACCAGAGCACGAATTGCGGTTGAAGAGGCTTCCCCCCCCCCCTCCGTATTGACGTGGCTGGAGAAAAAATATTTCAGTTCAAAAATACCACGTGGGCTGTGCAAATACTTTTGCGTGGTAACACGTGAAATGGTGGATTCATGCATATCCACCGCACTGGCGATGTCTGCCAGTACCATCGGGCGCATGAATTCTTCCCCCTGCTCAAAGAAGGCCTGTTGCTGATCGACAATGCAACGGGTCACTTTCAACAGCGTATCATTGCGGCTTTCCAGGCTTTTAATCAGCCACTTCGCCTCCTGCAAGTTGCTGCGAATAAACTGGCTGTCGTTATCATTGCGACCTGAACCGCCTAGCGATGCATAGTGCTGATTGATCTTCAGTCGGGGGACGCTGTCCGTGTTCAGATCGACCGTCCAGCGCGTACCGACCTTACGCACCAGCACATCAGGAATAACATACTCAGGTTCGCTGGTATTGATCGACTGGCCTGGGCGGGGGTCGAGCGACTGGATGAGTTGCATGGCGTTTTTCAGCACGTCTTCTTTCAGCCGCGTGACACGCATCAGGCTGCGGAAATCATGATTGGCCAGTAAATCGAGATGGGCGCTGACAATCAGCCGTGCTTCTTTGAGAAAGGGCAGGTCTTCTGCAAACTGGGAAAGCTGGACCAGCAGGCAGTCACGCAGATCGCGGGCACAGACACCAACCGGGTCAAAACGCTGCATACGTTTAAGAACGGCTTCAACCTCATCCAGCGTCAACTCTTCATTGCCAGTGCTTTCCAGAATCTCTTCCAGAGACACCGTCAGATAACCGGTGTCGTCTACCGCATCAACGATGGACGTCGCGATGGCGCGATCGGTATCAGTAAAAGGCGTCAAATCCACCTGCCACGTCAGATAATCCTGCAACGTTTGGGTGGTTTCTCCCTGATAAACGGGGAGTTCATCATCGTGATAATCGGTTCCGGTTCCGGAAGGGGTTCCCGCAGTGTAAATTTCGTCCCAGGTGGCGTCCAGAGGTAACTCTTCCGGCATATCCTTTTGTTCCAAAGCCTCACGCGTATCCAGCGATTCCTTTTCCTCGTACTCTCGCGAGTCGACTTCCTCATGAATGTCGGTTTGCTCTAGCAACGGATTGCTTTCCAGCGCCAGCTGAATTTCCTGCTGTAGTTCAAGCGTAGAGAGTTGCAGCAGACGAATGGCCTGTTGCAGTTGTGGCGTCATGGCAAGCTGTTGGCTAAGCCTGAGTTGCAAACCTTGCTTCATATTCAGAATAGAAATTCCTCAAAAATCTTACCGGGTTTAACACCTTATCAGAGTCTGAACTCTTCGCCCAGGTAGACTCGTTTAACTTGTTCATCTTCCAGAATTTGTTCTGGCGAACCATGGGCAATCAGGTGTCCCTGACTGACAATATAAGCGCGCTCACAGACTGCCAGCGTTTCGCGCACGTTATGGTCGGTAATGAGTACGCCTAATCCACTGTCACGCAGATGCTCAATAATTTTTTTGATATCAATAACCGAAATCGGGTCAACACCCGCAAAAGGTTCATCCAGCAGGATAAATTTCGGATTGGCTGCCAGCGCCCGGGCGATCTCTACCCGTCGACGCTCACCTCCAGAAAGCGCCTGTCCCATGCTGTTGCGCAGGTGACTGATATGGAACTCATCCATTAACTCATTAGCGCGATCTTCACGTTGTTCTGGCGTCAGGTCGTCACGAATTTGCAGTACCGCCATCAGGTTGTCAAACACGCTCAGGCGACGGAAGATGGAGGCTTCCTGAGGCAAGTAACCAATACCCCGTCGGGCGCGGGCATGCAGTGGCAGTATGCTGATATCTTCTTCATCAATGATGATGCGACCGGCATCGCGGGGTACTATCCCCACCACCATATAGAAAGTCGTGGTCTTGCCTGCGCCGTTGGGTCCAAGAAGACCCACAATTTCGCCGGAATGAACTTGCAGGCTGACATCTTCGACCACACGGCGGCCTTTGTAAGCTTTCGCCAGATTTTCTGCAATTAACGTTGCCATAGCTGATTAGTTACTCTTTTTCTGTCCAGTGGACGGGTTACCTTTATCCTGCAACTGTGAAGGAACCAGAACGGTAGTGACACGCTTGCCGGTGTTGCCATAGGCCTGCATTTTCTGCTCTTTAACCAGATAGGTAATCCGATCGCCTTTAACATTGCTGTCGAGCTGTTCAAGATAGGCATTGCCGGTCAGCTCAACAAAGTCTGTTGCCAGTTCATAATGCATTTTCAGGGCATGGCCTTTAACGGGTTTACCGTTATCCTGCATTTGATAAAAAGTGGCGGGATTACCGTAAGCGTCAACAATCGTTTTTTTACTGTCTCCGCCCGGACGGGTAACCACCACTTTGTCAGCGGTAATTTTAATCGAACCCTGGGTGACGATAACGTTGCCGGTGAAGGTAGCTACATTACCCTGCATATCCAGCGCCTGGTTTTCGGAATCCACATTGACCGGTTTATCTGAGTCGCCGGTCAGTGCGAGAGCTGGCAGGCTGGCAGCCAACAGCAGGCCGAGTGTCAAAAACTTAAGATTGTTTTGCATTTTGAATTTCATAGGAGGTTTTGACCTTTTCAATCAACTCGGCAGTTTTGTTGCGTAAATTCCCGCGCATTTTCATGCCGGTAGAGTTAAAGCTGGTGCCATATAGCGTCACCTGATCTTCTGAAGTGACATCCTGAGTGACAAGGTTGACGACTGCATTATCGGTTTTGATTCTTTGCAGTTGGGCATCCTGAGTCAGGCTGTTGACCTCAACATGGCCGTAAAGATACAGCATGCGATCATTGGTCAACTTCGCTTTGTCAGAGCGCACTGACCAGGTGGGAATTTTATTCTCATCGTAGGTGGTCATGATTGGGTTATCGAACCAACTTACCCCATCAAGGGAAAAATAGGTCACTTTGTCTGACACGAGCTTATAGTTCAGGGCTCCCTGCGGGTTATAAACCACGGTATTCGATGACTGGCTGGTGTAGGTTGGTTCCTGGCCGTTTCCCGCTGCGGGTGCGGCGCTGTTGTCGTTATCAGCCAGATTCCAGCCAATAAGCACGATAGCCACCAGGGCCAGCAACAGCGTAATCCAACGCCTTGTTTTACTCATACAGACTGCCCTTTGGCCTCATCAAACTTACCCTGCGCGATCAGTATCAGATCGCAAATTTCGCGCACTGCGCCGCGACCGCCTGCAATGCGCGTGACATAGTCAGCACGCGGAACAAGTACCGGGTGGGCATCTGCCACCGCCACACTCAGCCCTACCTGTTCCATTACCGGCCAGTCGATCAAATCATCACCAATATAAGCCACTTGCTCGGGCTGAAGTGACAGTTTATCCAGAAGTTCGCGGAAGGCCAGAATCTTATCAGACTGGCCCTGGTAAAGATGCGTAATTCCCAGCGTCGCACAGCGGTCAACCAGCAACTTTGCGTTACGACCAGTGATAATAGCGACTTCCACGCCAGAGGTCAGCAGACAACGTATGCCATACCCATCCCGGACATTAAACGCTTTTAGTTCCTCGCCATTATTACCCTGATAGATCACGCCGTCAGACATTACCCCGTCAACGTCGCAAATCAGCAGGCTGATCCGGCTGGCGCGGCTCATTACCTCTTTACTGACTTTGCCGTAGCAAGTTTCAATCCAGTTTGCAGCTGTGCTCATTGATCTTATTCCTTGTTAAACCACACCTGCACGCAACATGTCATGCATATGCACCACACCGAGCAGAACGTCGCCGTTTGCGACCATCAACGCGGTAATGTTACGGCTTTGCATCAGATTCAGAGCATCCACCGCCAGGGTATTCGGCCGGACGCGAATACCCCCTGTAGTCATGACGCTGGCAATGCTGGCCTGCTGAATATCAATACCCATATCAAAGACGCGACGTAAATCACCATCGGTAAAGATACCCTCGATCTTCATCAAATCGTCACAGATCACCGTCATCCCCATATTTTTTCGGGTAATTTCCAGCAGGGCGTCGCGCAGTGACGCATCCCGACTGACGTGAGGGATCTCATCGCCGCTGTGCATAATATCATTCACGGTTAGCAGGAGTTTACGGCCCAGCGCCCCGCCAGGATGAGACAGAGCAAAGTCTTCAGCGGTAAAGCCACGCGCTTTCAACAGTGCGACAGCCAGAGCATCCCCCATGACCAGCATGGCCGTTGTGCTGGTGGTCGGTGCCAGTCCAAGCGGACAGGCTTCCTGTGGGACTTTAACACACAGATGAATATCAGCGGCCCGGCCCATTGCGCTCTCTGGCCGACTGGTCATGCAAATGAGTGACACCTGCAAACGCTTCAGCACGGGGATCAGCGCCAGAATCTCAGAAGATTCACCAGAGTTAGAGATGGCAATTACAATATCACCGGCGCTCACCATGCCCAGATCGCCGTGGCTCGCTTCTGCCGGATGAACAAAAAAAGCGGGAGTGCCAGTACTGGCAAAGGTAGCCGCCATTTTTTTACCGATATGACCGGATTTACCCATCCCCATCACCACGACTTTACCCATGCAGCTGTAGATACGCTTACAGGTTTCCGTAAAGTCAGCATTGATGTATTGATCGAGTTGTTCCAGACCTTCACGTTCTGTATTCAGAACCTCTTTTCCCGCCTGCTGAAAATCAAAACCGGGCTCAGGGATAACTGGTGACATAATTTTTTAATCCTTTTACCAGAAGGTGGCCGTGGGCTGCCAGTAGAGTACAGTGACCCAGGCTATAAAGCCGCTCAACAGTATGGCACCGGCTACCCGTCCAATACGGCGGCTGCGTTGCAGGCAAATAAGGGTGAACAGCGCACTGACGCCCAGCATCACCCAATAGTCACGGGCAAAAGCATGCATATCGACACTTCCCGGGTGAACCACTGCGGGGATGCCCAGAACAATCGCGATATTGTAGATATTGGAGCCGATCAAATTTCCCACAGCAATATCGTCTTCGCCTTTCAGGGCACCTGCGATTACCGTTGCCAGTTCAGGCAGGCTGGTGCCAACCGAAATAATTGTCAGCCCAATAACCAGTTCGCTGATACCAAAGAAATCTGCAATGACCGTTGCGTTGTCGATCACCATCCGCGTCGACATTGGCAGAATAATCAACGCCACCGCCAGCCAGAGAAACGCTACCGTATTGCCCACATCGTCCCGTGGCAGTTCGGCCAGCTGCTCACGCGTGAGAGCATCATTGTTATCGCGCTCGGCTTTACGGGCGATTTTGATAATAAAAAGCAGGTAAATGACGGCGATAGTGATCAGCGCCAGTCCGTTATTGCGACTCAGGTTGTTATCGAACAGCATCACGCCGCACAGCAGAGTGACCAGCAGCATCAGCGGCAGCTCGCGGCGGATTAAATTTGAATGCACTGTCAATGGATGAAGCAGGGCAGCGCCTCCGAGAATTAACAGAATATTCGTAATATTCGAACCTATCACTGTACCAACAGCAATATCCATCTGCCCGTGCGTGGCCGCAGAGAAAGAGACAATCAGTTCAGGCAGTGAGGTGCCAATGCCCACTACGGTCATGCCGATAATCAGCGGTGGAATGCCTGAAGCACGGCAAAGAATGGCAGCGCTGAACACCAGACGATCTGCACCATATACCAGCAGGACCAAACCGATAATGAATAGTGCTGTAGCTACGAGCATGTAATGTCCTTTGATCGGATATAATCGTCGGCTGGTCTGGCGCGACATCTGAGGCAAGAGCGCAAAAGAATGCGCTGATTTTGACGATCTGAAAGCAAAAAGTAAAACTTATGCCAACTTTAGCCACGTCTTCAGGGTAAGTTTCTGTAAAAGTGTCCTGGATGCACGCATATGCGATACCATCGGAGAAAATTTTATGCCTGAAAAAGAGGATAAGAGGTAACTATGGGGCAGACGGAGGTGAATTTGGTGGATGTTCGCGGGGTCAGTTTTTCCCGTGGCGATCGGCCGGTATTTGATAACATCTCGCTGACGGTACCCAGAGGGAAGGTAACGGCCATTATGGGGCCTTCAGGCATTGGTAAAACCACGTTATTACGTCTGATTGGCGGTCAACTGCGGCCAGACCACGGTGAAATCTGGTTTAACGGCGAGAATATTCCCAGCCTTTCTCGTTCCGGATTGTACGAAGCGCGTAAGAAAATGAGCATGCTTTTTCAGTCCGGTGCCTTATTTACTGATCTCAACGTCTTTGATAACGTCGCCTGGCCTCTGCGTGAGCATACGCAGTTGTCACCTGAGCTACTGCACAGCACGGTAATGATGAAACTTGAGGCCGTCGGACTTCGTGGCGCAGCGCAGTTAAAACCGTCAGAACTGTCAGGTGGCATGGCACGACGGGCCGCGTTGGCGCGAGCCATTGCGCTGGAACCCGAGCTAATCATGTTCGATGAACCCTTTGTGGGTCAGGATCCGATTACGATGGGGGTGCTGGTTAAGCTGATTGACGAGCTGAATCATGCTCTTGGCATGACCTGCATCGTGGTTTCCCACGACGTACCGGAAGTGCTAAGTATTGCTGACTATGCCTATATCATTGCCGGACAGAAGGTTATCGCTCAGGGTACGGCGAAAGCGTTGCGTGAGAATCAGGATGCAAGGGTACGTCAGTTTATTGATGGCATTGCTGACGGCCCGGTGCCGTTTCGTTTCCCCGCGGGAGACTATCTGCAAGATTTAACCGGCTCAGGGAGTTAATTGACTGATGTTTTTATCAGGACTGGCATTGGTGGGACGCAAGGCAATCAATACCTGTGCATCCTTTGGTCGTGCAGGATTAATGCTTTTTCACTCGCTGGTGGGCGTACCGCATTTTCGTAAGCATGCGCCGCTATTAATTAAACAACTGTACAGCATTGGCGTGCTGTCGCTGTTAATCATTGTTGTTTCCGGCCTGTTTATTGGGATGGTGTTGGGGTTACAAGGTTACCTCGTGTTAAACACTTATGGTGCGGAAAGCAGTCTTGGCATGTTGGTGGCGTTATCTCTGCTGCGTGAGTTGGGACCGGTGGTGACCGCATTGCTCTTCGCAGGCAGGGCGGGATCGGCGCTGACCGCTGAGATTGGCCTGATGAAAGCGACGGAACAACTTTCCAGCATGGAAATGATGGCTGTCGATCCTCTGCGCAGGATTATTTCACCGCGCTTCTGGGCTGGTTTTATCAGTATGCCATTGCTGACGTTAATCTTTGTTGCCGTCGGTATCCTTGGCGGGGCGGTTGTTGGCGTGAGTTGGAAAGGGATTGATAGCGGTTTCTTCTGGTCTGCCATGCAAAATGCCGTCGATGTACGAACTGATATCATTAACTGTGTAATCAAGAGTGCTGTTTTCGCTGTTACCGTCAGCTGGATTGCTCTTTTCAATGGCTATGATGCGATCCCAACTTCAGAGGGGATCAGTCGGGCCACGACGCGCACAGTGGTACACGCTTCTCTGGCGGTACTCGGTTTAGATTTTGTGCTGACAGCACTGATGTTTGGGAATTGAAGCAATGCAAACGAAAAAAAGTGAAATTTGGGTGGGCGCATTTTTAATACTTGCACTCTGTGCTGCGCTTTTCCTCTGCCTGCGGGTGGCCGATCTCAAATTGTCAGGCAGTGAGCCGACCTGGCGTTTGTATGCCACCTTCGACAACATTGGCGGATTGAAAACCGGCTCGCCAGTGAAAATCGGTGGTGTGGTGATTGGTCGGGTCACCGATATAGAGCTGGACAGCAAAACGTATTCGCCTCGCGTCACGATGAATATTAATGACAAATACAATCAACTGCCGGATACCAGCTCACTGGCGATCAGAACGTCAGGGCTGTTGGGCGAGCAATTTCTGGCGTTGAATGTCGGTTTTGACGATCCGGAAATGGGAACGTCTATGCTTAAGGATGGCAGCACATTGCGGGATACCAAATCAGCGATGGTTCTTGAGGACCTGATTGGCCAGTTCCTGTACAAGAGTGGCAACGCCAGTGATAACAAAAACGCTTCGTCGGCGGCACCCGAAACAAATGCACAATCTGCGCCGACCGCAACGACTCACTCAGAAGAGGGCAAATGATGTTTAAACGTTTCCTGATGGCCGCGATGCTGGTTATTGCACCCATTGCGGTTAATGCAGCGGCTGATCAAACCAATCCTTATCAGCTGATGAATGAAGCGGCAGCTAAAACCTTTACCCGCCTTAAAAATGAGCAACCTAAGATCAAACAAAATCCTGATTATTTACGCCAGATTGTTCGTGAAGAGTTGTTGCCTTATGTTCAGACAAAGTATGCCGGCGCTCTGGTACTGGGGCGTTACTATCGTGAAGCCACGCCAGCGCAACGGGAAGCTTATTTCAATGCTTTTGGCGACTATCTGGCTCAGGCCTATGGCCAGGCGCTGGCGCTTTACAATGGCCAGACGTATCAAATTGCGCCTGAGCAGCCCTATGCTGACGCCAGCATCATCGCTATTCGTGTAACCATCATTGATCCAAATGGCCGTCCACCGGTTCGCCTTGATTTTCAGTGGCGGAAAAACACCCGTACGGGTGACTGGCAGGCTTACGACATGATTGCTGAGGGCGTGAGCATGATTACCACCAAACAGAACGAATGGAGCGATGTTTTGCGCCTGAAAGGGGTGGATGGATTGACAGAACTGCTGAAATCTTATGCTAATCAGCCAATCAAACTGGATAAGCAACGGTAATGCGCGCTCAACTTAACTGGCGCGTAGAGTCGCATCAACTGCTTCTTTCCGGAGAACTTGAGCGGCAGACATTAATGGCATTGTGGGATCAACGTGAATCGGTCATGACACAGGTTGATACTATTGATGTCTCAGCGTTAGAAAGGGTGGACACTGCCGGGCTGGCACTGCTTGTCCATTTGCGGCAGATAGCCTTGCATCAGGGAAAAACGCTGCTGTTCACCGGGATTACCGATAAGCTTCGTACGCTGATTTCACTGTATAATCTTCAGCAAATCATTATCTCCCGTAACTGACAAACGGTGAGTCGCTTATAAAATAAGCCCCTGCGTTGTCCGGGGCTTTTTTTGTTTGTTTAAGATAGCGGCACTTTCCACTAAGATGTGTGCCTTGTTAATCATTAAGTGAATTCTGAAGCGTTATGGAAACCAGTGAAATTCAATCTGTGCTGATGAGTGCATTACCTTTACAGGAAGTTCATGTTACCGGCGATGGTAGCCACTTTCAGGTGATAGCCGTAGGCGAACTGTTTGGTGAACTCAGCCGTGTTAAAAAGCAACAAACGGTCTATGCACCGTTAATGACTTACATCGCTGACAACCGTATTCATGCGGTATCAATCAAAACATACACCCCTGACGAATGGGCGCGCGATCGTAAGCTGAACGGCTTTTGAGCGGTGGGTTGTGTCCGGCGTCAGATGATGACGTGTGGACAGAAATTTAGGTTTGATCAAAGAGAACTGGTGCAATGGATAAATTTCGTGTGCAGGGTCCAACCCGTTTAAGCGGGGAAGTTACAATCTCTGGCGCAAAAAACGCTGCGCTGCCGATCCTGTTCGCTGCTCTGTTGGCGTCCGATCCTGTCGAGATTCAGAATGTCCCAAAACTGAAGGACATTGATACCACCATGAAACTGCTCAGCCAGCTGGGGGTGAAGGTGGACCGCAATGGGTCAGTGCATCTGGATGCCAGCGACGTCAATATTTACTGCGCGCCTTATGAGTTGGTCAAAACCATGCGTGCATCAATCTGGGCGCTTGGCCCACTGGTGGCGCGTTTTGGCCAGGGGCAGGTTTCCCTGCCCGGTGGCTGTGCTATAGGCGCTCGCCCGGTTGACCTGCATATCACTGGCCTTGAGCAACTCGGTGCTGAAATCAGACTGGAGGAGGGCTACGTCAAAGCCTCTGTTGATGGACGTCTGAAGGGCGCGCATATCGTGATGGATAAGGTCAGCGTGGGTGCGACTGTAACCATCATGAGTGCTGCAACCCTGGCAACGGGCACCACGATTATCGAGAACGCTGCACGCGAGCCGGAAATTGTTGATACTGCAAACTTTCTTAACACGCTGGGGGCGAAAATCAGCGGTGCTGGCAGTGACCGTATCACCATCGAAGGCGTTGAACGGCTGGGTGGCGGTGTTTACCGTGTCCTTCCCGATCGCATTGAAACCGGAACTTTCCTGATTGCTGCGGCAATTTCCGGCGGAAGGGTGGTTTGTCGCTCAACGCAACCCGACACGCTGGATGCCGTGCTGGCAAAACTGCGCGAGGCGGGAGCAGATATCGAACTGGGACCGGACTGGATTAGTCTGGACATGCACGGTAAGCGTCCAAAAGCGGTTAATTTCCGCACCGCACCACATCCTGGTTTCCCTACCGATATGCAGGCACAGTTCAGCCTGTTGAATCTGGTTGCGGAAGGGACCGGTGTCATTACTGAAACCATCTTTGAAAACCGTTTCATGCATATACCTGAGCTTATTCGCATGGGTGCACATGCTGAATTGGAGAGCAATACGGCGATTTGCCATGGCGTGGAAAAACTCTCTGGTGCGCAAGTTATGGCGACGGATTTACGCGCTTCAGCCAGTCTGGTGCTGGCAGGATGTATTGCTGAAGGCACAACTATCGTTGATCGTATTTATCATATTGATCGTGGCTATGAGCATATTGAAGACAAGCTTAAGGCACTGGGTGCCAATATTGAGCGTGTAAACGGCGAAGAGTAATCCCCAGGATAAATAAGGCCGGTAGTCTGAATACTACCGGCCTTTTTTCATGCTCTGATTAATCGTTTGCGATCTATCAGGCTGTGGTTTACTGGATCGTAGTAACGACTCGGCCAGATTTCGGCGGGATGAATCATTAACGCATCAGCAATAAGCCACTCTCCTTTTGGCCAGGGGCGGAACAAAGCATTGGCCAGCGTTGAAGAACTCAACCCTGCCTCACGAGATAAGGCAGCCAGCGTGGTGCCCTGTTTGCGCAAACCTGCAATGATGTCGGCATTATGCCAGTCTTTTTTCTTTTGAAGCATCAATTCGTCCTCCATGTACGCAGGACATTTTATAGCAATAAAACTCCAGTTATTTCCAATACTTTCTTGATGTCGGGCTGATTTTGTGTGGCATTACGCAAAAGGCGTGAAACGTAACAGGGTAATTTGCAAAGCGAATTAAGCCCGAATGTTCAGGTGACGGGGTTGTGCATCAACATCATCGCAAAAGAAGAGCGCGGGTTTCCGCGCCTGGAGAGATTGCGTATCAGAATTCGCGTTGCACCGACATGTGCGCCAGCGCTTCAAGTGCGCTGCGCCAGGGCGACTCGGGCAATACCTTAAGCGCCGCGATAGCTTTATCCGCTTCCTGTTCAGCTGCACGGCGTGTCCAGATGAGTGAACCACACTGATGCATCGCATCTAATACCGGCTCAAGTAAATGGCGACCATTACCCTGTTCAATTGCGCCCCGAATCATTGCTGCCTGCTCTGCGGTACCGTTGCGCATGGCGTGGAGGAGTGGCAACGTTGGCTTGCCTTCACTCAGGTCATCGCCGACATTTTTACCGAGAGTTTTGCCATCCGCACTGTAATCCAACAAATCATCGATTAACTGGAAAGCGGTTCCAATAAATCGTCCATAATCCTGCAAAGCTTTTTCCTGTTCTGACGTCGCTGAGGCAAGGATTGCAGAAGATTGAGCCGCAGCCTCAAACAGTCGCGCGGTTTTACTGTAGATGACCCGCATGTAGCTCTCTTCACTGATATCGGGGTCATTGCAGTTCATCAGTTGCAGCACTTCACCTTCGGCAATCACGTTTACGGCTTCAGACATCAATGCGAGCACGCGCAGAGAACCCAGGCTGGTCATCATCTGAAACGCCCGGGTATAAATAAAGTCCCCAACCAGCACGCTTGCCGCGTTACCAAAAGTCGCATTAGCGGTTGCTTTACCCCGGCGCATATCTGACTCATCAACCACATCATCATGCAGCAGAGTTGCTGTATGAATGAATTCGATCAGGGCAGCAACTGTAACGTGTTGTTTTCCTGAATAGTTGAGCGCGCGAGCGGCTAAAACGGCGATCATCGGGCGAATACGTTTTCCCCCGCCGCTAATAATGTAGTAACCCAACTGATTGATGAAGGATACCTCAGAATTCAGCTGTTCAAGTATTGTTGCATTGACGTCCGCCATATCCTGTGCGGTGAGTTCGTTTATCTGTTCTAAGTTCATCAGTCTGTTCAGCTATTGCTCAGTATGCTGCTATGATAAGCGTCTTTACCCGTACCTGCGGCAATGACTAATGTATAACAGATTGTACTTGAAAATCCCGGCGGAGAAACGTTTGCATACGCTTTGCGTTTTTTTTCTGCAATACCCTGCAACAGCCCCTTGTCATTGCCTGTGAACTTGCGTAGAATTCGCGCCCTATTGTGAATATTTATAGCGCAGCCTGAAACCAGGATGGCAAGCGCGAAAGCGGAGTTTATATGTACGCGGTTTTCCAAAGTGGTGGTAAACAACACCGAGTAAGCGAAGGTCAGACCGTTCGCCTGGAAAAGCTGGATATCGCAACCGGCGAAACGATTGAATTCGACCAGGTTCTGATGATTGCTAACGGTGAAGACGTGACTATTGGCGCGCCTTTAGTTTCAGGTGGCGTGATCAAGGCAGAAATCGTTGCTCATGGTCGCGGCGAGAAAGTTAAAATTGTTAAGTTTCGTCGTCGTAAACACTACCGTAAGCAGCAGGGTCACCGTCAGTGGTTCACTGATGTGAAGATCACTGGCATCAGCGCCTAAGAGGAGATCTGACAAATGGCACACAAAAAGGCTGGCGGCTCCACACGAAATGGTCGCGACTCCAATGCAAAACGCCTGGGTGTTAAGCGTTTTGGTGGTGAATCAGTACTGGCAGGCAGCATCATCGTTCGTCAGCGCGGAACCAAATTCCACGCGGGTAACAACGTAGGCTGTGGCCGTGACCACACACTGTTTGCAACTGCAAACGGCAAGGTCCTGTTTGAAGTAAAAGGCCCGAATAACCGTAAATACATCAGCATCGTTGCTGAGTAAGGTTTTCGTGTCGGAAGGCGGTAGCTGATACCGCTTTCAGCAGCGAATCATGAAGCCCCGCTATGATTGCGGGGCTTTTTACATTCTGCATTTTGATTTGTTGGCCCTGCGGTCGGCAGATTCACGGCAATTTCTTTTTTGCTGTACACTTTATATTCAGTTGCAGGATGTGTTGATATCGTCCCTTCAGGGATGCAATGCAAATTAATTTTGCGGAACCAGGCACCTTGCTACCGTCATCAGACCGCTGGTCTGCCCCGACGGCTCATGCCGTACCTGCATAGCAAAGCGGGGCGGAAAGATGATTTACGGAGAAGTAACATGAAGTTTGTTGATGAGGCGACGATCCTCGTTGCTGCGGGCGATGGTGGTAATGGCTGCGTCAGCTTCCGTCGTGAGAAATATATTCCTAAAGGCGGTCCGGATGGTGGTGATGGCGGTGATGGCGGTGATGTTTATGTCCAGGCCGACGAAAACCTGAACACGCTGATCGACTATCGCTTTGAAAAGTCTTTTCGTGCTGAACGTGGTCAGAATGGTAAGAGTCGTGACTGCACCGGCAAACGCGGCCAGGACATTATTATCAAAGTTCCGGTTGGCACCCGGGTTATCGACCAGGGCACAGGTGAAACGCTGGGCGACATGATGAGTCATGGTCAGCTACAGATGGTGGCCAAAGGCGGCTGGCATGGCCTGGGTAACAGCCGTTTTAAATCCTCGGTGAACCGTACGCCACGTCAGAAAACCATGGGGACGCCGGGTGAAAAACGAGACCTCCAGCTTGAATTGCTGTTGCTGGCAGACGTAGGGATGCTGGGACTGCCCAATGCGGGTAAGTCCACTTTTATCAGAGCTGTTTCTGCCGCCCGGCCTAAAGTGGCAGACTATCCTTTTACCACTCTGGCACCCAGCCTGGGTGTGGTACGGATGGACAGCGAGCAAAGTTTTGTTGTGGCGGATATTCCCGGTTTGATAGAGGGAGCTTCTGAAGGGGCGGGTTTAGGCATTCGCTTCCTGAAGCATCTTGAACGTTGCCGGGTATTACTGCATACCATTGATCTGGCACCGATTGACGAATCTGACCCGGTGGAAAATGCCCGTATTATTCTGGCGGAGCTGAAAAAGTACAGTGAAAAGTTGTTCAATAAGCCACGCTGGCTGGTATTCAACAAAGTCGATCTGTTGGAGCAGACTGAAGCTGAATCGCGGGCTAAAGCGATTGCCGAGTCGTTAGGCTGGAGTGATAAATACTATCTGATCTCAGCAGCTAATCGTGCTGGTGTAACTCCTCTTTGTTGGGATGTCATGGCTTTCCTTAATGCCAATCCCAAAGAAGCGGAAGAGGCGCAGAAGCAGCCTGAGAAAGTGGAATTTATGTGGGACGACTATCATCGTCAGCAACTTGAAGAAGCTGAACAGTCGGTAGAAGATGATGACGACTGGGATGATGAATGGGACGAGGACGACGACGAAGGCGTCGAAATCATCTACCAGCGGTGATACAGCAAAGGGACACAATCTGTGTCCCTTTTCGATCGCCATTGCAGTTCAGTTAAGCTTTGCGGGTAGCCAGCAGGTTGCATTGAGGCCGCTGCGGTCCTGGCGATTATGCAAACGTAATTCGCCGTGGTGAAGCTGAGCGATTCTCTGCACAATATTTAATCCCAGCCCACTTCCACCATAGCGCTGATCCATGCGGCGAAATGCTTTGGTCAGATCCTGCGTCGCAGAGGGATCGATCCCCGGTCCTTCATCCCGCACGGTAAAACTACTGCCACCTTGTTCTGTCTGCACAATCAGACTGATATGGCTTCCTTCCGGACTGTAGCGGGAGGCATTCTCCAGCAGATTACGCAACATTAATCGCAGTAATACGGCATCTCCCTGGATGCTGGGAGTCATATTGCCGGGCTCTTCGAGCGTCTGATTGCGTAAGGCCAGCATTTCGACCATTTCAACCTGCAAGGGGGCAAATACGGCATACCAGCTAACGATCTGATAATGGCCCCCTGCCAGCGCCTGACCGGCCCGCGACAGCATCAGCAACTGCTCAATGACATGCATCAGTTGGTCAATTCGCTCAACCAACATTTTTCCCTGTGGCACACCCTGTTGCTCAAGCAGTTCCAGATGCAGACGCAGTCCGGCAAGCGGGGTACGGAGCTCATGAGCGGCATCGGCGGTAAACAGCCGCTCCTGTTGCAACGTGTGTTCCAGCCTGCCCAAAAGCTGATTCATTGCACCTGTTACTGCTGCTATCTCAGTCATATCGGAAAAATGTGGCAGTGGCGTCAGATTATCAGCCGAACGCTCTGACAGGCTTGTTTGCAGTGAGCGAAGTGGACGAATAATCCAGCTTATCGCCCAGAATGACAGTAACAGTGTTAAGCAAACCATCACCAGCGAGGGCAGCAGCAGAGAGGCGATCGCTTCGCGTATCTCTCCTTCAACCCGTTCATTACGTGCGTGAGCCGAAAGCGTTTCGTTAACCAGAAAACCTATCTGCTCACGACTTTCATGCCACAGCCAGGCGGCACTCATTAACTGGCAGGTGAGCAGGATCAGCGCCAGCATAATCAGCAAGCGCCGACGCATACTGTTCACGCGCGTTCTTCCAGACGATATCCCACACCACGGACGGTTCGGATACGATCTTTGCCCAGTTTGCGCCGTAGGTTATGAATGTGAACTTCCAGCGTATTAGAGCCGGTATCATCCTGCCAACTGTAAAGGTCCTGCTGTAAAGTTTCACGATGCACCGTCTGGCCGATACGCATCAGTAAACGGGTCAGCAAGGCAAACTCTTTCGGGGTAATTTCAAGCGGCTGATTGTCGAGATAAACCTGCCGTGAGGAGAGATTGAGCGAAATATCCCCCTGTTGCAGCAAATTATCACTGTGCCCCTGATAGCGACGAATCAAAGCCCGCACCCTGGCTTTTAACTCAACAAGAGCAAAAGGCTTCACCAGATAATCATCGGCTCCCGCATCCAGACCTTCTACCCGATCCTCTAAAGCGTCGCGGGCGGTGAGAATTAACACCGGTAGATCGATATGGGCTTTGCGCCACTGACGTAGCAGATCGCCACCATCACGATCCGGCAGCCCCAGATCAAGCACGATCAGACTATATTGCCCACTGTCCAGCAGGGCACATGCTTCTGATCCTTTTGTTGCTGTGTCCACGGCGTAGCCCTCACTGGTTAGTGCCTGAACCAGCCCGCCCAGCAAGAGCGCGTCATCTTCCACAATCAGTAATTTCATTGTTGTCAGTTGTTTTGGTAAACATCCTTATAGAGTCGGCTTTCAAAGCGAACCAACGGAATACGGCGCTGTTTCTGATCCTGCGGCGGAACCGCATAGCCAGAAAGATACTGAACAAAAGCCACGCGCTGTCCACTGGCGGTGGTCATGAAGCCGGCAAGATTATAGACGCCTTGTAGTGAACCTGTTTTGGCTGACACTTTGCCATCCACGCCAGCCTCGTGCAGACCACCCCGATAACGTAAGGTGCCGTCATAACCCGCAAGTGGCAACATGGAGATAAAGTTTAATTGTTGATCGTTTTTTGCAATGTATTGCAACACCTGCATCATAGTAGCAGGTGAAAGCAAATCATGGCGTGACAAACCTGAGCCATCCACCTGGATACTGTTACCCAAATCGACATTTGCTTTCTGTCGCAGGATCTGACGTACGGCATCAGAACCCGCGCGCCAGGTACCCGGTACTCCAAAGCGTTCATGACCGATAGTGCGGAAAACGGTGTCGGCAATCATGTTGTCCGACTTCTTCAACATAATTTTCAGCAAATCGTGCAGGGGAGCGGACTGCGTTGCAGCCAGCACGGTGGCAGGCGTGGTGACCTGCGTCTGGCGTAGAAGATGACCTGAATAGTCGATACCTGCATCCTGCAACTCTGCTTTCAGCAGAGCGCCTGCATAGCTGGCCCCATCCTGGATAGCAAAAGCCAGCGGAAGAGGTTCAGAGCGTTGCGTCATACAGCCCGTTAATGTAAAGCGATTCAGCTCGCCAGGCATCACATCCAGTTCACAATACTGCGCTTCTGATGAACCCCGAGCCAGAGTGCGGACTTCACTGAACATGTTGACCGGATAGTAAGACGCAACCCGGATAAAAGCTTTTTCGCCCGGATTAGGCGCACTGTACAGCGATACCGAAAAACAGTTGCGGTCGACAATTGCCGCAGCAGGAGGCGCGCTGAAGCATTGTGTCAGGTCATTCCAGGGCCAGCCCGGTGCTTTATCGTGGCTGGCAAAAATGGAGGTATCAATGACCAGATTTCCCTGAATATGCTGGATACCCTGTTTTTTAAGATTTGCCACCATATTACGTAAATCCTGCCGGGTCAGGGTGGGATCGCCGCCAAATCGTGCGACAAGATCGCCTTTCAACGTTCCATCGCTGATGCTCCCCTTACTTTCCAGCTGGGTGTGAAATCGGTAATCTGGTCCCAGTTGCAGCAGTGCTGCCAGTGCGGTGATCACCTTCATGGTACTGGCGGGAAGGGCCATCTGTTTGCTGTGATAATCAATGGAGGGTGTGCTTGCACCTATTTTTTGGACAATCAGTGTCAGATTGGCGCCATCTGGCAGATACTGGGTGTAATCTTCGACCTGTGCGGCCTGTGCATTTAGCATAAATGCGCAGGCCAGGCCGGTTATAAATGGTGAAAATCGCATAATCTCGCGTTTACTGGCAGGTGATGTTGTCATACTACGGTGCTTCAAGGTGCAAAGTAAACGATGACCCACCATGAACTCTGCGGTAAAATACGTATCAAAATGCAAAACCTTCAGACCCTGAGACATACCTTCGGGTCGGGGTTATTTTGTTTGTAATTCAGTAGCAAGCGCCGCAGAACGCTTTTTCTGCATCTGACTGTCAGGATGACGAAATTTTGCACAGGACAGAGTTAACGAGGTATTGAGATGAATCAGATTCCGATGACGTTAAGGGGCGCGGAAAGACTGCGCGAAGAGCTGGAAGAGCTGAAAACCATTAAACGCCCCAGAATTATTGCCTCAATTGCTGAAGCACGTGAGCATGGTGATTTAAAAGAGAATGCCGAATATCACGCTGCGCGTGAAGAGCAGGGATTCTGTGAGGGCCGGATTCAGGAAATTGAAGCCAAGCTGTCTAATGCACAGGTAATAGATGTCACTAAAATGAATGCGAATGGCCGCATCATTTTTGGTTCGACTGTGACCGTATTGAATCTGGACACCGATGAAGAGTCGACCTATCGCATCGTTGGCGATGACGAAGCTGACTTCAAACAAAATCTGATTTCCGTCAACTCACCGATGGCGCGTGGTTTGATCGGAAAAGAGGTGGACGACGTCACGGTGATCAAAACGCCGGGTGGTGACGTAGAGTACGAGATTCTTAAGGTTGAATATCTCTGAACAGAGGCGGTAATTGAGTTCAGAAGATTGTAAAGAAAAGAAAAGGCCGTCAGACGGCCTTTTATAAGGATAAGGAGCATGGCAACTTCTGCTGGCTGATTTTCAGAAATGTTTCCGAATTCAGCGCGGGAGGGCTATTTTCCCTTCTTTTGACGGACGGAACAGCACCAGTGTTTTGCCGATGACCTGTACGTTAGCGGCTTTGGTTTCACGCACAATAGCGTCAACTATGAGGCTTTTAGTCTCACGGTCTTCGGTAGCAATTTTTACCTTGATCAACTCGTGATGTTCCAGCGCTTGTTCAATTTCGGCCAGCACTCCTTCGGTCAGGCCGTTGTTACCCAGCATTACGACGGGCTTCAGCGGATGGGCCAGTCCTTTCAGGTGCTGTTTTTGTTTGGTACTCAGATTCATCGTATTTTTTACTTACATTGGGATTGAAAACGGGTCATTCTACCGCCATCTCCGGTGTATCACCAAATCGGTGTGCTGATTTGCGCGGTTTATTTATCGCATACGTTGAATCAAAGTTGGAAATTGTATGACTGGTAAAAAGCGTTCGGCCAGTTCCAGCCGCTGGCTTCAGGAACACTTTAGCGATAAATATGTGCTCGAGGCACAGAAAAAAGGGCTGCGCTCTCGTGCCTGGTTTAAACTTGATGAAATACAGCAGGGCGATAAGCTCTTCAGGCCGGGAATGACGGTGGTTGACCTCGGCGCAGCGCCCGGGGGCTGGTCGCAATATGTGGTGACGCAGATTGGCAATAAAGGTCGCGTCATTGCCTGTGATATCCTGCCGATGGATCCTATCGTTGGTGTCGATTTCCTACAGGGTGATTTTCGTGATGAACTGGTGCTGAAAGCACTGATGGACCGCGTCGGAGAAGACAAAATCCAGGTAGTGATGTCGGATATGGCACCGAATATGACCGGGACGCCTGAGGTGGATATTCCAAGGTCAATGTATTTGGTTGAGCTTGCGCTGGAGATGTGTCGGGATGTACTGGCACCTGGCGGTAGTTTTTTAGTGAAAGTGTTTCAGGGAGATGGCTTTGAAGATTACCTCCGGGAAATTCGCTCCCTGTTTACGAAAGTGAAAATTCGTAAGCCGGATTCTTCGCGCTCTCGTTCGCGTGAAGTGTACATTGTAGCGACAGGGCGCAAACTATAGTACCCTACGCTGTCTGTTAACACAGTTGTAATATGAGGTTAATCCCTTGAGTGACATGGCGAAAAACCTGATTCTTTGGTTAGTCATCGCAGTTGTGCTGATGTCGGTTTTCCAGAGTTTCGGACCCAGCGAGTCGAATGGCCGTAGGGTTGATTACTCAACTTTCCTGTCTGAAGTTAATCAGGATCAGGTCCGCGAGGCTCGTATCAACGGACGTGAAATCAACGTTACCAAAAAAGATAGCAATCGATACACGACCTATATCCCCGTCAACGATCCCAAGTTGCTCGATAACCTGTTGACCAAAAACGTAAAAGTAGTGGGTGAACCACCTGAAGAACCAAGCCTGTTGGCTTCTATCTTCATCTCATGGTTCCCGATGCTGTTGTTGATTGGTGTCTGGATATTCTTCATGCGCCAGATGCAGGGCGGTGGTGGCAAGGGAGCGATGTCCTTTGGCAAAAGCAAAGCCCGCATGTTGACGGAAGATCAGATCAAAACGACTTTTGCAGATGTGGCAGGCTGTGATGAAGCCAAAGAGGAAGTTGGTGAACTGGTTGAATACCTGCGCGAGCCAAGCCGTTTTCAGAAGCTGGGTGGTAAAATTCCGAAAGGCGTGCTGATGGTTGGCCCTCCCGGTACGGGTAAAACGTTGTTAGCAAAAGCCATCGCAGGTGAAGCAAAAGTGCCTTTCTTCACCATTTCAGGTTCTGACTTTGTTGAAATGTTTGTCGGCGTCGGTGCTTCTCGTGTTCGTGACATGTTCGAACAAGCCAAAAAAGCAGCGCCTTGTATCATCTTTATCGATGAAATTGATGCGGTTGGTCGGCAACGTGGTGCTGGTCTGGGTGGTGGTCACGACGAGCGTGAGCAGACTCTGAACCAGATGCTGGTCGAGATGGATGGTTTTGAAGGCAATGAGGGCATCATCGTTATCGCCGCGACTAACCGTCCGGATGTACTCGACCCTGCACTGCTGCGTCCGGGACGTTTTGACCGCCAGGTCGTGGTCGGTTTGCCTGACGTACGTGGACGTGAGCAAATTCTGAAAGTGCATATGCGTCGCGTCCCTCTGGCAACAGATATTGATGCAGCAATCATTGCGCGCGGCACGCCAGGTTTTTCCGGGGCCGATCTGGCAAACCTGGTGAACGAAGCGGCGCTGTTTGCTGCTCGTGGTAATCGCCGTGTGGTATCGATGGTTGAGTTTGAGAAGGCGAAAGACAAGATCATGATGGGAGCCGAAAGGCGCTCTATGGTGATGACTGAGGCACAGAAAGAGTCCACCGCTTATCACGAAGCGGGCCATGCGATTATTGGTCGGCTGGTACCGGAGCACGATCCCGTGCATAAAGTTACCATCATTCCGCGTGGTCGTGCCCTGGGGGTGACTTTCTTCCTGCCTGAGGGGGATGCCATCAGCGCCAGTCGTCAGAAACTGGAAAGTCAGATTTCCACCCTCTATGGTGGTCGCCTTGCTGAAGAGATCATTTACGGTGTTGAACATGTTTCCACCGGTGCCTCTAACGACATCAAAGTAGCAACCTCAATTGCACGTAACATGGTTACGCAATGGGGCTTCTCAGAAAAACTGGGGCCGTTGCTTTACGCTGAAGAAGAAGGTGAAGTTTTCCTTGGACGTTCTGTAGCTAAAGCAAAACATATGTCTGATGAAACTGCTCGTATCATTGATCAGGAAGTGAAGTCACTGGTAGAAGGTAACTACCAACGTGCCCGTCGCATTCTGAACGAAAACATGGACATACTTCATGCAATGAAAGATGCGCTGATGAAGTATGAAACCATCGATGCGCCGCAGATTGACGACCTGATGGCGCGCCGCGAAGTGCGTCCGCCAGCAGGTTGGGAAGATCCAGGCACTAATAATTCTGACAGCAACGGTACACCAAAGGCTCCGCGACCGGTAGATGAACCGCGTACGCCAAATCCAGGCAATACCATGTCAGAACAGCTGGGCGATAAATAAGTTATCCTGCCATCGTCCCCCTGAACCCCGGCGCTGACCGGGGTTTTTTATATCCACGACAACTGAATATGATTCGTAAATCTGTCAGGAGAGACAACGTTATGAAACTTCATGCCAGAGACTCCGTGCTCGATTTATCCCATCCTCATGTGATGGGTATATTGAATGTAACTCCGGATTCGTTCTCTGATGGCGGCAAGCATAACGAGTTAATTCAGGCTGTTACACATGCTAATTCCATGATTAATGCAGGCGCGACCATCATCGATATTGGTGGCGAGTCCACGCGTCCCGGTGCGGAAGAGGTCAGTGTACAGCAGGAGCTGGAGCGGGTGATCCCGGTAGTGGAAGCCATTGCGCAACGCTTTGAAGTGTGGATTTCAGTAGATACATCTAAAACCGAAGTGATTCGCGAGGCTGCCCATGCGGGAGCGCATCTGATTAACGACATCCGTTCATTGCAGGAGCCAGGAGCGCTGGAGGCTACAGCGGCCAGTGGCCTGCCGGTCTGCCTGATGCATATGCAGGGCGAGCCACGCACTATGCAACAGTCACCGCATTATCAGCATTTTTTACAGGATGTTGAGGCATTTTTCATCGAGCGCATTGCGCGCTGTGAGGCCGCAGGAATTAAAAAAGATCGGTTGCTGCTCGACCCGGGATTTGGTTTCGGTAAGAATCTGAGACACAATTATCAGCTGCTGGCCCACCTTGCTGATTTTCATCGTTTTGGTATGCCTCTGCTGGTCGGAATGTCACGCAAAAGCATGATAGGCCAGTTGTTAAACGTCGGCCCATCTCAGCGTCTGACTGGTAGTCTGGCCTGCGCGGTGATTGCCGCTATGCAAGGTGCGCATATTCTGCGTGTCCATGATGTTAAAGAAACCGTCGAGGCCATGCGCGTCGTCGAAGCAACATTGTCAGCAAAGGAAGAGTAATCCTATGAGCAACCGTAAGTATTTTGGGACCGATGGCATTCGTGGAAAAGTGGGCGAATCGCCAATTACGCCTGATTTTGTGCTCAAGTTGGGCTGGGCGGCGGGCAAGGTGCTGGCAAGAAACGGCTCAAAAAAAATCATTATTGGCAAGGATACGCGTATCTCAGGTTACATGTTGGAGTCGGCCCTGGAGGCTGGTTTGGCGGCCGCTGGATTATCAGCAGCTTTTACCGGACCGATGCCTACGCCAGCTATTGCCTATCTGACCCGTACTTTTCGGGCTGAAGCCGGGATCGTTATTTCCGCTTCACACAATCCTTTTGATGACAATGGTATTAAATTTTTCTCGATTGAAGGCACCAAGTTACCTGACGATGTTGAGGAAGCGATTGAGGCAGAAATGGAAAAGCCGATTACCTGCGTGGAATCTGCTGAACTTGGTCGTGCCAGTCGTATTGTTGATGCCGCAGGTCGCTATATTGAGTTCTGTAAAGGCACATTTCCTGGCGAACTGAGCCTGAATGGGCTGAAAATCGTCGTGGATTGTGCAAATGGTGCAACCTATCATATCGCGCCAAATGTGCTGCGCGAACTTGGGGCCACGGTCATTACGCTGGGTGTCCACCCTGATGGTATGAACATCAATAAAGAATGTGGTGCAACAGATGTTCGTCAACTTCAGGCGCGAGTGCTGGCAGAAAAGGCAGATATTGGTCTGGCTTATGACGGTGATGGTGACCGCATCATGATGGTGGACCACCTTGGTTGCAAAGTGGATGGCGATCAGATTCTTTACATCATCGCTCGAGAAGGTCTGCGCCAGGGGCAGTTACGTGGCGGCGTCGTGGGCACATTGATGAGCAACATGGGGCTGGAACTGGCACTGAAGCAGTTGGGAATTCCTTTTGCCAGAGCAAAAGTCGGCGATCGTTATGTTTTAGAAAAAATGCAGGAAAAAGGCTGGCGTCTCGGGGCGGAAAACTCCGGGCATGTCATCCTGCTTGATAAGACCACTACCGGAGATGGCATAGTAGCTGGTTTGCAGGTACTTACTGCGATGGTACGTAATCATATGAGCCTGCATGACTTGTGTAGCGGGATGAAACTGCTGCCACAAATACTGGTGAATGTTCGCTTCAGCGGTGAAACCGATCCCCTGGAAGATGAGCAGGTCAAAGCGGTGACATCCGAGGTTGAGAAAGAACTGCACGGTCGTGGTCGCGTGTTGTTGAGAAAATCGGGTACGGAGCCTTTAATCCGGGTAATGGTTGAAGGCGAGAATGAAGATCAGGTGACGGCACTGGCACATCGTATTGCCGACGCCGTCAAGGCCGTTTAACACAGTGATCACCGGAGTTGCTGGCTCCGCTTTATTTTTCAAGCTAATGGATGAGCTGAAGTGTGTGCAGGAATGCCTGGGCAGCCGTGATTGTCTGATTTATCAGCATTTTCCATCTTCACTCATGACTTTTGCTGTTTTTTTCTGCAAATAACCTCAGGGTGATAAATTGCCCTTGCGTGGGCAGGCTGCTTTGGTTAGTATTCACACCCGCTTCGGAAGGGTAGTGATACTACCTGCTGGTTGGTTTGAAGCTTTTGATGTGCGAGTCTCGCGCAAGGAACAGGTTGAATTATGTACGAAGCTCTTTTGGTAGTTTTCCTTATTGTAGCCATCGGCCTGGTTGGTCTGATTATGCTGCAACAAGGTAAAGGCGCTGATATGGGCGCGTCATTTGGTGCTGGCTCCTCGGCAACGCTGTTTGGTTCTAACGGTTCAGGTAACTTTATGACCCGTATGACCGCTGTGCTGGCGACGTTGTTCTTCATCATCAGTCTGATTCTGGGTAACATCAACAGCAACAAAACTCAGAAAGGAAGCGAGTGGGAAAATCTGACTCAGCCTGCGCAATCTCAGCAGCAGAGCCAGCCTGCAAAACCGGCTACGCCGGGTAGCGATATCCCGCAGTAAGTTGTTAATGTTGTTATATTCGGCGCGACAGAATAAAAAAAGTCGCAATCTTTAGTGCCGTGGTGGTGGAATTGGTAGACACGCTACCTTGAGGTGGTAGTGCCCGCATGGGCTTACGGGTTCAAGTCCCGTCCTCGGTACCAAATCTCAGTATTGCTTGTATTTTTTACAAGTTTGGCGTAGTATTTGCCACGTTTTCGGACGCGGGGTGGAGCAGCCTGGTAGCTCGTCGGGCTCATAACCCGAAGGTCGTCGGTTCAAATCCGGCCCCCGCAACCACTTTCCCTTAGAGTTATTTTTCAAATATACTGTGTGCATCATCAGAGGCACTGACAGCGGGTTTTGAAAAAAATTCTTCTGGATTGTGCCGAACCGCCATTTATGGCGTACAGGGTCCAGTCGCATAAAGCCCCGAATTTTCGGGGTTTTTTGTTATCAGGAAACAGTAAACTGGGCTATTAAGCCCTTTTTTTATGTCTTGGGGGTGGGATTGTCCACATTAGAGCAAAAATTAACAGAGCTGATTTCAGCACCGGTAGAAGCGTTAGGCTTTGAACTGGTCGGTATTGAATTTGTACGCGGCCGCACTTCTACGTTGCGCATCTATATTGATAGTGAAAATGGCATCACTGTTGACGATTGCGCTGATGTCAGTCACCAGGTCAGTGCCGTGTTTGATGTTGAGGATCCCATCACCGTAGCTTACAACCTTGAAGTCTCCTCACCAGGCCTTGACCGCCCACTCTTTACCGCAGAGCATTATGCACGATTTACCGGTGAAGAAGTGAGCCTGGTGTTACGCATGGCCGTGCAGAACCGCCGCAAATGGCAGGGGATCATCAAATCAGTCGAGGGTGAGATGATTACGGTTGCCGTTGAGGGTAACGACGAAGTGTTCGCGCTGAGCAATATCCAGAAGGCGAACCTGGTTCCCCACTTTTAAAAGTTCGGATTGAGGCATACCAGGATGAACAAAGAAATCTTAGCTGTAGTCGAGGCCGTATCTAACGAGAAATCCCTCCCGCGCGAGAAGATTTTCGAGGCACTGGAGAGTGCGCTGGCCACGGCAACCAAAAAGAAATACGAGCAGGAAATCGATGTGCGTGTCAGCATTGACCGCAAAAGTGGTGATTTTGAAACCTTCCGTCGCTGGCTGATTGTTGATGAAGTCACTATGCCAACCCGTGAAATCACCCTTGAAGCTGCGCGTTTTGAAGATGAATCGCTGAATGCGGGTGAGTTTGTTGAAGATCAGATTGAGTCGGTGACCTTTGATCGTATCACCACGCAGACTGCCAAACAGGTGATTGTCCAGAAAGTGCGCGAAGCCGAGCGTGCGATGGTGGTCGATCAGTTCCGTGAGCAGGAAGGTGAAATTATCACCGGCGTGGTGAAAAAGGTTAACCGCGACAATATTTCCCTCGAAGTCCGGCCAAACGATGGTTCAAGTACCAACGCTGAAGCAGTCATTATCCGCGAAGATATGCTGCCGCGTGAAAACTTCCGTCCGGGCGACCGTATTCGTGGGGTACTTTATGCGGTGCGTCCTGAAGCTCGCGGTGCACAGCTCTTTGTCAGCCGTTCTAAACCCGAAATGCTGATTGAACTGTTTCGTATCGAAGTACCGGAAATCGCGGAAGAGGTGCTTGAAATCAAAGCTGCGGCGCGTGATCCAGGTTCACGAGCTAAAATCGCGGTGAAAACCAATGATAAGCGTATTGATCCGGTCGGCGCTTGCGTGGGTATGCGTGGTGCGCGTGTTCAGGCGGTTTCCAGTGAGTTGGGTGGCGAACGTATTGACATCGTGTTGTGGGACGATAATCCGGCACAGTTTGTGATCAATGCCATGGCCCCGGCAGATGTCGCCTCTATTGTGGTTGATGAAGATAACCACACGATGGATATCGCTGTCGAAGCCGGAAATCTGGCTCAGGCGATTGGCCGAAATGGTCAAAACGTTCGTCTCGCGGCGCAGCTGAGCGGCTGGGAACTGAATGTGATGACGGTAGACGATCTACAGGCCAAGCATCAGGCTGAAGCTCATGCAGCCATCGATGTCTTTACCCGTCATCTTGATATTGATGAGGATTTTGCGACCGTTCTGGTTGAAGAGGGCTTCTCTTCTCTTGAAGAGCTGGCTTACGTTCCGATTAACGAGCTGCTTGAAATTGACGGTCTGGATGAAGAGACCATTGAAGCGCTGCGTGATCGTGCAAAAAATGCGTTAACCACACTTGCTCTGGAAAAAGCAGAGAGTCAGGGCACAAACCTGCCAGCAGATGATTTGCTTAATCTGGAAGGTCTGGATCGTGAACTGGCATTTAAGCTGGCAGCGATGGGCGTTTGTACGCTGGAAGATCTTGCCGAGCAGGGTGTTGACGACCTGTCAGATATTGAGGGCCTGAGCGATGAGCAGGCTGGGGAGCTAATTATGGCTGCCAGAAATATCTGTTGGTTCGGTGACGACGCATAACAAACTGTAGCAGGAAGGAACAGCATGACAGATGTAACCGTAAAATCGCTGGCCGCAGAAATTCAGACTCCGGTAGAACGCCTGGTACAGCAATTCGCTGATGCAGGGATCCGCAAGTCTGCCACAGACTCTGTGACACAGCAGGAAAAAGAGACCCTTCTCACTCATTTGAACCGTGCCCAAAATGGCGGTTCTGGTAAGCTGACTTTACAGCGCAAAACGCGCAGTACCTTGAATATTCCAGGCACCGGGGGTAAAAGTAAATCGGTGCAAATTGAAGTCCGCAAAAAACGCACTTATGTAAAAGGTGACGCTGCTGAAGCTGAACAAGCGGAAGCAGAAGAGCAGGCACAGCGTGAAGCGGAAGAACAGGCTCGTCGCGAGGCTGAAGACAAAGCCCAGCGCGAAGCTCAGGATAAAGCGAAGCGTGAAGCCGAGGAGCAGGCTAAACGTGAGGCAGCTGAAAAAGCCAAACGCGAAGCAGCGGAAAAAGACAAAGTGAGCAATCAACATACTGACGAAATGGCCCGGGCAAACCAATCTGAAAAAGCCCGACGGGAAGCTGAAGCTGCTGAACTCAAGCACAAGGCTGAACAGGAAGCGCGTCGTAAGATTGAAGAAGATGCCAAACGCGTAGCTGAAGAAGCCCGTAAAATGGCGGAAGAAAAAGGGTCCGAGTGGGCTGAGGCGGAGAAAGAAGTGGAAGACACATCCGACTACCATGTGACCACGTCTTCGCATGCCCGTCAGGCAGAAGATGAAAACGACGCGCAGGTTGAAGGCGATCGTCGTTCACGCGCTGCGCGTCCGGCAAAAGCACCGCGTCAGAAGAAAGGTAACAAACACTCTGAAGCTAAAACCGACCGTGAAGAAGCGCGTGCGCAATTCCGTGGCGGCAAAGGCGGCAAGCGTAAGCCAAGCGCATTGCAGCAGGGTTTCAACAAGCCTGTTCAGGCGGTTAACCGCGACGTGATTATCGGCGAAACTATTACCGTTGCCGAACTTGCCAATAAAATGGCGGTGAAAGGCTCCCAGGTCATCAAAGTCATGATGAAAATGGGGGCTATGGCCACCATTAATCAGGTGATTGATCAGGAGACAGCTCAACTGGTGGCAGAAGAGATGGGTCACAAAGTGACGCTGCGCCGTGAGAATGAGTTGGAAGAAGCGGTAATGAGCGATCGTGACACCGACGCAGCAATGGAGTCCCGCGCGCCGGTTGTGACCATTATGGGCCACGTTGACCACGGTAAAACGTCCCTGCTGGATTACATCCGTTCTACCAAAGTGGCCTCTGGCGAAGCGGGCGGTATTACCCAGCATATTGGTGCTTACCACGTTGAAACTGACAATGGGATGATCACGTTCCTGGATACCCCAGGCCATGCTGCTTTTACCGCAATGCGTGCTCGTGGTGCTCAGGCAACGGACATCGTTATTCTGGTGGTCGCAGCCGATGATGGCGTAATGCCACAGACTATCGAAGCTATCCAGCATGCTAAAGCGGCGAAAGTGCCGGTTGTCGTTGCTGTTAACAAAATCGATAAGCCAGAAGCGGATCCCGATCGCGTTAAAAATGAACTGACTCAATATGGCATCATCCCGGAAGAGTGGGGCGGTGAGAACATGTTCGTCAGCGTCTCTGCGAAAGCGGGTACCGGCATAGATGAATTGTTAAACGCTATTCTGTTGCAGGCTGAAGTTCTGGAACTGACCGCTGTGCGCCAGGGTATGGCAAGCGGTGTGGTAATCGAATCCTTCCTTGATAAAGGTCGTGGTCCGGTTGCTACGGTGCTGGTCCGCGAAGGTACGCTCAACAAAGGCGATATCGTATTGTGCGGCTTTGAATACGGCCGTGTTCGTGCGATGCGTGATGAACTGGGGCGTGAAGTGCTGGAAGCTGGCCCGTCAATTCCGGTGGAAATTCTCGGCCTGTCAGGCGTTCCTGCTGCGGGTGATGAAGCGACAGTGGTGCGTGACGAGAAAAAAGCCCGTGAAGTGGCGTTGTATCGTCAGGGTAAATTCCGTGAAGTTAAACTCGCGCGTCAGCAGAAATCCAAGTTGGAAAACATGTTTGCCAACATGGCTGAAGGCGAAGTTTCTGAACTTAACATCGTGCTGAAAGCTGATGTTCAGGGCTCTGTTGAGGCTATCTCTGACTCGCTGTTGAAGCTTTCTACCGACGAAGTGAAAGTCAAAATTGTTGGTTCCGGCGTGGGTGGGATCACCGAGACCGATGCCACTCTGGCGGCGGCATCCAATGCAATCCTCGTTGGATTCAACGTACGTGCTGATGCGTCTGCCCGTCGTGTGATTGATTCAGAGAGCCTGGATCTGCGTTACTACTCTGTCATCTATAACCTGATAGACGAAGTTAAGCAGGCAATGAGCGGTATGCTGGCACCAGAGTACAAGCAGCAGATTATTGGCCTGGCTGAGGTGCGCGATGTGTTCAAATCACCGAAATTTGGTGCTATCGCCGGCTGTATGGTAACGGAAGGCAATATTAAGCGTCATAACCCGATCCGTGTTCTTCGCGACAACGTGGTTATCTATGAAGGCGAGCTGGAATCCCTGCGTCGCTTCAAAGATGATGTTAACGAAGTTCGCAACGGCATGGAGTGTGGTATCGGCGTGAAAAACTACAACGACGTGCGCGTTGGCGATATGATCGAAGTATTTGAAATTATTGAGATCCAGCGCACTATCGCCTGATTGCCGCTTTAAAAGTGACTGAGTTGGGAGGCCCACCGGGCCTCCCACTGTTAATATCCCACCAATTTATCTTCCACCCTGATTACGAACGATTGTTCTACGACGGTCTCACGAGTAAAGGTGGGATAAAGCCTTAATTTGGAGAGAATAATTATGGCGAAAGAATTTGGTCGTCCACAGCGTGTTTCCCAGGAATTGCAGAAAGAGATCGCTATTATTTTACAACGCGAGATTAAAGACCCGCGACTGGGCATGATGGTTACCGTCTCTGGTGTTGATGTTTCCCGCGATCTTGCCTATGCCAAAGTGTTTGTCACCTTTTTGAATGACAAAGATGAAGATGCTATCAAAGCCGGTTTACGTGCACTGGGCGATGCATCTGGTTATATCCGCACGTTGTTAGGCAAAGCGATGCGCTTGCGAATCGTGCCTGAACTCACCTTCTTTTACGATAACTCATTGGTTGAAGGGATGCGCATGTCTAACCTTGTGACTAACGTGGTAAAAAGCGATGCTGAGCGCCGTGGTTCTGCGGAAGAAGACCAGGAGGAGTAATGAGTCGTCCTCGTCGTCGTGGTCGCGATGTGCATGGCGTATTGTTACTGGATAAGCCTCAGGGACTTTCCTCCAATGATGCGTTGCAGAAGGTCAAACGTCTGTTCAGCGCCAATCGTGCCGGGCATACCGGTGCACTTGATCCGCTGGCTACCGGCATGTTGCCGATTTGTCTGGGTGAGGCCACTAAATTTTCCCGCTATCTGCTTGATTCAGATAAACGCTACCGGGTAATTGCCCGGCTGGGACAGCGCACCGATACTTCTGATGCTGATGGTCAAATCATCAGTGAGCGCCCGCTAAACTTCACACAACAACAGCTTGACGACGCTATTGATCGTTTCCGTGGTGAAACGCAGCAGGTGCCGTCAATGTACTCCGCGCTGAAGTATCAGGGCCGAAAATTGTATGAGTACGCGCGTGAGGGAATTGACGTTCCACGTGAGTCCCGGAGCATCGTGGTCTATGAGTTGAAGTTCATTCGCTGGGAAGGCAATGAACTGGAGCTGGAAATTCACTGCTCAAAGGGTACTTACATTCGCACCATCACCGATGATTTGGGTGAGATGCTTGGCTGTGGCGCACATGTCATCTACCTGCGTCGTTTACAGGTTGCCACATACCCGATTGCTGGCATGGTCACTCTTGAACAGCTCGTCACGTTGAACGAAGAAGCACTGCGCAGCGAGCGCCCTGCTGCTGATTTACTTGACCCACTTCTGATGCCTCTGGACAGTCCGGCAGCAGCTTATCCTGAAGTTAATCTGTTGAATGCGGCTGCGGCTTATTTTAAACAGGGGCAACCTGTGCAAGTGCCTCATGTGCCAGCCAAAGGTTTGGTTCGTGTTACTGAGGGCTCAGATCATAAGTTCATCGGTATGGCCGAGATCATTGATGATGGTCGGGTTGCACCACGTCGCCTGGTTGTAGAATATTCCGAGTAGTCATTTGCGTAAGCGTCTTGCTAAGAGTAGAATGGCGCGGCTTTAACGCTGGGTTGCTGAATTAGAGATCGGCACCTGTACATTTATCTTAAAATTTGGAGTTGAATAATGTCTCTAAGTGTTAAAACTAAGGCACAAATCATTGCGGATTTTGGCCGTGACGCAAACGACAGTGGTTCTACCGAAGTTCAGGTTGCTCTGCTGACTGCTCAGATTAACCACCTGCAAGGTCACTTCTCTGAGCACAAGAAAGATCACCACAGCCGTCGCGGTCTGCTGCGTATGGTTTCCCAGCGTCGTAAGCTGCTGGATTACCTGAAGCGTAAAGATGTTGCACGTTACACCAGCCTGATCGAGCGTCTGGGTCTGCGTCGCTAAGTCTTAAGAATCAGTCAGGCCTTTAAGTGTATTCTGATAGGGAATACGGGCAATCAGACAGATTCGTGCGAGTTTCGTTAAAAAGGGGCCTTTATGGCCCCTTTTTTCAGGCAGTCGGCAGCAATCCAGGTCAAACTATTGTATTGTTGCTCAGTGTGATCTTCAGTTGCAGAGATTCGCGCGGCTAATGAGAGGCTTTGTCCCGGGTGGGGATTAAGGGTTGTCATTAGTCGCGAGGATGCAGATGAGGATTTGAAATCCACGGCAGGGTCAGTGCCTTGCCATGACGTTAAGGACAAAATTTTGCTGAACCCGATCGTTAAAAAATTCCAGTATGGTCAGCATACCGTTACCCTTGAGACCGGTATGATGGCTCGCCAGGCAACAGCCGCCGTAATGGTAAGTATGGATGACACTGCCGTGTTCGTTACTGTTGTCGGTCAGAAAAAAGCTAAACCCGGCCAGGACTTTTTTCCTCTTACCGTGAACTATCAGGAACGTACATACGCAGCCGGTCGTATTCCGGGGAGTTTCTTCCGTCGTGAAGGTCGTCCTAGTGAAGGTGAAACACTCACCGCGCGTCTGATCGATCGCCCTGTTCGTCCACTGTTCCCGGAAGGATTTGTGAATGAGGTACAGGTCATTGCCACTGTGGTTTCAGTTAACCCACAGGTGAATCCTGATATCGTGGCTATGATTGGTGCTTCTGCGGCACTGAGTTTGTCTGGTATTCCTTTTAATGGCCCAATCGGCGCGGCTCGTGTGGGTTATATTAACGACCAGTATGTGCTGAATCCAACCTCAGATGAGCTGCTGGAAAGTAAGCTTGATCTGGTGGTGGCGGGAACACAGGGCGCTGTGCTGATGGTTGAATCTGAAGCTGAATTGCTGAGTGAAGATCAGATGCTGGGCGCGGTCGTGTTTGGTCACGATCAACAGCAGGTGGTGATTGAAAACATCAATGCACTTGTCGCTGAAGCGGGTAAACCTCGTTGGGACTGGCAACCTGAAGCTGTCAATGAATCGTTGCATTCACGTATCTCTGCTCTGGCAGAATCCCGTCTGAGCGACGCCTACCGCATCACTGAAAAGCAAGAGCGTTATGCGCAGGTAGATGTCATTAAATCAGAAGTGACTGCGGCACTGCTGGCTGAAGATGCAGCGCTGGATGAAGCTGAAATCGGCGATATTCTTCACAGCCTTGAAAAGAGTGTGGTGCGCAGTCGCATCCTGCGTGGTGAACCGCGTATCGATGGTCGTGAAAAAGATATGATCCGTGGTCTGGATGTGCGTACCGGCGTGTTGCCACGTACTCACGGTTCCGCACTGTTTACGCGTGGTGAAACTCAGGCACTGGTAACGGCAACGCTGGGAACCGCCCGCGATGCGCAAAGTCTGGATGAGCTGATGGGTGAGCGCACCGATAGCTTCCTCTTCCATTATAATTTCCCTCCTTATTCTGTGGGTGAAACCGGCATGGTGGGTTCGCCTAAGCGTCGTGAAATTGGTCACGGGCGCCTGGCTAAGCGTGGCGTGTTAGCAGTAATGCCGAAGGGTGACGCCTTCCCGTACACCGTGCGTGTGGTGTCCGAGATCACTGAGTCAAACGGTTCATCTTCTATGGCGTCCGTTTGTGGTGCTTCTCTGGCTTTGATGGACGCAGGTGTGCCAATCAAAGCTGCTGTAGCCGGTATCGCGATGGGGCTGGTGAAAGAAGGTGACAACTTTGTGGTGTTGTCCGATATCCTCGGTGATGAAGATCACCTGGGCGATATGGACTTCAAAGTGGCGGGTAGCCGTGAAGGTATCTCTGCGCTGCAAATGGATATTAAAATTGAGGGCATTACCCGTGAAATCATGCAGGTAGCCCTGAATCAGGCCAAAGGTGCGCGTCTGCACATTCTCGGCGTTATGGAACAGGCTATCAGTACGCCACGTGGTGATATCTCTGAGTTTGCGCCACGCATCCATACCATCAAAATCAGCCCGGACAAAATTAAAGACGTGATTGGTAAAGGCGGTTCAGTCATTCGGGCGCTGACTGAGGAAACCGGCACCACTATTGAAATTGAAGATGACGGTACGGTGAAAATTGCCGCTACCGATGGCGACAAAGCGAAATTTGCTATCCGTCGCATCGAAGAAATTACCGCTGAAATCGAAGTGGGCCGCATTTATAACGGTAAAGTGACCCGCATCGTAGACTTTGGTGCCTTTGTGGCAATCGGTGGCGGTAAAGAAGGTCTGGTGCATATTTCGCAAATCGCTGACAAGCGTGTAGAGAAAGTGACTGACTATCTGCAAATGGGACAGGAAGTACCAGTTAAAGTGCTGGAAGTTGATCGCCAGGGCCGTGTTCGCCTGAGCATCAAAGAAGCCACCGTGCAGGCTGAGCCTGAAGCGGCAACTGCGACTGGTCCTGAAGCAGAATAAGTTACATCAGACCATGAGTTCTCCATGGTAGCTCCATGGAGAACGGTTTCATCGCGAGGGCAGGACGACACCTTGTGCACGACAGGCGGATGAATGGATTTCATCCCATTGTTTGTATTCGGGAGTGGGAAATGAAGCCTTTTTTGCGCTGGTGTTTCGTTGCGACAGCTATCATGCTGGCAGGATGCAGCAACTCGGATTGGCGTAAGAACGAGGTTCTGGCTGTTCCGTTACAGCCAACCCTGCAACAGGAAGTTATTCTGGCGCGTATGGAACAAATTCTTGCCAGTCGTGCTCTTACCGATGATGAACGCGCACAGCTGTTATATGAGCGCGGAGTGTTGTATGATAGTCTCGGTCTGAGGGCACTGGCGCGAAATGATTTTTCACAAGCGTTATCTGTCAGACCTGATATGCCTGAAGTTTTCAATTATTTAGGTATATATTTAACGCAGGCAGGCAATTTTGATGCTGCCTATGAAGCGTTTGATTCTGTACTTGAGCTTGATCCAACTTACAATTACGCGCATTTGAATCGTGGTATTGCCCTGTATTACGGTGGCAGATTCAAATTAGCGCAAGATGATCTGCTGGCGTTTTATCAAGACGATCCTAACGATCCTTTCCGCAGCCTGTGGCTTTATCTCGATGAACGAGAGATCGATGCCAATAAGGCAGTTATAGCGCTCCAACAGCGTTACGATAAAGCGGTCAGGGACCAATGGGGATGGAATATTGTCGAGTTCTACCTGGGCAACATTAGCGAAAGCAAGCTGATGGAACGTCTCAAGGCGGACGCAACGGATAACACCTCGCTCGCTGAACATCTCAGTGAAACCAACTTCTATTTAGGTAAACACTACCTGAGTCTGGGGGAGAAGGATAACGCAGAAGCGTTGTTCAAGCTGACGGTAGCCAACAATGTTCACAACTTTGTTGAGCACCGGTATGCATTGTTGGAGCTGGCGCTACTCGGCCAGACACAAGACGATTTATCAGAATCTGACCAGCAATAGCTGACGAACTTTTATTGCCCGAATTTTCTAAATGTCATCATCTTAGCGGATGAAGGCCTTTTTGTTCGTCGAAACCACTAATATGAGCCGGTTCACACTTTTTGATGAAAATGACTGAAAATTTTCACGACGAGTTATGTAGACTGGCCGCCGCAATCTAAGAGGCACACGTACTACATGACTGATATTCAAACTACTTTTGCTGACCTTGGCCTGAACGCCGACATTCTCGAATCACTGAACGGCATGGGCTATGTTAAGCCATCCCCTATTCAGGCTGAGTGTATTCCTCACCTGTTGGCGGGTCGTGATGTGTTGGGTATGGCACAGACCGGGAGTGGCAAAACAGCGGCCTTTTCCCTGCCGTTATTAAACAATATTGATCCTACTGTTAAGGCTCCACAGATCCTGGTGCTTGCACCAACCCGTGAGCTGGCAGTTCAGGTTGCTGAAGCAGTAACCGAATTCTCTAAACACATGCGCGGTCTTAATGTGGTTGCCCTTTACGGCGGCCAGCGTTATGACGTCCAGCTGCGCGCTTTGCGTCAGGGTCCACAGGTTGTGGTGGGTACTCCTGGCCGTCTGCTTGACCACCTGAAACGCGGTACTTTAGATCTTTCTAACCTGCGTGGTCTGGTGCTGGATGAAGCCGATGAGATGCTGCGTATGGGCTTCATTGAAGACGTTGAAACCATCATGGCGCAGATCCCGGATGGTCATCAGACTGCGCTCTTCTCGGCGACAATGCCGGAAGCGATCCGTCGTATTACTAAACGTTTTATGAAAGATCCTCAGGAAGTGCGTATTCAGTCGAGTCTGACTACCCGCCCTGATATCAGCCAGAGTTACTGGACTGCCTATGGTCGTAAGACTGATGCGCTGGTGCGGTTCCTGGAAGCGGAAGACTTTGATGCAGCAATTATCTTTGTTCGTACCAAAAATGCCACGTTGGAAGTAGCCGAAGCACTTGAGCGCAGCGGTTACAACAGTGCGGCACTGAACGGTGATATGAACCAGGCTCTGCGTGAGCAGACGCTGGAGCGTCTGAAAGATGGTCGTCTGGACATCCTTATCGCCACAGATGTTGCGGCCCGTGGTCTGGATGTTGAACGTATCAGTCTGGTTGTTAACTATGACATTCCAATGGATGCAGAATCCTATGTTCACCGTATAGGTCGTACTGGCCGTGCGGGTCGTGCGGGTCGTGCCCTGTTGTTCGTAGAAAACCGCGAGCGTCGTCTGCTGCGTAACATCGAACGCACAATGAAGCTGACCATCCCCGAAGTTGAACTGCCAAATGCAGAACTGCTGGGTGAACGTCGTCTGGCTAAATTTGCAGCCAAAGTTCAACAGCAGCTGGAAAGCAGCGATCTGGATCAGTACCGTGCTCTGCTGAGCAAAATGCAGCCGGGCGAAGAACTGGATATGGAAACGCTGGCCGCCGCTCTGCTGAAAATGGCTCAGGGTGAACGTCCTCTGATTGTCCCTGCTGATCCTGCACCGCGTCCTCGTCGCGAGTTCAAAGAACGTGATGATCGTCGTGGCGATCGTTCAGACCGTGGTCCTCGTGACAGCCGTGATGGCGACCGACCACGCCGTGAACGTCGCGATGTTGGGGATATGGAAGTTTACCGTATTGAAGTGGGTCGCGATGACGGCGTGGAAGTTCGTCACATTGTTGGCGCTATTGCTAACGAAGGTGATATCAGCAGCCGTTATATCGGTAACATCAAGCTGTTTGGCACACACTCAACTATCGAGCTGCCAAAAGGTATGCCTGGTGATATTTTGCAACATTTCACCCGCACGCGGATCCTGAATAAGCCGATGAACATGCAGCTGATTGGTGATGCACAGCCTCACAGTAACGATCGCGGTGGTGAACGCCGTGGTGGTGAGCGCCGTGGCGGCTTTGGCGGTGGTCGTGAAGGTGGCCGTTCTGAAGGTGGCCGTCGTTTCAGCAACGATCGTGGTGGTGAACGCCGTGGCGGTGGATTCAGCCGTGACGGTGGCAGCCGTCGCCGTGAAGACGGTGGCGCACCAGGCCGTCGTCGTGATGCGTAATTGTTGTAACAACTGATGGGGGCCCGTTACTGAGTTAACGGACTTCACATCCGCTCAAGAACCCGCTGTGCTGACCGCATAGCGGGTTTTTTTATTGCTAAAGGCAGAGGATGGCGCGATTTGTTTACAACGACGGGTGTGCAGCCATTGCCAGCGCAAAGGAGTGAAGACGAGCCTGCTGATCAAAGATCTGGCCGTTGATCATAATTTCATCTGCCCCGGTTTCACGAATTAATGAAGCCAGGCCCTGGCGAACCTTCTCCCTGTCGCCGACCAGTGACATACTCAACGCATTTTGGATGCCATATCGCTCCGAAGGTGACCAGAAGCTGTCCATATTTTCCACAGGCGCAGGTAATGGCCCTGGTTTGCCGCGACGAAGATTAACAAACTGCTGCTGCATTGAGGTGAAGAGGAATTTTGCCTCATTTTCATTATCGGCTGCCACCACGTTGACGCATACCATGGCATAAGGTTTTTCAAGCCGTGGCGAAGGGACAAATTTTTCCCGATAAATATGCAAAGCTTCCATCAGCAAATCAGGTGCAAAATGCGATGCAAAGGCAAATGGCAGGCCCATTTGTGCCGCGAGATGCGCGCTGTAAAGGCTTGAACCAAGTAACCAGAGAGGAATTTTCAGTCCCAGACCTGGTACAGGCTGAACCGCAGGAGGAGAACTTTGTTCAGCGTCGAACCAGTTAATGAGCTGCTGGACATCGGCGGGAAAGTTGTCGATATGTCCGGCCATATGACGACGTAAGGCCATCATGGTTTGCTGATCGGTGCCTGGGGCGCGTCCAATCCCAAGATCGATTCGTCCTGGGTAAAGGGACTCCAGCGTGCCGTATTGTTCAGCAATAACCAGGGGGGAATGGTTTGGTAACATTACGCCGCCAGAACCCAGATGCAGTGTGGTTGTATTTGCTGCCAGATGGCCGATAAGAACCGCAGTGGCGGCGCTGGCGATACCGGTCATATTATGGTGTTCAGCCAGCCAGTAACGATTAAAACCCAGTTTTTCAGCGTGCCTTGCCAGCGCCAGTGAGGTGTGAAATGCCTCACGTGCATCCGCTCCGGCGGGAACGGGGGCCAAATCAAGTACAGACAGGGGGATCTTTATGGAATCAGACATAATTGCTCACTTATCCGTGGGGCATTCGCGCCAGAACAGCTTCAAAGCCTAAGTGATAGCAGATTATCAAGATTGACAGTTTACAGCACTTTTTGAATTTAATTTTCCGGATAGTATTGCCACCATTATCCGGTTGTGTCGATGAGTTCCAGACCTGCAATCTGCCGCCAGTAGCCGTTACACTGCTTCTGTGCCACCAGAGGGAGTGGTGCCAGTCCGGTTTCATTCTTACGAAAGGCATCTATCAGTGCCAGAGTTTCACTGCCCTGCGGTGAAAAACGCACAATATCGACCAGACCATGCATGGAAGACAGATCGTTTCCCAGGTTGTAGCAGTAGCCGCTCATCGTTTGGATACCATTCAGTACAAATACCTGCTGATCTTCCTGCGAGAGCAGAGATCTGCCGTGGGGATAATTAATACAACAGGTCTGGCAGTCATCCTTACTACGATTTTCCGATCTTGCGGTAAAGCAGCGAGCGGAAAGCGCCAGAGGCAGATAACCGTAGCTAAGCACTTCCACCTCAAACCGCCCGCGAATTTTTAACTCATCACACTGGTTCAGTAAATCTGACAGCCAGTCACGTGACAGCTCAACCGGCATACACCAGCGCATCATCCCCATCTTGAGCAAAATTTTTAACGCCATGGCGTTGTAGCAGTTCAGCGCATGGCCGGCAATGAACGGCACGCCAGTTTCAGCAGCCATATTGACTGTGCCCATGTCATTGGCTTCGATCAGAAACTCGCCGTTGTCTACAAAGCGTTTCAGTTCGGTCAGTTCAGAAGCGGACTGCACCAGCGCCAGCGTACTTAATACCACCTGTTTACCTGCGGCGCGGAGATCTTTTGCTATTGCCATCCAGTCCGAAAATTTTGTTGCCCGTCGCCTGCTGCACACTGTTTCTCCCAGATAGATAATCTCAGCGCTGCTGCCTGCTGCCGCGTCATAAAAATCCTGCAACGTTTCTTTCTGCCAGTACCAGAGGACCGGACCCAATGAATATTTCATCTCACTTTTCCTACTGCCATTCACGATGGTACGCACCCAGCGTCGTCTGCGTCCCTTCACTTAACGCACTCAGCGCGTTCATCCAGTTCTGCTGCGCCACGAAGTGCTCGGGACTGGCTTTGCAATGATCGATGGCCTGTCGCCAGATTTTTGCCACCTGGCCAACATAGGCAGGACTCCGCTGGCGCCCCTCAATTTTTACCGATGCAATATTTGCTGACATCAGCTCTGGCAACAGTTGTAGCGTATTGAGGCTGGTGGGCTCCTCAAGGGCGTGATAACGCTGCTCTGCCACCTTATAACGACCTTTACAGAGCGTGGGATAACCTGCATTTTCATCACCGTCATAACGATCGATCAGCACTTCATTCAGCCTCGACTCCAGCCCGTTTGTGGTTTGTTGCCAGCGAACAAATCGGGCGGGCGAACATGCTCCTACGGTATTGGGTGATTCACCGGTCAGGTAGGAAGAGAGGTAGCAGCGTCCTTCCGCCATAATGCAAAGGCTGCCAAAGGCGAAAACTTCCAGAGGAACGGTAGTCGCCCGGGAAAGCTGACGAACCTGGTGAATGGACAGGACGCGTGGCAGGACAATACGGGCGACATCGAAGTTACGTTGATAAAATTTTGCTGCTTCAGCATTGGTCGCAGAGGCCTGCACTGAAACGTGTCGCTCAATCTGAGGATAGCGACTGGCGGCATAATCCAGCATGGCAATATCGGCGAGGATCAGCGCATCCACACCGGCCGAGGCGGCCATATCCACCGCCCGTTCCCAGCGTGAGTAACCATCAGGGTGGGCAAAAGTGTTAATCGCAACGTGCAGTTTGCGTCTGTGTTGATGAGCATATCTGGCGGCTTCTTCCAGACGCTTTTCGGTAAAATTCAGTCCGGCAAAGTGGCGGGCATTAGTGTCATCTTTCAGACCGATATAAACAGCGTCTGCACCATTTTCAATCGCCGCTTTCAACGCCGGCAGGTTGCCAGCGGGACAGAGCAGTTCCATATAACGATTTCCGGATCAACAGAAGTACCGTTCAGTGTAGTGAGGCTGGCGATGACAATTTTTGATTTAAGGCAGTTATTGGCGTATTGATGGGAAACGAATGCGCTGCCAGCGCACCGGCGTTCCTTCAGTTTGTTGATCCAGTGCGCCGATACATCTGGTCATTGTGGCAAAATAGCCGAAGTTTGTTCATAAGGAGTGAAAAAGTGTTGAACCAGTTACGCACCCGGTTAGTACTTGGAGGCCCACAGTTTTTGCGCTTTCCGCTAAGATGTGCCCCTTTTGCCGTGAAACGTTATGGCCTGCAACAGCTTCTGAACTGGCAATTTCATCATGCTTTAGCTGAAGGTGAGTTAAACTTCCTCCAGGGGCGCTGGTTTGGCACAGAGATTCGGGACCTTGGGCTGCGCTGGACAACGACAGTAGAGCAGGGAAAATTACGGGTGGAAGACCGTCGCGAAGCGGATGTATGGTTTCGTGGCGATGCAAACGATCTTCTGTTGGTGGCGGCGCGCAGGCTGGATCCTGATACCTTGTTTTTCCAGCGTCGTCTGGTTATTGAGGGCGATACGGAGCTGGGTCTTGAGGTGAAAAATCTGATGGATTCTGTTGAGCTGGAATTTATGCCGGTGTTAATGCGCACCGGACTTATGCAACTGGCTGACCTTATTGAGGCGGGGCTGACTGAGGACGCGACTTCCAGGGTGAATCGCGCAGGTGCATCATGTTAATTCGTACGGAAATTGGCGTCGATGCTGCCAGCATCGACAGTTTATTGCGACGTTGTTTTGCAACCCCGGCAGAGGCGGAGCTTGTTCAGCAACTGCGTGAGGATGGATTACTGACGCTCGGGGTAGTAGCAACCGATGATGAAGGTCAGGTTCTGGGCTACGCAGCATTCAGTCCGGTAACGCTGAATGGTGAAGATTATCAGTGGGTTGGTCTGGCTCCCCTGGCTGTGGATCAGCGCGTCCGCGGGCAGGAACTGGGTAAACAGCTGATTTACGAAGGGCTGGATACACTTAATGAATTTGGTTACGCGGCTGTGGTGGTGGTAGGAGACGAAAATTTCTACGGCCGTTACGGATTTGTTTCGGCCGCGGGCAATCAGCTTCGCTGCCGCTGGCCGGGAACTGAAAAGGCTTTTCAGGTTTACAAGCTTGCTGATAACGCATTAGTTGGTGCCGAAGGGGATATTGAATATTCCGCTCCGTTCAACCGTTTTTAAGCGTATCAAGCCAGAGGGCGAGAGAAACAGGCTGATGAGCAATCAGCCTGATTTTATCCAGCCGCCGGAGCTTTTTTACCTGATACTCCAGTTTTGACGCGTTGGCGCGATCGCCCGCTTCACAATGAAACAGCAGTTCCAGCGGACCTTTACCGCGCAGTGCTTTCGCCCCTTTACCGTTTTGGTGCTGGTTAAAGCGGCGGTCAATATCGTTGGTAATGCCGGTGTAAAGCAGCCCGCTGGCTGTGCGCAGAATATAAAGACGCCATTGCGCCTCACCGTGATTTTTCATATAAAGCCGTTCGCTCGTAGCATAACCTGTCAATTCTATCAGCTCAGCCAGCCACCACGCTTTTTCATTTTGTCATGAGAGCAGATAACAAAATAATGATTATATTTCAGGAAGATAAAGATGACTGATTCTCAGCCTCTTGCTGCTATTGCCCGTTATCTGCAAAAACAGCATGTTCTCTCGGTCTGTGGCGGGACACCCGTATGGTGTGCCAACTGTTTTTACATCTTTGATCCACAAGCGGTAGTGTTCTGGATCATGACGGAAAAGACCACCCGACACGGTGAGCAGTTTGCTGCTGAATCGCAGGTGGCCGGCACCATCAATGGCCAGCCGAAAAGTATCCTGCTGATAAAAGGTGTGCAGTACTCTGGCAGGATCCGGCTGCTGGAGGGGGAAGCTCAGGCGCTGGCGCACAAAGCTTACGTCAAACGTTTTCCGGTGGCGATAAAAGTGTCGGCACCCTTGTGGGAGATACAAATCGACGAACTGAAAATGACCGATAATACGCTGGGATTTGGCAAGAAATTGCACTGGCAGCGATAAACGAACCTTTGGCTCAGCGCTAGCGAAGATAGTGAATGACCTGATTGCTGCTCCCGCGCCAGAGTAGCGAAGGATCTTTCAGCGCCTGAATAAACTGTCCGTCCACCAGCACATTGATTATCTCAGCAACAGCCTGCTGTGATGCACTCAGTTCCTCCAGCCGGTAACCTGTCCACAGCCAGATATCCTTACCCGGACAGTCGCGCCGAACTCGTTTCACTAACCTCAGTACATCGGCCACGTTGGCCGGATGCAGCGGATCGCCGCCCGATAGTGACAACCCCTGACGAGGGATGCGCGTGTCATTGAGATCGGCAATCAGCTGTTCTTCCTGCTGAATGGTAAAGGGAAAACCTGACGAAAGTCGCCAGGTTCGCTGGTTGTAGCAGCCGATACACCGATGTTCACAACCCGCAACAAACAGCGTGCAGCGTGTGCCCGGCCCGTTAACAATATCCACCGGATAATACTGATGAATATTCACTCCAGTTGTCCGGTCGCCATATGTTTAACACGACGTTTCACCTCTTCCTGCTTACCGGCATTAAACGGACGGGCATCAGGACTACCCAGATAGCCGCACACTCTGCGGGTAACAGAAACTCTTGAGGGTTCGTGATTGCCACATTTCGGGCAGGTAAAACCCTTGCTGGTACAGGAAAATTCACCGGTAAAACCGCAGTCGTAGCACTCATCAATCGGCGTATTAGTGCCGTAATAGGGGACACGGCTGTAGCTGTAATCCCAGACATCTTCCAGCGCCTTCAGATTGTGCTGGATATTGGGATATTCCCCGTAACAGATAAAGCCGCCGTTGGCGAGAGGAGGATAAGCCGCCTCAAAGTCGATTTTGTCATAGGGATTCACCTTCTTCTCTACATCCAGATGGAAGCTGTTGGTGTAGTAACCTTTATCCGTTACGCCACTGATCACGCCAAACTCGGCGGTATCCAGCCGACAGAAACGATCGCAGAGATTTTCGCTGGGCGTACTGTACAGGCTGAAGCCATAACCGGTCTCCTCTTTCCAGGCATCCACCGCCTGACGCAGATGGCCGACTATAGCCAGCGCCTTTTCCCGTCGTATCGGGTCATCATACAGATGGGTTTTACTGCCGTAGAGCGCATTGATGGTTTCATGAATACCGATATAGCCGAGTGAAATGGAAGCACGGCCATGACGAAAAATCTCCGCCACATTCTCATCAGCCTGTAACCGAACGCCGCAGGCACCTTCCATATAAAGAATGGGGGCGACGCGGGCTTTAATATTTTCCAGCCGGGCAATGCGGGTCATCAGTGCTTTCTTCGCCAGCAGCAGGCGCTGATCAAGATAATCCCAGAATGCCGCTTCATCGCCTCTGGCCTCCAGCGCGAGACGGGGCAGATTAATACTGATCACCCCAATATTATTGCGGCCTTCGTGCACCAGCCTGCCATTTTCTTCCCATGGTCCAAGGAAACTGCGGCAACCCATCGGCGTCTTGAATGAGCCTGTGACCCTCACCACCTGCTCATAGTTAAGGATATCGGGATACATCCTTTTACTGGCACACTCCAGCGCCAGCTGTTTGATGTCGTAATTGCAGTCTCCCGGGGATCGGTTCAGGCCCTCTTTAATGGCGAACACCAGCTTCGGGAACACCGCTGTTTTATGATTTTTGCCCAGACCGGCAATGCGGTTACGCAAAACAGATTGTTGTACCAGGCGCGCAGACCAACTGGTGCCAAGGCCAAAACCAAAAGTGACAAATGGCGTCTGTCCGTTGGCCGTGTGCAGCGTATTGACCTCATACTCCAGCGACTGGAATGCATCAAAACACTCCTTCTCGGTACTGGCACGGGCGTAAGCTTCAGCATCGGCAATCTGCCATTTTTGTGCGGTCTGACGGTGTTTCTCCAGACTGGCCTCCACAAAAGGCGACAGCACTTCATCAATACGGTTAATGGTTGTGCCGCCGTAGATATGGCTGGCGACCTGGGCGATGATCTGTGCGGTTACCGCTGTGGCCGTCGAGATTGACCTGGGCGGCTCAATTTCTGCATTGCCCATTTTAAAACCGTGAGTAAGCATGCCTTTCAGGTCGATCAGCATGCAGTTGAACATCGGGAAAAACGGCGAGTAATCGAGATCGTGATAGTGGATTTCGCCACGCTCATGTGCTCTGACCACATCGCGTGGCAACATATGTTGGGTGGCATAATGTTTGGCCACAATGCCAGCCAGCAGATCGCGCTGGGTAGGGATCACCTTGCTGTCTTTATTCGCATTCTCATGCAACAAAGCCGGGTTGGTCTGTTCAACCAGTCCCTGAATCTCCTTATTCAGTTTGCCTCGCAGTTCACGAGCGATATCCCGGTCATGACGATATTCGATGTAAGTTCGCGCCAGTTCAGGATAGCGCCCGGCCATCAGCGTATTTTCTACCGCTTTCTGAATATCATGGATATCAAGCCGTTGCTGCGTCTGTAACTGCCGGCAAATCTGGCTGGTCACCTGAGCGCAATAATCATTATCGTTAATTTCAGCTGCCCGGGCTGCGCCTTTAATCGCATCCAGAATTCGTGCTTCATCAAAGGTGACTGTGCAGCCATCTCGCTTAATGACCATTGAAACCATTATTACTCTCCGGGCGGAAAACTATATGTAGAACGTGAGGTGGATATTAAACGCTATATATTGTGTTTTCGCCTGATATAACCACCAGTTTATTGACCCTGAGCAAAGATTGAAAAACGGTGCTGCAAACTTAATCAGCCAGGCTGGCGGTAATTTTTTTGTCTGCTACCTCACGTCTCAAGGTTGCATTCCCGGCAGCGGGTTCCCTATCATTGCCTGTTATGCAGAGCACTTACGCCTTTGCTCTGATTATTCCGGGATATTTTCAGATGCCTTCTGTGACGTACAATGAAAAACAGGTCAGCCGCTGGATTGGTGCGCGAAGCGTTGCCAGGGCGAAAGGGCTGATCGAAAAAGCGCAGAATATTCAGTGGCAAAATAATCTGTTAACCGGGGAGGTTCCCGGAAGACAGATTGAACCTTTTCAGGTGATGGTGCATTTCAGCCTGCCACAGGGGCAGCTCCATGCCAGCGGCGAATGCACCTGTCCGGTCAGAAATAATTGTCGTCATGTGGCAGCAGTCATGCTGGCTCATCTGCAACGGCAGTCCGCAGTTCAGACGCCAGCGCCTGTGGCAAAAACGCTTTCTGTTAATCCCGTTCCGATCCTGCGCCTGGAAACCCGCACAAAATTTGTCAGCGGCTTCGGACACTATGGTCACCGACAGAAGCGCCTGGACTTTGCTGCCGTGCACTTTGATTATGCTGGCGTTCGCGTCGCGGCGGGCAGTGAGGGTGAACACTTCACTGATGATCGGGGCCAGCTTTTCCATATTGAACGGCAGTATCAACAGGAGCAAAACTGGCTGAATGAGATCAATGCGGCCGGTTTACAAACCCTCTCTTCAGGACATATCTACACCCCGGCAACCGCGCCGCTGCCGCCTGCCATCTTCGTGCCGGAATCTCCCGCGCAGTGGCGTGATTTCATTCGTCTGGCGCTGCCACAATTCGCTGAGCGTGGCTGGCAGGTCAGCATGGAGGATGACTTTACCTGGAATGTGATTGATATCGCCGGTATCGATGGCCGAGTGGTGCAGAGCAATGACGGCTGGTTTGATCTGGCGCTGGATCTCAGCGTAGGGCAGCGCAGGATTGATTTGCAACCGTTGCTGGCCGGGCTGTTGAAGAGGGACCGGCGCTGGCTTTCCGGCGATCTGTCGGTCATTCCGGATCGGGAAATCATTGAGCTGCGCAGCGATCGCGATGAGCGGCTGCATATTACGGCAGATCATCTTAAAAATGTGGTGGGAAACCTGGTTGACCGACTGTCTGAAAATGCCGTCGGGCCATTGCGCATCGCCCCCTGTGAAGCAGGCAGACTCATCGCACTGAGTGAAAGTGGCGACTGGCAGTTTCAGGTAGACAGTGGGGCTTATCAGCTGGCCAGCCTGTCAGGCAACCGCGAGGGGCTGACAGCGGTAAATCCGCCACAGGGGTTAAAGGCGCAACTGCGCGATTACCAGCAGCATGGGCTGAACTGGATGCAGTTTTTACGCGCGCAAAACCTGTGCGGCGTACTGGCTGATGATATGGGATTAGGAAAAACCATTCAGACGCTGGCTCATCTGCTGCTGGAAAAAGAAGCCGGAAGGCTGGATCGTCCTGCACTGATTGTGGTGCCCACTACGCTGGTTTACAACTGGACGCAGGAGGCCGGCCGTTTCGCTCCGGATTTGCGGGTGCTGGCCCTGACCGGTTCGCAGCGCAAAGATTTCTACGACCAGATTGAACAGCACGATGTGGTGCTGACCACCTACTCTCTTTTATGGCGCGACCAGCCGCAGCTGCTCAGTCACAGCTATCATCTGTTAATCCTTGATGAAGCGCAGTATGTAAAAAACAGCGCCTCCCGCGCCTCTTCGGTGATCCGCTCGCTGAAAGCCCGGCACCGGCTCTGTCTTACCGGTACGCCACTGGAAAATCATCTTGGTGAGCTTTGGTCGCAGTTTGACTTTCTGCTGCCGGGGTTTCTGGGTAATGAAAAGCAATTTACCCAGGAGTGGCGTATTCCGATTGAGCGTAACGGCGATCGGGTGCGCCGTGCGTTGCTGGCAAGGCTGGTGCGACCATTTATGCTGCGACGGCGTAAGCAGGATGTGGCAAAAGAGCTACCGCCCAAAAACACCATTGTCCGTTCTGTCCGACTGGAAGGCGCGCAGTTGGAACTGTATGAAGCGGTGCGCAGCGCTATGCAGGATCGGGTCAGGCTGGCGGTGGAACAGCAGGGCGCAGGCCGTAGCCATCTGCTGGTGCTGGATGCGCTGCTAAAACTGCGGCAAATCTGTTGCGATCCCCGGCTGGTCAACAGTGACAGTGCACGAAAAATGCACTCCTCCGCCAAGCTGGCGCTGCTGCGTGAAATGCTCAGCGATCTGCTGGCAGAAGATCGCCGTATTCTGATTTTCTCTCAGTTCACCTCAATGCTGACGCTGATTGCCGGTGAACTGCAAAAGTCGGGCATCCCGTTTGTCACCCTGACCGGCAGCACACGCGATCGCACTACCCCGGTACAGCGTTTCCAGGATGGTGAGGTGCCGGTATTTCTGATTAGCCTGAAAGCCGGCGGCGTGGGGCTGAACCTGACGGCGGCTGATACGGTGATCCACTACGATCCCTGGTGGAACCCGGCGGCTGAAAATCAGGCCACAGACCGGGCCTGGCGGCTTGGGCAGGATAAGCCGGTCTTCGTTTATAAACTGATCGCGGCTGGCAGCATCGAAGAAAAAATCGTGGCGCTCCAGCAGCAGAAAGCCGAGCTGGCGGATGGCATTTTGCAGGATGAACTGGGTGATGCCACCCTGTTCAGCAGTGAAGATCTCGCCATGCTGTTCGAGCCGCTGTAAGCGCGGCTCATTGCTTCTGATACCACCAGACAGCCTCCCAGGGACGTAACATCACCTCGCCCGGCGTGACATGGGTGTCGGGATAATTACCCGCCAACACCTCCCAGTGACCACTGTAAGCGGGGGGATGCCAGACCTGCGTATCCCCACTGAAATTGGCGGCCACCACCAGTGTTTCATCGTTATGGCGGCGGCAATAGCACCACAGATAAGCGTGGTCTGGCAGCAGATCGAGGTAGTCCCCCCAGGTGAGAATCGCATAGCGCTTGCGTAACTGAATGAGCTGTTGATAGGTGTAAAAAACCGAGTTTTTGTCAGCCAGAGCGGCTTCAGCATTGACCGTTTCCAGATTATCGCACATGCCAATCCACGGGGTGCCGGTGGTAAAACCGCCATTCTCACCGGCGTGCCAGGGCATAGGGGTGCGACCGTTATCGCGCGATTTACTGGCAAGGATGGCCAGTAAATTATCACTGTCGCGCCCTTGCGAACGTAATTCTGCATACATGTTATGGCTTTCAATATCCCGGTAGTCGATGATGCGGGTAAAGTGCGGATTGGTCATCCCCAGCTCCTCGCCCTGAAAAATATAGGGTGTCCCCTGCATACCGTGCAGAACCATTGCCAGCATTTTGGCCGACTTAACGCGATATTCCCCCTCATCTCCCCAGCGGGACACCACCCGTGGCTGGTCGTGATTACACCAGAACAGCGCATTCCATGCCTGATTGTGCATTCCCTTCTGCCAGTGGCTAAAAATTGCTTTTTGCGCCACCAGATCTAACGGGGTCAGGGTCCATTTCTGCCCCTGATAAAAATCCACCTCAACGTGATCGAAACTGAACACCATCGACAGCTCTTCGCCGTTCAGATTGCCGTAACGCTGGCAGTGTTCCAGCGTGGCAGAAGACATTTCACCGACCGTCATCAGCTCACGTGGGCGAAAGACATCGCGGCTCATCTCCTGCATAAATTGATGAATGCGTGGTCCGTCGGTATAAAACCGTAAGCCGTCGCCGCTGGGATCGTCAGGAAAATCCTGTGGCTTGGAGACCAGATTCACCACGTCCAGGCGCAACCCGTCGATGCCACGATCTGCCCAGAAGTTCACAATCTGTTTCAGCTCTGCGCGCAGGCTCTCATTCTCCCAGTTGAGATCGGCCTGCTCCGGCGCCCACAGGTGCATGTAGTACTGGCCGCTTTCGGGGTGCCAGCGCCAGGCGCTGCCGCCGAATTTCGACAACCAGTTATTGGGTGGGCCGTCTGGCCTGGCGTCGCGCCAGATATAGTAAGAGCGGTAGGGGCTGGTGGGATCCAGTGCCTCATGAAACCAGTGATGCTGGGTTGAGCTGTGATTGAACACCATGTCCAGAATCAGCCGCATCCCACGCCTGTGCGTCTCTTCCACCAGGTTATCAAAGTCGGCCAGAGTGCCAAATTGCGGGTCAATAGCGGTATAGTTCGCCACGTCATAGCCGTTATCCACCTGCGGGGAGATATAGAAAGGTGTCAGCCAGATTGCATCCACGCCCAGCTCTTTAAGATAATCAAGATGCTGGATAACCCCGGCAAGATCGCCGGTACCGCTTCCGGAGGTATCCTGAAAGCTCCTGGGATAAATTTGATAAATAACGCCGTTTTGCCACCACGGTGGAGTTTTAGTCATTGCTCAGTCCTGATTATCAGGTGAAAAGTTTTGCAGCTATAAGACGGTTTTTTCTTTTCAGAGCCAGTCCGGTCAGGCTGGTTTACCTTCAGCGCCACAGAGACGCCTGGTGTGGTACACCGGTGCGAACTGTTCAGGCCTGTGCGTTCAGCTCTTACTAAGGTTAGCCATTAACGGCCAGGGTGAAATGGTCTGAGTGACTGAGAAAGTGAAAAAATTTGTCAATGGGGGAGGGGCGTTGATAACAACCTGTGACTTAACCGCAATCATACCTCTCCCACGCCGGGGAGAGGTATGGGTCTTAACGACGGATGGCGATAGCTTCGATTTCGATTTTGACATCTTTTGGCAGACGCGCCACTTCCACACAGGAACGGGCCGGGAAGCTGGCGTCATGTTCCGTAAAGAAGGCTTCATAGGCCGCATTCACAGTGGAGAAGTCGTTTAAATCCTTGACGAAAACCGTGGTCTTAACGATATCGCCTACTTTCAGCCCTGCCGCTTCCACAATGGCTTTAACATTGGCGAGCGACTGGCGAGCCTGAGCCGTCACGTCATCGGCCACGTTGCCAGTGACAGGATCGACCGGAATCTGACCAGAGGTGATAATCATGCTGCCCAGGTCAACACCCTGAACGTAGGGACCAATAGCAGCCGGGGCATTTTTCGTGCTGATTTCGCGGGACATAGTTTCTCCATGATAACGTGGGAATGAATGGGATGAGTAAATGCCGATTACGCCTGCAGAGGCAGGCTCTTATCCACCCCGAATCCGGCCCATTATAAGCCGCCCGGTCTTGATTACCAGTTCGCCAGCACCACATGGTGAGCAAACTCTTTCTCGCAGTATTTGCACTTTAAGTGCACGTCATCATTACGCTTTTTCACCGCAAAGCTGGAGTTTACCGGCTCGCTACGACTGATACAGTTGCTGTTCGGGCAGGTCAGCACGCGGTCAATATTATCCGGCAGCGTGGGGGCGATTTTGCCGACCACATCGTAATTATCAATGCGATTAACCGTGGCGTGGGGAGCATATACCGCCAGCTGATTGATCTGATCGTCAGTCAGAAAGGTATTTTCGATCTTGATCAGATCTTTGCGTCCCATTTCGCCGGAGGGCAGATTCAGACCGATGGTAATACGTTGATCCGTCTCGGTCAGGCGAAACAGTGACAGCAGTTTAAAGCCGATTTGCGCCGGAATATGATCAATTACCGTGCCGCGTTTTATCGCTTCCACCTGCAATTTATTATCGTGTGACATCATTCCTCCTTACAGAGCCAGTTCGCTGGACAGCACTAAAGCCAGCAGTGCCTGGCGTGCGTAGATACCGTTGCCCGCCTGCTGGAAATACCAGGCATGAGGGGTTTTATCAACGTCTGGCGTGATTTCATCAATGCGCGGCAGTGGATGCAGCACCTTCATCTGCTCGCGGGCACCCGCCAGGTCGGCGGCACGCAGAATAAACTGCGCTTTAACATTGGCATATTCTGACGGGTCAAGCCGCTCTTTCTGAACGCGGGTCATATACAGAATGTCCACCTGGGGGATCACCTCTTCAATGCTGTCGTGTCGGCTCCAGCTGATGCCTTTCTCATCCAGCATATCGGTGATGTAGGCGGGCATCGCCAGCGCATCTGGCGCAATAAACATAAAACGATTACCGTCAAACTTCGCCAGTGCCTGAGCCAGAGAGTGCACGGTACGGCCATATTTCAGATCGCCAACCATGGCAATGTTCAGATTGTTCAGACGCCCCTGGGTTTCCTGAATGGTAAACAGGTCGAGCAGGGTTTGGGTGGGATGCTGGTTGGCACCATCTCCGGCATTCAGAATCGGTACTCCTGCGGAGAATTCTGTCGCCAGCCTGGCAGCGCCTTCCTGCGGATGGCGCATGACAATGGCATCGACATAAGTACCGATAACAGAAATGGTGTCGGCCAGCGTTTCGCCTTTCTTACCCAGCGAGGTGTTGCTGCCGTCGGCAAAGCCCACGACGGAAGCACCAAGACGATGCATGGCGGTTTCGAAAGAGAGGCGGGTACGGGTTGAGGCTTCAAAGAAGCAGCTTGCCACCACGGTATGCTTCAGTAACTCCGGTCGTGGTCTGGCCTTCAGACTGGCAGCGGTGCGTAGCACCAGCTCCAGCTCTGCACGGTCAAGATCGTTAATCGAGATAATATGTTTCTTGTAGAGCGGGTTAGCCATCTTCTTTCTCCTCAGCCCCGTGACTGGTCAACGGACAAAAAAAAGCCCCTCAACTGAGGGGCTTTTTTTTTTTAAGATCGACGATACCAGGTAAGGAAAAACGGTGCTGCCCGCCGGTACAAAGGCGTGTCTGAGCAAGCATTTCAGCACTGTTTAACAACATAGTTCCTCCCGGCAAACGGGCGCAATTATACGCGCTTTAGCCCTGACTTCAAGGCGCAATCTCCTGCCAGCCAGAGGGAAAATGATGTTCCTCTTCAGGGCTGGCGGGGTTCAACACGTTCAGAATCTGACGATGCAGCTGGCGGGTTAACTGGTGGCAGCGTGGGGCAATCCAGACGCTGTTATTGGTTGCCACTATCCCCAGAATCTCCGCCAACTCGCTTTGCTCAATGACCCTCGCTACGGCGCGGGCATAGCCGGCAATAACCTGCACGATAACGAAGTGCTGGTTATAGTCAGCGCTGATAATCATCGCTGACAGCGGGCTGACGGCATCCGGTTTAACCTGTAGCACCGGATTTAGCATGTAAATTTTTTCTCCTCTGGCATCGGCGATTTTTATCACGTCAAGCAGCGTCAACAGCTTTGATACCGTTGACTGGCTGATATCACGGTAGCCGTGCTGGCGAAGCGCCTGCCTGATCTCCTGCTGACTGTGAAACCGGTGGTTGTCGATTAGCTGGCGACACAGCGCCAGCTGCTGTTGTTCTTTCTCAAGTGTTGCCGTAGATTTTTTAACCATCGCTTTATACTACGCTGTGGTGGGTGGGGGATAAGGCCGTGGTCAGTAAATAAAGTTCGTCGAATGATGAGGTTATAACGCGGCCCCGGCACCCATCACCGCCAGCAACAGCACCAGCAGGATCAATAACAGCGGGGCTACCCACTTCACCCACCGTATGTAAGGCACCCGGGCAATGGCCAGCCCGCCCATCACCACCGCAGAGGTGGGGGTAATCAGATTCACCAGGCCGGAAGCTGACTGATAGGCGGTGACCACCAGGTCACGATTGAGGCTGGCAAAGTCGGCCAGCGGGGCGAGAATCGGCATGGTCAGTACCGCCAGGCCGGACGACGACGGCACCAGAAACGACAACACGCCCTCAAGCATAAACACCACGCTGATAAAGCCCACGGAAGAGAGGCCCGAGACGATCTTTTCAGCAAAGTGCAGCACCGTATGGGTGATCATACCGTTATCCATTACCACCACGATGCCGCGCGCAATACCAATAATCAGTGCCACGCCCAGCAGATCCCTGGCACCTTCAATAAAGGTGCTGGTCAGCTCTTTCTCGCTCATCCGGGCAATCAGACCAGTAACGATGGCTGCCACCAGAAACACGCCAGAAATGTGGGCCATCCACCATCCCTGCACGGCGACACCGTAGATCATAATGGCGAAGGCGATGGCAAACAGCAGCAGGATTGTTTTACGCAGCGGGGTGAACGCTGGCATTGCACCGTCAGCCTGGCCTCGCAGAAAAAAAGCGCGGTGTTCCTCATGCAAATCGGCAACGATCGAGCGGGCCGGCGAGTTACGCACGCGAATGGCATAGCGCATCACCCAGCCGACGCAAATAAGCCAGCCGACCAGCAGAATGATCAACCGCAGCCCCGTACCCGCGGTAAAGGAGATCCCCGCTGCATTAGAGGCAATCACCGTGGCGAAGGGGTTGATTGTCGATCCCAGGGTGCCGATCCCGGCACCCAGCATCACCACGGCGGCGGCTACCACGGCATCGAAACCCGCCGCCAGCATCACCGGCACCATCAGTGAATAAAAAGGCAGTGACTCTTCCGTCATGCCATAAATGGTGCCGCCTGCGGCAAAAAGCGCCATCAGAATCGGGATCATCCACTCTTCTTTACCGCGCAGGCGCAGCATCACCCGCCCGATCCCCGCATCGATCGCTCCGGTTTTAGTGACTACCGCCAGAAAGCCGCCAATCACCAGAATAAACAGTGCAACATCAATCGCCCCGGCCTGGTTGGTCTGGTGGTTATAGAATCCATCACCCGGTGCCAGCACGATCGCGACCAGCCCTTGCGGCTGAGGCGGCGTTGGGTGCCAGGTTCCGGCAACGGGGACGGCCTGATTGAGCGCGGTATTCATCTCCATCTGGTACTGTCCGGCAGGAATAATCCACGTCAGCCCGGCGACCACCACAATCAGCACCAGCAAAATGGTATACGCCGAAGGAAAGCTGAATTTATGCATAACGTCTCGTCCTTTGTCGTTAACATGCCACCCACCAGTGCCGGGGGTGGCAGCCTCTGTTACATACCCAGGGTGGCGACCATCACTGCCTTAATGGTGTGCATACGGTTTTCCGCTTCATCAAAGACAATCGAATGCGGGGATTCGAACACCTCGTCGGTGACTTCAAGGCCTTTCAGCCCATAAGCTATTTCGATTTCACGTCCGGTCCGGGTGTGCTCGTTATGAAAGGCTGGCAGGCAATGCATAAATTTTACCTGGGGATTTTGCGTGGCTTTCAGCACCGCCTGATTGACCTGATAGGGCTTCATCAGCGCCACCCGCTCAGCCCAGGCGTCTTTGCTTTCTCCCATTGACACCCAGACATCGGTATAGAGGAAATCGACCCCGGCAACGCCTTCTTCCACATCCTCGGTCAGCACAATTCTGGCACCGCTCTCCTTCGCCAGTTGCCGACAGCGGGCCACCAGTTCTTCATCAGGCCAGAAGGATTGGGGGGCCACCAGACGGATATCCATCCCCATTTTTGCTGCGCCAACCATCAGGGAGTTGCCCATGTTGTTGCGGGCATCGCCAAGGTAAGCAAAGGCTATCTGATGCAGTTGTTTACCGGGTGCGTGCTCCAGCATGGTCATCAGATCGGCGAGGATCTGCGTCGGATGGAATTCGTCGGTCAGTCCGTTCCACACCGGTACACCCGCAAAGGCGGCCAGCTCTTCCACGATTTGCTGACCAAAACCACGATACTCAATACCGTCGTACATTCTGCCTAATACGCGGGCGGTATCTTTCATTGACTCTTTATGACCAATCTGTGAACCGCTGGGGCCAAGGTAAGTCACCTGCGCACCCTGATCGAAGGCGGCGACTTCAAAGGCACAGCGGGTGCGGGTGGAGGTTTTCTCGAAGATCAGCGCAATGTTTTTGCCGACCAGCTTTTGCTGCTCGTTACCGCTGTATTTGGCTTTTTTCAGTGAGAAAGAGAGATCGAGCAGGTACTGGATCTCCTGCCGGGTAAAATCCAGCAGCTTCAGAAAATGACGGTTATGCAGTGAAACAGACATAGTGGTTCCTTTTTTAATGCATTGAACTGCTGGTGATAAGCGTGCCTTTACGGCCACTCAGAATGTCGGTGGCATCGGCCAGAGAGCCAATACCGGCTCTTCCTGCGCAGTGCGTAACAAATTCACAGGCTGCGGCGACTTTGGGTCCCATCGATCCGGCGTCAAACGTCATGCCCAGCAGGTCGGCCGGTGTGACCTGGCGCAGCGCGCGACTGTCAGGTTTTCCCCAGTCGAGATAGACGGCATCCGCATCGGTGAGGATCAGCAGTGCGTCAGCGGAAAGCTGCGTCGCCAACAGCGCGGCGGAGAGATCCTTATCAATCACTGCCTCGACGCCACTGAATTGCCCCTGTGAATTACCTGTTACGGGGATGCCGCCACCGCCGTTGCAGATAACCAGATGACCCCGTTCGGTCAGTGCCAGAATCGCCTGATCTTCTACGATCCTGACCGGCATGGGGGAGGGAACCACCCGACGGACAAACTCACCATCGGCTTTCATCGTCCACCCCTGTTCAGCGGCCACCTGCTGTGCCTGCTGCGGCGAGTAAACCGGGCCGATGTATTTGGTCGGATTACGAAATGCGGCATCGTTTGGGCTAATTTCGACCTGGGTAAGCAGCGTACTGATTTGCGCTTGCGGCAGATAATTGCGCAGCGCCTGTTGCAGCAGATAGCCGATCATCCCCTGGGTTTCTGCTACCAGAATGTCCAGTGGCCAGGGAGACGTCAGATCGCAACTGCTGTTCTGCACGGCCAGCAGACCGACCTGTGGCCCGTTGCCGTGCACCAGAACAATCCGCCATTCGGCAGTCAGGGTGGCAATTGCCCTGGCTGCCTGTTCAATATTCCGGCGTTGGATATCCGCTTCCAGCGGTTCCCCGCGTTTCAGCAGGGCATTGCCCCCCAGCGCCACCACCAGTAATGGTTTGCTCATTGTTTATCCCTCTGTTTACAGTCCGTCACGTTCCAGTGGACAGCTCATGCAGCGTGCTCCGCCGCGCCCTCTGCCCAGTTCGTTACCGGGGATGGCCAGCACGGTAACCCCTGCTTTGTCATATTTCTCATTGGTCCAGATATTGCGCTCATAGCCAATCACCACTCCCGGACGCACCGTCAGCACATTGTTGGCGTCGTTCCACTGTTCACGTTCGGCTTCAAAGCGGTCGCCGCCGGTGGTAATCAGCCGCAGATGATCGAGATTGAGTGCGTGCTCAATGGCCTGCATCACGCTGCTTTCCTCTTTACGGATCAGGCCGCCGTGCCCGTCGCTGGTGAGCGTCCAGCTGCGGGTGTTGCGGTCAATCACCTGCGGATAGACAGAGAAAATATCGTGGTCGAGTTGCGTCATTACCGTATCAAGGTGCATACAGGCGCGGTGTCTGGGCAACTCAATGGCGATGACCCTGCTGGCCTGCTGATGCTGAAACAGTGAGCGGGCCAGAAACTCAATACCGCAGGAGGTGGTGCGTTCCGACATGCCAATCATCACCGCGCCGTTGCCCAGCACCAGTACATCCCCGCCTTCCAGGGTCGCCTGCTGATAGTTGGTGGTTTCATCGTTAAAATAGTGAATGAAATCATCCTGCTGAAAAGCGGGGTGCCAGCGATAGATGGCCCGCAGATTGTTGGTTTCCCGCTGACGAGCGGTTTTCGCCATCGGATTAATGGAGACGCCGTTATAAATCCAGCAGGAGGTGTCGCGGGTGAACAGATGATTGGGCAGCGGTGCCATAATGAAATCATCCGGCGCGTGCAGATCAATCGCCATATTGCTGAATGCCGGGGGGATTTCATCATAGGTCAGGCCGCCGGAAAGATAGTGGGCCAGCTGACTGTCAGCGACTCCCGCCAGCCAGCCACGGATATCGGCAGCAAAAGAGGGGCCAAGGGTATAATCAGAAACCTGTTGGTCGAGTAGCCAGCTTTTTGCCTCCGCGTTAGCCAGAGTTTCGGACAGCAGATCGGTTAACAACAAAACTTCAACGCCCTGCTGCCGTAGCGTTTGTGAAAATATGTCGTGCTCTTCCCCGGCCTTTTCTACCGATAACACATCGTCAAACAGCAGAGACTGGCAGTTGGAAGGTGTCAGTCTTTTCAGGCTTAAATGGGGCCGATGCAGTAACACTGAACGAAGCTGGCCTATTTCTGAGCCAACAAAATGTTTTTTCATATTGAATTACCTGCTTTAAGCATTAACCGCTCACCGTGACTCAATCTTTCGATTAAGAGCACGCCATTAGCATTGTGTTTGCGCAGGAATAATAATTTTCATCCGAATATTGAACGTGACATATGTCACATAAAAATACAGGGGTTTATTAAACCAATCCTGACTTGATGATGGTCATTGTTTTTATTATTTTCTTTTTAATTGAAGTGAATATTTAATGCGTTAAGATGATTTATTTTTTCAGATGCTTTTCCGATGCTGACAATAAAAGAAAAAAATAATTATTATCCTACTGTTTTATATTGCTTTTGTGACAGGTTTTGATTGAGGGTTTTATCAGGGTGAATTTTTATTGCAGATTATTTTATAAAGCTAAGATATTTATTCTTTTGTCTGCTTGTTTGCCGGGTTTTATTTTCGTGATTAAACTGAGGTTTTTATTTTTTGTTTCTGTAAATCATGAAATTAAATAAGCGGGTTGAAAGGAGTTTGCTGAGGGTATGTATTAATGATGAATAACTATTTTTGATTTTTTTTGCCATCCGGATTAAAAACAGAATAATTATCAATCTCGCTGAAAACGGCAGGTTTGCCGGTCAATATCCCTTTTACGGCCCGGCTGCCATCAGGCAACCGGGCCGTTAGCATCAGAACTCTTTCTGACCGCCCAGCTCAATGACCCGATTCGGCGGGATCATAAACTGCTCATGTGCCCGCAGCGCGTTGTGCTGGAAGAAATGGAAAATTCCGCCCTTAAGCCGTGACAGGCCCCGGCGCTTTTTCATTACCAGCGTATCGTGAGAAGTGAAAAATGAGGCTTCATTCACCGTGCAACCAAATCCCTGTAGCCCACAAAGGTGGAGGATCTCCTGCATGGCAGGCACCTCATGCCAGCCGTAGGAGGCGGTCACCTGCCAGAAAGTTGGTGAGAGCTGTTGCAGAGCGATACGATTCTGATTGTATTCCCTCGGTTTGTCGGTGGTGCGGATATGCAACAGGACGATGCGTTCGTGCATGACCCGATTGTGTTTCAGGTTATGCAACAGCGCCTGCGGGATCTCACTGACTTTTTTGGTCAGAAAAATAGCGGTGCCTTCCACCCGTTTTGGCGGCGAGGCTTCCAGTGAGTTAATCATTGCTCTGAGGCCTTCAGGGTCGTCACTGAGACGGCGGATAAGCCGTGAGCGCTCACTGCTCCAGATCAACATCAGCACCAGCATCACCATTGCCAGCATCACCGGCACCCAGCCGCCTGACAGGAGTTTAATCAGGTTCGCACCGAACAGCGTGACATCGATAACCAGCATACAGAGCAGGAAAAGGAGCGCCACGGGCAGGGGCCACTTCCAGTTTCTGAACGCCACAATGCCGGTCAGGAATGCGGTCAGTACCATCGTTCCGGTGACCACAATGCCGTAAGCCGCAGAGAGCGCCGAGGAGCTTTCGAAAGCAAAAATAATCAGCGTAACGGCGACAAACAACAGCCAGTTAACCACCGGGATATAAATCTGGCCGGATTCGGTGGACGAGGTGTAAACGATGCGCATCGGCGGCAGAAAACCCTGCCGTATCGCCTGGTGGGTGAGGGTGTAAACGCCGGTGATAATCGACTGCGCGGCTATCACTGTCGCCAGCGTGGAGAGCACAATCAGCGGGATCTGCGCCCAGCCGGGTGCCAGCAGATAAAAGGGATTTTTAACCGCTTCCGGCGTGGCGAGTACCAGGGCTCCCTGGCCAAAATAATTCAGTATCAGCGAGGGCATGGCGATAACCAGCCACGCCATTCTGATGGGCGTTTTCCCCAGATGCCCCATGTCGGCGTACAGCGCTTCCGCTCCGGTAACGGCCAGCACGACCATCCCCAGCGCGGCAAAGGAGAGTGCTTTATGACTGAGCAGAAACTCCAGCGCAAAGGCCGGATTCAGCGCATGCAGCACGCCCGGATTCATCATGATCCCTCTTATCCCCAGTACCGCCAGGGTGACGAACCATACCAGCATCACCGGTCCGAAAACGCGGCTGACCCGCTCGGTGCCGTGCTTCTGAATAATGAACAGCAGCGCGAGAATAACCACGGAAAGCGGCACAATAAAGCGGTCCAGCGCCGGGGCGACCACTTCGATCCCCTCAATAGCGGACATCACCGAAATTGCCGGGGTGATCACGCCGTCGCCATAAAAGAAAGCGCCGCCGGTCAGTCCGGCCAGCACCACCAGATGGACGGCGCGCCCTTTGACACTTTGACGCGCCAGCGACATCAGGGTCAGGATACCGCCTTCGCCATCGATATCAGCCCGCATCACAAAACAGACATACTTGACCGTAACGATCAGCGTCAGTCCCCAGAAAATCAGAGAAAGAAAGCCCATTATCGCCGTTTCTGTCACGCCACCGGCTGGCAGAATCGAGAGACACTCCTTCAGCGTATAGAGCGGACTGGTGCCAATGTCACCAAACACGATGCCCGCTGCGGCCAGCATGGCTACAGGAAGCGACTGTTTTTTTGAAGTCATAAGAGATGCGTTTTATCCGTGAGTTATCGTGAGCCAGAACAGCCCAAAAAAAACCAGCGCGGGCAGTACAGGGCATGCGTGTCTGTCGGTTTAAAGTTAATGCCAAATCGCAAGTCTGCAACATTTACCGTGCCAGTTACTTTCAGAACGATAACATTATTAAGCAGTTTTTTTACTTCCCCGCTTGATATTTTTACGCTTTTTTTATACCCGAAGCCGTTTAATGAACCGCGTCAGCAGTACCACCACAACCCGTTTCTCTGCATCCGGCAGGGAAGGCGTTATCAGGAAAAGGTTATGTCAGGTTTGATTCTGGTTTCTCATAATATGTCTCATCCCTCCACGCTTTCAGCCCTGTATAAAAGCATACTGACCCGTCGTCATGGCTTGAGTTTATGGATTGGTTGGGATGGCAAAACCGCAGAGGTGTCATCTGATACGCCGCGAGAATTTACCTTCAGCAGCGGCCAGGATTATGACTCGCTGACCTTTCCTCTCAGTCAGGCGGAGTTGCAGGATGGTTATATGAGTTATGTCCATAAAGGACTGTGGCCCGTATTTCATCAGCGCCCGGACCTGGCGCGCTTCAGCCAGCCTGGTCTGACACAATACCGAAAACTCAACGAAGCTTATGCCCTGGCGATAGCGGAATACGCCATGCCTGATGATGTTATCTGGGTGCAGGATTACCACCTGATCCCCTGCATTCAGCTTATTCGTCATGCCGGTCTGACTAACCGGACGGGATTTTTCTTTCATCAGCCATTTCCTGCCGGTCAGGGATTTGAAGCCATTCCGGACTGGCGCTGGCTGGCTGAGTCACTGCTGTGCTGCGATGTGATAGGTTTTCAGACCTTACAGGATATGAAAAATTTTCTACTGTGGGTCGAAAGCGAATTTCGTACCGAGCGGCTGGGCGCCACCTGTTTTCGTATCTTTGGCCGGATCATCACCACCGGCGTTTTTCCGGTGGGCATCGACCTGGACGATGTCGATTCACTCAGCCATACCGCTGGCTGCACGGTAACGGAGCAGGAGTGCCGGGAAACCCTGCCGGAAAATACCGTGCTCAGCGGAGGCCATCTTGATGACAGCGCCGGGCTTCCTTATCGCATCAGCGCGATGGAGGTCCTGCTGCGGCGGCATCAGGAATACGTGGGTAACATTATGCTGCTTCAGCTGGCTTCTCCGTCGGCGGGGTATTCTCACCGGGCTGCGGAAATGAGCCACGAGCTGGAAACGCTGTGCGGCGAACTTAATGGGGTGAAAGGTACGCTGGACTGGTATCCGGTGAACTTTCTCACCCGGCAGTACAGCCGCGAAGAACAGGCCGGTATCTATCGTGCCTCACGGGTGGCGGTGGTGACACCGTTAATCGCCGGGATGAGCCTGATGGCAAAAATGTATGTTGCGCTACAGGATCCGGCCAACCCCGGCGTGCTGATACTGTCGCAGTTTGCCGGGGCATCGGAGCATATGGACGGTGCCATTATCGTTAACCCTTACGATCCTGACGCCATTGCCGACGCGATTCACACCGCGCTGCATTTGTCGCTCAGCGAACGTAAAAAAATGCATGCCCGGCTGATGGCAGGTATTAAGCGTTGGGACTGCCACTGGTGGGCTGCATCTTTTCTTACCGCCCTGGAGACGATTGAAAGCGAGGCGGCGGTGCCACTGAGCGGAGGAATGGCGCTCTCCGCCTGCTTTACGCACCGTATCAGATATTAGCCACCGCCCGTCACCTGCCGGGGAAACCGGCAGGTCGATAGCAGGGGGCACAGGCGAGGGTTAATGCTGGCCGGAGAGTGTGGCCACCATGACGGCTTTAATGGTGTGCAGACGGTTTTCCGCCTGGTCAAACACCACGCTGTGGGCAGATTCAAACACGTCATCCGTGACTTCCATCCCGCCGTGCAGATCGTACTGCTCTGCCATCTGCTGGCCCAGCGTGGTCTGGTCGTCGTGGAAAGCCGGCAGGCAGTGAAGAAATTTCACCTGGGGATTGCCGGTCAGTGCCAGCATTGCGCGGTTTACCTGATAGGGCCGCAACAGGGCAATACGCTCCTGCCAGACCTCTTTCGGTTCGCCCATCGACACCCACACATCGGTATAGATAAAATCTGCGCCGTTCACGCCTTCGGCAATATCCTCGGTCAGGGTGATTTTACCGCCGGTTTTCTCTGCCGCCTTGCGACATTCAGCCACCAGGCTGGCATCCGGCCAGCAGCCTTTTGGCGCCACCAGACGCAGATCAAATCCCATCAGGGCAGCGGCTTCCAGCATGGTATTACCCATGTTGTTATGGGCATCCCCTGCATAGGCAAAGACCATTTCGTTGAAAGCTTTTCCGGGCAGGTGTTCCTGCATGGTCAGCAAATCGGCCAGCAACTGGGTAGGATGAAATTCATTGGTCAGGCCGTTCCACACCGGCACGCCCGCATGTTGTGCCAGCGATTCAACCAGCTCCTGACCATGACCGCGATACTGAATACCATCGTACATCCGGCCCAGCACGCGGGCGGTGTCTTTCATGGACTCTTTATGTCCAATCTGGCTGCCGCTCGGACCAAGATAAGTCACGTTGGCACCCTGATCGTAAGCGGCAACTTCGAAAGAGCAACGGGTACGGGTCGAGTCTTTTTCGAAGATGAGCGCGATGTTTTTACCTTTCAGGTATTGTGTTTCCTGACCTTTTTTCTTCTCTGTTTTCAGCGTGGCGGCCAGTGCCAGCAGGGCGGTGATTTCCGCGGGGGTGAAATCCAGCAGCCTGAGAAAATGGCGTTGACAGAACTGACTCATGAAGTGCTCCGGTAAGATTTTGTGAATTTAAATTCAATTTAACCGTATGAATATGCATTTTCAACCCTGCGTTACAGAAACTTTTGGATAAAGGTAGTGGCGCGAAGGGCACTGTGGGAAAATACTTGCATGAGATGCCACATACTGAGGAACGGATCATGGCAAATAAAGCATTGCTGGAAGAGCAGCAGGAAGAGACGCGACTGATCATTGAAGAGCTGCTGGAAGATGGCAGTGACCCGGATGCGCTCTACACCATCGAGCATCACTTCTCCTGTCCCAGCTTCGACGCGCTGGAAAAAGCGGCGGTGGAAGCATTTAAACTGGGCTATGAAGTGACGGAGCCGGAAGAGCTGGAGCTGGAAGACGGCAGCAAAGTGATGTGCTGCGATATCCTGAGCGAATCGGCGCTGAAGGCAGAGTTGATTGACGCACAGGTTGAACAGTTAGTCAGCCTGGTAAGTAAATTTAATGTTGATTACGACGGCTGGGGAACCTACTTTGAAGACCCGGATGCCGAAGATGAAGAGGACGACTTTCCGGAAGATGAGGATGACAACGGGGTTCGTCACTGAGTCAGGACAAGATCAGCCAGGAAAATGTCCGTTTTCCCCCCTCGAGCCGGGACAAAGCCTGTCCCGGCTGCTGAACAGACCTGTTAATCTCGCACCTGCAACGGAATCGTTGAGCGCATGAATACCGATCGCCTGCTGGCTCCTGTCCACGCCTTTTTACTGTGCCGCACGCCCCAGGCGTGGATTGATGAGGCACGTAAGCCGGAAAATCTCCCACTGTTATTAACCGATCATCTGGTTTGTGAACTGAAAGCAGCACAGACCGCAATGTGGCTGATCCGCAAATACGTTGCCGATGAGGAAAGCGGTAATGCACTGCTTGCCTGGCTGAAACCCTGGGAGCAGTTTGTTCACAGCCGCGATGCCGATCTGGCTTTTCTTGCGGAGCACAAAAGCTTGTCAAAAATGATCGTCAGTCGCACTGAAATCAGCTATGGCGATGCGCTGGTGGACAAAATGGTGCTGCTGATAAAAGAGGAATTGCATCACTTTTATCAGGTCATGGAGATTATGCAGGAGAGATGTATTCCCTATGTCAAAATCACCGCCAGTCGTTATGCCAGAGGCCTGCTGGCAGAAGTCACCACGCATGAGCCGCAAACGCTGGTGGATAAGCTGATTTGCGGTGCATACATTGAAGCACGATCCTGTGAGCGGTTTGCCAGCCTTGCTCCGTATCTGGATAACGAGCTGGCGGCTTTTTATATTTCGCTGCTGCGCTCCGAAGCGCGCCATTATCAGGATTATCTGGCGCTGGCGGCGCAGATTGCTGGTGGCGATCTTTCTCACCGGATAAGAAAGATTGGTGAGACGGAAGCCAGGCTGATTAACGATCCAGATAACGAGCTGCGTTTTCACAGCGGTGTGCCCGCCTGGTGCCTGCAGTAGCCTGTCTGCTGTGGTTATAACCGTCGCAACATCCGTACTTCGCAATCAACGTGTCCGGTGCAGCCCATCGGCGCGTCGATATGTTCAAAGCCAAGATGCTCATACAGGCGGATTGCTCGCGTCAGGGAGGCTGTGGTTTCCAGGTAGCAGCGTTTATAGCCCCGCTGGCGGGCAAACGCCATCGCCTGCACAGCCAGATTTCTGGCGATACCCATTCCGCGTATTACCGGCATAAAGTACATTTTTTGCAGTTCACAGACGTCAGCCTCACTGCACAGCAGCGGAGCCACGCCGCCGCCACCGACGACGACGCCATCGTGCTCAATAACCCAGTAAGCGCTGTCAGGGGCACTGTAGAGTTCGAACAAGCGATCAAGGTCAGGATCGGCCACGGTAAAGCCTTTGTCAGCGGTAAGACCAAACTCGGCCGAAACATCGCGAATGACGCGGGCAATATGGCGATCGTCGGCGGGTTGTATAAGGCGAATCTCTGTTTTCGCTGAAGGGATCGGGGTCATAATAATCTGTCATTGTCTGATTGCATGGCAGATGTAATAACATCTGGTTAATGAAGTTGCAATTATCACCAGAATATAAATTTCTCTTTGGAAACTCGGCCCTGTTCGCTCTAAAAAATGAATTTTGAAATTCACTGATTTAATGCAGTGATAAAGTGTCATCAGTTTTTATTATCCGGGAAATAAATGATGGCAATTAAATTGAGCGGTGAGCAAACCAGGAGTTGTATGGCTGATATTAATCATATCAGTAAAAAAGAGGGCGAAAATGTAAGGCTAATCCATAACCCGGTGAGAAAATACTTATCCAGTGCAGTGAACGTTTCAGACATTGAAATAAATAGAAAAATAATTGACTATAACATTTTTCAGAGTGCAGAAAGTGCACTGGGGCAATGTTCTGAAAAAGAGTTAAAGCAAGAAAAAAAGGCTGAAAAATATTTTCTTTCAAGGTTTAAGTGTGTGGCCAGTGAAAGAGGAATAAATAGCTCAGATACGAAAAATATAAAAGTTGCCCAGTTTCTTGGATGGCACGGCACCGGGAAACAGGTGGCACAGCGTCTTATTAATGAAGGACTCAGGGGTGATTATGAGCCAGGTGATCAGCAACTTAAAAATAATGTTAATGGTGAGGGATTTTATGTTGCAGGGAATTTGGGACATGCCAGAACATATGCGCTGAGAACGCCTCAGCAGTTAACATCCCCGGGCGGAAATGAGGGTGAAGTCATTGAAGTATGGGGCATGTTGGATATTAACAAAGCACCTTCAGTTTTTGATATCGAGGCCTCCAGAAATAAGGATTATATTGTTGTCAGGCCCGAATTTAATAAAAATATATTTTTTACTCCTCTCCGTAATGACGACCGCCTGACTGAGTCAAAACCAGGCGAAAACAAACATAAACGATCAGGGAATGCCGACATGCGGAATGCGCCAGATGTGCGCAAAAAAAGCTCAGGCAAATCAACAAAAGGTTGTCTGCCTGTTGTTGCAAGAATATGGGGAAGGATAGCCAGTATATTTAAACCGGTCGGCAGCAGCAGCCGTCAGGCACAGCACAGAACATCTTAACCGGGCCGATAAAAAAAGCCCGTTGAGCAAGCTCAACGGGCTTTATCGCAGTTTACTACTGCTTACAGCGCGGCAATCACTGCCTGCTGTTCAATCAGTTTTGCTTTTGCCTGTTCCAGACCGCTCATGCGTTCACGCTCTTTTGCCACGACATCAGCCGGAGCGCGGGAGACAAATCCTTCATTGGAAAGCTTGCTTTCAATCTTGCTGATTTCCACTTCCAGCTTCGCCACCTCTTTTGCCAGCCGCTCCAGCTCGGCGGTTTTATCGACCAGGCCCGCCATCGGGATCAGCAGTTCAGCACCGTCGATAATTTTGGTAACGGATACCGGCCCCTTATCATCCGCAGCCAGGCAGGTAATGCTTTCCAGACGGGCCAGCGATTTAAGGAAGCTGTGGTTGGCAGTAACGCGATTAACAACCGTATCACTCGCACCGCGCAACAGCACATCTAAGGGTTTAGCCGGGGAGAGGTTCATCTCGGCCCGGATATTACGTACTGCGACGATGGCCTGTTTCAACCATTCCGTATCGCTCAGCGCTGCCTCATCCACGCTGGCCGCATCATATGCCGGCATTGGTTGCAGCATAATAGTTTCAGCCTGGATGTTTTTCAGTGCTTTGACGCGCTGCCAGATGGTTTCGGTGATAAAGGGAATAATCGGATGAGCCAGACGTAACAGAGCTTCCAGCACGTCAACCAGCGTATTGCGTGTGCCGCGCAGTTCGGCTTCGCTGCCACCGTTCATCACCGGCTTGGTCAGCTCCAGATACCAGTCACAGAACTGATTCCAGGTAAATTCATACAGAATGTTGGCGGCGATATCAAAACGGTAGCTGTCGAGAGCGTCACGATATGCCTTCACCGTCTGGTTGAATTCCGCACGGATCCAGCGATCGGCCAGCGAGAACACCTTCTCGCCGCCATTCTGCCCACAGTCCTGGCCTTCAGTATTCATCAGCACAAAGCGACTGGCATTCCACAGCTTGTTGCAGAAATTACGGTAGCCTTCCAGCCGCTTCATGTCCCAGTTGATGTCGCGACCGGTGGAGGCCAGAGCCGCCAGCGTGAAGCGCAGGGCATCAGTACCATGCGGTTCAATACCATTTGGAAACTGCTTCTCGGTACGCTTGCGGATTTTTTCCGCCAGCTGTGGCTGCATCATATTGCCGGTACGTTTCTCCAGCAGGTCTTCCAGCGAAATACCGTCAACCATGTCCAGCGGATCGATGACGTTACCTTTCGATTTCGACATCTTCTGGCCTTCCTCATCACGGATCAAACCGGTCATGTAGACGGTTTTGAACGGCACCTGAGGTTTGCCATCTTCATCTTTGATGAAGTGCATGGTCAGCATGATCATGCGGGCAATCCAGAAAAAGATAATGTCGAAGCCGCTGACCAGCACGCTGGTGGGGTGGAAGGTACGTAGCGCTTCGGTATTCTCCGGCCAGCCGAGTGTGGAGAAGGTCCACAGGCCGGAGGAGAACCAGGTATCCAGCACGTCTTCATCCTGGTTCAACGCCACATCGGCAGCCAGATTATTTTCTGCACGGACTTCGTCTTCGCTTCGGCCAACGTAAACATTGCCGTCGGCATCGTACCAGGCTGGGATGCGGTGACCCCACCACAGCTGGCGAGAAATACACCAGTCCTGGATGTCGCGCATCCAGGAGAAATACATGTTTTCATACTGTTTAGGGACAAACTGAATCTCGCCCTGCTCAACGGCTTCAACGGCAACTTTAGCCAGCGGAGCCGTGCGGACATACCACTGGTCGGTCAGCATCGGCTCAATGACCACGCCGCCGCGATCGCCATATGGCACGGTTAAATCGTGAGGTTTCACCTCTTCCAGCAGGCCCAGTTCGTCAACCGCCGCGACGATGGCTTTGCGCGCGGCAAAACGCTCAAGTTTCTGGAACGCAGTCGGGATAGCCGCGTCGTAAACGTCAGACTCTTCACCGTTGCTGTCGAAAACCTGCGCGGTTTCACGGATATCACCGTCAAAGGTCAGCATGTTGATCATCGGCAGGCGATGGCGGCGGCCCACTTCATAGTCGTTGAAGTCGTGCGCCGGGGTGATTTTCACGCAGCCGGTGCCTTTTTCCATATCGGCGTGCTCGTCACCTACAATCGGAATGCGACGGTTAACCAACGGCAACAGCACGAACTTGCCAATCAGATCTTTATAGCGCGGATCTTCCGGGTTGACCGCCACGCCGGTATCACCCAGTACGGTTTCAGGGCGGGTTGTTGCCACCACCAGGTAATCTTTGCCGTCGGCGGTGATCGCGCCGTCGGCCAGAGGATAACGGATGTGCCACATTGAGCCTTTCGACTCACGGTTTTCCACTTCCAGGTCGGAGATGGCGGTACGCAGTTTAGGATCCCAGTTCACCAGACGTTTGCCACGGTAAATCAGGTTTTCTTTGTACAGACGCACAAAGACTTCTTTGACGGCGTTGGACAGGCCTTCATCCATGGTGAAGCGCTCACGCTCCCAGTCCACGGAGTTACCCAGACGGCGCATCTGGCGGGTAATAGTGCCGCCAGATTCGGCCTTCCACTGCCAGATTTTTTCAATAAACGCATCGCGGCCATAGTCCTTGCGCGTTTTGCCCTCTTCGGCTGCGATCTTACGCTCAACCACCATCTGAGTGGCGATACCCGCATGGTCGGTCCCCGCCTGCCACAGGGTGTTTTTTCCCTGCATACGCTGGTAGCGGATCAGGGTATCCATAATGGTCTGCTGGAAGGCGTGACCCATATGCAAGCTGCCGGTGACGTTTGGCGGGGGGATCATAATGCAGAAGCTTTCCTGGCTGGTGTCGCCATTAGGTCTGAACCAGCCCTGCTGTTCCCAGTGCTCGTAAAGCGGCTGCTCGATATCTTGCGGGTTATATGTCTTTTCCATTTCTGCTATGTCGTTGGGGGCGTCGGCGTTGCCGTATTCAAGTGGAATCCAACGCTGCGATACGCTTTGTAGCGGTCGCGCGCCAGCTGTTTCAAAGATTCTTCATAGGGCACGAAGTCTATCACTTCATGGAAAGCGGTGGCAAAATCTGCAAACTGCGGTAGCAGGCTGATCAGCAAATCACGTGGCGCATTGCCCCGGCGCTGGGGCCAGGCCAGCTCGACCGGCGCGCCAAATGCCGGGCCTTCCCCGGCAAGATTATGCGGTACAAAGGCATTGGCCGGACGCTGCCACAGCGCTTCATCCAGTCGTACAGCCTGCGCTTCATCTTCGCAGGCTATCAGTACGCGTTTCCCCTCGCGCCAGTTTACCTCAGCCAGGTGACACACCAGCGCCTCAAGAGCGCTGAGCCCATCAACCGGCGTATCGGTTTCTATCAGCCAGAAGGTGGCGTTCTTCATGGATTAATCGTCGCCGTTCAGACCGGCGCGATTCAGCAGGAACTGCGACAGCAGGGCCACAGGACGCCCGGTGGCACCTTTGGCCTTGCCAGAGCGCCAGGCCGTTCCGGCAATGTCCAGATGCGCCCAGTTATATTTGCGGGTAAAGCGCGCGAGGAAGCAGGCAGCGGTAATCGCCCCACCAGGACGGCCACCGATGTTGGCCATATCGGCAAAATTCGAATCCAGTTGCTCCTGATATTCGTCCGACATCGGCAGACGCCACGCGCGATCGCCAGCCTGCTCAGAAGCGCCGATGAGCTCATGCGCCAGCGGGTTGTGGTTCGACATCAGTCCGCTGACATGATGGCCGAGGGCAATCACGCAGGCACCGGTCAGCGTGGCGATATCGATCACCACCTCCGGATCAAAGCGCTCAACATAAGTCAGTGCATCGCACAGCACCAGGCGACCTTCTGCATCGGTATTCAGTACTTCTACCGTCTGCCCGGACAGGGTGGTCAGCACATCGCCCGGACGATACGCCCGTCCGCCGGGCATATTTTCACAGCCTGCCAGCACGCCCACCACATTCAGCGGCAGATTCAGTTCGGCAACCATACGCATCACGCCATAAACAGAAGCCGCGCCGCACATGTCGTATTTCATCTCGTCCATCGCTTCGCCGGGCTTGATGGAGATACCGCCGGAGTCAAAGGTTACCCCTTTACCAACCAGCACGATCGGTTTGCTTTCTGCATCCGGGCTGCCTTTGTATTCAATCACCGACATCAGGGATTCATTCTGTGAGCCCTGGCCGACGGCAAGATAGGCATTCATCCCCAGCTCTTTCATCTGCTGTTCGCCGATTACCCTGGTGGTGATGTTTTTACTCCAGGTATCCGCCAGCTGACGCGCCTGCGAAGCCAGATAGGCCGCATTACAAATGTTGGGTGGCATGTTGCCAAGATCTTTCGCTGCCTTAACGCCTGCGGCAATCGCCAGACCGTGCTGAATGGCACGCTCACCGCTGGTCAGTTCCCGCCGGGTCGGCACGTTGAACACCATTTTTCGCAGTGGGCGACGGGGTTCGACTTTATTGCTTTTCAGTTGATCGAAGCTGTAAAGCGTCTCTTTCGAGGTTTCCACCGCCTGGCGAACTTTCCAGTAGGTATTACGGCCTTTGACGTGCAGCTCGGTGAGAAAGCAGACGGCTTCCATTGAGCCGGTATCATTGAGGGTGTTGATGGTTTTCTGAATGACCTGTTTGTACTGGCGTTCATCCAGTTCACGTTCTTTACCGCATCCGATGAGCAAAATCCGCTCAGAGAGGATGTTTGGTACATGATGCAGCAGCAGGGTCTGACCGACTTTGCCTTCCAGTTCACCACGGCGCAGCAGGGCGCTGATATAGCCATCGCTGATTTTATCCAGTTGTTCAGCAATCGGTGACAACCTGCGCGGTTCAAACACGCCAACCACGATGCAGGCACTGCGCTGTTTCTCCGGACTACCGCTTTTTACACTGAACTCCATGCACTCTCCTGAATCTTAAAGACAACGGCGTTGGCTGCCGCTAGAATATAGCGCTTGTTGACCGCATGTTGCCGGGCAACACGCCGTTAGCATAACGGGCATCAGATTTCGTTTTGGTGATGACCCTTAATCCGGGTTGGATAAAATAATTTTTTACATCACCAGAACACGATTATTGTCATACTGATTGAGTTATGACCGTGGCCATCAATGATAAAAATGGCGTATAAGCGATGAAATTAGCGATTTTCCTGCAAAAAGACAAGTTTTCACAGGCGTACTCAGCGTGATCATCATTAGATATCTGGTTCGGGAAACCCTCAAAAGTCAGCTGGCTATCCTGTTTATCCTGCTACTGATCTTCTTTTGTCAGAAGTTAGTCAGGATTTTAGGTGCGGCGGCAGACGGCGAGATTCCGACAAATTTAGTTCTGACATTACTGGGGCTGGGCATTTCTGATATGGCCCAGCTCATTTTGCCACTCAGCCTGTTTTTAGCCATTTTAATGACCTTAGGGCGGCTCTACACCGAGAGTGAAATCACCGTAATGCATGCCTGTGGGCTGAGCAAAGCGGTGCTGGTCAAAGCCGCGATGGTGCTGATGCTGTTCACTGCGGTGGTGGCGGCGGCCAATGTGGCCTGGCTTGGCCCCTGGTCAGCACGTTATCAGAATGAGGTGACCAAAAACGCCAAGGCAAACCCGGGCGCGGCTGCGCTGGCTGCCGGTCAGTTTAAGCAATCTGGCGATGGTCAGTCGGTAATGTTTATTGAAAATGTTAAAGGGAATGCTTTTGGCAATGTGTTCCTTGCTCAGCTGCGTCCCAAAGGCAATGCCCGACCCTCGGTGGTGCTGGCCGACAAAGGTCATATGACCCAACGGGCAGACGGCTCGCAGATTGTGACCCTGGATAAGGGAACCCGCTTCGAAGGGACGGCCATGCTGCGCGACTTCCGCATTACCGATTTTGAAAACTATCAGGCGATTATTGGTCATCAGGAAGTGGTGCTGGATCCAAATGATGCCCAGCAGATGGGGTTTGGCGCACTGCGTCATTCTCAGAATCCCGAGTTTATCAGCGAGCTGCACTGGCGGTTTACTCTTATCTTCTCGGTGCTGGTGATGGCGTTGATGGTGGTGCCGCTGAGTGTGGTCAATCCGCGTCAGGGGCGCGTATTGTCGATGCTGCCCGCGATGCTGCTGTACCTGATCTTCTTCCTGCTGCAAAGTTCGTTGCGCTCCAGCGGCGCAAAAGGACGCCTTGATCCGGCGGTCTGGATGTGGGTGGTTAACCTGGCGTATCTGGCGCTGGCGGTACTGCTGAATTTGTGGGATACCGTGCCGCTGCGGCGTATCCGCGCCCGCTTCAGTAAGGGAGGTTCCGTCTGATGTTTGGCGTACTCGACCGCTATATTGGCAAAACGATTTTCAACACCATCATGGCGACGCTGTTTATGCTGGTGTCACTCTCCGGCATCATCAAGTTTGTCGATCAGCTGCGCAAAACGGGGCAGGGTGATTACACCGCGTTGGGCGCCGGACTTTACACCATTCTCAGCGTGCCGAAGGATATTGAGATATTTTTCCCGATGGCGGCGTTGCTGGGGGCCTTACTGGGACTGGGAATGCTCGCCCAGCGCAGTGAGCTGGTGGTGATGCAGGCGTCGGGATTTACCCGTATGCAAATTGCTGCATCGGTAATGAAAACCGCTATTCCACTGGTGTTGCTGACCATGGCTATCGGCGAGTTCGTCGCGCCGCAGGGCGAGCAGATGGCGCGCAGCTATCGTGCGCAGCAGCTGGTGGGAGGATCATTGCTCTCCACGCAGAATGGCTTGTGGGCGAAGGATGGCGATAACTTTATCTTTATCGAGCGCTTAAAAGACAATAATGAGCTGGGCGGCGTCAGTATCTACAGCTTCAATCAGCAGCGTCGTCTGCAATCCGTTCGTTATGCTGCGACGGCAAAATACAATGCTGATAAAAAGCTGTGGGATTTATCAGAAGTGGATGAGTCGGTGCTGACCGATCCGAAACAGGTCACCGGCAACCAGACGCTGAGCGGTGAATGGAAAACCACGCTGACCCCGGACAAACTTGGCGTGGTGTCGCTGGACCCGGACTCGCTGTCAATCAGCGGTCTTTACAACTACAGCAAATACCTCAAGCAGAGCGGCCAGGTGTCAGGTCGTTATCAGTTAAACATGTGGAGTAAAATCTTCCAGCCGCTGTCAGTGGCGGTGATGATGCTGATGGCGCTCTCTTTTATCTTCGGACCGCTGCGCAGTGTGTCAATGGGGATGAGGGTGATTACCGGCATCAGCTTTGGCTTCCTGTTTTACGTGCTGGATCAGATTTTTGGCCCGTTGAGCCTGGTCTATAACATCCCGCCCGTGCTGGGCGCGTTGTTACCCAGTGCGGCGTTTTTCATGCTCAGTATTTATATGCTGTTAAAGCGCCGCTAAGCAGCCATTGTTGACAGGGTGCTGGCGTCGGTAACCTCAGCTTACTGCGCGCAATCTCTGCCTGGTGCAAAAAAAGCCTCCTTCTGTAAAGGGGGCTTTTTTACTTTTTGCAGCGGCTTTTCTTGCGGCAGGCATCCGTCATCGCCGTATTAGCGTCAGCGCCATGTTTCCAGAAACTGCGGTAACAGCGAAAGGAGATACAGAATGAGTCCGATGACACCGCCAACTACCGTGCCGTTGATGCGAATGCGTTGCAGATCCTTACCAATATTCAGTTCGACCTGGTGCGACATATCCCGGGCGTCCCAGCTTTTTACCGTGTCACTGATATGACCGCTGAGAAAAGCCGAAAACTCTGGTGCCGCACGGGTTGCCGCCTCTTCCAGATGCTGATTGAGCGAATGACGCAGTTGTGTATCCTGCATCAGCGTTTCGCCCAGCCATTGTCCGGCGGCGCTGACCCTGGCGTGGAGCACGGAATCCGGCCTTTCCAGGTCCATCTTCAGCCAGCTGCGCAGATCGCCCCACAGCTGACTGATGTAGGTATTCAGCGCAGTATCCTCTTTCAGCCAGCTTTTGATCTCTTCTGCTTTTAACTGCATCTCCGGATCGTCACGCAGCCGGGCGATCAGCCGCTGTACCGCACGGTTAAAGCCCTGCCGCAACTCATGTGTGCCATCCTGCTCGATATCATTAAGGATCGACTTAACGGCGTTAGCGGCCAGCCCCGCACTCTTTTCCCCCAACCATTCAGTAGGTAGCATTTTCTCTTTCAGCGGATGTTCGCGTTTCAGCCACTCGACCACCTGTCGGGCGATGAACTCATGCGTACCAGGTTTGTTGACCAGATGCAGTAACTGCCGGATGGCATCATCAAGCAGCGCCTGATGACGGTTATTTTTGGTCAGGCTCTCCAGCACCATCGCCGTTGACTGGGAGAGATCGACTTTATCAATGGCTTTGTGGATGGCCCGGCGCATAAAAGACTGGATCCGCTGGTCATCAGCCAGATCCAGAAATCCGCGCACCATTTTCAGCAGGTAGCTGCTGAATGTTGCCGCATTGGCTGGCATGCTCAGCCAACTGGCCACCATCTGTGCCGGATCGTGGCGGCGGATCAACGTTAACAGCGCGTCGGTATTAAGAAATTTATCCTGTACAAACAGCGCAAGATTATCGGCAATGCGATCCTTGTTACGGGGGATGATCGCCGTATGGCGACCGGCGAGCGGGATTGGCACCCGACGAAACAGGGCGCTGACGGCAAACCAGTCGGCCAGAGCGCCAACCATTGCCGCCTCAGAGATGGCCTTCAACGCGCTTATCCATGCACTGGGCGGAAACCACAGCGGACAAAGCACGGTGACGATAAAAACCATCGCTGCACCGCACAGCAATAGCAGCGGGAGGCGTTTCGCCCTCGCCAGTTCGGTTTCTTTATTCATCAGCGCTTCCTGTTATTACTCTTTATAGCTGCCAGTAATCACTGTCATCCGACCAGGTATAGTTTCTCAACTGCTGAGCGTTGTAATCGATATAGTAACTGGCCAGTTCGCCACCGGCGAGGCCACGAATGGTGCCTTCGCCCACCCGGCCGCTTTGGTCACGCCAGGTGGCGATCAACGACGGCTCTCCGGCTATTTTCTCCACCCGTAACCAGACGGTATCGCGAACTTCCCGGCCAGCAAGCTGTTGACCGTTATCCAGCGTTATCAGCGTATCCGCCGCAGGCTTCATCATCAGCGTGGTTATCCATGTGCCGCGATCGCGGGTCTGGAAGAAGCCGCTGACTTTTTGCAGACGCGCAGCGCTGACCTGCTGATGTTTAACAATGGTATCAACCAGCTTAGGATTACCCACAAGATTTTCGGGTTGGGAAAAAACTTCGCTGTAATTTTCCAGTGCAAGATTTAACCAGGGCTTGCCCTGACTGTAACTGGAAACCTTGAGAGTTAATCCGTTATCGATTTGTGCATCGATCATCGCGGCCAGCGCCGGTACGTCTGGCGGCGTGGCTTTCAGGTTGTGCTCGATACGGGCAAAGATCAGTGTTTTATCATTTCCCTGCCAGAGTTCACTTTTCTGCTGTTTAAGTTCAGCAATCAACGCGTTGACTGCGTTGCTGTCTGCATCGATTTCAATCAGATACTTTGCCAGCTCAATCCGATTATAGGGCGATTCAAAACGCGTCAGGTTCTGTTCGGCAAACTGACGGGCGCGTTTGTCATCAAACTGTTTAACGTTGGCAAACGCTTTCATCAGGATATTTTCATCATATCTGGGATTGGTACTGTTAAGCATTTCCAGTGAGAAGGGAAAAAGAGCGCGCTCACTACTCATCGCCTCCAGCACGTTAACTTTCTTATCATTGTTGTAATCGTTACTGGCGAGGATCGCGGCGATTTTTTTGCCGGTATCGTCGGCCATCACTCTGCCAAAGATTCCCCGGCTGGCGATAATCAGGTTCAGCGCATCCCGAAACTGATAATCATCTGATGTGGGATTGAGGATAATCGACATCAGTCGCTGCTTTTCGGCATCATTTAACTCTGGCCTTGAAAGACCGCCACGGGTTTTATCGCGGGCATAGCGTATGCTCAGCGAGTCCAGCAGGGCGCTGGTACGCAGATTATCCAGTATCTTATGGCTGTCGCTGCTGCCGTCATCAAAGCGCAACCAGTTATGTATGGTGTCAGTGTAATAAATCGTCAGCTGTCTGGTCAGACCGTTCACCCCGACAAAGCCAATTACCGCCAGCGTCACCGCCAGCGCACTGACGATAGCCAGCAGCCAGGCGCGGGTATGATTGAGCACCGCCATTGTTTTAGTAATGGCGCTTTCGGTAATTTCCGCTTTGGCATTGTCGATTTTGTCACTGACCTGCTGGAGCAGGCGTTGATTCTCTTCCCGCAGCTTTTCCAGCTCGGCTTTATGCTGCTGCGCATCACGTTCGATCAACAGCTCGGTTAAATCCTTTTGCATCGTTTTCTCACAGAAGAAAAAATTAACGTTTGTCAGCGACTGATAATGCAGGCTGCCCGTCGCAGATGCAAACCGTGGCCGCGACAAGCGGGATCTGCGAAGAGTACGGGATGGAATAAAGGGAGAAATGCTGTAATTTATTTAATTTTTGGCGAGGGGTAAAAAATGGAAGCAAACATTATTGCATTAGCGACAATATTCGGCGCATTGATTTTGGGTGCAATCAGTCCGGGCCCAAGCTTTATTCTGGTTGCGCGCACCGCGATGGCCTCTGCCCGTCGCGCCGGGATGGGTGCCGCCGTGGGCATGGCGGCAGGTTCGTTTATTATCTCGCTGGTTGCATTGTTGGGCCTGCATACTTTGCTGTCGGCTGTTCCCTGGTTGTGGCTGGCACTGAAGACCGCCGGAGGACTTTACCTGCTTTGGATGGCATTCAGAATGTTTCGCGGCGCGAAACAGCCGCTGTTAATGACCCAGGGGAACGCGACCGGTCAGAGTTTTCAGCGTGCTTTTCTGACCGCATTTGGTACGCAGGTAAGCAACCCCAAAACCGCCGTGGTGTTTGCCGGTATCTTTGCCGCGTTGCTGCCGCCGCACATCAGTAAAGTAATGTACGTTTCGTTGCCGGTTATCTCGATGTTGGTGGACGGACTATGGTATGCCTTTGTTGCTTATGCGCTTTCGTCAAGTGGACCGCGTAATACTTATCTGCGTTATAAAGCGATGTTTGACCGGCTGGGCGGCAGCGTGATGGCATTACTGGGGATCCGGCTGATCGTGAAGTAAAAGTTCTGTTATCCCCGCGCCCCGCGCAGCAAGGTCTGAAGATCTTAAAGGCCGGTGAAGACTGATGAACGCCCGGGCGTTGAGGCAGCCTCAATATCAGGAAATGGCGCTTACCGGATGCTGTTTGGTGATGGCAATAAAATGCCGCCTCTCTGTGAGGTGACGTTGCCTGCTTAGTCGGCTGGGATTAAGAGATAAATTGCTTGCCCTGTTTCAGAACCAGATCGCAGGCTTTGGTTTTCACTTTCTTACCGAGCGCGGTATTGCCCAGACTGCTGAGATTTACCTGCTGATTGTTACCGGTATTCAGCAGTCCCATCAGGCCCTGTTTATAATCGGTGGTATCCTGCGCTTTTTGTGTATCGGTCAGGCCCAGCTTACTGATCAACTGGTCTTTTACCGAGCTGACATTGTTATCCACCACATTGTTCTGTACACAATATTGCAACACGCCAGCCGCATTGGTCATGCTGCTGGCACTAAGCGACTGGTTGCCCCCGTTGAGCAGGCCAGTCAGGGCGCTCACAGAGTTGCCCGTCTGGCTGGTGGATGCATTAGCGGTGGAGTTCTGACTCAGCGAACTGGCAGCGCTACTGAGTTGATCCTGCCAGCTGGCGGCCAGCGCTGAACCAGTAAATAAAGAAGAAACCGTTAAAGCCAGAATTAGCTTATTTGCTGCTTTCATATCTGCACCCTTTATGACGTTATTTTTGCTCAGCGTATTTCCATCCTACACCGATCTCTACACTCCGACTGTCCGCTCCCCGTTGAGTTCCCCAACTGTTCGCATGGTTATGCCGTGAGTAATACTTTGGGAGTAATCCTGGGCAGGAATCTTTGCAGGTTTTGTCCTCAGTATGGTTTTCAGAACATGAGTGACCAGTCAGGGGGTGGCGCAGGATCGCGCTGCTTTTGTAATGCGAAAATCGGCTGAAGCAGGGTGTTTTGATGGTGGTATTTTCAGATGGCAGGTGAGAGGTGGCAGGTGAGAGGTGGCAGGTGAGAGGTGGCAGGTGGCAGGTGGCAGCCAGGTAGCCAGGTAGCCAGGTAGGTAGCCAGGTAGGTAGGAAGCCCGAAAGCCAGGTGATAGTCAGTACGAAGCCTGGCAGGGAATCAGCCTGGTAGTCAACATTTGGGAGCCTTTGCGGGGTGATGCAATGGGAAGTAAATGGCGGCGTTTATCAGTGTAGCTGTGCATACGGCGCTTTTTTCAGCAGTTGCACCCTCAGCGGCGGATAATGGTTGCGGAAACAGGTCGCAAAGGTATAATCCTCAACGTTTTCCGCATACCCTTCAGTGCCGAAGTGGCGAAATCGGTAGACGCAGTTGATTCAAAATCAACCGTAGAAATACGTGCCGGTTCGAGTCCGGCCTTCGGCACCATCGTGGGAAAATCAGTCACCTTAGGGTGGCTTTTTTTATGTCCACAATCTTCCATTAATGTCCATATTTCATTGTTAAATAAGTGATTTTTACTTATCTTCCCATTCTCTGATTTACCTGTTTTATCCACACTGGTCTTTTTTCGTCCATTGACATCCGGATGATTTGGGGGTCAGTATGAGGGTCAGTTCACTTCGATTAAGAGTTGACCCCCAATCATGGCCCTGACAGACGTTGTAGCCCGCACCGCCAAGCCTCGCGAGCAAGCTTACAAACTCGCGGATGCGCATGGCCTGTATCTTTTAATCAGTCCTGGCGGCTCTAAGCGCTGGTATCTTAAGTACCGCTTTGCAGGTAAAGAAAGCAGGATTGCGTTCGGAGCTTACCCGCTGATCTCGCTGGCGAAGGCCAGAGAAAAGCGCGATGAGGTGCGGTTGCTGCTTGCCGATGGCATCAACCCGGCAGAAAAACGGGAAGAAGAAAAAGAAGAAGCGCAGGCCGCGCTGATAACCTTTGAGAAGGTCGCGAGAGACTGGCACCGAAACATCAGCCAAAGCCGCTGGTCAGAAACCCATGCCGGACGGGTATGGCGCGATATGGAGCGCAATATTTTGCCAGCGATAGGGCATCGCCACATTGCGGATCTGAAAACCAAAGATTTACTGGAACCACTGAAAGCGGTGGAGCAAAACGGCCATCTCGATTTAGCGTCGCGACTACGCCAGAGAGTGACCGATATTATGCGCTATGCGGTGCAGAACGATCTGATAGAGCGCAATCCTGCTCAGGATCTCTCTGGTGCCATAGCGCCGCCGAAGGCAACTCATCGCCCGGCGTTGAAGCTGGATAAGCTACCGGATTTTCTGGCAAGGATTGAACGCTATAAGGGGCGAGCGTTAACCACTCTGGCCTTAAAGTTTACGCTGTGTGTCTTTATCCGCTCCAGCGAACTACGTTTTTCCCGTTGGACTGAAATCGACTTTAAACGCGCTATGTGGACTATACCGGCTGAACGTGAAGCTATTCCCGGCGTGAAGCACTCCCAGCGCGGGGCAAAAATGCGCACTGAGCATTTAGTACCTTTATCCCGCCAGGCTTTGGCGCTGCTGAAAGAGATTAAGGCCATCAGTGGTGGTCACGAACTGATATTTCCTGGCGACCATCGGCCAACTAAACCGATGAGTGAAAACACCGTCAACAATGCGTTGCGGGTCATGGGATATGACACCGCTACAGAACTGTGCGGGCATGGTTTCCGCACGATGGCCTGTAGCGCACTGGTTGAGTCCGGGCAGTGGTCGCGGGATGCGGTTGAGCGCCAGATGAGCCATCAGGAACGCAATGGCGTGCGGGCTGCATATATCCATAAAGCTGAACACATTGAAGAACGGCGTTTAATGCTGCAATGGTGGGCGGATTATCTGGATGCAAACCGGAAGGCGTATGTGGTGCCGTATGAGTTCAAAAATATATGAACAGCAACTCATCTGATTTTATACCGCTCCAGCCCCTTTTCACGGGGGCTGGAGCTCATTCTTCTTATGTGGCTTATTTTTCCTGCGATTCAGAATACCCAAGTATCATTTCAGCCAGATCGTCTTCCACAGCATAAAAGTAAAAGGCCGGAACATGTAGCACTGACGCTAACCGGCAGGCCAGTTCAAAGTCTGGCGTGTGTATCCCGCGCTCATATTGATTCATACGAGCGCTGGCCGTCGCTTCATCTATTCCGGCAAGAATCCCTAACCGTTCCTGTGACAGACCAGCCTTTAGACGTGCGGCTTTTAAGCGTTGAGGTAGCATGAGAATCCTGATTTCTTGTGTGGCTTGTCGCGATTCTCATTCGTGTGCCTTGAAAATATACTAAGTAATACTTGGTATTTAGTGCGTGTGGTTACTTGAGATCTTAAAGGAGAAAGGTATGACACTGCATCATGACTGGCATAAGGCCGACATTATTGCCGCCTTACATAAGAAAGGCACGTCGCTGGCCGCGTTATCGCGCTCTGCGGGACTCAGTTCTTCAACGCTCGCCAATGTGCTTTCCCGTCCATGGCCGAAAGGGGAATGGCTTGTATCCACGGCGCTCGGCGTTGATCCTGCTAAAATTTGGCCAAGCCGTTATTTTGATGATTCTGGTAAGCTGCTGGACAGTAAAATGCGAATAAGGACAAAATTGCATGAAGAGGGTGAGCAATCCGTTATTTGATAAATCGTCAGTAACTGTTTATTTCTCAGATAAATACCTGCACGTACAGGCTAAAGGAAAAGCGCTGCTGAATATCCCACTCAAAAATTTTCCTCGACTCGAACGCGCGACGGCAGAGCAGAGAGTTAATTTCACTCTTACCGGTGGCAATGGTATCCATTGGGAAGAGATTGATGAAGATCTCAATATTGAGGCACTCTATGCTGGTGCTATTAGAGATGTGACGAACAGGTAGTTTGTCACATTTTGCACTGACTCCCCCATTTGATCCCCCACTTAAATGCAGACCACCTGTTTACCAGTTGAGTGTTTTGTTTTTTAAAATAATCTTATTTATCATGTGATTAATTTGTTCCCCCACTTCGTCTGTATAGATAGCCGGGAAGTGGGGGAAAGATATCGTTAATGATAACCGAATGTGCGATCGCCCCCACTTTCCCCCAGTTAGTCCCCCGTTTTGTTTCGTTGCGACAAGGGCGTAATGCATTCCCCGTCAAAAGCGATCAGGCCATCCTTTTCCAGTTTATCCAGCCAGCGGGTAAATTTTTTGGACACGTCGAATCCCATCGCTTTCATATCGTCCCTGACTAATGCGCGGGTACAACTATCGCCGCTGGCTGTGCGCGAGCGAATGGCTTGCCATAAGGCAACATGGTTTTCAGTTAGCCTTGAAATACCGGCTAGCTCGGGATCGTTAGCGATATCATCTTCCCTGACTACACGGCCTTCATTGTTCAGTACCAGTGAGGTGATCAGGTCGTCACCATCATCCACATATAGCTCGACAGAATTCAGGTCATAGGCGCGACGTGGCGGCTCTTCTGCATCTTTCATCTTGGTACAACTGAGGATCAATGCACCGCCATCGCCTTCACGACGAACGTTAAACTCCACATCCAGGGCAGCCCGGAAGGCGCTTGAGCCACGTGCGCCTTTATCCTGATCTTTGCCTGAGTGGTGAATAATTAGCACCGTGGCCTGCGTTGCCGCTTTGATGTAATCACACCCCTGAATGAAAGCGCCCATATCTTTAGCAGCGTTCGCGTCTGAGCCCCCAAAGCAGCGGGCGAGCGTATCCAGAATGATCAGGCGAATCGGCATACCGGTTGCGGCCTTAACATCGTTTGCGGCTTGTATCACCTGTTGCACGCTCTCCGGGCTGGCCGGAAATATTGGGCAGTCGACACGATAAAGTGCATCAATCGGGCTACCGCCGTTAAGTGTTTGCTCCCATGCCCGGATACGGCGGGGGACTCCGATCCCGCCTTCACCAACGACATAAATGACAGCGCCTTGTGTGACCGGTTTACCAGCCCACGGCTTGCCAGTGGCGATATGGCATCCCCATGATACTGCGAGGAAGGATTTGTAAGAGCCGCTGGCACCGTAAGCACTGGCAACGGACGAGGCAGGTAAGTAGCCCTTAATTAGGTAGTCCTGCCGGGTATCAAAGCCGTCGGAACCTTTGCGTAGAGGAAGTGAGGTTCTGAATTCTGCTTCAGTATCCGTTACGAATTTACTCATCGTTTAGCTTCCACGCTTGCTGTACTACCTCGCGTTTGCCGATACGTCCAGCAATCCACTCATTCACTTCGCTTTCTAGCCATGCCACAGAGCGGGAACCGATTTTGACTGCCGGAGGAAAATCGCCCTGGCTTATCAAAAGATAAATCCACGATTTTTTGAAACCGGTCTTTTTCATCACATCAGATAAGCGAATCAACTTGATATCCGTCATTGTGCGTTCTCCTTCCTGGCGTAAACACGCTCAACATACCGGCCTCTGCCATCACCGTGGCCGAGATCCATGGATGTTAATGCTCTGGCTTCATTGCGGGAAAATCCCTGTGACAGGTAATAACGAATGGCATCCTGCGCCCAGGCGTAGCGCAGACTATGTGGGGAATAATGGCCTGTGAGTCCTAAGCGTGTGGTATGCGAACGCCAGAAATTCATGGCCGTTTTTAAATCTGGCTTATCGATCAGCTTGCCGTTACGTGTTTTAGCTACCAGCAGAGCGTCATTTACTGCCTGCTGTACAGCTGTACGATCGATGATCCGTGTTTCACGCGGCCTGCCGCCTTTCGTGCCAAAAACAATGGTGAGAGTGGATTGATTGCGTTCAAGCTGCTTTTGCCATGTTTTCAGTGAACTGGCGCATTGCACAGCCTCCTGTGAGCGTAGCCCCAACAGTCGGGCAAGGCGAATAGCACTGGCAAGCCCCTGGTCATGCTGTTGCGCGCTTTGCAATACGGCCTGGAATCGTTCTTCCGGGATTGCGTACTTTGTACCTGCACGACTCGCGCCGCTTAACCCCAGCGCCTTATTCGTTAAACGTATCGATGTAACAATCTTTTCCCTGCCAGACAGCCGAAATACTGTACGCAATGCCGACATATCGTTATGCAGAGTACGAACAGCGATGCCTGTTGCCTGGCGGTCGGCAATATAATTTTCTATATGTTTAGCTTTCAGATGCTGAACATCACGAACCTGAATATTGAGGGCGATCAGGTGACGACAAAATCGTTCAATAATACGGGTACGATCATGAACGGTTTTAAAGCTGCCGCCGGCTTGCTTCGCCAGCGTTTTCATTTCACGGCTTAATTTACTCATAGCAATATTCTCACAATTTCAACGAGCTGCATTTCTCTGGCGCATGGGCTGAATGGCAGGAACAATCGTTATTGGCCTGCCTTGAACCATACCTGTGCGCCAGAGCGGGCAGCAGTTGAGGTATTGCGGGGTGTAGGTTATGCACTCGGTGCAGCCTCCTGCGATCGCAGGTTATCCCCCCAGGCTGTTGGCCTGCCTCGGTATCGGTTCAAATCTCCTGTAAAAAGTGGTCAGTTCGGCTCCCGAACTTGTGCGTCAGATTCATGGCTCGTTGTGTGAGCTGCTTATGTCAAAGGTTGAGGCTGGTTGGTGCGGCGGCGTCACTTTCATGCGTTAACACGCGAAAAGTGACGCCACGTATTAGTACGCAGCAGGGCAGGCGCATGCAGATGCCTGACGGCATAGCAAGGCGCAGCCAGCAGCGTTTAATACGCGCCAGAATTGAGGTGCAAAAAACCCGTCGGTACGGGATGTACCTGTCGTTAAGCAGGTGATGATATTGCTATCGGCGCAGGCAATGGCTATTACCTTGCTGGTAGCAAATCATTCACTGAGGAGAAGACCGAATACAACATTCTTTACAGCTAATGCCGATCGGTGCGGAAACGCTCGTTATTAGCCGTCTCTTAGTTTAAGGAACCTTTATCGTCACGTCATAGGTGCGTTTTTACTGACGATACCTGCTTTCAAAGGTGTGCAGGTTTACCGCTTCCAGCGTTGTCTTTCAGGTTATGACAACTTTCTTTGTGGTCGCCCGAAGGCGTCAGTCTCAGACCACACTCCATTCCATATGACTTTGGCTTGTGACCACCCGAAGGCGTTTCTCACAGATCACTCGTATCGTCCTGATACTGGAAACATTGGTGGCTGTCGTTGACAGCAGATTTGCATGGTTAAAAATACGGCAATTTTTTGTTTGCTTCAAGCGCTTTGAATCCGTCAGAAAGAAAGAGTAATCTAGCACTTGGTGCTATAGTTAAGGTGACAGGATGTTAGCTTGATGCGGATATTTAAAACTAAATGGTTCAGCAAGGCGGCTAAATCTCACGCTATCAAAGATAGTGAGTTATGCCACGCGATTGAAGCGGCGATGCAAGGGAAGGCGGACGATCTCGGCGGTGGCGTTTACAAGAAGCGGCTTAATCAGAATCGTGATCGCGCCATCATTCTGGCGAAAGGCGGGGAGCATTGGTTTTATACGTTCCTTTATGCCAAACAGGATATGGCAAATATCGATCAAGCTGAGCTGGCCGGGTTTCGTGAGCTGGCGAAGCACTATGCTGCCCTTGCTGATGAAAAAATTACGGCACTGCTCAAGAGTAAAGAATTGGTGGAGATTTGCCATGACGACAAAAAGTAAATTCAAGAGTCCTGCATTTGAGGCTATCCACAGCGCAGCTTCTGGATTATTCAGCATTGATGCTATCCCGCAGGAAACAATGCGTAGCTTTGATAAAGCGTGCCTCAATAGCGTGGACGATCTTCAACCCCTTGAGATTAAGGCGCTGCGTGAGAAGCTAAACGTCAGCCAGCCGGTTTTCGCCAGCTACCTTAATACCAGTGTGTCAACGGTACAGAAATGGGAAAGCGGCGTAAAACGCCCTGGTGGCCTGGCGCTGAAACTGCTTGCGGTAGTGCAGAAACATGGGTTGAAGGTGTTGATTTGAAGACCTTGGTTTGATTTAGTTGTACTGATATCTTCTTAAAATGACAATTTTGGAAGATAAGTTTTGAGCTAATTTGACAGGCTACTTAGTGCCAGAAAAAAACGTTATAACGATTCAGGAAAACTCCAATTCGGTTTCCAGTTGGCCACTGCAGACCTCGTCATAGTAGTGTCAGCCTGATACAATTCAGCACTTTTTTCTGCGCAACTAAAACATCCGTCATGAAGCATCATTTAGCCGCGAACCACCTCTAAATCATGGCCTCCAGGCTCTTGCCTGAAGGCATTGTTGCGGTTGATCCGAGAGGCAAAAACAGCGGCCATAACTTACTGGCCTCGTTGAAAAAAACCAGCCTCCGTGTGCAGGCTAACTAATTTCTAATGGTGCTGGATTGAGCTGCAGCGACAACAAAAAACCTAGGAACACACTGAACAATGCCATCCCCTAAACTTACACTCGCCCGCCTGGAAAGCCTGCTGCTCACTGCATGCGATGATCTGCGTGGCAATATGGACGCCAGCGAATACAAGGAATACATCTTTGGTATGTTGTTCCTCAAGCGTGCCAGTGATTTGTTTGATCAACGCCGAAAAGAGATTGAAAAGGAAGGTAAGGCAGCAGGCCTGTCGGAAGCGGATATCGCCCTTAACCAGGAAGACCCGGATCAGTATTCCGGAAAATACTTTTACGTTCCACCGCGTGCGCGCTGGAATGAGTCATGGACAGATGACGCAGGCAAACCTCAGCCTGCGTTGAAACACGTCAAAGATAACGTGGGTTCCACACTTAACAAAGCACTTGAAGAGCTGGAAGAATGTAACGTCGATGCCCTACAGGACGTGCTTAAGGTGACGATCAACTTTAACCGCAAGATCGGCCAGAACACGCTTGATGACGACACGCTGGTCGATTTTATCCAGAACTTCGAAAAAATACCGCTAAGTGATGAGGACTTCGAATTTCCCGACCTGCTTGGTGCCGCCTACGAATGGCTGATTAAGCACTTTGCCGATTCGGCGGGCAAGAAGGCAGGCGAGTTCTACACTCCGGCGGAAGTAGTGCGCATCTGCGTTGAAATTTGTGATCCGCAAGCAGGCATGAGCGTCTACGACCCGACGGTAGGCTCGGGCGGGATGTTGATCCAGGCGCGTGACTATTTGCGAGAATGCGGTGCTGATGCCAGCGAACTGGCGCTTTACGGTCAGGAAAAAATGGGTACCACCTGGTCTATCTGTAAGATGAATATGCTGTTGCACGGCATTTCGCACGCTGATATCCGCAATGCCGATACCCTGACCGATCCGCGGCACAAAACCGAAGGCAATGAACTTCGGCGCTTCGATCGTGTACTGGCTAACCCGCCGTTTAGTCAGAACTACGCCCGCAGCCAGTCTAAAGATGATGGCAGCGGTACTAAAAAGAAAGTTACCATTGCCTACCCTGGTCGTTTCAACGTGTGGATGCCGGAAAAAGGCAAAAAGGCTGACCTGATGTTCGTGCAGCATATGCTGGCGGTGCTTAAAAGCGATGGCCGCATGGCTACCGTTATGCCGCATGGCGTGTTGTTCCGTGGTGGGGAAGAGCGTGAGGCGCGCCAGTTCTTTATTGAGAGTGGTTACCTTGAGGCCGTTATCGGCCTGCCTGGCAACCTGTTCTACGGTACCGGCATCCCGGCCTGTATTCTGGTTTTGAACAAGGCGGGTGCGGCAGCGCGTAAGCACGTACTGTTTATTAATGGCGATCGTGAATACCGTGAAGGTAAGGCGCAGAATCATCTGCGTCCGGAAGATATCGACAAAATTGTACAGGCCTACCGCGCAGGTCAGGATATCCCGGCCTACGCCAGACGCGTCGCAGTGGCAGATATCCAGGCCGAGGAATACAACTGTAACATTCGCCGCTACGTCGACAACGCACCACCGCCGGAACCGCACGATGTGCGAGCTCATCTGCACGGTGGCGTACCGGTCAGTGAGATTGATGCCCTAGGCCACTTCTGGCAGAACTATGCTGGTTTGCGCGAGAGTTGTTTTGTGCCGCGTACCGCCACAGCGTCATTGAGCAATGGAGCGGTGCCTTATGCCGATTTTCATCCTGCGCTGCATGACAAACGTGCCATTGCAGAACACATTAATCAGCACTCCAGTATCGCTATGCGGCAGGCCCAGTTTATGGCCGATCTACAAAGCTGGTGGCAGCAATATCTGCCCATGGTTGAAGCGTTGGCTCCCGATGTGGAAAATCAGCAGGCCAAAGCCAACAATGTCTACCAGATGCGTGCCACATTGCTCGACAGTATTGAGCGCACCTTTGCCAGCCAGCATCTGCTCAATCATTACCAGGTTCGCGGTGCTTTTGCCAACTACTTCAAACTGCTTGCTTCCGACTTTAAATCTATTGCTGCCAGTGGCTGGGGCCCGGAGCTCATTCCGGATCAGGACATTCTGCAAAGTCAGTTCCCGCAGGTATTGGCCGAGCTGGAGCAGCAGCATACCCGGCTGGCTGAACTGCAGGCTCTGTTTGCTGCCGCCAGTGAAGAAGAGTTTGAAGATACGGACGATACAGGTGTGTTGCCTGCGGGTGACGTTAAGGCCCTGAAAACCAGCCTGAGAGAAGCCAAAGGTATGATGAAGCTGGCCAAACGTGACAGTGCCTTTGGTAACTGGCAAAGCCATCAGCAGGAAGCCGCTCGTATTGAAGCACAGCTGGCCCGCCACAAGGTGTTGGAAGACGAAGCTAAAGCCTTGAAGGCAGCGATAAAATCGACCGAATCGAAGAAGTATGAACTGGTGGAACAGGCGCGCCTGAAGATCGGTAACGATGAAGCGCGAAAGGTCATTGTCGAACGTTTGGGTAAAGTGCTGTTCGACAGCTACCGCCAGTATCTGCGTGCCGATCAGCGGGCCTGTATCGCGGCGATTGAAAATTTGTGGAATAAGTACGCAGTCACCGCGAAGCAGATTGAGGCGGAGCGGGATGCAGCCGCAAAAGCATTGCAGGCGTTTTTAGTGGAGCTGGGTTATGAGTGAGATTAGGTATGCACCATTGAGCAATCTTGCTGATGTCGTAATGGGTCAGTCTCCGGGTGCTGATTTGTGTAATACCGAAGAGCAAGGACTACCATTTCTACAAGGAAGTGCGGAGTTCGGTGCATATTATCCTCACTCTGAAATTTACTGTTCACCTCCGCTGAGGGTAGCCAAAGTTGGTTCGGTACTAATTAGTGTTAGGGCACCGGTAGGAACGATGAATTACGCTGATCAGCACTACTGTATCGGAAGAGGTTTAGGGGCATTCAAAGCTAAAGAGGGGAAATCAGATACGGTTTTTCTCAAGCACGCAGTCGAATTAAATGTGGATTACCTGCATCGCCGCAGCCAGGGGTCAACTTTTGCTGCCGTTTCAACGGATGATCTCAAGACGGTACCAGTGCCGATATTTGAACCAAAGAAGCAAAAAAAAATCGCTGCCATTCTCACTGTCATCGACGCTACCATCGAAAAAACCGAAGCCTTGATCGCCAAATATCAGCAGCTCAAGGCGGGGTTGATGCACGACCTATTTACCCGTGGGTTATTACCTAACGGCCAACTTCGCCCACCGCGCAGCCAAGCCCCTGAGCAGTATCAGGAAACCGAGATTGGATGGATTCCGAAGGCGTGGGTGGTTTCTACTCTTGAAGAATTGCTTGCACCTTTGCCAAATAATATCCGAAGCGGACCATTTGGCAGTGCCTTGCTTAAATACGAGCTTGTAGAGGATGGGATTCCATTCTTAGGTATCGATAATGTTCATGTAGAACGCTTTAATTCTGAGTTTCGTCGGTTTGTAAGTAATCGAAAATTCCAGGAGTTAGCCAGGTATAGGGTTCGCCCTCGCGATGTGGTTATCACGATTATGGGAACAGTTGGTAGATGCTGTGTCATTCCAGACAATCTTGAACTCGGGCTCTCTTCCAAGCACCTTTGGACGATGACATTTGATCTCGATAAAGTAATCCCAGAATTGATCTGCTGGCAGCTCAACCATTCATTTTGGGCGCATGCGTGGTTTCGTCGTGCAATGCAGGGGGTATAATGGATGCAATTCAATCCAGCACATTGAAGACGCTGCACTTACCTGTTCCTGGTGTTGATGAGCAAGTATTGATTTATGCCCGATATGTGAAAATTTCAGCGCAGATTGAGCAGGAAAAATCATTACTCGAAAAGCTCAGAAAACAGAAACGCGGTCTGATGCAGGACTTGCTTACCGGCAAAGTATCGGTAACGGTTGACGAACATGACACGGAGGTAACCGCATGACCCAGCAGTTCCCGGCTTCACTGACCCCAGAACCCAGCGGCTACGCCGACTGGCTGGCTGACCTGAAGGGCCGCATCCATAGCGCTCAACAGCGTGCCGCACTGGCGGTCAACCGGGAACTGGTGAGCCTGTACTGGCAGATTGGTCGTGACATTCTTATGCGGCAGGCCGAGCAGGGTTGGGGGGCGAGGGTCATCGACCGGTTGGCTCATGATTTACGTACTGCTTTTCCTGAAATGAAGGGTTTTTCGCCACGTAACCTCAAGTATATGCGTGCTTTTGCCGAAGCCTGGCCGGATGCGGAATTTGTGCAAGCGGTGCTTGCACAATTGCCCTGGTATCATCAACTGGCGCTGTTGGACAAACTTAACCGTCCGGAAGATCGACGCTGGTATGTCAGCAAGGCTATTGAACATAACTGGTCGCGTAATGTTCTGGTAATGCAAATTGAAAGTCGCTTGTTGCAGCGTAGCGGTACCGCAGTAACCAACTTCAATGTAAGTCTGCCTGAGCCACAGTCCGATCTGGCGCGTGAATCACTGAAAGACCCTTACCGTTTTGATTTTCTGGGACTGACTGAGGAAGCCCAGGAACGGGAAGTGGAAGATGCTTTGGTAAAACATGTGACTGAGTTCTTGCTGGAACTGGGCGCGGGTTTTGCCTTTGTCGGACGACAGGTATTGCTGGACGTGGGCGGCGACGAGTTCTTTATCGACCTGCTGTTTTACCATTTGAAATTGCGCTGCTATGTGGTTATCGAACTCAAGGGCGGCAAGTTCAGGCCCGAGCACTTGGGGCAATTGGGGTTCTATCTGACCGCTGTTGACCGGCAGGTGAAAGACGAGCAGGACAACCCGACCATTGGACTCCTACTGTGCAAGAGCAAAAACAAAGTGGTTGCCGAATATGCCTTAGGCGATAAGTCCCAGCCGATGGGCATCGCTGAATACAAATTAGTTGAATCCCTGCCAGAGGAGCTGCAAACCCGTTTGCCGAGTATTGAGCAACTGGAACGAGAGTTGGCTAAGGGCGCAGAAAAGGACTCTGTATGAGCGAATATAGCGAAGTCGAAAAGCCGTTTCTTAACCAACTGGCCGGGCAGGGTTGGACGGTCATTGACCAGGGCGCAGGTATACCGCAGCATGCAGGCCCCAGTTTGCGCAGTAATTTCCGCCAGTGGCTTTTGCCGGAGGTGTTCGATAACGCTATACGTGCCATCAATCGCACTGACGATGATCGGGAATGGCTAACGGACAGACAACTGGACGATCTGCGCAGTCAACTGCTGCGTCAGCCCAATCGTACCCTGCTGGAGTCTAATGAGGCCGTGCAGACGCTGCTCTTTAAGGCGCAGACCGACAGCAACGAGCTGACCGGCGAAGCTGACCCGGTGGTACGTCTGATTGACTTTCATAACCCAGCGAACAACCAGTTTCACGCCATCAACCAGTTCCGCGTCGACACGCCGGGTTGTGTTAAGGCCTTTATCATTCCAGACATCGTTTTATTCGTGAATGGTATTCCACTGGCGGTGGTGGAATGCAAGAAAGGCTCGGAAACCTGTGCCAATCCGATGCTGGAAGCCTTTGTTCAGTTGCAGCGCTATATGCGCCGGCGTAAAGAAACGACAAACGCGGGCCTGAAGGAGGGCGAGCCGCGATTATTTCACAGCAACCTGTTGCTGATTCGCAGCTGTGGCCAGAAAGCGGACTACGGAACCATTACGTCGGGCGAAGAGCATTACTACGCGTGGAAAACGCTCTATCCGCAAGAGGAAGCCGCCCGGGAGGGCTTAAATGCTCAGCAGCAACTGATTGCCGGAATGTTGAATAAACCCAATCTGTTACAGATTTTGCGTACCAGCGCGGTGTTTATGGATACGGACGGTGGGCCGCGCGTCAAAGTGGTGTGCCGATATCAGCAGTTTCGTGCCGCAGGCAAGATTATCGAGCGTTTGCGTCAGGGTGGGACAGCGCTGGATCGCAGTGGTGTGGTGTGGCATACCCAGGGTTCCGGCAAGTCGTTAACCATGGTGTTTCTGGCACGAATGATCCGTTCAAGCCTTGACCTGAACGATTATAAGATGGTGCTGGTGAATGATCGGCAGGATCTGGAGAAGCAACTGTCAGACACTGCCACCCTGATTGGTGGGCGGGTGAATGTGATTGAAAGCCGTCAGGGCTTGCGCGCGCATCTGTCTGGCGACAGTTCGGATGTGAACATGGTGATGGTGCATAAGTTCCAGGAGCATAAACTGACGCTGACGAATACGGTCGCTGAGGCGTTGGGCACTTATCGTGCGATGCCTGCGGGCAAAACCTTTGGTGTAGTAAACAGTTCTGAGCGCATCATCCTAATGATTGATGAGGCGCACCGCACACAAAGTTCGGATCTCGGCGACAACCTGTTTGAGGCTTTTCCTCATGCGGCACGTATTGCTTTTACCGGCACGCCCTTGCTCACCGAGCGCCATGGTGAAAAGAAAACCCATAAGCGTTTTGGCGAATACATCGACACCTATCGGCTGATGGATGCGGTTAACGATGGCGCCACGCTGCAAATCCTCTACGAAGGCAAAACCGCCGACAGCGCCCTGAACGAGAAGCATGCCTTTGATACGGCGTTTGAAGATTTATTCAAAGACCGTAGCGATGAGGAATTGCTGGCGATCAAGAAGAAATACGGTGCTACCGGCGATATTCTTGAGGCTGAAAACCGGATTAACGCTATTGCCCGTGATCTGGTGGCGCACTATGTGGACAATATCCTACCTAATGGTTTTAAGGCGCAGGTGGTGTGCCATTCCAAACTGGCCTGCGTGCGTTATCGTAACGGAATAGAGGCAGCACTGGCCGACCGGATTGCCAGGGAAGAAGGGCAGGCAGTGCCTGATACAGCATTGATCGAACGCCTGCGCTTTCTCAAAACCGCGGTGGTGATATCCAGTGACGGCACCAACGAAGCGGCATTCATCACTTATGCCCGCAAGCAGGCGCAGCAGATGAATGCGGTGGAGAACTTTTGCCGCGGCTTCGATCAGAATGATCCGGACAAAGCCAACACCGGCATCGCTTTTCTGATCGTGTGCGATATGCTGCTGACGGGTTTTGACGCGCCTATTGAACAAGTGATGTATATCGACAAAAAGTTGCGTGAACACAGCTTGTTACAGGCCATTGCGCGTACCAATCGTGTGAGAAAGGGTAAGCAGCGTGGTTACATCGTTGATTATATCGGTTTGGCCAATCACCTGACCGATGCGCTGACGCTGTATGCCGCCAGTGAAGAGCTGCAGGAACTGCATGATGGCATGCAGAACATCTCGTCAGAACTCCCGATACTGGACGAACGCTATCAGCGGCTACTGCAACATTTTAGTGCTCTGGGTATCAGGCAGATTAAAGCTTTCGTTAACGGCGAGTTACCGCATCTGGATGCCGAGGCTGCCGTAGTACATCAGGCGGTTAAGGTGCTCAAAGATGAGAAGAAACGTGCCGATTTCGAAGTGTATCTCAAGAAGTTCCTGATGAGTCTGGATATCATTCTGCCGCATTACTCTGCCCAGCCTTACCGGGTGCCTGCGAAGCGGTTTGGTTATATTCTGCAGGTGACCAAAGAGCGGTACAAGGACACCAGCCTTGATCTGGGGAGTGCAGGTGAAAAGGTCAAAGCACTTATTAATGAGCATCTAATCAGTTTGGGAATTAACCCGAAGGTGCCGCCTGTTGAGCTGTTGGCGGAAGACTTTCTCTATAAGTTAACTGCGCATGCTGGCGAGAATAGCGAAGCCAAGGCCAGCGAGATGGAACATGCCATCCGTAAGCACTGTACTGTTCACCACGATGAAGATCCCGCCTTTTATAAGAGCCTGTCAGCGAAGGTGGATGCGCTTATTGAAAAGCACCATGACGAATGGGAAATGCTGGCTGAAAAGCTGTCAGAGCTGCGCAAAGAAGCTATTGCAGGGCGACAGCAAGGTGAGGGCGGTATGAGCAAGGAGGCGACCACTTTTTATCAGTATATCGTTCAGCTTGGTTTTGCCAGCGGTACGGTGAATGATGCTGATAAGCCTGCGTTCAAAGCATTGATGGAGGCATCTGTGAAAATACTGCAGGAAACCATTTCCAGCATCGACTTCTGGCAAAACCCTGATAAGCAGAAACGTGTGCGTGGTTCGATTAAAACAGAGATCGCAAAGACTGGCATTGAAGAGCTTAAGCTAAACCGTGAACGTGTGGCTGTGGAAATCATGAAGCTGGCTAAAAATCGCCACGATGAACTGGTCAACATCGCGCCGGCAGGAGGCACCTGATGCCAATCCGACAGGTACGCGATATTGAATACCAACTGTTGCCAGGGACCGATCGTCAAACCACTGATATTGTGATTGAACGCAACGGAGTCATAACTGTTCGACCTCCGCGACGAATGACGCCAGAGCAAGTGGATGAGACCGTACTCAGCAAACGTATGTGGATTTACCGCAATCTGGCTGAATGGCGCGATCTTAATGCTGCGCAGGTGATGCGGGAATGGGTCAGCGGTGAGACATTTCTCTATCTGGGGAGTGGCTACCGACTTCAGCTAGTTGCAGAACAGGACGACGCTCTTAAACTCAAAGATGGCCGCTTTTGCCTTCAACGCGAGATCGTCGAACGTGGTGGTCATTCCGCCGCCCATAAGGCATTCGAAGATTTTTATAAGGCAAAAGGTCTGGCCCGTATCCGCAATCGAGTGAACTGGTTTGCCCCCAGGGTGGGAGTAACCGCAGGTGCTCTGGAGATTAAAGATCTGGGCTATCGCTGGGCATCATGTACCCGCAATGGTGATCTCCATTTCCATTGGAAATGCTTGATGGCACCGTTGACCGTTATCGACTACATCATTGTCCACGAGCTTTGTCATTTGCACCACCGAGACCACTCGGACGCATTCTGGAACGAGGTAGACAAGGTGTTACCGGATTATCGGGAAAGAAAAGAATGGCTCAGGATTCGTGGTGCTGAATTAGATCTTTGATGAACACTCATCTTCATCCTATCGAGTAAAGCATACCCCTGTAGTAATGCTTTCGTTGTGGTCTGATAGCCGTCCTCATATTTGCTTAAAAATTAACCAAAATAGCATGGTATAAAACTACTAGGGGGTCAATATGGTGGTCGGAAAAATTATAATTTTATTAAATTACTTAAATATCAATAAATTGTGATTTATGGCGAGTCCGGCCTTCGCACCATTACATAAAATTCATTACTTATCATCAAGTTAGAGATAAAATTCTACCTTTCTTGCACGTGAGAAATGATGTGTATGTTTCACCAGAAATTGCCGCTGGCTGTAGTTAGTAGTGGCAGATCAGGAAATGCTATCTCATAGCGGCGTGTAGTTCCAGGCTCAAACACGTAGCAATAGTCAACTTGAGGCTAATGACTTAGCCTACGTCTCAAAACTTTCCTAAAACAGTTTTATCACACGCATTAAAGCCCGATGTGCCGCCTTACAAGGCCCCTAAACAGATTTATGGTGGCAACGTACCTGCACACGATATGCAGGCTCTACCAGCATCTCAGCCACGCCTCTAACGGTACACGGTTATCCTGATAAGGTGTGATCACTCTGAACCGTTGATGAAGTCGCTACGCTCTGCTTGTTGGTAGTACCACCAACGGGGCTTTATGGCTTCTATTGTCTTTTATTGTCTTTTTGGAATGAGGCTTTATGATAAATCATCCTTATCTTTAGGCTGTACAAAATTCAGAAATTACCAGGACGTGATGTTATGCAGATTTGCAGGATGGATTATGACGATGTATCGCCAGACGGGAGACGGCTCAAGCTGCTTGTATATGGCGTTGGAACCTTTCCGGTCTTCTCAGGTATTGCGCCTGTAACCAATATTGCTGAGTGCGCATTTATCAGGAATGCAGCGTTACCTGTCGGGACATACTGGATTGTTGATGCACCAGAAGGGAGTTTAGTTAATCGGCTTGAAAGAGCTGTAAAGGATTTCAAAAACGGGACAAACCATGCTGAATGGTTCGGTTTATATAATTCAGCGACAATGAGTGACCATGTTTTTGTAAACGGTGTGGACAGGGGATCTTTCAGGCTCCACCCATTACGCCCAAACGGGGAAGGAGAGCCATGGGGATGTATTACATTCTATAATATCCCGGATTTTCAGATGGTCAGAGCATCATTACTTAGACGTAAGAAAGTCCGCGTACCCGGAGGAAAAGGATTAATGGCGTATGGCCGTATAGATGTAACCGGGAGGACTGATTATGCGTCATGCAAAGTTGATAAGTAATACTGTAATCGGGCTGGGCTGTTTTATTGCTTCATTTTTTGTCGTTTTATTCCCGTTGGGGGCGCTTGTCGATTATTTATCACGTATCAGCAATGATGTTCTTAATAAAACTGGGATGGGATTTGCTGACGGTGATGCTGACCCATCATTTCTTTGGGTGGTACTGTTCCTGATGGTGGTTGTTTCAGGCATTTTATACTGGATTGTCAATAAAATCCGCGTGAAAGTCTGACCGCAGGATGAGTATAGGCGCTTATGTTGGTAAGTCGCTACACTTAGATATGCGCAATGATTCTTAAATTTGAAAATTATGATAACTGTTGTTTACATCGTCCTGACTTGTATCAAGATAAATTTCTGTGACTTTTATTGAGCCATGATTAAGCATTTTACTAACTGAGGGAATGTCTTTGTAGTGGTCAACTAAAACTGGCCACCGTGTTAGAGTTATTCCAGTATCTGTTTTCTGATTCGTTTGGTGGCAACCCACCATTATATTCGTGCGGTCTGAGCACGCTGTAATATCCAACGATATATCCGTTATTGCGTGGGCTGCATCGCTGAAGCTTACGTAACCCGTCACTGGCACCCATTCGTTCTTCAGACTCCGGGAGAAGCGTTCCATTGGACTATTATCCCAGCAGTTTCCACGCCGACTCATACTCTGCCTGATCCGGTATCGCCACAGTAACTACCGGAACTGTGTGCTTGTATAATGACTCCCCTGATCGCTGTGGAACATTACTCCGACGGGCTTGCCCCGCGTTTCCCATGCCATTTCCAGCGCTTTCATGGTGAGTCTGCTGTCCGGTGAGAACGACATTGCCCAGCCCACTGGTTTCCTTGCGAACAGGTCGGGAACAACGGCGAGGTGCGCCCAGCGTCTGCCTGTCCAGATACAGGTCACATCGCCGCACCACACCTGGTTTGACTTGGTTACGGCGAACTGTCGCTTAAGATATTCGGGATAGCGACGTGCTCGTGACCACCACGCCTGTACCGATGAGTCGGCTGCTGGCAACTGACCAGCCCCAGCTCCTTCATGAGCCTGCCAGCCAGCGCCCGATTTTGTAGCCTCTCTGGGTTGACATTGTGGCGATGTTTCTTGCTCCGGCCGAACCGTGGCTGATGCCATGTAGCTCAAGTATCTGGCTGCGTAATGCAGCCCGTCTGCCGTCTGGTTTATCAGGACGGTTTTTCCAGTATTTGTAGCTACGGCGATGAACCCCGAACACGTGGCTGAGAGTGACCACAGGATAACGCGCCCTGAGTTTCCCGATTATCGAGAACTGTTCAGAGGGTCCGACATCAAGAGCGCGGTAGCCTTTTTTAATATTTCGTTTTCCATTTCAATGCGTTGTAGCTTTTTCTTTAGCTCACGTATTTCGATTTGTTCCGGAGTTATGGGGGAGACTTTTGGTGTTTTGCCCTGGCGCTCATCACGCAGTTGTTTGACCCACTTCGTCATCGTTGAAAGACTGACATCCATAGCCTTAGCAGCGTCAGAGACGGTGTAATTTTGGTCGACAACCAACTGAGCTGATTCGCGTTTAAATTCAGGACTAAAATTTCTTCTTTTCATTGGAGCACCTGTGTTGTTCTGAGGTGAGCATATCACCTCTGTTCAGGTGGCCAAATTTAGTGTGCCACTACACTTTGGCTTGTGACCAACACAGGGCGTTTCTCACAGGTCACTCGTATCATCCTGATACTGGAAACATTGGCTGGCTGTCATTGACAGCAGGTGTATGTAGTTAAAAATACGGCCAAATTATTCCGCCTTTGAGTTCTTTGCATCAATACTGAAAGAGAGTAATCTGGCACCTGGTGCTATATTAAGGTAACAGGATGTCAGCCTGATACGCGTATTCAAAACCAAATGGTTCACCAAAGCAGCTAAATCCCATGCTATTAAGGATAGCGAGTTGTGTCAGGCTATTGAGGCGGTGATACAAGGGAAAGCTGACAATCTCGGTGGCGGAGTTTACAAAAAACGGCTGAACCAGAATCGCGATCGTTCCATTATCCTGGCGAAAGGCGGGGAGCACTGGTTTTACACGTTCCTTCATGCCAAACAGGATATGGCAAACATTGATAATCGCGAACTGGCCGGTTTCCGCGAGTTAGCAAAGCACTACGCTGCCCTTGCTGATGAAAAGATTGCGGCGCTGAACAAGAGTAAAGAACTGGTGGAGATTTGCCATGACTGCAAAAAGTAAATTCAAGAGTCCTGCATTTGAGGCCATCCACAGCGCGGCTGCTGGATTATTCAGCGTTGATGCTATCCCACAGCAAACGATGCGCAACTTTGATAAAGCGTGTCTTAATAACGTGGACGATATGCAACCTGTTGAAATAAAAGCATTGCGCGAGAAGCTGAACGTCAGCCAACCGGTCTTTGCCAGCTACCTGAATACCAGTGTGTCAACGGTGCAGAAATGGGAAAGTGGTGTAAAGCGTCCAGGTGGATTATCGCTGAAACTGCTTACCGTGGTGCAAAAGCATGGATTGAAGGTGTTGGTTTGATTTATTGTAGTGACTTATTTTCGGGCTGATTATTTCAGGAGAATAAGCCTCAGTATCGATCTAACAGGCTACCTTGAGCCAGAAGTGGACATTTTCTGGTACTGGCAACAGAGTCAAACAGCACACTACGGTTGCTATTGACCTGCCCCAGCATTAGATACAACCTTCAGTTAATAATTTTTCCGGCATTTTCGTTATATTTCTCGCTTCACCAGTCTCCTTAAATTTCAGATCGTATCTGGTAATTTTTTTATTTCTTTCAAAGCATTCAAGACGGATATAACAGATTTCATTATTTTCAAAACGATACATTTCAATAATTCCCGCCATTAAATATCATTACCATCTGATCTTTATATATTTCCTGTTTTTTTCTATCATCAGATGCAATGAGTTGTTATCAGTGTTGTTGTATGTTGAGTGAAAATATTACTATTATCTGTTTCTTTCCCCTTTCTTTTTATTAAACCGTTCATGATATATTTTCCTTATTACTTATAATGTCGCCCGGCGGATTTTAAATGATCTTTTTTAAATCCATTTGCTATTTTTAGTAGAGAGGAGTTTTTAAATCCATATTCGCCTGTATTAAAAGAAACCATGATCAGCACACCGAATTAATTTTACACCAGTTTTACTCTTACTTTATGACGAAGCATGCCAATGGCCTCTTACAATATTTTTATTAAATACGAAATTGACTTTTTCTTCAAATATACCATCTCTAAATTTTAAAATTTTAGTCTCATTGATTATCAGATCGCCGTAAGCGATAGTTGTTTCTTTTTTACGGTTTTATTGGTTTTCCGTTCTCGCTCCAATAATATTTTTAATGTCCGTAACTGATAAACTTAACATCCGCCGCCAGGTTCAGTGCTGGCGATATTGTCCGCAACAATGCTGGTCTGGCGTCGTGTCTGAGCGAAAATATCACCATGCTGAAACGGGCGTCACATTTCATTTCTTCCCATATAACGCTCTTTTGCCAGTGAAATGGCAATAGCAACATCCAGGATCGGGGAGGAAGGCAGATAATTTGCCTGGCCCAGTGCCAGCATGCTGGCAATCAATGGATTATCATAGCCCAGTACATAGTCTGCCAGCAGTGCTCCGGCAACGGTTTGCTTCGATATGCCTGCGCCGTTACACCCGCTGGCTGTGTAAACGTTGTTGCCCAACGTCCCCCAAACCGGTGCGCCATTCCGTGTGACGCTGATTGTTCCTGACCAGCATTCAGTCAACGAAACATCGCTCAGCTGGGGATAGATTTTGTGGAAAATTTGCCGGTGCAGCTGGGCGGCCTGATAAGTCTGCGCGGCAGTAACGGCCCCTTTCAGCGCCGGAACGACATGTTGGCGGATCATAAAGCGACCATCACGCGTGTAACGCAGCGTTGCGCCTGCGATGGCGTTAACCGGTGTCAGGCCCCAACTGCCTGTGTCAGGAAGTCTCTGCTGCTGTTCAGCAGTTAATGGCGCGGTAATACTGGCAAAGGTTGCCATTGCGGCCTGACGTGAGTGACGCGGTGCAAGAGCTGATGAAAGAGCGTTGGTCGCCAGCATCACCTTGCGGGCAGTAATACTACCGCCTGGTGTGAAAACCCGGTTAGTGCTGCCGTAATGGATCTCCAGCGCTGGCGTATGGTCATAAATCATCACATTGCCAGGCAGACTGCTTGCCAGCCCAACGGCCAGGGTGGCAGGGTTAACCAGAACCGCTCCGGGCGTATAAATGCCTTTCGCATAGAAGTGGGTTCCCAGCTTTTGTGCCAGCATTTGCTGGTCGAACAGCGTGTAAGATTCGCCCAGAGCATCAAGACTGTCGCGGTATTCCTGTAAAATCTGGTTGTTTCTGGCGTCGACCTGGCAGTGGTATTTGCCGACGGTTTCCCATTCACAGTCAATTCGATGCTGTTTAACCATTTCATCGATCAGGCGGATGCCTTCCTGAAGCAGCGTTCTGTAATCCTGCGCCTTTTTAAGCTCGGCGGTCGAACTGCCAATATTGTGCGGCAAGCCAATAATAAAGCCAGAATTGCGGGCTGAGCTGCTTTCTGCTGCGCAGGCCGAGTCGATTATGACAATCCGTAATTGAGGATCGTGCTGTGCCAGCCTGCGTGCGAAGGCAAGCCCGGCAAAACCTGAGCCGATGACCACCCAGTCAGCTGTAATATCACCATTGAGTGGCGGATGGGGAACGGAAAGGGGATGACCATCCAGCCAGCCATTTCGATTCTGATTAAAGGGGATGCTGGCATATTTCATTGTCTGTTGTCCTTCGTACGGCTTTTATGGATAAAATGATGGTTTGCCGAAGAAATTTATCAGGTGATAGCGCTGCTTCCGGCAGGTAATCGGGTGGCAATTTATTCCGTTGCTACAAAGCAATGCAGGGGCACCGGCCACCTGCATTCAGGGATGCTTAATAAAGTTGACGATAAAGCTCAGTAATATCGGCCAGTGAGGCCTCACGTGGGTTACCGCCAGTACAGACATCATCAAGAGCGGCCTGCGCCAGTGCCGGAATATCTTCCTCTTTCATACCTACATCGCGCAGTCTGGTGGGAATGCCAACATCGGCAGAGAGCTTTTGCACGGCCTCAACGGCAGCGATTCTGACTTCACTTAATGATTTACCACATACGCTGGCAACACCCATTGCACGGGCAATATCACGATATTTCTCGCCGGTGTAATCTGCGTTCCAGGCCATCACCTGCGGTAAAATAATGGCGTTGGCCACGCCGTGCGGCACGTTGTAGAACGCGCCGAGCGGATGTGCCATCCCATGCACCAGTCCCAGACCAACGTTGGAAAACCCCATCCCGGCGATATATTGCCCCAGCGCCATATCTTCAACGCCCTGACTGTCTCCGGCAACCGAAGCGCGTAGTGAACGACTGATAATCTGAATGGCTTTCAGATGCAGTGCATCAGTCAGCTCCCATGCTCCTTTGGTGGTATAGCCTTCAATCGCATGTGTCAGGGCATCAATGCCGGTGGCGGCCTTCAGTGACGGGGGCATACTGGCCATCATTTCGGCATCGATAATCGCGACAATCGGAATGTCATGGGGATCGACGCAGACAAATTTACGGCGTTTCTCCTCGTCGGTGATCACGTAATTGATGGTCACTTCGGCGGCGGTGCCCGCAGTGGTTGGAACAGCAATAATGGGCACACTGGCGTGACGGGTCGCTGCTACGCCTTCCAGGCTGCGGACATCTGAAAACTCAGGGTTATTGATAATAATACCAATGGCTTTAGCGGTGTCCTGCGGTGAACCACCGCCAATAGCAATAAGATAATCTGCTTTTGACGCTTTAAATATATCAACACCCTTGGTCACTACCGCAATAGTGGGATTTGGCACAACCTCATCGTAAATAACATAAGGCAGCTGATGCTTATCAAGCAGCGCCGTGACTTTCTTAATCACGCCTGCCTGAATTAAAATCTTGTCGGTAACCAGTAGCGCCTTTTTTAAACCCCTTTGAGAAACTTCATCAACTATCCTGGAAATCGAACCCGGTCCGAACCAGGATGTTTCATTCAGTATCATACGGTGTTGCATTATATTCTCCTGTAACGTGAAGCTTGTTTTGTTCAATTTTTACTGTCGGAAAATATGCGGAGGAAATCAGTTATCGATCTTGATTAAGATCAGCTTGCAGTGATTAAGCAGGAAAGTGAAGACGATGAGTGGCCTGTCCGGACTGTCATATCAATCGGGTTGTCTGTCGGTTTTAAGTTAATATCTGACATTTTTTATCGGTGATCCTTATCCGGAAAATACGGATGGCGGTCCCCCGACAGGCAGGTAGCAGCAGAGGCCCGGTTGTTGTCACCTTCAGCTGCATACCGGCTACAAATGACAGTACATTGGGACATGACATACAAAAAACATGAAAAGTAATTTTAAAAAATCTTCCAATTGAAAGGATATTACGGCGTCTTTTCCGGCAGGAATTTTATTGCGGGAAAGCCGCCTTGTTTTAAGGCGGCTTTTTAATTATTACTTACGGACTTATTCCGTGCTCAGACTTCTTAACTGTTATGCATACAGCGCAATTATTTCATTCTGGCTGGCACGCATCCTTTTCCACCATCCGGACAGAAAAATTGTTAATTCGCCATAATACTGGCGGCTAGTTGCGCGCTGTCTGGCGTATTACCAATCAGTTCAGTCAGCAGATTGTTAACGCCGTCACTCATTGCAGTGAAATGGGTTTGCGGTGAGCGCGTAACCACAATAAATACTCCGACGCTGCACTGAGGTACCATGGCCATATAGGTAATGAAACCGCCGCCACCGCCAGTCTTCTGAATAATACCCGGCCGGTTATTTTGTGGCGCCATATAAACCCAACCCATACCCAGTGCCGAAGCCTTACCCGGCACGTCCATACCATCCACTTTGGTTAACTGGCTGCGCTGATAGATCATGGTCTGCATGCGATCGACCTGGGATGAGCGGGTGTGGATATCAGAAGAGAGAAACTGCTGCATCCAGCGGCCCATATCGTCCGGCGTGGAATAAATGCCACCACTGCCAATCGCTGCCAGGGTGTTCATGCATGGACTGGCGCCTTTTTCCGCCACCATCAGGCGTGAGCACTGATCGGGTGAAGGGGTAAAGGTGGTGTCTTTCATCCCCAGTGGACGGGTGATTTCACGCTGAAGCAGGGCGGGATATGACACGCCACTGGCACGGGAAAGCGCATCGGCCAACAGGTCGAACGCCAGATTAGAGTAGGCCGCCTGAGTTCCGGGCGCAGCTTTCAATTTAGCGTTATCCAGCCAGTTCCAGCGCTGGTTATAGGTTGGCCAGACAAAAACCGGGCGGTTTGCCTTGCCGCCGGGCAGCTCACGGGGCAGCCCGCTGGTGTGGGTTGCCAGATTAATCAGGCGAATAGTTTGCCCGGCATAGTTGGGCACACTGCTGCTACGCGGGGCGTATTTACTCAGTGGATCATCCAACCGCACGACACCCTTTTCAGACAGCTTCACCAACAGTTCGCTGGTCATCAATTTGGTCAGGGAGGCGATGCGAATGACCGAGTCCTTCTGAGGACGGACACTGCTGCCGGGCCTCACGGAACCCATACTGGCGAAAACACGCTGATTGGTATCGATTGCCACCATCGCCATGCCAGTGGCTTTGGTGTTATAGAAAATATTCTGTGCGTAACGATCCACTATCTGGGAGGCAAGCAGCGGGTCAGGCGCAACCCTTGCAGCCAGACTGCTAAGTGGGCTGATCGCTGTCAGCACTACCAGTAATCGGTGAAGGAAAGATTTCAATGTGGCTGTATCCATCAGACTGAGCAGAAAAGTAACCGTATAGTAATCGGTTTTACACGGCCTTCAACCGGAGGGATTGGTTTTTTAAAAAATGACATTAAGTGCAACCCGGTTTTTGGTAAGGAGCCGATGATTTATTTGTTTATGCAAAGAGAGATAAATGTTTTCTGATGCAAAACCTGCAAAGTCAAACCGGCCAGCTAACAAGATTCTGTCACTGGCCGGAGGGTGTCATTGTGTTAATCTCATCCGGCAGGTTTACTCAGACTGAGCAAAAAAGCAGCCGATGCGGCTCTTCAGTATGCCAGGAGCGGGTTCACAGGTTGTGATTGTTCGTTGACTTTAAACACGCTGATGGACTGAGAAAGCTGCACTGCCTGTTCCTGAAGTGACTGTGCTGCTGCGGCTGACTGATTAACCAGTGAGGCGTTTTGCTGAGTAACCTGATCCATCTGAGTGATAGCCATGTTGATCTCTTCGATACCGGTGCTCTGTTCGTTGCTGGCAACAGAGATTTCACCCATAATTTCGGTCACGCTTTTTACACTGTTAAGGACCTCTTCCATGGTACTTCCGGCGAGCGCCACCTGCCGACCGCCCTCGTCCACTTTGGCGACGGAGTCTTCAATCAGATGAGCAATCTCTTTGGCAGCTGAAGCCGAGCGTTGAGCAAGGTTGCGTACTTCTGAGGCCACCACGGCAAAACCACGACCCTGTTCACCCGCACGCGCAGCCTCTACGGCGGCGTTAAGCGCCAGAATATTGGTCTGAAAAGCAATCCCATCGATCACGCTGATGATATCGACAATTTTCTTCGACGAGCCATTGATCATCTCCATTGTGCTGACCACCTGTTTTACGGCGGCACCGCTCTGAAGTGCCACACGCGAGGCCTGAGCTGCCAGCTCATTGGCCTGACGGGCATTGTCAGCGTTTTGCTTCACGGTGGATGTCATCTGCTCCATAGCCGATGCCGTCTCTTCCAGTGAGCTGGCCTGCTGTTCGGTTCGTGATGAGAGGTCCATATTCCCTGCGGAAATTTCACCGGATGCGGTGGTGATCAGATGTGAGCCAGAGCGCACCTCCGTGACTATCCGCAGCAGGTTTTCATTCATATTTTTCAGTGCCAGCATCAGCTGACCGGTTTCATCAGAGGAGGTCACCTTGATGGCGGTTCGCAGGTCGCCAGCTGCGACATTTTCAGCAATGGATACTGCTTCACGCAGGGGACGTACAATAGACCGTGTCAGGAAGAAACCGAGAATAATGGCGGCCAGCACGGCAAGAAAAGAGAAAAGCAGCGTGATATGAATAGCGGTTGCCCCGTCAGCAAGGGCTTTAGCACCTTCGGCCTGCAATTGTTGTGACTGAGATTCAGCAAATTTCACCGCTGCGTCGAGGTAGGCACCTTGCGTCAGGGTGATTTTTTTCAGTGCATATTCAGCCGCGATATTTTCGTCGCCAGCCTGAATGAGCTTCACCAGCTCAACCTTTGACGCTTCGAAAGCCTGTGCCGCATCCTTCAACCCCTGAATTTTCTGTTTGCCGAGTTCAGTTACCTGTAGCTGCACAATAGCTTCGATGGCTTTATTGGTTTTTTGAGTGGATTCATTGAGAAATCCCAGGCGCTGGATATTGTTTTGTGGCCGGGTGGTATCAATAACCATGCCGCGTAAATATTTGATCTGATCGTTGACGCCATCCCTCACGGCAAAGGCCAGCCGAACTTTTTGATAGCGGTCGTTAACAATGCTGTCAACGGCTTCATTGATGTGCCCGGTTTTGGTTATCGCTGTAATACTGACGATAATCAGTAACAGGATCACCAGACCAAAAGCGGCCCCAAGGCGCACGCCGACTTTCATATTCTTGACAGATTTCATTTTATTTTTTTCCTTGCCTTAGAGAGGGCATCACCAACGGAAGCGGAGGGCATTTTTTTTGGTTTACTCAAGTTACTATCATCGGCAGCGTTCACAGAAACTTGATGTCAATCTCCTGCTTCGGACTGTCGTTTAGCTATTTTTTTCAGAAAATGACGCGAAAATATTGACGGATGACGGATGACGGATGACGGATGACGGATGACGGATGACGGATGACGGATGACGGATGGGCGACTAAGAAAATGCCCCGGTGTGGCACACCGGGGTGGGGATGTCAGTGGATGGGGGTGACTTTCAGGCTGGTGAGGCCAATGCCCAGCTTGCGTGCTTTAAAGCCATCGATAGCACCTTCAGTCGTTTCCTGTGGGCTGGGGGGTTGAATCTCAATGCTGTCTGCCTGTTGAGTAAGGGTGAAGTGCAGCCTGACCGTGTTGTCATCCTTACCCAGGCTAAACTCCTTTGTCACCTTACCGACTTTCACCGTAAAAGTTTGCTGGCTGTTGGCTGCAAACGCGCGTGCAGTCAGTTCGAGCTCAAATTCTTTTGGCAGCGGATCGCGAAAATGGATGCTGACCTGCGGTTGCAAACTGGCATCAGACCATCGTCCTCCCCAGGGTTCGATATATGACAGGCCTGACACCTTCGAAACCTGCTCTGGCAGTCCGGGTAGGGCAAACAGAATGGTGTCTGCACTGTATTTCAGATCGCTGTCAGAAATTTTTAAGCGGGCAACGGTCTGTTGATATTGTTTATCATCGCGCTTGCCGACCTGCTGAAAAGTTACGCGCCCCGTGCTGGTACCGGGCCTGATCTGCCTTATTACCGGCGGTGAATCCAGCGTTCCCTCGACCACGCAGTAATCACGACTCAGCTCCAGTGTTTTATCCCAGATGAAACCGGGTTTGAAGCAGCGGTCAATCCAGACAAATTTTTCATCTGCTGCAAATTGCGCCAGCTGTTGCTTAAGGGGCGTGGCGAGCCAGACATCCAGTTTTGGCTCAATCTTGTTCGGCGTAACAGAAAGCAGCAACGGCAACTTAAAATCCACACCTGAAAAGCTGAAGGTGTTATTTAGCGTATCTATGCGATAGTCAGAGATGGTTTTCGGGAAGTTCCATAATTTGATAACGTCTGGTTTCCACTCAAGCATTTTCTCTTTCAGATTCAGATAAGTGCTGGCCAGGGATGTTGCCGAAAGGCTGCTGCGCCCCAGGCCAATAAAGTTATCACCACCCAGGGCATCCAGCACGGTTGCGCCGTTATCCAGCGTACTGCGTTTGACCGGAATCACTTTGCTGCTGCTGTCATCGCCGCGCACCATAAAGAACAGGTCGTGGCGATCGTGCTGGTTGAGGTATTTCCACGCGGTGTTATTCATCGCCAGATGATCGGAGCTGACCACAATCAGGGTATTTTTAAAGTAAGGTGTGGCGCGAATACGTTCGATTAGCCGGGCGATATGCTGCTGGCTGCATGCTACGGCGGCCAGGGATTTATTGGGTTTGCCGTCATATTGCCAGGTCTGGCGCTGGCAACTGCGGGAAATAAAACCATCCGGATGATGGGTGTCTACGGTCAGGGCAAACAACGAAAAGGGTTGGTTCAGACGCGACAGTTCCAGATACTTGTCAAAAACCACGTCCAGCAGTGTGTCGTCATACCAACCCCAGTCATTACGGTAGTTTTGATCTTTTACCACGTTTTTCAGTTCGTTGAAGCCATAAAGGTGCGCTGGTTCAAAACCATGTGATGAGAGAAATAAGTCTTTACCGGCAAAATTAAGACTGGCCCCCTGGTAGAAATAGTTCTGGTAGCCAGAGGATTTCAGGATGTCGCCCAGACAGATGTTTTGGGGATAAAAGGTCGACAGTGAACTGGAGGCATTGCCATCAAAGGGGGCGAATAAGGGAATGCCGCACTGCGAGGCCACCATGCCGGCAATGGTATATTCGGTGCCGGGTAGCTGTGCGGTATTGCTGAAATCCAGCGAACTGTTTTTGATTTTGCTCAGCTCAGGCGCAAGACCGGGAAAGGCATTTTCATCAAAATAGGTGCGTTCCAGACTTTCAGCATAGATGTACACCAGATTAAGTTTGTTACCGCCGATCTGCTTAGCCGGTACTTTGTAGTGGCTGTAGAAATCTGAATGGCCCTTACCAACCTGTGATTTAATCAGGCTTGCAACCTGTTGATAAGCCGGGGTAGTTTTAATGGAAGCGATAGCCAGCATCACCGCCAGCAGACTGTATATTCTGCTGTAATCATGCCTTTTGCGTAAACGTAAAATCCAGGAAAGCAGGCCGAACAGCAAACTCATCCCTGCTATCAGCCCGATAGCGGGAAAAATATATTTTCCGACACCTGCACCGTTAAGACTGCTGGTAATGGTGTAAATGACAGCATCATTAATGCCTTCGCCAGTAAAATAATCGCTCGCCAGCATTGAGGCATTAAGCAGAATATAAGTGCCCAGAAACAGCAAAATAGCAGAAAACCACAGCCGGTTTCTGCCCGCCTTCCAGCTGTAAATTGTAACTGAGGCGATAAAGAGTATCAGTGAAAGCAATTCAGAACCCATTATTTATTTTTAATCCTTATGCGGCACAATCCCTGGCCATAAATGGCGATGAACCGATCTGTCATCGGCAGATCAATTTAACGTAGCGAATTATCTCTGGCAATCAGAACGGGGACAGGCTGCGGGGTATTTACTGTATTCTGTTTACGGTTTATTTAATTAAATGTTATTTCATGATTGAAAGGGCTAACTGGTTATTACCTGTTGAGATGATAAATGCCGGGATGCTGCACAAAACGAGGTGAAATGGCAGAAATACTGCGAGTATTATGGAATGAATGTTAAGAAAAAATAATGTTATCTGGTTTTTCTTCACCCGGAAATTAATCATCAGAATTCAGAGCCATCTCACGAATCCTCAGCCAGCAACCGATAACGCCGATGGCAGCTTTACTGTTTCGGTTTTTCATCTGGCGGATGTCGTGACGTATCCAGTAGCGGGTAAATGCCTGGTGGTTACCCACCGGGCATTTTTCCTTCACTGACACCACCTGCCATTACCGTGCTTACAGTTCGCCGGTAATATATTGTGCGACACCGTTACCAAAGCTCCAGTCTCCCTTCGCGTTGGTGATAAAACTGATCATCACATCACTCCCTGCAATGCCACAGCTCTCCTCCAGTGCGCGACACAGTTCCGCCATAAACAGCTGTTTCTGTTGGTCGCTACGTGGACTGGTAAAGACCCTGACCATCACCAGATTGCGTGTACGCTCCAGCCCCAGACCGGTATCCTCAAAAACCATCTGATGAGCTTTGTTTTCGTGAACAATCTGATAGCGATCTCTTTCGGGAACATTGAAAGCAGTCAGCACTGCCCGGTGTGCAGCATCCAGCAGGATTTTTAGCTCTGAAGGAGAACGTCCTTCAATAACATCAAACTGAAGTAAGGGCATTATTTTCTCCTGATTTTAAATCATTTATTTTATCAAACATTTAAATTTGCGTGAAAAGAGGGGCCGGGCTGAAATCGCGAAATAATGGCGTTTGGCTGTTGCTCCCCGATGGCGTCAGTGGCACAGGAAGGGGGAATATTTTGCCCTGAGCAGACACTCTACCCGCATGATGGTCAGGAAAAAAGTCGCTATACTTGAACTTATTGTTTTTATAAATGAACAATCAATATGAAAGAGATTAAAACAGGTGCATTGTGGATGCATCTGCACTGGCTGACGGTACTGGCGGAGCAGGGCAGTTTCACCCGCGCTGCTGAACGGCTGGGAGTGAGCAAGGCAGCGATGAGTCAGAAGATAAAAGAGCTTGAACACCAGGCTGGCGTTCCGCTGGTGACTCGCACCACCCGCATTGTCAGATTGACCAGTGCCGGTGAGAAGCTGGTGGAGGAACTACGTGTCCCCTTTGCCCTTATCGAACAGAGTTTTTCCAGCGTCAGGGACTCAGCCGGACCGCTGCGTGGGTTGGTGCGCGTCACGGCTCCGGTGGCATTTGCCCGTCAGCAACTGGTGCCGCATATCACTGCCTTTTTGCATGAGCATCCACAGGTGCGCGTTCAACTGGAAGTGACAGACCGGCTGGTGTCGCTGGTCAGTGAAGGATTTGATGTCGCCATCCGCCACAGTGACACGCTGTCTGAAACCCATGTGGTGCAGCCGTTGTGTGCTACTCGTGCCTTGCTGGTGGCTTCGCCTGAGTATCTGGCGGCGCGTGGCTGGCCGCGATCGCCGCAGTCGCTGTCAGAACACCACTGTCTGTACTATCCACGCGGCACGGAAACGCCAGGCTGGACATTTACCAAAGGGGCGGAAAAGTTAACGGTTAACGTAAGCGGACCCTTTGCCACCAATAACAGTGAGTCGCTGCGGGATGCGGCATTGCAGGGAATGGGAATTGCCATGCTACCGGATTTCAGCGCCCGGAGCGCGCTGCGCGAGGGTAGCCTGGTTGAACTTCTGGCAGACTGGCAGACGGTTGGCACCTTTGCCGGTACGATCTGTGTCGTACGTCCCTGGTCTGCCCAGGTCCCGCGAGCCGTGAGGGGCTTTATCCACTGGCTGCGCGAGGCTTTCAGCTCGCAATAACCGAAATTTGCCAGCTGCCAGCGGTTATCAGATCTTTTTTGTTGAGAGAACAGCACATGCATGAGTCAGAAGAACATAACATTAGCGACATTCTTGCCCCAGGTCTGCGGGTGGTGTTTTGCGGTATTAATCCCGGAAAATCGTCTGCCCACACCGGCTATCATTTTGCTCATCCTGGTAACCGTTTCTGGAAAACTATCTGGCAGGCTGGTTTTACCAGCAGGCAACTGAAACCAGAAGAGGAGATGCGGTTGCTGGATACGCGTTGTGGCATCACCATGCTGGTAGAACGGCCAACCAGGGAAGCTACGGAGTTGTCAGGTCAGGAGCTGCGCGACGGTGGCAAAAGTCTGGTGCATAAAATTCTTCACTATCAGCCAGATGCGCTGGCAGTGCTGGGCAAGCAGGCTTTCAAACAGGCGTTCCGGGTGAGCCGGGTTGAATGGGGCAGACAACGGCAAACGGTCGGTAAAACAGAGGTCTGGGTACTGCCAAATCCCAGCGGTCTGAACCGGGCTTCACAGGAAAAACTGGTGGAAGCGTATCGTGAACTGGATACGGCGCTTGCTTTGCGGGGACTTTGATCTGCAATGAGTGGGGGGCTGCTGGGTTTTTTGCTCCCCAAAAAAAAGCCCCTGCAAGCAGGGGCCTTCGCACGGTAACCTGGCGGGATTAGTCGTCCAGGAAGCTACGCAATACTTCAGAGCGGCTTGGATGACGCAGTTTACGCAGCGCTTTTGCTTCAATCTGACGAATACGCTCACGGGTTACATCGAACTGTTTACCTACCTCTTCCAGCGTATGGTCAGTATTCATATCGATGCCAAAACGCATACGCAGGACTTTTGCTTCGCGAGCGGTCAGACCTGCCAGAACGTCATGGGTCGCGGAGCGCAGGCTCTCTGAGGTGGCAGAATCGAGCGGCAGCTCAAGCGTGGTGTCTTCGATAAAATCACCCAGGTGTGAATCTTCATCATCACCAATTGGCGTCTCCATAGAGATAGGCTCTTTGGCAATTTTCAGCACCTTGCGAATTTTATCATCTGGCATCAACATGCGTTCGGCCAGCTCTTCCGGCGTCGGTTCACGGCCCATCTCCTGCAACATCTGGCGGGAAATACGGTTGAGTTTATTGATAGTCTCAATCATATGAACCGGAATACGGATGGTGCGCGCCTGGTCAGCAATTGAGCGGGTAATGGCCTGACGGATCCACCAGGTGGCATAGGTCGAAAATTTATAACCACGGCGATATTCAAACTTATCCACGGCTTTCATCAGACCAATGTTGCCTTCCTGAATCAGATCGAGGAACTGCAAACCACGGTTGGTGTATTTCTTGGCGATTGAAATAACCAGACGCAGGTTTGCTTCAACCATCTCTTTTTTCGCCCGGCGAGCTTTCGCTTCACCGATGGACATACGACGGTTGATGTCTTTGACCTGTTCAATGGTCAGCCCCGTCTCTTCCTCAATCTGCAACAGTTTCATCAGGCTGCGCTGCACGTCTTCTGTTACTTCTTTCAGCTTTTCAGACCAGGGCTTATTCATAGCCAGCGCCGCTTTGAACCAGGTTTCGCTGGTTTCATTGCCGGTGAACAGGGTGATGAAGTTCTTTTTCGGCATTTTACAGATTTCAACACACAGCTTCATGATGATGCGTTCCTGGGTACGAACGCGATCCATCATAGTGCGCATGTTGTTCACCAGGTAGTCAAACTGCTTTGGCACCAGGCGGAACTGTTTAAACACGTCAGACAGATTCTGGATCTCACTAACGGCATCAGCATGGCTGCGACCTTTGGCTTTGATTACGGTACGGGTTTTTTCGTACTGTACGCGCAGGTCGTTAAATTTTTCACGAGCCAGCTCTGGATCGATGCTGTTGTCATCATCAGAGTTGTCATCATCAGAATCTTCGTCTTCATCGTCGTCGTCGTCGCGCTCTTCTTCAGAAAGCTCAGAGCCTACGTGAGTGGCCGTGGGTGCCATCTCTTCTTCTGCATTCGGATCGACAAATCCGGTAATCATATCGGACAGGCGTGCTTCACCTGCTTCAACACGATCGTACTGGTCGAGTAAATAAGTAATGGCCTCAGGGTATTCAGCAACGGAACACTGTACCTGGTTAATCCCGTCTTCGATGCGTTTGGCGATGTCAATTTCGCCTTCTCGCGTCAGCAGCTCAACGGTGCCCATCTCGCGCATGTACATGCGCACAGGGTCTGTGGTACGTCCAATTTCCGATTCAACGCTGGATAACACTTGAGCAGCCGCTTCGGCAGCATCTTCGTCCGTATCACTGGTGTTTTCGTTCAGCATCAGATCATCGGCATCAGGTGCTTCTTCCACAACCTGTATGCCCATGTCGTTGATCATCTGGATGATGTCTTCGATCTGATCGGAGTCGACGATATCTTCCGGCAGATGGTCATTGACCTCGGCATAGGTCAGATAGCCTTGCTCCTTACCACGGGTGACAAGCAGCTTCAGCTGTGACTGCGGGTTTTGCTCCATAAGACGGTATCCACACTTCTGTTAAATTAGATTGGTGTCGGTCGGCTAAGCAGCCAACAATAACAGTGAGGGCGTTTGATTATTGCCGCTGCCCGTCATGGCGGCTGCCAGGCTCAACCTGGCGGATAATCGGCACTTAAGCCGCTGGATATTCTGTCTGGGGCACAGTTGTTGCCTTTCCAGTCCGGGCAGTACGCTCAATTCCCACCTGATTGTCTGCCCGGTGAGGATGCGTATTTCCACTCAGACCACTGAAACCGGCTAAACCAGTCATCTCCCCAGTTTCTGTTAGCAGGCTGCAATAAACGGACCGCTTTAATACCTTGTTAAAACTGGCTGCCTGCCGTTGTTCATCTGAAGGTCACTGCTTCTTCAGTGCCTGACTCAACGTCCAGAGTTCGCGGCGTTCTTCCGCGTTGAGCCCATGAGTGCGGTCACGGGCAATCAGTTCTTCAAGACGACGTTCCAGCGCGGCGTCGTACATGCTGGCCAGTGAATCCTTGAACATGGTCTCCACCTCATCGTCTACGATCATGTGGTTCCATGTCGCCAGAGTTTCAATGCTCTGACTAAAATTTGTTCCGCGATATAACTCCAGTAGCTGTCCGGTCGTCAGGCCAGGGTGCGCATTGCACGTCTCGACCAGCTCAACAAACAGCGAAAATCCGGGCAGCGCCGAATTCTCCAGTCCCTGCATTGAGGGGACTATTGCTGCCAGCCCTGGGTTCTGAATCAGCAGCCCAATCAGTATACGCATGGTTGTGCGTTTTAGCTGAGGTTGCGGCGAGGGCTTCGCATTTTCACCCTGCTTTGGCAGCAATTTTTCTAATTGGACATGGTCCGGGATGCCCAGCTTATCCCCCAGAACCTGCCGCAAATAAATGCGCAGCGTTTCTCCTGGCACCTGACTGACCAGTGGCAGCGCCAGCGTGGTGAGTTGCGCCCGACCATCGGGGGTACTCAGATCAACCTGCGGCAGCAGCGTGTCATACAGGAAAGTGGACAGCGGCATGGCCTGCTCCATCCTGGCTTCAAAAGCCGCCTTTCCTTCTTTACGTACCAGCGTATCCGGATCTTCACCATCAGGCAGAAACATAAAGCGTAGCTGACGACCGTCATTCATGTAAGGTAATGCGGTTTCCAGTGCCCGCCAGGCGGCTTCACGTCCTGCACGATCGCCGTCATAGCAGCAAATTACGTTGTCTGTCGTGCGAAAAAGAAGTTGAATATGTTCGGGCGTCGTGGAGGTCCCCAGTGAGGCCACTGCATAATCAATGCCAAATTGCGCCAGCGCCACCACGTCCATGTAGCCTTCGACCACCAACAGCTTTGCCGGTTCAGGATGTTTTTTTTGTGCTTCATACAAGCCATACAACTGGCGGCCTTTATGAAAAATATCGGTTTCCGGTGAGTTAAGGTATTTGGGAAGCGCATCACCCAGGACTCGTCCCCCAAAACCGATAACCCGCCCACGTTTGTCGTGGATAGGAAACATTATTCGTTCACGGAAGCGATCGTAACTGCGTCCCTGATCGTTAGTGACCAACATGCCTGCATCAATCAACGACTGGCGGTCATCCTGATTATGACCAAATTTCTTCAGGGCGTTGTCCCATCCTGCGGGGGCAAAACCAATGGAAAAATGTGTAATCACTTCGTCACTGAGACCACGTTTGCGCAGATAGTCTCGTGCGGCAGAGGCGTGTTGTTGAGTCAACGCATGCTGATAAAAATGGCTCAGCCCGTCCATCAACTGATACAAACTCTGTCGCTGGTGGCGCTCAAGCTGGCTGGGGCCCGTGCCATTCTCATAGGGTACTTCCAGACCGTAGAGTGTGGCCAGCTCTTCAATACTTTCCACGAATTCCAGACGATCATAATTCATCAGGAAATCAATAGCATTACCATGAGCACCACAGCCGAAGCAGTGGTAAAACTGTTTTTCACCATTGACGGTGAAAGAGGGGGTTTTTTCATTATGAAAGGGACAGCACGCATGATAATTTTTTCCCTGCTTTTTCAGCTTCACACGAGCATCGATCAGATCCACGATGTCCGTGCGCGCCAGCAAGTCATTGATAAATATGCGTGGGATTCGTCCAGCCATAAGCCCCGGTTTATCAGCTCATAAACGAGAACAAGCCGCGCATTCCTTTCGGAAAGCACGGCCTTCTTATACTACAAACTTGTCTGTGAAGCTTAAAAGATCAGTACAGACGAGTGCGGCGTGCGTTTTCGCGAGCCAGTTTCTTCGCGTGGCGTTTTACAGCAGACGCTTTAGCGCGCTTACGTTCGGTAGTCGGTTTTTCATAAAACTCACGACGACGAACCTCAGCCAGAACGCCTGCTTTTTCGCATGAACGTTTGAAGCGACGCAGTGCAACGTCAAATGGCTCGTTTTCACGTACTTTAATTACCGGCATGTAACTCTCACCTCGATAAATTCGGTTTTGCTGCTGACGTCAGTGCCAGCTTGTTTCAAAATGGTGCGAAATTCTACTCCAACACAGGCTGCGTTGTAAAGCACCATAGCGTAATGTCACCAACAGATGCGCCTGTGCCGCTGCCGGTTTTTTCAGGCGAAGGATTATACATCAATCAATCCGCTGCGGCGAAACTATTTTCCTGTCCCCCCATGAGGCCATCAGAAGCGCAGACTGAAAATTGCCGCCCGTGGCGTGCCCTTCATGTTACACTGCGCGCCGCAAGAAAAGAGGTGAAAGAAATGCGTGTGCTCGGCATAGAAACTTCCTGCGATGAAACCGGTGTGGCGATTTACGATGATGCATCCGGGTTAGTCGCCAACCAACTTTACAGCCAGGTTAAACTGCATGCCGACTATGGCGGAGTCGTGCCTGAGCTTGCTTCACGCGATCATGTGCGCAAAACCGTGCCGTTGATTCAGGCGGCATTGAAAGAAGCGGGCTTACAGGCGCAGGACATAGATGCAGTAGCCTACACTGCGGGACCCGGACTGGTGGGGGCTTTGCTGGTGGGTGCCACGATTGGCCGTTCGCTGGCATTTGCCTGGGACGTTCCGGCCATTCCCATCCATCATATGGAAGGACATCTGTTGGCACCCATGCTGGAAGACAACCCGCCAGCATTTCCGTTTGTTGCGCTGCTGGTATCCGGTGGACACACTCAACTGATCAGTGTTACCGCGATCGGCGAATATTCTCTGTTAGGCGAGTCCGTCGATGATGCAGCTGGAGAGGCCTTTGACAAGACGGCTAAACTACTTGGTCTGGATTATCCGGGCGGCCCTTTGCTGTCTAAAATGGCGCAGTTGGGCATCGAAAAACGTTTTGTTTTTCCGCGCCCCATAACCGATCGTCCAGGACTTGACTTCAGCTTTTCAGGGCTGAAGACTTTTGCTGCTAATACCATACGTGAAAATTGTGATGATGCTCAAACGCGCGCGGACATCGCCAGAGCGTTTGAAGATGCCGTGGTGGATACGCTGGTGATTAAGTGCAAACGCGCGTTGGAACAAACGGGTTTCCAGCGACTGGTCATTGCCGGTGGCGTCAGCGCCAATCGCGCGCTACGGGAAAAAATGGCTGAGGTGATGAAAGCACGTGGCGGCGAAGTATTTTATGCGCGTCCGGAACTCTGTACTGATAACGGTGCGATGATAGCCTATGCTGGCATGGTCAGGTTGCAAGAGGGGACACGGGATAAGCTGAGCGTTACTGTACAACCACGGTGGCCGCTGTCAGAGCTTTTACCTCTGGGAAACAATTAATATAATACGCCACCGCTGTAGGGTGGCGTAGAGTCGTTATATAAATCAGTTACCTAAAAGGCTGTTTAACCAGGAGCCAATTAAAGGAATACTGGCAAGGGTGTTTTCAATAGCGCTGCCAATCTTGCTCCCAAGGCTGGAGCCTATACTGGTGCCTAAATTTGGCAGCAACGAACTGATGCTGACGTTTCCAAGCAGTGGAATGCTAACGCTTGTACTATCTGAAACCAGCCCGTATAAGCTTTTGCCGATCACGCCTCCAATATTACTGAGGGCGTCCTCAATAAACCCTGCACCACTCACCAGTGATAATTCTTGCTGTGATAATTCTTTCATTAACAATTCCTTGTAATTAATATTATTAAATTAAATCCACGCCATTAAATGGCCCAGTTATTTTAATTTATTGCCAGGTTTTTTTGCAATTATCAATTATTAATTACAATTAAGTGAAGTTAAGTTTTATTTGGACTTTCTTTTCCAGATTTTCGATTCCTGACCGCGCCACAAACGCTGAATATTATCGTGGTGACGGAGTAATACCAGACAGGAGAGCATCGCGACCGGAAAGGTGAACTGCGGTTTAAACCACCAGACATAAAAGGGTGCAATCAACGCGCTGATGATTGCTCCCAGAGAAGAGTAACCGCTCAACAACACGGTCAGCAGCCAGGTTCCGGTCATCAGCCCGGTCAGATCCCAGCCTATTGGCGCGATGGCCCCAAACGCAGTCGCCACGCCTTTACCGCCTTTAAAATGAAAGAAGACCGGATAGATATGACCAAGACAGGCCGCGATAGCCGTCAGACCGAGATAAAACGGGCTGACGCCATAATGGTATGCCAGCCATACCGGTAACATACCTTTGAGGATATCAAAAATCAGTACCGTCAGCGCAGGCAGCTTGCCACCAATCCGCAATACGTTGGTCGCGCCGGGGTTGCCGGAGCCATGCTGACGCGGATCGGGTAAGCGGAAAAGCTGGCATACCAGAATTGCGCTGGAAACCGAGCCGCAAAGATACGCGAAAACAATCATACCAAGCTCGAATACACTCATAACACAGTTCCGTGTTGCTGGGGTCGTTTTGATTTCATCATCTGTGGATAATACGCATAAACTGTCGGAAGTGGTATCCGGCAATCACAAAAACAGAGAGTGACATCATGGATATCGTATTTATAGAGCAACTTTGCGTTATCACGACTATCGGCGTTTACTACTGGGAACAAACCATTCAACAAAAGCTGGTGTTCGATGTCGAAATGGCCTGGGATAACCGCAAGGCCGCCGCCAGCGATGATGTGAAAGACTGTCTGAGCTACGCCGATGTATCTGAAGCCATCATCAACCATGTCGCGGGGGGAAAATTCGCCCTGGTGGAGCGGGTAGCGGAAGAAGTTGCCAGCTTATTACTGGCGCGATTCAACTCGCCGTGGGTGCGCATTAAACTCAGCAAACCCGGTGCCGTGGCCCAGGCAACGCAGGTTGGTGTGATTATTGAACGCGGGACTAATCCGAAATAGAGCCAGAGTGATTGCCATCACAGTTAAAGCAAACGACATTATGGATTGTCTTAAGGTTGGCCTAACCCAGGGCTGACACAATTTCGGCGGTAGCGAACAGCGACCGCCTTTTTAATGTTTTTTGAACGGATAGGGGAATTTGATGGCAGATCTACATCAGCTATGGGTGGCAGCAATACTGGGCATTGTTGAGGGATTAACAGAGTTTCTGCCTGTCTCTTCCACCGGACATATGATTATTGTCGGTCATCTGTTGGGGTTTGAAGGAGACAAGGCAGACACCTTTGAAGTCGTTATTCAACTGGGCTCTATTCTGGCCGTTGTGGTGATGTTCTGGCGTCGTTTGTTTGGTTTGATCGGGATCCACTTTGGTAACGTGCCACACGAAGGAACTGGCCGGGGACATCTGACGTTAATTCATATTCTGTTGGGTATGATCCCCGCAGTGGTCATCGGTTTGATCTTTCACGACAAAATCAAATTGTTATTCAACCCGGTTAACGTAATGTATGCGCTGGTCGTGGGCGGCGTGTTGCTGTTGGCTGCTGAATTTCTCAAACCGAAGAAACCGAAAGCCGTCGGCATCGATGATATGACATACCGTCAGGCGTTTGTGATTGGTTGCTTTCAATGTCTTGCGCTGTGGCCGGGCTTCTCGCGTTCTGGTGCAACTATTTCCGGCGGGATGCTGATGGGGGTCAGCCGCTATGCTGCCTCTGAGTTCTCTTTCATCCTCGCAGTGCCGATGATGCTGGGTGCCACTATTCTCGACCTGTATAAAAGCAGAGGTTTTCTGACCATGGCAGACTTTCCGATGTTTGCCGTTGGCTTTATCACCGCATTTATTGTGGCGCTGATTGCCATTAAGGTGTTCCTGAAATTGATTCAGAACATCTCCTTTGTGCCGTTCGCTATCTATCGCTTCATCGTGGCGATTGCGGTCTGGTTCCTCTTTGTGCAGATCTGAAAAAGCAGGCCGGACGTTCAGTCCGGCCTTCCCTTCAAGGCAATAAATTTTGCTGAGTTTGCCATTCGGCCAGTTTGGCAACGCGCCTTCGGGTTAACTCTTCGCGAACCTCCGCACCTTTAAAACCGGCCTCAATCACTGCTTTTGTAGGGACGCTCAACGCCACCGCCCAGGCTTCACGCAGATAGGTGCCCTGGGGATAGGCATTATTTTCAAACCCGGTGCGGCCACGCGCATCAGCTTCGCTGGTCAGCGCAATCTGCTCCACCCTGTGCGGTTTTCGCCAGGCATCAATACGATCAAAAAGAGTAACCAGGGTTTGCGGGCTCTGACGCTCCACGACATGGATCATATCGTGAAATTCAGTGACCAGCAGCGCCAGATCGCGAAAGGCATTGGGCACCCTTAACCGCTGACAAACCTTTTCAACTATTGGGATACCTGCCAGTCCATGACCATGATGACTGGGCCATTTTTCAGGGGGCGTCAGCGCTTTGCCCACGTCGTGAAACAGGGTAGCGAAACGAACGGCAACGTCGTCGCTGAGCCGGGCTGCCATTGCCAGCGTCATCAGGGTATGCACGCCGGTATCAATCTCCGGATGCCATTTCGCTGGGGCCGGAACACCATAAAGATTGTCCAGTTCAGGAAACAGCACCGCCAATGCGCCGCAGTCGCGCAGCAGTTGGAAATAGACCTCAGGATGGCGGGTTGCCAACGCTTTTTCCGTCTCCTTCCACACCCGTTCCGGTGTCAACGTATTCAGTTCACCGCTGCCGGCCATATTGCGCATTAACGCAAGTGTCTCATCAGCAACGGTAAAATTAAGATGGGCAAAACGCGCGGCAAAACGTGCCACGCGGAGCACGCGTAGCGGATCTTCATTGAACGCTGGAGAAACATGACGCAGCAGGCGTTTTGTCAGATCGTTGCGACCACCGTAGGGATCGTGGTAATTGCCGTCCTGATCCTGAGCGATAGCGTTAATGGTCAGATCACGACGCAGTAAATCCTGCTCGAGAGTAACATCAGGCGCGGAATAACAGATAAAACCGGTATAGCCACTGCCATTCTTGCGTTCGGTGCGAGCCAGGGCATATTCCTGCTGGGTACGTGGATGCAGGAATACCGGGAAATCACGACCAACCTGCTGATAGCCCTGATTCAGCATCTCCTCGGGGGAAGCGCCCACCACCACCCAGTCTTTATCTTTTACTGGCAGATTTAACAGTGCATCGCGTACCGCGCCACCAACAAGATAAATCTTCACTACTTTGCTCCTGACTGATTGGTTAGTGGCATCATACGCGAAGTGGGGAAGCTGTCACATTGTTGCGGGAAAGTGAAGAGAGCCAGCCGCCATGAAAAACAACACGGACATCGTCATGATGTCCATATTGTGTCAGGTCAGGGCCAGCAGGGGAGCCTGGTAGCGGACTGAGAGGAAAATCAGTTCATCCAGCGATCTTTCTTTTTTCTGCTTGGGATCATGTGTGGCAAAAACAGTCCCAACAGAAGGCCAACGCCGGCCACGCCGCCGCCATACATAAACCACTGCATAATAATCGTCCGCTGCTTGTCGTCCAGTTGAACATTTGCGGCGCTGACTTTTTTCTGCGCCACTATCAGCTCATTTTTCAGCTTCTGATTTTCATCCTTCAGGCTGTTGATGGCACCATCGCTGCCCGCTACTTTTTTCTGCATTTCAGCGGTGCGCTGGTTCCAGCTGTTATCAATATTCGCCAGTTTATCGGTTAAATCTTTGACCTGCTGTTCGAGCTGAGGCACACGTGTGCGCAGGCTGGGCTGTTGGCTTAACTGGGCCTGAGGGATCCAGGTGGTCCGGCCGTTCGCATCACGAATCTGAGCATAATGCGTGCTTTCATCGGTTTGCAGTAATGACACTTCTTCACCGGCGTTCAGGGTGCCAACCAGGCGGTAACTGTCGCTGGGGCCGCTGCGTACCCAGGTTGAAAGTTCGTCAGAGATGTAGCGTTTTTCTTCGGCATGAACAGATGCGGCAACGCTGAAGGTCAGTAGCGCAAGGCTGATAAGGTGAGTTTTTTTCATTCGATGTCTTTTTTACGTAAGTCCTGGAAAAAAGTAATGGCACAGTCTGGAGTTGGTATGCACAAACCTGAATGAGAACAGTCCTGGTCTCTGGCTGGTGCGAGGCATCACGCAAAGTGGCAGGAAAGCCGGGACAGCCTGGGCGTTTCTGCTTTATTCTTCACGTGATAACGTATTTACCATGCCGGTAATCAACTGATAAAAAATTATGACCATCGAAATCGAATTAAAGTTCATTGTTACCCCTGAAGGCGCCGAAAAACTGCCGGCGTTGTTAGCAGGCTTTTCCCATCAGCACAGCGAAGGGCAGAAACTGACCAACATCTATTTTGAGACGGCAGACAGCCAGCTGCGACGCTGGGATATGGGATTGCGTATTCGTGGTTTTGGCGACAGTTATGAAATGACGCTGAAAACAGCAGGGCAGACGGTTGGCGGGCTGCATCAGCGGCCAGAATACAACGTCCCCCTGGATACGCCAGAGTTAGATCTCAACAGATTGCCTGCCGAAATCTGGCCAGAGGGCTGCGATGTTATTGCTTTACAACACCAACTGAAACCGCTTTTCAGTACGCACTTTTTCCGTGAGAAGTGGGTAATTACTTACCTCAACAGCGAGATCGAAGTCGCCTGTGATCGCGGTGAAGTGGCGGCCGGTGAACTGACTGAAGCATTGAGCGAGATTGAGCTGGAGCTGAAAAGTGGTCATCGCGATGACCTGCTGGCTTTTGCGACGGAGCTGGCGGCGATGGGGGGGATACGGCTCGGGAGCCTGAGTAAAGCAGCCAGGGGCTATGCGCTGGCAAAAGGCAATCCGCCACGCGATCTTCGCCCCGTTCCGGTGATGAATATTGCCGCAAAAGCCACCGTTGAGCAGGGGATGCGCGCTGCCTTTATGTTGGCACTGAGTCAGTGGCAGTATCATGAAGAGCTGTGGTTGCGCGGCAATCAGGCTGCGCTGGAGCAAATCCACCAGGCTCTGGAAACGCTGCGTCAGGCCTTTTCGCTCTTTGGCGCATTGGTGCCACGCAAAGCGAGTAGCGAACTGCGTCAGTCTCTGACCCGGCTGGAAGAGCTGTTGCTGGAAAATTTACCGGCGGAAAAATTCTGTTTCAGCTCTCTCAGTCTGGAGACCCAGTTGGCACTTACTAACTGGATTGTGACTGAACGCTGGCGACATTTTATTGATGCCAAAGCTGATGCCAGGCTTCAGGGATCATTCAAGCGATTCAGTGACATCATGCTGGGACGCATCTCAGCCGATCTGAAAGAAACCTTTGCCCGCGTACATCAGCTGAATGAGTATCAGGATAAACTCACCCGCCTGCATCGTCAGCTGCTGGCAACGCGTCTGCTGGCGGGCGCTTATGACCCCATCGCCGTTGCCAACTGGCTGGAGAACTGGCAACTGGTGGCTCAGGCGATTACGTCCGGGCAGGTAGCCTGGCTGGAAAGCCAGTGTCGTCAGACCATAAAACAACCTGTCTTCTGGAAAAACGGGAATATCTGAAACCGGCCGCAGTAAGCGGCTGGCGGAAATAATGCATCCAGGGAGTTCTTTTATGTTGCCATTACCTTCGTCGTCGCTGCCTGCGCTGTTGAAAGAACAGGCGTCACGTCTCAACCCGGAAGCGGGACCACTCAATGCGACTGAATCCGCAGTGTTCGCTTTCAGCGATTTTATCAGTGAGAACCTGAATCGCCATCCGCAGTGGCTGTGGCTATTGAGAGAGAGCCCGCCCGTTGCGGATGAATGGCAGCATTACGCGCAATGGCTGGATACCCATTTGGATTCGGTGACTGATGACAATACTCTGATGCAACAATTACGGCTGTTCCGTCGCCACATGCTCACGCGTATTGCATGGATGCAGACGCTGGCTGTCAGTAGCACACAGGAGTCGTTGCAGCAGCTAAGCGTGCTGGCTGAAACGCTGATTGTCGCTGCAAAAGAGTGGTTATGGCTGGCCTGCTGCCGCGAGTTCGGCACGCCGGTAAATGCCCGTGGGGAGGCACAGCCGTTGCTGATTCTGGGTATGGGCAAGTTAGGCGGCGGAGAGCTGAATTTCTCCTCTGATATCGATCTGATTTTCACCTGGCCGGAAAATGGCACCACCACAGGTGGTCGCCGTGAGCTGGATAATGCGCAGTTTTTTACCCGTCTGGGACAGCGGCTGATTAAAGTTCTGGATCAGCCCACTGTTGATGGCTTTGTTTATCGCGTGGATATGCGGCTGCGTCCCTTTGGTGACAGCGGCCCACTGGTGTTGAGTTTTGCCGCGCTGGAAGATTACTACCAGGAGCAGGGACGTGACTGGGAACGTTATGCGATGGTGAAGGCCAGGCTGATGGGAAGTGCGGACGATCGCTGGAGCCAGGAATTACAGCAGATGCTGCGACCGTTTGTTTACCGCCGCTACATTGATTTCAGCGTAGTCCAGTCGTTACGCAACATGAAAAGCATGATAGCCCGGGAAGTCCGACGACGTGGTCTGGTCGACAATATTAAACTGGGTGCGGGCGGTATCCGCGAAATTGAGTTTATTGTTCAGGTGTTCCAGTTGATTCGGGGAGGGCGGGAGCGCAGCCTGCAACAGCGCTCACTGTTGAAGGCTTTGCAGGCAATTGGCGAACTTAATCTGTTGTCATCAGAGCAGGTAGATCAGCTGACCGGGGCCTGGCTTTTCTTGCGGCGTCTGGAAAATCTGCTGCAAAGCATCAATGACGACCAGACGCAGACGCTGCCCGGTGATGCGCTGAACCGTGAGCGGCTGGCCTGGGCGATGGCACAGGGTTCATGGGATGAGCTTTACCAGCACCTGGAACAGCACATGGCAGCCGTTCGTGCTGTGTTTGATGAGCTTATCGGCGATGACACACCTGAAACCGGCGAAAGTCAGACAAACGGTGAGTACGGTGTCCTGTGGCAGGACAGGCTGGAGGAAGCCGAGCTTATTCCACTGGTTCCTCATCTGGGCGATACGGCACGACAGCGCCTGCTACAGATAATGACCGATTTTCATCAGGATGTGGATAAACGCACTATTGGTCCGCGAGGTCGTCAGGCTCTGGATCAACTGATGCCGCGCCTGCTGTCTGAAGTCTGTCCACGCAGTGATGCTGATATCACCCTGAGCCGCCTGACGCCTTTGCTGTTGGGGATTGTCACCCGCTCCACCTATCTGGAGCTGTTAACTGAATATCATGGTGCGTTGAAACATCTGATCCGTCTGTGCGCCGCTTCACCAATGATCGCCAGCCAGCTTGCGCGATATCCTCTGCTGCTGGATGAACTTCTCGATCCCGCAACGCTTTACCAGCCTACGGCCACCGATGCCTATCGTGATGAATTGCGGCAGTATCTTTTACGCATACCGGAAGAGGACGAAGAACAGCAACTGGAGGCGTTACGTCAGTTCAAGCAGGCACAGCATCTGCGTATTGCTGCCGCTGATATTGCTAAAACACTACCGGTTATGAAAGTAAGCGATCACCTCACCTGGCTGGCTGAAGCGATAATTGAGCAGGTTGTGCAACAGGCATGGCAAATGATGGTTCAGCGTTATGGACGTCCCTCGCATCTTGAGGATGAGCAGGCGCGCGGTTTTGCAGTGATTGGCTATGGCAAACTGGGCGGCTGGGAACTGGGTTACAGTTCCGATCTCGATCTGGTGTTCCTGCACGACTGTCCTGATAAATCCTTCACCAGCGGTGAGCGCAGCATTGATGGCAGACAGTTTTATCTGCGTCTGGCTCAGCGGGTAATGCATCTGTTCAGCACCCGTACGTCGTCCGGCATTCTGTATGAAGTGGATGCCCGCCTGCGCCCTTCAGGTGCCGCCGGGATGCTGGTGAGCACCTTTGATGCTTTTGATGACTATCAGCGCAATGAGGCCTGGACATGGGAACATCAGGCGCTGGTGAGGGCGCGCATTGTCTTCGGTGGGGCCGTTCAGGCGCAGAAATTTAATCAGATCCGCCATGCTATTTTATCCCTGCCACGTGATGCCATGACGCTGAAAAAAGAAGTGCGTGAGATGAGAGAGAAAATGCGCACGCACCTCGGTAGCAAATATAAAGATCGCTGGGATATTAAAGCGGATCGCGGGGGGATCACCGATATCGAATTTATCACCCAGTATCTGGTCCTGCGTTACGCGCATCAGGAACCCAGACTGACTCGCTGGTCTGATAACGTGCGGATCCTGACGCTGATGGCTGAAAATGGTCGAATCGATCAGGACGAGGCGCAGGCACTTACCTGTGCCTACGTTACTCTGCGCGATGAACTGCATCACCTTGCGCTGGAAGAACAGGCGGGACAGGTGTCGCCGGAGCGATTTGCTGCGGAAAAGGCGTTGGTCAATGCCAGCTGGCAGCGTTGGTTTGAGCAGGAGTGAAGCCGCAGTCCGATTGACCGGTCGCAACCCTGGATGTGAAGGCGAAATATCTGTACTACTCAGCTTGTGCTATCATCGCGCGCACTGTTTTTTGACTACTGGTCAGGAGTTTCTGGAATGAAAATTACGCTGCCCGATTTTAACCGTGCGGGAGTTCTTGTCGTTGGCGACGTGATGTTGGATCGCTACTGGTACGGCCCGACCAGCCGCATTTCCCCCGAAGCCCCTGTTCCGGTGGTGAAGGTGGATAACGTTGAGGAGCGTCCTGGCGGGGCGGCCAATGTGGCGATGAACATTGCTTCACTGGGAGCGCAATCGCGCCTGGTTGGCCTGACCGGCGTTGATGATGCTGCACGAGCGCTGAATCATACCCTGAGTGGTGTTAATGTTCAGTGTGATTTTGTTGCCGTCACCACCCATCCTACCATCACCAAGCTGCGCGTCCTGTCACGCAACCAGCAACTTATTCGCCTGGATTTCGAAGAGGGTTTCGAAGGCGTTGATGTCGGCCCTTTACACCAGCGTATTCGTCAGGCATTGCCACAGGCTGGTGCGTTAGTGCTGTCCGACTATGCCAAAGGGGCGCTGGCCAGCGTGGAAACCATTATTCGCATCGCCCGCGAAGCAAATGTACCTGTGCTGGTTGATCCGAAAGGAACCGATTTTGAACGCTATCGTGGTGCGACAATCCTGACGCCGAATCTTTCTGAATTTGAAGCTGTGGTCGGCAAATGTAAGGATGACGCTGACCTCGTCGCTCGGGGTATGGCGCTGATGCAGCAGTTTGAGCTGTCGGCACTGCTGGTTACTCGCTCAGAAAATGGCATGACGCTGTTGCAACCCGGTCAGGAGCCATTCCATTTGCCCACCCAGGCGCAGGAAGTCTATGACGTAACCGGGGCGGGCGATACGGTAATTGGCGTCCTTGCCGCTGCGCTGGCCGCAGGTAATTCCCTGGAAGAGAGCTGTTTCCTGGCTAATGCTGCGGCGGGCGTGGTGGTAGGCAAACTCGGCACCTCCACGGTGTCGCCGGTTGAACTGGAGAATGCGATTCGTGCCCGTCCGGAATCAGGCTTCGGCGTGATGAGCGAAGAGCAGTTGCAGGAAGCCGTGGCGCTGGCTCGCCGCCGCGGTGAGAAGGTGGTGATGACCAATGGCTGCTTCGATATCCTTCATGCCGGACACGTTTCCTATCTGGCAAATGCCCGCAAACTGGGGGATCGTTTGATTGTGGCGGTTAACAGCGATGACTCAACGAAGCGTCTGAAAGGCGAAAGCCGTCCGGTTAATCCACTCGTTAACAGAATGATTGTTCTCGGGGCGCTTGAGGCGGTGGACTGGGTGGTTGCGTTTGAAGAAGATACCCCCCAGCGGCTGATCGCCGAAATCCTTCCCGACCTGCTGGTTAAAGGTGGTGATTATAAACCAGAGGATATTGCAGGGAGTAAAGAGGTGTGGGCCAATGGCGGTGATGTGCGGGTGCTGAATTTTGAAGATGGCATCTCGACAACCAACATTATTAAAGCCATCAAATCGAAAGGGTAAATAAAGAGTTGCCGTTACAGAAGTCGCTTTGGCAGCCTCTCTGCGGGAATAATTACTGCTCTTAAAAGGCCTTGCTCGCTTTGACCTGCCTTCATTTATGTCAGGGCCGCTTCAGCAAATGCCCGGCAAAAACGTCCACAAAACGTGCTTTTCGGTGAGGTAAGGGGGCAAATCCCCCCTTATCATTTTCAGGCCGAAGGCTTATCTTCAACTTTTGCCGCAGGTTCCGGTGTGTTGTTGCTTTCCAGTGCGGCAATGCGGCTTTCCAGCGCAGCTAATTTTTCACGCGTACGCAACAGAACCTGGGTCTGCACATCAAACTCTTCGCGATTAACCAGATCCAGCCGGGTCAACTGTGACTGCAAGGTCTGGCGGATTTTGTTTTCAACATCATCACCAAACTCGCGTATCCCTTTCGGCATAGCGTCATGAACCTGGCGGGCAAGTTGTTCAATTTTTTTCGGGTCAATCATGGCGGCTTCCTGGTAGCAGCAAAGTTTCTGTAATTGTAATGCCATAAGCCGAAAGGACAAACCTGAAAACGTCAAAGCAGAAAAATGGGCAACTTAATGCGGTTTTTGTTCGTTGCCCCAATTTTTTTTCAGCGCTATAGTAAACGGGCTTATTCTCAGGGCGGGGCGAAATTCCCCACCGGCGGTAAATCAGCTTCGGCTGAAAGCCCGCGAGCGCTTTGGACCTCCCGGTTCAAAGGTCAGCAGATCCGGTGTAATTCCGGGGCCGACGGTTACAGTCCGGATGGGAGAGAGTAACGATTCCAGTCGGCTTTATGTCGCCTCGCCGTTATTTTTTGTCTGCATGACACTCCTAAGATCGCCCTGATTCTGGTAACTCATACATTTAATAAGGTTTTTTACCATGAATCAGTCGCTTTTATCAGAATTTGGCACGCCGGAACAGCGTGTGGAAAGTGCTATCGCGGCTCTGCGCGACGGCATGGGGGTAATGGTACTGGACGATGAAGATCGTGAAAACGAAGGAGATATGATCTTCGCCGCAGAAACCATCACCGTTGAGCAGATGGCACTGACTATCCGTCACGGTAGCGGCATTGTCTGCCTCTGTCTGACCGAGGAACGCCGTCAGCAACTTGAACTGCCCATGATGGTTGACAACAATACCAGTGCTTTTGGCACCGGATTTACTGTGACGATTGAAGCGGCGACAGGTGTAACCACTGGCGTATCTGCTCAGGACCGTGTCACCACTATCCGGGCGGCCATTGCTGACAATGCCAAGCCCGGTGATTTAAATCGCCCGGGCCATGTTTTTCCTCTGCGCGCCCAGAATGGCGGTGTACTGACCCGTGGTGGTCATACTGAAGCGACCGTTGATCTGGTGACGCTGGCCGGTTTCAAACCTGCGGGTGTACTTTGTGAACTGACTAACGATGACGGCTCAATGGCTCATGCTCCGCAAGTTATCGCATTTGCAAAACAACACAACATGCCGGTAGTGACCATTGACGATTTGGTAGCTTATCGTCGCAGCCGTGAAACGCTCCAGGCCAGCTGATATTTCATCTCTTAATCGTTTATTCTGGCCTGGATAAAACAGGCCAGAACTGCCGTCATAGTTACTTCAGCGTTTTACCTTTCTGGATCAATGCCGGTAATGATTGCCATGAAATGGCAATGTGCAGAGGACGTTCAAAAAAGAAATATTAATAATTTTTAGAATACATAATCGACTCATTATCTGCTGAATATCCCTGGCGCAATTTCAATAGCATATTTGACACTGTGATGTTGTCACGTAAGTCATATAAAATCTGTGTGGGGGAAAATTTTAGCTATCAGGCTGTTTATGAAACCGAAAAAATATCTTTCATTTAAGAGTCGATAAACATTTGTGATTCGAAAAAGCTTTTTTATCAATCATCAATGGACATCTCGTACTCTTGTGAGGAGTCGATTGACATTTGTGATTCGGAGAAGCTTCTTTGTGAATCATCAATCGACATCTTGTCCTCCTGGGAGGAGCCGATTGACATTTGTGATTCAGAGCCGTTTTCCCGAGGCTCATCAGAAGTAACAGAGTCTGGATGATTTTCAAATCGAGCTGATGACAGAACGTTGATGCTGTGAGAGCTATTTTTTTGCGCTGAAAATGATATGACAATATTGAGGGATGGTAGCGAACTATCCTTTACCTCATGTGAATTTATAATGTCAGATTTATTACAGCAGATATTTTCAACTTTTCCGATTTTAGTGGTCAGGTTACTGACAGAAGTTGTGTTAGCCAACTCGTTGTGACAGATACTATTAGTAACTTCAACTTTCAAATTATTATTTTTTGCTATGTACGGCATATTTCACTTTCTAAAAAATTGATGTGTGAAAGAATTTATATCATAAGAGGCGCAGGATATTTTATATAAAACGCTCAACTCAATGTCGGCCAGCTGGGATATCTGTGGCGTGTTTTTTTGCTCTTCAGAAAAATATTACTTCAAATTTGCTGATGATCTTCATCATCTTTCTCCGGTTTCATCGTGGTTAAAAGGGCGTAACATCACTGACATTAAGTCCTTTGGAGCAAACACGATGAGTCAGATAATCCCCGCTCTTTTTCTTGGCCACGGTAGTCCGATGAATGTGCTGGAAGAGAATATTTATACTAAAACCTGGCGTGAGTTAGGCAAAACGCTGCCGCGACCGAAAGCCATTCTGGCTATATCCGCTCACTGGTACACGCGGGGTACTGCTGTAACAGCGATGGAAAAACCACGCACTATTCACGACTTTGGTGGCTTTCCTCAGGCGTTGTTTGATACGCATTATCCGGCACCCGGATCGCCTGCTCTGGCGGGTAAGGTGGCTGAAATACTGGCTCCGATCGATGTGGAAATGAATCAACAATGGGGATTCGATCATGGCTCATGGGGCGTATTGATCAAAATGTATCCTGAGGCCGATATTCCAATGGTGCAGTTGAGTGTTGATGCCACCCAGCCCCCGGCCTTTCACTTTGAACTTGGCCGTAAACTTGCGGCACTTCGTAAGCAAGGGGTCATGATTGTCGCCAGCGGTAACGTGGTACATAACCTGCGTATGATACGCTGGCAGGGCGAAGCTGAGCCTTATCCGTGGGCTTCCTCATTTAATGACTACGTCAGAGAAAATCTCAGCTGGGAAGGTCCGACAGAGCAGCATCCGCTGGTAAATTTCATGCAGCACGATGGTGCTGCTTTATCTAATCCGACCCCGGAACATTACCTGCCGCTGTTGTATGTGCTGGGCGCCCGTCAGCCCGGAGAGACGCTATCCATTCCGGTTGATGGTCTTGAGATGGCCTCGTTGAGTATGCTGTCAGTGCAGGTAGGATAATTACAGAGGGCGGTTTATTTACCGCCCGATCTGTTATTCAAGAAAGGTGTGCGGGTAAAAACGTGAAAGATCCTGAGTAATTAACTCTCTGTCTTCACGCAAGCCGATCCCGGCGGGTTGATCGTCAATCAGCCAGCTACCGATTAAGGTATAACTGTCGCCAAACTTCGGCAGTGGATGAAACTGCTGGACGATCATGCCCTCTTCTCCGTAAGGGCCATCAACGCGGGCGATCTCCTGACCATGTTCCATAATACGTATATTCGCCCCTTCCCGTGAAAACAGCGGTTTCACGACGTACTTATCCATTGCCGGAACGCTATCCTCTGCGAAATACGCGGGCAGCAAATTCGGATGATTGGGAAACATTTTCCACAGCATCGGTAGCAGCGCTTTATTAGAAATTATGCTTTTCCAGGCGGGCTCCAGCCAGCGAACGCCTGCATCCTCCAACTTGGTGGAGAATACTTCACGCAGCATAAATTCCCAGGGATAGAGTTTAAACAGATTGCTAATGACGCTGTCGTTGATGTCGCTGAACTGGCCTTTTTCACCGAGGCCAATCTCATCAATATAGAGAAACTCACTGGGTAGACCCGCCTCGGTGGCACAATCCTGTAAATACTGTACGGTGCCGCGATCTTCATCACTGTCACGGCAGCAGGCGAAATGCAGCCAGCTGAAACCATGCTGTTGATGTAGCGTTGCGAAGCGATCAATCAGCTTTTCTTGCAGGCTGTTAAACTGGTCGCTACCTGCGGGAAGAAGTCCGGCATTGAGCTGATCCTCCAGCCACAGCCACTGGAAAAAAGCAGCTTCGTATAATGAGGTTGGGGTATCTGCATTGTTCTCCAACAGCCTGGCATCCCCATGCCCATCCCAGGCTAAATCCAGCCTGGAGTAGAGCGAGGGTTGACTGGTTTTCCATGAGGTGCGCACGAAATCCCATGTGTGCTTCGGAATGCGGAATTTGGTCAGCAGCTCTTCGCTGCTAACCACTTTATCCACCACCTGAAGGCACATCTGATGCAGCTCACTGGTGACGTCTTCCAACTTTTCAATCTGTTGCAGAGTGAACTGGTAATAAGCATCTTCACACCAGTAGGGCTCACCGTGCAGGGTATGGAAGCGGAAGCCGAATTCAGTTGCTTTTTCACGCCAGCCCGGACGTTCCGTAATAGCAAGACGTTTCATCAGTGATTAGCCCCCGACAGAGCGGCGGGTGCCGGAAGAGGTGGCGCTGCTGCGCTGCATGGTTGACTGCTTCGCGACGCTTTCACCAAATCCACCCCGCGTCACGGTAGTGGTGGTTGCGGGTTTAGGTGCCATAGCGGTTTTAGGAACGGTGATAGTCCGACCCGGCGTGGCGCTGCCAAAACTCTTACCGCTGGCATCAACAAATTTGCCATTGGCCGGACTACCCGGTGCGCGTGAGGTAAAGAGTGGTTGTTGGGCGAAACCTGCGCCGCCGCCCATCAGGCGTCCCATCATGTAACCTGCCATCAGCGGCATTCAAAAGCTGCCGCTTTGTTGTGATTCGGCATTGCTGGTGCCGATACCGGCCTGAGCAGGCGTTTGCTGGCACTGACCTTCGCCAAATTCCGCGACACAGTCTTCGCGAGTGGCATATTTAGGAGCAGTTTTTTCAGCTTCTTTTTTAGCGTTATTGTACGCAGTCGTACACTGTTCACTCTTACCAGGATTGGCTTTGGAACAGTCGTCAGCATTCTGATACAGCGAGACGGTTTCATCTGACTGTTCACAACCGGCCAGCATAAATACCGCCGTTACTGCCAGCGCCACTGGCGTTAAATGGCGTGCGCTCCAGCTTTTACGAAAGGAGGCATGATTGATCTTTTTAGTCCGTTTCATCATCTTCTGTCCTGTGCCCAGAGGTAGCGCTCAGAATAGGGGAATAGCGGTGATAATTGAAGCGAGGGGCGAAGGGATAAGGGGATCTTTACGTAGCTATACGTTTAATGGTGAACGGGCAGCGAACGCTGCCCGAATGATTAATGGCTGAAGGGATTGCGTTTTCCGCCAGACTGCACAGCCGCCGCAGTGGAGGACGTTGGCGTGCTGCTCTGATTGTTATCCACTGCTGCAACCTGCTGGGGATTTTCAGGCGCTACGCTGTCAGGGGAAGTGGCAACTTCTTTACCCAGACGACCGTTGAGCGCCAGCAGATCCTGTTCATTTAATGTGCCCAGGGCAGATTTAATGTTCAGTTCGTTAATCATGTAGCTGTAACGCGCATTGGCGAGCTGTTGTTTTGCGCTATAGAGCGTACTGGTGGCATCCAGTACGTCAACAATAGTACGGGTACCCACCTGGTAACCTGCTTCCATGGCATCAAGTGAACTCTGCGCTGAGATCACCGCCTGTTTGTAAGCGTTAATACTGCTGATAGAGGCGTTCACATTGTTGAAAGAGGAACGTACGGTCTGAATCGCAGTGCGGTGAGCGCTTTCCAACTGCTCACTGGCAGAAACATAGGCATATTGCGCCTGTTTTACCTGGGATGTTACTGAACCACCAGCGTAAAGAGGCAGATTAAAGCTCAGTCCTACCTGATTACTGCCGGTGATGCTGTCCGTGGTCGAACTGCTCTGATTGGCGCGACTACCGCCATATTTACTGTTGGACAAGCCGGTTGAGGCAGTCAGGTCCAGCGTTGGCATATGGCCGGTTTCTGCTGAGCGAATTTGCTCACGCGCCAGATCCTGATTCAGACGGGCGGATAACAGGCTCAGGTTGCGGCTTTCAGCCTCTTTCATCAGGGCATTCACTGGCTGAGGTTTTTCCGGTTTAAGACTGTCGACATTCAGTGAGGCCAGACTCAGATAGTCGTTACCTGTTACCTGCCGCAGCGTTTCAAGATTGTTGTCCAGAGTGTTGCGTGCGGTAACTTCACTGGCCAGTACGCTGTCGTACTGTGAGCGGGCATTCTGCACATCGGTGATGGCGACCAGGCCAACATTGAAACGTTGCGTCGTTTGATCTAACTGGCGGTAGATCGACTGTTTTTGCGCTTCGGTATAGGAAAGCGTATCGATAGCGTTCAGGACGTTGAAATAGGCGGTAGCGGTGTTCAGAATCAGCGTTTGCTGTGCGGTTTGATAAGTGACATCCTGAATACCGGCTGTTTTTTCCTGCAACGTTAATGCGCGCCATTTTGACATGTCAAAAATGGTTTGCGTCAGAGTCAAAGAGCCGCTGGTGGTGTTGGAGTGCAGTCCGCTGTTGTCGCGGTAACCATTATTGTAGGTATAATCTGCCCCGAGGCCTAATTGCGGTAAAAGTGGGCTACGCGCTTCATTAATTTTCTCAAAGGCCGCATCGCGATCGGCTGCCGAACTGCGAAGGTCGGGGTTAGACAGTCGAGCCTGCTGATAGACTTGCAGCAGATTTTCTGCCTGACTGGCGACGCTGAAGCCGCCCAGGCTCAGGCCGATAAGTAACGGGAGCAGTTTCTTCATTTGCATTCCTTGTTGTGCAGCAAAGCTACTCTGATAGCGCTGACGTAAGCCAAAAAATTACCGCCGATTCTAGCAGAGTAAACAAGAGAGATAAGTTGGCGGAAAGTGCCATGTTGCCATAATTTACTTAAATAATTCATTAAGAACTACACTCAGTGCGCGGCAGGGATGGCTTTTTCCTGTTTTTACCACTATCAGGCACAAAGGGAGAACCCGATGGAATCCGACAAAAAATATCCGGTGACTTTCACCAAAAACGATGTAGAAATTATTGCACGGGAGACGTTGTACCGTGGTTTTTTTTCACTCATTCGATATCATTTTCGCCACCGCTTGTTCAGTGGAGAAATGAGTGGTGAAGTAACAAGGGATGTTTTTGAACGTGGTCATGCCGCTGCAATGCTGCCTTACGATCCGCAGCGCGATGAAGTGGTGTTGATTGAGCAAATCCGCATCCCGGCCTTTGACAGCAGCGCAACGCCCTGGCTGTTAGAATTAGTGGCCGGTATTATTGAGCCGGGAGAAACACCGGAAGATGTTGTCCGCCGTGAAGCGGAAGAAGAGGCAGGATTAACCCCGGGTCGTGTCAGGCCGGTGCTTAATTATCTGGCCAGTCCCGGCGGCACCAGCGAAAGACTGGCGATTCTGGTGGGGGAAGTGGATGCCAGCGTGGCGCAGGGAAACCACGGGCTGGAGGAAGAGAATGAGGATATTCTTGTTCATGTGGTCAGCCGTCAACAGGCATACCAATGGGTGGAAGAGGGGAAAATAGATAACGCGGCTTCTGTCATCGCTTTGCAATGGCTCGAACTGCACCATAAAAAACTTCAAGAAGAGTGGAAAAACGAATGATTAAGCGCTACGTGCCTGATTTTCCTGAGATGATGCGCATCTGCGAGACGAATTTCGCCCAGTTGCGTCGCCTGTTGCTTGGTGCAAAAGATGAACAGGCAACTGAGTCAGTGACTTATCAGGTCCACGGTGCCAGTTACACGCTGACCATCCTTGAGTCAACCCGCTACACCACTCTGGTTGAGATTAAGCAAATTGCGCCGGCGGTCAGTTACTGGAGCCTGCCTGCGATGACGGTCCGGCTTTACCATGATGCGAGGGTCGCGGAAGTGTGTTCCACACAGCAGATCTATCGCTTCAAAGCACGCTATGATTACCCGAACAAAAAGCTGCATCAGCGTGATGAAAAGCATCAGATAAACCAGTTTCTGGCCGACTGGTTGCGTTACTGTTTAACACATGGCGCGGTGGCTGTTCCGGTTTAGTAAGGTAACGGGACCTTCTGCGATAGCGTTAACTTTAAGGATTGTGATTGGATAGCCAGTTAAAACTTCCTGTTCAAAGCGGGGCCTGCATCAGGATTTTACAGATAACGGATCCCCATCTTTTTGCCGGTAAAAACGAAACGCTTTTAGGTGTGAACACCTGGGCCAGTTTTGATGCGGTGCTACAGGCTATCTCAGCCGGTCAGCAGCCGTATGATTTAATCGTTGCTACTGGCGATCTCGCTCAGGACCATACCGTAGAAGCCTATCAGCATTTTGCTGAGGGCGTTTCGCGTCTTGCTGCGCCCTGCGTCTGGTTACCGGGCAATCATGACTTTCAGCCCGCCATGTACAGCACGCTGGCAGAAACGAGCATTGCTGATGCAAAGCATGTGCTGGCGGGCGATAACTGGCAGATAGTGTTGCTGGACAGTCAGGTATTTGGTGTACCCCACGGTGAACTCAGTGATTATCAGCTGGAGTGGCTGGATAAAACGCTGGCAATGGAACCCAACCGTCATACCCTGGTGTTACTGCATCATCATCCGCTGCCTTCCGGCTGTAACTGGCTCGATCAGCACAGTTTACGTAACTCAACGATGCTGGAGGCGGTGTTACAGCGCTATCCGCTGGCTGCCACCTTAGTGTGCGGGCATATCCACCAGGAGTTAGACCTCAACTGGAATGGTCGTCGCCTGTTAGCCACTCCTTCAACCTGCGTCCAGTTCAAGCCACACTGCACCAATTTCACCATCGATTCTGAAGCGCCCGGCTGGCGCTGGCTGGAGCTGTACGACAATGGTCGGGTGGAGACAGGAGTTGAACGCCTGCAAACCCGTGCTTTCAGTCCCGATCCCGATGCCGAAGGTTACTGAGCGATGGCCACACTCCTGTATCTGCACGGTTTTAACAGTTCTCCCAGCTCGGCTAAGGCCACACTGTTCCGCCAGTGGCTGACAGAGCATCATCCCGCTATCCGTTTACATGTCCCTCAACTGCCATCATTCCCGGGGGAGGCTGCAATGATGTTGGAAAACATCATTATGTCCTCGGCAGGCGAGCCATTGGGGATTATCGGTTCTTCGCTGGGCGGATATTATGCAACCTGGCTGTCACAGTGTTTTATGTTGCCTGCGGTGGTGGTAAATCCTGCCGTACGGCCTTTTGAGCTGTTGGTGGATTATCTCGGGGAGAACGAGAACCCGTACACCGGTCAGCAATATGTGTTAGAGTCTCGCCACATTTACGATCTGAAAGTAATGCAGATTGACCCGCTGGAGTCCCCGGATTTAATCTGGCTGCTTCAGCAAACGGGTGATGAAGTTCTCGACTATCGACAGGCTCTGGCTTACTACGCCGCCTGCCGTCAGACAGTAGAAGAGGGCGGAAATCATGCTTATATCGGATTCGAACGCCATTTCTCTGCGATTATCGACTTCCTTGGTTTTTCAGGCCACTGAAGTGAGCCGCAGAGGGCTGGCTAACTCTTTTCAGCCACCAGTCAGACTTATACGATGACCCAATCCAGCTATAACGCTGATTCCATTGAGGTACTCAGCGGCCTTGAACCCGTCCGTCGCCGGCCGGGCATGTATACCGACACCTCACGCCCAAACCATTTAGGCCAGGAAGTGATCGACAACAGTGTCGATGAGGCGCTGGCAGGCCACGCCCGCCGTGTTGAGGTTATCCTTCATGCGGATCAGTCTCTGGAAGTCATTGACGACGGACGCGGTATGCCTGTTGACATCCATCCGGAAGAGGGCGTTCCCGCCGTGGAGTTAATCTTCTGTCGACTTCACGCTGGCGGTAAATTCTCCAGCAAAAACTACCAGTTCTCCGGTGGTCTGCATGGCGTGGGGATCTCGGTGGTTAACGCCCTGTCAAAACGGGTGGAAGTGACGGTTCGTCGTAATGCTGAAGTCTACGAAATGGCATTTGAGAACGGCGATAAGGTAGAAGATTTACGGGTGACGGGAACCGTTGGCAAACGCAATACCGGCACACGGGTACGCTTCTGGCCGGATGAGTCATTTTTCGACAGCCCGCGTTTTTCCGTTTCACGTTTAAGCCATTTGTTAAAGGCGAAAGCGGTGCTCTGCCCTGGGGTGGAAATCGTTTTTAAAGATAACGTTAACAACAGCGAACAGAGCTGGTGCTATGCCGATGGTCTGACCGATTATCTCTGTGAAGCGGTCAACGGTTTACCCACTCTGCCGGAAAAACCCTTTGTCGGTGCATTTGCTGGTGATGTCGAGGCGGTCGACTGGGCGTTGTTATGGCTACCGGAAGGCGGTGAACTGCTGACGGAGAGCTACGTTAACCTTATCCCTACCATGCAGGGTGGCACGCACGTCAACGGGCTGCGTCAGGGATTACTGGATGCGATGCGTGAGTTCTGTGAATTCCGTAATATCCTGCCCCGTGGTGTGAAGCTGTCGGCAGAAGATATCTGGGATCGCTGTGCTTACGTGCTGTCAGTGAAAATGCAGGAGCCACAGTTTGCCGGGCAGACCAAAGAGCGTCTTTCGTCACGACAGTGCGCGGCCTTTGTTTCTGGGGTGGTTAAAGATGCCTTCAGCCTGTGGTTGAACCAGAATGTTCAGGCGGCAGAGATGCTGGCCGAACTGGCAATTTCAAGCGCTCAGCGCCGGATGCGTGCCGCTAAAAAGGTGGTGCGTAAGAAGCTGACCAGCGGGCCGGCATTGCCCGGCAAGCTGGCTGACTGTAGCGCTCAGGATCTGAACCGCACCGAGCTGTTCCTGGTGGAAGGCGACTCGGCGGGCGGATCGGCTAAACAGGCGCGCGATCGTGAATACCAGGCGATCATGCCGCTAAAGGGTAAGATCCTGAACACCTGGGAAGTCTCCTCTGATGAAGTGCTGGCCTCGCAGGAGGTGCATGATATTTCGGTGGCGATCGGCATCGATCCCGACAGCGAGGACATGAGTCAGCTGCGCTACGGCAAAATTTGTATTCTGGCAGATGCCGATTCTGACGGTATGCACATCGCCACGCTGCTTTGCGCGCTGTTTGTCCGTCACTTCCGTTCGTTGGTAAAAAACGGTCATGTCTATGTTGCCATGCCGCCGCTGTTTCGTATCGATCTGGGGAAAGAGGTTTACTACGCTCTGGATGAAGAAGAAAAAGCAGGCATTCTGGAGCAACTGAAACGTAAAAAAGGGAAACCGAACGTACAGCGCTTCAAAGGCTTGGGCGAGATGAACCCACTGCAACTGCGTGAAACGACCCTGGATCCGAATACCCGCCGTCTGGTACAGCTCACCATCGATGATGATGAAATTGAGCAGACTATGGCAGTAATGGATATGCTGCTGGCCAAAAAGCGGGCCGAAGATCGCCGTAACTGGCTCCAGGAAAACGGCCATACTGCGGAAATCGAAGTCTGACAGCCGGGGGGAAACCCCGGTACAGAAGCTGGTGACTGAACAAAGGCAGGGAAGCACCGATAAAGCGGTAAAAGCCCGGGTAAAAGATAAATGTCGCTGTGTGATCAACGCCACCATGGCTGATGCATTGCACAGGACATTTATTTTTCAGTCATGCAGCCAACCCATTCCCCTGAGCGCGATTCGGATGCGTTGTTTTATATGCTCCGTAATCTCTTTTCTTTGTCCGGCCGTATTCACGCGGCGGTGGGGCACCAGCGCACCAAAAACGATGTCCATCAACATTCCGGCATAGACTTCCAGACAGCCCGGCTGCAAATTTTTCTCCCCGCCTGCACTCTGTAACCACGCCATTAACATTTCGCGGGAACGTACGGCCTTGTTTTCATAGAGATAGTCAGACAGTTCAGGAAAGAGAACAGATTCGCGCGTCATCAGTCGCAGAATCGCTTCACGTTCCTGATATTCCTCATCGCTGATATCAAGACGGAAAATACGAAACAGGCAGGTGTCCACTGAACACTGCTCCTGTTCAGGTCTGGGTAGATCCAACAGCAGATGACGATGCTCGCTGACAACTGCGGCAAACAGCGCCTGCTTATCACTGAATACTTCATACAGCGTTCTTTTCGACACTTTTGCCCGGCGGGCCACTTCCGCCGTACTGGTACTGGCAAAACCGAGTTCAATAAAAGCACGATATGCGTGGGCAATGATGCTTTTGCGCCGACTGGCCGCGTCTTCGGTTCGTGGCCGCCCCCGACGCGAGGAAGGCTGATTATGCTGATTGTTCATATTTACTTACACGTTGCGAAGTGCTGCATCCTTATATGGTACTTGATAAGTACCATAAATTGATACACCCTGTTAATCGACATCTGGTGAATATTAACGCGACTTCTGGAGAAAACATCATGATATCGGAACGATTCGATCAGACTTCTCACGCCCTGCGTGATCCGAAGATATTAAAGGTGATCCAAAGCATGAATGAACGCCGCAAGCGTCCGGATGCCGCGGCATTTGCCACACCCGGCGCGCCCGACCCTGAACATTTTGCTGACTATGGCTTCTCCATTCATCCTGAACAGGGCGATCTTATCTATCTGTTATGCCGTGCGATGAACGCCACCCGCGTGGTGGATTTTGCGACCTCCGTGGGGATGTCAGCTATCTATTTTGCTGCCGCGATGCGCGATAACGGCGGTGGCGAGGTGATTGGTGCGGAACTGGTCGCGGAAAAAGTGAAAACGGCATACCGGAATCTTGCACAAGCCGGGCTGGATGAATTTGTCACTATCCGCCAGGGAGATGCGCGTGAAACGCTTAAAGATGTTGGTGGCCCGGTTGATTTTGTCCTTATCGATGGCTGGCCACTTGCAGAAGGACCGACGCTGGCAAGGCAGGTTATTGAAATTATGGCCCCTCAACTGCGTGTGGGCGGGTATGTGCTAAATGACAACGCTGAACCTGACTTCCTGGAATTTATCCGCAACCCGGCAAACGGTTTCATCTCCGTTACCCTGCCGATCAAACGCGGTACCGAGCTGGCGCTTAAAATCAGCTGAAACCGCAGAGCAGCAAAACATCTCTGTCAGGGCACAAAAATTCTCCCCTGCTGTCCGCTAACAGGACCGGTTAAAAGCTTTGATTATCAGCCGGATGGGTTCAGTGACCTGCCTGTGGTGCTGATGCAGTGGGGCAGGATGGCGCTGCTGAAGTCGCAGCCGGAGCCATCATCAGTCAGCTGAAAGTGATGTGGGCAACACCTGCATAAAACCCCAATCTGTTAAGGAAGATAACCATGCCTGATATGTCACGAAGATCATTTATGGTGGCCGGAACCGTGCTGGCCAGTGCCATTTCCACCACCGGGCTAAGCCGTGAAGCCCGCGCCGCAAACAAAAACGGATTTATGGCGGCGTCTGAAGCGGGAAACGGGCAAGGCGCTGAGGCGGCGAAAGGGCCAGGCATACAGCGAATTGTTGCCCTGTGTGAAGTCACTGGCGGTGGTGAAAAGGTTTACGGCATCGCGGTTGAATATGATGTGGATATTGATCCAGCGAGCCTGACGCTTACCAGCTATCAAACCGCAGTCGTTCCGGCTGCGGAAGGGTTCTTTGCCGGTATGCCTGATGAACCCGACAAAAATGCGGGCAACGCCGCCCCGCAGCCGCGAGCGGTGAGTGTTATCTACACCAATTCGGCACCCGCACTGTTATCGGGGCAGAGGAGCGTTACCGGAAGATATGTGATTGCGGAGTTCAGCCACGATCCCGACCTCAGTTTACCCACTCAGGACAGCGACATCGTCTGGTTGACCCAGGTAAAAAATGTTAACACGCTGAAAGGTCAGGTTTATGCGGCGACCAGCACCCGCTGGAGCAATGCCGGAGCGCATGGCAATAACGTCGCGATCCGGGGTGTTGATCGCTGGGAACAAAATCACTGGTGGTGGGATGACCAGCGCTCAGCCTGGCTGGAATACAGTATTTATTTGCCGCAGTCATTCCTCCAACCGGGGGGCGAAAACAAAGCTTATCCTCTGCTACTGGCGATTACCCATTCCGGCACCAGTTATGATGGCACCTGTGCGCAGACGCTGACCGAGCAGTGTATCGCGGCTATCTGGAGTATGCCGGAAGAGCAGGAACAGCATGAATGCGTGGTGATCACCCCACGTTACGAACGCACCACCATGAATGATTACTGGGAACACACCAGCGATGTGGAGAACACCTGGCGACTGGTGCAGTCACTGTTAAGCAACAGCTGGGACTACGGTAATCCCAATCTGGCGGATCGCCGCGACAAAGTGCTGAAAATTGATGCTTCACGGGTTTACTGCACGGGATGGTCAATGGGGGCGATGACCTCGCTCTGGCTGATGGCGAAACACCCGGAAACCTTTGCTGCCGGACTGATTATTGCCGGTCAGCAGCGGCCAAAAGATGTGGTGACCCTGGCAAAGCAGAAGTTGTTAATTATCACCGGGTCAGAGGATAACAAAGCCACGCCGTGGAATGAGAAATGTATCCCTGTCTGGCAGCAGGCGGGCGGTAAGATAACCCGGCCTGACGAGCAACTCGATCCCGCATTGATTTTCCCGGTCGATAATCAGCACAGACTCTCCGAACGCATTGAAGGCTACCTGGCAGAAGGCGGCAATATTACGTTTCTCACCTTTAAAGGTGTCGATCACATGGCCTCTGCCCGCAAGTTTTTTTATATTCACGCGGCACGCAACTGGTTGTTCAAACAGAAGAAAAACTAAGCCGGATGCATTTTCCTGCCGACGTGGTCTTCAGGACGACTTCAGCACCACCACCGCATAGTGACAGGGCTGGGCGGTGGCATTCTGAAAAATGCAGTCGGTAGGGTCGCCCAGCTCCAGACAATCGCCTTTGTTCATCTCCAGCACCGTATTTCCTTCCTGAAAAGTGAGTGTGCCATCCAGCACCCAGATTAACTGGCGGCGGCCAAGATAGGAAATAGCGGGCATTGGCACCGTGACGCCGGCCGGTAGCGCCACACTGACCAGGTCAAGCGGGATTTTTCCCGGTGAGACGTGGCGTCGGATATAGCCGGTTTCAGGATCCTGCCAGACAGCCTGCTGCTGATGACGAATCAGCGTTCCACTCCTGGCTTCACTCAGGGCAATCAGCTGGGACATACTCATGTCAAAAGATCCGGCAAGTTTCGCCAGCAGTGTTGCCGTCGGGCTGCTTTCTCCCCGTTCAATTTTGTGGATCATGGCTCTGGAAACGCCGGAAAATCCGGCCAGATCGGTCAGCGACCAGCCCCGGCTTTCTCTCTCAGTTTTCACCTTCTGACCGATACGTTGATTAATGTCGTCTTCTTTACTGGACAATTCGTCTGACATAATGGATAACTACTATAGTGAATGATTATCTACTTTAGTGACAGCACAACGAGGTGTCCAGCATGAAGATACGTCAGGCGACAGAAGGTGATGCGGCAGCGATTACTGAGATTTACAACGAAGCGGTATTGCAGACAACCGCTGTCTGGAATGACTGCACGGTCGATATCACTAACCGGATAAAATGGCTGAGTGACAGGCAAAACGCCGGATTTTCGGTACTGGTGGCGGTGGATCAGGCCAACAGCGTGCTGGGCTATGCCACTTACGGTGCCTGGCGTCCCTGGGATGGTTATCGCCATACCGTTGAAGACTCTATCTATGTTGACAAAAATGCCAGAGGTAAAGGCACTGGCGCTGCGCTGATGAAGGTGCTGATTCAACAGGCTACCCTGCAAGGGAAACACATTATGGTCGCCGGGATTGAATCCTCAAACGAAGCCTCGCTGGCCTTGCACCGAAAGTTTGGCTTCACCGACGCCGGGCGGCTCAGTGAGGTGGGCTGTAAGTTTGGTCACTGGCTGGATCTGAACTTCCTTCATTTGCGTCTGGACAGCAGAGCAAATCCCGACTGAGCCGGGCGGCTTTTACCGCAGGCCGGCAGACAGCGACCGGCCTGCGGTTTCGTTGTCTGAGCTATCGCCCACCCGCACCGAGAGCAGCAAGAAAGGCATGTTTAACCGCTTCTGCCTGCACCTCCAGACACAGCCTCTGCGCCGGACATTCAGCGAACGGATTGAAACGTGAGGCCAGCTGCGTCAGTTGCCGCACGGTCTGGCCGAAAGTAATGCCTTCGCAAACGACCCTGACCGGCGATTGCACCGTGGTAAACAGCGTCGGATGATTCAGCCAGGAAATAGTCAGGGTGTCGTGAAGCGCCATTCCGGCGAATCCCTCTTTTTGCAGGCTGTAGCGCAGATAGCCCTGAGAAATGGCCTCCAGCACCGGCAGATTAAGACTGCGGATATCCTCAGCACCGATCAGCACCTGATGGGTGACATCCAGCGGCAGGATCACCACGGGCCAGGCGAAAGAGAAAACCTGGTCTGCGGCATGGGGATCTTTCCAGATATTAAATTCGCTGTGTGGCGTCACATTACCCGCATGACCATGGGTGCCGAATGCGCCACCCATGATGACCACCTCTTTCACCAGCGGAATGATGTCCGGTGCCAGATTAGCTGCCACTGCCAGATTGGTCAGCGGCCCGATAGCCACCAGGGTAATTTCCCCTGGCTGCGCTCTTACTGTGTCGATAATGAATTCCACGGCGCTTTCTGCCCGGTCGTCGAAAGGATTCTCCAGCACATCGCCCAACCCGTCGCTGCCGTGGACTTTTGCCGCGCCGGTCACCTGAGAGAGCGCCAGCGGGCGCGAACAACCACGAAATACCGGCACATCCAGACCGATCTGCTGTGAAAACAGGCGGGCATTTTTCACCGCCTGACCCACTGCAACGTTGCCAAAAACGGTAGTGATCCCCAAAATATTTTGCGTTTTTGCCGCATAGGCCAGCGCGAAAGCATCATCCACGCCGATATCAGTATCAAAAATTATCTTTCTCATTGCGTCCTCAAATCCAGCCAGCAGGCATTTCTCAGAACTAATCCGAACAAAACAGTTTGCCGCGATAAGGTTATTTCACGGGTTCCAGCACAAAAATTTTCACCTCCACCACATCGTCTTTAATCAGACTACGATGTTGCTCCATATGCTCGGCCTGCTGGTGTTGCTCCAGATGACGCAGGGAATCCCAGTGTTCCAGCATAAAAATTGAGTCAGGCGAGTGCTGCTTCCAGGGAACCTGGGCTTTGTGATCGATTAGCGGCAGATACCCTCCGCATCCCTCTTCCTGCAATACCGTGGGGATCAACTTTTCAATCGCCTGTAACACGGCAGTGCGACGGCCAGCTCTGACACAAATCTCGGCAATAACGGTAAGCATATTGATCCTTTTTGCGTTGATGAAAGTTCGTTTCAGGGGACGGGTGCCTGCGCGGCTACGGTCACACCGTCATTTTCAGCGCACAGCATCCTGGTCTGCCTGGCTGGGATTGTCGCAGTCAATATAATATTTTGTGTCGAAGATAACCTTTTTGGGAAAAGAATTTTTCAGCAGTGTCAAAGACATCACATTATCTGACAGACGGCGTAATGTATCATAATCGCTTTATTTCGATCATTATGTTGACTAAGAATTCGTGAGCAATATATATATTTGCCATGTATCACTTTTTGTTATGCTGGCGACGTCCGGTTTGAGAAGATATTCACGCGAGAAACTATATTCACCTGAAAGGATAAACCAGGACTTATCCTAAAAAAATTGCTGTGAAAAAATGGTGATAACTTATTAAGATGAAATATAACAGGCAGGCCCTGGAAGTTTACACCTTAAATTTGAAAAAGTAGCCATATACAGAATGGAGCACTAAACACGTCCCTCAACACTGCCACTGTGCAGGATAAATAAAAACTGGATGAGATATTCAGCCTTTGGGCATGAAATGATATCAGTCATCGTTATAGCAAAATTCATATTATTACTTTCGCATTCAATTGAGGAAGGGGTAATTTATGGTCAGAAAAAAATATATCCGGAACGCGTTAAAGTAAATTAATTGTCTGAGTGTCTTATTTTTAACAGAGATAAAATAACTTTGGAGCGGAAAGAATTTTTCAGCTACGCCGTTATCAGTAATCACAGCCGGTCTGCACATATCATCAGTGATTGCTGGCAGAGAGTGAAGCCAGGCAGGCTCTGATTATCCTGTCAGGAAAATGACATTTCCTGGCCATCAAATAACAGCCTGTCCCAGCAGGCGTTATTGTCGCAGCCAGTCTGGACACGGACAGCGTGCAGAAACCGGAGCGTACACGGGGTACGTGAGGATTTCGAGCACTGCCCAGGTTAAGAATGGCAGGTAAAACAGCCCTGATGGGCCAGGCTTTAAGATTAAGGGAGACTGATTTTGGGCACACCACAACTCTTTGATCTGTCAGAGCGGACGGCATTAATCACCGGCGGTTCGCGTGGATTAGGATTACAAATTGCTGAAGCCCTGGGATCGCAGGGGGCGCATGTCATCCTTTCTGCACGAAATGCTGATGAATTACGCACGGCGCAGTCGCATCTCGCTTCATTGGGCATCAGTGCCGACTGGATAGTTGCTGATAATACGCGGGATGTCGATATTGAACGCCTCGCGCAAGAAGCCATAGCCAAAAAAGGTCACGTCGATATTCTGGTGAATAATGCCGGTACGGCGTTTGGTACGCCGGCAGAAGATCATGCCATTGACGACTGGGATCGCGTGATGGATTTGAATATCCGTAGCCTGTTTTTATTAACCCGCAATATCGGCAAACACAGCATGATCCCTCGCCGCTACGGAAAAATTATTAATGTCTCCTCGCTGGCGGGGTTGCAGGGCAATCTGCCAGGCTGGTTGGAAGGCATTGCCTACAGCACCAGCAAAGGTGCGGTGGTAAATTTTACCCGCGCACTGGCCGGTGAGTGGGGCGAATTTAATATTACCGTTAATGCGCTTGCGCCTGGTTTTTTTCCTTCAACCATGACGCGTAATTTACTGAATAAGGTGGGAGTTGAAACGCTCGCACAAAAATCACCCTTGCGACGAATAGGTGATAACGAAGATTTAAAAGGCGCGGCGATTTTATTCTCCTCAGATGCCAGCAAATATATCACGGGCCAGACACTCGCCATTGATGGTGGCATCAGTGCGGTATAATTTCATTTTTATCACTTCCGCTGGCAGATAAACAGGTTTAACTGTCAAACAGGGATCGCGCCCGGTGACAGGGAGCGGCGATGATCTGAATGGTGATGAAGACACAATAATATTTTTCCAGACGATCGCGTTACCAGACAGAGGTTTCAACTATGAAGAGTTGCTTTGATGGATGGCAGCCATGCGTTATTAATATCGAAGATAAAGTTGCGGTAATTAAGCACCTTGAGAAATATCGATTTGCTGTTATTGAGAACGACTGGCAATATGACGATGCTGATTTTCGCTATATCTCTGACCTTTATTTTTTGGGCGATATTTATCAGTCTGCATTTAACCGGGTGGAGCATGAAGAAGGGGTATTTTCTTCCGGGGTAAATCAGATTGGTGGACTGTCACGCGGCACGCATGTTGTGTTTAACAGTAGCGCACATCTTCCCCTGCACACTGATGGTTCTTATATCCCGATTGGCAGCATAAAAACGTCAATTCTTCTTTGTAAACAACACGCCTCCCAGGGGGGAGAAACGGTTCTGTTTGATAGCGTATCTGCATTTCAACAACTGCGGATTGATTATCCCGACCTGGCAAACATCTTACTTGAAGAGAATATATTCAGGCGACGTTCAACCGGAACACAATCGGGAAAGCAGTATTCTCATATCGGGCCGGTTTTTCGTTCCGATGAGAACGGTGGCTTTATTGGCGGATTTACCCTGGATATTACCGCCGACTGGGAATGGTCTTATAAAATAAATCCTCGCGTTGCTGATGCCGTTGACTATCTGTCACAGCTGGCAACAGAAGGAAGCCGTTATTTTCTGACATTTCCTCTCTGTCGTGGACAGGCCCTGATATTTCGTAATGACAAAATTTCACACGGACGTCGTGCCTTTACAGATGACCCGGCTTGTCCAAGAACATTGCTGCGAGGCATGTTTGTCGATGTACCGAAACTTAGCGCTTAATAAGGAAAGATGATGCACGAACCCACTTTGGCTGAACAGTGGAACAGCTGGCTTACCTGTCCCCCGGAACGACTTCAGGCGCAAATGCGTTCAGATTTAGAAAATATAACGGTGGCAGAAAAAACACGCGCGGCGATGCTGGCATTTGTTGATGAATATCGTCGTAAAGGCGAAAACTGGAGTTCGCAGGGGATCAGAGGAGACGAACTTAAAGCTCCGTTGCTGGAGCTGCAACAGGCCGCCCCGCACTATTTTTCGTTGTTCTGTGAAAAAATTGCCTTAGCGGAAAAATTCAAATGGGTTGGCGGCAGCGTGGGGGCAGAGGTGCTGGCTGCGCAAACCAGTTACAAGAAATTTGCTGTTGTATCGACGCCCAGAGCGGGTACGCATTTGATCCGCACGCTGCTGGGTTCTCATCCCAATATTGAAATGCACGGCGAAGCCTTCAATCGCTTTGGCCAGCACTTACTTCCTTACTCGGTAAGTGATACTCCTGTTGACACCATTATTCAGCGCCATCTTTTCCGGCCCTGGTTTGAATATGTTGAAGCGGTGGGATTTGTGCTTTTTCGCGATCTCGACACGCAGTGGGGAAAACATTCTGTCTGGCCTGATTTACAGGCGATCCCCGACCTGAAATTGATCCTGCTGGAAAGAAAAAGTCTGTTGCAACAGTTCGTGTCGTTAAAGAAAAGCCTGCGCGATCAGATATGGTATTTCGCCAGGAACGACAGCCGGGCTGTTTCTGATGAAAAGATTGCAGTTTCTCTTGATGAGTTGCTGCCATTCATTGATGAAAATACAGAAAACCGCCTTAAATTCACCGAAGCTTTTCAGCATCATCAGATGCTGACCCTTTATTATGAAGATGTGGTTGCCGCCCCCGAAACCGCTGCCGGTGAAATATTGTCTTTCCTCGGTGTTTCTGAACTCAGACTTTGTGCCGGAACCGGCAGAAAAGAGAGCCGTCCCCTCAGTTCTGTCATCAGTAATTACCCTCAACTCATCACTACCCTGAAAGGGACAAAATATGAGCCATATTTATAGTCCACACTGGCCGCCTTATACGGTGCTTACCGGGAAAGATGAACGACCGCTTATCAGCCACGGACAGGGTATTTATTTATTTGCTGAGAATGGCGAGCGTTATCTTGACGGCATATCGGGATGTTATAACCACTGCCTTGGGCACTCTCATCCTGAACTGATTGCCGTGCTGCAACAACAGATCGCCACGCTGATGCATGCCTGCAATATCTATTCAAATACCCAACTGCCCGGACAGCTTGCTGAGAAAATAGCGTCAAAGCTGACTGATACCGGTCTGCGCAACAGCTTCTTCGTGGGTAGCGGCAGCGAAGGGGTTGAGAGCGCATTAAAAATGGCCTGGCAATATCAGGTCAACTGCGGGCGTATGCAACGAACCAAAATCATGGCTATCGATGGCGCTTATCATGGCTGCACGCTGGGTGCGATGATGGCGACAAGGCGGGCATTTATTAATGAGGGCATTTTACCCTCTTTGCTGGCTGACAATACGATAACCATGCCGCCACCGACGCAGCTGAAGGATCTTGACGCCTGGCAAAATGTTTTTGAACAGCAGCAGGACACCATCGCTGCGGTGATTATCGAGCCAATTATGGCGATGGAAGGTACACGCCTGCTGCCCGAAGGTTTTTTGCAACAACTCTCTGCACTGGCCAACAAATATGATATTCCGCTGATCTGCGATGAAGTCTATTGTGGTATTGGTCGCGCGGGCGCGTTTTGTGAATCAATTTCGCAGGGCGCCCATCCTGACATTGTTATTTTCAGTAAATGCCTTGGCGGTGGCGTACCTGTTACTGCCGTGATTGCCACAGAAAAAATCGCTGACAGCTTTAAAGGACAGGCGCTGCCGTTTTTCCGTCATGGACATACGCAATCCGGTAATTTACTCGGCTGTCGCGCAGGACTGTTTATCCTCGACTATCTGGATAAACACCATCTTTATGATGCCGTGGTGGAAAAAGGAAACAGACTTTTACGGTTAATCCGCGATGCTCTGCCGCAAACAGATGGGCTGCTCAGCCTGCAAGGAAAAGGGCTGATGTTATCAATGACATTTGCATCGCCGATGCTTTGTGGACGTGCACAGGCGGTAATACGGCAGCACGGAGTTATTGTAGGTGCTGCCGGCTGTTATTTAAAACTGGCACCGGCTTTTACCCTTTCGGATAAAGAGGCAGAGGAATTAGCCCAGCGTATTACCACGGCGCTTGCTTCACTGCCATAAGTTATTTACCGCTGTCATTGTTATTTAAAAATGTTTATGGGAATAAGCTATGTCTGAATACTTCAATCTTGAAAATATTATTCATGGACGCAGGCATGAATCGCCTTTCCCCTGGGGGGAATTAACGCAAATCTGGCATAACAGCACCACAGCGTTAACCCTGGCAGAGGAATTTCCGACCGAAGGATTTAATTATCGTGAACGTAATGGTGGCTATTTTTATCGCCGTACCCTTATTCCACTTGGACAAGGTCATTTAACCGATCCGGCCACGCTGAGCCATGCCTGGCAGGGAATGTGTAATGAACTGCTGTCTGACAAATTTATTACCGCGTTATCCACATTTTGCCAGGCACCCCTGGCTGAATTCAAAATGGAAGCGGTCGCGTTTCGTGGTGGACGGGATACTCACTATCTGCCACACGTTGATGCCTCTCTGACCCGGGGATTTCGCATGATTATCTATTTCAATGACCAGTGGCAGGAGAGCTGGGGCGGGGCATTTCAGATCCTCAACCCCGATAATCACGCGGAAGTCTGTTGTTCAGTCCTTCCTCTTGTTGGCAACGCCAGCGTCATTATTCGCGACGGATATTATGAAACCTGGCATCAGGTTGTGCCGTTAACGGGAGAATCGGTCAAAACACGCAATGCACTCAATGTCACCTGGTATGAACCCGGCACCATGAGCACCAGGCAGTGATGAAGAAGCTCATTTTTCTTTACGGTCCTCCGGCGGTGGGGAAACTCACCGTGGGTGGTTTGCTGGCAGCTCAAACGGCGGCAACGCTGTTCCATAATCATCTGACTTACGATCTGGCGGTGGCGCTACTGCCCCCGGACAGTGGCTTTGACTTCACAAAGCAATTTGCCTGTAAAATTCGGCTGTATACTTTGTCGCTGCTTTTTGCTCAGCGTGATAACGATGTGATCACCACCTTCTGTTATGAAGGAAGTAAAGACGATGAATATATCGCCGCAATAAAGACGATTTGTGAGAAGCACCGCGTCACGCCCTGTTTCGTGCAGCTTTGCAGCGACGAAGCTCAGCTTCTGAACCGGGTGAAAAACAGCGATCGTGCCCGGTTTGGCAAGGTGAATACCCAGGATGCGCTGCAAAAGATTTTAAGCCAGTATCACTACCGCGACCGTATTGAAGCCGCCTTTCACCTGCGCCTTTCCACTACCGACCTGACCGCTGAAGAAGTGGTCAGAATCATAAACGACTGGCTTGACGCCCTGTAATTCTGTCAGCATACCTGTGTCTGGTGCGTGTTTAAGCGGAGCAGGGCGCAGAAAGCTATCTTTCTGCTGACAACATCTTTGCTATCTGTGCAGTAACAGGCGATAAACTCTGTTGCGTGATTTTCTTGAAACAAGAGAGCAACAACATGATGAAAAGAGGGTTTATTCTACTGCTGCTGTTGGCAGCGGGGAGCGTCAGTGCGCAATCACATCTCGACCGTGTTCTGCAAAGTAAAGTGCTGACGGTTTGTACCACCGGGGATTACCGGCCATACAGCCTGCTGCGGCCAGACGGAGACTATGAGGGGCTTGATATCACCATGGCCCGCTCGCTGGCCAAAAGCCTGGATGCACAAATCAAATGGGTGCCCACCACCTGGAAGACCCTGATGCAGGATTTTCTGGCGAAGCAGTGTGATATTGCGGTCGGCGGGATCTCTGTCACCCTGAAACGCCAGCAGAAGGCATGGTTTGCCAGCTCGCTGGGCAGCGACGGCAAAATTCCGCTGGTGCGCTGTGCCGATAAAGCGAAATACCAGACGGTCAGGCAGCTGAACCAGCCTGCTGTACGGCTGATTGAACCGGCGGGCGGCACTAACGAAGCTTTCGCCCATCAGGTACTGCCACAGGCAAATCTGACCCTGTACCACGATAACGTCACCATCTTTCAGCAACTGGTGGATAAAAAAGCCGACGTGATGATAACCGATGCTTCGGAAGCGCTTTACCAGCAGAAGCACTACCCGCAGCTTTGTGCCATTAACCCTCAGCAGCCGATGCAGTATGGCGAAAAAGCCTGGATGTTGCCGCGCGATGACATGAGCTGGAAGCTGTATGTCGATCAGTGGCTGCATCTCAGTATCGCCACCGGCGAATACCAGCAGACTGCGGGTGAATGGTTGGCTGACGCAAAATAGGCTTTTACGGCGGGAAACCTGGCTCCCGCCCTCATCCAACTTCCTCCACGGTTACCTGTGACAGAACCTGTCCGGATAAGGTACTATCCTCGCCAAATCACCCCGATGTGGCATACCGATTGCGCCACGATGTGAGGAATCAACAGTAATGAGTGATCTGACGCAGGATGGTGCAGAGCGTCGTGCCCTGCATAAGTTTACCGAAGAGGCCTACCTCAACTATTCCATGTACGTCATCATGGATCGTGCGCTGCCCTATATTGGGGATGGTCTGAAACCTGTTCAGCGCCGTATCGTCTATGCGATGTCCGAACTGGGACTGAATAACAGCGCCAAATTTAAAAAATCGGCGCGTACCGTGGGTGACGTGCTGGGTAAATACCATCCGCACGGCGACAGCGCCTGCTATGAAGCGATGGTGCTGATGGCTCAGCCCTTCTCCTACCGTTATCCGCTGGTGGACGGGCAGGGCAACTGGGGCGCGCCGGACGATCCGAAATCCTTCGCGGCGATGCGCTATACCGAATCGCGGCTGTCAAAGTATGCCGAACTGCTGCTCAGCGAGCTAACGCAGGGCACCGTTGATTTTATTCCAAATTTTGACGGGACGATGCAGGAGCCTTCGATCCTCCCTGCACGTCTGCCAAATATTCTGCTCAACGGCACCACCGGCATTGCGGTGGGAATGGCAACCGATATCCCACCGCATAACCTGCGTGAAGTGGCGCAGGCGGCGATTAAACTGATCGACTCGCCCAAAGCATCGCTGGATGAGCTGCTGGACATTGTGCAGGGGCCGGATTATCCCACCGAGGCGGAGATTATCACCCCTCGCAATGAGATCCGTAAAATCTATCAGAGCGGGCGTGGCTCGGTGCGAATGCGTGCCGTATGGAAAAAAGAAGACGGCGACGTGGTGATCACTGCGCTGCCGCATCAGGTTTCCGGTGCCCGGGTGCTGGAACAGATTGCCACACAGATGCGCAACAAAAAGCTGCCGATGGTGGAAGATCTGCGTGATGAGTCCAACCACGAAAACCCGACGCGGCTGGTCATTGTCCCGCGCTCTAACCGCGTGGATGTAGAACAGGTGATGAATCACCTGTTTGCCACGACCGATCTGGAAAAAAGCTACCGCATTAACCTCAATATGATCGGCCTGGATAACCGTCCGGCGGTGAAAAATCTGCTGGAAATTATCAGCGAATGGCTGGTTTTCCGCCGTGAAACTGTCCGTCGTCGCCTGAACTTCCGTCTGGAAAAGGTGCTGAAACGCCTGCACATTCTGGAAGGTTTGCTGATTGCGTTTCTTAACATTGATGAAGTTATTCATATCATCCGCACTGAGGATGAGCCGAAGCCGCAACTGATGGCGCGTTTCGGTATCAGCGAAACCCAGGCCGAAGCGATCCTTGAACTGAAATTACGTCATCTTGCCAGACTGGAAGAGATGAAAATTCGCGGTGAGCAGGATGAACTGGCGAAAGAGCGCGATAAATTGCAGGAGATCCTCGCCTCTGAACGCAAGATGAACACCCTGCTGAAGAAAGAAATTCAGGCTGACAGCGATACTTATGGGGATGCCCGCCGCTCGCCACTGCGCGAGCGTGAAGAAGCGAAAGCGATCAGCGAAAGCGAACTGGTGCCGTCCGAACCGGTGACCATTGTGCTGTCTCAAATGGGCTGGGTGCGCAGTGCCAGGGGCCATGATATTGATCCGGTCGGGCTGAGTTATAAGGCCGGAGACAATTACCGGGCTGCGGCGCGCGGTAAGAGTAACCAGCCGGTGGTCTTTATTGACTCTACCGGACGCAGCTATGCGTTAGACCCGGTCACTCTGCCGTCGGCGCGTGGTCAGGGTGAACCCCTGACCGGCAAACTCACGCCGCCACCGGGCGCGATAATGGAACAGGTGTTGATGGAGGCTGACGATCAACGGCTGCTGATGGCCTCGGATGCGGGTTATGGCTTTGTCTGTACCTTTAACGATCTGGTTTCCCGTAACCGCGCCGGAAAAGCCCTGTTAAATCTGCCTGAAAATGCCAGAGTGATGACGCCACTGGCGATTCATCACGATGACGATCTGCTGCTGGCGATTACCGCTGCCGGAAGAATGCTGCTGTTCCCGGTGGCGGATTTGCCACAGCTGAGCAAGGGCAAAGGCAACAAGATCGTCTCCATTCCTTCGGCGCAGGCGGCGTCTGGTGAAGATAAGCTGAGCTGGCTGTTGCTGCTCTCGCCGCAAACGGCGATTACTCTGCATGTTGGTAAACGCAAACTCACTCTGCGCCCGGAAGATCTTCAGAAGTTCCGTGCTGAGCGGGGGCGGCGGGGAACGCTACTGCCACGAGGACTGCAACGGATAGACCGTGTTGAGGTGGATATGCCGGCGCGTGAACAGACGGGCGACGGTGACGCATAACAGCCATCTGCTAACCCGGTGAAATGCGGTGGATTTCGCCAATTAAGGATATACTCTGGTCGGTGCCTGCTGACCAGGTATGACAGCAATAATGAGGATGTATGCTCTCCATTTTACGCTTCATCGTAGTAATTACTTATTCGGTACTGGTCTGTGTATTCGGCAGTATTTATTGTCTGCTCAGCCCGCGCAACCCACGCCATGTGGCGACCTTTGGGCATATGTTCGGCCGTCTTTCCAGGGTATTTGGCGTGAAAGTGGAGCTGCGCAAACCTGCCGGTGCGGAAAATTATCCAAACGCTATCTATATCGCCAATCATCAGAACAACTACGACATGATCACTGCCGCCAATATTGTGCAGCCGACCACCGTCACCGTGGGTAAGAAAAGCCTGTTGTGGATCCCGTTTTTCGGGCAGCTCTACTGGCTGACGGGTAATCTGTTGATTGACCGTGATAACCGTGCCAGTGCGCATGGCACCATTGCTGAGCTGGTCAATCAGTTCAAAAAGAAAAAAATCTCATTCTGGATGTTCCCGGAAGGCACCCGCAGTCGGGGACGCGGCCTGTTGCCATTCAAGACCGGCGCGTTCCATGCGGCCGTCGCGGCGGGCGTACCGGTGATCCCGGTGGTGGTCAGTAACACCCACGATAAAATCAAACTCAACCGGCTGAAAAACGGTCTGGTAATTGTTGAGATGCTGCCACCGGTAGATACCTCAGCCTTTGCCGATCAGTCGGTACGTAAGCTGGCAACCCATTGCCGCGAGCTGATGGCGCTCAAACTGGAAGAACTGAACGCAGAAGTGGCCAGGCGCGAAGCCGACGGGAAAATCTGATACTTTCCTGACCAGATACACAGCATTGATTAAAATCATAAAAATGGATAGCAGCCTGCCAGCAGCGCTGCTTTTTGGAATTCGGAGTTTTTATGTCCCTCAGTCGTCGTCAGTTTATTAAGACATCCGGCGTTGCACTCTGTGCCAGCGCATTGCCTGTCCAGGTGCGCGCCGCCGGACCGGGCACTGCGCTGCCGGTTCCGCCGCTGGTGGAGTCTCGTCGCGGGCAACCGGTCTTTCTTACCCTGCAACGCAGCCACTGGTCTTTTACCGGAGGCAGTAAAGCTCAGGTGTGGGGGATTAATGGCCTCTATCTTGGCCCGACGGTACGCGTGTGGAAGGGGGATGACGTCAAACTTATTTACAGTAACCGGTTGAACGAGCCGGTTGCCATGACCATCAGCGGGCTACAGGTTCCGGGCGCGCTGGCGGGAGGCGCACCGCGACTGATGTCGCCCGGCGTCGACTGGGCACCGGTAATGCCGGTGCGCCAGCCAGCGGCAACCTGCTGGTATCATGCTATGACGCCAAACCATATGGCAGAGCATATCTACAATGGGCTTGCTGGCATGTGGCTGGTGGAAGACGAGGTCAGCAAAGCGCTGCCGTTGCCTGCGCACTATGGCGTGGATGATTTTCCGCTGATTATTCAGGACAAGCGTATCGATAACTTCGGTTCGCCGGAATACGATCCCCCCTCAAGCGGTGGCTTTGTGGGCGATACCCTGCTGGTCAACGGCGTACAAAATCCTTATGTTGACGTTTCGCGTGGCTGGGTCCGCCTGCGGTTGCTTAACGCCTCAAACTCCCGCCGTTACCTGTTGCAGATGAGTGACAGTCGGGCATTTAACGTGATTGCCAGCGATCAGGGTTTCCTGCCTGCTCCGGTATCGGTCCAGCAGCTGTCGCTGGCGCCCGGTGAGCGTCGTGAAATTCTGGTGGATATGAGCCAGGGCAATGAAGTATCGATTACTGCGGGCAGGGCTGCTGGCGTGGTTGAACGGCTGCGTGGACTGTTCCAGCCCTCTTCAATCCTCACCTCCACGCTGGTTCTGACGCTGCGTCCCACCGGCCTGCTGCCGCTGGTGACCGATAATTTGCCGATGCGGCTGCTGCCCGATCAGCTGATTGAAGGAGGAAGCGGTCGTACGCGGGAGTTTCGCCTGGGCGATTCAACACCGGGAATTAATGGGGCGCTGTGGGATATGGCTCGTATTGATACCCAGGCGCAGCAGGGGACCTTTGAACGCTGGATAATCTATGCCGACCTGCCGCAGTCCTTTCACGTTCAGGGAGTGATGTTCCTGATTAAGAACGTCAACGGTGCGCAGCCAATGCTGGAAGATCGCGGCTGGAAGGACACGGTCTGGGTGGATGGTAGCGTGGAGCTGTTAGTCTCCTTTACACAACCCTCGTCCGATCATTTCCCGTTTGTCTACTACAGTCAGACGCTGGAGATGGCCGATCGTGGCAGCGCCGGGCAACTTCAGGTACAACCCGTCCAGTAATTCACGGTCTGTTCTCTGTTGATATTGTCATGATTGTGCGACCGGCAAAGGTTACACCGCGCTTATAAAGATGAGTCTGATTTTTACAGAGCGGTCAAACCTGGGATATGAATATTTTTAATAAAATTCAGCGTGGTTTTAATTAGTCATCAGCGATGATGAAACTGCCTGAGGTTATTATTAACAGGCTGTAAAGAATATCTGCTGATTTTAATGTGATATTAATTTCCCTGAATAACCATTTGCGTTGTTGTTAAGTGAAAAAACCAGATGAATAACGGCCATATCATCAGTGGTATGGCCGGGAATGGTCACGCCTGGTGTCATATCATCGCCAGCTGGCTGATGATAAGTCGGGTAATTATTGTGCCGTTTTCTTTTCCAGAATAACCGCCGTTCCGCGCCAGTGGCTTGAATCACCCGGACGACCAAGCGAAGAGATATACATATACTCACCGCCTTTTTTATCCACCTCAGCTTTCAGCGCATCTACCGCTTTTGACTTGCCACCTCTGACGTTGGCGATGGAAACACGTTCTTTTTTTGTATAATTTTTGAGTTCATTTTTCGGTACAATTTGCGCTGCCAGAGCTGAACCACTCAACATAGTAAGAACAATAAAAGAAATGATTTTTTTCATTGTAAGACCATCCGTAATTAAAGTTGATTAGTGGATATCTGCATTTTTATAACAGTATGCAAGTTTATCTGAAAATATCCATGTTTTCATTTATAAAATTATTCTGTAGTACCATTATTATTTTAATAAATTCACATTATCTGATGTTATTTTTTTATTAATTTACAGCTATGTTGATGAGAATTATCCCTTTTCAGGAAATATTCTCTGAACAGGCGGGCGTGCCACTGATTAGTGGAATTTATCTCATTAATGTCGGGCATATTTCAGAGATGGCGACTTGTTTAATCAGGGTTTAGAATAGATTGCGACAAATATTAATAACAGCATTATTGTTAACCAGCCGGGCTGCTGAAATTATTCCGGACCACTATTTTTTTAACAGACTGGTCCGGAATATCAGATTATTGCAAAGTGATTAAAATAACAGGCATCAGTTCAGCTCGTCAGGATTTGGTCCCAGACGATGGCCTTTGTCCAGCGAAGCGATTTCGCTGACCTCGGGCTTTTCCAGGCGGAAGTCAAAGACCTGAAAGTTTTCCGCAATACGTGAGGGAGTGACCGATTTGGGGATCACCACCAGCCCGCTGTCCAGATGCCAGCGGATAACAATCTGGGCCGGGGTTTTTCCATATTTCCTCGCCAGCTTTTTGATGATTTCCTGATCAAACACGCCTTTGCCACCTTGCGCCAGCGGGCTCCAGGATTCAGTCTGAATTTGATGCAGCGCATTCCAGGCATGCAGAGAGCGCTGTTGTAGCATGGGATGCAGCTCGACCTGGTTGATTACCGGACTGACGCCGGTTTCCTCCATCAGACGCTTCAGGTGTGCCTCATGGAAATTACAGACGCCAATGCTTTTTGCCAGACCCTGTTTTTGTAACTCAATCATCGCCTGCCATGCGCTGACGAAATGATCTTTCTGCGGGCAGGGCCAGTGCATCAGATAGAGATCCACGCTCTCCAGTTGCAGTTTCTTCAGGCTGGTTTCCAGCGCCTCAGGCACATTCTGCTGGTCGTCGTTCCACAGTTTGGTGGTAATAAAAATATCGTCACGCGCCACCGTCGTTTCCTGTAGCGCCTGACCGATTCCTTCTTCGTTTTTGTAGATTGCCGCGGTATCAATCGAACGATAGCCCACCTCCAGCGCTTTCAGCGCCGCCTGCCGGGCTTCATCAATACTGGCCTGCCACACGCCAAGACCGATTTGCGGCATCACAGTGCCATCGCGGAGTTTAATTACAGGTTGCTCTGTCATGATCTCTCCTTATGCAGCGAATAAAGCCGCCGGCGGGTGCCGACTTAACGATCCTAAGTTTAGTTGAGTTTAGCCGGTGACCTGCGAAATCTTCTGGTCCCCCATCCTGTGGGTGCGCCACGGGCAGCACAATGCCCATTCCTGCCCTGATCTTGCCTGTTTCTCCACGCTGCTGGAGTTATGTCTGAATATTCGCCATCATGAACCGGCAAAAATTCTGACTGAGAATAAATGATGGACAGGCATACCCTTTGTACCCGGCTGGCCCGGCAGGTTGTTAATCTGGTCACGGCGGGCACCCCTGCCACGGCATCCGTACCGGATATCCGGCTGATATACGCTAATCAGCCGGGGGGACGCACGCCGGTATTGTACAGCTCAGGGATAGTTATTTTGTTTCAGGGGCGAAAAACGGGCTATCTGGGCAGTCATATTTTCCATTATGACGCCACGGAATATCTGATGCTGACCGTGCCGCTGTCGGTGGAGTGCGAAACCTTTGCCACGCCGGAAGAGCCGCTGGCCGGTATTTTGCTGAATGTCGACCCGGTTAAACTTCAGGATTTGCTGGTGGACATTGGCGACGACGACAGTTTTCAGCCACAGCCACAAACCCGTGGGATCCACTCATCGCCGCTGACTGAAGAGATGCTGTGCGCGGCCGAGCGCCTGTTAGATGTGCTCAGCAACCCGCGCGATGCCCGTGTTCTTGGACCGCAGATTGTCAGGGAGATCCTTTATCACGTTCTGTCAGGGCCTTGCGGTGGCGCACTGATGGCAATGGTCAGCCGCCAGACGCAGTTCAGTCAGATTGCCCGCGCCGTGCGGCGTATCGAGCGTCATTACACGGATAATCTCAGTGTGGATCTGTTAGCCGCAGAGGTGAACATGAGCGTTTCGGCTTTTCATCATAATTTTAAGGCCGTCACCAGCACCTCGCCGTTGCAATACCTGAAAAGCTATCGACTGCATCAGGCGCGAATGCTGATGTTGCAGCAGGGATTGAAAGCCAGCGCGGCGGCTATGCGGGTGGGCTATGAAAGTGCTTCGCAGTTCTCGCGTGAGTTTAAACGCTACTTTGGCGTGACGCCGGGCGAAGAGATTGCCCGTGCACGCCTGGGAGTATCGACACCGACAGGATAACGGCAATGGATGCCGCGCTATCAGAGCGATTTACGCCGTCTCAGCATCAGCATAATGCTACCGAATACGCCAGCGAACAGCAGCACCAGCGGCAGGATCATCAGGATAGCCATCACCTGATCTTCATGGCGTTTAATAAAGGGCACATGGCTGATGGTATAGCCCAGCGTCACCAGAATACCGACCCACAGTAATCCGCTCAGCCAGTTAAAAAACTGAAAACGTGAGTTTTTCAGACCGGAAATTCCGGCCATGGTTGGCAGAAGCGTACGTACGAATGCCAGAAAACGCCCAATCAGCAACGCCATCAGGCCGTGGCGGTGAAACAAATTCCAGGCCCGCTGGTGATAATGGACCGGCAGGTGCAGCATCCAGCCTTTCACTATCGGCGTATTACCCAACCAGCGGCCCTGCAAATAGCTCAACCAGTAGCCGAGGCTGGCGGCGAGCGTCAGGATCGCAATGGTCGGGACAAAGCCCATCGCACCCCTGGCAATCATCGCGCCAGCCAGCAGTAACAGACTGTCTCCCGGCAGGAAAGCGGCAGGCAGAAGGCCATTTTCCAGCAGCAGCGTGACAAACATAATTCCATACACTATCCAGATGACTTCCGGACTGGCCAGAGCGGCAAAATCCTGTCGCCAGAGCGCCTGAACAATCTCGTGTAAAACAGCCATTTCGTATCCTGTTTACTGCGTTGAGCGGCTAATTGTACTCATATTCTGACCGTTGCGCGTTGACGCGATTAACGTTTTATTACGTATTTATCTGGCGTTTTTCAGGCCGGGCAGTCTGCGAGACGATCGAAACCCGCCGCCAGATCGGCAATCAGGTCGTCAACATTTTCCAGTCCGATATGCACCCGGACCAGCGTACCATGAAAATCAACCCCGCCTGCCGGGCGGATAGCCGCCAGTTCCTCTGGTTGATTGGCAAGAATCAACGACTCAAACCCTCCCCAGGAATAGGCCATGCTGAAGTGCTCAAAATGATCCAGATAAGCGGCCAGCTGCTGGTCACTGAGGCGGGACTTCAGAACGAAAGAGAACAGTCCACTGCTGCCAGTGAAGTCCCGTTTCCAGAACCTGTGACCTTTACACTGCGCTAACGCCGGATGGTTGACCACCGCTACCTCGGGCCTTGTCGCCAGCCAGTTTGCCACCTGCAAACCACTCTCCTGATGCTGGCGAAGTCGTACCGCCAGGGTTCTCAGCCCCCGGCTGGCCATATAGGCGGTATCGGCATCTACCATCTGCCCCATCAGATAAGAATTCTCCCGCAGCTGCGCCCAGCAGCGGGAGTTGGCGACGGCAGTACCGATCATCGCGTCAGAGTGGCCGATAAGATATTTTGTTCCCGCCTGAATCGAAATATCAATCCCCAGCGCCAGCGCCGGAAAAAGAATACCGGCCGCCCAGGTATTGTCGATAATCATCACCGCCTCAGGCGCTTTGCTGCGCACTGCGCTAACGATGGCGGGGATATCCTGAACTTCCATGGTGATGGAGGCGGGCGATTCGAGAAATACTACACGGGTGTTGGGTTGCACCAGCTCAGCAATTTCTGCGCCGCTACAGTGATCAAACCAGGTGGTGGAAACATTCATTTTGCTGAGGATCTTACTGCAAAAATCCTGCGTGGGCTCATACACTGAACCGGCCATCAGCACATTATCACCGGCGGAAACGAAGGCGAGAATGGCGTTTGCCACCGCCGCCGCACCACAGGGATAAAGTACACAGCCCGCGCCGCCTTCCAGCTCTGTCATCGCTTCCTTTAAGGAGAAATGGGTGAGCGTACCGCGACGGCCATAGAACAGTTCACCCTCAGCGCGCCCTGCGGTGGCACGTTTCTTATCGGCCACGCTGTCAAATACCAGAGAGGAGGCGCGTTGTATAACGCTATTCACCGCTCCCTGGGTGTAGCGTTTGCGCCGTCCGGCGGAAATCAATGCCGTTTCAATCTTTCTGCTGTTCATGCTGATACTCAGTTAATAAATGGTGATATGTCGCTAACGTTAACACGCCAGCGGAAGAGGGGAAATTGGCAGCCTGCTCAGTGACAAAGATTCAGCAAAAAATGACCCGGCGCTGCCCTGTCGGACGGTGAAAATGTAAAAAATGGCAACCTCTGGTCAAATAGTAATGATAACCACTATCAATTCGTTTTTGATTTGGTATGATCTGCGCTGGCTTTTTTTTCCCGTTTTTCCCTGGAGAGACAGCGTGACGAATGATTTGATGCAGACGGATCTTTCCGTCTGGGGCATGTATCAGCATGCAGACATCGTGGTGAAAGTGGTAATGATTGGTCTGCTGCTGGCGTCGGTTGTGACCTGGGCCATCTTCTTTCGCAAAAGTGCCGAACTGACTTCAGCTAAACGCCGTCTGAAGCGTGAGCAGCAGGCGCTGAACAACGTCCGTTCGCTGGAAGAAGCCGCCGACACAGCTGCCAGTTTCAGTGCCAACAGCCAGAGCAGCCAGTTGTTGAAAGAGGCGGAAAATGAGCTACTGCTGTCGCAGGGCTCGGACGATAACGACGGTATCAAAGAGCGCACGGCTTTCCGCATGGAGCGTCGCGTGGCCTTTTTCAGCCGTCATGCCGGTCGTGGTAACGGTTTTCTGGCAACTATTGGTGCCATCGCCCCCTTTGTCGGACTCTTTGGCACCGTATGGGGCATCATGAACAGCTTTATCGGTATTGCCCAGACCCAGACCACCAATCTGGCGGTGGTTGCGCCGGGCATTGCAGAAGCGCTGCTGGCAACGGCCATCGGTCTGGTCGCCGCCATTCCTGCGGTGGTTATCTATAACGTCTTTGCCCGCATGATTGGCAGTTACAAAGCCATGCTGGGTGATGTGGCGGCCCAAATCATGCTGCTGCAAAGTCGCGATCTTGATCTCGCCGCCAGCAACGAAAGTCAGCGCCCACATCCCGCGCAGAAACTGCGGGTGGGGTAAGCATCATGGCTATGCGATTGAATGAAGATGTTGACAGCAACGGCGAAATGCACGAAATCAACGTGACGCCGTTTATCGATGTCATGCTGGTGCTGCTGATTATCTTTATGGTTGCGGCCCCGCTGGCTACGGTGGATGTCCGCGTTAATCTGCCTGCCTCAACCAGCGCCCCACAGCCGCGTCCGGAAAAGCCGGTTTATCTGTCGATCAAAGCCGATAAGCAGCTGTTCATTGGTAATGATGCTGTCACCGCCGCATCACTGGTGGAGAAGCTGAGTGCTGAAACCCAGGGTGATAAAAGCACCACCATTTTTTTCCAGGCTGATAAATCAGTTGATTATGAAACGCTGATGGGGGTTATGGATAAACTGCGTCAGGCGGGCTATCTGAAAATTGGTCTGGTGGGCATGGAAACCAGCGGCAAATAATTTGCTGAAAAACATGGCGGCCGACGCGCCTCTGTCGGCTGAATCACCGGCTCCATCCACCGTAAAGTCACAAAATCTCATCACACCCGCCTCTTCAGCCAGGCGGGTGTATCCGCTTAAGTCCCACACGCTCTTCCCCCTGAAAACCCTGGCTGGTATCGCCCGTAAACCCTCTCCTGTGCAGAGGCCTGTCAGACGATGATTCAGGCACGTATTGCAGTGCTGAAGGCAGTAAACTCGTTGCGATACTTTACTTTTCTCCTGGCATCAACAACGCTTTTCCTTTGCAACGGCTGCTGTCGGTAATCACTGGCGGGCGCGTGCCGTCATAATTAAAGATGGTTTCAGTCACTTTTCTGGCCTGATGAAGGTCGGGATGTTAATCAAAAGGAGGCAGAAATGCCCTGGCAGTTAAATGATTTTATCAATGCCACGCCATGGTTGCCTGCTCTGGTACTGGTTGTTTTTGCACTTGTTTTTGGATTCACCGCCCGCTTTATCATCCTCAAAATTATCCGCTACTGGCAAAAGCGGGACAGAAAGCTGTTTAAATCGCTGGAAAATAACCTGCATGGTTCGCTGTTTCTTTTTATTCCCCTGCTGATAATCAATACAGGAATTAATTATATTGCTATCAGCGCAGATACAATGACATTCCTCTCCAGATTGCTGACGATATTTATTATTTTATCCTTTTGTTCAATTGCAGTTCGGCTGACCAATGTTGCTCAGGATATGTTATTTCTGCGCTACGATATTACCCACGCCAATAATCTCCGGGCCAGAAAGATCCGCACGCAGATTATTTATGTAAAAAAAGTGGTCATCGTCATCCTGATTGTGCTGTGTGTATCACTGATTTTGCTGAATTTTGCCAGCGTGCGTAAATACGGCACCACCATTCTGACCGGAGCCGGCGTTGCCGGGATCATCATCGGTTTTGCCCTGCAAAAATCGCTGGTCAATCTGTTTGCCGGCATCCAGATAGCCTTTACCCAGCCAATCAAGATTGACGACGCGGTAGTGGTGGAAAACGAATGGGGCTGGATTGAGGAAATCAATCTCACTTATGTCGTGGTGCGCATCTGGGACCTGCGTCGTCTGGTGCTGCCCATTACTTATTTTACCGAAAACCCTTTTCAGAACTGGACGCGCAACAGCGCCCAGATTTTAGGTTCGGTTTTTCTCTATGTTGATTACTCCATGCCGCTGCAACCCTTACGTGAGCATTTCGAAAAAATACTCAACGAGACAGCGCTGTGGGACAGGCAGACTCAGGTATTGCAGGTCAGTGATACCACCGATAAAACCATGACGGTCCGCCTGTTGATGACCGCGCAAAACTCACCCACCGCCTGGGATTTACGCTGCTATGTGCGCGAGAAGATGATTGAGTTTATTCAGCAAAATTATCCTCAAAGCCTGCCTAAATTCCGTGCCGCCCTGGAGGATAAAGCGCAAAACCCGACAGAGGGGAATACCGGAGATGCGTAGCGGCGTTGGGCTGAGGTGAAAAGGGGAAGTCCATAACGGACTTCCCCTGTGCCTGGATCAGAGGGTGTCACCACCCTCAAGCCGTCGGCTTATCTGCCGGTTGCTATCCCTTAGCGCATTACATCTGCACCGCTGGTGCACTGGAATGCTTCGCCTGATACTGACGAACCAGGCGTTTAATAATCATGGTGCCTGCCAGACCGCACACTGCGGCAAAGGTCAGCCACACGCCCGGCATCGCTTTATCGCCGGTGGCGTGGATCAGGTAACTGGAAATGGCCGGCGTGAAGCCGCCAAACAGCGCCGTCGCCAGGCTGTAGGCCAGCGAGAACCCGGTCGCCCGCACCTCTGCTGGCATCACTTCTGCCAGATACACTACCATTGCGCCGTTATAGCTGGCGTAGAGGAAAGAGAGCCACAGCTCGGCTGCCAGCAGGTGAGCAAAGGTCGGCGAGCCGACCAGCCAGTGCAGTACCGGCCATGCAGTGGCAATCATCAATACTGTAAACAGAATCAGCAGGGGACGACGTCCATAGCGGTCAGAGACCGAACCCATAATTGGCAGCCAGAAAAGGTTCGACAGGCCCACGCACAGGGTGACGAAAAAGCTCTGTTTATCGCTCATCATCAGCACCGTTTTGCCAAAAGTCGGCGTGAAGGCGGTGATCATATAAAACATCACCGTCGTGGTGACCACCATCAGCATTCCTGCCAGCACCAGCGCCCAGTTGCTGGCAACGGAACGCAGGATCTGTCCCATATTGGGATGCGACTTACGCTGGCTGAAGGCTTCGGTTTCCTCCAGCATGGTCCGGATCCAGAACAGGAACGGCACGATCATACAGCCGACAAAGAACGGAATACGCCAGCCCCAGTCGGTCACCTGATCCTTCGCCAGCAGATGGTTCAGACCCAGCCCCAGCAGGGCGGCAAAGATAACCGCAATCTGCTGGCTGCCGGATTGCCAGCTGACGAAAAAGCCTTTGCGATTTTTCGGAGCGATTTCCGCCAGATAGACCGAAACGCCACCCAGCTCCACACCGGCAGAAAAGCCCTGAAGCAGACGTCCAAGCAGGATAAGGATTGGCGCGGCGGCCCCCAGCGTCTGATAACCAGGCACCAGCGCAATGGTCAGCGTGCCCAGCGCCATCAGACTCAGCGTCAGCAACAAGCCTTTACGACGACCATGATGGTCGATATAGGAGCCAAGGATAATGGCCCCCAGCGGGCGCATCAGAAACCCTGCACCGAAGGTCATCAGCGTCAGCATCAGCGAGGCAAAAGGGTCATCACCCGGGAAAAACGTTTTAGAAATGGCGGTCGCATAGTAACCAAACACCATAAAATCATACATTTCCAGAAAGTTGCCGCTGGTCACGTTGAAGATGGTTCTGGCATTGCCCTGAGGCTTTTTCGGAGGAGAAGTTAACGCAGTCATACAGCTTCCTTTATGTTTTTTTCCTTTCTAGCCTGAGCTGGCGGGATTTAATGTGACGAACTTCACCGTTAACAGAGTATGGTTTTTTACATTAGTAACAAAAAATTAACAGGATGGAGCGGCTGAGCGTAGCTGAGGCGTCTCGCATATTGTCTGTGTTCTGCGGAGGATTACTTTTGTCTGCCGGTTTTTTCTTCTGTTTTCAGCCACCTGAACTTCATCACCGACGTCATCTTTATATCCATATGTTTCCGGACTGGACGGGCTGTCACCGTCTGCCAGGCTTAATGACAGGTGGCATTGATTCTTAAACTCAGGAGTACCTATGACTGACCAGTACAAAATGCAGAATCCTCTCAACCAGTACTACACCGACGATTATCCAAAGCAGCGCCAGAGCGCACCAGGGGTTCAGGCCGAAATGCAGCCCGTACCGGATTGCGGTGAAAAAACCTGGCGAGGCAGCCAGCGACTGGAAGGACGAAAGGCACTGGTCACCGGAGCGGACTCCGGTATTGGCCGGGCGGTGGCGATTGCCTACGCCAGAGAAGGGGCCGATGTGGCACTCTCTTACCTGGCTGACGAGCAGAAGGATGCGGAGGAGGTCGCCAGCCTGATCCGCGAGGCAGGGCGTAAGGCAATACTGCTACCGGGCGATATCAGCGATGAAAGGTTCAGCATCAGCCTGGTGGAGGATGCCCGTCAACAGCTGGGTGGCCTGGATATTCTGGCGCTGGTCGCCGGTAAGCAGGTTGCGGTGGAGGACATCGCTGAGCTGACCACCGAGCAGTTTCGCCAGACGTACGATACCAACGTCATGTCGCTGTTCTGGATAACCAAAGCGGCGATCCCTCATTTACCGGCAGGCAGCAGCATCATCACCACCTCATCCATTCAGGCTTATCAGCCCAGCCCGCACCTGTTGGATTATGCCTCGACCAAAGCCGCCATCCTTAACTACACCCGTGGACTGGCAAAACAGGTCGCGGAGAAAGGTATCCGGGTGAACTGTGTTGCACCCGGTCCCATCTGGACGCCACTTCAGATCGCCGGTGGGCAGACCCAGGATAAAATTCCGGAGTTTGGACAGCAAACGCCACTGAAACGTGCCGGGCAGCCAGCCGAGCTGGCCGGGGTTTACGTTTATCTGGCCTCGCAGGAATCCAGCTATGTCACCGCCGAGGTACACGGCGTCACCGGGGGTAACCATCTGGGCTGATTAACATCACCGCTGGCGCTCAGGCAGGCATCGCTGTGTGTCTGCCTGAGCAACTCAGGCCCCGTAGCTAAGCCACATCTCTCCTTCAGTTACTCCTTCCCCATCATAATTTTTCTGTCGCTGCCACCCCGACTGCGGGCTGCCATTAGCTGCAACAGATCGGCGTAACCCGCTTCCGGAGATCAGCCGAAACACACCGTTTAGTGCTGCGACCTGTGCGGGCAAAAATATCTAAGAATTATCCTGGCTGAGGCTGGGCAAAAAAAAGTGTGGATGGTAAGGTTTCCGGCAGAAAAAAACAGCCGGATAAGCCTGGTAAATCGTAAGGTAATAAACAGCTTACCGAAGCCTGTCGAGATAATTTGCCGCGACTGCTGACGATGTCGGTAAAGTTGACCGCATGTTGTCCGATACCGTGATGATTACCGATCGGTTTACGATGCTTTTTATTTAACTATCAGGGTGCCAGCCAGCAGGCTTCAGTCCCAGAGATCGACATATGCTGATGAGTTCTTACGACCACTTGCTGGTTATTGTCTCTGTTTTTGTTGCCTGCCTGACCGCTTACACCGCGTTGGATATGGCCAGCAGGGTGACAACCTCGACCGGCAATGCCGCACGGGTGTGGCTGCTGGGCGGCGGTTTTGCTATGGGAATTGGCATCTGGTCGATGCATTTTATTGGGATGCTGGCGCTCAATATGGCGAGGGTAATCAGCTATGATCCGCGCCTGACCATAATCTCCGTGCTGGTTGCCATCGCGGCCTCGATCTATGCACTGTGGATTGTCTGCCATCCCAGCCTGCCGCCGTATCGCCTGCTGTTAGGCGCCCTGATTATGGGCGGCGGCGTGGTTGCCATGCACTACACCGGCATGGCGGCGCTGATGTTTGCCTCTGACATTACCTGGCGCTGGGGCTGGGTGCTGGTTTCTGTCGCCATCGCATTGGTCGCTTCCGCCATGGCGCTCTGGCTGACGTTTACCCTGCGCCAGGGAAAGCGTTCCGGGGGAGTGCGCGCCGGGGCGTCTGCCATCATGGGAATCGCCATTGCCGGGATGCATTACAGCGGCATGGCGGCTGCCTGCTTCCCGCTGGATTCTCATGCCATGCAGATGAGTATCAACAGTCACTGGCTGGCTTTACTGGTGGTGGTGGTGACGCTCTCGGTTTTGGGTATCACGCTGGTGGTATCAACGCTGGATGCCCGCCTGCAAACGCGAACCTCGGTGCTGGCCTCTTCACTGGCTGAAGCTAACCGTGAGCTGGCTCAGTTTGCGTTGCATGACAGTCTGACCCGTCTGCCAAACCGTATCTTACTGGAAGATCGCCTCAGTCAGGCGCTGCGCAAAGCGCAACATGACGGCAGCTCTTTTGCCCTGATGTATATGGATCTTGATGGCTTCAAGGCGATCAACGATGTCTTTGGTCATCAGGTTGGCGACAGCCTGCTGTTAGCCTTCACCGACAGAATACAGACGTTGCTTTCCGGGCAGTACACGCTGTCCCGCCTCGGTGGTGATGAGTTTGTACTGCTGGTAGAGAGGGACCAGCCTGAGGACGCGGCTGAGCTTGCCGCAACACTGGTGAAGGCGATGGAACGGCCATTTGTCGTCTGTCGTTTTGAGCTGTCGGTAACGCTGAGCATCGGCATTGTCCTCTTTCCGGGGGATGGAGAGGATGGGCGGGAACTGATGTTTAATGCCGATGTGGCGATGTACCACACCAAAAATCATGGCCGCAACGGTTATCATTTTTTCCAGCCATCAATGAACAGCATTGCGCAAAGCCAGATACAGCTGATTAACGACCTGTGGCTGGCGCAGCAGCGCGGTGAGCTGCGCCTGCACTATCAGCCAAAATTCTGCGCACCACAGGGACCGATAGTGGGTTTTGAAGCGCTCATCCGCTGGCAGCATCCACAGCGTGGCCTGCTCTCCCCGGATATTTTTCTGCCGCTGGCGGAAAGAACCGGACTGATAGTCAGCATCGGTAACTGGGTGATCCACGAAGCCTGTCGCCAGTTACGTATCTGGCACCAACTGGGTAATCCGCAGTGGTCGGTGGCGGTTAACCTCTCGGCACTGCAATTTGAGCAGGCAGGTCTGGTGGAGACGGTGATTAATGCCCTGCGGGAAAACCAGATCGCGCCGGAGCTGCTGACGCTGGAAGTCACGGAAACCACGGCAATGCGCGATCCGGATCAGAGTGTCAGGATCCTGACGCAACTCACCGATCTTGGGGTGAAGGCCTCAATCGACGACTTTGGCACCGGGTATTCCAGCCTGTTATATCTGAAGCGTCTGCCTGCCAGTGAACTGAAAATTGACCGCGCTTTTGTCCGCGAACTGCAATCCCGTAATGAAGATGCCACCATTGTCAGCGCCATTGTGGCTCTGGCGCGCATGCTGAATCTGAAGGTGGTGGCTGAAGGCGTGGAAACCAGCGAGCAACAATCATTTCTGACCGGGCTGGGATGTCACTCATTGCAGGGCTATCTGCTGGGACGGCCGGTGTCGCCAGAGAAAGTACCGGAACTGGCACACTACAGTGGCCTCCAGCCGCTGTAAGTCACGCCGCAGTGAACCTCAGATGTTGGGTGATTTGTTATGGCATAGTTATAATAGTTGCCAGAACTTATCCACGAGCTGCTCACTGTTATGGCTAAATACCAACAATTAATCGATCGCCTCCGGCAACAGATTGCGGACGAAATCTGGCAGCCAGGGGAAAAACTCCCCTCGCTGCGTGAGCAGGTAGCGCAAAGCGGGTTGAGCCTGATGACGGTGTTACATGCCTATCAGGTACTGGAAAGCCAGGGGTTTATTCAGTCCCGGCCTCAGTCCGGCTATTTTGTGGCTCCCCACGCCGAGTTCATCAGCCAGCCTGACAGCCATCAGAAAGTGCAGCTGGCGGAATCCGTGGACATTAATGGGTTTATCTTTGAGGTATTGCAGGCCTGTCGTGCGCCGGATATCCAGCCTTTCGGCTCTGCCTTTCCCGATCCCGAGCTTTTTCCGCAACGCCAGCTGATGCGATCGCTGACGGCGGTGTCGCATTCGCTGAAACCGGCGGATGCGCTGAACAATCTGCCGCCGGGCAACGAAGCGCTGCGCAAGACGCTGGCACAGCGCTATGCCCTACAGGGTATCGCGGTTTCTCCGGATGAAATTGTGATCACTAATGGCGCGATGGAGGCGCTGAACCTGAGTATGCAGGCGGTCACCGAACCGGGTGACTGGGTGGCGATTGAAAACCCGTGTTTTTACGGCGCATTACAGGTGATCGAACGGCTGAAGCTGAAAGCCGTGGCCATCGCCACCCATCCGCAGCATGGCATCGACCTTGAGGAACTTGACGCCGCCCTGAGCCGCTGGCCGGTTAAAGCCTGCTGGCTGATGAGCAATCAGCAGAATCCGGTGGGCTGTACCCTGAGCAAAGAGAAAAAGCAGCAACTGGTGTCGCTGCTGGCGCAACATCAGGTGATGCTGATTGAAGACGATGTCTACAGCGAGCTCTGGTTTGGTCATGAAAAGCCGCTGCCGGCAAAGGCGTTTGACCGTCACGACGGTGTGCTGCACTGCTCCTCTTTTTCCAAAAATCTGGTGGCGGGTTTCCGGGTTGGCTGGGTGGCCGCAGGCCGACATGCGCAGCGTATTCAGCGTCTGCAACTGATGAGTACGCTGGCAACCAGCGCGCCTATGCAGCTGGCGCTGGCAAACTATCTCTCCACACGGAGTTATGACAGCCATCTGCGCCGCTTGCGACAGCAACTGGAACAGCGCAAAAACCAGGCGCGTCATGCCCTGAAGCGGCACCTGCCAGCCAGCGCACGTATCAACGATTCGCAGGGCGGCTATTTCCTGTGGGTTGAACTGCCGACAGAGATCAATACCACCGAGCTCTATTACCGCGCGCTCCGACACAATATCAGCATTGCGCCCGGAAAAATGTTTTCTTCCGGGGAGCAGTATGCCAACTATTTTCGCTTTAATACGGCGTGGGAATGGGGTGAGCAACAGGACGCTGCGGTGGCAACGCTGGGCAGGCTGATCAGGGAAATGATGGCGGGTAACTGACATCCCGCCAGGGAGATTCGGTCACAGGCTGGAGGCGCGCTGCTGGCCCCATGTCAGGTGGTAAACATCGTAGAAATCCACCTCACCCTTCTGACGCAACAGTTTTTCGATGCCCTGTTTAACCTCAGCAGGCACCTCGCTGCTGGTGAGAATATCCTCAATGGCCTGCGGCGACAGCGTGCGCACGTAATACCATTCGCCGTTATAACAGACGCGTAAATCGAGCGTGTCGATATCTTCAAAGCGGTAGCGGGGATTGACATCCAACAGCATCAGGCCGCTCATCAGCAGGACAAACAAGGTTGCCCCCCAGAAGGCTGGCCAGCCGAGGAATTCAGTGGTGAAAATCAGTGCTACGGTCAGCGCATAGCAGATATACATCGATGCCCACAGGCCAGGGTGATTTTTCAGAAAGGAAAGGCTGAAGCGTGGTCGGTTATCACGCTGTTCCTGCCGATTCAGCATGTCAATTTCGCGTAACAGAATTTCTTTAACGTTTCCCACGGTGACTCTCCTGAATAAACCGCGCCCAGTTAAACATAAAGTCGCTCTGTGCAGCAGTCACAGTCAGGGTAAATAAAACTATAACAGTCGTGCCGCAGGGGGGATTTTATGCCGCAAACAGACCATAATTGGCAACTTCCGGAAATTGACTTTATGGCGGAATGAATGAAATCGCTTATCAATGCGCTACTGCTGATCGCCGCTTTTTGCTCTGTTTCACCCGCGACAGCCATTGAGTGTGCCAGAGCCTCGACCGTCGTTGAAAGCACCATTTGCCAGTCGCCATCACTGGTATGGCTGGATTCGCTGTTAAATAACACCTGGCGCAACGTTATGCAGAGTAGCGATCCGCAAGGGGTCAATGCGGCGATGCGGCAATGGCGGATTTCACGGGATGCCTGCACCAGCAGCAGCTGTCTGCGCTGGGCTTATCTTCAGGGGATCGGGCAGTTGTATCACGTGCCGCAGACCTTTGACTGGAGCGGAGAGTGGTGGAACACCACGGCGAGCAACGGTAACGGTGGGCGGCTGATCCTGAATAATGTTAATCAGTGGGCATTTGATTTTGACGCCAGAGTCTGGGGGGGCGCGTATACATCAACGCTGCGCGGTAATGTGAAGATGTTTTACGGCGTGGGCTTCGTCGATAACATCAGGTGGGGTGCCAGCTGTACGGTGGTCTTTATTCCGCAGCCAGACGGCAAAATCACCGTCAGCAGCGATAATGACAACAGCTGTAAACTGATTATGCCAAAGGGCGTGGCGATTGATGGGGTCTGGCAGCGAGCCACTCAGGATCCCCGCCCGCCCGCCACCCTGTTTTCTGTCGGCATACTGCCGTCCAAAACGCTCGATGACCGCTTTCGTCAGCTGGCCGGTAAGGATTATCAGCAATATATCAGGGTGGCGAATAAGGTTACTTATGCCGTCGACCAGGACAATCTTCACGCCACGGTGCTCACCCTGGCGGTAAACGGTGACGCCAGCCGTCGGGCGGCGATCATTATGTACACGGCTGAGGGTAAAATCTGGGCTGCCCTGTTAACGCCGGAAAACGGCGGACAGATGCACTATCTCACCAGCGAACAGGATCAGAAGAACCCGCCTGAAACCATCAATCGCTGGCGTGCACTGTTTCAGAGTTAGCCATTGGGGAGCGATTTATCCCGGGGTCTCAGCATGTCGGCCTGAGGAGTAATTCAACCACGTCATTCTGATGCTGCCCGGCCACGCGGCGGATATCCTGCGCCACATCATCAATCCCTTTTGCTGAAACGCATCTGCCTGAGAAAAAGAAACTGGCGAAACGAAACATCAGACAGGGCAAACAGCGCAATGACGATAATAAAACGCTGCATTATCTCTGCAAACTGTGCGAGGGCGACGGTAAGGGTCCCGCCGTGAAAAGAGTCTTTCAGATCCAGCAGCGGCAGTTGTTGTTGCAGGGTAAGACCGACCACCACCAACAGCACGCTGCACCTGAACACCATTTTCAGCACCTGAAAACGGTGTTCACGGTATCCGACACCCGCCAGCGGGCTGAGTTTCCTGCAACCGGGCGGGATATGTCTGGCGACAAAAATCCAGCAGGCGGCGATCAGGTCTGGCAGCCTGGCTGCCACCGGGACAGGCAGTAGCGACAGAGTTATTTTCAGCACGATCAGGATGTTAAGTCGCATAAACTGATGCAGTGTTCCCTTCTCATTGATGTGCCCGGCCAGCTGTCGCATGGCCAGCAGTGAGCTGTGGATCAGATTGCGGTACCAGGGGAATAGAGTCGTCAGCACCAGCAGCCCCGCAATCAGTCCGGCAGCCAGGCCTGTTTCGCGCGCGCGTGGGGTTTCGCCTTGCTCATGGTTTTTTTTCAGTTTACTGACTGTGGTTTTTTCACTCGACTCACCTTTCACGGACATCGGATTCACCTTAATGTTTTGCCGTTCCGACACTCTGTTTCGTCTGTCACTGATACTTTTTCTCACATTCAGATTACTGGCTATAAGCCGTCGGGTATCTGTACGCCACTATTATCAGAGCAGGCAATATGCGGTATCATTTAATATTCCATACATCACGCCAGCAGTTATTTTTTTACTTCTGTCTGACATGGGTTGATATTTTTCTTTTTCTGAACGGAACCGGATTTTACTGCGGAAGTCATGTTGTCAATTAGACCGCTGTTTCAGCTGGTAAGCAATCCGTACAGGATTATTAATTTGTTATTAATGAATGCTGTAAATCGCGCTGCATATTTCTACTGATATGAAAAGTAAGGGTTTATTTTTTAATATTCCATTAAAGCTCATAAGATTAATCCAGTAAGGGTATACTGATTTTCATCGTAAAAGAGAGTGGGGTTTATTTTTCCTCTTCACTTTTCCCTTGGGTTAAATTAGTGATTTTTTATCTTATTCATGCTTTTTATTCTGGGTTCACCCTTATAGGGTTGGATCAGTTAAAGCATTAATCTGTGAGATAAGTCAGAATGGAAATAAATCAAAACGCATCTGCCTGTGACAGATTTGAACTTATTGCGGCATCCATAGCTACCCAGAGTTTATTATCTCTGGCCCGCCGCCTGGCGAAAATTAATGTGCCGGTATTGATAACCGGCGAAACCGGGACGGGAAAAGAGTGTGTGGCAAAATATATTCATCGTCATGCTTTTCACCATGACTCACCCTATATTGGCGTCAACTGCGCGGCCATACCTGAGCATATGTTGGAAGCAATGCTATTTGGTCATGAAAAAGGCGCATTTACCGGCGCGGTCACCAGTCAGCCTGGTAAATTTGAACAGGCGAACGGAGGCACGCTGCTGCTGGATGAAGTAGGCGACATGCCGATGGCGCTTCAGGCGAAATTATTGCGGGTATTGCAGGAAAAAAAAGTGGAGCGGTTAGGCAGCCATCAGCCGGTTTCGCTGGATATCCGTCTGATTGCCGCCACCAATAAAGATCTGTCCACAGAAATTGCTGAAGGGCGCTTTCGTCAGGATCTGTTTTACCGTCTGGCGGTGGTTCCGCTACAGCTCACGCCACTGCGGGAGAGGAAGCAGGAAATTATGCCACTGACCGAGTTATTTATTGAAAAATATCGCAGTTTTTCCGGCAGAACTCCCCGTCTGACCCCCTCAGCACGCCAGACATTGCTCTCTTACGACTGGCCGGGAAACATCCGCGAACTGGAAAATGCCGTGCAGCGCGGTCTGATCATGTGCGAAGGCGACGTGTTGGACAGCGATTGCTTCGGGTTGCCGCTGCCACCGGCTGTTCGCCCTGAACAGCCCGCGTACGCTGACGAAAATCTGATTAAGCGGCGCGGAAAAATGGCGGAGTTTCAGTACATCAACGATCTGTTAAAGCGTTATCACGGTAATAAATCCCGGACTGCGGCCTGCCTGGGGATAACGCCGCGCGCGCTGCGTTATCGACTTGCCAGTATGCGTGAGCAGGGTTTTGACCTGAATTTCAGCGCCTGAATCCCCTCGGCTTTTACAGCTTGACGGTGAACGAAAAACTGCAAGCGCTACTGGCCTTTTCATCTGTTGTTGGCTGATTTCTGGCGTTTACGCCGTCGCTTCTGTCCCGCTCGGTACCGATGAGCTGAGCTAGCGGCGATAATACGCCATCATTGCCCTTGCCAGCAGAAGACTGTCCAGCGACAGCTCATGGTTATTGAGCGCGGCCTGCATGGCGTGAACCCTCTCGCTGTCCACCTCCGGTATGGCATCTGAGATCTGCCGGACCAGGCTGAGCTCTCTCCCTGATGTTGTGGCGAGGGAGGGAGAGGTGATGGTGCTTTCCACCGCACGCGCGGCGACAGCACTGACCGGACGGCTGCGGTGAATTAAATTGCTGGTAGACATTTTCATCAATAAACTGCCTGTTACTGGGTTTAAACGGCTCTTAAATATCATGGCGGCCGCACCCGTCGAAACTTAACACGCGGAAGAAAAATTTTTACCGTCTCAGATTGCCGATGCCTGAGAGGGGAGATGCTGCGAGGCCGGTACGGCGGCAACGTGCCCAGCGCTGTCTCCACCTTGCAGACGGTTAGTTATGCGTGATAATCAGCCCTGACGAGGTCACCGTTACTTTTCCTTCGGGATAGCGAAGCGTGTTGAACCGGATGTTCTGATGCTCAAGGTAGCCCAGCGTATTGGCGATCAACAGATCGCTGTTTTTGTCCGGAGACGACACCGATTTGTAGCTGTAGACCACTCCCTGAGGCGTTGTTTTTATCAGGTTCATCAGCAGGGTAATCTGTAGCTGGTTGTCATCGGGACTGGTCAGTTTCATCACCACCGCATCATTGCTGACAGCAAAACGGGGATTATACAATTCGCTGTTTTTAGACAATAAATCGTAATAGCCCAGTTGCAGATGGTAGCGATTTACATTTTCACTGAACAGGCCTGCCTTTTGCAGACCCGGCGTGAACAGATTGATCATCAGCGCCGCGCCGGTGATCGTTAACGTCAGGGCCATCAGACTGACTGAGACAGTTTGCCATTTCATTGATTTTTCGCTCTGTTTCCCGATAGATAAGAGTATTCAGCAAGGCAGTATTACTGCGAAACTGGCCGATATTCATCGCCAGCTGACGCCGATCGCAGGTGTTGCTTATCAGCAGCGTGTATTTAAGTGTGGTGCTGGTGGTGGAATAAAATACCTGCATCTTCATGTGCTGGTTGCTTAACACCTCGTTAAGGGCGGTAAGGGTGGGGCTGATAGCGCCGGAAATATCTTCGCCAGTCATTTGCATATCATTGGCGCGGGTGAGGGTATAAATTCTTATCTGACTGTAAAGGCCCGTGTCCTGCTCGTTCAGCCGTTCACCGATTTTTTCGGAGCCAGTCAGTGACAGAAAAATCATTACCAGTAGCAGCAGCACCGCCTGCGCCAGGCACATCCCGCGCCAGAAACGCTGACGTTTTTCCTCTCGCTGTTGCGTAAGCCGCAAATTCTCCTTTTGCGATTCTTTCTGCCATTCCTCTCTGGCGTGCGGTATTGCGCTCAGCGCGTACGGGGTGGTCAGAGATGCGTTAACGCCGTCTGGTTCTGCTGCGTGGCCCCTCTCCTCAGGGCTTTGCTGCTCATCCAGGCCGAACTCACAGAACTCTGCTTCAAGAATGTATCCTTTCCTGGGAATGGTTTTAATGATGCGCTGTTGTTTACCATCATCTTCCAGCGCCACACGCAGGGCGTGAATGGCATTGGGCAGACTGTTATTGCCTATCACCCGGCGTTCCCATACCAGGGTGTTCAGTTCTTCACGGGTGAGGATCTGACCGGCGTTTTGTGCCAGCACCAACAGCAGCCTGAACTGGTATTCACCCAGCCGACGTTGTTCACCCGTTTGCTGATGAATTAACGAGCTGGAGGCAATATCAATCAGCCAGTGATGGATAACGCAGTGTGAACTCATGGGATTAAAGACCGCCTTTCAGCAGGAAAATAACAGTGTGGTAATTTCTTCATCAGGCTTGTACGACTCTTTAATATTTGAGCGGTGTAAGTTACCACGGTTATCTTTAATATTCTTTTTTTTAATGGCTACTGACTTTTATGTTGATAAACCGGCCTGATATTTCAGCCATCATTTTAGCAGTAATATTTTATTGCTCTGAAGTCCCGGCTTATTCAGCTTTATGCTGTTTTCCATTTTTTACAGCCATCAATAATCAGAGGGATGTTCATTTTTTATCTGTTTAAAAAATGGCGGATGACTTTTGCTCCACAGAGTAAAAATAATCATTGCTATCATAATTCTTGTATCCATGCAGGCATGAACACACAGACTCAACCCGCCATTGTTATCGTTCCGTCCGGATAAACCTGTGTACGGCACCCTGCGACAGTCAATGTGGTCCTTATCTCTGTTAAGCATAAATATCCCGACGCTTTTCTTCCTCTTTATGATCTTATATTTCCGCCTGGCGGAAGTGTTACTTCCTCCTCGGTAATTCCAATTATCTGAATATTAAGATTTTTTAATACTGGCACGGCTGTTGCAATATTAATTGCGGTTCGTTTCGTCATCCAGCATATAAGGTCAATCCCCCTGATTATCTATACGAAACAACTTCAGGTGGCGTCAGAAAAGAGAGCGACAGCAGTCGCCAACATTTGAGGCCCTTTGCATCCTGAATACCAGGGCGCTGTAACGGCATAATACTGACAATGGTTTATCTCATGACAATAAAATCTTTTTTCCTCATTTTGCTTCTGGTTGTGACCGGAGCAGTCGTCAACGCCGGTTTGGTGGTAATGGGTAACCACTATCTCCAGAGGTCCGTCAAATCAGAGGCAAATCCGCCTGTCGTCTCAACCCGTGAAGAACAGCATGGATGGCAATACGTTGAAGTAAAAAATCTGCGGGTGTCTCTGGACGATAAAGGCACAGGCAAACACGCTTTGTCACTCGATCTGGCTCTCAGCACCTCAGACGATGTGCGTGCGCAGCAGACTGAAAATCTGCTGCCAGAAATCAAAGCGTTCACCCTCGATATATTCAACTCCCTCTCTCCGGATGAGGTGCGCAGCATGAACATGATGGAGCTGCGCCAGCTGATGATGGAGAGATATCAATCAGACTTCGATGCTATCAACGTGTTGATGCCTTTCACCGATCTTACTCTTTCAAAAATGGTCTTTATGTAATGGCGCATCAGGAAATGTTAAATAAGCTGTCGGCACTGACGCCAGCTGAAGAGAGCCATTACATGCAGCAATGGCTACCTCTGGTAAGACGCATCGTCCGCCAACTGGCCCCGCAGGCTAACAGCATGATTGATCGGGAAGATATTGAACAGATCGCGCTAATGGGGTTGCTGGAGGCACTGCGACGCTATGGCGTACCTGACGAGCAATTTGCCAGCTATGCCGCTCAGCGTATTCGCGGTGCGGTACTGGACCAGTTCCGTCTGCACGACTGGCGACCACGCACTCTGCGGCAAAAAACGCATAAAACCAACGATGCCATTCGCGCTATGTCGCGTAGCCTGGGGCGTGAACCGACCCCGGAAGAAATTTGTCAGCAGCTGGCGATGAGCAGTGACGATTACCAGCAATATCTGATGCTGGAGAGCGCCGGTACGATGGAGAGTTTTGATCTGCTGCTGTCAGGAGAAGGTAAAGACATAGCCCTGGAGGGGCGACGGCTGGAAGAGGAGATAGAAACGCAGCGTACCCTGGCGATGGCCATTGCATCGCTGGAAGATCGCGAAAAAATTATTCTCAATCTCTACTACAAACAGGATTTAAGTCTGAAAGAGATTGCCCTGGTTCTGGATCTGACCCAGGCCAGAGTGTGTCAGTTAAATAAGCGGATTGGCGACAAAATTAAGGCATTTTTTTAACGTCTCCCGGCTGAAATCCGGGCGGGCAGGTGCAGCGCAGCCGCCAGTGAACGGCGACTGCGCGGTGTGCCGAACCTCAACCGGAGAACGGCCATTTTTACGCTCATCATCCGGGTAACCGTGTTTAATCGATTGCTGGCCGTTTATCTGAAACCTGTCAGGGCCCTTAAGCCAGGCATTGTTTGGCTCTCCCGGTGGGACTCCTTCCCACCGGACTTTTTCAGCGCCTATTTCCGATGAAAATTGACGCTTATCCCGCCAACGGCGACGTCATACTTCTGAGCTGTACAGCGCAGCGGTGAATTTGACTTAAGCTTCGTAAAATTAATGCGTTATGTGATCAAAAGCCGGGCCTGGTGATTGCAAGTTTTTGCGTAAGTGCCACACTTGATTAACAAACTGTTTTCACGTCTGCCACAGTCAACAGGAGACGCCGTATGTTGTCCTATGCTGGTAGTTTGCTCACCATGATGTCTTTCGCTGCCGGCACATTTTCTGCGGGGGCGTCAAACAATCCACAATATATGACCTTTCAGCCCGCCAATGGCGTACCGAATAACCCACTGCCGCTGATTATCTATCCGCAGGTGGTGCCGGAAGGCGAAGAGGACATCCCCAGCTATTTTGAAGATCTGTTTGCCCACCATCAGTGGCTGCCACGCTGGCGTTATCCGGTCTATCCTTATACCCATTACCATCCTAACGCGCACGAGCTGTTGGGGATTGCGGCGGGATGGGCGCAGATTCTGTTTGGTGGTGAAACCGGCCGGGCTGTCACTCTTCATGTCGGCGATGCGGTATTGATCCCGGCGGGCGTAGGGCATCAGCAGCTGGCTTCCAGCGATGATTTCTTTGCGGTGGGAGCTTACCTGCGTGGCGTACAGCCGGAAACCCGTCGCGATGAACAGGAATGGCTGGCGCAGTCGGTTGCGCAGATTGCCCGCGTGCCAATGCCAAAGCATGACCCGATTACCGGCGGAGAAGGCGCGGTGACGGAGATCTGGCATCAATTGCAACAGCCATAACGCCTTTTGCACCGCGATGGTGCGGGATGCTTATCACCTCTCCACAGGGCACCCTGTTGCCGCTGATGACGGCGACAGGGCTTGCCGTACCGCGGCTGCGTAACGCCACTTCTGACGCTGAGTACGTGCTGGCACGCTTTGTGCAAAATCTATTCGCGTCCATCGACATCAGAAGGGAAATCATGAATTCAGGCTATCAATCAGCGTCACAATTTTATGATGAAATGCTGCTGAGCGAAGGCCAGCATCGTCCACACTATCGCGATTACTGGCACTGGCTGAAACAGGCGGACCAGCAGGCTATCGCCCGCAAACGTGAAGAGGCTGAACTGCTCTTTCACCGTGTCGGCATCACTTTTAACGTCTATGGGCAGGACGGCGGGGCGGAACGTTTGATCCCATTCGACAGCGTGCCGCGCATTATCCCGGCCAGTGAATGGTCACGACTGGACAAAGGTATCCGCCAGCGGGTACAGGCGCTGAATGCATTCCTCTACGACATCTATCACCAGCAGCATATTCTGAAGGCAAATATCATCCCGGCGGAGCAGGTGCTGGTCAACGATCAGTATCAGCCCTGTATGCAGGGACTGAATCTGCATCGTGATATCTATGCCCATATCTGTGGGGTGGACATGGTGCGCAACAGCGACGGTGAGTATTACGTGCTGGAGGACAATCTGCGCACGCCATCCGGCGTTTCTTATATGCTGGAAAACCGCAAAATGATGATGCGGCTTTATCCGGAGCTGTTCGTGCAGCAGCGCATCGCGCCGGTGGAGCGTTATCCTTCGCACCTGTTGCAGACCCTGCGTGAGAGTTCGCCGGTGAACGATCCGGTGGTGGTGGTACTGACGCCGGGGCGTTTTAACAGTGCTTACTTTGAGCACAGCTTCCTGGCACAGCAGATGGGCGTGGAGCTGGTAGAGAGTGCCGATCTGTTTGTGAAGGGCGGGGCAGTAATGATGCGTACCACTGCCGGGCCTTGCAAAGTGGATGTGATTTACCGGCGGGTGGATGATGCATTCCTCGACCCGCTCGCATTCCGTGCGGATTCGATGCTGGGCGTGCCGGGGCTGCTGTCGGTTTATCGCGCCGGAAATGTGGTGCTGGCTAACGCTATCGGCACCGGGGTGGCGGACGATAAATCGATTTATCCTTATGTGCCCGACATGATTAAGTTTTATCTCGATGAAGACCCCATCCTGAATAATGTTCCCACCTGGCAATGTCGTCGCCCTGACGAACTTTCCTGGGTACTGGCTAACCTGCCAAAGCTGGTGGTGAAAGAGGTACACGGCGCTGGCGGATATGGCATGTTAATCGGGCCGGTTGCCAGCCAGAAAGAGCTGGAAACCTTCCGTAATCTGCTGCTTGCCAGACCACAAAATTATATTGCGCAGAATACGCTGGCGCTCTCCACCTGTCCGACGTTTGTTGACCAGGGGCTGGCTCCCCGCCATATCGATCTGCGTCCTTTTGCACTGAGCGGCGCGGAAATTCGCCTGGTGCCAGGGGGGCTGACCCGCGTGGCACTGACCGAAGGTTCACTGGTGGTGAACTCGTCGCAGGGCGGTGGCACCAAGGATACCTGGGTACTGGAGGATGACGCATGTTAAGTCGCACGGCCAGTGGCCTGTACTGGATGGCGCGCTATCTGGAGCGCGCTGAGAATATCGCCAGGGTGCTTGATGTCACCAACCGGCTGTCGCTGATGCAGGTGCGCAGCCGTTCAGATGAAGAACTGCGGGTGCCGCTCAATCTGACCTCGACGACCGAGCTGTTCTGGAAGCTGAATGACCGGCTGGCGATGCCTCAGCTGTTCTCTTTTTTTGTGCTCGATGACCGTAATCCCGGCAGTATTTTTTGCTGTTGGGAATCGGCCTGGAACAATGCCCATGCGGTGCGGGGCAGCCTCTCTTCGGAGGTGTGGGAAAGCATTAATTCCAGCTGGATCGAACTGCGTAAACTACGGCGAAAAGGCGTTAACAGCAGCGGCGCTGATGCTTTTTTTGACTGGGTGAAGGAGCGTTCGCACCTGTTTCGTGGCGCGATGTTCGGCACATTAATGCCTGGTGACGCCATGAGTTTTATTCGTCTTGGCACGCTGCTGGAGAGAGCGGACTGTACCGCAAGATTACTGGATGTGACGCGCTATCTCAGCGAGCAGGATGACGATTCCGTGCGGGAGTATTACCGCCTCGACACCCTGCTGCGCTCGGTGTCTGCCCGCGAAGCCTACCACACCATTTACCGACAGGAGCTGGCCAGCGACAGCGTCAACGAAATGCTTATCCTGCGTGAAGAAAGCCCGCGATCGCTGCGATCCTGCCTTGAAGAGATCGACAATCAACTTGATCTGATTGGCGGAAGTGGTGAAAACCAGCCTCGTTTACTGGTCACTGTTCTGCATGCGGAACTACGGTTTAACAGTTACGACAGGCTGGTCAGCGAAGGCCTGCATCACTGGCTACAGAATTTCCTTGCCAGTCTGAATCAGATTGCCGGCAGTATTCAACAGACTTATCTGGAGGCCAAATGAAACTGGATATTGCTCATAAGACCTGCTTCAGCTATCAGAATCTGGTGAAACAAAGTACCCAGTATCTGCGCCTGACGCCGCAAAACTCCGTTCATCAGCAGATTCTGTCGTGGGATTTGCTGCTGCCCGCTCAGGCCGTCTGCACCACCGATACCTGGGGTAACGTCCTGCACGTCCTGACGCTGGATACGCCGCACCAGTCTATCGAAATTGAGGCGCGTGGCGTGGTGGAGATCCTCGATGAGGGCGATAGCGCACCGGACCCGGACAACGCGATATCGCCGCTGGTATTTTTGCGTGTCACCCGGTTGACTCAGCCCGACCAGGCGATTCGTGAGTTTGCTCAGCGTTACTATCGTGCAGAAGCGCCGCTGGCCAGTCTTGAGCGCTTAATGGGGGAACTGTTGCTCAAAATGCCCTGGCAGCCGGGCAGTACGATGGTCACGGATACGGCGGCAAAAGTGTTTGCCGCTGGCACCGGGGTTTGTCAGGATCACAGCCACGTGTTTCTCGCCTGTTGCCGCAGCCTGAATATCCCGGCTCGCTATGTCAGTGGATATCTTTATACTGATGCCGTTGAACATGTGGCAACCCATGCCTGGGTTGAAGCCTGGGTGGATGGCAGCTGGCACAGTTTTGATATTACCAATAATACGCGCAGCACCCGACAGCATCTGAAACTGGCCGTCGGCGTCGATTACATGGATGCCTGCCCGGTCAGAGGGGTACGTCTGGGGGGCGGAAGTGAAGATATGCTGGCCGTGGCGGCGGTACAACTGATTAATTCGCAACAGTAAGAGCTTTCAGCCAGGCGTGTGTTGTTGCCGCCTGTCTGAATACCGACAGCGCATCACCACCGGCTCTGCGGGCAGTATCCCGGATGGGCAGCGTTGCCGCTCAGCAGAATGGCAGATAACACCGCCTGGCAGAACAGGCACTTAATTTAACCGGGCTAACTATGACTTACTGTGTGGCAATGCGTTTATCGTCAGGGATGATTTTTGTTTCTGACTCCCGTACCAACGCGGGGGTTGACCATATCTCGTCATTCCGCAAACTGCATGTTTTTCAGCAGGATGATGAGCGCACACTGGTGCTACAAAGCGCAGGCAACCTGGCGACCACCCAAAGCGCCCTCAGTCTGCTGCGACGAAGCTGCGAAGATGCTGAAAAACCCAATCTGATGAGCTGTACCAGCATGTATGATGTCGCGCTGTTGGTGGGGGAAACGCTGCGGGAAGTGATCAAACGAGACGGTGAGGAATTTGGCGGCACATTGATGCTTGGCGGGCAGATCAAAGGTGAGGAGCCGCGGCTGTTTCAGATCTATCCGCAGGGTAATTTCATTGAGGCCAGCACCGACACGCCCTATTTTCAGATTGGTGAGAGCAAGTACGGTAAGCCGATCATTGACCGGGTGCTACGCTTCGATACGCCATTGGATCAGGCCATGCAATGTGCACTGATCTCAATGGACTCCACGCTGGCCAGTAATATCTCCGTCGGGCTGCCGCTGGACGTGATGATGTATCACAGCAACAGTTTTAGTGCAGCCCAGCAGTATCATCTGACCGATAAGCATCCCTATTTCTCACAAATCCGTCAGCTGTGGAGCGCTGGTCTGCTCAGCGTTTTTGCCCGGTTGCCGCCACTTGAACTTGATGAATAACCTTCTCCAGGCAGGCAGCAGGCACGGTATCCCTTTCGTGCCGGCGACGTTTAATGGCGGTGATGGCAGAAGAGGGATCGTTTTCTGCTGATCGGGCCGGGCCACCGACAAAAAGATACCGGCAGGTCGCCGGTATCAAAAACAAATCCAATAATGAAAACACTACAGGTCCACTTAAGATACTAATTAAGAATAATTTTTCTTCCATGCGTTTAATCTTAAATATTTCTAATAGAAAATTGTCAGCAACGTTTTTCATCCGCCACGCGCAATCTGAGTTAATACTGACCGCAATAAAGCTGCCACTAAAGGTATTCCTCTCTCGTGAAAAAGAATTCGATCATCGTCTTACTGAAGTAACAGGGGGGATACGCGTTTTTTCTTAAGCTTTTGCCGTTAATTACAACCAGGGATAATTAAAGAAATCTGCTTTAATTCCGCTGCAATTTGCGCTCGATCACAATCTCTCACACCTGAACCGCTGGCAGCGGCTCACTACCGCTTAATACGCAGATTTACCGCTCAGCGATTTATTTCCCCGACAATATTAAAAATTGGTCAACATGGCTGCTGCTCCGGATGGCCAGTTCTTCCCTGAACCATTCATTTAGCTGCCGACCGGACAGGATTGCAGTTTGTCTTTCACTCTGACATCAGGCATGACGCATCATGATCAAAAAAAGACTCAAACATCTTCCGTGGGCCATTCTCGGCATTATCGGCGCCTTTTGTCTGGCGACAGTTGCGTTGCGCCGGGGCGAGCACGTCAGCGCATTGTGGATTGTCGTGGCCTCGGTTTCGGTCTATCTGGTGGCTTATCGCTATTACAGCCTCTATATCGCACAAAAAGTGATGCGGCTGGATGCCACGCGCGCGACCCCGGCTGTGCTCAATAACGACGGGCTGAATTACGTCCCAACCAACAAATTTGTCCTGTTTGGACATCATTTTGCTGCCATTGCGGGGGCGGGGCCATTAGTGGGGCCGGTGCTGGCTGCGCAAATGGGCTATCTGCCCGGGGTGCTCTGGCTGCTGGCCGGGGTGGTGGTGGCCGGAGCGGTACAGGATTTTATGGTGCTGTTTATCTCTTCGCGTCGTAACGGTGCCTCGCTTGGCGAGATGGTAAAAGAAGAAATGGGGCCGGTGCCGGGCACTATCGCACTGTTCGGCTGCTTTATTATTATGATTATCATCCTCGCCGTACTGGCACTGATCGTGGTGAAAGCGCTGGCTGAAAGTCCCTGGGGCGTGTTTACCGTCTGTTCTACCGTTCCCATTGCGCTGTTTATGGGCATTTATATGCGCTTTATCCGGCCCGGTCGGGTGGGGGAAGTCTCGGTTATTGGCATCATTCTGCTGGTGGCATCCATCTGGTTTGGCGGCGTGATTGCGCACGATCCTTACTGGGGGCCGGCTCTCACCTTCAAAGATACCACCATCACCTTTACGCTGATTGGTTATGCATTTGTCTCCGCCCTGCTGCCGGTCTGGTTGATCCTGGCACCACGCGATTATCTGGCGACCTTCCTGAAAATTGGTGTGATTGTCGGACTGGCGCTGGGGATTGTTCTGCTTAACCCCGATCTGAAAATGCCAGCGCTAACGCAGTATATCGATGGCAGCGGTCCGTTATGGAAAGGCGCGCTCTTTCCGTTCCTGTTTATTACCATTGCCTGTGGCGCGGTTTCTGGTTTTCATGCGCTGATTGCCTCCGGTACGACACCCAAACTACTGGCTTTTGAAACTGAAGCGCGCTTCATCGGCTACGGAGCGATGCTGATGGAGTCTTTTGTGGCGGTGATGGCGCTGGTGGCGGCCGCCATTATTGAACCGGGGCTCTATTTTGCGATGAACACGCCGCCAGCCGCTCTGGGGATAACCATGCCGAATCTGCATGAACTGGGGGGAAGCAACGCACCGGCAATCATGGCACAGTTGCATGACGTGACGGCGCATGCGGCGGCAACGGTCAGTGCCTGGGGGTTTGTTATTTCACCCGATCAAATTCTGCAAACCGCCAGAGACATTGGTGAGCCATCGGTTCTGAACCGTGCGGGCGGTGCGCCGACGCTGGCGGTGGGGATTGCGATGGTGTTTAACAAAATTCTGCCGGTAGCGGATATGGGGTTCTGGTATCACTTCGGGATTCTGTTTGAAGCGTTGTTTATCCTGACCGCGCTGGATGCCGGTACGCGGTCCGGTCGCTTTATGTTGCAGGATCTGCTGGGCAACTTTGTCCCTTTCCTGAAGAAAACCGATTCGCTGATCGCGGGGATCGTTGGCACCGCAGGATGCGTGGGATTGTGGGGATATTTGCTGTATCAGGGTGTGGTTGATCCACTGGGCGGAGTAAAAAGCCTGTGGCCGCTGTTTGGTATTTCCAATCAGATGCTGGCGGCGGTTGCGCTGGTGCTGGTGACGGTTATCCTGATCAAAATGAAGCGTACCCGCTATATCTGGGTCACGGTAATCCCGGCATGCTGGTTACTGATTTGTACCACCTGGGCGCTGGCCGTTAAGCTGTTCAGCCACAGGCCAGAGATGGAAGGTTTTTTCTATATGGCGTCGGAATATAAGACGCGGCTGCTGGCGGGTGGAGACGGGCTGAGCGCTCAGCAGATTGCTAATATGAATCACATTGTGATTAACAATTACACCAATGCAGCGCTGAGTATTCTGTTCCTGGTGGTGGTTTACAGCATTATTTTCTACGGCATTCGTGCTGCTATCCGTGCGGGCCGATCGCCAGAGCGCACCGACAAAGAAACGCCCTATGTCGCCGTCCCGAAAGAAGGTGTGAAAGTTTCTTCCGGCCACTGAGCCCTCTTTCTGCCCCACAACGGTGGGGCCGATCACTCAGGAAAAATTATGTTATTTCATCCAGGTAACATGCGTAAATATGCTGTGCAGGCGGCCAGAATGCTGGTCGGCATCCCTGATTACGACACCTATGTTCAGCATATGCAGACCCACCATCCGGACCAGCCGGTGATGAGTTACAAAGCGTTTTTTCGTGAACGACAGCAGGCTCGCTATGGCGGCAACGGCAAGGGCGGGATGCGGTGTTGCTGAATGCTGCGCATAGCTGCGACCGCCCCTGGAGAGGGCTGTCGCAGGGCATCCTGATATTCACAAGCCAATACTTTTCTTCAACGGTTTAAGATAGCGGCGACTTACCGGCACTGTCTGGCCGCTGCGTAACTGCAATTCGGCCTGGCCATTATCCTGTAAATGAATCTCCTTCAGCTGCGCCATATTGACCAGAAACTGCCGGTGGCAGCGGAGCAGCGGCGTACGGCTTTCCAGCGTGCGTAATGTCAGCTCGGTCAATCCCTCCTTGCCTTCATTGCTGGTGACCCAGACACCACTGAGGCGACTGCTGACAAAAGCCACATCCTGCATCTGCAACAGATAAATACGACTCTGTCCGCTACAGGGGATAAATTGTAAAGGCTGCGGGTTTTCTGGCACCGGGGCAGAAGGGTAACGGTGCTGCTGTTGACGCAGACGGACCAGGGTTTTGCTCAGCCGTTCTGCGGCAACCGGTTTTAACAGGTAATCGAAAGCATGTTCTTCAAATGCCTTTATCGCGTACTCTTCAAATGCGGTGAGAAACACAATCGAGGGTCGATGGCCGTCATCTAACATGCTGACCATCTCCAGACCATTAATACGTGGCATCTGAATATCCAGAAACAGCACGTCGGGTTTCAGCCGGTTAACCGCGCCAATTGCCTCTATCGCATTTGCACATTCGCTGACGATGCTAATATCCTGCTCGGCCTGCAACATCAGGCGCAGGTTTTCTCTTGCCAGCGGTTCGTCATCAACAATCACGGCTCTCAGCATGTTTCCTCCAGCGGCAGTTGCAGGCTGATGCGGGTGAACTGGTCCTGCTGGCAATGGACACTGATGCCACAGGCGTCTCCGAACTGTGCCCGTAAACGTTTATCCACCAGGCTCATGCCCAGTCCGGATACCTCTTTTGCTGGCTGATAAAGTCCCGCATTATCTTCAATAGTCAGAATCAGACGATCCTTTTCCTGGTGCGCTTCGATCAAAATTTCTCCTTTGTCCGGCAGCTGCGATGTGCCGTGTTTTATGGCATTTTCAACAATCGGTTGCAGGCTGAAAGCAGGAAGCCGGTAGTGTGAAAGTGCGCACGGGATCTGCATCCTGACGGTAAGAAGTGACTGAAAGCGGGCTTTTTCAATTTGCAGATAGGCATTTACATGCTCAATTTCATCGGCCAGGGTAACAATTTGCGAGGGACGCTTAAGATTTTTACGAAAGAAGGTCGACAGATCCTGCACCAGCTGCCCGGCCTGCTGCCGATCGCGGCGGATCACTGCCAGTAACGTATTCAACGCGTTAAATAAAAAATGGGGATTCACCTGGGCATGCAGCAGCTGAATTTCGGCCTGTGCCAGCAGGGCTTTCTGTTGCTCATATTTACCTGCAAGAATTTGTGCGGAAAGTAACTGAGCTATCCCTTCTCCCAACGTACGATTGATGGAGCTGAACAGACAGTTTCTGGCTTCATACAGTTTAATGGTGCCGATGACCCGCTGATTTTCACCACGCAACGGGATAACCAACGTTGAACCCAGTTCGCAACCGGGATGAATCGAACAGCGGTAGGGGATCTCATGACCATCGGCATAGACAACCTGCCCACTCTCAATGGCGCGCAGGGTACAGGCTGATGAGATCTCTTTTCCGGGCAGGTGATGATCATCACCTGTTCCGGTAAAAGCCAGTAACTTTTCCCGATCGGTGATGGCAACGGCGCCTGTTTTCAGCTCTGAATAGAGAACCTGCGCCACTTTCAGGCTGTTTTCTTCATTGAACCCCTGGCGAAGAATACCTTCAGTGGAAGCCGCAACCTTAAGCGCAACGGCAGAGAAAGCGGAAGTGTATTTTTCGAACATAGCCCGCTTATCCAGCAGGATACGCATAAACATGGCAGCCCCCAGAGAGTTGGTCACGGTCATCGGCACAATAATGCTTTGTACCAGATGCAGTGCATCCTGAAATGGTCTGGCAATCATCAGGATGATCACCATTTGAACCAGTTCGGCCAACAGCGTCACTACCCCGGCGATCAGCGGACTTAATATTTTGTCGCTGCGCCCGGCTTTGATAAGCCAGCTGTGCATCAGGCCACCCAGCAGTCCCTCGGCAATAGTGGAAATCATGCAGCTGACCGCTGTCATGCCACCGAGAGAAAAGCGGTGCAGTCCGCCTGTTAATCCCACCAGAGCGCCCACGACCGGCCCGCCCAGCAGTCCACCGATGACGGCACCAATAGCACGTGTATTCGCAAGTGAACCCTCGATATGCAGGCTCAGATAAGTACCCAGAATGCAAAAAACAGAGAAGGTGATATAGCAAAGCAGCTTATGCGGCAGGCGAACGGTAACCTGCATCAGAGGCGTGAACAGCCGGGTTTTACTCATCAACCAGGCAATAACCAGAAAAACACACATCTGTTGTAGCAGCAGTAATACCAGATCAACGTTATACATTTCCGTCGTCCCACTTTCCCGAAAGACGAAACATACGCTGAAACCGACGGAAATTGTGCAGACAGCGGCATTAAAATGTTAAATCGTGATCTCCCTCCCTTATCGCCTCCCTGATTATTGTCGGGGGTACAATTTTTCTGAAGACGCTACTCAAAAAATGACTAACCTTTTGCCTTGCAACGATTTTTTGTCTGGCAACCCCGTCAATTCTGCTAACGTAATTTCCTGCTGGAAAGGGAATCTGATGTTGCCGTTGGCAATTGTTCAGAAACAAAGGGCGATAAATTTGACTTGTTGACACCCGTCAACAGATTGAGTAATGTACAGGAAAAGTAGAGATTATGAGCAGGAAGCATAAGAACAGGCAGATACAACAGGCCATTGAATTCGCAACAGATAATGGCTGGATACTGATCGCAGCCGGAAAATCGGCACACTGTTTTGCCAAACTCCGCTGTGGGGTTCCCGGTCATCAGGAGCACATGATGAGCATCTGGTCAACGCCGGGTAATCCGCTAAATCATGCAAAGCAGATTGTCAGGAAGGTCTGCCAGTGTACGCCGGTAAGGACAAACTGAATTGCCGGAAAAAATGACGAAACGACAGAAACCAACTGTCGTTGATAACAGGTGAGCCAGGGCTGGAGGATAAATATGATGCTATGGAATTTCACATTGGTACTGTCGGGAGTGACGTCATCGACACCAAAACTGGAAGATGCTTTGTTTGCGGCGGGTTGTGATGATGCATTGATCTGTTTTTATGGCACGGCGGTTTATCTGGAGTTCGACCGTGAAGCCGTCACACTGAACGCGGCAATCTCCAGTGCAATCCGCAATATCGAAGAAGCCGGAATCGGGGCGATGGTCGGGTCTGTAGACTCCACCCTCGTCGGGCTGAGTGATATTGCGGAACTGACAAAACTTTCCCGCCAGGCTGTTGCGCTACTTAAAGATGGGGCGCGGGGTAAAGGCGACTTCCCCAATCCAATCCATCGGATTAAAGGGCAATCGCCGCTGTGGAGTTGGGCCGAAGTGGCGGAGTGGCTGGTGATGAGTGGCCGTATGGCAGCAGATAATCCGTTGGTGACTAATGCTCGTGAGCTGGAACAATGGAATCTGGCTTTACGTCTTCGGGCTTCAAAAGCCTCTTTGCAAGTTGATGAAAGAGTACAGTTTCTGGCTGGTTCACCCGCTCTTGCTGCCAACTTATGCCATCAGCAGCAGATGTAATCATCTTTATCCCGTAACCTGTCTGCCATGAAATCTTCATCCGGGCTGTTTAGTGTCGCGACAAAACGCCCGGAGAAATGCCTGTGTTTACAATCGAAGCTGTTTTAGATGATCTCTGCCCGCAGCGTCAGACACCGCAATGGCAAAAAAGACTTCTCAGAGTTTTGTTACGTGAAAAGGAATTTCAGCAATTTAATCAGCGTTACCGCCATCTTAAAGGGCTGGATATGGTGGAGCAGGTGCTGGAATACCTCGATATCCGCTGTGAACTGAGTGAACGCGATCTGGAACAGATTCCGCTACACGGGCCGGTTGTTATTGTTGCTAACCATCCGTTAGGAACCCTGGATGGTCTGGCATTGTTACATGCCGTTTCACAAGTGCGGCGTGATGTGAAAATTGTCACCAACCGGCTGCTCAACTGTCTGCAATCACTCACCAGCCTGATGGTGCCGGTAGATAATATGGGCAACCGTACTAACCGCCAGCAGCTTGCAGCCATGCAGGATCAGCTTGAACACCACGGCGTACTGATTTTTTTCCCGGCGGGAGAGGTTTCCCGCCTGGGCGGCAAAGGGGTGAAGGACAGCAAATGGAGTCATGGCTTCGTTCGCCTGGCTGCCCGCTACCGCGCATCTGTGGTTCCCATCCACGTGAGTGGCAGCAACAGCATGTTGTTCTATCTGACTTCATTTATCTACCGGCCTTTGTCGATGCTGCTGCTGGTGCGGGAGATGTTCGGCAATCGTGGGGCACGGTTGAAGCTGAAAATTGGTGCGCGCATCCCTTATGCCAGCTGGCATGATGGTCATACGTCGGCTAAAGAGCTGGCCGCACGTTTTCGCCGTCATATCTATCGCATGGCTCAAGGGAAATCGGCGTTGTTTCAGACTGAGCCAGCGATTGCCAGGGCGGAAGACCGGGCGGTGCTGAAAAAAGCGCTGGCGGGTTGTGAGGTGTTAGGAAAAACCAGTGACAATAAAATGATTTATCTCTGGCGGCGTAATGGCGAAGATGCTGTGCCGCTGTTGCGTGAACTGGGGCGACTGCGGGAAATCGCTTTTCGTGCGGTGGGCGAGGGCAGTGGGCGACGTCGTGATCTGGATGACTACGATGACGATTATTACCACCTGATTCTTTGGGATGAAGAGACGCTGGATATTGTTGGCGCGTATCGTTTTATGCCAACGGCTGAGCAACTGAAACTCAAAGGGCTGGAGGGGATCTACAGCCACAGCCTGTTTCATTATGGCGACCAGATGGAGCCTGTGCTGCAACAGGGTATCGAACTGGGCCGCAGTTTTATCCAGCCAGCATACTGGGGAAAACGGGGGCTGGATTATCTGTGGCTGGGCATCGGTGCCTGGCTGGCAAAGTATCCACAATACCGTTATCTGTTTGGCCCGGTATCCATCTCCGGCGGGATGCCGCTTGCGGCACGTGATCTTCTGATAGCGTTTTACCGCCTCTACTTCTCTCCGGCGCTGCCGATGGCCGTCTCCCGTCGCCCTTATCCGGCCTCACTGCCGGATGTACTGGCCCAGTTTACCGGCCAGGATTACCAGGAAGATTTACGACGCTTAAAGCGCCTGCTGAATAATCTGGGCACCGGAATACCTCCGCTTTGCAAACAGTATTCGGAGTTATGTGAAGCGGGAGGCGTGCAGTTTATTGATTTTGGTAGCGATCCTGATTTTAACCATTGTATTGATGGTCTGGTGATGGTTGATCTGACCAGACTGAAGGCCAGTCGTTATCAGCGCTACATTGGTGTACATCAACAGGCTTCAGCGCCAGAGGATGAAAAAGCGCCAGAAGAGGCGAGGCAGGATTAGTCACTCAAATGCAGCACGCACGCTGCTCAGGGCCTGACACGCCAGGTCTTGAGCAGAGGGGCAGCAATCTTAGCCTGACGGCAGCGGAGCGCTGGCGTAACCGATGCCGGACAGGACGCGTCAAACCAGCGGCAGCCGCCAAAACGCCGGAGTAAACAGCGTCGTCATCCCTTGTCATACGGGGGTTTAAAGCCTGTAAAATCAGAATAATATTCAGAAACTCCTTATTCAGTCACAATTCAGAATTTGCCATATTTTTGTCATCTTTTTTACTCAACATAACGTCAGTGTTTTAACGCCCTCTTATTCGTTATCACCTCCCATTTAAAAAGGAAAAGCAATGCGCACCCGATATACTCTGCTGGCAGCGGCTCTGCTGGTCAGCCAGCTGGCCCAGGCGAAAATCTCCCCGGCTTCAGAAGAGAGCCTTCGCGCCACCATTGACAGCACCACACCTGCCAGCAGTAACGCGCAGTTTCTGGAACTTAACCATGCCATTCAACAATCATTAATTGCTGCGTTGCAGGGTGACAGCGACAAGCTGACCCGCGAGCGCCTGAAAGATGCGGAGCAGAGCGACAGGCAGGCCGATACTAAATGGCTGAAAGCGAGTGGCTATGACTTTGCGAAAAAAGAGAACCAGCAGGCGGGCATCGCATTGCTCAGCGCATTTCCTGCATTGCCAAAAACGACCATTGCCGCCAGCCTGAAAACGGTGGAACAGGTTAACCTTAATGCCAGCCAGGGGCAGCGTACCCAGGCATTGATTGATGCAGAAGGGCAGGACCACCTCTACTTCCTTGCAGATGCACTGGGGCCAAAACTGGGCCAGGCATTTATTACCGCCTATAACAAAGGCGAGTTGGGCAAAGCCGCAGCGCTGATTAAAGCCAGTGAAGTCAGTACCAGCGCGGCGAAAAAACACTTTGATAATCCGCGTCCGTTTCTGATCCCTGGCAACAGCATTCACTTTGTGCCGGACACCGCAGTGGTGAAGGACAACGCGCCTTACAAAGCGACTGAAGGTTCTTATCCAAGCGGGCATACCAACACCGCTTACACTGACGCACTGCTGCTGGGTGAGATGTTGCCGGAGCGTTTCGTGCCGCTGGTGGACCGCGCTGCTCGTTATGCTTATTCCCGCATGGTGCTGGGTGTGCACTATCCTATCGATCTGATGGGATCACGGATGGTGGCTCAGCGTAACGTGGCTCATTATCTGAATGATGCGAAATACCGTGCGTTGTTTGATGAAGCGAAGCAACAGCTGCGTGTCGCGCTGGAGAAAGAGTGTGGCACTTCGCTGGCGGAGTGCGCTAAACCTCAGGGCGCTGCGGATCCTTATAGTGCACCACAGATGAAAACCTTTTATCGCTACAGCATGACCTGGAATCTGCCGCAGGAGAAAGTGAAAGCCACGCCGGTAGTGGTGCCGGAAGGTGCAGAAGTTCTGCTGGAAGGACCGCTGCCGCAGTTGAGCGCCGCCCAGCGCCGTCATCTGATGGTTTCAACCGCGCTGGCCGGGGGTTATCCGCTTTCCGGCAACACCCCGGAACAGAATTTCTGGCAGCGTCTTGATCTCTCCGCCGCCGCCAGTGCCGCGCATCACGGCGGCTGATCGCCACAGGGCGGAGGTCACTCCGCCTTTTTTTTCAGGGCATCTGCGGCCAGACGCCGGGACCAATCGGCAATCCCATCGCGTACCAGGCCAGTAGCAGTAGTATCCACACGCTGAAAAACACCAGCGGATAGGGAATGATCAGCATGTAATAGGTGCCGAGTTGGGCATCTTTTCGGTAGCGTTGCAGGAAGCCAAGAAACAGCGGCAGAAAGGGAGACATCGGTGCCAGCGGCAGCACGGCGGAGTCGGCGATGCGAAAGATCATCTGGGCGAAGGCCGGATGGAAGCCCAGCAGCATAAACATCGGTACAAAAATCGGTGCCAGAATCGACCAGATAGCGGAACCGCTGGCGATAAACATGCAAAGAAATGCCGAGAGAAACATCAGGCCAAGAAACGCCGGTGCGCCAGTCATCCCGGCACTTTCCAACAGATCGGTCAGCCCCACGGCCATAAACTTACCCATGTTGCTCCAGTTGAAAAACGCCACGAATTGCGACAGTGGAAATACCATCACGATAAATCCGGCCATGCTTTTCATCGGCTCAATCAGCTGCTGCGGAATATCATCGGGTCGTTTGATCTGCCCGGTGACCACACCATAGGTAATGCCCATCGCAAAGAAAAACAGAATGATCAGCGGCACAATCCCCTGAATAAATGGCGAGGGAATAATCGCTCCGGTCTGAGGATGGCGCAGCGGTGCCCCCTCCGGTATCACCAGCAGGGCGACCAGCGCGATAAAAATCAGCGCGGCCACGCCGCTCAGTTTCAGCCCCCGATTCTGCAATGGCGTCAGTTTTTCCAGCTTCTCATCACTGGCATGGCCCTGCCAGGCGGGCAGACGCGGCTCGATAAATTTGTCGGTCAGCAGGCCACCAGCCAGCGTCAGGACGATGACCGAACTGGCCATAAAAAACCAGTTATCCACCACGCTGACGTGAACCGTATCGCTGACGGCTTTGGCGGCTTCGCTACTGATGCCGGAAAGCAGCACATCGGTGGTGACAATCAGTAAATTGGCGGTGAAGCCGGATCCGACGCCCGCGATGGCGGCCAGCAGTCCAGCCACCGGATGGCGGCCCACGGCAATAAACATCAGCGCACCCAGTGGCGGCATGACCACCAGCGCGGCATCAGAAGAGATATGACTGAAAAAAGCAATAAACAGCACCATATAGCTGGCATAACGGGCGCTGACGAACGAAGCCATCTTGTGCATCAGCGCCTGAAGCAGTCCCACTTTTTCCGCCAGTCCGGCACCAATCATCAGCGCGAGGATCGCCCCCAGCGGGGTAAAACTACTGAAATTCTTGATGATGTTGGGCAAAATCCATTGCAGTCCGGCGACACTGAGCAGGTTTTTGACCTGGATAATCTCACCGTTGGCCGGATTTTTCACCGCAACATTGAGCCACGACAGCAATGCCGTGGCGATCATCAGTACCACTATTAACCAGACAAACAGCAAAAATGGGTTCGGCACCTTGTTGCCGATCCGCTCAATCCAGCTAAAAATCCTGCCTGGGTTTTTCCCTGCGGTCGTTGAATCACTCATGTTTTACCCTCTGGTCATTGTTATGTTGGCAATTTTTATAATTTTCGGGCCGGGTTCATGCCCGGCCTCGTTGTGTTGCAGATGAACTTATGCCAGCGGTGAGGGACGTACACCGGCCGGGATCGGACACTGCCAGGCGTGCCCTTTGCGGGTCTGGCGAAATTCTTCACGGGCGCTGGCAAGCAGACTGCTATCACTCAGTAATGCCAGCGCTGAGGCAGCCAGCGTTTTGGCTGCAAGAAACATGCCTTTGTGGGCGACAGAGGTGCGGCCCTGAGCCACCAGTTGCCAGGTGTGCAGTGGCGTACCCAGCGCAAAACAGGGTGTAAAGCACTGGGCGACGGGAACCACCCAACTGACATCACCCACGTCGGTGGAACCATACAGCACCTCATCTACCGGCGCATAAGGGGCCACCTCGTCCATCAACACCTTATCGCCCAGCCCCGCCACCCAGGCTTTCCCGGCCTGGCCTCCGGTGCGGGCGATATTCAGCTTCGCATTACGCAGATCATCTTCGCTCAGCGTCTGGCGAATTTCCTGCGCAAACTGGCGCTCACTGGCGCTGTAATCCGGCAGGCCATAACCTTGCAGATAGCGATACATCACCTTTTCCAACGCGCGGTTCGGCAGGTAGCTGGAACAGGCCTTTTCAAAACGGATGCTCAGGGTGGTGTCGGTCATTAGCGCGGCACCGCGAGCGATATTGCATACCCGCTGATAGATATCCTGCGTCTGTTCGGGCTGCGGAGCGCGAACCAGATACAGTACTTCGGCGTTGGCCTGCACCACATTTGGTGAACTGCCCCCGCTGTTGGTCACTGCATAGTGCAGGCGGGCCTCCGGCACAATATGCTCCCGCAGAAAGTTGGCTCCGGTGTTCATCAGCGTCACTGCGTCCAGTGCGCTGCGTCCCAGATGGGGTGAGTTGGCAGCGTGCGCCGCCACCCCTTTGAAATGAAAGGCGGCCTGAATATTGGCAAGCGTGGTGGTACTGAATATCCCGCTGAAGCTTTCCGGATGCCAGGTGAATGCCGCATCCACATCGTCGAACAACCCTTCGCGCACCATAAAGGTTTTTCCGGAACCGCCTTCTTCTCCGGGGCAGCCGTAGAAGCGGACCGTGCCGGGCAGGCGCTGTTGCTCCAGCCAGGCTTTCACCGCAAAAGCGGCCGCCAGCGCAGCGGTGCCCAGCAGATTGTGACCACAGCCGTGGCCGTTGCCATTCTCCACCAGTGGATCCGCAGTGGCGCAGGCGGCTTTCTGGCTCAGACCGGCCAGCGCGTCAAATTCGCCCAGCAGAGCAATCACCGGCTGGCCCTGACCATAGCTGGCGATAAAGGCCGTGGCGATGTCGCCCACGCCGCGCGCCACGCCAAAGCCCTCTTCCTCCAGCGCGTCGGCCAGCAGACCGGCGGAAAAGGTTTCGGCAAAACGGGTTTCGGGTCGGTCCCAGATGGCATCGCTCAGGGCGCTGAAGCGCGCCTGATGCTGGTCGATATATTCGGCGACAAAGGTGCTGAAATCATCGGCCATTATGCCTCCTGAAATTGCCGGATATTAAAGGCCAGCACCGCGAGGGTTTTGACCGCCACCGCCATTACCTGTTCATTAAAGTCGAACTTCTCGTTGTGGTGTCCGGCACTGAGTTCGGTGCCGAAGATGATATAAGACGCCTGGCCGCCACGTTCTTTCACCCGCTCCATCATATAGGTGGCGTCTTCGGAACCGGCTGGCTGCGCTTTGGTATCAACCAGAGAGGTCAGTTCGGCAACCTGAGCGGCCTGCTGACGGATGTAGTTGACCCAGGGCTGTGTCGGTTTGCTGCTGCGGGCTGCGCCCATCAGCGTCACTTCATGCTGTACGCCGTACATCGCCGCAGCACCGGCCAGCACCTGTAACGCCTGTTGAAAAATATGGTCGTTGATTTCGTTGGTTGCGCCACGGGTTTCCACCTTCATCATCGCCCGGTCTGCCACCACGTTGCGGCCGGTCCCCGCCTGAAGTACGCCAACGTTAATACGTGAACTGCCTGCACTGTGCTGCGGCAGCGTATGCAGGGCCAGCGTCGCCTGAGCCGCGGCCAGCAGGGCGTTTTTTCCCTCTTCCGGCCGCGCCCCGGCGTGTGAGGCTACCCCACGGAAGGTGACATCCAGCTTGGTCGTGGCGAGGAAGCTGTTACTGCCACAAACCAGCTCTCCGGCGGGCACCCCGGTACCGATGTGAATAGCGGTAAAAAAGTCCACATCATCCAGAACCCCCGCTGCCACCATCGATTTTGCGCCTCTGGTGCCTTCTTCCGCCGGCTGGAAAATCAGTTTGATGGTGCCGCACAGGCGTGATTCAAATTGCTTCAGCACCTGCGCGACGCCGATGCCAATCGTGGTATGCCCGTCGTGACCGCAGGCATGCATCATGCCTTCATTGCAGGAGGCAAATCCTTCGGCAAAAGGCCGGTGTTCCGGTGCCTGCAACTCCACCACATCCAGCGCATCCATATCGACGCGAAACGCCATCACCGGGCCAGGGCGGCCGGTTTCCAGCGTGGCAACCAGGCCACAAAATCCCCCGGAAAAATGTGGCAGCCATTGCGGCAGTGCGCCCTGTTCCAGCGCACGCTTTTCGTGCAGTGCCAGTATCTCCGGCGACGGCAGCCCCATGCGGGCTTCGGCGTTTATTACCTCTTTGCCCAGTTGCAGCTGATAACCGAGCCGGTGCAGCTCTTCGGCCACCAGTGTGGCGGTACGGAATTCCAGCCAGCCTGATTCAGCATATTTATGCAAATCGCGTCGCCAGCTTTGCAGCCGCGGGGCAATTTCTTTAACAAAGTCAGCAACAGCCTGATCCATCTTTTTTTCCTCACCGTTACGGGATTAAAAATGTTGTTTTTTTCGACTGTACACACTGGCTCCAGGGGGAAGAAGATGACAATATCTTTGCTTTGATAAACATTGGTTATCACCAGTTTTGGGGATTTATGCCTGCCGCCATTAAGCTTCACCAGCTCAGAGCCTTTGTCGATGTGGCTCGTCATGGCAGCATTCGTGCCGCCAGTCGCGCCTCACGTCTGTCACAGCCCGCCCTGACTAAAGCCATTCAGGAACTGGAAGAGGTGCTTGGCGTACGGCTGTTTATCCGCCGTCGGCAGGGGGTGGTGCTGACGGAAATGGGTGATACCTTCTTTCAACATGCCAGCCTGATTCTGGAAGAGTTACGGGTGGCGCAGGAAGATATCCAGCAGCGGCTGGGGCTGGGGGGCGGCTCGGTAAACATTGGGGTGGGCGGTAGCGTGGCCCGCACGGTGATGCCACAGGTGATAACTCAGTTTCATCGCCAGTTCCCCAATGTGAAAGTGCGAATCGTTGAAGGGCAACTGGTGTCGATGATCCCTGAACTGCGCCAGGGCGAACTGGATTTCACGATTAATACCTATTATCAGAGCCATCTGGATAATGAACTGAGCTATGAAAAACTGATGGAGCGCGAATATCGCGTGGTGGTGCGCAAGGGGCATCCGATGGCGCATGTCACCTCGCTTGCGGCGCTACAGCACTGTGACTGGACGATGCCTACACCGAAAGGCAGCTATTACCGGCTGCTGCACGATCTGTTCACTGATATGGGGATGACCCCGTCAATCAGCGTCACCTGTGAAACCTTTATGGCCTGTATCAGCCTGGTCACGCAGAGCGATTTTGTCAGTATTCTGTCGCAGGACGTGATTGCCGATCCCATTCACGGTAATCAGCTGGTGGCACTGAATTTGCAGGAAAAAATGCCGAAGGCCACCTTTTATCTGATTCAGCGTAAGGACAGTACGCTGACGCCGATGGGGGCACACCTCGCCCGTCTGTTCCGTATGCACTGCCGTGGCGTTAAATTTCCCCTCAGCGAGGCAACGCTGCGCGTGTCAGATGAATAAACATGCTGTTAAAGTGAAATATCTCAGAGCCACACTCATCCATTCGATTATCTATCAGGTGGGCGGCAGCGATGTTTGCCCGCCATCACCCGCAGGAGTCAGCCTTATGACAGCGCAGTCGGTTTCTCTGGTTCGGTATCAGCCAGTCTGGCAGTCCGGAGTGGTAGCATTAATCCTGCCGATCCAGAATCAGGAGTTTGGTATCACTATCTCTGCGGCTCAGCAGCCGGATCTCAGCGATATTGACGGTTTTTATCAGTCCGGTAACGGTGATTTCTGGTTGGCGGTGGCGGATGAGCAGGTGGTGGGATGTATTGGCCTGAAGGACATCGGTAATCAACAGGCTGCGCTACGCAAAATGTTTGTTGCCGAGGCCTGGCGGGGAAGGGAGAAAGGCATTGCCAGCGCCTTGCTGAGCCGTTTACTGGAACATGCTGCACGCCGGGAACTGCACGATATTTACCTGGGTACGACCAGTAAATTTCTGGCGGCACATCGTTTCTATGAGAAGAACGGTTTTCAGGAGGTCTCTCAGACTTCGTTACCCGATGCGTTCCCGGTAATGAAAGTGGATAGCAAATTTTACCGTCTTGCTCTGCGGCAGTAAAAATGGCATTGCGTGATTAAGATCCTGCCCCATCAGGGCTGGTTTACTCGCCATTTTGAACCCGGGCAGTGCGCGAAATCCTCACGTACTTCGTGTACGCTCCGGTTTCTGTGCGCTGTCCGTGTCCAGACTGGCTGCGACAATAACACCTGGTGGGCCAGTCTCTGAGGTGTTATTCCGGCCATCGCCAGGCCGGTATGGCACAGGATATCTGCCTTTTCGCACAGACATTTGCCGTCAGCATCGTTCTTCCTGTCGGGATGTGTTATTCCTCGCCTGAGAGCTTTATTTATTTCTGTCTTTTCCATGCCCTGCATTCCATCCTGAATAATAAATATCAGTGCGTTTTTTGCGGTTATTATCGACAGGAAAAAGCGTCATTTTTTTTCAGTGTTTACCATTTTTAATATTATCAGAACAGTAAGAGGCTTCTCTTTTTGCTACTTGTTACCATCGCCAACATCCCGGAGATTAACGTTGAGTGAGGTTGGGGAAACGTTACATTTGATTTTAGTGTGTCTTTATTCGCCAGCCACCACGCGATTTTTCCATTATCGTTGATGGGAAATGACGCCTTACAGAGATTATAAGGAAAAGCGTAGTTTTCATTCTGTGGCATCGTGATGGCGTGTTCTTTTTTGAAATATTCAGTCTGGAGAAATTGATACGCTTTGAATTCAATAACATTTGCAGGAGTAATTAAAATCATGAATATCTCAGCTGAAAAAACAAGCCATTCACATGCTGTTGCATCTTTAAATACCGACCATTCATCACAAAGTAAGAAAGCGAATGCTACTAATTTAACTACAAAGGTTGATATGGTAGAAAATTTATGTGATGCATTTGCAAAAATGAGCATCAGCAGTAATAAAAAGGTGTCATTTTCAAATTTAACCAAAAAGGTCGATATGGTAGAAGATTTATGTGATGCATTTGCAAAAATGAGCATCAGCAGTAATAAAAAGGTGTGATTTAAAAAGGACGAGGACAATAGCTGGATGGAGTATATTAAACCAGATGAAGAAAAGGGTTATTTCAAATTGTCAGATGATGAAGTGACTTACAGACTAAGAGTTGACAGGGCAGCGAAAGCACATGGGCTTATGGTTGCTGTGGGGCATGATGACCACAAAACATCGCCAAATCCTTACAACCATGCATTTGCATTATCAGAAATTGCAAAATTAGGCTGAATATTTATCCATTTAAATAATTCGGGAAAAGTCCGGTGACTTACCTGTACCGCCCCCATAAAGTTGGATAGCACGCAATAAGAGTGGATCAGGCCCGTAGCTTATTATTTAACTGGAGTCAGCCCCTGAGCCTGGCTACTTACCGGGTGTATGCGGGATTGTTGGGCGGCAGTAACCGCCCTTTATCATCAGCTCTGCGGATTGCTGGTGCTGCTCATTTTCATCAGGTCTTTATCAACAAAGAACAGGGCTTCACCGCTGTTGCCGACCAGCGCCAGTTTATCCAGTACGGATTTAAACAGCTTCTCTTCTTCATGCTGTTCAGCCACATACCATTGCAGGAAATTAAAGGTGGAGTAATCCTGCGTGGTGATCGCGGCATGTGCCAGCTCATTGATTTTGCTGGTGATCAGTTTTTCGTGATGGTAGGCCTGTTCCAGCACCTCATTCAGTGAATTAAAGGTCACTGGCGGCGCAGCGATGGTGCCCAGCACCGGCATGGCTCCGGTATCGCTCAGGTAGTTAAACAGCCGCTGCATGTGCTGCATCTCTTCAGCGGAGTGTTCACGCATAAACGCAGCCGCGCCTTCAAAACCTTTATCAGAACACCAGGCGCTCATTTGCAGATACAGATTGGCGGAAAAGAATTCCAGATTTAACTGGTCGTTCAGTTTGGCGGTCATTTCGCTGGTCAGCATAGCGGCTCCATATTTTTTCGCGGTGAATTTTATTAACGGTATTATTGGGCGCATTATGCACGGCTGTCGCGGAAATAAAAACTCTTTAAGACCCTTTTTATGTCATTTTCGGGCGAATTAACACAATGAAAGATAAGTGATAATTGTTCTCTCTGTTATTGGCATAAATTCCGTTTTTTAAATGTTTTTGATAACCATTCTTATTATTAATACGCAGCAATTTTACCCACTCAGAATGGTCTTATTGCCGGATTTATAAAATTATTGCTGTTGAAAAATAATCAGCAGAAAGTGCCGAAGGCAGAAAAAGCGATAATTTTATTCGTCGTTCGCCATTATCCCTTGCGGAAAGGTGTTGCGGGCCTGGCATTTTCCGTTGACTGGTGTTGCCAGAGCCGCTGCAATCCCTTTCTGCCTGACCTGGCGCTGTTCCCGGTCAGCGGGCGGTGCTGCTGCGGTCCGATTGATCGCCAGCTTTCTCTGTGCTGCTGGTCAGCAGACAGGGTTAGCGCAGTCGGGTTATGACCCGGCCGCAGGCTGGCGGACCGCAGCTGGTGGGGTCCTGTCGCGCCAGCGCACCACCATGCTGCCCAGGCCGCTCAGCGTCAGCAGTGCCACCACGCCTGTCCAGCCGGTTTTCTCCAGCATGATGCTGCCAGCAGCGGAGCCTGCCGCCATACCGATAAATACGCCGGTAAACATCAGCGCATTCAGCCTGCTGCGCGCAGCAGGCTCCAGACTGAAGATGATCGACTGGTGCGACACCAGCGTCGACTGCACACCAAAATCAAAGCCAATCGCCGAGAGGACAATCACCGCCAGCGCCCAGGGAGCAGGCAGCCACGGCAGCAGGAACATCAATGCGAAGGAGAGGGAGGCGACCGTCGTGCCGATCAGGGTGACCCGCCGGGGACCACGACGATCGGCCAGCGTTCCGGCCAGCGGTGCCGCCAGCGCACCCGCAGCTCCCGCCAGGCCAAAGGATCCGGCTGTTGCACTGCCCAGCTGCCAGCTGTCATGTAGCATTACCGCCAGCGTCGACCAGAAGGCGCTGAACCCGACCGACAGCAACGCCTGGGCCAGCGTGGCCCGCCGCAACGCAGGATAGTGGCACCAGAGGTGATGCATGGAAGAGAGCAGCGCCGGATAACGCATCTGCGTAGCCGGAGGCATTGACGGCAGGCTGCGCCACAACACCAGGGTGATGGCGGTAACCATCACCGCTGCGGCGATAAATATGCTGCGCCAGCCAAAATACCCGGCCACAAAGCCACTCAGCACGCGGGACAGCAGGATCCCCAGCAGCAGCCCGGTCATTACGCTGCCGACGGTTTTACCGCGCTGCGCGGCGGGAGAGAGCTGGGCAGAGGCCGGAACAATATCCTGAGCCACGGTGGCGGCAATCCCCACCGTAAGGCTGGCAAGCAGCAGCATACCGATCCCGCTGCTACTGGCACTGAATACCAGCGCGCAGGCCAGCAGCAGCCCTTTCAGAGCAATAATCTTTCGTCGGTCATGGCGATCGCCCAGCGGTGCCAGCAGCAGAATGCCCAGCGCATAACCCGCCTGCGTCAGCGTCGGCACCAGACCCACGCTGGAGACGGTGGCATGCAGCTCCCTGACCAGAATCCCCAGCATCGGCTGGCTGTAATAGATGGAGGCCACGCTGAAGCCTGCGCCGGTCGCCAGTATTACGACGGTGCGACGGGCAAGGGGGGCGTGTGGCGAAGGGGATGTCATCTGCTCTCCTGATAATCTGATGAGATAAGGAGCACATTTTTAACGCCAGGCGGGGAAGCGTGGTAGTGGCCTGCCCGGTAATACTGTTATACGCTTAATGCATGAAAGAAATCCCTTTGTCAGGCACCGACCGTATAGAGTTGATGCAAACCTTTATCCGTATTGTTGAAGCGGGCAGCCTCTCTGCGGCGGCGGCCCGTTTGCAAACCACCCAACCCACCGTCAGCCGACGTTTACAGACGCTGGAGAAATTGCTGGGGCTGAAGCTGATACAGCGCACCACGCACGTGATGAAGTTAACCGATGACGGCCAACGCTGCTTTGCCCATGCTCAGACGCTGATTGAGAACTGGCGGACCATAGAAGACGATCTTCGGGGGGTAACCGAAGAGCCGGTCGGGCTGTTACGGGTGCTGGTGCCACATGCATTTGGTCAGGATCAGATGATTGCGCCATTGCAGCGCTATTTGCAGAGCTATCCAAAAATGACCGTGGAGTGGATGCTCAGTGACCGGCGGCCAGACTTTATTGCGGAAGGGATAGATTGCGCGGTGCATATCGGGGCGATGACCGATCCCTCAGTGGTGGCGGTGCTGGTTGCAGAAGTGCCGCGCATTGTGGTGGCCGCGCCGGAATTATCTGCCGGGCATAACCCGGTGCAGCATCCGCAAGCGTTGAAAAGCTATCCCTGGGTGGCGCTCAGCACTTTCTATCGCAATCAGATGGTGCTGCATAGCGACGACGGCACAACAGAGCAGATTGATATCCAGCCCCGCTTGTTGACCGACAGTCTGTATGCCTTGCGCAACAGTGTGCTGCTGGGGATGGGCATTGGCGTGGCGTCAAAATGGGCGGTAACGGAGGATATTGCCAGCGGGCGGCTGCTGCATCTTTGTCCCGCCTGGTATGCAGAGCCGCTGCCGGTTTTTCTGGTCTATCCCTGGGCGCGTTATTATCCTGCCAAACTGCGTCAGTTTCTGGCGCTGATGCGACAGGTGTTGCCGCTGATCGGCGGCACCCAGGCACCGAGCCTGTGATCAGCCTGTGGACCGTTCAGCCGCCGCTCGGGCAGGCTGAACGGTCTGTAACGTAATCAGAAGGTTTCCCAGTTGCCCTGGTCGCCTTGCAGTGCTTTGCGGGGTGGGGCTAACGGCAGAAGCGGAGCGGGTATGGCTTTGTCTGCTGGTTTTGCACTGCTCAGGCTGCGGCCTGGCGTCTGATCGGTTCTGAATGCGGCCACTGCCTGAGAAAGACGGCTGGCCTGCTCTTCCAGCGAAGCGGATGCTGCCGCCGACTCCTGCACCAGGGCCGCGTTTTGCTGTGTGACGCGGTCCATTTCGGTCACCGCCAGGCCAATCTGATCGATCCCCCGGCTTTGCTCATCGGAAGCGGAGGCGATTTCTCCCATGATGTCGGTGACGCGCATGACCGCGGCGACGATATCGTGCATGGTTTTACCGGCGACGCTAACCTGTTCAGAACCGGCGTCCACCCGGCTGACCGAGGCTTCAATCAGGGTTTTAATCTCTTTCGCCGCCTGCGCACTGCGCTGCGCCAGATTGCGTACTTCACCCGCCACCACGGCGAATCCGCGTCCCTGTTCCCCCGCACGGGCGGCTTCTACCGCTGCATTCAGCGCCAGGATGTTGGTCTGGAAGGCGATGCCGTCGATCACGCTGATAATGTCAGCAATTTTCTGCGAGCTTCCGGCAATTTCCCCCATGGTCTTCACCACGCCATCCACCATCTGGCCGCCTTTTCCGGCGGTTTCTGAGGCGCTTTTGGCCAGCTGCGACGCCTGGCGGGCATTTTCCGCATTCTGTTTCACCGTGGCGGTCAGCTGCTCCATGCTGGCAGCGGTTTGCTCCAGCGAGGCGGCCTGCTGCTCGGTGCGGGCGGAAAGGTCGTTGTTGCCAAGTGATATCTCGCCTGCACCGGTATAAATGGCGCTGGCGCTGTCACGCACATGGCTGACGGTCTGTTTCAGCGACTGCTGCATCGCCGAAAGGTGCGTGGCCAGCAGTGCCATTTCACTGCGGCCTTCCACCGACAGATGACCGGAAAGATCGCCGCCAGCAATGCCCTGAATATGTGTGGTGACCAACTTCAGCGGCGTCAGCAGCACGGCTTTAATCACCACCCAGACCGCCAGCACCAGCAGTGCCAGCACCAGCACCACGCCAGCCAGCGTCCACACCATGTGGCTGAAGCTGTGCTGATTCTGCTCCATGCCGGTTGCCAGCAGCGCGTCATTCTGTGTGCGCCACTGGTTGTAGCTCTCTTCCATCATCTCCTGCGCTTTCTGCGTGTCCAGGTTGCCGTAGGCTTCATAATTATTGGCCCGCAGATACTGGATTGACATGGTCAGGGTATCGAACAGCTGCTGATAACTGCTGGCAACCCGCGCCGCCAGCTCAGGACTTTGCCCGTTGATGGCAGGCGCATTTTTGTAGGCGTCGTAATGTTGCTGCGCTACCTGAAGTGAGGCCGCAGCGTCTGACAGCAGTTTGGCTATCGCCGCCTGTGCTGCCGCGTCGGTCTGCTTTTTAAGAATACGGATGGCGACGCGGTTGATCGTCACCCTGGTTTTAATCAGGGTCTGCCAGCTGTCGCTGAGCTGTCCCTGCTGGTGGGTCAGTGTGTTGGCGTGAGTGAAATTGTTTTTATCCTGGTTAATGGCTTTAAAAGAGAGGGCGCTTGAAATCAGCAGCAGCCCGCTAAATACCACCAGCATAATAATAATGCTGGTAACGACCTTCATATTTTTAATCATGCTGTGCACTCTGTGATGGGGAAAAACCCGCTGAACAGGTTATCGGATCACCGTGACAGGAACTTTATGCTGGTCATCGCAGAATTTTTCACCAGCGGGAGCATGCCGGATATCAGGCCGCGGAATATGCGCCGGGCTGATTGTGCAGGTGCCACCAGCGTTGGGGATCGTCGCTCAGGCTCAGGCAGGCCTGGCGGAGTGTAGCCAGGGTAATCTGCGGGTAAATATCCGGGGTCAGCGGCGGTAAATTTATCCGCTGATGTTGCCAGTGCCCGACACACTGCGCCGGACTGCCGGGAGGATGCGGCGCAAGTGTGCGCTGCTGCGCGGCGATGCACGCCTCCAGCTCTGCGGCAGGTAAGGTGGCGATGACGGCAATCATCTGCTGCACAAAGCTGGCGATGTGCTGATAAAGCTCCCCGCAGGGGAGAAGCGGCGATTGCAGGGCAAACAGCAGACCGGCGTGGCCTGCAAGATGCTGAAAGCGGCAGCTGACCACATAGCCGATATTCTTCTCCACGCGAAAGCGTTGGAAAAAACGTGGGCCATACAGGGTCGCCAGTAGCTGACAGGTGGCGATATTCAATAAAGAGAGCTCAGCCAGCGGGCAGAAGACGATAACGGCGGCGTCATCACTGCGGGTGGCAACGGCGTAACAGGATTTATCCGGCAGCGCGGGTCGGTACTGACCGCAAGAGAGGTGCAGCGCGGCGGGGAAAGCGGATAACAGCCGGGCAAGCGGCTGGCTGAGCTGTTGATCTTCCGCATACAGCGCCGCCTGCCAGTCGGTATCGCGCAGACTGCCCGGCAGTGGCAGGACCGGGCTGACCGCCGTGGCTGACGGGTGTAACAGCTGTTGCAGATGATGCAGCAGGCAGCGCACGGCGACGTCATCAAAATTTGCCTGCCTGCTGCGCTGATATGCGCGCTCAGCCTGCGCCATTACGGCTTCTGAAGGCGAATTCAGCGCGCTCAGCGCGCCAGCCAGCCCCGCCAGCATTAACTCCTCACCGGCGCTGAGTTGCAGCAGCCATACTCCCTGCTGCTGTACAAAGCGCAGATCGCCGCCGCGATGACGACAGTCGGCCATCGCCGGTTGCAGGGCGGCCGTCATCACCGCCGCACACGCTTCGCTCAGCCACTGGCCGGGCCGTGGCGTGAGCAACAGCGTGGGTTGACCACGGCAAACCAAAATCTGTAACGGGGCCGACGTCGCAGGCAAAACCGGCAGCGGCAGTGCGCTGTCAGGCTGATGAAACCGCATCTTCGCTGCCGGACGTTGTTCGCCGCTGAGGGATAGCGCAACGTCGTGCTCAGTGCGGGCTGGTTGTCGCAGCGGACCACAGGAGAGCGTAAACCCCTGGGCCACGCAGTGCGGCAAATCGTCCTGTGCGCTCAGCCACAGCCGGGTCATATTCTTCGCTGACAGCCGGGTAAGCAGTTTTCGCCACTGCGCTAAACGTGCCGTCAGACCTTCCGCCGAAGCGGCTTCGTCAGTCAGACCTTCCGGCGGCGCAAAGCCAAATGCCAGTATTCGCAGCCGCTCAACGGGGGACTGCGCGGCAAAATCGCGCTGTGCCAGACGGGCATAATGCGCCAGCTGTGGTCCGGTCAGACTGGCGGCCTGTTTCAGCCACTGGCCGAAGAGGGCTTCAGTTTCTGCGTTTTGCTGATGATTGCCAGCGTTGAGTTGAAAAACCACGCTCAGCAGGGACTGATGTGGACTGCGGTAAGGCTCCAGCAGCTGAATGTTGTCGCACTGTTGCCGTAATGCCTCTGCCAGGCTGTGTTCAGCTTTATCGTGCAGCAGCTCGCGCAGTATAGAAAACAGGCCGGGATCGACACCGCTAAGCGGAAAACTTAACAGCAGCGCCGTGTGATGACTGTGCAGGGCAAAGGTTCGCTCAGGGCGCAGGCGGAGCAGCGGATCGCAGGGTGAGGGCATGACGGAGGGACTGGCCTGAAAAGCCCGCCCGACCTTTTGTGCCAGTGCGGTCAGCTCGGTTAACGGCTGGGGGCCCAGCAGCCACAGGTGCAGGTTCGCCGTATGGAACCAGCGCTGATGATAATCCTGTAATGCCTGGCGCAGCGCGCTGCTGTCGTGGCCAAAGTGGCTCAGCGAGCCAACGTGAAAATTATGTATGGGATGCGGGAAGGCAAACGCCTGGCTGAGCGCGGCGTCCCGCAGCGTGGCGCTGTGGCTGCACAACATGCGGTATTCCGCATCAATAACCCTGGCTTCCTGCGCTGTCGCCTCATGGCTCAGCAGCGGGTTGATCAGCATATCCACCAGCCGCTCCAGCCCGTCGGCCAGGCTTTCGGCGGCGGATTCAAAGAACCAGGCGGTCTGATTTGCCAGGGTGGTGGCATTCAGCGAGGCACCCTGCGCGGCGGCCCAGGCCATCAGCCGCTGCTGATGCTGAAAATTCGCGCTACCGGCAAACAGCACGTGCTCCAGCAGATGCGCCAGTCCCGGCCATGCCTGCGGTTCCTGATGGCTGCCCGCCGCCAGTTGGATCAGTGCGGCGGCCCGTGGCGCATCCGCATCGTGGATCACCGTCACCCGCAGCCCATTCTCCAGCCTCAGCTGCCTGCTCATACTTTGAAAATCAGCTGCGAGTTGACGCGGTTGCGAAACTGTAACTGGTCAATGCGCATGTTGCTGCATTCAGCCTGCCGCCGCGCGTCGAGGATCTTTTCGTGGTGCGGCGATTTGCTACATACCGGGTCGGCATTATCCGCATTGCCGGTCAGCATAAAGGCCTGGCAGCGGCAGCCGCCAAAATCCTGCTCTTTTTCCGAACAGGAGCGGCACGGCTCCGGCATCCAGTCGAAGCCGCGATATTTGTTGAAGCCGAACGATTCATACCAGATTTGCTGAAGACTGTGCTCCAGCACCGACGGGAACTGGACCGGCAGCTGACGGGCGCTGTGGCAGGGAAGCGCCATCCCTTCCGGCGTAACGCTTAAGAAAATCGCTCCCCAGCCGCCCATGCAGCCTTTAGGGCGTTCTTCGTAATAGTCGGGGGTGACAAACAGCAGGTTAGCCAGATTGCTGTCGGCGCTCATTTTTTCACGGTAGCGCTGGACGACCGCTTCCGCACTGGCAATCTGCTGGCGGGTTGGCAACAGTCCCTCCCGGTTGAGCTGCGCCCAGCCGTAAAACTGGCAGGTAGCCAGCTCGACGTCATCGGCTTCCAGCTCAATCGCCAGATCGATAATCCGGTCGATCTGGTCGATATTGTGCCGGTGCAGCACAAAGTTCAGCACCATCGGATAGCCGTGCGCTTTGACCGCTTTTGCCATCGCCAGCTTCTGCTGGAAGGCTTTCTGCGATCCCGCCAGCGCGGCGTTCAGCGTCTCATCGCTGGCCTGAAAACTGATCTGAATATGATCCAGACCGGCATCGGCAAAGGCATCGATCTTCTTCTCTGTCAGGCCGATGCCGGAGGTGATCAGGTTGGTGTAAAAACCCAGATCGCGCGCGGCACGGATCAGTTCCGGCAGATCCTTACGCACCAGCGGTTCGCCGCCGGAAAAACCCAGCTGTACCGCCCCCATCTGCCGCGCCTGCCTGAAGACCTCAATCCACTGTTCGGTAGTCAGCTCCTGCTCTTCGCGGGCAAAATCCAGTGGGTTGGAGCAGTACGGGCACTGCAACGGGCAGCGGTAGGTCAGCTCTGCCAGCAGCCACAGCGGCGGATTGATTTGAGGTTTAAGCGGGTTCACGCAGGATTATCCACTTCTGTTCTACTGCCTGGCTGAGAAACTCTCTGACATCGTCGTCAACGCCACCCGCGTCCGGAAAAGCGGCATTGAGCACGGCAATCAGTTCTGCGATGCAACGCTTGCCATCCACCTGTTGCAGGATGGCGGCGGCGCTCTCATTGAGCTTTGCCATGCCTTCCGGATAGAGGATCACATGGCATTGCTGGGTGGGCTCCCATTGCAGACGGTAGCCCCGGCGAAAGGCGGCAATATGCCGATCGGTGATATTCATTACAGCAGTCTCTCATGGTGCCAGACCGGCTGGTCGGTGACGGTGTGATAAGGCGGACGGTGCAGCTCCCAGGCCATGCTCATGGCATCCAGCATGCTCCACAGGATATCCAGCTTGAACTGGAGGATTTGCAACATCCTTTGCTGTTTTTCCGCCGTGGTGCACCAGGCTTTCGCCAGCGCCAGTCCGTGCTCGACATCGCGGTTAGCCTGGCTCAGACGGCTGCGGAAATAGTGATAGCCTTCGGCTTCAATCCAGCCGTAATGCTTTGGCCAGCTGTCCAGGCGCGCCTGATGGATTTGCGGAGCAAACAGCTCGGTCAGTGAGCTACAGGCTGCTTCCTGCCAGACCGCCCGTCGGGCAAAGTTGACGTAGGCATCCACCGCAAAGCGTACGCCGGGCAGCACCCACTCTTCCGACAGCAGTTGCTCACGCGGCAGCCCGACGGCCTCGCCCAGCCGCAGCCAGGCTTCAATACCGCCCTGACTGTTTTCCTGCCCGTAGTGATCGAGAATACGTTGCACCCATTTGCGACGGACCTGCGGGTCCGGGCAGTTGGCCATAATCGCCGCGTCTTTGATCGGGATGCTGGTCTGATAATAGAAGCGATTTGCCACCCAGCCCTGGATCTGCTCGCGGCTGGCCTGACCGTTGTGCATCGCGATGTGATAAGGGTGATGGATATGGTAATAAGCGCCGCGTGCCCGCAGCGCCTGCTCAAAGGCATCTGGCGTCATCGCCTCTGCCGGCATCGTGTCTGGCTTCATCTTCATCTCGTTACAGGTCAATTTGCATCCCGTCCCAGCTTACTTCAATGCCCGCTCTGGTCAACGCAAGGCGTTCGGCTGACTCTTCATCAAGGATTGGGTTGGTGTTGTTAATGTGGATCAGAATTTTGCGTTCTGCCGGCAGGGAGGCCAACAGGGCCAGCAGCCCGCCTTCTTCCGCCAGCGCCAGATGGCCCATATCCCGGCCGGTATTGCGTCCGACACCGCTGTTTGCCAGTTCATTATCCTGCCACAGGGTGCCGTCAATCAGCAGGCAGTCGGCCTTATTCAGCCACTCCAGCAACGGCGCGTCCGGCTCGCCGAGGCCCGGTGCATACAGCAGCGTTTTGCCGCTGCGGCTGTCGGCAATAAACAGCGCCACGTTGTGGCCGGGCAGCGGTCGGTCACGGTAAGGGGAGTAGGGCGGCGCATTGCTGAGCAGCGGAATGGCGGTGAAGGTCAGCGCCGGACAGACCGCCACTGAAAAAGGTTCACCGGGCGTAATGGCATGATGTACCAGGCCGCCGTTCCAGTGGCTGAGCATGGGAAAAACCGGGAAGCCGGTGCTCAGATCCTGATGCACTTCTGACGTGCACCAGACCTGATGTGGGCAACCTTCACGCAGGCTGAGCAGGCCGGTGGTGTGATCGATCTGGCTGTCGGTCAGGATTATCGAGCCAATCGCCGTGCCGCGCAGCACCCCCTGTTTGTTCAGCACTGGCGTGGCGGCAATCTGCTGAGCAATATCCGGAGAGGCGTTGCACAGCACAAAATCAACGCCGTTATCACTGATGGCGATGGATGACTGAGTGCGGGCTGAGGTTTTCAGGGTGCCGTTACGCAGGCCCTGGCAGTTTTTGCAATTGCAGTTCCACTGAGGGAAGCCACCGCCCGCAGCAGAACCGAGAACGTTAATCTGCATGTGTGAACCAGCAAAGGAAAAGGAAGATGCCCACCGAAGTGGGCACAGGGGATTAGCGGTTGGAGATGTACAGCGTGACTTCTAAGCCCAGACGTAAATCAACAAATTTTGGTTTAGTCCACTTCATGGTGCTCTCCTCATGGTGTTTATCAAAAAGCCGTCATAATGACGGAGGGTGATCGGTTTATCGGCAATTATCTTATATTTTCTGGAACGAATGTTGCGCCTGTGTCACATTGATATCAACCCTGTGTAAAGCAGGGATTAACCTCAAAAGCGCTCTCAATGTTCCAGGTGGTTCATTTTCCCCAGGTTTTCTTTAATACCCGCAGCCAGTTGCGCCAGCAGATTTTTTCAATCAGCTGGCTGGAATAGCCTGCCGAAGTCATCGCGGCAATCAGTCGGGGTAACCCGGCGACATCACCCAGTTGTTCAGGCACGCTGATGCCATCGAAATCGGATCCCAGCCCCACGCCCTCTTCACCCAGCCTGTTCAGCAGCCAGTCCAGATGTCGGACGATTTCGCTCAGCGGCGTACTGCCATCGCGTTTGCCATCGGCGCGCAAAAACGCGTTGCCAAAATTCACGCCGACAAAGCCATCGCTGGCGGCGATGGCATCCAGCTGGCGGTCGGTCAGATTGCGCGGCTGGGGGCAAAGCGTATGCGCATTAGAATGGCTGGCAACCAGCGGCGCGCTGCTCAGCCGGGCGGTCTGCCAGAAGGCTTTCTCATTCATATGAGAGAGATCAATCAGTAGCCTTTGCTGATTGCAGAGCCGCAGCAGATTCAGACCGGCAGCCGTCAGCCCCTCGCCGCTGTCCGGTGAGCCGGGAAAAGCCCCGGTCACGCCGTGACCAAACACATTTTGCAGGTTCCATAATGGTCCGATGCTGCGCAGTCCGGCGGCGATCCAGCCTTCCAGCTGGCTGCATTCGGCATCCAGCGCTTCAGCGCCTTCAATGTGCAACACCATTGCCAGCACGCCGTCAGCGATGCACTTTTCTGTCTCCTCAGCGCTCTGACAGACACGGGCCTGGCCCTGCGAGCGCTCTGCCACCTGATGCAGCAAGGCAATCTGCGCGTCGGTGATGGCCAGCGGGCTGTGACTGCGTTCATCGTAAGCCGGGTTATGCTGCCTGACATACTGTGCAGGCGGGACGAAAACGGCAAACAGCCCGCCGGCAAATCCCCCCTGGCGAATGCGGGCCATATCCAGATGTCCTTCCAGCGAGCGATGGAGAAAATCCCCCACTGCATCGTCGGACTGATGCAGCCACAGCCGGAGCAACAGATCGTTATGTCCGTCAAAGACGGGCGGTGAAGAAGCAGGCCGGGCTTGGGTCATAATGAATAATCTGGCGGTTGACTGAAAGTATATGCAATGTTAACGAAATGATATCTTAAAACCGCGCGTCTCTGCCCGGCCAAAATGTGCGGTTCAGCATAAACAACCTTAAGGAGCCAACCGATGTCCCGAATGACTGCGAAAGACTTCTCTCCTGAATTGCTGGAAATTTACGATTATTACGTTCATGGCAAAATCACCAAGCGTGAATTTTTGTCGCTGGCCGGTAAGTTTGCCGTTGGCGGACTGACGGCGGCGGCGCTGCTCTCCTCGCTCAGCCCCAATTACGCGCTGGCGCAGCAGGTGGAATTTACCGATCCGGATATCCTGCCGGAGTACATTCATTATCCTTCACCGCAGGGCAATAAAAGCGTGCGTGGCTATCTGGTGCGCCCGGCAAAAGCCAGCGGTAAGCTGCCTGCGGTGGTGGTGGTGCACGAAAACCGCGGGCTGAATCCCTATATTGAAGATGTGGCGCGGCGGGTTGCCAAGGCCGGATTTATCGCGCTGGCACCGGACGGCCTGAGCGCGATGGGCGGTTATCCCGGCAACGATGAAAAGGGGCGCGAGCTGCAACAGCAGATCGATCCGACCCGGTTAATGAACGACTTTTTCGCCGCGATTGAGTTTCTGATGCAGGATGCGCGGACCACCGGCAAAGTGGGCATCACTGGCTTTTGCTATGGCGGTGGCGTAGCCAATGCCGCTGCGGTGGCATACCCGGAGCTGGCCTGCGCGGTGCCATTTTATGGCCGTCAGCCGGATGCGAAAGACGTGGCGCGTATCAAGGCTCCGCTGTTGCTGCACTATGCCGGGCTGGACACGCGCATCAATGAAGGCTGGCCCGCGTATGAGGCGGCGCTGAAAGCCAGTAACAAGGTGTATGAGGCGCATATCTATCCGGAAGTCAATCACGGCTTTCACAACGATTCGACGCCGCGCTACGATAAAGCCGCCGCCGACCTCGCCTGGCAGCGCACCCTCGGCTGGTTTAATAAGTATCTGGTTTAAGGACGAAAAAACACGCAGCCCGATCGCGCCAGCAGTGACGCAACCTCCACGGTGAAGTTAACTGGCGTGCTTATTGACGTGGCCGGAGATTCGATTATCGTAATGTATCCAGTTATATAACGATGAGCGTTTAATCATGTCCGGATGTAAAGCTTTTACCCTTACCCGCCTGGCGGGTGCCGCCGCCGTTCTGCTGGCGCTTTCCAGCGCGGCGCAGGCGGCGGATGATTTCCGCGTCACTTATGCCGGGTCGATGGGTGTGGTGATGGACAAGGCGCTGGGACCGGCGTTTGCCAGGGAAAATAAGGTGAATTACCAGGGCCAGGGGCAGGGCGCATATGGCATGGCAAATCTGCTGGCGTCGAAAAAGGTGGTGGCGGATGTGTTTGTTTCCGTGACGCCCGGACCGATTGCCGTGCTGCAAAAAGCCGGGCTGGTGGACCATGCGGTGCCGGTCGCCAGTACAAGTATGGTGATTGCCTGGAATCCGAAAGGCAAATACGCCGCGCAGTTCAACGCCATTCGTGACCACCAGCAGGGGGCGAAAGCGTGGTGGCAGGTGCTGCAAACGCCGTCGTTGCGTTTTGGTCGCACCGATCCTGCCACCGATCCGCAAGGGCAGAACATCATTTTCACCATGCTGCTGGCCAGTCGTTACTATCAGCAGCCGGATCTGGCGAACAAGGTGTTGGGTGATGTGCAAAACCCTCAGCAGGTGTTTGCGGAAGGTGGCCTGCTGACGCGTCTTGAAGCCGGACAGATTGATGCGGCTTCCGGCTATGAAAGCGCTACCCGCTCGGCACATCTGCCCTACATTACCCTGCCGGATGAAATCAACCTGAGCGATCCGTCGCTGGATAAAGAGTGGTACAGCCGGGTCAGTTTTGACATCACCGACGCCAAAGGCCAGAAAAAAACGCTGCATACCCAGCCGCTGGTGTTTTATGCCGCCGTGCTGAAAAACGCGCCACATCCTGAAATGGCACAGAAATTTGTGCAGTTTATGCAGGGAAAAGAGGGGCAGACGTTGTTGCAGAACCATGGCTATGGCGCGCCGAAAGGCGGGGCGATGTAAGGTGCGATCGCTGTGGCTGGGGATACCGGCAGTGCTGCTGTTGGTCACGCCTTTTATCACCCTGCTGGCGATTACGCCGTGGTCCACTTTTCAGCTGGCGTGGGGTGACGGCCATGCCGTTGCCACCTCGCTGGCGATGAGTGCGGTTGCTGTTCCGCTGATTATTGCCGCTGGTCTGCCGCTGGCCCTGTGGCTGTCCAGAACCTCGTCGCGCTGGCGTGGGGCGGTGGAAGTGGCGGTGCTGGTGCCTCTGCTGACCCCGCCGCTGGCGATGGGGATCCTGCTGGTGTCGGTGTTTGGTCCCTATGGTTCGCTCGGCGAAGTGCTGGCTACGCTCGGTGTGTCGCTGAATAACAATGCCGGGGCCTTTATCATTGCGCAATTTTATGGCGGTTTACCGTGGTTTGTGGTTGCTGCCAGAGCCGCCTTTGAGCAGGTATCGGTCGATATTGAAGAGGCTGGCCAGACGCTGGGGGCCACGGCGTGGCAGATTTTCTGGCGACTGACGTTGCCACAGGCGGCGAGGGGGCTGGCGGCGGCGCTGGCCCTGACCTGGGGCAGGGTGATCGGTGAATTCGGTATCGTGCTGGTTTTCAGCTATTTTCCTCAGGGGATCCCGGTCAAACTGTTTATCAATTTGCAGAATGACGGCGTTGACGCGGTTTACTCGCTGTTATGGCTGCTGCTGCTGGTGACCCTGCCACTGCCGTTGTGGTGCGTGATGCGAGCCGGACGGAACAGGACCGGCATGGGCCATAGTTGATCCTGCATCACAAATGTGTGACAGCAGGATGACAGTCAGTTACCTGTGTTCTAAAAGGCCATTAACTACGCTGAGTCAGACTTAAGTCGTACTAAAATATCGCCAAAAAATCATTTGCCCGACATTGTTCTTTTCCTCCGTGATATTTCCCCCAGCTTCTGCGCCCGTGGCCCGGGGGGCAGGTGACAAATCACATTGACGATGACAGTGAAGCGGTCCTAATCTGACGCTGAAGCCACGCCCCGCGCTTTGTGCGGAAAATGACGTGGATATAATCACCGGGGCTATCATGTTACTGACCAATCCAGACCAGGCAAAAATTCAGCCGGCGCAGCAGGTTTCTCTTGATCGAATCTGGCGTCAGGCCGATCTGTTAATGCTGTTTATTTGTTGGGGGCTGCTGCTTTTTGCGGGGGTGATCGGCTGGTTTAATGATGAGGTAAAGCTGGCACTGATCACCGGTATCACGCTGACGCTCAGCGCAACCGTGGTCAGAGCTCTGCTGCCTGGTCGGTTGTTCACCCGCCTCTGGTTTGCCTTTGTGCTGATCGCCTATGCCGCATTGATTATTCAGTTGGGGAACGGTGATACGGAATACCATTTCTCGATTTTTGTGCTGCTCTCTGCCCTGCTGGCCTATCGCGATTATCGCCCGTTGCTGATGGGCGCAGCGACGGCTGCGGTTCACCATGTACTGTTTAATTATTTTCAGGAAAACGGGCTGTTTGATGTGGTGGTATTTATGCATCCTGGTTTTCATATGGTGGTGTTTCATGCGCTGTTTGTGGTGGCACAGACGGCTATTCTGGTCGCCATTGCGTTGAATATGGCGGCCGATGCCCGCTCTGCCAGTGAGGTGGCGCATCTGGCATCGTGGATCACCCGCGAGCCGGGGAAACTGACGCTGGCACAGGATGAAGAGGCGACGGAAACGGCCTTTGGTAAAACCTTCAATAACACCCTGGGCACCATGGGTGACACCTTGTGTCAGGTGAGCGACGGCGTCAGCCAACTGCTCATCGCTTCCGAGAGTATTTTGCAGCGCAACGCTGCGCTCTCTACGCGCACCGATGAGCAGGCGGCAGCGTTAGCCACTGCCGCCAGCGCGATGGAAGAGATGAATTCGGCGGCGATGCTGGCCAGTGAAAAGGCGCAAAGGGCGCGTGAGCTGGCGGCGAGCACCAGTAAAGTGGCGCTGAAAGGCGGCGAAAAGATTGATGATGCGGTGGAGTCAATGGCGCAGATTGACGAAGAATCCCGCCGGATCAATGCCGCGCTTGAGCTGATCGACAGCATCGCTTTCCAGACCAATATTCTGTCGCTGAATGCGTCAGTAGAAGCCGCGAGTGCGGGCGTTCACGGCAAAGGTTTCGCGGTAGTCGCCTCGGAAGTGCGTACGCTGGCCGTGCGCTGTGAAGGTGCCGCAAAAGAAATTCATCAGTTGATTGGTACCTCGGTGGAGTGTACCCGCAGTGGTTCACAGCAGGTGACCCATGCCGGGCATACCATGCGCGAGATTATCGCCAGCATTGAAGGGTTGACGCTGCTGGTCAATGAGCTGTCTGAGATGAGCGAACAGCAGTGCAGCAGTATTACCCGGATGCGCGACAGCATCGCCAGTATTGACCGCAGTGTGCAGGATAACGTGGGACACGTCAGCGAAACGGTCCAGGTGGCTCAACAGCAACAACAACAGGCAGATGCGCTGAAACAGGCGATTGGCGTATTCAGGTTTGCCTGACGAAATGGGAAGGGGGAGCAGATGCTCCCCCGGTATATTCCGCCCCCGGTTTGAGGGTGGGCGGAGGCGATAACCCGCCCGGTATCAGATAGCTGTCCAGCAGTAGCCGTCAGGGGAAGTGCTGACTCGTCCCACCGCGCTGTCGCTGAAATGCACGGTAAACAGGGTGGCATGGTGTCCAACGGCGTAGTCCAGTAATACCTTACGTGAGCGGCGTGCCGCATCTTTATCCTGGCAAAACACCGAAGAGAGTTCCGGGTTGGCGACCTGCATCTGATTATGCATAACGTCCCCGGTGAACAGCGCGATCTCTCCTGCGGAAGCAAATGCAATGCTCATATGACCGGCACTGTGCCCCTGCGTTGGCAGATAGTGGATGCCCGGCAGGATTTCGCCACCGCTCGCCGCCACCGTCTGTACTTTCCCCGCCTCAATCAATGGCTGCACGCTGTCGGCAAAAATCACCGTTCTTTCTGCCGCTGCCGGCGTCTGATACCAGTCAATTTCTTCCTGCGGGATAATCCATTGTGCATTGGGGAAAGTTGGCACCCACCCTGTGCCATCCCATTGGGTGTTCCAGCCAACGTGGTCAATGTGCAGGTGGGTATGTAATACGTAGTCGATGTCTTGCGGCTGTAATCCGCTGGCAAGAAAATTCTCCATCCACGGGCTGTTCAACCGGTCAAACTGTGGGCTGAAGGGGCGGGATTTATTGTTACCCGTTGCGGTATCAATCAGAAAGCGCCCCTGTGGCGATTCGACCAGCCAGCTATGAACAGCGATATCCAGTGTGTTTTGCCGGGTCATTACGGGGTAAGAGTGCGCAAGCTGTTGCTCTGTTACCTCCGGAAACAGGACTTCTGCGGGCAGGCTCAGTCTTTGTTCAATCAGTTTGCTGATGCGCAGTTCACCAACTTTCCAGCATTGCAGTTTGCTCATAGCGGTCCTTGTAAGTGGGAATAAGCCAGAATTCACCCAAAATTTATCATTGTTTATCAGTCAGGTCGCGGTTGTGAAGCCTGAGATTGAGCAGGTTCGCAGTACGCCAGTAAAGGCGTACTTTGAACTATAGCTGGATATTATCTGCTGTTGTCAGGGCTGGGGATCATCACAACCCGGATCGGGTTCATCGCCCATAGCGTAACTGCACTGGAAGGGATCAAACCACGGGTTTTCTTTGTGAAAAAAATTAATAGCTTTATTGTTGAACGTTCCATAGCCATAGCCACTCGACTGTATGGTGAATTTTCCTGACTGACCACTTTTGAATGAGACTTTCCCTGTCACTATACAGGGTGAATAGTAGGTATGTTCTCGCCATCCACCGAATTCAAGCCTCTGAGCCTGATTAAAATATTCTGCAAGTTGCTCAGGGGTGGGCCTGAATAATTTACATCCTTCCTGTTCGACTTTGCTATGGCCGATATAGGCGATCCCGGATTCATTGATTTCAATATCAGTCACGACATCTGAACAGGCGAACCTGGAAAAAAAAGTGAAAAAAAATATAAGCGCAATCTTTATATTCACCATTTCGCTGTGCTCGCTTCGGTAATGTTTTTCCTGGCTATCTCAGGATGAGTTGACGAACTGGTCTGATGCACCACAATGCCGTTTATTTGATTAAGATCCTGCCGCTCAATGGTAGTGAATCTTTTCTTAACGATACGTTCAGCATCCGTCATGCCATTTTTATCAATAAATAACATATTATCTCCTTCCTTAGCGTTATTTTTCCATCATCAGATTATTGCGTTGGCCTTGATGTTATATCCTGCTGAGACGGTGCCCGCCATATTTCCCTGCGTATTTTGTAACAGATAATCCATTGTTACGCTGGAGAAAGACAGGGCTACCACTTCGCGCGGTACACGCATGGTATTGTAATAAACAGGGTGCACGCCGGTGATAATAATCTCCTGAAGCGTGATACACAGATATTCCAGAGGAGAACCACCTGCTTTTCGCTGGGTAATAATCGCCTGGGAAACAGGTTTCCCGCTCAGGCAATATTGAAGAAGGGTGGGGCTGGATTTATCGATATAGTGTTCAAAATGTAGATCGTAAATGGTTGCCTTCCCGGCACCGCCGCCGCTGCCCGAATGCATATTCGACGTCTGGCTTATCACCCATTTCCAGTTGAGTACCTCAATATCGCCGTTATGGCTGGCATCCTCAGATTCACCCTCAACACCACTCAGTTTTATAAATATATCCTGAGACATTATTCTTCCTTGTGCAGACCAGTGACTTTTTGCTGCGCAAACAGGCATTCGCGAAAGCCATTCCTTATTTTTTTGCAACCGCATGATTTTTCAGTTTGCGCAAACGGGGTTGGTAGACAGTAAAACATTTTGCCCGCAGATCCACGGACTCACCTCACAGAAAGGCAACCATCAACCGGGGACAGAGCAGAAAAGTTAGCGGTTTCGCTTATGCACGCATCAGGCTTTATCAATATGCCCTAAATCACGCTCGGGAAAACAGACATTGCGTACCCGCTGTTTCAGTTCTTTCACCTCCGGAAAACCGCCGTCCGTTTTACGATCCCAGATTAACTCTCCGTCGATGGCGATTTGATAAATGCCGCCCGTGCCGGGGATCAGGGTAACGGCGGCCAGATCGGTGCTGAAGGTGTGCAGCAGTTCCTGTGCCATCCAGCCTGCGCGCAGCAGCCAGTTGCATTGGGAACAGTAGTGAATAGTGACGGTTGGTGCGTTTTTCATTGGGTTTTTCCTGAGGGCGGCTAACAGCATTGTTTTATCCTGGCAACAGCCTGTCAACATGCGTTCTTTTTTGAATTATGAATTAATTATGGAGGATGTTGATATGATGAATCAATATGATTATCATTCTCATTTGTTATTGGGTCAGGGATCGACATTTATAATGCGCAGCAAGCGCACGCTCTTTTTGCGGATGTTACGCCTGTGGCAGCAATGTATGAGTCGATACTAATAAAGAATAAAGGCTTATTAAAATGCGTAAACCTATTTCCTCAAGGGAAATTGTCCGGACGTCTGTCTTATTCAGTACGCTGGTCACCTCTGGCTACACCATCGGGGCAGAAAGCATCACCAACACTCAGCCTGTTACCACCTCTGGCAAACCGCTGACCGTTTCTTCTGAAAAAAAGGCCGATGAACCGGTCATGGTGGTGACGGCACCATTGCCCAAAAAGGAAGCGGGCAGCAAAACCACCATCAGCGCAGAAGAGATGCAGCAAAAAGGAACCAATGATTTTGGTTCTGTTATGCGATATGAACCCCTGATCGGTGCAACCGGCACCAGTGGCGGTTCTTCAGCGGGTAAAAGTGGTTTCGACCGCAGCGGCTACACCGGCTACAACATTCGTGGTCTGGAGAGTAACCGTGTCGGACTTGATGTCGATGGCATTCCTCAGCCGGAAGCCACGGGTCGCAGCTATGTGGGGCGTGTGGGGGTGAATACCTTCGGTATCGGCCGCGATTACATCGACCCTTACATGTATGGTCAGGTGGATATCGAATCGGGTGCCACCTCGACATCGCGGGCCAATAACGCTATCGGCGGTGCCGTCTCCTTTATGCCTAAATCGGCAGATGATTATCTGTCGCCCAACAAACATAGCTATTTCGGTTATCAGTCTGATTACGACTCTTCCAACCGCAGCTGGCACAACGGTATTACCGCCGCTGCCGGGGATGAAACCCTGCGCGGGGTGTTTGTCTACAGCCGTCGCGATGGCCAGCAGACCCGCAACAACAGCGGCACCCTTGCGGCTTATCCGGCCAACTGGCACTCCAATGCGTTGATGGCCTCAGGTATCTGGCAGCCAAATGATGAACATAAGCTGACCGGAACGGTGGATTACTACGAAAAAACTAATCACAGCCATTACGATACCTGGGATTCGGCAGGCAGCACCATCTGGGGCACCGCACAGCAACAAAGTAATACCCGTCGCTGGGGTGTCAGTCTGAAAGATGAATGGACACCGGCCAATGCCTGGATTGACAGCCTGACATCGCGTGTTTACTACCAGCAGACGCAGGCCCACGACAACACCTGGATGCCTTCCAGCGCCACGGCGATGGAGCGGGTTTATTCCGATTATGAAGTGGATACCTATGGTTTCGGCACTCAGCTGGCAAAATCGCTGGGACGGCACGAACTGAGCGGCGGCCTGAACGGCAGCATCAGCGAGACCCGTCGCCCGTTCCGCCAGGAGCCAGCCCCCAGCCAGTACAGCGTGATTATGCAACCTGATGCTGACAGCCGCAGTTATACGCTCGGCGGTTTTGTGCAGGATAAGATTCATTTCGACCTTGGTGGTCATGACTTCAGCATCGTGCCCGGTGTAAGGGTTGCCCATCAGACCACTAAACCGCAGAACCTCAGTAGCCTGACCACTGGCAGCGGTATCCTGACCGAATCTCAGTTGCAGACGCTGTACGGCAAAGAAAATTCCGATACGCAGGTGCTGCCTTCTCTGAGCTTTAATTACGATATCACGCCGCAGCTGATGACTTATCTGATGTACAAACGTGGCGCGCAGTTCCCGAACGCCAGCCAGCTGTATGGCTCGTGGAACCTGGGTTCCAACTATGCCGGAAGACAGCAGTATGCGCTGATTGGTAATTCCGATCTGAAAACTGAAACCAGTAATAACGTCGAGTGGGGATTGAAAGGCCAGGCCGTTGAAGGGGTGACGCTGAGTGCGGCGATGTTCTACAACACCTATGAAAACTTTATTGCCTATACCCGTTATACGCGCTCTGCTAACCCTGGCATGTTCACCAATGTGCCATCAAATATCTACACTATCTATCAGGCTGAGAACCGCGATAAAGCCTATATCTATGGTGGACAGGTCAGCACTAAACTGAACTTTGGCACCTGGTTTGAAGAGGTAAACGGGCTGAGCGCCACCTTTGCGCTGGGTTACAACGAAGGGAAATCAAAATCCAGCTACTCCGGCGACCGCTATGTTGATCTCGACAGCGTGGCACCTGTAAAAGCTATCGTCGGCATGGCGTGGGATGATCCGGCGAAGCGTTACGGCGCGGCGGTGACTGCCACCTTTGTTAAAGGTAAACGCGCTACCGATACCAATCGCGAGAGCTACACGAACAGCGGCAGTGCGCTGACTGACTCCACCGCCGAATATATGCGTGTGCCGGGTTATGGTCTGGTGGATATGACCGCTTACTGGCAGGTGGCGAAGCACGTCAGAGTAAACGGCGGCATCTACAACCTGACGGATCGTAAATACTGGGATTACCTCAGCAGCCGTAACCTGACAGAAACCACCCGTCAGGATGCTTACGATAAAGCGCTGGCCGTCATGCCTGGCCGTACCTTCCAGTTGGGCATGAATATCGATTTCTGATCGTCGCCCTGACCAATCACAGTTTGCCCTGCGTAACACCGCAGGGCTTTAAGGAGAGCAAATGGAAAAGAGCACACTTTTTCAGCGTTACCAGGCGTTGAAAGCAGAACAACCGAAAACGTACGCCCGCGATCTGGCCAGCCTGCTCGGCGTCAGTGAAGCGGAGTTGACGCACGCACGCACCCTGGATGATGCCGTCACCCTGCGGCCTGATTTCACCGCACTGTTACCGGCGCTGGCCGCAGTTGGCGAAACCAAATCGATCACCCGCAATGCCTGGGCGGTTCATGAACAGGTCGGGCGCTATGACAATCTGCATCTGGGTAATCACGGAGCGTTAATCCTCAATCCCCGCGCGCTGGATCTGCGTTTTTTTCCTGCCAAATGGAAAAGCGCCTTCGCGTTACATGAAAAAACGGCGCGAGGCGATCGCCACAGCATTCAGATTTTTGATGCCCAGGGTGATGCCGTACTGAAAATCTACACCACGCCGCAGAGTGATATGGCTGCCTGGCAGACGCTGATCGGCGGATTTACCGTAGAAAATGCCGCTGAACTGCATATCAGCAGCCCGGAGGTGGAGGCGTCTGACCCACAGCCTGACTGTGCTCTGGTAGAACAGGAATGGCGTGCGATGACTGACGTCCATCAGTTCTTTGGCCTGCTGAAACGACACAATATCAGCCGCCAGCAGGCTTTCCGGGCCGTTTCCGACGATCTGGCGCAGCAGGTGGATAACGGTGCGCTCAGCGAATTACTGGAGATGGCGCAGAAAGACGCGAATGAGATCATGATTTTCATTGGCAACCGGGGGTGTGTGCAGATCTTTACCGGCGTGGTCGAGAAGCTGATGCCAATGGACAACTGGCTGAATATTTTTAATCCGACCTTCACCCTGCATCTGATGGCTGACGCCATTGCGGAAAGCTGGGTAGTCCGCAAGCCTACCAAAGATGGCATGGTCACCAGCCTGGAGCTGTTTGCTGCCGACGGGACGCAGATTGCTCAGCTGAATGGTCAGCGCACTGAGGGAATGCCGGAGCAGACCCGCTGGCGTGAACAGATATCGCTACTGGGCGAGGGGGAAGTCGCATGAAAACCTGGCTGCTGGCGCTACTGGCGCTGCCTTTTACCCTGCTGGCGCAGGAGCGGGTGGTGTCGATTGGCGGCGATTTGACAGAAATTATCTATGCGCTGGACGCCCAGCAGGATTTGGTGGGCCGTGACTCCACCAGCCTCCAACCTGCGGTGGTGACGAAACTGCCTGATGTGGGCTACATGCGTCAGCTGAACGCAGAAGGTATCCTGGCGATGAAACCGACACTGGTTATCGTCAGCGCGCTGGCGAAGCCTTCCGTCGCCTTGCAGCAGGTTGAGCAGGCCGGAGTGAAAGTGGTCACCGTTACCAGTGAGCCTTCACTGAGCGCCATTAAGCAGAAAGTGAGCACCATTGCCGGTGCGCTGCACCGTGAGGAGCAGGGCAAGGCACTGGAAGCAAAAATCAACGACCAGCTGGCTGGCGTAGCGGATAAGCCGCTGCCGGTTAAAGTGCTCTATATCCTCAATCATTCCGGGATGAAAGCCATGGCGGCCGGTACTGAAACCGCTGCTGATGGTGCTATTCGTAGCGCCGGACTACAAAACGCGATGGGCAATATCCCGCACTATCAGGCGTTGACGCAGGAAGGGATTGTTGCCAGTGCGCCTCAGCTGGTGGTGATTGGTGAGGACGGCCTGAAGGCGATGGGCGGTGAGGACAAAATCTGGCAATTGCCGGGTCTTGCGCTGACGCCCGCAGGCAAAAATCACAGCCTGCTGGTCGTAGATGAAATGGCGCTGCTGGGCTTTGGTGTACAGACGCCGGGGGCCATCGTCAAGCTGCGTAAGGCTGCGGAAACCGTAGCGCAATGAAAAGAGTGAAGGTGCAGCGTCGTTTGCTGGTGATGTTGCTGATGCTGCTGGCGATGATGCTACTGGCGGCCAATACCGGTGCCATGCGTCTGTCGCTGGCAATGGTCTGGCAGGCACCTGCCGACAGCATGATCTGGAAAATCTGGTGGAACATTCGCCTGCCGCGCGTGCTTCTTGCCGTACTGGTGGGGGCGGCGCTGGCACTTTCCGGGGCCACCATGCAGGGGCTGTTTCGTAATCCGCTGGCCGATCCCGGCCTGTTGGGGATCAGCAGCGGTGCCTCATTGATGCTGGCGTTTGCCGTAGTGATACCTGTTACGCTGCCTGCGGCACTGGCGCTGTGGTGGCCGATGCTGGCGGCATTTGTCGGAAGTCTGCTGGTGACGATGATGATTTTTATCCTCAGCCGTCATCGCAGCACCACGCTTCCGCGACTGCTGCTGGCAGGCATAGCCATCAATGCCCTGTGCGGGGCGGCGGTGGGCGTTCTGTCATGGATCAGCAACGATCAGCAGCTACGCCAGCTTTCGCTATGGGGAATGGGCTCCCTGGGACAGGCGCAGTGGCCGACGGTCGTGGCCTGTGCTGTTTTGATCCTGCCGACCATGCTGGCGACCCAGTAGCAGGCGCAGCGGCTCAATTTGCTGCAACTGGGTGATGAGGAAGCACATTATCTGGGGGTGGATGTGCGGCGCACGCAGCGTATCCTGCTGATCCTCAGTGCGCTGATGGTCGCGGCGGCGGTGGCGGTCAGCGGCGTGATTGCTTTTGTTGGTCTGGTCGTACCGCATCTGATCCGACTCTGCATGGGGGGTGACCACCGTTGGTTGTTACCCGGTGCGGTGTTATTGGGGGCGATGCTGATGCTGGTGGCCGATACGCTGGCCAGAACCCTGGTGTCTCCGGCAGAAATGCCGGTCGGCCTGCTCACCAGCCTGCTGGGTGCGCCCTGGTTCTTATGGCTGATCCTTCGTCGTCAGGGGGGCCGCTTGTGAGCCAGCTTTTACAGGCGACTGATGCCTCTTATCGTCTCGGTCAGCGTCTGTTGATTGACAGCGTGTCGCTGACCTTGCATCCGGGTGAGATGGTGGCGCTGATTGGGCCGAACGGTGCGGGAAAATCGACCCTGATGCGGCTACTGACCGGTTTTTTACCGCTCAGTGCAGGACGCTGCTGTCTTGATGACCGGCCGATTGCCGAGTGGCACGGTGACCAGCTGGCCCGACGACGTGCGGTGATGCGTCAGCAAAGCCATATCGAGTTTGCCGTGCCGGTACGCGAGGTGGTGGCGATGGGGCGGGCGCCCTGGTCTGAAAAAACCGCCCGGGAGATTGTCGATCGGGTTATGGAACTGACGGGGTGTGAGCAGCTGGCGCAGCGTGACTATCGCTTCCTTTCCGGCGGCGAACAGCAGCGGGTGCAGCTGGCGCGCGCGCTGGTCCAGCTCTGGCATGATGACGGACCTCGTGGCTGGCTGTTTCTTGACGAGCCTACTTCGGCGCTGGATCTCTACCATCAACAACATGCGCTGCGGCTGCTGCATCAGCTGACCCGCCAGGGTGAACTGACGGTCTGCTGCGTGCTGCACGATCTCAATCTGGCCGCGCTGTGGTCCGATCGCATGTTGTTACTGCATCAGGGCCACCTGGTTGCCAGCGGCACGCCCGCAGAGGTCATGACCGAGGCGACGCTGACCCGCTGGTATCAGGCTGACCTTCAGGTTCACCATCACAGTCAGGATGCGGTGCCACAAATTGTCCTGCGCCGTTAAGAACTCAAACCGTTACTGCGCACTGACGTTACTTCCGGGATCGGCGGTGGCTGACATCGGTGCCACATCCGGTGGCAGGAAAATGTGGTCCAGAATATTCCTTGCCAGCGGTGCGGCGGTGACGCCATTCACCCCGCCATTTTCGAGGATCAGAGCCATCGCCACCCTGGGTTTATCGAAAGGGGCGAAGACGGTATAAAAAATATGATCGCGCAGGCGCTGTGGGATCATTTTTGCGTTATAGATCTGATTCTGTTTCAGTCCAAACACCTGGGACGTTCCACTTTTTCCCGCGATGCCGTAAGGCGCGGTGTGAAAGTATTTATAGCCCGTCCCGTTTGGCGCATTTGCCATGCCAAACATCGCCCGGCGCACCAGTCCCCAGTATGGCGAGTTGGCGTCACCGATTTGCTGAACAGGAATGGTCTGTTTCCACGGCGTAACCTCTTTTCCCTGTTTTTCCTGATAGAGCAGATGCGGCTGGATCACCCGACCGTTGTTAATCAGCGTATCCAGCGCTTTGACCATCTGCACCGGGGTGGCAATCCAGTAACCCTGGCCGATGCCTACCGAGACGGTATCTCCCTGATACCAGCCCTTTTTATGTACTTTCTGCTTCCACTCGCGGCTGGGCAACAGGCCGTTATACTCCTCGTTGAGGTCGATACCCGTGGGCTTACCGTAGCCAAACTGGCTGAGCATGGTATGGATGCGATCAATGCCCAGCATAAAGGCCACCTGATAAAAGAAGGTGTCGGCAGACTCTTCAATGGCGCGGGTGACATCCAGCGTACCGTGACCGGTTTTTTTCCAATCGCGATATTTCCGTGTGGTGCCGGGCAGAGTCCAGGTGGCCGCGCCAAAGAAGGTGGAAGATGGCGTGATGACGTGAGTTAACAGCGCCGACATCGCCATATAAGGCTTGACGGTAGAAGCCGGAGGATACAATCCCTGGGTAACCCGATTAATAAGCGGCAGGTCTTTGTTTTCCAGCAATGCTTTATACGCTTTGTAACTGATGCCTTTTACAAAAGGATTGGGATCGTAGCTTGGGCTGGAAACCATTGCCAGCACGTCGCCATTTTGCGGATTTTCGATCAGCACGGCGGCACGCTGACCGACAATCTGGGTTTCCACATACTGTTGCAGATGCAGATGCAGATCCAGCGTCAGCCACAGATCTTTTCCGGCCACCGGCGGCACCTCTTTCAACACGCGGATCACCCGACCGTGGTTATCCACCTCCACTTCCTGATAGCCGGTTTTACCGTGCAGTACCGATTCATAATAGCCTTCAATCCCCTGCTTACCGATATTGTGGTCAGCGGCGTAGTTCTCACCAATACCGGCTTTATCCAGCCGCTTATAGTCGTTGTCGTTAATTTTGGAAACGTAGCCGATAACGTGGGCCAGATCGGGGCCGTAAGGATACTGGAGATCTTCATAGCTACTGATGGTGACGCCGGTGAATTTGTACTGATTGACGGAGAAGCGCGCCACCTCTTCGTCGGTCAGCTCGGTTTTCAACACCACCGGTTTGTAACGGCTGTTAGCATGCAGCGCGTGGGTGAAGGTATCAATATCGTCAGGTGTGAGGTCAACAATCGGCGTCAGTTGCGCCAGTAAGCTTTTCATGTCCTCGACTTTGTACGGCAGGATCTCAATGTCATACCAGGTGACGTTTTTCACCAGCGGAATGCCGTTGCGATCAAAGATCATCCCGCGGGTTGGCGCAATAGGGATCATTTTGATGTCATTCTGATTCGAACGCGTCTGGTAGTACTGATTCTGCTCGATTTGCAGGTGCCAGAGGTTGACGACCAGCGTGACGAAACCGGCCAGCACTAATCCAAAGGCCACCAATGCCCTGCGTACAAACAACTTTTCTTCTTCTGCAAAATCTCTGAATTTCATTACCGGGCAATCGCGTTATAGCCAGTTTTTCCGCCCAATGATAAAGATTGCGTAACAAATCACGACCAGAAAGATGCATTTGCGACGGTTAAAGTGTGACATTTATTGACGATGTTACAAATGGCCGCAATTTTTACTCTTTTTCCGGACCGGGCGATGGCTGAAAGTGTTGTTGCAGAAAGTTGATCGCCTCTGTGGCCCGGCGCGACAGCGGCCACTCGGCGCGGTGGATCAACCAGATGGTATCCACCACCGGCACATCACATTCCACCACGCGGATTGCCTGCTGCTGCGCAAAGGCCTGGCGGGCAAAGCGTGGCAGTACAGCGAAACCCAGCCCGCGGGCCACCGGTTCCAGAATCAGGCCTATTTGATTGATAAAACCACGCTGCGGCAGATTGCGAACGCCAGGATTGCCGGGAAAACGACGGCTGAGCAAACGGGTCGCCATCGCCATGCCATCCGGATGATCGATAAAGCCCAGGCGTGCCAGATCGTCCCAGCCGTTAACCTCTTCTGCCTGTGGGATCACCAGCTCCAGCGGCTCTTCGGTAAAGGGTCTGGCGTGCAGCCGTCGGTCGTCCGGTTTCAGCGTCACCAGTCCCATTTCAAAACGGTTATGCAGCACCGCCTCGGTCACTTCCTGATCGGGAGCAAAGCGATGCCTTATGCACAATGCCGGATGTTGCTGCTGGAGTGTCAGCAGCAGAGGGTACAGGCGCAGTCCGATGCTGCCGGGGCTAATCAGCCCGATCTCGCCGCAGGTGATATCCGTTTCACTCATTCTCAGAATCAGGCGTTTCTCTGCTCTGTCCAGCTCCTGACAATAATCCAGCAGGGCCAGGCCGGACGGCGTCAGCGTCTGTGGACGTTTGCTACGCAGGATGAGCAAACCAAGGTGCTGCTCAAGGTGACGGATATGCTGGCTGACGGCGGCCTGCGTCATCCCCAGGCGTTCGGCGGCGGCGGTAAAGCTGCCTGTTTCGGTCAGTACGGTAAAGGAACGAAGCCATTGCGGATTTAACATAATGAAATTTTATAATCCTCATAACCATTACTCTGTTTTCATTATAGGGGGGTGGGCGTAGCCTGAATATCATTCTGTATAATGAGGAGTGAAAACCATGATCCCAGGCTACCCGCGTAGCTTTTCTCATATTGGTCTGTCAGTCACCGACCTTGATGCGGCGGTGAAATTTTACACTGAGGTAATGGGCTGGTATCTGATTATGCCGCCCACGGAAATCAGGGAAGATGACTCAGCGATTGGCGTGATGTGCAGTGATGTATTTGGTGCGGGCTGGGGTTCGTTCCGCATTGCCCACCTCTCCACCGGCGATCGTGTCGGGGTGGAAATTTTCCAGTTTCGCGATGCCCAGCGTCGTGAAGATAACTTTGAATACTGGAAATCGGGCGTCTTCCACTTCTGTGTGCAGGATCCGGATGTTGAGCGGCTGGCGGCAAAAATTGTGGCGGCGGGAGGCCGTCAGCGGATGCCCGTCCGTGAATACTTCCCCGGCGAGAAGCCGTATCGCATGGTGTACATGGAAGATCCTTTTGGCAATATCCTCGAAATTTACAGCCACAGCTATGAGCTGACCTATTCGGCAGGTGCCTATGAATAAGCCTGTATCATCCGTTCTGCCCGCCGCCTGGCAGGGCTGGGTATGGCAGGGAGGGGAGTCTGCGCAGCATCTCCGGCAGACAACCATCAATGCAATGCCCTTGCAGCCGGGTGAGGTGCTGGTGCAAAACGCGGCAATCGGTCTGAACCCGGTAGACTGGAAAGTTCTGGACAGCCAGACAGGGCTGGTGCCCGGCGTGGACGGTGCCGGAACCGTAGTGGCTGTCGGCCGTGGCGTGGCGCAAAGCTGGCTGGGAAAGCGGGTAGCCTATCACCAGAATCTGCGCGCTGCCGGTAGTTTTGCGGGATACACCCCTCTTGCAGCTGATGTACTGATGCAGCTGCCCGACGCTCTTGAGTTTGCTCAGGCCGCGGCATTTCCCTGTCCCGGACTGACCGCCTGGCAGGCGCTGGAAAAGCTGCCGACGCAGCCGGGTGCTGAGCTGTTAATCGCCGGTGCCGGCGGTTCGGTCGGGCACTATCTGGTCCAGTTGGCGGTGGCAAGAGGCTTCCGGGTGACGGTGATGTGTAGCGAACGGCACTGGTCACGTCTGAGTGAACTGGGCGCGCAGCGTTGCCTGACCAACCGCGAACAGATTGCCACTCCGGCTGACTCACCGCGCTATTTTGCGCTGATTGACTGTGTCGGCGCTGAGCATGCGCGGGCGCTTGCGGATTTGCTGAAAGCTAACGGCCATCTGGTCTGCATTCAGGGGCGTGTCGAAGACTGGCCCTGCACGCCTTTTGGCCGGGCGCTGTCGATGCATGAGGTGGCGTTGGGTGCACTGCATCAACATGGCGATGCGTCAGACTGGCAAAAGCTGACCGCCAGCGGTGAGCAGCTGTTGCAACAAATCGCGTCGGGCACCCTGAAGCAGGAAACCCTGCTGCACTTCTCTTTTGCGCAGCTGCCGCAGCAGCTTGATGCTCTTAAACATCGTAACTTCAGCGGCAAACAAATCATTCTGTTATAACGAGGTAATTATGGCCGGACTTTTTACCCCTTTTACGTTAAAAAATATCAGGTTACGCAATCGTATTGCGGTGCCTCCGATGTGCCAGTACAGCGCGATTGACGGTGTCAGTAATGACTGGCACCGCGTGCACTACAGCAGTCTGGCCCGGGGTGGTGCAGGTCTGGTGATTGTGGAAGCAACAGCCGTATCGCCGGAAGGGCGGATTACCCCGGCCTGTCTGGGTATCTGGAATGATGCGCAGGCTGAAAAACTGGCAGAGATTGCGGCGACAATAAAAGCTGCCGGGGCAGTGCCGGGCATCCAGATTGCTCATGCCGGGCGCAAAGCCAGTGCCAACAAGCCGTGGGAAGGCGACGATCATATTGCTGAGAATGACCCGCGCGGCTGGGCAACGCTCTCACCTTCCGCCATTTCTTTCGGTGCTAATTTGTCGAAGGTCCCGCAGGAAATGACTGGGGTGGATATAGCCCGCATCCAGCAAGACTTTGCCCAGGCGGCCAGACGTGCCAGGGAGGCCGGTTTTGAATGGCTTGAACTGCATTTTGCCCATGGCTATCTGGCTCAGAGTTTTTTCTCCGTCCATGCCAATCAGCGCGACGATGCCTGGGGCGGCAATCTGCAGGGCCGAAGCCGCTTTCTGCTGGAGACGCTGGCGGCGGTTCGTAGAGAGTGGCCTGACAGCCTGCCGCTGACGGCCCGCTTTGGGGTGATTGAATACGACGGGCGCGATGAAGAAACGCTGAATGAAGCCATCGACCTGACCAGACAGTTCCGCGCCGGTGGCCTGGATCTGCTGAGCGTCAGCGTCGGTTTCTCCACGCCAGACGCGCAGATCCCGTGGGGGCCGGCTTTCCTTGCTCCCGTGGCTGAGCGGGTCCGACGTGAAGCAGAAATTCCGGTGGCTTCTGCCTGGGGGATCGACTCCCCGCTGATTGCCAGTCAGACCATTGAGAAAGGAGAACTCGACCTGGTGATGGTGGGTCGCGCACATCTTTCCAATCCCAACTGGCCTTATCAGGCAGCGCTGACGCTGAACAAAGAGCGACCTTCCTGGGTTCTGCCTGCTCCTTATGCTCACTGGCTGGAACGTTACCGGGTTAGTGAATAGTGTTTGATCCCAGCGGGCAGAGGAACATGCCCTCTTGCTCGCTGAGCACAAGAGTGATTGAATCCGGCATACAAATTCAGTATCTGTCGGTAACAAATCAGTGACATATCATTGAGCCGGGTCATTCCCAGTTTGCGAAACGCATTTTGCTTATGGGAACTGATAGTTTTAGTGGAAAGATTCAGCTTACGAGAAATAAAGTCAGTCGAGTGCCCAACGGCCAGTTCGCGCAGTACGATATTCTCTTTTCGGGACAGGTGGTCGGTATGTGGCGGTTTGTCACTGGCAATCGATTTCAGCAGCGGTAGCAGTATTTTTACTGGACATTTTTTGGAGACTATCCAGTAAGGATAGAAATTACCCGGCTCGTTCTGTAAGGGTAAATCAACCACAAAAAGAATATTTACGCCAAAATAGCAGGTGTTGTAGGCCAGGTTTTGTGATGGGGTCATTTGCATATAATGGATATCGACAATCACAATATCTTCTTGTCGAAAACCACAATAATAAAAAAGAAGTAATCCATTCGCGTAGCTATACGTCTTTAATTCGTTTTCTGTCGCGCTCAGAATTTCTCTCAGACCTGCGACAAAAAAACGATCATCAGAAATAATATATATACACATAATTCCCTCTATGTTTGATTATCCTTAACAACCTTTTGACATATTTCAGTAGTAATAGATGGTAAATGTCACTGTGGCATCCGCTTTACCCGGCATGACCTGAGATGATGTCTGGATATAACGCGCCATCAGCGGTAGAGAAAATTGGGTGGCGCCGTCATCAGGCAGAAAAAATTGCCGGCTTTCAGCAAAATTTACCCATTGCGGTGAAGGATCGCCCTGCGTACCCCAGGCTAACTGGATGCCTACCCCAGAAGCGCTGCCATTACCGCTTTTTACAGCCAGAATTCCCTTATAGCTGTCAATAATCGGGGTGTTAGGAGAAAGTGATAGCTTAATGCTGTTATTAATTTTATTCCCTTGTTGCAGGTTTCCCGATCCACTGCTCATCGACATCATACCGTGAAATCGCGGACAGTCGGTCAGCTTTATCGAGGCATCCTGCCAGGGGCTGTAGCTGCCGGGTTGTTTAAAGGTTCCTGATATTTCATAGTTGCCCATCGGCACAATAATATCCGGCGTGGTGCAGGTCCTTGATACTATTTCAATAGCGCCGGAAAATCGCAGATTGCCCAGATTAATCGGAGAATGATCGGCAGAATATAAACTGTAGTTAACACCGGGTAAACTCTCGCCACCAATTCTGCCGGGTATAATAACCCCGGTTTTAATTAATACAACATCAAATTCAATTCCTTCATGGGGTATCCATCCCCGTTCGGAGAGATCGTTCGTTTGTATTCCCGCTAATGGATAACTGAAAGGAACGGTGTATTGCGTATTACCATAAGCATAAATCGCCATGCCTATTCCGGGCACGTCGGTCTGATAAACCGTGCCTGGTGCAAAGCGACCATCTGACCAGTCAGACAGGCGGCGAGCTGTGGTGAGTGCGCCGCGAATGGTCGGGTTTGCGGGGATGCCGTTTTCGCAACTGAGCGTGACAGAAGTTGCGGGACGGAAATGCTGATGATAAATAATGGTGCCGTTGCTGACATCCTGGCCGACCGTCAGGGCGCTGCTTTGCAGCGGCAAAACCGTGGATTTGAGCGCGCTGTTACTGAGCTGACAGCTGGCTGCAAAGGAAGGGCAGGAGGCTGAGGCCATCAGCAGAATGAGGGTGGTAACAGCGCCGGGCCCGCAGGTGATTTTCATCATTAAATTCCTTTTTGTTCCGCCGGTTAGCTTTTGGCTTATTCACGCGGGTTGTTTACCGGGAGCGCATCGGATGGTGCACCCGCGCACACAGTGTTAAAGCGTTGCAGGCGAGGATGTTTTTCCTTTTTAACGCGTTGTAGCTGATAGTCCACCGTACAGCGACCGTCCGCGCCCTCTGCCCATTTCACGGTCAGTTGCCCCTGCATGGTGTTGACCCGGACAAAAATTTGTCCGGCCTGTCCGACAGAGCCCAATGAATTTCCTTCTTCATCAATAACTTCTGCACCAAATCTTACCGGTTCCCCGTTGTAGAGCGCGTTGATTAACAGTGGATTGCCATAGCGGGTGTTGTATTTCACCGCAACAACGGCGCCGGACCAGGGGACAACCCGCTGGGTGGTGTTATCCAGCTCAATGCTGCTGGATGCACCAACGGGATCGATGGTGACTTCATTCAACTGATAAGGATTGAGATAGGGAACTGCGGCAAATCCGGCATGATCAACATAAACGCCAGGATAGGTGGAGACTCTGGCTCCCTCTGCGCCGCGTGCTTCAATCAGTGCAAAGGTGTCAGAATTATAAGGCGTCAGAGTGACGCCTCCTGCATGGGCCAGCATCGTGCCGCTGAGGCTGAAGGAGCCGCTTTTGTAGCCGCTACCCTGACTCCAGCTGCCGCTCATTGCCGTCAGACGGCTGTGATAGCTGCCGGTCACCGATCCGGAGGTGCCATTACCATTTTCACTGGTGGCGGAAATGCCGTAGCTGAACGGGTTGGCGTCGCCCAGCGTTCCCGTCAATGTGGCCTGTCTGGCATACCGTCCGTCACCATCGCGACTTAAATCGACACGGAGCTGTGAACTGGTGTGGCTGGCGCTTTTTGCTAACGGAAGTGTGAAATTCAGCAGGTAATTATTTTCAGCGTCACCATCAGAAGAGTAGGTCCGGTTGGCGGTGATCCCCCAGGTAAGTGATTTAAATCTGTTGCTGTAGCCGAACTGAAATTGCCGGGTATCATGCGGCTGGTTCCAGTAATTCTGTATCGAACCTGAGAAGGTCAGGTGACCAAAACCTGTCGGCAGAGACTGATCGAGCGTCAGCGTCAGACGCTGGCGAGTTCGCCAGCTGGCAGAAGTCGATGTTCCACTTTTCAGCGACTGACGATTTTGCAGCGTAGTCAGCAGATCCTGATACCCCGGGGATGAGAATTGCCAGGCGGAAAGGTTAAGATTACTGCTGGTGGCATCCACCGTTTTGCTGTAGCTGAACTTGTAACTTTCTCCGCTACTTTTCTGGAGATTGTTCCATTGCTTTTCGCTGTCGCGGGCATGAGTGATGTCCAGCGCGAAGGCACCCGCCGACGTTCCCACCGCAGCACCAAATTGTACAGCTGAGTAGCGTTCACTGAGTTGCAGGCCGCTCCAGCCGGTGAGGATATTGCTGAAACCGTATTGCCAGGTCGCCTCCCAGAATGGCGGATGGTCATGCAGATTACTGCTGCGTATCTTACCTGCGGTAAAGGAATAGCGGTGATTGCCAGGACGCAGTAACTGAGCAATAGAAGAGTAGGGAACCTGAAAGTTTTGCTCCGAACCATCTGCTTCCCGCACGGTTACATACAGATCGCTGCCGTAACCAGCAGGATAAATATCGTTAATCAAAAATTCACCGGGTGGGACGGTGGTGTCATAGATTAACTGATTGTTTTGCCTCACCGTAACGCGAGCCGAAGTGCGGGCTATACCTCTGATTTCAGGAGCATAGCCGCGCAGTGAGTAGGGAAGCATGCGATCATCGCTGGCAATCTGCACGCCGCTGAACGGCAACGTATCGAAGATCAATCCAGGCGTGGAGGTCTGGCCTGCCAGTATGCGTCCCTGTATAACAGGCAGATCACGTTGCAGCCAGGTGTTTACCGCGTTGTAACTGAATTCTTTATGTTCCTGCCAGTTGCCGTTACCATTATGCCGGAAATACCATGGACCCAGATTCAACCCGGCATTAAGTGTACCGTAAGCCGACTGCCAGACATTGCCCTGACTTTCACTGCGGTAACCCGTTATGTTGTAGCCCAGTGGCATCGCGGCAATACCGCTATCCCACTCTTCCTTGTCAACCGCACCTCGCGCTTTTTTAACTAACAATATTTGCGGCACGCTGATATCAAGACGCTGCTCATTGCTGTCATAGAGCACCTCGGCCTGCGGGAGCTTTTCGCGTAGATCAATACAGGATTCAGGATCACTTTCACGGATGCCGTGGTAGAAATCCTCGGGCAACTTCGCCTCAGCAAAGGGAATTTTTTTCAGCAACGACGCGTTAAAGCATGCATAAACTGAACCGTCCTGGCGGGAAATAAAATGAATATCATCCTTTCCTTATGCGGTATTATTAACATATACCGCAGTGCGGTATATTCCTGGCAGTACCGATGCGCTGCTGGCAAAACGGCTTAAATCAATAGCATTCTTGTCACTGACATAGAGAAACGATGAATCAAATTCTACTTCCTGCTCTTGTGCGGATATATTTTCATCTGTCTCAGAGGCAAAGCCGGTTATATGCATCAGAGAAAAACAAAGCAGCAGGGCTTTTCTGTTGCACTGGCCACAGAAGGAGACTTTCATTGAAATCCTTTTCAGAAACATCCATGCCGTCAGTATTCATTAAATTAACGCGGGCGTTATTCCTGTAACTTCGCTTCAAAGCTTATCAGCGCGCCATAATCATTGATAAACTCTCCGGTGAGCGCATCGCCGGATTTACCTGTAAGAGCAAAGGCCTGGGACTGGAATGGCGCAATCATTTCACCTTCGACTTTTTTGCCATTCAACTTAATATTGACCAGTGAAATATAATAAGGACCAGGATTACTGGCCATCAGCTGATTCCCACGCTGCTGCCATTTGACCATTTTGATTGCGTCGTTGGCATCACCTGCCAGTTTATCTGGCCGATAGAAAAATTTGATACGCGTACGAAAGGCCATCTGTAAATGATTACTGTCGCTGAGTTGGGGATTTTTAGCCTGAATTTCCAGAATATTTAACCAGAATACTGATTCGCGATCTTCCGGCAGGCTTGAATCGGTCTGGCTTATTCTTAGTGTCTGACCTTTTCCGGCATCGACGCGGTTAAAAGGTGGAGAGAGAACAAAAGGAACATGGATATTTTCTGGTTTTGCTTTCATATCTCCATCGTCAATCCAGCTCTGTATCAATAAAGGTCGTTTCCCCATATTAGTCATTTTTACGCTAATTTCACGGGCATTGCCGGGATAAATTACGCGCGTGCCATTGACCACGATACTGGCAAATAACACGGGGCTGTACAGGGTGGCAATCATTGCCAGCAGCAACGCGGAAGAAAATAATTTTTTCATGCAGGATTCTTTATTCGATAAAAAGTTTTTTTAAATTAAAAAGCAGAGAGACGACGTCTCTCTGCTACAGACACTATTATTTGTACATAATAGAGTAGGTTACATTACTGGTTACTGTGCCAGCACCTGCTGCGGAGTTAGCATAGTATTCAACCAGGTAAGGCAGGGTTAAACTTCCATCAACCATTTCACCATAGGTATTGTTGGTTTCCTGGCTGCTGTTACCCACAACAATAATTGACTGATTACCAGCATTGCGCAGCTGGAATGCGACTTTCTGATCGGTAGTGTCGTTCTGATCGATCAGGCGACCATTAGAGTCAACGGTATCGCCAGTTTCAAAGAAGGCTGCAGCGGTAGTCAGCACACCTTCACAACCACTCAGGCCAATAGTAAATTGGGTCTGACCAGCAGTCTGACCAGCAGATGCAAGCTGATTAATACCCACAATTGGCAGTTCAACATCAGCACTGGCATCGCCACCATTGATGCTGCTGTTACAGGTTGTGGCCTGAAGCGTGCCGTTAAAAGTAATTGTACCTTCAGCAGCAGCATAAACATTAGCTGATGAACATGCAGCGAAAATAACTGCCGCAAGCGTTGCGTATTTCATATTAACTCCTTTTACTATTTCAGATGATTTTAGTGGCTCTTTTATTGCAAACTGAGCCACATACCCTTCCCGTAAATGGAAGGTATTTGTAGATTGATTGCTACAAATTCTTTTGGTCGTAATAATAAATAGTGGTGACTTTATCTTTATTGACTCGATAGCCTCTTTCCGGGCCTGTTTCTATGCGGGTAATGAAATCTTCCGGTATTCCCAGAGAAGATAATTTATTACGCAGACATCGCATTACCTGCCACAGACGCTGAGTTGATGAACTCAGACCATATTTATCCCAGACGTTAAGTAAAATATCTTCATGTGGGATGACTTTGCCATCTGCATTTTCAAGGAGGTATATAAACAGTCGCATCATGGTTTTCCTCAACGTCACCACGGCCGGGTTTTTCTCCCGGTTAAGGTGGTTAATGTTGATAACACTGTTCTGCACGATGTTGACCTGAATATCCTTTTCAATCACATAGCCAAAAACCTTTTTACTATGTTGATCCATTATGTTGCCTCCACGCATTGCCTCTATTTTAACCATCACGGCGATATATCAGGGGCGTCTTTGCATTCATGGATTCTGTTAAAAGTACTAATAAATTTTACCTTCTCTTATGAAATGACCTCAACCATATTAAAAAATGAGTCGATTCGATTAATAAATCTCAAATTAAGAATAAAAATCTTAAATTACTATTATTTTAGATTTTTATTTCTTTTGTTAGCTTATATTTGGTTTTTAAATCTAATTTTCTCATGATGGCAATCATCAAAAGGATATTCTTTTTTATTGATTCAGACAGTATTAAACAGGGAGTAACTGGAATTTTGTTTAAATTAAGTTAATGTGAAGTCGTGGTTTTAATTTTTTACTGATAATTTAGCCATGATCTTTTATTTTAATTTTGTTCATTCTTAATATGTTAACAGGGAGCAAGTTTTTTATTTTTTAAAATATGTTGATTAAATGTTATTTGCGAAATGTTATTGTCCAGGTGTAATCTTAATTGTGATAGAAATTAACTTAATTAAGATATGGCTGGCAGCTCTGAATGATTTTTAATAGGAATGTTCTCATATTAAATTAAAATTAAATTTGTTTCGAGGTGAAGTGGTAAATAATTGAACGGATATCTCAGAAATTAACGGTGGCAGGCTGGATGAATCCGTCTGCCACCTGAAGATTACAGCGCGTCAGCAATTGCGCTACCCAAATCCTTCGTGCGCCCGGTACCCTGCATATCGGGAGTTAAAAGATGTTTATTTTCGCTGTTCGCCAGAACCACCTCTATTGCCTTTAGCACGGCTTCTGCTGCTTCACTGTGGCCCAGGTGATCCAGCATCATCGCCCCACACCAAATCTGCCCAGTCGGGTTGGCAATGCCTTTTCCTGCGATATCCGGTGCGGAACCGTGAACAGGCTCAAATAAACTGGGATAGTTACGCTCGGGATTAATATTGGCGGAAGGGGCAATACCGATGGTGCCGGTACAGGCCGGCCCAAGGTCGGAAAGAATATCGCCGAACAGGTTACTCGCGACCACCACATCGAAACGTTCCGGATGCAAAACGAAGTGCGCCGTTAAAATATCGATATGATATTTATCCACGCGGAGTTCAGGATAATGCTCAGCCATTGCCGCTACCCGGCTGTCCCACCAGGGCATAGTGATAGCGATGCCATTTGACTTGGTCGCCGATGTCAGATGCTGAGCTGGCCGTTTTTTCGCCAGTTCAAAGGCATATTTCAGGATACGATCAACGCCAGTCCGGGTCATCACCGTTTCCTGAATCACAATTTCCCGTTCGGTTCCTGGAAAAAGAGTTCCGCCGACGCTGGAATATTCTCCTTCGGTATTTTCTCTGACCACATAGAAGTCGATATCACCGGGCTGATGGTTTGCCAGCGGGGCTTTAACTCCGGCAAGCAGCCTGACCGGACGGAGGTTGACATACTGATCAAACTGACGGCGAAACTGGAGTAGCGAGCCCCAGAGCGAGACGTGATCAGGCACCGCATCCGGCCATCCTGTGGCACCAAAGTAGATAGCATCGAAAGATCTGAGGGTATCGAACCAGTCATCAGGTAACATTTTGCCGTGTTGCTGATAATATTCTGCACTGGCAAAGTCAAACCAGGTCCATTCGAACTGGATGTCAAAAAGCCGGGCGACGGCATCCATCACTTTCACACCTTCCGGCATCACTTCTTTACCTATCCCGTCACCGGGGATAACGGCAATTCTGTATCTCGCTACTGGCATCAGACACTCCTGAGTAAATGAATTTACGACATAAAAATTAATAGTCGGAAATCCAATTATGCGCTGTAAAAACTCTTAACATTCAGCGCTTTCCAGCAGGAATTGTCATTTTGTGTTGTATTTGTCATCTCTGACAGCATGCTGTGTCAATGACTCATTCTGTTACCCGGCCAGACGGGCGGCGTTGTACCGGGGGGAGGGGATGAGAAAAACGGCCACCTTTTTCATGATGTGACAGGCAGCAGAAGTAGCATGCTTTCACGTTGTCACCAAAACGTACTCTGGCAACAGTCAGCGCCTGCAACGAATTATACAGACTGCCAATAAAAACCAGCGAATTACGGGCCGGCATTTTAATACACCCCGCCCGGTGGAGAAGGTGATAACCGGCCTGGTCGGTGTGTTGTGTAACATAATAGTATTCAGCGGGCATGTTATATGGTCCAATGGTTATTAGATTAAAATCTTGTTGAATGTGTTGGTGCTTTGTTGCCCGGACATTATAAATCGATTGACTGGGCGATAATTATTTTACAGATTTAGCCCCTGCCGGGTTGGTAAGCCTCGTTTATATTTTCAACCTGATTGAAAGACATGAACTTATGATTCCCACCTGCTGATGCGACCAGGGTGTGGCCTGACTGCGGGTGTAAAAAAATATTTTTCTCGCCTGAGAATTAGCTTTTTTTTCTAAAAAAAAGGAATGATTTTTTTTCACACAAAGGAAGGCCTGTCAGTCAACAGCACGTTAAAAATCTCTTTATCAGAGATAAGATTAAAGCCGGTACTGATTTTTCTGATTATTCCGAATGATTAATTTTATGGATTGAACGGCAGGCAGACAATGCAGGGGGGAAAGTTGAATTTAAATAATCATTTTTCAGGTAAAAGATTAAATATTTTGCATCGATAGAATGATGATGCATGGTTATCTTTTTACTGAGAAAGATAAATTTTCTTATCAATGTCTTTTTTCTGACTACAGAAAAGCTCATTGATTGCGCCAGATTTCTGTTTTGTACTGGCCCTTAGTTAGTTAACACAGAGCAGCGGATTAGGTCGATCATCTTTTAAAGATTCAGACAGAAAAATAATATTCCAGGGATTTCCCTACAACGACACGGTGGCATTGGCAAAATAATCGGTCTGCGGAAAACGGGACCAATTAACAATTTTTAAATTACCTGTCAGTCGGTGACTGATTATGACCATCGGGTTCTCTGCTCATCGCGTGGATAAACATTATCAGCAGCACCGCGCGAGTCCGTATCATTAGCCATCCTCCCGGCTGTCAATTCCCAGAAGCCCGGCAACCCAGTGCGCTTTGTGCGCGGAAAAAAGCGTCAGCAAAGCGAGGACATTGCTGTCATTGCTACCCTTATGCCACACCATACTTAACGGCAATCCCCTGATTTCATTATTCATTATTAACTTTATATAGGTCACGCCTTCGGTATTCATATTGCAAAATGAGGCGGGCACGATTGCCAACCCCAGGCCTGCTGCCACAAAACTGAGAATGGTTTGTTTTTCTTCAGCGTATTGCACCACACGCGGTGTCAGCCCTGATGTTCTGAACAAATTCATGGTCAGATCGTGACTGTGTGGCCGGGCTCTTCTTTCCGGGACGATCATCGCTTCCTGCTTAAAATCCTCCACGCAGACAGAGGATCTTGATGACAAAGGATGCATGACGGGAACGGCCAGCACACAGGTTTCGCGGGTAATAAACTGTACGGACAGGCTACTGTCCAGGCTTTCCGGGGGACGAATAAAAATCATATCCAGCCAGCCTGATTTCAGGCGCGGAAGCAGGCTGGCGGTCTTATCTTCTGTCAGGTGAACGTCTGCTTCAGGATGCTCCTGCATAAACCGGTTTAACAATTGTGGCAGCAGGCCTCTTGCTGCACTGTCGATGGCACCAATCCGCAGCACCCGGCGGCCACTCTTTTTGGTCTTTTTAAAACGTTCCGCCAGGGCGTCAAACTGAGCAATCACTTTACCTGCTTCATCGAAAAATTCTGTCCCTGCCTCCGTCAGCGAAACATTGCGAGTCGAACGGTTAAGCAGGCGTACGCCAAGGTCATCTTCCAGCAGACGAATAAAGCGGCTTAGTGATGCAGGCATCATTTCCAGCTTTTGTGCCGCCTGACCAAAGTGCAGTTCTTCTGCCACTGCCATAAAGCAACGTAATTGATTTATATCCATATTTTTCGTCACCTCGGGATAATTTAAATAAATTATATAATCCACCTCTGATGATAAGTCCAGACCGAACTGCATACTGAAGCTTATTAAAAAAATACCCTGTACAACCTGCGGAGCACGTCAGAATGAATACTCACCTCGAAAAAAAGGTGATGCGTAAAGTTACTCTGCGCATTGTGCCTTTTATTATGTTGCTCTATTTCATCGCCTTTATAGATCGTGTGAATCTTGGTTTTGCCGCACTGACCATGAATAAAGATCTGGGACTATCACCGACGGTATTTGGTGCGGGTGCGGGAATATTTTTTCTCGGCTATTTCTTATTTGAAGTACCCTCCAACCTTATTTTGCATAAGGTGGGTGCCCGCATCTGGATAGCGCGGGTGATGATTAGCTGGGGATTAGTTTCCGGTTGCATGGCACTGGTGCAGGGAGCAAACAGCTTTTATCTGCTGCGCTTTTTATTGGGTGTGGCAGAAGCAGGATTTTTCCCCGGCATTATTCTCTATCTCAGCTACTGGTTTCCGGCTGCGCGGCGGGCTCAGGTGACGGCTATTTTTATGGCGGCGGCTCCCTTATCGACGGCATTGGGTTCGCCGCTTTCGGCAGCGTTGTTACAGATGCAGGGCGTAATGGGTTTTGCGGGCTGGCAGTGGATGTTCGTACTTGAGGCTGTACCGGCGGTGGTGTCAGGGTGCGTGGTGTTATTTTTTCTCACCGATCGCCCGGCAAAGGCGAAATGGCTGACGCAACAGGAGCGGGACTGGTTACAGAACACCCTGGCGGATGAAACGCGTTCCCCCGCTGAGGCTGGCAGACACAGCACCGTCTGGCGTGGGCTGGCTGACCGTCGGGTACTGGCGCTGGCGCTGGTCTATTTTGGTACTTCCGCAGGACTTTACACCCTCAGTATCTGGTCGCCACAAATCATTCACTCCTTCGGCGCATCGGCGCTGGCAACGGGGGTTTTCAACGCCTTTCCAGCCGTGCTCGGTGTGCTGGCAATGGTGTTGTGGGCGCGACATTCTGACCGTAGCGGTGAACGTAGCTGGCATGTTATTGCCGCCTGTCTGCTGGCAGCGGCAGGGCTGCTGCTGGCGGGAAATGTTCTTTCACTCACCGGCGTAATTATTGCGCTGACGCTGATTAATATCGGTATCAGCGCATCCAAGCCGCCGCTGTGGAGTATGCCTGGGCTGTTTCTTTCCGGTCCGGCAGCGGCAGCCGGAATTGCCGCTATTAATTCCATTGGCAATCTTGGTGGTTTTGTCGGGCCGGTGATTATTGGTGTTATTCGTCAACAAACCGGCTCATGGCATTGGGGACTTTATTTTGTCGCCGGATTACTGATGTTGTCTGCACTGATTATTTTTCTGTTATCGCTGAAAAAGAAAAAGCCACAAACGACCTGTTTTTCTCATCCTGAAATACGCTAACGACTGGAGATTATTATGCGCCACTATGCAATTGCTGCTATTCCTGCGGATGGTATCGGCCCTGAAGTGATTTCATCCGGTATTGAGGTACTGCGTGCGCTGGAAAAGCAGGACCGCTCACTGAAATTCACTATTGAGAATTTTGACTGGGGTTCTGATTATTACAAAAAGCACGGCGTGATGATGCCGGAAGACGGATTGCAAACGCTGAAGAAATTTGACGCGATCTATTTTGGCGCGGTGGGGGCGCCTGACGTGCCGGATCATATTACTTTGTGGGGGCTGCGCTTACCCATCTGCCAGGGATTTGATCAATATGCCAATGTTCGTCCCACCCGGATCCTGCCGGGGATTACACCACCGCTGCGCAACTGCGGGCCGGGCTGCCTGGACTGGGTGATCGTGCGTGAGAATTCAGAAGGTGAATATTCCGGCAACGGTGGACGTGCGCACCGCGGTCTTCCGGAGGAAGTCGGCACTGAAGTAGCCATTTTTACCCGGGTGGGCGTGACGCGAATTATGCGTTATGCCTTCCGTCTGGCGCAGTCTCGTCCACGTAAGTTGTTGACGGTGGTTACCAAGTCTAATGCGCAACGACATGGCATGGTGATGTGGGATGAAATTGCGGCGGAAGTGGCGCAGGAATTTCCGGATGTGCAGTGGGACAAGATGCTGGTGGATGCGATGACGCATCGCATGACCCTGCATCCGCAAAGTCTGGATACCATCGTTGCCACCAACCTGCATGCGGATATTCTCTCCGATCTGGCCGGTGCGCTGGCAGGCAGTCTGGGCGTGGCACCAACGGCAAATATCGACCCGGAACGCCGTTTTCCATCAATGTTTGAACCGATTCACGGTTCGGCATTTGATATCACCGGCAAAGGTATCGCTAACCCGGTTGCCAGTTTCTGGACGGCAGCGCAGATGCTGGAACATCTGGGAGAGCGTTACGCGGCGGCGCTGATCATGGCCGGTACAGAGGAGGCCTGCCGCAAAGGCATCATGACCCCGGATATTGGTGGTAAAGCTACCACCGCTGAGGTGACTCAGGCAGTGGTAGCCTTTATTACCGCCAAGGCTCAGGTCGCTGAGACTGCATAACCTTTCTGCACATACGATGGCCGGTGGCGTGACTGACACCGGCCATATGCAGGTGGCACAGACTCTGCGCTTATACCCAGCCTGTTACCTTCAGAATCAGGAGAAAATTTTCTGGCGGTTCTCAGCAATAATCCGTTTCGTGGCCGGTCTTTCCGGATAGCACCGCATAAACATATTGGTGAAATGTTCGCCGTAAGTGATCGACGCGGGTTGATTTTCCCCCATTAGCGGCCTTATCGCCTGGCGGAAATTTGGCTCGTGGAAATAAGCCAGCGCGAATCTCTCTCTTTCCGGGTGCAAAATGATTTTGTGAGGCGTGGAAATCAGATAATTACCGGTCAGGTACTGAAGTAAATCGCCAGGGAAAACGGTGACGACATCCGGCGTCAGCGGCATTCTGACCCAGTGGGGATCGTTCTGATATTCTCCGGCGGTACTCTGGCCCTCCAGCCAGTTTTTCTTTCTGACTTCCCTGCTGCCATCGGCCGCCAGAGGAGGACGGATATCCAGTCCATCGGCATCTTTCTGAATAGCAATAACCAGAAAACCATAATCGGATGGGAACCAATGCCCCGGTCAGATTCAGTCACCGCCTGCTGAAAGCGCAACATTCTCATATGATGCCAGCCATCTTCGGTCAGTGATTTAAGTTGATTTAATTCTAATCCCAGTCCGAGCGCGGCCAGCTGTAATAGTTTATCGCCAATTCCACCCATCATATTCATATGCACGGAGACATTTTCTTTAAAAGTATGATTGGGCCACGGAACCGGACCATGGCAGGGCCAGCCCGCTTCGACTCTCTGATCGGATAATGGCAGATCTTTACAGACGGTAAATATCTCCGAATAGTCTTCTTCACCTGCGGTTATTTCTTCTCTGCTGGCAATATAACCACTGTATGAGATGTCATTAAGAAGACTTTTTTTCTTTTCCAGCGGTTCTTTAAAAAAGTTTTTACTGCTGTTAATCGCCGCATCCGCCACCGAAGCCTGCTCCGGTGTGAGCTGAACTTCAAATATGCCATCACGACGCCACACGTCAATCATCTCTTTACCTAATTGACGATCGGATTTACTTCCAGAAACAATCGCTGGCAAGCTGAATTTCATTATTGTACTCCTTAGTATCGGAAAATAAAAAAATCACACAACCAATGGCAACCTGAAATAAACAGGTTGAAAAGGAATGTTTAGTAAAACCAATAAGTGAATATCAGAATAACTTATGGTTGGGGGAATATATGATACGGCGATATACCAATGCAATCGCTGTGGAATAATTTTTCATAGTCAGTGATGTGCGTCGGTTTTTTTTCTTTTGCCACATTCAATACTGAGTGGGAAAAAAGTATTTTCAGTTCCGTTATTTTTTCAGAGTATTTTTTTTGCTGGTTATTTTATTTTTTATTTCACCTGGGGTTTTATCAGCTCGCGCCAGAGATTACGGCGTTTTCAGATATTGGCGTTTATCGTAAACTCCACTTTGCAAGGTTATTTTTTTAGATTTTTCTTATGATTTTTTTTCTGCACAGGTACTGTCATTTTATGGCTGTAGCGGGGCGTTTTTTTTCATCCATCCGGGCTCAATGGTCTTTTTTGTCGGTTTTTTATACGGGAGTCTTTGCCGGTAATTGGCTTAATGATGAATAAATAAGATGTTTCTGAAGGGGGAAAGTTAAGGATAGTCAGGTGAAAATTATATAACTGATTATTTTTTGCGCGCCATGGTGTCTGTATCAGACAAAACAAGAGGCGCGCTGGTTTCAGGTTTTTATCAGGATGCAGGCTGCAACTCACTGCACAACACCCTGTCACCTGATCAACGGTGTCATCGTTGGCAAAGAGGCAGCTGTGGCTCCGACACCCTTTTGTCCATCGCTGTATAACTTTTCAGGATATCTTTTCTACTGGCAGTAATAGCATTAATGAATCTGATTCACAGGCCCTTGCAATTATTGCGCATAATTATCGCTGTTCTTTTTGGTCATTTATTTTAGGGTTGAAGGATAACGTTATCCCTTTGCCGGATAGTTGGTCTTTGTCGAAAAGATGGCCCTGTCGGAATAAACGAAATAATACCGGGCCATTTATATTCATAATGCGTAGTTTCTGGTGGTGAAGGGGTGAAGGAAAAAAACCTTTTTACTTGCCAGTAACTGACAGAAATAGTGTCCGTAATGCCTTTCTTTACTGCTCATGCTGAATGTTACTGGCATGAATAATAGATTTATCCCTGGTAATACACTGAGTTTCAGGAGAAAAAAATGACCATAAACGTAACGGGTTATGCGGCCTTTGCGGCCAAAGAAGATTTAGTTCCGCATCAGTTTGTACGTCGCGACCCGCGCGATAATGATGTGGTGATCGAAATTTTATACAGTGGTGTCTGCCACTCCGATATTCACAATGCGCACAACGACTGGGGCGGCGCAAAATATCCGATGGTGCCGGGTCATGAAATTATTGGCCGCGTCACGCAGGTGGGAAAAGCGGTGACAAAATTTGCGCCAGGTGACCATGTCGGCGTCGGTTGTATGGTGGACTCCTGCCAGCATTGCAGCGCCTGTGAGCAGGGGCTTGAGCAGTATTGCGAACAGGGCAATACCCTGACCTACAACGACGTTGACCCGCACGATGGCATGCCCACCTGGGGCGGCTATTCAAATAAAATCGTGGTGACGGAGAAGTTTGTCGTTAAAGTGCCGGACGGGCTGGATTTAAAAAGTTCGGCACCGCTGCTGTGTGCCGGGATCACCACCTGGTCTCCACTGCGTCACTGGAACGTGGGACCGGGTAGCAAGGTCGCGGTGACAGGGCTGGGAGGGCTTGGTCATATGGCCCTTAAGCTGGCGACAGCGCTGGGGGCGGAGGTGACACTTTTCAGCCGTTCGCCCGGTAAAGAGGCGGATGCGCGTCGTCTGGGTGCTAAGCATATGGTGATTTCGACCGATGAGGCGCAGATGAAAGCGGTCGCTAACCAGTTTGATCTGATCATCGACACTGTTCCCTATGTGCATGATCTTCAGCCCTATATCCCTACCCTGGCGCTGAGTGGTACGCTGGTACTGGTCGGTTATCTGGGGCCTCTCGAACCGGTACTGAACAGCGCGCCGCTGGTGATGGGGCGCAGGGCGGTGGCAGGTTCGGTGATTGGCGGTATTGCCGAAACCCAGGAAATGCTGGATTTCTGCGGTGAGCACGGCATTACTTCTGATGTGGAGATGATCACCATGCAGGAGATCAATGCTGCCTGGAAGCGGATGCTGAAAAGCGACGTGAAATACCGTTTTGTGATCGATATTGCCTCACTCCAGGCGTAAGCGTCCGTTCAGTTCATGGCAGGGATGTTCACTGCCATGAACGCTCAACCCCGGTATCTGACCGCCTCTATCAGCCTGGCAAAAGCGGTTGTGTGCTGTTTACGGCTGGGATAATAGAGATAATAACCGCTGAAGGGTTCGCACCAGTCTTCCAGTATGCTCGCCAGTTTTCCTTCTTCCGTCAGTTTGCGTACGGAATCCTCGGGCACATAAGCAATTCCCATCCCTGACAGTGCGGCATCAATTCGTGAAGCCAGATTGTTGAAGATCAGCTGTCCTTCCACCTTCACGCGGATTTCCTTGCCATCCTTGCTGAACTCCCAGTTATACAATCCGCCCAGGGTCGGCAGACGCATATTAATGCAGTTGTGATGCTGCAACTCATAGGGGGTTGCAGGCGTGCCTCTGCGTGCCAGATAGTCTGGCGCGGCGACCACCGACATTTTCCAGTCCGGTCCGATCCTGACGGCAATCATATCTTTTTCCACCTGCTCACCCAGCCGCACCCCTGCATCAAAGCGCCCGCTGACAATATCCGTCAGGGTATTGTCTACGGATAACTCAATATTCACTTCCGGACAGGCATCCAGAAAGGGTTTCAGCAGTGGCCACAGGGTGGAGTGCAGCGCATGTTCGCCAGCCGTTATACGGATATTGCCCGAGGTCTTCCCCTGGTTTTCCGTCAGATTAAGCAGGGCTTTTTCGATGTCGGCAATCATCGGGCCTACGCTGCGGATAAGTTGTTCCCCCGCTTCCGTGGGAGCCACGCTGCGGGTGGTGCGGGTTAACAGTCGGGTGTTCAGCCTCTCTTCCAGCCCGCGAATAGCATGACTGAGTGCTGACTGGGAGACGCCCAGTTTCGCTGCCGCGCGGGTGAAGCTCCTTTCATTTGCGACCATCACCAGATAGGTCAGGTCGTTAAAGTTTTCCTTCAGCATAGTGGGCTCCTGGCCTGGTCGTGCCGGGCGGTGCCCCGACATCAACAGAGAGGGAGAATATATGTAATTTTTTCACAATTTGACCAGTGAAAATCGGCTCAGGTGGCATGGAAATGCAATCTCAAACCGGCATTCTGGCCTTTTTTACCGCTTTTTTCTGATATTGATGATTTCGACTCATAAGCTTTATCAGTGATAGCATGCTAATAAAATGTAACTGCCAATGATACTCTTATTGCGCAGTTGGGTAGTTTTGTTTCTTAATATTCAGTGAGGCTTATATGAAAAATGTAACCGCAGTAATGATGGTGCTGACCAGCCTGTTGGCGGTAAATTCAGCTCTGGCCGCAGAGATGGATAATTCCATTGCCGGTAAGCAGAAAATCGGTGTGGTTTCTGCTGAGAATGCTTATTCCCTTGACGGTCTGACCAGCAAACTTTCGCATAAAGCCAGAGCGCAGGGTGCGACCGCCATTAAAGTGATCGCGGCCGGTGGGGATAATAAACTTCATGGCGTGGCTGAAATCTACAAGTAGTCCCTTTCTGAAGTCGAAATAGCTCTGCACAGGCTCTCTGCCAGATCTTCTGACCCGTGGCGATATATTACAGTGTAAAACTGTCCATCTTGCTTGTGATTTATTTCGTCCTTCTTCATCGCTAATTTCTCTCTGATTAAAAAGGGGTAAGAATGAACCGACAAAGAATGATCGTTCAGGATCTTATCGTCTGGATAAATGAAAATATCCGCAGCCCTTTGAAAATTGAAGATGTGGCTTTGCGCGCCGGTTATTCCAAATGGCACCTGCAACGCATGTTTTTTCGGGTAATGAATATCAGCCTTGGCCACTATATTCGTAATAAAAAGCTGGAGCTGGCAGCGCACGATTTGATTGACAGCAGCGCCACGGTTATTGATATCTCGGTTAAATATGGTTACGAGTCCCAGCAATCCTTTACCCGCTCTTTTGTCAGGAAATACCGTGTTCCTCCTGCGGCCTGGCGACGCTTAAATACTGATAACGCCAATTACCTGCTGTAATTTAACGCCTTCACCGGTTTCCGGGAGAAAATAATAATGCCCAAAAATGTGGCAATAAAGCCTCTGGCTTTGCTATGCGCGTTGGTTATTTCAACGTTAACCGGCTGTGATCAATCCTCAGAGCCGACGGCTCAGGCGCAGGATGCGCCCGAAGTGAAAGTGCTTACCCTTGTCAGTCAGGATTTACCGGTTATCACCGAGCTACCCGGACGCACTTCGGCGTTCCGGGTCGCGCAGGTGCGGCCTCAGGTATCCGGCATCATTTTAAAACGCGCCTTTACTGAGGGCAGCGATGTGGTTGCCGGCCAGACGCTCTACCAGATCGATCCGGCACCGTTCCGGGCCAGCTATGACAACGCCAGCGCGGCAGTATCTGAAGCGCAGGCCAGAGCGCAAATTGCCAGAGTCACGCTGAATCGCTACCGCTCACTGACCGGCAACCAGTACGTCAGCCGACAGGACTTTGATCAGGCTCAGGCCACGGTTGCACAAACTCAGGCGGCAGTGGCAGTGGCTGAAGCCGCGCGGGAAACCGCCCGTATCAACCTGGGCTGGAGCACCATCACCGCGCCTGTCAGTGGGCGCATTGGCCGTTCTTCGGTCACCGAAGGCGCGCTGGTGCAGAGCGCACAATCTGATGCGCTGGCGACGGTGCAGCAGCTTGATCCGCTGTATGTCGACGTCACCCAGTCGGAACAGGCGTTTATGCATCTGCAACAGGAACTGGCCGCGGGACGTCTGCAACAGCAAACGGATAAGGTGCGGGTCAGTGTGGTGACCGGCAACGGCGTGCTTTTTCCCCATCCCGGCACGCTGGCATTTTCTGATGTCACTGTTGATCAAACCACCGGCTCAATCACGCTGCGTGCGGTGATACCCAATCCGGATCATCAGCTGTTGCCCGGCATGTTCGTGCGCGCACGCCTTGAGGAAGGCCGCGATCCCGGTGCGCTACTGATCCCCCAGCAGGCGGTAACGCGCACGCCGCGCGGTGATGCCAGCACGATGGTGGTGGACAGCGACAACCGGGTATCCGTTCGTGCGATTCAGGTGTCACAGGCTGTCGGCGATAAATGGCGGGTGACCGCCGGGCTGCGGGCGGGTGAACGGGTGATTATCTCCGGTTTACAACGCGCCCGGCCCGGTATGACGGTGAAACCCGTCGCCGCTTCCGATTCATCCTCCCCGTCAACAGGAACCGCTGACTGATGTCCAGATTTTTTATCGATCGGCCCATTTTTGCCTGGGTACTGGCCATTATTGTGATGCTGGCCGGTGGGATTTCGATCCTTAAGCTGCCGGTTGAGCAATATCCCGATGTTGCCCCCACTGCTGTGCAAATCCGTGCCACCTATCCCGGTGCGGATGCCACCACCTTGCAGAACAGCGTGACCCAGGTGATTGAGCAGAACATGAGCGGGCTGGATGGCCTGATGTACATGTCCTCCACCAGTGATTCTTCCGGCACGCTGCAACTGACGCTGTCGTTTGAAAACGGCACTGATGCAGATATCGCCCAGGTGCAGGTGCAGAACAAATTGCAACTCGCCACGCCCCTGCTGCCGCAGGAGGTCCAGCAGCAGGGGATTACCGTGCGGAAATCCTCCAGCGTCTTTTTCCTCGTGCCCGGCTTTGTCGATGAAAGCGGCCGGATGAGTATGGAAGACATTGCTGATTATGTGGCGACCAACCTGAAAGATCCCATCAGCCGTATCAACGGGGTGGGTGACAGCACCCTGTTTGGTTCACAGTACGCCATGCGCATCTGGCTCGATCCCAATAAGCTGAATAACTACCAGCTGACCCCGGTGGATGTCATCAGCATGATCGAGACACAAAATGCCCAGGTGGCGGCGGGGCAGCTGGGTGGCGCGCCGCCGGTGGCGGGGCAGCAGCTTAACGCGTCGATTATTGCCCAGACCCGCCTGACCTCACCGGAGGCATTCGGCAATATTCTGTTGAAAGTCAACGGTGATGGCTCACAGGTACGGCTGCACGACGTGGCCCGTATTGAGCGTGGCGGTGAGAACTACAATTTTGTGGTGAAAATCAACGGAAAACCGGCATCGGCGCTGGGGATCCAGCTGGCGAGCGGGGCCAACGCGCTGGATACTGCCGCGGCGATTCGGGCAAAAATTGATGAGCTGAAGCCCTACTTTCCGCAAGGTCTGAAGGTGGTTTACCCCTATGACACCACGCCGTTTATCAGCATCTCGATTGATGAGGTGGTCAAGACGCTGTTTGAGGCCATCGTGCTGGTGTTCCTGGTCATGTATCTGTTTTTACAAAGCTTCCGGGCGACGCTGATCCCAACCATTGCGGTGCCGGTGGTGCTGCTTGGCACCTTTGGTATTCTCAGCGCCTTCGGCTACTCCATTAACACCCTGACTATGTTTGGCATGGTGCTGGCGATTGGGCTGCTGGTCGATGATGCCATTGTGGTGGTGGAAAACGTTGAGCGGGTGATGGCCGAAGAGGGGCTGAAGCCAAAAGCTGCCACCCGTAAGTCGATGGAACAGATACAGGGCGCGCTGGTGGGGATTGCGCTGGTACTTTCTGCGGTATTTGTGCCGATGGCATTCTTTGGCGGCAGTACCGGCGTTATCTATCGTCAGTTCTCGATTACCATCGTTTCCGCGATGGTGCTGTCGGTACTGGTCGCGTTGATCCTGACGCCTGCCCTTTGCGTGACCATACTCAAACCGGTTAAGCCGGGAACACATCAGCAACCGCGCGGGCTGTTTGGCTGGTTTAACCGCAAATTTGACCAGAGCGCCGGGCATTACACCCATTCGGTGGCGCGAATGCTCAACCGTAGCGGGCGCTATCTGCTGATTTATGGCGTGATTGTGGCGGCAATGGCGGTGCTGTTTCTGCGTCTGCCCACCTCATTCCTGCCTTCGGAAGACCAGGGGGTACTGGCTACCCAGGCGATTCTGCCTGCCGGAGCCACCCAGGCACGTACCCAGGCGGTGCTCGATCAGGTGACGGATCACTATCTGCATCAGGAGAAAAATAACGTTGAGAACGTGCTGACGGTTAACGGTTTTGGTTTTGCCGGACGCGGGCAGAATGTGGGGATAGCGTTTATCGGTCTGAAAGACTGGTCGCAGCGGGGCGGCAACGAGAACAGGGTTGATGCCATTGTCAGCCGTGCGGCGCAGGCATTCAGTCGCATTATGGATGGCAACGTGGTGGCCTTTAACCTGCCGCCGATTATCGCGCTGGGCAATGCGACCGGCTTCGATTTCGAACTGACCGACCGGGCAAGCCTGGGGCACGACCAGCTGATGGCGGCCCGCGACCAGCTGCTGGCTCTGGCGCGCCAGCATCCGGAGACGCTGGTGGCCGTTCGTGCAAACGGCATGGAGGACAGCCCGCAATATAAGCTGGATATCGATCAGGAAAAGGCCACGGCGCTGGGCGTGGATCTCTCCGACATTAACACCACGCTGAGCAGCGCCTGGGGCGGCAGCTATATTAATGACTTTGTTGATCATGGCAGGGTAAAAAAAGTCTACGTGATGAGTGATGCGCCGTATCGCATGATGCCGGAGGATCTTAACAACTGGTATGTGCGGGCCGCTAACGGCAAGATGGTGCCCTTTGCCAGCTTCTCCACTGCGCAATGGGTACACGGCTCGCCGCGGCTGGAACGCTACAATGGCCTGTCATCGGTGGAAATTCTGGGGCAGCCTGCGCCTGGCAAAAGCTCTGGTGAAGCGATGGCGCTGATGGAACAGCTGGCACAGCAGTTACCTTCTGGTATTGGTTATGACTGGACCGGCATGTCATATCAGGAGCGGATGAGCGGTGAGCAGGCACCTGCGCTGTACGCCATTTCGCTGATTGTGGTGTTTCTCTGCCTGGCTGCGCTGTACGAAAGCTGGTCGATTCCCTTTTCGGTGATGCTGGTGGTGCCGCTTGGCGTATTTGGTGCGTTGGTGGCAACCCTGCTGCGTGGCCTGAATAACGATGTCTATTTTGTGGTCGGGCTGCTGACTACCATTGGCCTGTCGGCGAAGAACGCGATTCTGATTGTCGAGTTTGCTAAAGATCAGATTGAGCAGGAAGGGAAGGGCGTGGTGGAAGCCACACTGACGGCAGCGCGCATGCGTTTGCGGCCGATTCTGATGACGTCACTGGCATTTATCCTTGGCGTGTTGCCACTGGCACTCAGCTCTGGTGCAGGTTCTGGTGCGCAGAACGCGGTCGGCACCGGGGTAATTGGTGGCATGGTGGCGGCGACCCTGCTGGCGATCTACTTTGTGCCGGTGTTTTTTGTGCTGGTGCGTAATCGTTTTGCCGGAAAACCCCGCGATGAAGAAGATGAGGATGAGTAACAGCCACATCGGCTTCGTGTAAGAGAAGGGGGCCATAATGGTGATTTCAGCCGTTGGCCCCTTCCACAGGTAAATCCGTCAGGCGTTTTTCTGAGCTGCCTGTGCGGCAGTGAACCTCAGCAGAGATGCCGTGGCCACGACGAACGTTTTCTAAGCTGCCTGTACGGCAGTGAACGGTTCATTAGCAGCTGGCTATGCTGGCTCTCATTTCTAAGCTGCCTGTACGGCAGTGAACAAAGCCCTCGCGATACATGGCGTCCTGCATGTTTTCTAAGCTGCCTGTGCGGCAGTGAACTGTTGAACAATCATCAGGTACTGACGACCGTATTTCTAAGCTGCCTTTACGGCAGTGAACCAGAAGAGCCAGCCTGTGGGCAGCACCTTTATCACCACCCTTTACCGCAGCCTGTCAGTGTGATTTTCTGCCTCAATGCTGCTTTGCATTATCACCCGTGGCATCTGACGCCGTCAGGTCCTGACTCAGGGCTAACGCTGCCTGCGGGCCTTGCGCGACAATCGGTCCCTGTTCAACCCTGATCCGCACATGTTGTCCACTGCCGCTAACGTAGCGCGCCTGCACCCCCTGTTTTGCTGCAATATCGATATTTTTAAGCACCACATCCTGCACCTGCGATTCCGGCAGGCCGCTGAAAATCATCGCGTGGCTGGCACCGGTGGCGCTGAGATTCGAAATGTGGATACCACGAATTTTGGGCGTGGATGCGGTCACTGCTGCGTGCTCAATGGCACTGGTAAGCGTGTGGCCCGCCGCCCCGGACTGCCCGCTGTAGCTGCTGGTGACCAGAACAGGCGTTGCCACATCGGTCATGGTCAGATTATCGGCCGTCAGCGGTCCAATATAATTGCCACGATCGCGTGCTGATTTTATGCGGATCCCGTTTTCGGTGTTAAGAAAGGTGACATTGCTGATGGTGACCCGACCAATACCATTGGCGGTTTCGCTGCCAGCGGAGATACCGTGTCCGTCACGCATAACCGAATCCCTGATGGTGATGTCCTGCGCTGGCGCAGCCGTGCCGGGGATCAGCCCGGATTTGATGGCGATATTATCGTCGCCGGTATGAATATCCATATTTGACATCGTGATGTCGCGCGACGACACCACATCCACGCCGTCCGTATTGGGCGAGGTGACGGGATTGCTGATTTTTACCTGATGGATATCAATATGTTCACTGTTGCGGATGACAATGTTCCACATCGGTGAGTTGGTCAGATGTACCTGTTCAATCCGGCCGCCGCTCACCGCGTTAAACTCAATAAACCACGGACGGGGTACGCCGTTTGCCAGAGGAACGCCGGGAAAGCGATCGCGGAAGACGTGTGGATTACCGCTACGCACTTCCGCCCGAATCCGCAGAGCTTCAGGCCACCAGCTTTTTTCGCCATCGCCGTCGAGGGTGCCCCCGCCGTTAATCACCACGTTGCGGACGTTACTGGCAAAGATAAAGGCCTCATTACGCTGTGCCGGACGGCCAATAAACGCTGCTATGAACTTCCCTTCCTGATTGCTGGCCTTCAGCGTGGCGTCTTTGCTTATTTGCAGGGTGATATTGTTTTGTAACTGTAACGGTCCGCTCAGCCAGACGCCGGAAGAGAGGTAAACCGTGCCGCCACCGCGTTCGGCGCACTGTTGGATAGCCTGCTGAATAGCGCTGGTATTCAGCGTTTTGCCATCGGCCTTACCCGCAAATGTTTCCGGTAAACAGTGCGCAGCCTGCGCTACGCAAACGAACAGCATTCCACAACAGAATAACGTCAGCCGCGATTTGTTCATCATTCCTCTCTTTGCCTTCTCCTCTGAACAGACGTTGACTCCAGCACATCCACACGGGCAGCACTATTGTGCAAAAGCACGGATTTAGCACAGGGTGTTCAAAAATGTGCGCCAGATGGACAAAATGGTCGGGCGTCGTTTTTTACTCGCAGCGGTTTAAAATCTGTGGCAGATAGCGGTTCAGCAGCATTCCCCGGCGATCTCTCCGGCACTCGCTATTTAACCACCGGCAATTCGGCATAGCGCGTGGTGTAACCGGGTGACAGCATGTCGCGTTTCATTGCCCAGCTGTGCTCAGCGCCCTGTCCGGCAAACCATATCGTACCCCGGCCTTTACGATTGATTTTATCAATGGTCTGCATCAACTCATGACTGTTGCGCCGGGGTTGATGCGCCTCAAACAGATTGAGTTGCGCTACGCCCTCGCTGAAAAAATCACTCAGCATCACGCCTGCTTTCATATAGCGAAAACCCTCTTTCCAGATCCTGTCCAGTGAACTGATGGCGACACGTAGTATGTCACGCGTATCTTGAGAAGGGATTGCCAGCCGACCGCTGGCCTGCGGGGCGTAAAACAGTTCATTGTCGGCATGGGGGCTGGTACGCATAAATACGCTGATGACACAGCAAAACCGCTCCTCAGCCCGTAATTTTTCGGCGGCGCGCGCGGCGTAAGTGCAGACCGCCTGATGCATATCGTCATACCGGGTAATGCGATGCCCAAAAGAACGACTACAGATAATTTGTTGTTTGGCCGGGATCAGCTCATCAAATGCCAGACAGGATTCACCACGCAGCTCACGCGCCGTACGTTCAAGCACAACACTGAATTTTTTACGAATCAACGAGGGGCTGGTGCCCGCCAGTTGCAGGGCGGTTTCGATACCCAAAGTATGCAGCTGTTTACTGAGACGGCGACCCACCCCCCAGACTTCCTCTACCGGTACTCTGGCCAGCAGTTTTTGCTGGTGTAGAGGGTCGGACAGATCGACAACCCCGCTGAATCCGGGCCACTTTTTTGCCGCATAATTAGCCAGTTTCGCCAGTGTCCTGGTGGGGGCCATCCCCACGCCGACCGTCAGTCCGGTGTTTTTCAGCACCTGGTTACGTAACTGATGTCCGAAGGCGGTCAGGGAAAGGCAATGGGAAAGGCCGGTGATATCAAGAAAGGCTTCATCGATAGAGTAAACCTCAACGGCGGGGGCCGCTTCGGTCAGGGTCAGCATCACACGATGACTGATATCGGCATACAGGGCGTAGTTCGAGCTGAAAACCGTCACCTGATGCTGGCGGAGCGCCTCTTTTATTTTGAAATAAGGGGCCGCCATCTTAATGCCCAGCGCTTTTGCTTCCGCCGAGCGCGAAATAATACAGCCATCGTTATTCGAGACGACCACTATCGGTTTGCCGCGCAGGTCCGGACGAAAAATAGTCTCGCAGGAGGCATAGAAATTATTAACATCAACAAGTGCGTACATGTTTATTAGATTTCAATGTGAAGGTGACTACGCCAAATATTTCCAGCTCTTCTTCATCCTGAAAAGTCAGCGGAGAATAGTTGCTGTTGTGAGGAATAAGTTGCACGGATGGCCTGGTACGAAGCTCTTTGACGGTAAATTCTCCCGCTATCGCCGCCACCACAATATCGCCGTGTTCTGCTGACAAAGAGCGATCCACCACCAGCAGATCGCCGTCGCTGATACCTGCGCCAAGCATCGAATCACCGCTGACTCTGACAAAGTAAGTCGCACTCGGGTGCTTTACCACCAGGTTGTTCAGATCGAGAGCGTCCTCGACATAATCCTGCGCCGGACTGGGAAAACCACAGGGAACCCGTTCAAGATAAAGTGGTAAGTGCAGAGTCTGATGGATCAGCGGACGGCTTATTACTGGCATGATTGACACTCCTTTAACTGTATTTATATACAGTATTACGCGCAACGTACTGGAGCAAGCCCCTTCGCCAGCCAAAATCTGAACGCGTTGATGTGGCGCGAAATTTAGTTTTCTCAGGAGTATCGCCGTGGCGACGACAAATAATGTTGCTTTTTTGTAAACAGATTAACACCAGCAGGAAATCCTGCTATGCTGGCCCACGCGGAACCGGGCGCTTTACCCTACAGAATGAGCAAATCACTTCGCGGTGAACCTGAGGGCGCCCGGTAGCCATTACAATGTGAGCGAGGAGAACGTCGTGCTAGAAGAATACCGTAAGCACGTTGCCGAGCGTGCAGCCGAAGGGATCGTTCCTAAACCGTTAGATGCTTCCCAAATGGCCGCGCTGGTTGAACTGCTGAAGAACCCGCCAGCGGGTGAAGAAGAATTCCTGTCCGATTTGCTGATTAACCGCGTCCCACCGGGTGTTGATGAAGCTGCCTACGTCAAAGCGGGCTTTCTGGCGGCGATCGCCAAAGGCGAAGCCAGCTCCCCTCTGGTCACTCCGGAAAAAGCCGTAGAGCTGCTGGGCACCATGCAGGGCGGTTACAATATCCATCCGCTGATTGACGCGCTGGACGATGAAAAACTGGCTCCGATTGCGGCCAAAGCGCTGTGCCACACGCTGCTGATGTTTGACAGCTTCTACGATGTGGAAGAAAAAGCCAAAGCTGGCAACCCGCATGCTCAGCAGGTTCTGCAATCCTGGGCTGACGCCGACTGGTATCTTTCCCGCCCGAAACTGGCCGAAAAAATTACCGTTACCGTTTTCAAAGTCACCGGCGAAACCAATACCGATGACCTCTCTCCCGCTCCTGATGCCTGGTCCCGCCCTGATATCCCATTGCATGCGCTGGCGATGCTGAAAATCGCCCGTGAAGGTATTGAGCCTGACGACGCTGGCAATATTGGCCCAATTAAGCAGATCGAAGCCTTGCAGGAAAAGGGATTCCCTCTGGCCTATGTCGGTGATGTGGTCGGTACTGGCTCCTCACGTAAATCTGCCACCAACTCGGTGCTGTGGTTTATGGGTGAAGACATCCCGTTCGTGCCGAACAAGAAAGGCGGCGGCGTGGTGCTGGGTGGAAAAATCGCGCCAATCTTCTTTAACACCATGGAAGATGCCGGGGCGCTGCCGATTGAAGTCGATGTCGATAAGCTGAATATGGGCGATGTGATTGACATTTTCCCGTACAAAGGTGAAGTGCTGAATCATGAAACCGGTGAAGTGCTGGCTAACTTTGAGCTGAAAACCGAAGTGCTGCTGGATGAAGTTCGTGCCGGTGGTCGTATTCCGTTGATCATCGGACGCGGCCTGACCAGCAAAGCGCGTGAATCCCTTGGCCTGCCGCACAGTGACGTATTCCGCCAGGCGAAAGATGTTGCTGCAAGCAGCCGTGGCTACTCTCTGGCACAGAAAATGGTCGGCCGCGCCTGTGGGACTGACGGTATCCGCCCTGGCGCTTACTGTGAGCCGAAAATGACGTCTGTGGGATCTCAGGACACCACCGGCCCAATGACCCGTGATGAGCTGAAAGACCTCGCCTGCCTTGGCTTCTCCGCTGACCTGGTGATGCAGTCCTTCTGTCATACCGCAGCCTATCCCAAGCCGGTTGACGTCTCGACCCACCATACCCTGCCAGACTTTATTATGAACCGTGGCGGTGTCTCGCTGCGTCCGGGCGACGGCATTATCCACAGCTGGCTGAACCGTATGCTGCTGCCGGATACCGTGGGCACCGGCGGGGATTCCCATACCCGCTTCCCGATTGGCATCTCTTTTCCGGCAGGATCCGGGCTGGTGGCCTTTGCGGCGGCAACCGGCGTGATGCCGCTGGATATGCCGGAGTCGGTGCTGGTGCGCTTCAAAGGTAAAATGCAGCCGGGGATCACCCTGCGCGATCTGGTTCACGCCATTCCGCTGTATGCCATCAAACAGGGTCTGCTGACCGTTGAGAAGAAAGGTAAGAAAAATATCTTCTCTGGCCGCATCCTGGAAATTGAAGGTCTGCCGGATCTGAAAGTCGAGCAGGCATTTGAGCTTTCTGATGCGTCGGCTGAGCGCTCTGCGGCGGGTTGTACCATCAAGCTGGGCAAAGATCCGATTATTGAATATCTCAACTCCAACATTGTGCTGCTGAAGTGGATGATCTCTGAAGGTTACGGCGATCGCCGTACGCTGGAGCGCCGTATTCAGGGCATGGAGAAATGGCTGGCCGAGCCTGAACTGCTGGAAGGCGATGCGGATGCGGAGTATGCCGCGGTGATCGATATCGATTTGGCGGAAATCAAAGAGCCGATTCTGTGCGCGCCGAACGATCCGGACGACGCCCGCGTATTGTCTGATGTGCAGGGCGAGAAGATCGATGAGGTCTTTATCGGTTCCTGTATGACTAACATCGGCCACTTCCGTGCGGCAGGTAAGTTGCTGGACAGCCATAAGGGCCAGTTGCCTACCCGTTTATGGGTGGCACCACCGACCAAGATGGACGCGGCGCAGCTGACGGAAGAGGGCTACTACAGCGTCTTTGGTAAGAGCGGTGCGCGTATTGAGATCCCGGGTTGTTCACTCTGTATGGGCAACCAGGCGCGGGTGAAGGATGGAGCGACGGTGGTTTCGACTTCTACCCGTAACTTCCCGAATCGTCTGGGTAACGGTGCTAACGTGTACCTGGCCTCTGCTGAACTGGCTGCGGTCGCCTCTTTACTGGGCAAGTTGCCCACGCCGGACGAATACCAGCAGTTTATGGATCAGGTTGATAAGACGGCGGTGGATACCTATCGTTATCTGAACTTCGACCAGCTGGCGCAGTATACCGAGAAAGCTGACGGCGTTATTTTCCAGACGGCGGTGTAAGAAGCCTGCGGGCAGCTTGCGCGCTCAGGCGATGCAGAAGCAGTCTGACGCAATCTGTGTTTTGAAAATCCGGGAATTATTTTTCCCGGATTTTTTTTGTCTGTTTCCGGGGCGGAAGCTGATTTTATAAACGCTTCAGAGCTGCGTCGGTCATTGTCTGTTCAGCGATTACCGCATGTTGAAAAGAGAAAAATCGGGTGATGGAAACAACCCTTTTTTTTACTGCAAATTTAACTGACTGATAAGAAATGGGATTTTTAAGGAGATGGAAAAGAGGGTATTTAAGCGATGGCGGTCAAATTTCTTTTTAAATCGGTGAGTTAAGCTTTATGCGCTACGGTTCACTGCCGTGCAGGCAGCTTAGAAATTCAGGAGCCGGAACAATTCAGGACGATCAAGGTTCACTGCCGTGCAGGCAGCTTAGAAAGCATCCAGCGTTTTGAATATACGCTTCCCCCCTGTTCACTGCCGTGCAGGCAGCTTAGAAAAACACTGGTCGCGGAAAAATCTAGGGTTCCGGGTTCACTGCCGTGCAGGCAGCTTAGAAAAGCAGCCGTGGCTGTTCAGTAGGAGCAAGGAAGTTCACTGCCGTGCAGGCAGCTTAGAAATGAACTCAGCTTCAAAACCTGCCAGCGGCGTGGTTCACTGCCGTGCAGGCAGCTTAGAAATATAACTGGATCGTCAGCAAACTTAACAAAATGTTCACTGCCGTGCAGGCAGCTTAGAAATACGTTATCCGGGCGCTCAAAACTGCGATTACGTTCACTGCCGTGCAGGCAGCTTAGAAAGCGTAGAGCATGTGCATGGCGTAGCTGTGCCGGTTCACTGCCGTACAGGCAGCTTAGAAAGACAAAACAGCAGATAGTGTGCAGCCGGAGTTGTTCACTGCCGTACAGGCAGCTTAGAAATGAGAGACGACGCCTTCGGGCGGTAAACCCGTGTTCACTGCCGTACAGGCAGCTTAGAAATTCATCGAGCCTGAACTCGCCTAGCGCAACATGTTCACTGCCGTACAGGTAGCTTAGAAAATCATGATGCGGCTCAGAGACGCGCACGCCGTGTTCACTGCCGTACAGGTAGCTTAGAAACTTTTCTGTAGTCGGGACGGCGCTTTTTAAACATTCACTACCATACAGGCAGAGCAGAAACTCAGGTGAAACCAGACTGTAAATTCAATTTAATCAATAATATATTTTTCTCATAAACAGCGCCTTCGGGAATGCCCCACAAAAATTGCTTTGTTTTAGTAAGGGCTATCACTAAAAATCGGTGCTCAGGGGAAAGAGGGGTGTTATCTGTAGAATCAGGCTCAAACATAGTGGCGCTAAAAACTGGCATAAAGCCAACGATAAAACACCCATACTGCATCATGCATACAAAACCCGATATCCCTCATTTTCAGCATCTTTCAAACTTATATTTGATATCCTGAAACAAGGATTTTGAGATAATAAAAAATCACCTTCTTTCTGATTTATTGATTATGTTAGTATTTTTATTGTATTTTTGAGATAACCTCATGCAAGAGTTGAGATAACTAAACATCATGGCTCAATTTAATCACTTTGAACTCTCGCTTCTGAATCCCAGTTTTGACTCCCTTCTGGTCGATGCGCTGACCGAACTGGAGTTACTCCGGCATCTGCGCCTGGAAACGGATGTTCAGCCTGTTCTTTTTTCGCGGTGACAGGCCATTAGCTGGGGTTCTGTAAGGTGAATTTGCAGCAGGATATACTGCGGTTTGTCCGTCCCAATAATAACCATGTAATCTGGTGGCTACATCATATACAGTTTGCTAAAGGGTCTGAGTAAAATAACCCTGTTTCTGTTTTGTCATTACCAAAGATAAAGGGAATTAAAATTTCGCTAAAAGGAAGAAATAAATGTCATATCATAATCCACGGATATACCGTCTGAAAGGAACTGTTGGCAATTGTGGAGCCAATAATCCTGAGGACGTAACAAAAATACAGAAAATGATAATCAATGCCGGATACCGGCTTGCTACCGGAAGAACTGTCAGAGCAAATGGCGTATGTGGCCCGGAAACAAACCAGGCGATAATATGGTATCAACGCCTGTTAACGTTATCCCCCGACGGGCTTGTTAATCCCACAGACAGTTTCTTTATGAAAGCGATTGAAAATGCGTACTCTCCGGGACAGCGGCCACAGCATATATCGGGTTCTCTTTGGGTCGGTGAGGGACAGGTGACGTTTGATTCAGAAGGCGTTGATTATATTACTGCGGTGGAGCCATTCAGACAGCATGCTTACCCAAATTTTTCCCGTATATTACACTGGCCTCCTAAATTCTCATCCGGTGTAACTCTTGGAAGAGGATACGATATGGGAAGACGCAGTCGTGGCGAGATATACTCAACACTCAGCCAGGCGGGTATTGAGGAATATAAAGCTGTTATATGTTCAAAAGCATCACATCTGAAAGGTCGCCTGGCCGGGCAGTTTGTCAAGGTTTATGGCCCGCTTATCGGAGAGATTACACATGGTCAGCAAATAAGACTTTTTAAAATTGTTTACAGAGAAAAGCTTAATTATGCGAAAGATGTATATTCAAGAAATTCACGTCATGTTCCTGACGCACTGACCTGGTATAACGTGGATAAAATAATACGGGATGTTTTTGTTGATACAATTTACCAGGGGAACAAGACTGCACCAGAGATGGTGAAAATAATGGCGCACGGTGGGACCCGCACGGAGATAATGGAATATCTGAAAAACGATTCAATTTTAAGTGGCGACAGGCGAAGAAATAATATAAGGATCAGGAGTCTGAAAAATGGTTAGATATTTTTTAAATTGTATTTTTGGTGCGGCATTATCAACGTTCGCCATCAATGTTTATGCTGAATTAAATTCAGGTAGCATTGTTGAAAATAAAGAGGTTGCTGCATGTATAGCAAAAGGTGGTGACAATGACAGTGAATGCCTGAGTTCAGTAAGTAAAATGACAGAAGCAAAATTAAATACAGCCTATCAGGATAAATTAAAAGAAATTTCAAATTACGATTACAGCCAGTGGTGGATGGGAGAAAAAAGACAGAGAGAAGAGATGAAGGACGCTTTTATCCGCAGTCAGGAATTGTGGTTAAAGTATCGTCAGGACTACTGTAAAGCAGCCAGCGCCGGGGCTGAAGGCATCGACGGCTATAGCGCAATAGCGTTAAGCTGCCAGATTAACATGGCAATAAGACGTAGAGACGAAATCAGAATGGTCCATCCCGATCTTTCAGAGGGGTAAAACCCAGTTAATTTTTACTGCATTAATCATTATCGATAAATAGTAAACCCTTATTTAAAAAACGTACCTGGTGTACGTTTTTGTAGCGTCAGGATCCAGCCCCGGTTTACGTACCGCTGAGGCGAGCTGATATCATACCCCTTACTGTTTCATCACTATATGGTAAAGCAGAATGATATCAGCTACGCAGAAAAGTTTTTTCGACAGTTTTTCCTTATTCATAGTCAGATCGTCTTTGATTACTGAAATGGAAGGCAGCTCGCAGATAAAAGAATATGAATATTTATACTATGATTCCTCAATAAGGAAAAACAGTACAGGGAAAAGTTATTTTGGAATCAATTAAACCCTCCGATCTGGAAACCATATTACACTCCAAACGGAGTAATATTTATTATTTGCAATGTTGCCGGGTGCTGGTTAATGGCGGGCGCGTTGAATATGTCACAGAAGAGGGCAAACAGTCGCTTTACTGGAATATTCCCATCGCTAACACCACGGTAATTATGCTGGGGACGGGAACCTCGGTCACTCAGGCAGCAATGCGTGAATTTGCCAGAGCAGGAGTACTGGTGGGGTTTTGCGGGGGTGGCGGCACGCCTTTATATGCAGCAAATGAAGCAGAAACCACCGTTTCCTGGCTGACATCACAAAGTGAATATCGCCCTACAGAATATCTGCAACAGTGGGTGAGTTTTTGGTTTGACGATAGCAGCCGTCTTGAGGCAGCGAAATGTTTTCAGCGAACACGTATCAGTCAGATTCGCCAGCACTGGTCTGCCGATATCATCAGAAGAGAAGGCAAGTTCTCCTGTGAACCGCAGAAATTAACCATACTGTTGGATCGATTCGAAGAGAGTTTATCGCAAAGCCAGAACTCGCAGGATTTGCTGGCGCAGGAAGCAGTAATGACCAAAGCGCTTTATAAACTGGCCGCGCAGACGGTTAATTATGGTGATTTCACGCGAGCAAAACGCGGTGGCGGGGTGGACGCTGCCAATCGTTTTCTCGATCACGGCAACTATCTGGCTTACGGGCTGGCAGCCGTGGCATGTTGGGTAACTGGCTTACCCCACGGGCTGGCGGTATTACATGGTAAAACGCGACGTGGCGGACTGGTTTTTGATGTGGCGGATCTGATTAAAGACGCCCTGATTTTACCGCAGGCTTTTATTGCTGCCATGTCCGGAGAAGATGAGCAGGAATTTCGGCAACGCTGCATTCGTGGTCTGCAAAAGGCGGAGGCGCTTGAGGTGATGATTGAAACAGTGCAAAACAGTGCAGCAATGCTCAGTAAGGCGGCCAAATGAATATTCTGCTGGTTTCACAATGTCACAAGCGGGCACTGACAGAAACAAGGCGTATTCTCGATCAGTTTGCGGAACGTAAGGGGGACAGAACCTGGCAGACAGCTATCACCCTTGAAGGCCTGAATACCTTACGAAAGCTGTTAAAGAAAACGGCACGGCGTAACACGGCGGTAGCCTGCCACTGGATCAAATCCAGCAATCAAACGGAGCTGGTATGGATTGTCGGCAATCTGCGTCGGTTTAATCCTCAGGGAGCGGTTCCCACTGACACCACAGAACGTGATATTCTGAAAAATCACAGTGAAAATCAGTGGCACTGTGGTGAAAGTATCAGCCTGCTGGCGGCGCTGGCGGGCCTGTTTCATGATTTTGGCAAGGCTAACCAGCTGTTCCAGGACACACTTAAGGGAGAAGGAAAACGTTTTCAGCCCTGGCGGCATGAATGGATATCGCTGCGCCTGTTCTGTGCATGGGTGGCTAACAGAACGGACCCGCAATGGTTAACCGCGCTCAGCCAGGTGACGGAGGAGGATGAGCAACAAATATGGCAAAACCTCTGCCAGGATCCTTATCCTCCTTATCAGAATCCCTTCATTAATCTACCGCCAGTCGCCACCACCGTAGCGTGGTTGATTCTCTCTCATCACCGCCTGCCCGCCTGCTCTGCGGATACAGACTATCCGCCAGATATCACACGGATGTCTGACTGGCTGACCGGACAGCTGACGGCAGAGTGGAACTCGACGAACCACCTGCAAAACTGGACAAAAGAGGGGTTGGCCGCCGTCTGGCGTTTTCCGCATGGCACGCCTTTGCGCAGCGCGGTCTGGCGTGAAAAGGCGAAAAAATTTGCTGGTCGTGCGCTGAAGTTACCTTCACTAAGCCGCTTTGGGGGGCTGGATCACCGGTTCAGCAGCCATATGGCGCGTCTGGTTCTGATGCTGGCCGACCACCACTACTCCGCATTGCCCGCCACGACAGGCTGGCAGGCACCTGACAGTAAAATCTGGGCCAACACCTGTCAGCAGACAAAGGCGTTAAAGCAACGGCTGGACGAGCATAATATTGGAGTGAGCCAGAATGCTCTGCTGCTGGGCCGCTGCCTGCCGCAGTTGCGCACGACTTTACCGGCCATTACCCGACACAAAGGATTTAAACAACGCAGCAAAGAAGAGCGCTTTCGCTGGCAGGACAAAGCTTTCGAACTGGCAACATCGTTAGGTGAAAGGACAAAGGTACAGGGTTTTTTCGGCATCAATATGGCTTCCACTGGCTGTGGTAAAACTTTTGCTAATGCGCGCATCATGTATGCGCTGGCGGATGAAAAACAGGGATGCCGTTTTTCCGTTGCGCTTGGCCTGCGTACCCTGACATTACAAACGGGTGAGGCGCTCAGAGAAAAACTGCATCTACAGGATGACGATCTGGCGGTGCTGATTGGTTCACAGCCGGTACGACAGCTGCATGATTTCTGGAGTAAAAAAGTCGCCATATCCTCTGATGACAGCCATGACGCTGAAGAGGCGATCTTCGCAGAACATCAGTACGTCCGTTACGATGGCACGCTTGATGATGGACGCTTAAGCCAGTGGTTGCGCCGCTCCCCTGAACTGCATCAATTGATCAGTGCGCCGGTGTTGGTGAGTACTATCGATCATCTTATTGGGGCGACGGAAGGGACTCGTGGCGGTAAGCAGATTGCGCCGATGCTGCGCTTGTTAACTGCCGATCTGGTACTGGATGAACCTGACGATTTTGATAAAAACGACCTGCCAGCGCTATGTCGCCTGGTGAACTGGGCAGGTCTGCTTGGCTGCCGTGTGCTGCTCTCTTCCGCTACTCTGCCGCCTGATCTGGTGCAGGCGCTGTTCAGCGCTTACCGTGCGGGGCGAGCGGATTATCAGTATGCCTGCGGTGAGCCAGACCTGCCGGTGAGTATCTGCTGTGCCTGGTTTGATGAATATGATTGCGCGCATCATGATATTACGGCGATCAAAAACTTTGTTCAGCATCATGATGATTTTGTCAAAAAGCGGGTGAGTAAATTACAGGACGCTGAGGTTCTGCGGCGGGGTGAACTGCTGGCGGTCAATCCGCCCACGCCCCGTGAAAAAGACGTGCTGGACAGTATGGCCGCAAAACTGCTGAAAGCGATGCACAGTCTGCATACCCGTCATCATCAACGCCACAAATCAGGAAAAACGCTGTCGGTCGGGCTGATCCGCATGGCAAATATCGACCCACTGGTGGCGGTCGCCAGGCGGTTACTGCAAACGGCGGCCCCGGAAGATTTTCGCCTGCACTATTGTGTTTATCACAGCCAGCACCCGCTGGCGATGCGCTCGCAGATTGAACGACGTCTGGATGCCACGCTGACCCGCTACGATGAACAGGCTATCTGGCAGACTTCGGAGGTCAGTCATATCTTTGACACTCCCGAAAAACATCACCTGTTTGTGGTGCTGGCCTCACCGGTAGCGGAAGTGGGGCGCGATCATGATTATGACTGGGCGATTGCTGAACCCAGCTCGGTTCGCTCACTGATCCAGCTTGCCGGGCGTATTCAGCGCCATCGCCGGAAAGAGTGCCAGTCTGCCAATCTCCTGATCCTGCAAAAAAATCGCAAAGCGCTTAAAAATGTTGAACTGGCTTACTGTCGGCCAGGATTTGAATCTGTCCGATTTCCACTGCGCAGCCACGATCTCAACGCGATCCTTCAGCCATATCAGTATGAGGTGATGAACGCCATTCCCCGTATGCAGCGGCGTGATGATGAGCAGCCTGAAACCAATCTTGCCGCACTTGAGCACACTGCCTTACAGGCCATGCTGATAAAACCTGAGCGGCCGGGGTATTACTACGCCGCACAGTGGTGGCGGGAACAGGCAACCTGGAGTGGTGAGCAGCAACGGATTACGCCGTTCCGGCGCTCGACACCTGAAGAGTTGTACTGCCTGTGGATGGAAGATGAAAGCGATTCGCCGTTATTTAAGTTTCCCGATGTTGTTCCCGGCCAGTGGAAAGTCAGCGCGGATTTTCAGCCCTGTGAACTCCGTTTTGCCAGCGGCGTCAGTCCGTGGATAGCCGTTGATTATCTGCCAGTATATCAGCAGCTGGCGGATGAGTTACATATGGAGCTGCGGCAGGTTAGCCAGCGGTTTGGCGAAATCAACCTGGCTGAAAAGCGAGGTGATGAGCGGTGGCTTTATCATCCGTTGCTTGGCGTGTTTGGCGCACTCGACTGAGTGCGTATAAAAGATCGGGCAGCAAAAATTTTCAATTACGGTCAATTATGATATCCATAATTTATTGAAATATAAGGTTAAGGAGTAAACCATGGCGGATGAAGGATTCACATTATTAATTACCAGTTATGTAAAGGATCGCAGAGAGCCGCGGCTGGAGGCATTCGATAAAGAGGCCGAAAAGAAGCTGACAAATCTGACTGATGCTCAACAGATTGCGTTGGTCAGACAGGAAACGGCCAGCCAGCGGCGTGAACTTGAGCAGCGTTACGAAATTAAAAGCTGGCTGACCGATGCGGCCAGTCGGGCCGAACAGATCAACCTGGTCACCCATGCGCTGAAATTTACCCACAGTGATGCCAGAGGAAGCAGTCGGTTCGATGCGTCCGCCAGAGAAGACGATGCCACTTACCTTTCCACCGCCACATTGCACAAACCGGCGATTGATGCCGTAGGCAATGCGGCTGCTCTGGACGTCGCCAGATTATTGCAAACTGAATATCAGGGCGAATCGTTAATTGAAACGCTCCGTCGTGGAGACTATTCCCCACTGGCACCGCTGGCAGAAACGGAAGGGCAGCTGATGCAGTGGGTGAATGGTTTTATGCAGGCGCTGACGGATAAGCAGCCCGGCTCACATAAGCTGGCAAAACAGCTCTATTTCCCGGTGGGCGAAAATGACTACCACCTGCTGGGGCCGCTGTTTTCCTCTTCGTTAGCACATGCGCTGCATCAGCGGATTGCCGATGCACGTTTCAGTGATAAGGCCAAAGAGATTAACGCGGCTTTCAAAGCGAAACGCTGGCATGCAGAGCCGCGTGTCAGCTACCTCAATATGGCGTCGCAAAACCCTGGCGGCTCTAAACCGCAGAACATTTCTTATCTCAACAGCGTACGCAGAGGACGCAACTGGCTGCTCTCATGTGCCCCACCTTGCTGGCAAAATCAGCCCAGGGCACCCACAAAGCACAAATCAATCTTCAATCATTACAGTGAATTCAGTCAGATGGCTCGTTCCACTATCTGGCAACTGCGCGAATTCTTACTGAGAGTGAAAGATGCACCCAATAACCGGGAAATACGCCATCGCCGACTGGCATACACCGATGAAATTATCGATATCCTCTTCAGCTATGTCGCCGGAGTAGAGAATATGGCCGTGGAGCACGGCTGGAGCGCGGGCGACGCGTGTCAGTTGAAACGTTCACAGCAGCTGTGGCTGGATGTCGGACGGGCAAAAGAGGACAGCCAGTTTCGGGCAGAACGTGAAAGCGGTGAATGGCAAAGAGAAATCGCCATTGATTTTGGCGTCTGGCTCAACCGGCAGTTAAAACATGATGAACTGAAAGTGTCAGAGGTGGAGCGACGCGAATGGTCGTCCCTGTTTAAGCAGCGGCTGGGCGAATTTGAACAGGCTGTCAGGGAGGAATCACAATGAGAACGCTGATCCTGTTACGTCATCTTCGTGTGGAAAATGCCAATGCTGTCGCCGGGCTGACGTGGGGTTTTCCTGCCATCTCCCATTTTCTGGGGTATACCCATGCGCTTTCACGCAGGTTGCAGCAGAGTCACGGACTCTCGCTGGATAATTGTGCGGTGATCTGCCATCAGCACCAGCTACATGCGTACTCTTCCGGGCGTGATTTCTTTTTTTCTCTGACACGAAACCCGCTCACCAGAGAAGCAAAAACAGCGGCCTTTAACGAAGAAGGACGCATGCATATGACGGTTTCTTTATTAATTGAATGTCAGGGGATGATTGCCAATGGCCGGGAAGGTGCAAAAGCGCTGGAAGCGCATCTTCAGACGCTGTGTGTCAGCCAGCGTCTGGCCGGTGGAACCATCATCAGCATGAGCCGGGCCCGCGTAATGCCCTGGCCGGTTGAGCAGAGTGCACTCCGGCGCGTGTTGTATCCTCTGTTACCCGGTTTTGCCTTAGTGGATCGTTCCGCATATCTTGCAGAGCATTATCAGGCACTGAAGCAGGAAAATCCCCAGGTGGAAATGATCGATGCCTGGCTGGATTTTGCTGCGCTAAAAATGTCGGCTTCAGCGCCCGATCGGGAGAGTAACACCTCAGAAGAAACGTCAGCCCGGTGACGCTACGTCCCTCGTCCCCAGCCCGGCTGGCTGGTGCCCATCCAGACGGGGTGGAAGTCGGTATCGCCGCTCTTTCCTGCGGGCGAAGTGGAGAAGTCCCGCGATCCCACCCTACCTTTCTGCTTTGTTGAAGCCATTTACGGCACAGGTGAGTGGCGAAGTTTACATCGTATTACTGACCTCGAAACGCTGCTGTGGCGCTATGACTATCATGATGGCCTCTATCGCTGCTGCTCCGTATCGTCTGCTCCCGATGACACTTACGAATTCATTGATGAAGAATAACGCAAAGGAATAAAAGAATGGCTAAATCAACGATTAAAACCGCTTCCGTGCTGGCTTTTGAACGCAAGTTATCCAATTCGGACGCGATGATGTATGCCTGTGACTGGCAGCAACCAGAACGGTGTCAGGCGATCGAAATAAAGGAAAAGGCGGTACGTGGCACGATTTCAAATCGTCTCAAAAATGCCTCGGCCAGCGACCCGGGAAAACTGGATGCCGAGATTCAGAAGGCTAATCTGCAACGGGTGGATGTTGCGGCCCTGCCTTTTGACTGCGACACGCTTAAAGTCAGCTTTTCCCTGCGCGTACTGGGTAACCTTGCGCTGCCTTCTGTCTGTAACGATCAACACTATCAGGCAGAACTGGCGGGTATCATTAACGGATATATCAGTGAGCATGGATTATCCGTGCTGGCCAGCCGCTATGCTGAAAACCTGGCGAATGCCCGTTTCCTGTGGCGCAACCGGGTTGGCGCGGATGACATCAAAGTTTGCGTCACGGGTAAAAGCCAACGTTGGGAATTTAACAGTGACCAGCTGAGCCTGCGTGAATTCAGCCAGCCTGCGGGAAATCTGGCGGAGCTGGCACAGGAAATTGAACAGGGACTGGCGGGAGATGGTTTCACTTTTTTCAGCATTGATGCTTTTGTGCGTCTGGGAAAAGGGCAAGAGATCTTCCCTTCTCAGGAGCTGGTGCTGGACAGCAACAGTAAAAAAAGCAAAGTGCTGTACCAGGTTGGCGGCTGTGCCGCGCTGCATTCACAGAAAGTCGGCAACGCATTGCGCACTATTGATAGCTGGTATCCGTCCGCCACCGAGCTGGAGCTGGGACCGATTGCGGTGGAGCCTTATGGTTCAGTGACCAGTCGGGGCAGGGCGTATCGCCAGCCAAAGGATAAAATGGATTTTTACACGCTGCTTGATGGTTGGGTGACCAAAGGGATCAAGCCAGAAACGGAGCAGCAGCATTATGTAATGGCCGTTCTGATCCGCGGTGGTGTCTTTGGTGAAAAAAGTGAATAGGGGTGGCTATGGATCATTATATTGAAATCCGTATTCTTCCCGACCCTGAGTTCAGCCCGGAGATGCTGATGACAGCGCTGTTTGCCAAACTGCATCCTGTGCTGGGTAGCGTTGGGCAGGGGCGGATTGGCGTGAGCTTTCCGGCTGCAAAAAATACCCCTGGCGACAGAATACGAGTGCATGGCTGTCTGGCTGCGTTGTGCGAACTGGAAGCGGTGCCCTGGCGTAAGGGGTTGAGTGACCATATTGATTACAGCGGTATTTTGCCGGTGCCGGCAACAACGCAATACCGTACCATCAGCCGGGTGCAGTGTAAGAGCAATGCGGAGAGGCTGCGGCGGCGCTCGGTGAAGAAAGGCTGGCTGAGCGCGGATGAGGCAAAAATGCGCATTCCCGATGCGCATGAGCAGCGTTTATCACTGCCTTTTATTCGCCTGAAAAGTCTGTCAAGTAGCCAACAGTTTCTGTTGTTTATTAAACAGGGGCCGCTGGTGGCCGAGGCCGTTCCCGGCAGGTTCAGTGCCTATGGACTGAGCGGACAGGCAACCGTCCCCTGGTTCTGACCCTTTTTTTCACACTGTTTTTAACTTGTTGATATTTAAGGTCAGGGACGGGTAAGTGAAAAAAAGGGTTTTCAGGAGGATTATTCTTTTTTTCTTTTAAAAACGTAAGGTTATATTTAACTGCTAACAGTTCACTGCCGTACAGGCAGCTTAGAAATGGCCGAAGTGGCCGGTTACAGTGATGACCGCGTTCACTGCCGTACAGGCAGCTTAGAAATCAGAAAATATTGGCATGAATTCTTCGCCAATGTTCACTGCCGTACAGGCAGCTTAGAAAAATACAGGAATTGCGTAACGGGGTCTGGATGAGTTCACTGCCGTACAGGCAGCTTAGAAATCGCCGAACGGGTTCGACCGGGCCGGGATTATGTTCACTGCCGTACAGGCAGCTTAGAAACGATTCCTGTGCTCCGACAGGTGTTCAGACCCTGTTCACTGCCGTACAGGCAGCTTAGAAATGATGGATATAGAGCGCCATATTCGGGAGTTGGTTCACTGCCGTACAGGCAGCTTAGAAAAGCGTTCGTCACTGTACCGGGCCACTTCTGCCGTTCACTGCCGTACAGGCAGCTTAGAAACATACAAACGCGACAGTGCGGTACTCAAAGCCGTTCACTGCCGTACAGGCAGCTTAGAAACAGATACCGGCGTGATGCCGGTTTGCACTGGTGTTCACTGCCGTACAGGCAGCTTAGAAATTAACGAAACCGTAGCAGGAAAAAGGGCTATAGTTCACTGCCGTACAGGCAGCTTAGAAATCCATCAGGATAAGTCACAACCATCGTTGTGAGTTCACTGCCGTACAGGCAGCTTAGAAAAGCTGACGGCCTTTGCTGAAACCCATCCCGAAGTTCACTGCCGTACAGGCAGCTTAGAAACGTCCCGGTCAACAATAAACAGCCCGGCCAGTGTTCACTGCCGTACAGGCAGCTTAGAAAACATCTTATTCCGTCTATTTTTGGCGAAACATGTTCACTGCCGTACAGGCAGCTTAGAAATTCAGCGTATCCACCACCGCCACCACCGCCGCGTTCACTGCCGTACAGGCAGCTTAGAAAGGCAACCCGAAGCAAATATTCGGTATCTTTTCGTTCACTGCCGTACAGGCAGCTTAGAAATGAACGCCTGCGGCTGAGTTGGTTATTCCTGAGTTCACTGCCGTACAGGCAGCTTAGAAACAAAATAACATCCGGACGGTACAGCCGCGCCCGTTCACTGCCGTACAAGCAGCTTAGAAACTTTTCTCCAGCATTTTCTTGAGTTCCGTAACGTTCACTGCCGCACAGGCAGCTTAGAAATGGACAACAAACGCCAGCGTCTGAACGGCCTGGTTCACTGCCGTGCAGGCAGCTTAGAAATATCTGCCCGAACTGGCAAAACCCGGTAAATCGCTGAACGTCAATTTCACCGTCCCCCAGCCCCTGACAAGGAAGGAAATGACTCTTCCGGCTATCCGCAAGCTGGTTGTCTGGGGCTTCCATGCCCGTCTGTAATCATCCTCAGCATGACCATCAAGCCGCGCTGTCAGATAAAAATATCTTTAACGCAATAAATTATTAATCACGGGCTGAACGCGTCAGTGGGATAAGCAAGTTAATAATCACTCACAGGTAGCGTGATAACGTTTTCCGCCCGCATTGGTAAATGAGAAAGCGTGGCAGGTCTTCAGGCGTTTATTAAGGTCGGTGGATTTATAAATGTAGACCGTGACATGTTGCTTCCCGTGGAAGGGATCATAACCACCCGTATGCCACAGGCTGCTTTTCAGATAGAGATTGGTGTTGCCAACGCTGGGATCGCTCGCCCCATTGGTAATGCTTTGATCCGCTGACTGACTTAATGTCTGCTGGATGGTGGTATTTTCTCCATCGGTGGATTTGGTGTCACGCTGTGCCTGGGTAATGGCTTTCCAGCTGCTACAGCTGTCGTTGCTACAGACATATACCGCTGCCTGCGCCTGGCTGAAGAATGCGCCAGCTCCCACAATGGCTGCCAGAGAAAGCAGGCAGGATCTGAGTGTTTTCGCCAGCACCCCTTGTGGACAACGGTTCAATCCAACTCCCTTTATGCCGGAATCGGCCAAATCAATCGTTACTGACTGCTGAGAATCATGCATAGGTTAATTCCTCTGTAGTGTTATGGCATGGGTAAGAGTCATGATTAACTATAATCAGTTTTTATAAACAGCCATAAAAAACAGAAAAATAAAAATAAATATATGTTTTAAAAGTATTTAAATTTGGAAACCAGTTGAGGTGATAGTAATAAAAAGGTGGCACGGCTTACAGATAAATTGATGAGAAAATTTGAATTTTACCCATGCCTGATTCGAGCTTACGGCAAGCAGATTTCAGGGTAACCCATCGCTGTGATTACCCGGTTTACGCCCGGCAGGAGGTAGCATCAATGTCGGTTGTTTGATGGCTGCTGGCCTGAGCAGGTTTATCTTTCTCCGATAAAGAGAAGATAACATCTGACCGTGCAGGATTAACCGGTGAGAGCATGAGCATACTGCGATGAGAATTATAAATTAGTAACGGCTTACTGCTTTCGACTTCCTTCCAAAAGCCGGGGCCGTTTAGCGCTGTTTTTCCTGTGCGGTGCTGCGATAATGCTGTCCATCTTACAGAGAGCGCCAATCCCTGAAGGGAAAATACGCGCGAAACAGCGAAATGAGTTCAGAGGACAGCAGCATGGAATACGAATTTTTACGTGACCTTACCGGTAAGGTGAAGGTGCGCATGTCGATGGGACATGAAGCCGTCGGGCACTGGTTTAACGAAGAAGTGGAAGATAATCTCACGCTGCTTGATGAGGTTGAAAACGCCGTAGCGGAGATAAAAGGCACTGAGCGCCAGTGGCAACGGGTGGGACGCGAATATACGCTGTGGATGGACGAGGAAGAGGTGATCATTCGTGCAAACCTGCTCAGTCTTGAGGGGGACGAAATGGAAGAAGGGATGCGCTATTACGACGAAGAAAGCCTGTGCTTTTGCGGCGTGGAAGATTTTCTTGCGGTGATTGCTGCCTGGCGCGCTTTTTTACAGGAACGCTGAGGATCCTTGGCGGCGGGCCGTGGTGCAGAACAGGCTCGAAAATCAGCAGGAAAAGCATCCCTGTGAACCGTGGCGAGCTGGCTTCACTCTTTATTGCCAACAGGTTGTTCGTCCCGGCCCGGACACAGAAATACTGTGTAATCAGGGCCAGGTAAATTTTAGTTACTGAAGAAAAAACAGCCGCGTTAAGTCTGACTGTGTCAGAGTGACAGCAAGAAAAGTTGTGGATTTTGCCGGTGATGAATTCTGATAATCTGCGGACTTAATCTGCCACTAAAATTCGGTAGATTTTTCCCCTGTTTAATTGGCCCTATAAAACAGTAATTTAGTTTTAGAGTGTTCCCCGCGCGAGGCAGCTCAGAAAAGCGCTCCGTAAGTGACCGGTGCGTTGTTTTTGTTCACTGCCTTACAGGCAGCTTAGAAATGGCCTCAGTTGATGAAGCTCGTGTCGAAGGGGTTCACTGCCGTACAGCGGGCATAAACTGAAACTATCCGCTTGATTGCCGATGACATTTGCTCCGCTACCGAACGGCTTAACAGGTCGGTCAGCGTGTCCGCATATACGCTGGCGCGAGTCTGGACTGGCAGAAAAACTGCTGGAGGAGGCTAAAGAGGAGTCCGGAGAAGGTGCGGCAGGCTGGATGGATATATCAACGATAATGTAGTTGAAGGCTTAACCAGGGGAACCGGTGTCGGACGGGGAGGCCTGGCGATGCGTCCGGCCGCGCTTGAAACCCTGCTGCCTGACGGCGGCGGAGCAGGGCCGGTTCAGCCTGCGGCTTCACCCGTCCTGTCCCCGTTTAATTTAATCTTTCTGAAACGAAAAACGTTGTTGTTACTTTTTGTTGTTGAACCAGTCGTAGCATTTAAAAATCCAGCTGTAGAAAGCACCAATGCCAATTAACATGAAAAACCAGGCTGTCAGTACTGTCCATTCGTAAGTACCGTTCGGGATTAAAGATGCAAGCCGACGGGAAAGAGGGAAAATTGTGCACAGCCATGCCAGATGAATTATCATCCGGCGAATTCGTGTGCCTGAGCCTGGATATTTCATATTAAATCCTTACCACGTGCACTGCGCACCATAGTTACCTGAACGGCTGCTGTTACCGCTGTTGTTGTCATTATAGGAAGGGTTTTCGCATCCGATGACTGATGACAACCCCCCGGTCACGCCAGCGACGACAACACCTGCCAGACCACCTGTTGCGCCCGTAGCCAGTGCGCCCAGCGTGCCAATTATTGCACCCAGACCGGCTCTGTTTGCACAGGAGTCTGGAGCACCACCTCTGCCACTGGAATTGCCTATTTCATGTTTATCTGCATAATTCCCAGCTCCTGATACTTTTTCCATTAATACAGTATTTATATTTTCCATAACCAACCCCTTTATAAACTATTACTGGCTCATCAGGATTATAAACATCACCTTCGTTGAAATAAAATGTAATTATTTTTACTTTTATTGAACGTAATAATTCCCTTTTGCAGTCTTGTCTGATTGTTTTTGTGTCAGTTAAACCAGAGTAAATGTATTGGTTTGTCAGATCTTAATAATCTTTCTTGTTAATTTATTATTGTGAAGGGGTTAAAAAATTCTCATTTTTACAGATCAATATACAGATATAATGTTCTGTTTTTTTCAGTATTGTGTGAGGTGTATCGCATAGCAATGCGGATACCTTTATTTGATTTTTATTCTTTCCAGGCTTCATGCCACATCGGGTGTCAGCCCCTTCGGGACATAGCTCAGCCATGCTTTGCACCGAGCCGCTTCGCGTCTCTGCCCTGGCCCTTTCCGGGCAGACGGGTTTCCATCGACTGACGCAACCATACAACCTCCGCAGGCTGGAGTATCTCGCTGGCTCCGTACCGGTACTGCTGAGGCGCAGGGCCTTTTCTCGCCCGCGTGCCCCTTTCATCCATCTGTCGTGTTTTCACCCGCCTGAGTATGTTCGCCGAATCTTAGAAAAGCACACCCCTTAACTGTTTCTGACCAGGGGAAATGGGACTCGCAAGCGAGCCCAGCACAGACTCGGGGGGCGTGCTGTTTCACGCCCTTGTGGCGAACGGCTTTCAAACGGGTGACAGTTTTTCAGCAATACAGACCACTTTTTAAGGAGCATGACCATGAATACAGAGCGATATCAACACCCCGTCTCAGCCAGCACTGATCGACACGCAGTGCTACACCGCGACCTGTTCCCCGAACGATAACAAGTTGCGTCTGTATGCATCGCCTTGATGAGTGTTCCCCGCGCGAGCGGGATAAACCGATAAACGTGCTGGATGTTTACCATTAAGCTATATCAAGAGAAACGTACTGACACTAACCGGTTTATTGTGACCGATGAAATAGATAAGAATTGTGGGAAGGTATATTTTTTAAAAAATGGAGGTATGTGATGAAATGGATTTTAATTTTTTTTCTGAGTGCTTCATTGCTAATGCCTGCTTCAGCTAATCAATTCAGGAATTAGAAAAAGAGCTGTCGTCCGTCCGTTTATTTTCTGTTGGCTTTAACGGATTTGTGGCAAAGAGAATGCCGGAGGAAATGATTTACGAAAAATGTTTGATGAGTAATCAAGCCTTATCCATTTTTGAGGCCGTTATGGAAAACGAACATTCAACACCAGAAGGCAGGGCATATGCTGCCTGTGGACTATGGGAGAAAAAAGAAGCAGATAAAATAAAACTAAAGCAAGAGTACAACGAACTGAGCGTTACGGTGTTAATTGGCGATATGCTCAGGAAGGAGCCTTTGGGTAATATTGTTAGAAATATAATATTAAATGGATGCAATTAATGGAGATTAAAATATGAAAGAATCAGGAAAAAGAGAGCTGTACCGTATTTCTGGTGCGATGAATCTGGATGGCCTGAGAGAATCATTGAACGTTACCGATTTCAGAGGAACTGATATGGGCTCATGGATTGATGCAGCCAACGCGTGCTGGATGTCCGGAACATCTTCAGGCGTCATGTACCCTGGTGGATTTTATATTCCTGACTTCAGCTTTTGATGTTATTAAAATTTTCTGACTGCCAGCCAGAATAAAGCCTGTTGTTAAAGTCCGGAAGCTGACTGGCATTTTCTGAGTAAAGAGGAAAACGGAACTCAGTCGGGATCGTCCCGCCTTTTTTCTGTTTAAAACAGTATGTCACATCAGTGCAACTCTTCTGATGGCTTTACAGATTGCATGACAACTGGATCGTTAAATATCAAATCCCGCGGGTTAAAAGAATTGCTCATTACTTATTTATCGTTCGGAAATGTGTTCCCCGCACCAGCGGGGATAAACCGAAATGGACGACGTGGTGATACACCGTGAGCGCGTATTCACCAACCGCGAAGTTAAATCATGCAGCCAGTAAAGAGCGGCGAAGACATCAATAACCCGATATCACCCCTTACACCACTAACGATGATAGATGTCATTTTCCGCCAGAGTGATCGCGGGCGCATCCACACTGACCTGGTTAAACATCAAATCTTTTACCCCGGCAATTTTGCCAAACTCCTGCGCCTGCACGCTGATATGGCTGAAGTGCAGCGTTGTAATCGGCTGCTCTACTGCGCCCTCGATAAAAAAGGCGCGGGAAAATCCGTCAGCCCTGGTCAGTCGGCTGGTGACATGGGAGACCAGAATATTTTCTACCTTTGTCAGACCTGCCAGACCTTCCACCCCTTCACTGAGTTTGCGCCAGTGAGAGGGCTGCTCTGTCCCGGCAGATTGCTGGCTGTAGCTGTACTGCGGAAACCAGTTCAGTTGCAGCATAAAGGGATAGCAGACATCCTCCATCGTCAGATGACGGACAATAATGTTTTTTATCCAGCCGCCCCGATTGCGGGCTGACTTAATACGAAAGCCGACGCCGGTGCCAGAAAAACGATTGTGCTCAATAATGATGTTTTCGATTCCGCCAGAAGTTTCGCTGCCGAGCGTAATCCCGGAACCTTTCAGCAATTGACAGTCGCGGATGGTGATATCGCGGGCCGTCCGCGCCAGCTGCTGTGCCTCTGCGCCCCGTCCGGATTTGATGCAGATATTGTCATCGTTACAGGACACGCTACAGCCCTGCACGCGAACCTGCTCGCTGGAATCAATATCAATGCCATCCGTGCTGGGCCCGGCGGAATTCTCAACCCGCAGTCCCTGCAACACCACCTGTTTTGCATAGCAGACGTGAATATTCCAGAAGCCGGACTCGCGGGAGGTAAAGCTGTCCAGCGCCACGGAATGGCTCTGATAAACCACCACATTGCGGGGACGCTGACAGTCGTAATCCACAACCCAACGCAGATCCTGCTGGTTATATTCCGCCAGCATCCCGCCATTTTCATCCTCCCCCCAGAATTTGTGCCACCAGATGGCACCCTGACCATCCACGGTGCCGGGACCGCTGACCGTCACATTCTGGCACTGATTAATGTTGATGATCCCGGCTGGCCACGTCATATCGATTCCGGCCACGCGGGTGGCGATCGGGGGATAATCTTCCAGTTGCTGGCTACCCAGCAGTACCGCGTTTTCAGCCAGTTTAAGCGTCAGATGACTCTTCAGGAAAAGCGAGCCGGTAAGAAAACGACCTGCGGGGATCAGTACCGTATCGCCTGCCGAGGCCCGATCGATGGCAGCCTGTATCGCCCGGGTGGAAAGGGAAGAAGCATCAGGCACTGCACCAAAATCGGATATGTTTAAAATCGCCATAAGTTCTGCCTTAGGTGTATGAACCACAAAAGATAACCGCCACAAAAGTATCATCCACTGGCAGGCGATAAATTGTTCAGGATCAGAGGTTAGCAACGCTTAAAGACCAGGGGGATAAAAAACCAAAGTGAATACATTGCAGGGAACAGACAGATAGCGAGCAGCAAAGGGGAAGTGAATCTGCTGCCATTTTCAAAGGTCGGAAAGATAAAGGCGCACCCTACTGATTTTTTGTACGCCTCAATGGCCCGGAAAGCTCACGGCATCTTAACCGACGTTACAACGAGGCACCGCCACAGATTACCATCTCCTGGCCGGTGATGGCGTCGGCGGCAGGGGAGAGCAGAAAGCTGACCAGCCCGGCGACCTCTTCCGGCTGAATATAGCGCCCGATGGGCGGCAACGTTGGCGGTGAGCTTTCCCGGCCAGGCATACTCAGCATTGGCGTGGCGGTTGCACCGGGCGCGACGATATTGACAGTAATGCCACGCGGTGCCAGCTCTGCTGCCCAGCTCCTGACCATGCCTTTCATCGCCGATTTGGTGCTGACGTACTGGCTGCGTCCTGCTGCGCCGCGCGAGGTCCGACTGCCAATCAGAATAATGCGCCCACCGTCCGGTAGCTGTGCCACCAGCTGATTAGCCAGCATTTCTGCCACGGCAATATGCAACTGCCACAGCTGTTGACTGATTGCGGCATCAAGTTCTCCGAGAGGTGCCGCCTTCATCATCCCCGCTGCATGGACCACCGCATCCACCGGCGACAGTGTTGCCAGCAGCTGCTTTAACGCATCGGTATTCAGCAGATCAACCGGCCGCGAGCAAAAACGGGGATGACTGAGCGTGACGGGAGTGCGGCTCAGCCCGGTGACCGTCCAGCCTTCGTCGAGCAGCCTGGTGACGATGGCGGCCCCAATGCCGGAGCTGGCCCCGGTGACCAGGGCGTGACGGCTCATAAGGCCGCCTCCAGCAGGGGCAGGGGGATTTTAAATACCGCTTTGCGCACCGGAGCCGGTTGACCGCTGGCGCACAGCGCCTGATGCGCTTCGCCGGGATAGAACGTCACGAAATCCCCGACGGTAAGCCGCAGCGAATGCGGCAGCTGCGGTTGGGCAACGATAAACAGATCGGGTTTCTTTTCTTCTGCCTGCTGCTGACGGGCGTCGGCACAGGAAAAATTAATCGTTTCGCTGCCGTCCAGCACGATCTGGATATCCAGATACTGGCGATGAAACTCGGTATGGCGCGTTGCAGCGGCGGCGGTTTGCGCCATGCTGATGGTGTAAAACCAGCCTTCACCCTCTGGCTGAAAGCGACCATCATCCTGCGCCTGCAACGCTGCCAGACTGTGTTCAGGTCTGGCAAGCAGCGCGTGCAGAAAAGGGGGCAGGGTTGCCAGCGGCAGGCGCTTCAGGTTGCCGGTGATCATTGCGTTTCTCCGGAAGCGGTAACCCACTCTTCGTGAAGACAAACGTATTTAATCGCCTGACGAAAATAAGTGTACGCGACATGCAGCTCACCATTAACGCCCTGTTTAATGCTGGGATAGGAGAACTCGCGGTTCAGCTTTTGCTGCGAATTATTGGTCATACAGTAGCCATCCCCCTCATCAAGATTGCGCTGCCACGGCCAGCTGTCACCGCCATCTTTCGAAATAGCCAGCGTCATTGGCGCGCGTGGTGCCCCCCAGAAGGCGGTTTTGCCGCTGCGGGCGACCGGTTCCGCAGTGGCAGCGTCGTCTTCGTCTTCAATTTCATCATACAGTGACAGACGCCGCTCGCTGGCACCTTCGGCGCTCATGGCGTTGAAGACCAGCGCCAGTGAGCCGTTAGCAAGCGTGGTGACCTGAATGGAAGAGTTGTTATTCGGCAGTTCGGTGGGCTTTGGTGCAGACCAGCTTTCACCATTGTCGTATGAACGGCTGAGCCAGATATGGTCAGCCCAGCGGCTGCGAAACAGCGCCAGCAGTGAGCCATCTTTCAGCAGAGTGACATTCATATGCACACAGCCGGTGCTCTCCGGCACCGCCACATCGCGCCAGGTTTTTCCCTGGTCTGAGGAAATTTTCACCGCGCTGGTATCGTCATTCCCCAGCCATTTTTCACCGGGACGGGTGGTGCAGTAAAACACCGGCAGCAGCCAGTTACCATTTGGCAGCACGACTACCGGCTGGCGGATAAAAGTACCCGGCCTGTCCAGCAGCGTGGCTATCGGCCCCCAGCTGTGACCAAAGTCAGCCGACTGACGATAGCGAACGATGGCGGTGTCCTGATTGCCCGATTTCTGGGCGGTGTACATCAGCCACAGAATGTTATCCGGTGCCAGAAACAGTACGGGGTTCTGCTCTGAGCGGCTGTCGTCCTCCGACAGTTTTTGTGGTTCGCTCCAGCACTGGCTGCCTTTTGCCAGACGCGAACACCAGATGGAGATATCGGCAATGCCTTCCTGGGTGCCGCCAAACCAGCAGCAGAGCAGATCGCCATCCGGCAGCGGCAGCAGGTTGGCGGCATGGTTCTGCGGGCAGGGGGAGGGTAGCATCGCGACCTGCAACTGGCTGTCACCGGCCGGATGTACCAGGCCATCACGCTCGACGGTTACGTTATCCATCATCATTACGCTCCACTTTTTTGCAAATTGTCGTTGGTTTTCTTACTTTTTTCCCGACGGGGTATCAGGTGGTCAATCGCCATAATCACCGCCGGGGTAATCAGGGCGATATACATATTGTTGATGCCAAAAGGGTCGCCCAGCAGGAACCACACCGAGGTGACCACACAGGCACCAATCAGTCCCCAGTTTGCACCGCGGGCGCTTTTAAACATCGGCAGATAGAAGGCGATAATCGCGACCACGGAAATTGACAGGCGAATGGCGCGGGTAAAGAAGGAGAGTTTTAGCACTTCCGGCACGAACAGCACGAAGATCAGCGGTGCGAAACCAATCACCAGCGACAGCAGGCGGGTCATTTTGAACTCCCGCTCCGGGGTGGGATTGCGGTAAGGGACGTAGAAATCTTTGACGATCAACGAGGCAATGGCCAGGGCCACGGTGCCGACGCTGACAAAAATCGAGGCCACCAGCGAGGTGGTGACAATCCCGGCCAGCCACGGACTCATATCCTGTAAAAACACCGGCAGAGCATAGAGGCTTTTAATGTCAGGATGCAGATATTTTGCCGCCACGCCAATCACCGCAATGGCAAGCCCAATGGGCAGGCAGAAGAAAAAGGCGACCCAGGTGGCGCGGCGGGCGGCAGCCGGGCTTTTGGTTGAGGAGATCGCCTGGATGACAAACTGGGTACAGAAAATCGACCCGATGGTCCCAATCAGCCAGGCGACAATGGTGCTGGCACCGACGTGGCCGTCCCAGGTCCAGTAGAAGTCCGGCATCTTCTGCACCATCGGCGTAATCCCCCCGGTCATTTTCAGCGCCACGCCGAGGATTATCAGAATACCGATGTATTTCAACGCACTGTGCAGCATAGTCACCCACGCCATGCCTTTCATGCCGCCAAAGGCAAAGTAGAAGGTGCTGACTACGGCGGTGATAAAGGCGGCCACCGGCAGGTTAACTTTCAGCACGGTAGAGATGGCGGCTGCGCCGCTGACGTAATTCCCCACGTTCACCAGCAGCAGGGCATAAATCATAATCAGCGAAATGATGTTTTTGGTGGTACTGCCGTACTTCTCCGCCACCGCGCCGGAGATGGTGATTTTGCCGGTATTGTAGATGCGTTTTACCAGCAGCAGCCCGAAAATCGGGAAGCCAATCGCCGCGCCAATCACCGACCATGAGGCGGCAAAGCCATCTTCAAAAGCGGCCTGCGCGGTGCCAATGGTGGACTTGGCACCGATATATTCAGACATCAGCATAATGCCGACGATAAAGGCCGGCATCGCCCGTGAACCTTCCATAAAATCGCCGGAGCTTTTACTGCGTAAGCGGTAAGTCAGCCAGGTGGTGAACAGAATGTAGGCCACCACCATCCCGATGATGATCATCGTGCCTGAGGAGGAAAACTCTTTCATCGTAATGCCTCACTATCGGTCAGGGCGCGCCGACCTTGTGGTTCTGTCCGCGCCTTGCAGGGTTAAGGTAAAGTGAAACGGAACCACAGGCAGGGCGGGACAGCCCGCCAGCCAGCAGCGTTAACGGTGATACAGGGTTAAAGGTGTGCGGGCAGCCAGCCTGTGTCTGCCCCTGTTTTGCTATGCACGGCCCATCGATACCTGCCGCGCCTTTAATGAGTCTTCGCTGGAGATGGGTTCTACTTTCCCCATTAAAAACAGATAATTAAGGATGCCAACCACCACCAGTCCGGCAGAGAAAATCAGTGCCCAGTTGAAGGAGCCGGTCGCGGCAACGATGGCCCCGGTAACGATGGGCCCGATTGCGCCGCCCAGATTGGAGACGGTGTTTTGCAGCCCGGCGACCACGGAGACGCTGTTTTTCGGGGCCACGTCGCCTGGCAGCGCCCATACCTGCGATGCGGCCACGGTGGTTCCCGACTTCGCCACGCAGAGCAGGAATACGGTCATTGCCACTGAGTCGGTAAAGGGTGCAAAGCCAATGCACAGCGCCATCAGCAGACCGACAGTCAGAAACAGTTTGCGGGTGGCAGTCAGCGACAAGACTTTGCGGTGCACCATGCGGTCTGATGCCCAGCCTGCGGCGACTTCAATCACCATGCCGCACAGCAGCGGCAGGGCGGCAATCATCCCCATCTTGATAAAATCCATACCTTTCTCTTTCACCAGGTAAGTGGGTAGCCAGGTGATAAAGAAATAGGAGGTGTAATTGATGGTAAAAAAGCCGATACACATTGCCTGGATGTTGCGGTAGCGCAGCAGTTTGTACCATTTCATCGGCAGGACGCCTTTTTCACCGTGCCTGCGCGCCTGGCCTTCGCGGATCAGGCTGACTTCCTGTTTGCTGATACGTTGATGATCTTCCGGGTTTTCAGCGTAAATCAGATACCAGGCGATGACCCATAACAGCCCGACGCCGCCGATAATCAGAAAGGTCAGCCGCCAGTCGAACATGTAGATCATCCAGACGATCAGCGGCATTGCCACCGCGCCACCAAATTTTGAGGCGCTGTCGAACAGGCCGGAAACGGTGGCGCGTTCTTTATCCGGAAACCAACGTGCGGTGATACCGGCGTTACTGGGGTAGGCGGCGGCCTCACCGACGCCGAGCGCGAGGCGCAGCGCCAGAAGCGATTTAAACCCGGTTGCCAGCCCCATTGCTGAGGTGGCGATGGACCACCAGGCTACCGCGAGGCCCAGCCCTTTTTTCTGACCGAAACGGTCGGCAAACCAACCCGCCGGGATCTGTAGCAGGGAATAGGACCAGAAGAATGCCGCCATGATAAAGCCCATCATTTCCGGGCTGAGTTTCAGTTCATCAATCAGATGCGGCGCGGCCGCTGACAGTACGGTGCGGTCGATATAATTGATGGCAATCGCCAGCCACATCAGACCTGCAATCCACCAGCGGATGCGGGTATTTCCAGCATGAGTATTCATCGTCAGACCCCGGTAAGCGTTGTTCCAGGCTGGATCGCCGTCCAGCTCTCTTTATCGGGGCGGCAACGACGCCCCGGCCCTGATTACAGTGCATTCATCACGTTGACCGGCTGTTGCTGTGCTTTAACACACTGCACAATTTGCTGCACACAGCGCTCGCCAATGGCACTGATTGCCCCATCGGTGTAGCCGGCAATATGTGGCGTGGGAATAAAGTTATTCAGCGAGAACAGCGGATGTGTGGTCAGCGGTTCGTGGTCAAAAACGTCTGCGGCGGCACCGGCGATCATCCGGTCGTTCAGCGCATTAAACAGGTCGCTCTCATTGACCACGCCACCCCGCGACACGTTGATCAGAAAGGCAGATTTTTTCATCTGTGCAATCCTTGCCGCATCGAACAGATCCCGCGTTTGCTCAGTCAGGGGCGTGTGCAGGGTGATAAAGTCGCTTTGCGCCGTCAGTTGATCCAGCGAGACAAACTCAATGTTGTGCGCGGCAGCAAATTGCGTATCCGGATAAAAATCAAAGGCCAGTACGCGCATACTGAAACCGCTGGCTCGCAGCGCCACCTGCTTGCCGATATTACCGAGGCCGACAATCCCCAGCGTTTTACCATACACATCGGTGGCGAAAAGGCGCGGCCACTCTCCGGCACGGGTCGCGATACAGGCCTGCGTCACCTGGCGGGCAGCATTGAGGATTAGCGCGAAGGCAAAGTCGGCCACCGCATGTTTGTTCGCATCCGGCACGTTGGTGACATAAATTCCCCGGGATTTGCAGGCCGTCAGATCGATGTTATCAACCCCCACACCGTGTTTGCAGACGATGCCCAGCCGGGGAGCCTTCGCCAGTAACGCGGCCTTCACCTCGGTGAAGGCGACAATCATCGCCACGGTATCGGTCAGATGCGGCTCCAGTGCGCTCAGCGGGGCATCGGCAGGCAGCATCACCAGCTCGAACCCCTGTTGTCGTAAGGCTTCGATTGGCTGGCTGTCGTATCTGGCGAATGAAGGAGAGGTACAAATCACTTTCATTTTACGTATCCCGGGATGGCGCCAGACAGCGCCACCACCCATTAGTGAGTGTATTGATTAACGATCTGGCGGATGCGCTGCTCCTGCTCCGTGCTGAAGCGCACGGCATAGCGGCTTTCACCCACCTCATGGCCCATCAGCGCCACCGCTTTTTTCACCGCTGCGGGCGAGAAGCCGACGCTGTAGAGATCGGTTCTCAGACCGGTGACGTTTTCCTGCGCCCGGCGCGAACCGTCGATATCACCCGCGTGGAACCGCGCCCAGATGGCGTTGATTTCGTTGGGGGCAACGTTAGCCAGCCCGGAAATACAGGCGGAGCAGCCGTCCACAAATCCCTGATGAATCAGTGAATCCGGACCGTTCAGCACGTCAAAATTGTCGAGGCCTTCGGCGGCGCGGAGGAACCCGCTCAGGCTGTCATAACTGCCCGCGCTGTCCTTAATGCCGACGATATTGGGGTGGGCGGCCAGTTCGCGCACCGTCTCCGGTTGCAGCGTGTTGCCGGTACGCGCCGGAATGTTGTAGATAAACAGCGGCACGGTCAGCGCATCGGCGACCTCACGGTAATGGGCGATCAGTTCCTGCTGACTGAGCGGCACAAACCACGGCGTGATAGCAGAAACCGCGTCCACCCCCGTGGCGGCCACCTGCTTACCCAGACGAAGTGTTTCACGGGTGGAAATCTCACCGATGTGCGCAACAACCGGGGCGCGACCCGCAACTTCCTCGACGCAGGTTCTGGCGACGGCCAGCTTTTCTTCACTGTTCAGCACAAAGAACTCACCGTTGGTGCCGCCGCAGAAAATGCCGTTACCCGCCGCCAGCTGACGCTGAATCTGCTTACGCATGGCGGCGTCGTGGTAGTCGCCTTCGACGGTAAAAGGGGTCACGATGGCGGTCAGTACGCCGGATATTTTTTTACTCATGGTGTCCTCGTAATCGTTAAGCGTGTAGCGCCGGAAACAGCGTCAGATAGACTTCGCGAACATCGTCGGCGCTGACCGGGGCGGGTACGTTTTTCATCAGGCGCTGGACGCCAAGTGCGGCATCAACCAGGCCGGGAAGGTGGTCCGCGCCGATACCCAGTTCGTCCAGGCTGGCCGGAAGGTGCAGGCGTTTAACCAGTGCGGTGAAATAATCCACCAGCGCATGGGACTGCTGTTCTTCACTCAGGCTGAGATCGGCCTCTGGCAGCAGCTGATAAGCCTGGGCAAATTTGCTGACCGCCGCCGGACGCACAAATCGCATACAGGGTGCCAGCAGGATGGCATTCGCCACGCCGTGTGGGATGTGATATTTGCCGCCAAGCGGATAGGACATGGCGTGCACCAGATGCGTTCCGGCATGGGCAATGGCGGCACCGCCGTAATACGATGCCCACAGCATATCCAGCCTGGCCGCCAGATTGCCCGGTTCCGCCACCGTTTTTTCCAGACTGTTGAACAGCTTTTGCAGCCCCATCAGCGCATAGTTATCGCTGACCGGATTGGCGACGGTGGCGGTGAAGCACTCAATCAGATGGCACAACGCATCAATACCGGTAGAAGAGGCAATATGGGCGGGCATACTGGTGGTCAGCTCCGGTGCCAGCACCACATAGTCAGGCAACATCACCGGCGAGATAATCCCTACCTTGGTTTCCTTTTCAGGGATGGCGAGAATGGCATTGGGTGTGGCTTCAGAGCCGGTTCCTGCGGTGGTGGGAATAAGCAGCGAAGCGGTTCGGCGCTGGGGTTTCTCACCCTCCAGCAAGGCATCCAGCGTCGGCGGGTTCTCCACGCAGAGCACCGACAGCAGTTTGGCCACGTCCAGTACGCTGCCGCCACCCACGCCGATCACCAAATCGACACCCTGCGTGTCCAGCGCATTGACGATCGCCGCCACATCATGCTGGCTCGGTTCCGGAGGCACCGTATCAACCCGGCTCAGCGTGGCAACCCTGTCGCTCAGCTGGTCAGTCAGCGCCCTTACTGCCGGGATGCCGACGATGTTTTTATCTGTCACCAGCAGGACGTGTTGTACATCCTGCAACAGCCAGCCAATGTCATGAAGAGTCTGATAGCCACTGATTACGGTGCTGTTGATATTCATTTGCCATACCTTTATCTGCCTGCGAAGCAGAGTTGATTGTATTTGCTCATTTCTCCGCAATGCCTTGCGGTCCATGCTTAATTTTATAGGGTAAATTGATTTCGATTAATTTGAAGTTGCTCACATATAATCAATTATGATTGAATATAATCATTACCGGCAGGGGAGATGGCTTCCCGTGATAAATGGCAGGAGATGCGATGACGCCCTTGCAGTGGAAAGAGCCGGTACTGGCGGTGGCGGATGACTTCACCGGGGCAAATGATGCCGGAAGCGCCATGGCGGGGGCCGGTGCGCGAGTTAACGTGCTGTTCAACGCATCGGCGGAGACAGACGGGCTGGAAGCGGATGTCTGGGTGATTAATACCGACAGCCGCGCCTGCACTGCCGACGAGGCGGCCCAACGCACCCGGCAGGCGGTGGCACGGCAGGCAGAGCTGGCGCGTAACGGCTGGATCTTCAAGAAAATTGACTCCACGCTGCGCGGTAATCCCGGTGCGGAAGTCGAGGCCGCGCTGCTGGCCAGCACAGCCCCGGCGGCGCTGGTGGTGCCGGCGGTGCCCAAACTGGGTCGCATCACCCGGCAGGGGGTGTGCTATATCGACGGCCACCGGTTGACCGAAACGGAATACGCCAGCGATCCGAAAACCCCGGTCAGCGAGGACTGCGTGCTGGCACGATTACAGCAGCAGAGCGCGTTAAAAGGTGGCCTGCTGCCGCTGGAGGTGGTGCGCCAGCAAGACCTGACGGCGCATCTTGCGGCGGCGATAGCAGACGGTCAGCGGCTGATTGTTCTTGATGCCGAGCAGCCGTCAGATTTGCAGCACATTGTTCAGGCGGCGGCGGCACTCGCGGTGCGACCACTGCTGGTCGGCGCGGCCGGGCTGAGCGATGCGCTGAGCGCACACCTGGCCGGAGAGGGGCAGAGGGCTGCTCTACGCCCTGCGCCGGTCAGTGTCAGGCCAGCGGTGCTGGCGGTGACCGGCTCAATGAGTGAGGTGGGCAGCCGACAAATTGCCCGCCTGCAACAGCACTTTTCGCTGTGTCTGATTGATATCAGCGTCCGGCAGATTTTGAGCGCCAGCGCCGATGAGGGGCTCTGGCAACAGCAGGCGGTCACGGCGCTGCAACGCGGTCAGCACTGTGTTATCCGCACCTGCCAGCAGGCCAGCCAGCGGCATGATATCGCGGCGCTCTGTCAGCAATATGGCCTGAGCCGCCGTCAACTGGGCGAGCAGATTTGTACTTTTCTTGCCGGACTGACCCGCGCGGTACTGGCAGAGGTTCAGCCTGCCGGGCTGTATCTTTCCGGCGGTGATGTGGCGATTGCGGTGGCCAGCGGGCTGGGCGCAAACGGTTTTTGCGTTGCCGGCCAGGTGGCGGACTGCGTTCCCTGGGGACAACTGCTAAACGGTAAAAACGACCTGCTGGTGCTGACGAAGGCTGGCGGTTTTGGTGATGACAACACCCTGGTAGAAGTTTTTCGTTTTATTGAGGAGAAGGCGGGTGAGTAAAATTATTGCGGTTACCATGGGCGATCCGGCGGGTATTGGCCCGGAAATTATCATCAAATCTCTGGCGGAAGGAGAGCTGTCAGGTGCAACGGCGGTGGTGGTAGGGTGTGCCAGTACGCTGCGGCGGGTGCTCGGTATGGGCATTACGCCCCAGGCGGAAATACGCGTGCTGAACCGCGTGGCGGAGGCCCGTTTTGCGCCGGGGATCATTAACGTAATTGACGAACCGCTGGCCGAACCGCAGGCGCTGAAGCCCGGTGTGGTGCAGGTTGCGGCGGGCGATCTGGCTTTCCGCTGTGTGAAAAGAGCCACGGAGCTGGCGATGGCGGGCGAGGTTCATGCCATCGCCACCGCGCCACTGAACAAAGAGGCGCTGCACGCCGCCGGACATCTCTACCCCGGCCATACCGAACTGCTGGCGAAACTCACCGACAGCAAAGATTATGCGATGGTGCTCTACACCGACCGACTGAAGGTGATCCATGTCACCACGCACATTGCGCTGCGTAAGTTCCTTGACACACTGAACGGCGAGCGGGTGGAGACGGTCACCGCGATGGCAGATACCTTCCTCAGGCGCGTGGGCTATACAAATCCACGTATTGCGGTGGCCGGGGTGAATCCACATGCCGGTGAAAATGGCCTGTTTGGCGATGAGGAGATCAAAATCGTCGGGCCGTCCGTTGAGAAGATGAAAGCGCAGGGGCTGAATGTCACCGGACCCTGCCCGCCGGATACGGTTTTCCTGCAATGCTATGAAGGCCAGTACGACATAGTGGTGGCGATGTATCACGATCAGGGACATATTCCGCTGAAGCTACTGGGCTTCTACGATGGGGTAAATATCACTGCCGGGCTGCCGTTTATTCGTACTTCTGCCGACCACGGTACGGCGTTTGATATTGCCTGGACAGGTAAAGCGAAGTCTGAGAGCATGGCGATTTCCATTCAGCTAGCGATGCAGCTCGCATAGGGATATATGAAGGGACAAAGTCGCCTCGACCAGATTATGGACTTTCTGAAAAGTCATAATCTGGTCACCGTCGATCAGCTGGTGGCTGCCATTGAAGCGTCACCGGCCACTATCCGGCGGGATTTAATCAAACTCGATCTTGAAGGCGTGATCAGCCGTTCGCATGGCGGGGTAACGCTTAACCGTTTTATTCCTGCTCAGCCGACCACGCTTGAGAAAATGCAGCGCAATCTGGTTGAAAAGCAGGCAATTGCCCGTGCGGCGGCAAGCATGGTCAGTTCAGGCGATGCGGTGGTGCTGGATGCCGGAACCACGATGATGGAACTGGCGCGTCAACTGACGCATCTACCGCTGCGGGTGATCACCGCCGATCTGCATATCGCGCTGTTCCTTTCTGAATTCAAACAGATTGAAGTGACGATTATCGGTGGGCGTATTGATGATTCCAGCCAGTCCTGCGTGGGCGAGCACGGTCGCAGGCTGTTACGCAATCTCTATCCTGACGTGGCCTTTGTCAGCTGCAATTCCTGGAGTCTGGAGAGGGGGATAACCACGCCGACGGAAGAAAAAGCCGGGCTGAAAGAGGATCTGCTGGTCAATGCCCGTCGCCGGGTGCTGCTGGCCGACAGCAGCAAATATGGCTCATGGTCGCTGTTTTGTGCCACGCCGCTGCAAAATCTTACGGATATCGTTACCGACGGCCATCTGGCAGAAGAGGTACAGAGCCAGCTGAGCGATCAACCATTTAACCTGCGGCTCACTCAGTCCTGAGAGCAAAAAAAGGGCGATCCGCAGACCGCCCTCTGGGGTGGCATGTTAAGGTGCCTTTGCCCCGACTGACGGGATATTGCGCCCGTAATAGATTTCTCGCATCTCTTTCCACAGCAGGTCGGTGATTCTTTTGTGTTCCTGCTGGCTCAACTCTTCAGGTCGGGTGTTGAACAGATAGTGTTTCAGATCGAACTCTTTCAGCAGCATCTTGGTGTGAAAGATGTTCTCCTGATAAACGTTCACATCCACCATGTCGTACATCGACTTCATGTCTTCCGACATAAAATTCTGAATCGAATTGATCTGATGATCGATATAGTGCTTCACGCCGTTCACATCGCGGGTAAAGCCACGCACCCGGTAATCGATGGTGACGATGTCGGATTCCAGCTGGTGGATCAGGTAGTTCAGCGCCTTCAGCGGTGAGATAACCCCACAGGTGGAGACTTCAATATCGGCGCGAAAGGTGCAAAGGCCGCCTTCAGGATGGCTTTCCGGGTAGGTATGAACGCAAATATGGCTTTTATCCAGGTGCGCAACCACCGAGTTGGGCAGCGGGCCGGGGTGTTCTGAGGTGTCGATGTCTTTCGGATCAACCGGTTCTTCACTGACCAGAATGGTAACGCTGGCCCCCTGTGGCTCATAATCCTGTCGGGCAATATTCAGCACGTTTGCGCCAATGATCGAGCAGGTTTCGCTGAGGATCTCCGTCAGGCGGTTGGCATTGTATTGCTCATCAATGTACGCAATATATCCGTCACGTTCCGCATCGGAACTGGCATAACAGATATCGTAGATACAAAAACTCAGGCTTTTTGTCAGGTTGTTGAAGCCATGTAGTTTAAGCTTTTGCAATTTTGTTCACCCCCTGGTCAGTCAGCCAGTGCATTTAACAGATATTGCGGCAGGGAAAAACTGCCAGTATGGATAGCCGGATTGTAATAACGGCAGCTCAGGCCGGTTGCAGCATAACGGGCCTGTAATGTTGCGCTATCCAGCTGGCGGAGCGAAGAATTGTCGCTGGCCCAGGCAAAGGTCATGATGCCGCCGTAGTAAGTCGGGATCGCAGCCTGGTAAAAACTGACATCGCGGAAGTAGTGACTCAGTTTGCGATGGCTGTTAACTGCTTCATCCTGTTGCAGGAAACACACGCCATTCTGCGCCACGAAAATGCCATTTTCATTAAGGCAGCGGTGGCATCCCTGATAAAACGCCGAGGTGAAGAGACTTTCACCCGGTCCGACAGGATCGGTGCAGTCAGAGATAATCACATCAAACTTGTCGCTACAGGTGCGGACAAAGTTAACACCATCGTCAATCACCAGATTAAGGCGGGGATCCTGATAAGCACCTGCGCTGTGGTTGGGGAGATATTGCTGACAGAACGTCACCACGCCTGCGTCAATTTCCACCATCGTTATCTGTTTAACCGTTTTATGGCGGCTGACTTCACGCAGCATGGCACCGTCGCCGCCGCCGATAATCAACACCCGCTCAGGGTTACCGTGCGCCAGCAGCGGGACGTGGGTCATCATCTCGTGATAGATAAACTCGTCGCGCTCGGTGGTTTGCACCACGCCATCCAGCGCCATAACACGGCCCAGCGCGGCATTTTCAAAAATGATCAGATCCTGATGCTCGGTTTGCTCACGGTACAGCACGTTGTCGACAGAGAAATACTGCCCGAAACCGGTATGAAGCGTTTCATACCACCTGTCCTTTTCAGCCATGATGAGGCTCTCCTGAGGAAAATAGCCACGAAAAATGGGGCAGTATAATAGCTAACTCTGACCGTGGTTGCACGGTCAAATTATCACCTGACGGGCATTGTTGCGGGATTATTTAACGTAAGCGAGCAGACTGAGGGAGTCACGGGCCAGGGATTTGCATTTCATATCGTTAGGAATGGCGATACCACTGAGATCTTTATAACTGTCTTCGCCCAACGATTTCATGTTGTAGCTGCTGTAATTACTCAAATCCCAGCGATTCTGCTGCGCGAGAAACAACAGCGCCCGGCGGATCTGATCGTCCGGCAGGTTGCGATAGCCGCAGTCATTCTTCAGATAGACAAATACAGCGGTCAGATCCGCCAGATCTTCCGCTTCCGACTCGCTAAGCGCAAAACTTGTCGACGAGAAGCCAAACAGACCCAGTAACAACAGAGCCTTGATGCTTTTCTTCATAATTGTTCTCAACCAGTTGTAATAGCCAGACGTTAACACAGTTATTGCCGGGCTTCAGACAATTTTGCCAGGGAAACGGCTGTAATGGGGTATTTTCTTCAAAGGCCGTGGCAAAACATCAGCCAGGCTTGACCTTACCGCTGGGGGAAGGGTTATGCTGCGACTTCTGAAAGATTGCCGGTTTAAGGAAAAATGCGATGCAACGCCTTGATTTTATTAAGTTAAGTACTGCGATGGCTGCGGCCAGTGTGCTGCCAATGTGGAGCCGTTCACTGATGGCGGAAACGACGCGTTCCAGTCTGCCTGTACCCACTCTGTTAACCGCAGACCCGCGAGGATTAATCAACATCACTGCACAGCAGGGGCAGAGCCAGTGGATGGGCAAACCGGTTGCCAGCTGGGGCTATAACGGTGCGCTGTTGGGACCGGCAATTGCTTTGGAGCGGCATAAACCCGTAACGGTGAATCTGCATAACAGATTGCCGGAAGCGACCACCGTCCACTGGCACGGGCTGGGTGTTCCCGGCGAGGTGGATGGGGGGCCTCATGCGCTGATTGCGCCCGGTGAGTTTCGCAGTGTCAGTTTTACGCCGGATCAACCTGCGGCTACCTGCTGGTTTCATCCACATCAACATGGTCGCACCGGCTATCAGGTCGCACAGGGACTGGCCGGATTGGTGGTGGTAAAAGATGAGGAGAGTGAAAAGCTGCTGTTGCCGAAGATCTGGGGCGTGGATGACATCCCGGTCATTTTGCAGGACAAACGGCTGAGCGAGGATGGCAGCAGGATTGACTATCAGCTTGACGAAATGAGCGCGGCGGTGGGCTGGTTCGGTAAAACCATGCTGACCAACGGGGCGATTTATCCGGTACATGCCGTGCCGCGTGGCTGGTTGCGGTTACGGTTACTGAATGGTTGTAACGCCCGTTCGCTGAATCTGACTGCCAGCGACGGCCGACCGCTGTATGTGATTGGCAGCGATGGCGGGCTGCTGGCTGAACCGGTGAAACTGAATGAACTGCCGATGCTGCCCGGAGAGCGATTTGAAGTACTGATCGATACCCATGATGGCAAAACCTTTGATCTGCAAACGCTACCGGTGCAGCAGATGGGAATGACGCTGGCACCTTTTGATCAACCGTTGCCGGTGCTGACCATCCAGCCGCTACAGGTTTTTGCCAGTGGTACGCTGCCGGATAAGCTGGTGGCGGTGCCTGCCATACCACCGCATGACGATGTCAGCACACGTCTGTTGAAACTGACCATGGACCCTGAGCTGGACAGGCGCGGCATGTTGGCGCTGATGGAAAAGTATGGTCATGCCGCGATGGCGGATATGAGTGGCGACGCCGATGATAACGGCGATGGGGAATCGTCTGCGATGTCGGGTGGCGAAAAAGGGCACGGTTCAATGGCAGGCATGGAGCACGGTTCAATGGCAGGCATGGAGCACGATTCAATGCCAGGAATGGAACATGATAAGCCAGCTGCCAGCGCATATGATTTCCATAACGGTAACAAAATCAATGGCGTTGCTTTTGATATGGATCGGCCATCGTTCGATGTAAAACAGGGTGTTGTGGAGAAGTGGATCATTTCCGGCGAGGGTGATCAGATGCTGCATCCTTTCCATATACACGGCACGCAGTTTCGTATTCTTTCGGAAAATGGCAAACCGCCAGCGCCACATCGTCGTGGCTGGAAAGATATGGTGCGGGTTGAAGGGGGCCGCAGCGAAGTGCTGGTGAGTTTCAATCACTCTGCCGGTCAGGATCAGGCTTACATGGCCCACTGCCATCTGCTGGAACATGAAGATACGGGCATGATGCTTGGTTTTACGGTGAGTCGTTAACGGGGTTGTGGGGCTGGGTGCATTTGCATGTTTGTCAGCAAGGCCGGCAAGGGGGGATGAATTTTCCATAACCGGACGTTCGGTAATCGGCAGGCTGAACCGGCTGAAAATTCGGGTAGATTTTTCGCTGCTCTGATTGTGTCTATAAAACAACAGGTTAATTTTAGAGTGTTCCCCGCGTAAGCGGGGGTAAACCGGCGTGGGATCGCAAACCTGGTGATGATATTTCGTGTTCCCCGCGTAAGCGGGGGTAAACCGAACAGATGCGTCGGTTATTAGCGATGCCTGCGATAACTGGCGTGGAGGCCCACCTTTGACGCCTGTTGAAGCCGCCTGACCGACGGCCTCTTTACCAGGCCATCAGCAATGCCACGCGGGTTAAATATTTCAAGATTCTTGCAGTTCTGTTCTGGTGAAAATGACAGCAAAGTTTATCAGCGCGGCGCGCTTTACAATAGTGTTATGGTTATTTTTTATACACGCGAAAAAATCTGACCGCACCGACAACAAGAATTGTCATTAAACCAGATAAAAACCAATAATCTGGAACAACAAAATAGTAAAAAACAAAAAGAAATATAACTATAGCGTAAGCAATCAAGTCCTCTAATATTTCCTTGAAAAATGCGGATAAGAAACTCATCGCTCTACCTTGTTAAACTTGTAGAAAACACACCCAGATAAAACCAAAGCCACTAAACCTGACAATAAAACCAAAAATACAATCCAGGAATCAAATGAAGCTCTGAAGCCTAAAAAACTCAACCTGCTCATAAAATCAATAGCATTGTCAGCTGTCAAGAACCTGAATGCAAATTCAAAAACCAAAACGACCAGTATAACAAAAGAAAGAACAAATGAAATTATAGAGAAAATCCATTTTTTCAAGGTTAAATCCTCATGATATAGTACATTTAATGCAATTTTTATCACGGAAAAGGAAAACCGACAATGTCTGTATCTTCAATAGTAAAATTCAAATTGCAAACAGACAGGAGTGCAGCGTTAGCGCTTGAGCGTGCGGTTAATGGTGTTAACCAAAACAGCAGTAACGTACTGGAAGATTTGCGCGCAGGGATAGAAAGGGCTTCGTGGTACAGCTGATGCCTTTTCGATAAATATAAGGATGTGTGCACGGAACTATCAACTGAAGATCGAAGATTCATAAAGTGCATATATGAAGTCTATAAGAGAAAAAATATCATCGCTGATATGATGAGAATGTACATGGATGATGAACTGAAGTACGTAAGCGACAGCCAGATACGATCTCTTGATATTAAACTAACAAAATGTTTGGCTAATTACCGAAGCAGTCGGTTGACAAAGATGGCGATAGCAAACACCCTGTCAATTATTATCGTCAACTCATTCAGTTTCAAAAATGAAGTTATGATTAAGCTTAACAGATATAGCTTCGTAATAGTTACGGCTGCATCCCTTTACGGGAAAGTTCAAATGGCTGCGTTTGCAGCAAGAAAATTGAGATCAATTTCTTCCCATTTATATAACGCCTTATATATGAATAATATGGAAATGCTTTATTTTCTGGTTGGTGCTAAAATAAACAAAGCATTAGTGGACTCTGCTGGCTTACGTGGAGAAGAGCGTATCATTTCGATAATGAAAACTTTGTCTTATTAATAAGTATCAGCCACCAGAATTATATCTCTGGTGGCTGATATTCGGGCAATTTTGCAAAGCGCGCCGCGCTGATAAACTTTGCTGCCATTTTCTCCAGTAACACTATCCAGGAACGTATTTTAAGGCTGGCATTTTCAGCGAGATATCATCCTCCGGGTGATACGTTGGTACAGCAATTATGCAGTTAGCTATCAAAGGCTACAGGAAATGCTGGCAGCGAGCGGGGAGTGCCGTGCCCTCATGTAGCAGGGCCTACTCGTTCGCAGTCCTTAACGAGCATTCAATCAGCAAAAGCTATGCGCTGCGGCCTGAGGGTCGCCCTTTTCTCTTCGCTTTCCGCGCTTACTTTTGAAGGTCGCGGCCCAGAGGGGCTTCCTTCAATCCAGAAGTTTGCTATGTCCCGTTTTATGCAGGTTAGTGTTCCCCGCGCGAGCGGGAGGTAAACGGCAGGCAAACATCCCAGTACCGAAATTAGTTTGGATATCTAAGATTATCGTACGTTAAGGCTGTTTTTTGACATTTCGACTTTCGCTGACAACAGCAGTGCAAGCGCCTCGGAAATAATTCCCGGCACTAAGCCTGGAGTAGTTAGATCAGAATTATGAGAGGGTTAACAACTTGCCTGTTAACATTCGAAGTATTGGATAAATCCAGCATAGCTGGATGCGTCAACCAGGCAAACCGTATGCAGCTCGGTGCAAGACGCCTGGCATACTACACCTCCTGTTTTACAGACAATTATCAGGCCGTATGTACCGGTAAGAAAAACGAAGATGTACGATTTCTCGCAGGGCTTGTCCAGTTGGTGAAACTGCACAATGTTGTCACCAGTATGCTGGAGATATACGTGAATCAGTTGCTACATGGGCTGACGCAGGATCGCATTAGCCGCATCAAGAAACTGCTGGTTGGCAAAGGTGCCACGATTGCATCAGGCTCAATGACAAACCAGACGCTGGCCTACGCCATCGTAGCTGCCGTCAGTTACAGTCTGGGGGCAAGAATGAGCATAAATACAAAACTGGCAAAAATAAGCGCCGCAGCAGTAACTATCGTCAGTTATTACGGCTACGTTCAGGAGTCCGCTGACGCGGCAAACCGCCTCAGAGCGCGAAATCCCCGTTATTATTATGCATTGTATGTTGAAAAACTGGAGATGCTCTATTTCATTGTTGAGCCGGTTATCAGCCGAAACGCGCTTCGATTTTCTCCCCCTTCGTCAGACAGGGACATTGCTGACGTCATTATGCGGATGATTAGATGAATGATTTTTTGAGAAGATGGCTGCGGACCCAGCTCAGATACTTTGCGAGCACTCTTATCCCGATAATGCTCATTCTCGGATTCGGGATGCTGGCGGTAAACTTCTGGCCGACTTTTGCCTGGGGTTCGACGGCAATATTTGCGCTTGTCGTGATCGCCGTTGCCTTCTGGCTGGTTTAATCGGTGGTGATGCCTTAACTGGTGAGGCTCTCCGCTTGATCATGTCGGCTTCTGATGCCTGAGCTTCCCTTCTCAGAACTGAGAGCTGTAGCGTAAAGGGGGTAATCAATCCGTACTATTCAAATGATACAGCGGGGGCAGGCTTTCAGCCCGCTTTTCGAGGGGGTCGTTCTGCCCGATAAGCCACCCACTTACGGACGCCAGAAATAGCAGGTGCGTTCCCCGCGAAACGAATGCGCTCATACCCACGCCCGCTGCACTGCTGTATTCCCCGCGCGAGCGGGGATAAACCGCTCCAGTGGGAGTGAATCAGCGACCAGTACGTGTGTTCCCCGCACAAATATGGCAAAGCCAGAAGTCGTGCAGGGCGGGATATTTCTCCGGTGGGAGTCCGCGCGAAAATAAAGCTTATTGCGGATCTCCCCCCTTGCATTAAATACACCCTGCCAGCCGCAAAATCAGAAAGAGTAGGTCAGTCCAGCCAGACCGCTGTAATCGGTCCTGAAGTTACCAGCAAAGCTGGTTTTGCCCTGTACAACAACCGACAGATGCTTGCCCGGTTTACCTTCAATACCTGCATGAAGCCGGTATCGGTTATCGGACAGGGCATCATATTGCCGGTGCGAGTGGCTGTCAGATAAATTCAGCGTTGAACCCGCCCGGGCGGGTGCATACTGATATTCTATCCCCGCGCTCAGCACCAGATGGGGAATGCCGGACCACAGTCCACGCTTTTTCAGCTCGACGCCACTGGTCATCTGCCACGGCGTGGAGGAACTGAGCGCAATGTCGGCATTTTCTCCCCTCAGACTGTAGCCGGAAAGATAAGCACCACTCAGGCCAATGTAGGGCGAAACTGAAAGGCTGTTCTGCCAGGCAGTAAATTCATATCCGCTTTTGATACTGGCTGCGATGATGTGAGAGGACGGGGAGGCCTCGTTGATGCCAGGCAGCGGGTCGAAACTGAACTCTTGTTTGAGCCAGGTGTAGCGACTGGCGCTGTCGATAAACCAGCCGACCGGTGAAGACCAGGAATAGCTGATGCCCACACCGGACATATAATGAGTCGCCCGACCATTACCTTTGGTTTTTCCCCGGCTGTGACTGGCGCTCATACCCACTGTTTGTTGATTAAATACCGTATCCCAGCCCAGGCTGAGCGTCTGCTGGGTCAGCGTGAAGTCCTGCCAGCTACCCAGATGATGCTCCAGTGTGGCCCATTCACCCCTTTTTTCCGGCAGGTCTCGCAACAGCGAGGAACGCTGATGCATAGTGCTGAACATTTCGTTTAACAGATACTGACGAGAGGCCATCAGGCCGCGAGTTTTGTCAATAAGCGGCTGATTATCGTTAATGGTGAACCAGTCCTGTGGCGAAAATCCGCCCTGTTCCGGAGGTGCTGAAGCGGGGTTGTCCCCGGCGGCTGCATCATCTGTCGCTGGTGTGCTGTCCTTATCAGATGCGCTGTCATCATCCGCCGCTGGTGTGTTGTCCGTATCGGATGCGCTGTCATCATCTGCCGCTGGCGTGTTGTCCGTATCAGATGCGCTGTCATCATCTGGAGGGACGGGGGTGGGATCACTGTTATGCTGCAATACCCATAATACCCGCCCATCATTTTCCTGTACCTGATAGTTTGGCGAATACAGGCTGAAGCCCAAAGCGATATCCGGCAGGGTGAAGTAACTGTGTGAGGTGCCTGCCGGGGCATCCACCATCACCAGATCTTTCAGCAGGGAAACCGGTTGGGACGCATCCAGCATCAAAGAAACATCAAGAATGTTACTGGCACCGGTTGCGGCACGCCTGATGGTCAGCTTGTCGTTTTCTGCCGTGGAGGGCATGACCCCCAGGCTGAGAGTCATGTCGGTAGCGTTCAATGTATCCACTTCAAGGTGTTTTGCTGACCATTTTCCGCTGGAAAGCAGGGATAACCGCGAGCCGCTGAGGGCATTCAGGGTGGTGACCGAACTGCTGCCGGTCAATCGCCAGTAAGCCGCTGGATCGAGCGTCAGCGCGGTGGTGCCTGATGAGGTGATACGCCCCTGATAATCGACTTTCCCCAGATACAGGCTGGCGTTGTCGGCCAGAGAAACATCGCCGGTGACCGCACTGTATGACAGCGCTGACTGTTCCTGACGGGTGCGAGCGGGCTGACTACAGTTTACGCTGTCAGTGTTAATCACCGCGTAACAGCGCCAGATTCTATCCTGTTGCACTTCACTGTTGTTATAGCCAAACATCAGCTTCGATGATTCGCCTGCGACGACATCGGCAGTGACGTCCGCATACTCTCCTACCTGAAATGTGGCGCCACTGTTGACCACCACCTGATGAGCTTTAAACAACGAAGTGGACCAGTCGTCATCCACCACCACGCCACCTGCATGGGCCACGGGTTGCCCGGACAGGATCACCGTGCCCTGAGAGACATTCAGGCTGCCGTTAAGATTAAAGCCCCCGCTCAGTGTCATCTTCGACGAGTCACCTTGCTGGTTGACGGTAACGTTCAGCTCACCGTTGGTTTTATTGCTGTCCCTCTCACCCAAAAAACCTCTGAATACATCATTATTCAGCTGAGAAAGCCGGTAGTTGACCGCTTCAGAAGCATTTGTGCCGAGCCAGGTCCAGGTGGCTGTACTGGACTGACTGGTTGGAAAGTAGCCGTAAGAGGTGGAGTTTAACTGAAAGTATTCAGTCTGTTTTGAGTAGGGATTACTGTACTGATAGAGGTTACCGATGGTGCCTTTGCCCGAGGAACTCCATTTATTAAAGGGAACGTCCTCGCTGGAATAGCCTGTCAACGTCAGCGTGGCGGCGGATTGAGCATGATGATTAACCAGCGTGGCACCACTGTCGGTATGGTTGATTTTTTTAAAGCGCAGTGCGTTGCCATTCAGATCCAGCGTGCCGCCGCGATAACCAAAGCGAATGTTCTCACTGCTCACCTGGTCTGCGTCGGCCAGTATCACTGTCGGACGGCCACTGACCAGCGTCACCGATGAAAAGGCCTGTTTCTGTCCTGCGCTGTCAGCCTGCTGATCGAGAATGACCGTTCCCGCGCCGGTATTGAGGCTGCCTGCATTAACGCCCGTGGCATTGATATGCAACGTGCCTTCACCAATTTTATGTAGCGCATCCCCGGCCAGGCCATTCACCTGCCACAGCACGTCCTTTCCGGCATCGACCTCGACACCACCACCAACCCAGGTTGCATCCGCGCCCTCAGCTGAAGTCAGCGTATAGTCAGCGGAAAACTGGAGTTTTCCGGCACCGAGATTGACCGCATCCTGCAAGGCGATCACGCCCCCATCGCCATTAAACCGAAGATCCTTGCTGGCATCGAGTTCATCGTTGCTCGCTTCTGAGGGGGCAAGATGCCTGTATTTTTCGTCCAGCCCCTGCCATGACCAGCTGGTATTGCCCTGGCTGACGGTGCTTTCTCCCCAGTAAAGTGTGCCATCTTTACTGCTGTCGGTGACGTCCGCAGAAGTATGCGATGCCTGTGTTGATGCCACAAAATCCTGCGGAATATAGACCGCCACCGCACGCCTCTGATAGACGCCTTTATCCTGATCGTAACCACGGTGCACCGCGACCAGTTTCCATTGTCCCTCGACCTCGTCCCAGGCAAAGACGGGACTACCGCTGTCTCCACCTTCGGTCCCTATGGAAAGAGGCGTGGTAAATGCATCATCAGGGCCGAGATTGTAATATTTCAGGTAGGTATTTGAGGAAAGGTTGCGCACACTCTCTGTGCTGATGGTTCCACCACTTTTCCATTTGTAAGCTGATGCAAGAGAAACACGCTCTGTTTCTTCTTCATTAACCTGGGTCTGGGTACCTGCACCGACGCGGGTATACCACATGTAACGAGATTTATAATTGCTGAGGAAATCTGACTGGCCAACGATGGCAACAGGTGCGGCGTCTGTCACCACCTTATTAAGCCGTGGAATATGAAAATCGAGGCTGCTGTGATTATTACGACTAATCAGCTGATAAGTCTCTGCGAAACGGGCGCCATTACCAAACGTCACGTTTTTATAACCACTATTGTGCTTAACGCTGACAATATAGGAGGGGGAAATTAACGTTGAGTATCCCGCTGAAATAACAGATCCAAAATCTGGCATGGAAAATTTTAAATAGTCAGAGAGTGAACCATCTGTTTTAAAGACAGGAACGGAGCTTGCGTCAGTCGTGTATTTTCCGAGGTTTTCAGCAAAGTCACGATACTCCTGAACGTCAACATCTGGCAGCATTATGCCTGCGGCGGAAGTCATAGAAATAAAAAAAGAACAGTAGTATATAAAATGTTTGTTTTTCAATGTTGTTATCCTTAACATTCATTTGAAATAAAAATATTGATGTTGTTATTTTTTCTGCGCTGTGAATTTTATAAATACAACAAAGAGGCGAGGTGGTATTTTGATGAAATATTTGTAAACCATCATCCTGGCATCTGAGTAGTATTCTGTTTATAAAATAAACGTTGTTCTGGCTCTCCTCTGTCGGTTGTGGTGTGCTATTGAATTTAATAATAATCCGGCATTATCCCGTATAGGGATAAGCATAATATTTCCGGTAACGTTTGGAATTTAATCATAATTAAAACGAATTGCAATCCTGTACTGGTGCTGGCCGGTTAATTTATTTGCGCAAACGGTGGTAATAAATTCGTTTTCCGGGTTTTAGTGATTTTTTACAACGGAGATATAAAGAATCTCGGTGATCATCTCAATGTGGATTGCATTATTAGCGCAGAGAAAAATTAACAATTAATGGCAAAATCCTCCAATATAAATTAATCCAAATAAAATGATGTCAGGATCTGTTGCGTTATACGGCCAGGCCGCTCAACGGCACGCTGACATCCATTCGTCATTCGAAAATGAGCACGATTTTGCTCCCGTCCCTGATATACTCCCCCGCTGCAAAAGGCCTCCCTGTCATCGCAGGCGCTGATTCTCTGGCAGGAGTGAGTGCAAAATCGGGGTGTGAATCGCTGATTTTCAGCAAGGTCTGGATTTTTAACTTAATAAAATCATCGAGATATGTGATTTATGAAACATACCGTAGATATCATGATTTCTAAAGAAGCGATCGCCACACGTATCGCTGAAATGGGTCGGCAGATCACCGAACACTATCGCCATAGCGGCAGTGATATGGTGCTGGTTGGCCTGCTACGCGGTTCTTTTATGTTTATGGCCGATCTTTGCCGCAAAATTGAGGTGCCGCACGAAGTCGATTTTATGACCGCCTCCAGCTATGGCAGCGGCATGTCCAGTACCAGGGATGTTAAAATTCTTAAAGATCTGGATGAGGATATTCGCGGTAAGGATGTGCTGATCGTTGAAGATATCATTGATTCCGGCAATACGCTGAGCAAGGTCAGTGAGATCCTGCGTCTGCGCCAGCCAAAATCACTGGCCATTTGCACGCTGCTGGATAAACCCGATCGCCGCGAAGTCGAGGTCGCGGTTGAGTATGTCGGCTTTACCATTCCGGATGAATTTGTGGTGGGATATGGTATTGATTACGCTCAACGTTATCGTAATTTGCCCTACGTGGGTAAAGTGGTGATGTTGGAAGAGTAGTTTTTTATCTTTCAGAAAACCCTGCCACCGCACAATCGATTAAGGCCGGAATTTCCGGCCTGTTATATCATACCCGCCCTGTTAATCGCCTGTGTTTACAGGTCATTTCGCAGGTTAGCAATACCGTGACGGTAGCGTTGCTCAAGGATTTCACGGTTAGTGGCGGCGACTTCCAGATCGCGCAGATGACCGTCCTGGATACCGTAAACCCAACCGTGAATGGTCACTTTCTGACCGCGCTTCCATGCTGACTGCATGATGGTGGAGTGGCCCAGGTTGTACACCTGCTCAATGACGTTGATCTCGCACAATTTATCAAAGCGTTTTTCCGGCGGCAGGTCACCCAGCAGGGAGCTATGCTTGTACCACAGGTCGCGAATGTGCAGCAGCCAGTTGTTGATCAGGCCCAGCTCGGGGTTTTCCACCGCCGCCTGCACGCCGCCACAGCCGTAGTGACCACAAATAATGATGTGTTCCACTTCCAGCACTTCAACGGCGTACTGCACGACTGAAAGGCAGTTTAAATCGGTGTGAATAACCAGATTGGCCACATTGCGGTGAACAAAAAGTTCGCCCGGCTCCAGGCCGGTCAGACGTTCAGCGGGAACCCGGCTGTCAGAGCAGCCAATCCACAGAAAACGGGGTTTTTGCGCCAGCGAGAGACGCTCAAAAAAGCCCGGATCTTCTTCTTTCAGCAGCTTGGACCACTCGCGGTTATTACTAATCAGGGTATCGATATCTTTCATTTTTACTCGACCAGGACTTTACATGCGTTGCTGTAATATAGGTCAACGAAACGTGATTTAAAACGGTAAATAAAAAAACCACTCAGAACAGGGCACTCTTTAACCTATGACTTATGCACTGGAACTTGAAAAACTGACCAAAACCTATGCGGGCGGCGTTCAGGCCCTCAAGGGGATTGATCTTAACGTGGAAGCCGGTGACTTCTATGCACTGCTTGGGCCTAACGGCGCGGGTAAATCCACCACCATTGGCATTATCAGCTCGCTGGTGAACAAAACCGCCGGTAAGGTTCGCGTCTTTGGCTATGACTTACAGCAGGATGTGGTCAACGCCAAGCGCCAGCTGGGACTGGTCCCGCAGGAATTCAACTTCAATCAGTTTGAAACTGTCCTGCAAATTGTGGTCAGCCAGGCCGGGTATTACGGCGTGGAAAAAAAAGATGCCCTGAGCCGGGCGGAAAAATATCTGCGGCAACTCGACCTGTGGGATAAGCGCAATGAACGGGCGCGGATGCTCTCCGGCGGCATGAAACGCCGGCTGATGATTGCCCGCGCGCTGATGCATGAACCTAAATTGCTGATCCTCGATGAACCGACTGCGGGCGTGGATATCGAACTGCGCCGCTCAATGTGGACGTTTTTGCAGGATCTGAATGCAAGAGGCACCACCATTATCCTGACCACTCACTATCTGGAAGAGGCTGAGATGCTGTGCCGTCATATCGGCATTATCCAGCGCGGTGAACTGGTAGAAAACACCACGATGAAAGGCCTGCTGGCGAAGCTGAAATCGGAAACGTTCATTCTCGATCTGGCAGCAAAAAGTCCGTTGCCCCAACTCGAAGGCTTTCAGTACCGGCTGGTGGATACCTCGACGCTGGAGGTGGAAGTGCTGCGCGAACAGGGACTGAACAGCGTGTTCAGCCAGCTGAGTCAGCAGGGGGTACAGGTGTTGAGTATGCGGAACAAAGCGAACCGCCTTGAGGAGCTGTTTGTCGACCTGGTGAATGGTCGCAGAGGAGAGAGAGCATGACACATTTGTACTGGGTTGCCCTGAAGAGCATCTGGGAAAAAGAGATCACCCGATTTGCCCGCATCTGGATCCAGACGCTGGTGCCGCCGGTGATCACCATGACGCTCTATTTTATTATCTTCGGCAATTTGATTGGCGCGCGCATTGGTGACATGCACGGTTTCAGCTACATGCAGTTTATCGTGCCGGGGCTGATTATGATGGCGGTGATCACCAACGCCTATGCCAATGTGGCATCGTCTTTCTTCAGCGCGAAGTTCCAGCGCAACATTGAGGAGCTGCTGGTAGCGCCCGTGCCAACGCATGTGATCATCGCCGGCTATGTGGGCGGCGGCGTGGCGCGTGGCGTTTGCGTCGGGGTGCTGGTAACCGCCGTCTCGCTGTTCTTCGTCCCGTTATAGGTGCATTCGTGGCTGATGGTAGCGGTCACGCTGCTGCTGACCGCGATCCTGTTTTCGCTGGCTGGCCTGCTGAATGCGGTATTTGCCCGCACCTTTGATGATATCAGTCTGATCCCAACGTTTGTGCTGACGCCGCTGACCTATCTGGGAGGCGTGTTCTACTCCCTTACCCTGCTGCCGCCGTTCTGGCAGGTGGTGTCAAAGCTGAACCCCATCGTCTACATGATTAGCGGTTTCCGCTATGGCTTTTTGGGGATTGCTGACGTGCCGCTGGCCTTTACCCTTGCGGTTTTACTGGCCTTTATTTTGGGATTCTACATCCTTGTCTGGGCATTGATTGAGCGCGGCAGGGGGCTGCGCACCTGAGGCAGAAAAAAGGGCCGGTTATCCGGCCCTGAGTTTTCAGACAAGCGGCTGAGCTGAACGTCGCATCAGGCAACCTGAACCGGTACGGCTTTAGCCAGCCGTTTCATCAGATTATCACCTTCGAAATAGGCCACTTTCGGTTGCCACTGTCGCGCCTGTTCGTCAGGCATATCAACATAGGAGCAGATAATCAAAATATCGCCTTCACAGGCGCAACGTGCAGCCGCACCGTTGACGGAGATAATCTTCGATCCCCGCTCCGCCGCGATGGCGTAGGTGGAAAAACGCTGACCGTTGGTCACGTTATAAATATCGACAGCTTCGTATTGCAGGATGCCGGAAGCGTCAAGAAAATCCTGGTCAATGGCACAGGAGCCTTCGTAATTAAGATCTGCCTGGGTCACTTTGACCCGATGCAGTTTGCCCTGCAACATAGTACGGTTCATAACCTTTTACCTTTCGCCGATAATCAAAAAAGAACGCCAGACAGCCTGATGGACGGGGCCACAATACCCTGCGGATAATCAGGCGCGGAGATCAACCTGCTGGTTATCAATCAGCCGTGCGGTGCCCAGCCATGCCGCCATCAGGATCACCGCCCGCTGACTGTCAACGGTCAGGGGTTGCAGGGTGTCAGCGTCACAGATGGCCAGCCCGTCGGCGCGCAAACCTTTGATCGCCAGCGCGGCTTCAGCATCGCTGAGCATCTGCTCAATGTGTCGTTCCCCGTTGGACAACTGGTCCGCGAGGCTGTTCATCACTTTACTCAGTTCAGGGGCGATTTTACGCTCATCGGCGCTGAGATAACCGTTACGTGAACTGAGCGCCAGGCCATCTCTGGCCCGGACGGTTGGCACACCAGTAATCTCGATATCGTACCCCATATCCGCAACCATCCTGCGGATCAGTGCCAGCTGCTGATAGTCCTTCTCACCAAAGCAGGCCAGGTCCGGCTGTACCAGGTTAAACAGTTTGCTGACGATGGTGGAAACGCCACGAAAATGTCCGGGGCGGCTGGCACCTTCCAGTAATGTGGAAAGCGCGGGAACTTCAACGAAGGTCTGCTCACTCAGCCCGGCGGGATAGACATCGGCGGGCGCGGGAGCAAATACCAGGTCCACCTTGCGACGATTGAGCTTTTCACAATCTTGCTGGAGGGTGCGTGGATAGCTGGCGAGATCGTCGGCGCGGTCAAACTGCATGGGATTGACAAAAATCGAGACGATAACAATATCGGCCTGTTCGCGTGCCACATCGACCAGCGTCATATGCCCATCGTGCAGATTACCCATTGTAGGAACCAGCGCGATACGTTTACCGTCCTGCCGCCAGCGCCGGATCTCGCGGCGCAGCATCGGCAGTGTTTCAATAATCAGCACGATGTTTCTCCTGGATTAAGAAAAGCTGTGTTCTTCGTCGGGATAAGTGCCCGCTTCGACTTCTGCAACATACTGTCTGACGGCGGCGCGCATATCGCCAGCCTCGCTAAGGAAATTTTTGGCGAATTTTGGAATATGTCCACCGGTAATGCCAAAAGCATCATGCATCACCAGAATCTGCCCATCGGTCATATTCCCTGCACCGATACCGATAACCGGAATGCTCAGCGCAGTGGTGATCCGCGCTGCCAGCGCCACGGGCACGCACTCCAGCACCACCATTTGCGCGCCGGCGGCTTCCAGCGCCAGCGCGTCGTTCAGCAGCGTTTCTGCCGCTGCGCTTTCGCGGCCCTGTACTTTGTAGCCACCGAAAATATTAACGGATTGCGGCGTCAGACCAAGATGGCCACATACCGGCACGGCACGTTCGGTTAACTGCCTGACGGTGTCAGCCAGCCACTGGCCGCCTTCAAGTTTGACCATATTGGCGCCGGCGCGCATCAGCTGAGCGGCGCTGTCGAAGGTCTGTTCCGCTGTGGCATAGGTCATAAACGGCAGGTCGGCGAGCAGCAGGGCATGGGGCGCACCACGGCGCACTGCCTGGGTGTGATAAACAATGTCTGCCAGCGTAACGGGCAGGGTGGAATCATGGCCCTGCACCACCATCCCCAGCGAGTCGCCCACCAGCAATACCTGGATGCCTTCATCGGCAAACAGGCGGGCGAAGCTGTAGTCGTAGGCGGTCATGGAGGCAAATTTGCGTCCGCTCTTTTTCCACTGGCGAAGGGTAGATACCGTCGTCGGTTTCATCGCAACCTCTCAAGATGTTTTCTGGAGGGCGTATCTTAAAGGATGAAACGGGGGTTTGCACTACCAGGGCTGAATGGCGCTGCTGTCCAGTCCGGCGAGAATATCTGCCGCGCGGGTGCCGTCAGGGAAAGTAATATCCGGCGCAATTTCCACCAGCGGGACCAGCATAAAGGCGCGGTTGTGCATATCGTAATGCGGGACGATCAGCCGTGGTGTGTTCAGGGTGAGCGATCCGAACAGCATAATATCCAGGTCCAGCGTGCGCGGTCCAAAGCGGTGTTCCTTGCGCACACGTCCCTGCTCCAGCTCAATACGCTGAGTATGGTCCAGCAGGGCTTCCGGCGTCAGTTCGCTGTCCAGCGCCACCGCCGCATTGAGATAATCGGGTTGATCGGCGGGTCCGTAAGGGGGCGTGCGCCAGAAAGAGGAAGCGGTGATCAGCCGCGTTTGCGGCAGGGCGGCCAGCGCATCCAGTGCTGCCTGCACCTGATGCAGCGGGTCGGCAAGATTACTGCCTAATGCCAGCCAGACGCGGTTCATGCGTTGTGGTTACCCTCACGGCGCGAATCAGAAATACGCTTACGTGGACGGCGGGTGCGGCGACGAGGCACCGGATCGTCCCCCAGCGTGTTGAGCATGGTTTTTTGCTGGGGCGGCGCCGCCACCTGGAACTCTCCCCACCAGGCGGAAAGACGTAACAGCTCCTGATTGTTTTCCACTTCCGCACGCAGTGCCAGCAAGTCATAAGCGGCACGGAACTTGGGATGCTCCATCAGTTTCCATGCACGTCTGCCGTGGCGGCGTGGCAGGCGCAGTTGCAGCTGCCAGATATCGCGAACCAGGGTGGTAATGCGCTTCGGGATCGCCAGTGAACGACAGGCTTCATCCAGCAGGTCATTCATCGCCAGAGCAAAGGCATCGTAGTAAGCAAGGCCGCTCTCCTGCGCAATTTTCTGTGCCGCCTCCAGCTGGGGATACCAGAACATGGCGGAGAACAGAAAGGCCGGGTTCACGCGCATCTGATTGTGAATGCGGTTGTCGGTATTTTTCAGCACCTGAACGATCATCCGCTCCATGTTACTGTCACCCGCTTCGGTAAAGTAACGGGTAAGGACAGGAAACAGCGGCTGAAACAGCTGATATTCGCGCAGTTGCAGATAAGTATTGTGACCAAAACCGGTCTGCAACAGTTTCAGCGTCTCCTCGAACAGGCGCGCTGGCGGAATATCATTTAACAGCGTGGCGAGACGGGGAATGGGCTCAGCCGTGCCTGGTGCGATGGACATATCCAGTCTGGCGGCGAAACGAATAACCCGCAGCATCCTGACCGGATCTTCGCGGTAGCGGGTTTCCGGATCGCCAATCAGGCGGATAATACCCTGTTGCAGATCGCTGATGCCGCCCACGTAGTCGCGCACGGTAAAGTCGGCAACGCTGTAATAGAGGCTGTTGATAGTGAGGTCGCGGCGTTGGGCATCGTCTTCAATGGAGCCAAAAATATTATCGCGCAGCAGCATTCCGTTTTGACCGCGCTGGGAATTGTTGCGATCTTCATTAACCTGCTGTGCTTCGTGATGTCCGCGGAAAGTGGCGACCTCAATAATTTCCGGGCCAAACATGACGTGCGCCAGACGGAAGCGACGTCCCACCAGCCGACAGTTGCGGAACAGCTTACGCATTTGTTCCGGCGTGGCATTGGTGGTGACATCAAAATCTTTCGGTTTTTTTCCCAGCAGTAAGTCACGAACGCCACCGCCGACCAGGTAGGCTTCATAACCGGCTTTGTTCAGGCGGTACAGCACCTTGAGGGCATTTTCACTGATATCTTTACGCGAGATAGTATGACCGTCGCGAGGAATAACGGCCATCTGATGCGCTTCAACCGTTTCGGCAGGCGTTTTGTCTTCGCGACTCAGAACTTTTCGGCAAAAATTAGCAACGCGGGTAAAAATAGGACACCTCGATAGTGACAATTAAAGCTGGGCAATAAAAACAGCGGCTAATCATAGCTCAGCGCGGCCCGTTTGAGAATGCTCATCTGTTATCCTCATTCTGTTTCCGTTCATCGCCTGAAACAGAAGAAATAACCTTGTGTTGATAAAGCACATCTTCGCGGGGAAGGGCGGCGATGCTCCAGCATTGTACTGCCTGCTTAAGCAGCGCCTCGACGGAAAGATCTGCCCACTCCCTGCTGACGGGCTGGCCGAGAAATTGCAACGCCTCAACCAATGTGGGACGCGGATCCCCGGCGGGTAACGCTGGCGCGTGGTTCTGCTTTGACAGCTTAATGCCGTCACGATTTACAGCCAGCGGCAGATGCAGATAGCCGGGAACGGACCAGCCACACTGTTGAAAAAGTGCTATCTGTCTCACCGTAGGCAGGATCAGATCCGCCCCTCTGACCACTTCCGTCACGCCCTGGAAGTGGTCGTCCACCACCACCGCCAGATTGTAGGCAAACAGCCCGTCACGTCGATGAATAATAAAATCTTCGCCCGCCAGACCGGCATCAGCAACGATGTTACCCCGTACAGCATCGTTAAAGCGGTCGACGGGATTTTCGTTTCGCAATCTGATTGCCGCGTTTTGTGCATCGCGATGCCGGGTACGACAGTAACCGTCATAAATGCCGCCGCATTGCTGGATACGACGGCGTGTACAGGTGCAGTAATAGCTGTGCTGCTGCTGTTGCAGCCAGGCGAGGACTTCCCTGTAGGCCTGGTGGCGCTGCGACTGCCACAATACCGCGCCATCCCACAACAGGCCGTAATGTTCAAGTTGCTGAAGAATACCCGCAGCGGCACCGGGAATCTCACGGGGAGGATCGATATCTTCGATACGCACCAGCCATTGTCCATGCTGTGCACGTGCCTGTAAGTAACTCCCTAATGCGGCAACGAGGGAGCCAAAATGTAAAACGCCTGAAGGGGAGGGGGCAAAACGCCCGATATAAGAAGAAAACATCAATAACCTGTTAAGTCAGGCTGATTTACTGACGATGCCAGACCAGTCTGCGTTTGAAATTCTTGCCCGGTGCGGATGGCGATATGTGCCATGACGGCGACGCCCGATAATAAAGGCTGTAAGTGGGAAGAAGGGCGGTCAGGCCAGCAATAAAGCTGCCTCACCGCACCCTCTTTAAAGCCGTTAACCGGCCATCTGTTTCTCGCGGATTTCCGCCAGAGTTTTACAGTCGATGCAAAGATCGGCGGTAGGACGTGCTTCAAGGCGACGGATGCCGATTTCAACACCACAGGATTCACAGTAGCCAAAATCGTCGTCTTCTACTTTCTTCAGCGTCTTTTCGATCTTTTTAATCAGTTTGCGTTCACGGTCCCTGTTACGCAGTTCAAGACTGAATTCCTCTTCCTGTGCCGCACGGTCAACCGGATCAGGGAAGTTGGCAGCTTCATCCTGCATATGAGAAACCGTTCGGTCAACTTCATCGCGAAGCTGATTACGCCAGGCTTCCAGGATTTTCTTGAAATGCTCCAGCTGGGCTTCATTCATGTACTCTTCGCCCGGCTTCTCCTGGTAAGGCTCCACCCCAGCGATGGCGAGAATACTCAGGGACGAGGTTTTACGGGTTTGCCCTTCTTGCATGTTGTTTCTCCTGGATAACACGCACTATCGATCCCCACAGGGGATAAAAACAGGTCGCTATAAATAGCAGAAGCGATCAAGGTTGGCAATTATTCCTGAACATCCCTTGACAAGCATGTGAGGAAAAGCATATCGGCACAGTACTGAGATCATTTTGATATCAGCAAATTGCGTCAAACTTTACAACTTCACAGCCAGTGCCTTTTTTAGCGAGAGTCCTTCAGGTGATAACTGTGCTTTATAGCAAAGCACTTCAACCCCACTTCGCTGCGCCTGTGCCAGTAGTTCTGCATAGTGCGCATCGATATGACGCGCCGGGGTAACGTCCTCAATCCCCGAGTGCAAAACGGCAAAAAACAGAACCGCACGTTGATCATTTTCAGCCATTCTGCCGAGTTCCCGCAGATGCTTCTGACCCCGCACGGTTACCGCATCCGGAAAATAGCCTTTGCCATTCTGGCAAAGCGTTACGGATTTGACTTCAATATAGCAGTTGGTGCGGCCCTCTGCCTGCAACAAAAAATCAATGCGGCTTTCGCCATATTTCACCTCAGCACGCAGCTGGCTGTAACCGGATAATTCCGGGATGATCTGCTGGTTCAGTGCCTCTTTCACCAGGCTGTTGGCGCGCAGGGTATTGACGCAAATCCACTCTCCCAGCTGCGTCTCTGTCAGCTCCCAACTGTGCGGATATTTTCGCGTCAGACTGTCAGAGGTGGAGTACCAGACCGTATCTCCCGGCGTGGCGCAGCCGGTCATCGCACCGGTATTGGCGCAGTGCAGCGTCAGTTTTTCACCCTCAGGCGTGATGACATCGGCAAGAAAACGTTTGTAACGTAAAACCAGCGTGGCTGGTCGCAAAGGTGGATCGAAAATCATCACTCTTCCTGATGCAGCGCCCAGTCAGCCACCTGCTTATAGCGGGTACGGCCACGGGAATAAATGGATTCAAATAAGGCAAAACGCTCAACGCGAAACGACCACTGAAAATTGCGCGGCGGTAAGGCCACCGGCCTGACCGCGTTGCGTAGCAGCGTGATATGGGGATGAAAAGGTTGTGGACTTTGATAGCAGCCGCAGCGGGCAGCCTGCGAACGCAGCATTTCAGCCAGTTGCAGCAGGCCGCGTGGCGCGCGTTTGGGTCCCAGCCACACTAAACCGACGCCCGGCCAGTGCCCGGCATCATCCAGCGTAAGGGTGAAACCGGGTTGCCTGATCCTGGCGGCCTGCTGTTGCAGCACGATGGATTTCTCGCTGCTGACCTCGCCAGGCCAGGCCAGCGTCAGCGTCAGTCTGGCTGCTTCTGATGGACGACCCGCTTCAGCGGCAAAGTTGTCTGCCCGCCACTTTACAATGCTTTGCCCAACCTCTTGCGGCAGGCTGATGCCAAAAAACAGCCTTTTCTGCTCACTCATGGCGCTCTCCGGTATTCCTGATGGAGGAATGCTACAATGCCCGGCAAATTCAGGCCATGACGTTATGGAGCAAAGCGTGAGTTCATTACCGGTCAGTGAGATTTTACCTGAGCTGATACAGCACCTGCGCACTTCGCCGCAGGTGCTGTTAGTGGCCCCCACTGGCGCGGGCAAATCCACCTGGCTGCCATTACAGCTACTGCGGGATGCGGGGCTGAACGGTAAAATTTTGCTGCTGGAACCCCGGCGGCTGGCGGCACGTAATGTGGCGGAGCGGCTGGCGGAACAGCTGGGCGAGCAGCCAGGCGAAACCATCGGCTATCGTATGCGCGCAGAAAGTCGCAGCGGGCCAGCAACCCGTCTGGAGGTGGTTACCGAAGGGATTCTGACCCGCATGTTGCAGCAGGACCCGATGCTCGAAGGCGTGGCGCTGGTGATGCTGGATGAGTTCCACGAGCGCAGTCTGCAAGCCGATCTGGCGCTGGCGCTGTTACTGGACGTTCAGCAAGGGCTGCGTGACGATCTGAAAGTGTTGTTAATGTCTGCCACCCTGGATAATCAGCGTTTACAGACGCTGCTGCCTGACGCGCCGGTGGTCCGCTCTGAGGGCCGTTCTTTTGCCGTTGAACGACGTTACACCTCACTCTCTTCCGGCGTTCGTTTCGAACAGGCGGTTGCCCGCCAGGTCAGCCAGTTACTGCATGAGGAGCCGGGCTCATTGCTGCTGTTTCTGCCTGGCGTCATCGAAATCCAGCGGGTACAAACCGAGCTGGACGGCCTGGTTGCCGCCGATACCGACCTCTGCCCTCTGTACGGTGCCTTGCCGCTGGCGGCGCAGCGTAAAGCGATTCTTGCCTCTCCGCCTGGCCGACGGAAAGTGGTGCTGGCGACCAATATTGCGGAAACCAGCCTGACTATCGAGGGCATCCGGCTGGTGGTGGACAGCGCACTGGAGCGCGTAGCGCTGTTTGATCCCCTTAGCGGGCTGACGCGCCTGCAAACGCAGCGCATCAGCCAGGCCTCAATGACGCAGCGTGCCGGGCGAGCCGGACGCCTTGAAGCAGGCCTTTGTCTGCATCTGATTGCCAGGGAGCAGGCGGAGCGCGCGGCCAGTCACGCCGACGCAGAGATCCTTAACAGCTGTCTGGCGGCGCTGTGGCTGGATCTGTTGCAGTGGGGCTGTCACGACGTCAACCAGCTGAACTGGCTGGATATTCCTCCGGAGCGCCACCTCCAGCAGGCGCAGCAGCTGTTAATGCAACTGGGTGCCACCGATGCCAGCGGCAAACTGACCAGCAAAGGCAGGCGTATGGCATCGCTGGGTAGTGAACCGCGTTACGCTGCCATGCTGGCCGATGCGGCTGACGATAACGACCAGGCAGGCACGGCGGCGTTACTGGTGGCGATGCTGGAGGAACCCGCGCGCGGCAGCGTCGATTTACGCGACAGTTTTCACCGTCGACAGAATAACTGGCAACAGCGGGCGAGGCAGTTGTTGCGGCGTCTTAAGGTGAGGGATGGCGAGGTTGACAGCAGCCTGATTGCGCCGTTGCTGGCCGGGGCTTTTGCCGATCGTATCGCCCGACGTCGTGGCGCAGAAGGGCGCTATCAACTGGCTAATGGCACCGGGGCCAGCCTTCACAGCGATGAGGCGATGACCCGTTACGAATGGCTGATCGCGCCTGCTCTGTTGCAGGGGAACAGCCAGCCGGATGCCCATATTTTGCAGGCGATTCCGCTGGATATCGATGCCCTGATTCGCCAGCGCCCTGAGCTGGTAACCCTCCACACCGAGGTGGAGTGGGATGACGCGCGGGGAACGCTCCGTGCCTGGCGTCGCCAACAGATTGGTAAGCTGGTGCTCGCTTCACAGCCATTAAGCCAGCCAGATGAAGAGGAGCTGCATCCGGCGATGCTGCGCTGGGTGCGGCTGCGGGGATTATCGGTACTGAACTGGACGCCGCAGGCAGAGCAGTTGCGCCTGCGTATGCTCTGTGCGGCACAATGGTTGCCGGAGGAGAACTGGCCTGCCGCCAGAGAAGCGGATTTGCTGGCCTCGCTGGAAAGCTGGTTGTTGCCGGCGATGAGCGGCGTGCGTGACGCCAGAGGGCTGAAGCAGATTGATGTGGCGGGGGCTTTATTACAATTGCTCACATGGCCGCGCCGCCAGCAACTGGATACTCTGCTGCCAACTCATTACACTGTGCCCACCGGAAACCGGGTGCCGATTCGTTATGATGAAGAGAAGCCGCCCGCGCTGGCCGTGCGTTTGCAGGAGATGTTTGGCGAAGCGCAGAATCCCACCGTGGCCGATGGACGGATAGCGCTGGTGCTGGAACTGCTCTCCCCGGCACAGCGACCTTTGCAGATTACCCGCGACCTCGCCGCATTCTGGCAGGGAGCCTGGCGTGAGGTGCAGAAGGAAATGAAAGGACGCTATCCCAAACATCTCTGGCCGGACGATCCGGCAACGGCACAGCCCACGCGCCGCAGCAAAAAGTTTTCTGCGCCCTCCTGAGCGCAACCCTGATTTCGGAAGGTTCCCGTTCCGGATTAAATTGAGTAAGAACAAAGTGGTCGGCCATCGTAAATGGTCGCTTGCGGAGAAAAGAGAAGAATGTCTGACGATCGCGAACCTATTGGGCGCAAAGGTAAACAGCCCAACCCTCCACGTAAGGTGGCGGGTCGGCGTGAGCGCAGGGACGATGACGATGATTTTCAGGATGATGGCTATGACCATGAGGAGAAAAAGCCAGTGCCACGTAAAGGAAAAGGGCGCTCACCGCGCAGGAAAAGAGGCTGGTTGGGTTTATTTATCAAGCTGTTGCTGATCTTTATTGTGGTGATGATCGCGTATGGATTTTATCTTGACGCCCAGATCCGCAGCCGTATCGACGGCAAAGTCTGGCAACTTCCCGCGGCCGTCTATGGCCGGATGGTGAATCTTGAGCCAGGGATGTCATACAGCAAAAGCGAAATGGTGGCGCTGCTGGAGGGAACCCAGTATCGCCAGGTAACCCGCATGACACGTCCCGGCGAATTCACCGTGCAGGGTAACAGCATTGAGATGCTGCGCCGGCCGTTTGATTTCCCTGACAGTAAAGAAGGACAAATCCGCGCCCGGTTGAGCTTCAGTGGCGACACCCTGAGTGAGATCAAAAACCTCGACAGCGGGCGTGACTTTGGCTTCTTCCGTCTGGACCCGCGTCTGATCACCATGTTGCAGTCGCCTAATGGCGAGCAGCGCCTGTTTGTCCCCCGCAGCGGTTTCCCTGACCTGCTGGTGGATACGCTGGTGGCGACCGAAGACCGGCACTTCTATCAGCACGATGGCATCAGCTTTTTTTCCATCGGCCGCGCTTTTCTGGCGAATATTACCGCCGGTCGGGCGGTGCAGGGTGGCAGTACGCTGACTCAGCAGCTGGTGAAAAACCTGTTCCTGACCAACGAGCGTTCGCTGTGGCGTAAGGCCAATGAAGCCTACATGGCGCTGATTATGGATGCCCGCTACAGCAAAGATCGCATCCTTGAGCTGTATCTTAACGAAGTCTATTTGGGCCAGGCCGGTAACGATCAGATCCGTGGCTTCCCGCTGGCCAGCCTCTATTACTTTGGGCGTCCGGTGGATGAGCTGAGTCTCGACCAGCAGGCGCTGCTGGTGGGGATGGTAAAAGGCGCTTCACTGTACAATCCGTGGCGTAATCCGAAGCTGGCGCTGGAACGTCGCAACCTGGTGCTGCGTCTGCTGCAACAGCAAAAAGTGATCGATCAGGAGCTGTACGATATGCTCAGCGCCCGTCCTTTGGGCGTGCAGCCTAAAGGTGGGGTGATCACCCCGCAGCCAGCCTTTATGCAGATGGTGCGCAACGAGTTGCAGGCGAAACTGGGCGATAAGGTGAAAGACCTGTCGGGGGTGAAGATCTTCACCACCCTGGATCCACTCTCCCAGGATGCGGCAGAAAAAGCGGTTGAAGAGGGCGTCCCGGCGCTGCGTAAGCAGCGTGGCCTGAACGATCTGGAAACGGCGATGGTGATCGTCGACCGCTTCAGCGGTGAAGTCCGTGGAATGGTCGGCGGCGCAGACCCGCAGTTCGCCGGTTACAACCGTGCGTTGCAGGCGCGTCGCTCCATCGGTTCACTGGCGAAACCGGCTACCTATCTGACCGCCCTCAGCCAGCCGGATAAATACCGTCTGAACACCTGGATTGCTGACAATCCGATTGCGCTGAAGCAGCCCAATGGCCAGGTCTGGAAACCTCAGAACGACGACCGTCGCTTTAGCGGCCAGGTGATGCTGGTGGATGCACTGGCGCACTCGATGAATGTGCCAACGGTTAACCTGGGGATGACGCTGGGCCTGCCGCAGGTGGTCGATACCTGGACACGACTGGGTGTGGCAAAAGAGCAGTTGCAGCCGGTTCCGGCGATGCTGCTGGGAGCACTGAACCTGACGCCGGTCGAAGTGGCGCAGGCCTTCCAGACTATCGCCAGCGGCGGTAATCGCGCTCCGCTTTCTGCGGTGCGCTCGGTCATCGCTGAAGATGGCACCGTGCTGTATCAGAGCTTCCCGCAGGCTGAACGGGCCGTTCCGGCTCAGGCCGCGTATCTGACGCTTTATGCCATGCAGCAGGTGGCGGAAGAGGGAACTGCCCGTGCGTTGGGTGCCCGCTATGCGAAAGCGCATCTGGCAGGTAAAACCGGTACCACCAATAACCAGGTAGACAGCTGGTTCGCGGGTGTCGATGGTAAGGAAGTGGCGATCACCTGGATTGGTCGGGACAACAACCAGCCGACCAAACTCTATGGTGCCAGCGGTGCGATGCAGATCTATCGTCGCTATCTGGATAATCAGGCGCCGATGCCGCTGTTACCGACTCCACCGGAGGACATTGCGCCGATGAATATCGACTCTGCCGGTAATTTCGTTTGCGGTGGCAGCAGCAGCAGCTGGCGGACGTTGCCGGTGTGGACCACCGATGCGAATGCCCTGTGTCAACAACAGCAACAGCAGGTGCAGCAACAGCAGCAGTTACTGCAACAGCAACAGCAGCAGTCGCAACAGCCCGCTGGCGAACAGAAAGACAGTAACGGCGTGGCCGGTTGGATAAGGGATATGTTTGGCAGTAAATAACCGGGCGGGCCACTGTTAACCGTGGCCCGTGGCGCTATCGGGCTTCAGGCCTGTAGCCAAAGGAATAGCCCGTTGAGAGCAGGAGGGGGCATTAAGCGTGAAGCCCTCTCCGTTACTTCTCCCCCACTGCAATACACTATTTCCCCATACTTTTTATCAGGTTAATCCGGCGCAGTCAGCGTCGCTGAGGCCTGATTTCTGCTTGCAGACCCTTCGACGATTCGCATATCATTTAATTGTGATAATAATTCTCGTTTATATTTACATTCGCGCTCTGCTACTTCCTGTATCGGGCACGTTGCAATCATGCCCCCAATCAGAAGAACGTTATGCACTCTTTGCAGGTAACCGAAAGCACCTTTTCTCTTCAGCAGGCGACCTTTGCCGTGCCCGGCAGGACCCTGCTGCAACCGCTGTCGCTGACTTTTCCTGCCGGTAAGGTCTGTGGCCTGATCGGCCATAACGGCTCCGGTAAATCTACGCTGTTGAAAATACTGGGCAGGCACCACGCTGCGACGGCAGGTGAGGTGCGACTCAATGGCAAAGCGGTCGCAGAGTGGTCCGGCAGGCTCTTCGCCCGTGAAGTGGCTTATCTTCCTCAGCAGTTACCGCCTGCGGAAGGGATGACGGTGCGCGAGCTGGTGTCAATGGGGCGCTATCCGTGGCACGGTGCGCTGGGACGTTTTGCCGCTGAAGACCGCCAGCGCGTAGAAGAAGCGATAGCGCTGGTGGGCCTGGAGCCGTTTGCCCTGCGCCTGGTGGACAGTCTCTCTGGGGGGGAGCGTCAGCGGGCGTGGATAGCGATGCTGGTGGCGCAAAACAGCCGCTGCCTGCTGCTGGATGAACCTACCTCGGCGCTGGATATTGCCCATCAGGTTGAGGTGCTGGCGTTAATCCAGCGTCTGAGCCGTCAGCGTGGCCTGACGGTTATTGCGGTCCTGCATGATATCAACATGGCTGCCCGTTACTGCGATACCCTGGTGGCACTGCGTGATGGCGGGATGATTGCCCAGGGCGATGCCGCAGCGATTATGCAGCCCGATGTGCTCCAGCATATTTACGGGATCCCGATGGGGACCCTGCCTCACCCTGACGGCGGAACGCCGGTGAGTTTTGTTTACTGATGGAGTGGGGTATTGATGCCTGATTATTACCGTCGCCGCCTGCTGATGGCGCTGGCGCTTTCTCCGCTGCTACCGGGGCTGGCTGCGCGCGCGGCTTCCCCGATTGATACACAACGCATTATTGCGCTGGAGTGGCTCCCTGTTGAGCTGCTGATGGCGCTTGGGGTGACGCCGATGGGCGCGGCGGAGATGTACCAGTACAAACTGTGGGTGGGAGAACCGGCATTGCCCGCCTCCACGGTGGATGTGGGACTGCGTACGGAGCCCAATCTGGAGCTGCTGATCCAGATGAAACCGTCTCTGATTCTTTACTCTTCCGGCTATGGCCCGTCTGCGGAAAAAATCGCACAGATTGCACCGGGCATAGGCTTTCCCTTCAGCGATGCCAGTGGCAAACCGCTGACGATGGCGCGTAAATCGCTGATGCAGCTGGCTGAACGTCTGGATCGCGTCCCGCAGGCGCAACACCACCTTGCCTCTTTTGACGCCTTTATCGCTGCATCCAGAGCACGTATTGCCGCCAGGGTGCAGCGGCCCCTGTTGCTGATGTCGATTCTCGATCCGCGCCACGCACTGGTGTTTGGTAAAGGCAGTCTGTTCCTCGAAGTCATGACCTTGTTGGGTATTGAAAATGCCTGGCAGGGGGAAACCAACTTCTGGGGAAGTGCGATTGTTGGGCTGGAGCGGCTGGCCGCAATGCAGGATGTGGATGCGGTCTGTTTCGACCACGGTGATGACGCGCTGGTGGCCCAGGTTACCGCCACACCGCTCTGGCGCTCATTGCCTTTCGTCCGTCAGAACCGCTTCAGGCGCGTGCCACAGGTCTGGTTCTATGGCGCGACGCTCTCTGCGATGCGTTTTTGCCGTGAACTTGACGGCGCGTTGGGGGCAGCATGAAAACAGCCCTGCGTTTTCCGCTTGCCCTGCTGACGCTGCTGCTGGCAGCGGCGGTCAGCCTGACAGGCTACAACTTCAGCCAGGCGTTGCCGCCGTCGCAATGGCTCGCGGTGCTGCATACTGCCAGCCCGGAGCAGGTGGATCAGATGGTATTTCATTACAGTCTGCTGCCCCGGCTGGCGCTCTCCTTACTGGTGGGGGCAGGGCTGGGACTGGTGGGAGTGCTGTTTCAGCAGGTGCTGCGTAATCCGCTGGCCGAACCGACCACGCTGGGGGTGGCGACAGGGGCACAGCTGGGGCTGACCGTTGCCACGCTGTGGAGCCTGCCTGGCGGGCTGGTAACCCAGCAGATGGCGGCGATGACGGGGGCGATACTGGTCGGGCTGATTGTCTTTGGCATTGCCTGGGGTAAACGTTTGTCACCGGTGACCCTGATCCTCGCGGGGCTGGTGATGTCGCTCTACTGCGGGGCGGTCAATCAACTGATTGGCCTGTTTAACCACGACCGTCTGCAAAACATCTTTCTCTGGAGCACCGGCACGCTGAACCAGATGGACTGGAGTAACGTCAGCTTTCTCTGGCCGAAACTGTTGACAGGGCTGGTCTTGTCTCTGTTTTTGCTGCGTCCGATGACCTTAATGGGGCTGGATGACGGCGTGGCAAAAAACCTCGGTCTGGCGCTGTCGCTGACGCGACTGGCGGTGCTGTTACTGGCTATCGTGCTCAGCGCACAGCTGGTAAACGCCGCCGGGATCATCAGTTTCATCGGTCTGTTTGCCCCGCTGCTGGCGAAGATGCTTGGGGCCAGACGATTGCTCAGTCGGCTGCTGCTGGCTCCGCTTATCGGAATGCTGTTGCTGTGGCTGGCCGACCAGTGCGTGATCTGGCTGACGGCTAACTGGCGTGAAGTGTCAACCGGGACGGCGACGGCGATTATTGGCGCACCTCTGTTGCTGTGGCTGTTACCGCGACTGAAAACCACTGCGGTGATGCCACCAATGGATCAGGGAGATAACGTACCGACCGAGCGCCATCAACTGCTGATGTGGGGAAGTCTGGCCCTGTTGCTGCTGCTGATACTGAGTGTTGTCGCCCTGAGTTTCGGTCGTGATGCGCACGGCTGGCAGTGGGCGACGGGCGAACTCTGGCAGCAGCTGCTGCCGTGGCGTTTACCACGTCTGGCCGCCGCCGTTGCGACCGGGATGATGCTGGGCGTGGCGGGCTGCATTGTACAGCGTCTTACCGGTAACCCGATGGCCAGTCCGGAGGTGTTGGGGATCAGCTCCGGGGCGGCCTTTGGCGTGGTGGTGATGTTATTTATCGTACCCGGTGATGCCTTTGGCTGGCTGCTGCCTGCCGGTTGTATCGGCGCTACGCTGACGCTGATGATTATCACTTTTGTCGGTGGCCGGGGTGGGTTTTCGCCGGAAAGAATGCTGCTGGCGGGGATGGCGCTCAGCACCGCGTTTGCCACGCTGTTGCTGTTGCTGATGGCCAGTGGCGATCCCCGGATGGCAGAGCTGATGACGTGGATTGCCGGTTCCACCTATCACGTTGACGCCGCCCAGGCCTGGCGGACGGTGGTGGTGGCCGCCGTGCTGCTGGCGCTGGCACCGCTTTGTCATCGCGCCCTGACTCTGCTGCCGCTGGGGGGTGAAACGGCCCGTTCTGTCGGGCTGGCGTTGAAACCCGCGCGCATGACCTTGCTGCTGCTGGCGGCAGCACTGACCGCCGCCGCCACGCTGACCATTGGCCCCCTGAGTTTTATTGGCCTGATGGCACCGCATATCGCCCGGATGCTGGGTTTCCGCCGGGCGCTGCCACAGTTGATGATTGCCACGTTGCTGGGCGGTGGTCTGATGGCGGTGGCTGACTGGTGTGGCCGAATGGTTGCTTTTCCGGCCCAGGTGCCGGCCGGACTGCTGGCGACCTTTATCGGCGCGCCTTACTTTGTCTGGCTGTTGCGCAGAGCGTAGCGCCTGGCCGCCTCAGGGGGATTGTCTGCCGGGCTGCCCCTTGCAGGCGCCGCCCGGCATCAGCGGTAATCAGTTCAGCTGAGCAAAACAGCGGCGGGCAGCATCAATGGTGCGTTGAATCTCTTCCTGACCGTGTGCCAGCGACATAAAGCCTGCTTCGAATGCGGAAGGTGCCAGATACACGCCCTCTTTAAGCATCAGATGAAAGAACTGTTTAAAGCGTTCCGTGTCACAGCGGGTCACGTCAGCGTAACAGGTCACCGCAGGGGCATCGGTAAAGAACAGGCCAAACATGCCGCCAACGTGATTCACCACCAGCGGAATATTTTCTGCCTGTGCTGCGGCCAGCAGGCCCTCAGCCAGCCGGGTGGTCAGCGCGGCCAGCGTGCTGTGTACGCCCGGTTTGGCTATTTCGTTCAGGCAGGCGAACCCGGCAGCCATCGCCACCGGATTACCGGACAGGGTGCCTGCCTGGTAAACCGGACCGCCAGGGGCCAGCGCTTCCATCACGTCACGACGGCCACCAAATGCACCAACCGGCATCCCGCCACCAATAATTTTGCCAAGACAGGTCAGGTCTGGCACCACGTTGTAGTAGTCCTGCGCGCCCGCCAGAGCAACGCGAAAGCCGGTCATCACTTCGTCGATAATCAACAGCGCGCCGAATTCATCACAGAGCGCTCGCAGACCGGGCAGGAAATCCGGCTGAGGTGGGATGCAATTCATATTGCCCGCCACCGGTTCGACGATAATGCAGGCGACGTCCTGCGGATACTGCTCAAAAGCGGCTCGTACAGAATTGAGATCGTTATAAGTGCAGGTCAGGGTATGCTTCGCAAAATCTGCCGGGACCCCTGGTGAGTTTGGCTGACCGAGCGTCAGCGCGCCGGAACCGGCTTTCACCAGCAGGCAGTCGGCATGTCCGTGATAGCAGCCCTCAAATTTGATGATTTTGTCACGGTGGGTGAAACCGCGTGCCAGACGTATGGCGCTCATGGTGGCTTCGGTGCCCGAGTTGACCATCCGCACCATATCCATGGTGGGCACCAGCGTGGTGACCAGCTCCGCCATTTTGACTTCCATCTCGGTGGGCGCGCCAAAGCTTAATCCCCGTTGCGCCGCGTCAATCACCGCATTACGGATAGCGGGGTGATTATGGCCCAGCACCATCGGTCCCCAGGAACCCACGTAGTCGATATAAGCCTTGCCATCTGCGTCGTACAGACAGGCTCCGTCAGCACGTTCAATAAACAGTGGCACACCGCCTACGCCGGTGAAGGCGCGTACCGGCGAGTTAACGCCGCCGGGAATAACTTGTTGCGCCTGAGCATACAGATTTTCAGACTTACTCATGGTTTGGCTCCTGAGGATGCATAAAGAAAAACGTGCCATTCTAAGGGAACATGGTGGCAGGTTAAATGTTCGTGTCCAGTAAACTGAAATCCTCCCTCTCCCGGGTGCCGGTTTCGGCCTGCTTAAGGGCAAAAGCAAGCTGCTCTTCGATATAGCGCGTCTTTTTCATCTCCGATGACCTCTTTTCTCAGAGAAGAAAGCCCGAAAACTCGACTTCACCCCGAAACGAAAAAAAGGGAAGAGATTACTTTCGCGCCGGGATGCCGTGAAGGGTGGTACGAACAAGGGGATCTCCACGCCAATGCCGTGGACAATAATTATGTAACTATTTTTTTCTGAAGGTTTCCGTTGAAGTGATTTAGTGTATTGCCTGATTTTTAATCAAAAAAGACACTTTATAATCAACTTCGGATAACATCTTGAAAAAATTGATACATTTATTTCTGGCTACAGCGAGTTTGTATGTTTCTGTGACCGCAGATGCACAAACCCTTAAAACCACAGCCGACCAGCATCGTATTCCCGCAATAAAGCTGATCAACACGGCGGGCAATCACTCCGCTTTTATTAAGGGCTCAATTCCTTCTCTGGCGAAGTTATCTTCAGACGGGCTCTACTTCAGCAATACTTTTGAACAATGGCAAAAAGGGGTACATCCCGCGCCGAAAAAGCAGTATGTGGTCACCCTTAAAGGGAAACTCAGATTCAGGGTCAGCGATGGCTCGACCTTTATTATCCAGCCGGGCACGGTGCTGCTGGCGGCGGATACGCAGGGAGAAGGGCACAGTTGGGATATTCTTGATGGTGAGGAATGGATGCGTGTTTATATTCCGGTCGGGGATAACGACCATTTTATTGCCGACAGATAAACAGACGTTTTCGCATATCAAAACCCCGGTCATCAGAGCCGGGGGCATTCCACGCTAAGTTATCAGGCTGTTTTACAGAAATGGCTGGTACGCATGCAGGTGCGCTGATACCCGTGTCAGGAAAAGAGGTTATTTTCCTGCGGGACTTCTGCGCTCAGTGGCGTAAGATACCCACCTTTCCCAAAAGAATAATTCCGGCATATGACTGAGCCAACCTCTTCGACTGATACGTTAAATGTCGTCCCGGCAAGACGCAGTGATTTTCTCCGTCTGCTACTGCGACGTGATAAAACCCCGGCAATGGTGCTGGTGATGGCAGGTATCGTGGGTATCCTGGCGGGGCTGACAGGTGTTGCCTTTGAAAAAGCCGTTACCGCGGTGAGCACCTGGCGACTGGCAATTCTCTCCCATGTGCAAAATCACTGGCTGCTGGCTTTTCCTCTGGCGTTCATTCTCTCTGCCGCACTGGCGCTTATCGGCTATTACCTGGTGCGTCGTTTTGCGCCTGAGGCATCCGGTTCAGGAATTCCTGAGATTGAAGGGGCGCTGGAAGAGCTGCGGCCAGTGCGCTGGTGGCGTGTCATTCCGGTAAAATTTATTGGTGGGATGGGAACGCTGGGCGCAGGGATGGTGCTGGGGCGTGAAGGGCCGACGGTTCAACTGGGCGGAAACGTCGGGCGTATGGTGCTGGATATTTTCCGCATGAAAGGGGCTGAGGCTCGCCATTCCCTGCTGGCGACCGGGGCTGCTGCTGGCCTTTCCGCTGCGTTCAATGCGCCGCTGGCCGGCATCCTGTTCATTATTGAAGAGATGCGCCTGCAATTTCGCTACAGCCTGATCTCAATTAAGGCAGTATTTATTGGCGTCATCATGTCCAGCATTGTGTTTCGCTATTTCAATGGCGAACATGCGGTGATCGCCGTGGGCAAACTGGCTGACTCGCCGGTCAACACGCTGTGGCTGTATCTGTTGCTGGGCATGATTTTTGGTGTGGTAGGCGTGGCGTTTAATGCACTGATTTTTAAGGCTCAGGATATGTTTCAGCATCTGCATGGTGGCAACCTGCGTAAGATACTGATTATGGGCGGGTTGCTCGGCGGAATATGTGGCGTGCTGGGGATGATCGAGCCTGAAGCGGCCGGGGGCGGCTTCAATCTGATTCCGATTGCCGTTGCGGGCCATTATACCGTGGGGATGCTGCTGTTTATTTTTATTGCCAGGGTCATAACCACCTTGCTGTGCTTCGGGTCGGGCGCACCTGGTGGGATTTTTGCCCCCATGCTGGCGCTGGGAACCCTGCTGGGGACGGCGTTTGGCATGGCCAGCGCGTCGCTGTTCCCGGCTTATCACCTTGAGGCAGGAACCTTTGCCATTGCCGGGATGGGGGCGTTGTTTGCCGCATCCGTCAGGGCTCCGCTGACGGGTATCGTGCTGGTGCTGGAGATGACCGACAATTATCAGCTGATTTTGCCGATGATTATTACCTGTCTGGGTGCCACCCTGCTGGCTCAGTTTCTCGGTGGCAAGCCGCTTTACTCTTCCCTCCTTGCCCGCCTGCTGGCAAAACAGCAACGGGCAGATGATGCCGCCGCACAGAAAGCTGTGCATCCTCACCCTGTGCAGGCTGATACTTGATTGCTGCACTACGCTGTAAGATAATAACGCCATTAATGGTCGAAATATGACCTGCCGGGCGAAGGCCCGTATGTAACCGGAGTAATACATGAGTGACAATCCAGCTCTGCCTCTGCAATTTACCGAAGCCGCGGCCAGTAAAGTCAAAAATCTGATTTCAGACGAAGACAATCCCGATTTGAAACTGCGCGTTTATATTACCGGTGGTGGCTGTAGCGGTTTCCAGTATGGCTTTACCTTTGATGATAAGGTCAACGACGGCGATATGACTATCGAGAAAGCCGGTGTTGCGCTGGTGGTTGATCCGATGAGCCTGCAATATCTTGTGGGTGGTTCGGTCGATTACACCGAAGGTCTTGAAGGTTCGCGTTTTGTGGTGACCAACCCTAACGCCAAAACCACCTGCGGTTGTGGATCGTCCTTCAGTATCTGAATAACCTCGCCCCAAAGCATTCGCTGCGGGGTTTTGTTGTTTCCGCCGTAATATCCCTCTTCGTAAACTCTGTTCAGATATCGATACCGCACCTCATCCGGTCGCATTGTCTGGTTTGTCCAGCCACAAATTACTTTGCTGTCTCAGGATGCAGTGCATGACATAACTGTTGCGCGGCAAGCAGGATGCGCGGGCCGGGCCGACTGAACCAGTCATCTTTTAGTGCTATCGCCGTGACGTTAAGCTGCGGTTGCCAGAAGGCTTCCACCGATGAAACGTGTTGTGGCTCACCGACGAATACGATCACCTGCGGATGGCGTATCAGTACCTGTTCGCGGCTGACCTGTGGCCAGGGGATGCGACTGTTGGCAAAAATGTTCTCGCCTCCACAAAGTTGCAGGATTTCATTTTGCAGGGTGTGACGCGAAGCGGTGAATAAAGGCTGCTGACTGAATTGCAGAAACACGGTTTTTTTTGCCAGTCCGGCGTAACGTTGCTGTAAAAGATCACGGTATTGTTGCAGTCTGTGGGCTTCCTGTTCCGCTTTTTCAGGTTGCAGGCTCCACTTTTTTAAACTGAGCAAGCTGGCGATCATCTCGCTGAACGTTGTTGCATCGATCCATTCCACCCGGATGCCAAAAGCTTTCAGTTGATCCACCTGGCGCTGCGGATTACCCCCTCGCCATGCCAGAACCACATCAGGTTTAAGCCCGATAATCCGTTCCGTGTTGATCCCCTGCCAGCTGGCAACCTGCTGAATGCCGCCAGCCTCCGGCGGGTAGTCTGAATAGCTGCTAACCCCGACCGGGGTGATCCCGGCTGCAAAGGCCAGCTCGGTCAGGGCCGGGGAGAGTGTTATTACCCGTGGAGCGGAGTTGGCTGCCGCCGTGCAACAGAGCAGCAGCAGCCAGAGGGCGTTAATCACCTTTGAGATGTGCCAGCAGCGTTTCAACCAGCAGTGAGGACTGAGCAGCCGCGACGGTAAGGAACTCTTCGAAGCTCAGATGGGAGGACTGGTCGGCGACATCAGAGATCGCACGGACCACAACAAAAGGTGTACCAAACTGGTGACAGACGTGGGCAATCGCCGTCGCTTCCATCTCTACCCCAACTGCCTGTGGGAAGGTGGCACGAATGCGGGCCAGAGGTTCTGCGCCATTGATAAAAGCATCGCCACTGACCACCAGGCCACGCACGGCATGCAGGCCAAGCTGCTGAATGCAGCGCTCAGTGGCAGCGATGAGTTCCGCATCCGCTGCAAAAGCCGCCGGACAACCTGCCATCTGGCCCGGCTGATAACCAAAGGCGGTAACATCGGCATCGTGATAACGTACTTCGTCAGAAACCACGATATCACCCACTTTCAGGGTTGCGGCAAGACCGCCGGCAGAGCCGGTATTGATAATCACATCTGGTTTGCACATTTCCAGCAGCAGTGTGGTTCCCAGCGCAGCGGACACTTTACCGATACCCGACTTTAACAGCGCCACCTCCACGCCATTAAGTGTGCCTGTATAAATTTCGCAGCCTGCCCGCGTAATGGTCTGGCGATTTTCTATTTTGTCACGCAGCAGCACAACTTCCTGCTCCATCGCACCAATAATGCCTGCTTTCATAGGGATACTCGCTAATGTTGTGGAACAACTCGTCAGATATGGTGCATAGTTTACCATGATTAACCAGGGCTGACTCCTCACTGGCGGTGTGAGCCAGTCAGTAGCAGAGTTGGCCTGATTATCTGCGGTTAAGACGTTACTCAACTCACCCAGGCAGCCTGTTCGGGGGGACGACTATGCCCGTTGTCGATTTCAGGAAGAAATTCAGTTTTGAAAGACCGTTTAATAACCGCGAGCAGCCCCAGGGTGAATATCGCATCACCCGGCATTTTGAAAGCGATCGCGGCAGGATCATTAACTCTGCGGCCATCCGCCGCCTGCAACAGAAAACCCAGGTTTTTCCGCTGGAAAGAAATGCTGCCGTCCGCTCCCGCCTGACACATTCGCTGGAAGTTCAGCAGACCGGTCGCTACATTGCCAAAGAAATTATTCAGCAGTTAAAAGCCCAGCCTGGCGGTCTGGAGCAATTTGGTCTTGCCGATTTTGCCGGCGCATTTGAAAGTCTGGTTGAAATGTCGTGCCTGCTGCATGACGTGGGTAATCCCCCCTTTGGTCATTTTGGCGAAGCGGCTATTAATGACTGGTTTAAATTGAATCTGCCCGGATTACTGATTGAACCGTCAGACGCGGGGGTGAAAAACAGTGAACAAAATGAAGCATTTCTGGCGATGAATGCAAAGCTACGCCAGGATCTCTGCCATTTTGAAGGCAATGCTCAGGCTATCCGGTTGGTTCACACGCTTTTACAGCTCAATCTCTCTTATGTGCAGGTCGCCTGTATTCTGAAATATACTGCGCCAGCCTGGTACAGCGGCGAAAAACCCGAACGCTTTGCTACCCTGATGAAAAAGCCGGGTTATTATCTTTCGGAAGAGAAGTTTGTCTCAGAATTGCTTCGGGCCACGTCGACAGAACAATATCATCGTTTCCCTCTGACCTATATTATGGAAGCCGCAGATGATATTTCCTATTGTATTGCCGATCTTGATGATGCTGTCGAAAAAGCTATTTTTAGCGTTGATCAGCTTTATGGCTATCTCCAGGCTGAGTGGCAATTGCTGAAAACGAAGAAAAAAGTCAATTCGGATGCGCTGTTTGTAAAGATAATCGACTTTGCTTACAGTGAAGCGCAAAGCAAAGAGCGTTACCGTAGCCGTAGTGACACCTTTTTTATGAAGCTCAGGGTGGGCGTACAATCCGTATTGGTTGAACATGCGGTCAGACGTTTTATTGATAATATTGCCGCAATATATCAGGGAGATTTCAACCATTCGCTGCTGGAAGATGAAAGTAATGAAAGCCAGCTACTGGCCTTATTTAAAGTGGTGGCAAGGAAACATGTATTTAATCATGCTGAAGTTGAACAGCTTGAATTACAGGGTTATCAGGTTATAAGAGGCCTTCTGAATATTTATCAGCCGTTGTGGGCGATGTCATATTCTGATTTTAACATTCTGATTAATGAAGACTTTCATAAAGATTACCCTATTGAAACACGTTTATTTCATAAACTCTCAGGAAAACACAGAAAAGCCTACTCCGTACATATGCGTAGTTTGAAAGTGAGTTATCCTTTCGAGCGATTTCTGTGGGAAAAGTATTATCGGGCACGCCTGTTACAGGATTATGTCAGTGGCATGACCGATTTGTATGCGTGGGATGAATATCGTCGTCTGATGGCGGTCGAGTAATTTTCACCTGACCAGAATTTTGTAAAGATGCAGAATATTTTTTTACCTTTAGCTGAGACTTACTCATGAACTTAGCGCTAAAAATTGAATCTTATCCGGACAACCACTGCATGGTTGAATAATTGGACACTTTGAGAAACAGACGCATGAAAAAAACACTTTTAGCTAGCGCATTGGTTCTGAGCCTGGGAATGGCCATGAACCCAATCACTGTTTTGGCCGCAGAAACCGCTTCTTCCTCCAGCCAGCAACTGCCAAGCCTGGCACCTATGTTAGAAAAAGTGATGCCTTCAGTAGTGAGTATTAATGTTGAAGGGAGCACAACAGTACGCACACCTCGTTTACCCCAGCAGTTCCAGCAGTTCTTTGGTGGCAACTCGCCATTCTGCCAGGACGGTTCGCCTTTCCAGAGGTCGCCAATGTGCCAGGGGGGAAGCGATCAGGGACAGGGTGAGGGCAATACTCAGCAGGAGAAATTTCGTGCTCTGGGTTCCGGTGTGGTGATTGATGCCGCAAAAGGCTATGTCGTCACCAATAACCATGTGGTCAATAACGCCACCAAAATTCAGGTTCAACTGAGTGACGGGCGGAAATACGATGCGAAAGTCATTGGTAAAGATCCTCGTTCGGATATCGCTCTGATCCAGCTGGAAGAGGCGAAAAACCTGACAGCGATTAAGATTGCGGATTCCGACAACCTGCGGGTGGGGGATTACACCGTGGCTATCGGTAACCCTTACGGTTTAGGTGAAACGGTTACCTCCGGTATTGTCTCGGCGCTGGGACGCAGTGGCCTGAACGTTGAAAATTACGAAAACTTTATTCAGACCGATGCGGCAATTAACCGGGGCAACTCTGGTGGTGCGCTGGTCGACCTTAATGGTGAGCTGATCGGTATTAATACGGCGATCCTTGCACCTGACGGTGGCAACATCGGTATTGGTTTCGCCATCCCCAGTAATATGGTTAAAAACCTTACCGCACAGATGGTTGAGTATGGCCAGGTCAAACGCGGTGAGCTGGGTATCATGGGCACTGAACTGAACTCTGAACTGGCGAAAGCGATGAAAGTCGATGCGCAACGCGGTGCTTTTGTCAGCCAGGTTCTGCCAAACTCCTCCGCCGCGAAAGCGGGAATTAAAGCCGGGGACGTGGTGGTTTCCATCAACGGCAAGGCGATTGCCAGCTTTGCTGCCTTACGTGCTCAGGTAGGGACGTTGCCTGTGGGGAGTAAACTGGCGCTGGGTCTGATCCGCGACGGTAAACCCGTTACGGTTAACGTAGAGTTGCAGCAAAGCACCCAGACCAAAGTCGATTCCGGCACGATTTATACCGGCATCGAAGGGGCGGACTTCAGCAACTATGATGCCAAAGGCATCAAGGGCGTCAAAGTTGACAGCGTCAAGCCGGGTTCTGCTGCTGAACGTATCGGGCTGAAGAAGGATGATGTGATTCTGGGGGTTAACCAACAGGCCATCGCCAACCTGGGTGAACTGCGTAAGATCCTTGATACCAAACCATCGGTACTGGCGCTGAATATTCAACGTGGCGACAGCACTATTTATCTGTTGATGCAATAACCGTTCGTCGATGGCCAGGGCGCTGTAATCTTACCGCTCAGCGCACTGGCCCTCGTGCCCCTGTTACTCCGTATTAAATTTCCCGCTATTGCTTTCCGCCTGCTGACATTTCCCCTGACTATCTTTTCTGCTGTTGGCCATAATTTTTCGGTCTGGATCACGCTTGATGCATATGCACAATGTTTCGCTATCTTCCAGCGGGTATGCTGGCGGAATGATGCTTTTCAGGAGTTAATGGATGGCGACTTATCATCTCGATGCCCGCCTTGCCCAGGACATTGTTGCCCGGACCATGAAAATTATTGACAGTAATGTCAATGTGATGGACGCGCGAGGTCGCATCATCGGCAGTGGCGATCCAGAGCGAATTGGTGAAATGCACGAAGGAGCGTTACTGGCACTGTCTCAGGCGCGGGTGGTGGATATTGACGACGCTGTGGCGAGGCACCTGCATGGGGTAAGGCCGGGTATCAATCTGCCGCTGCGCATCGACGGAGAAATTGTTGGCGTAATCGGCCTGACCGGGGAACCTGTTGCACTGCGGCATTATGGCGAGCTGGTGTGTATGACTGCCGAAATGATGCTGGAGCAGGCGCGACTGTTGCATTTGCTGGCGCAGGACAGTCGCCTGAGGGAAGAGCTGGTGCTGAACCTGATCCGTAGCGATACGCTGTCTCCGGCGTTGACGGAGTGGGCACAGCGACTGCGGATCGATCTGAATCAGCCGCGTGTGGTAGCGGTGGTGGAGGTTGACAGTGGTCAGTTGGGAGTGGACAGCGCCATGTCCGAGTTACAACAGTTGCAAACCCTGTTGACCACACCGCAACGGGATAACCTGATTGCTATCGTCTCGCTCACTGAAATGGTGGTGCTGAAACCGGCCTTCAACGCTTATGGTCGCTTTGATGCGGAAGATCATCGCAAGCGGGTTGAGCTTTTACAGGCGCGGATGAAAGAGAGCGGCCATTTACGTATGCGCATCGCGCTGGGCAATTTTTTCACCGGGCCGGGCAGTATTGCCCGTTCTTACCGAACAGCCCGAACCACCATGCTGGTTGGCAAGCAGAGAATGCCGGAATTACGCAGCTATTTTTACCAGGATTTAGTGTTGGCGGTACTGCTGGACAGTTTGCGCGGTGGCTGGCAGGCCGGTGAGTTATCTCGCCCGCTGGCCAGACTGAAATCGATGGACAACAACGGCCTGCTCAAACGCACCCTGATCGCATGGTTTAGTCATAATGTGCAGCCTTCTGCAACGGCAAAGGCGCTGTACATCCACCGTAATACCCTTGAATACCGCCTTAATCGCATTTCAGAACTGACGGGCCTTAATCTGAGCAATTTTGACGATCGGCTGTTGCTCTATGTCGCTTTGCAGCTTGACGAAGAAGCCTGAGGCCTGGCATCCCGATAAATATGTGCAGATAAAAGATTATGACTGCGACGGCAACACCTCAAGATGCAGAGGTGGCAGGCAGCACTGAGTCAGCATCGTTTTGCTTATTATCAAAGTGATAAAGCACGTATCAAATTTTAATTAAGAAAATAATTTTGGCTTTCAATTTTCTTTGGCTTTTTCATCCGAATGAAATCTTTTTTGACAGGGAGTCTGACGGTGAAGGATATATAACCAGGCATCGGGTGTGCTTTAAAGGAGAGGGAAGAGTTATCACAACAACAGAAGAAAGGCTCCATAAGCTTGCAGGTTAATTATCTGCTAATGGAGCCATCAAAGAAGTGGTTAACGACTGCCGTTGGTGAGTTTTTCCAGGTCAGACTCAATTTCTTTGATCTTGTTGGTCACCACGCTTTCGAGGTGACGCAGATCGTCAAGGATCTTACGTTTTAAGTCCACTTCGGCCTGATCGCGTTGGCAAATCTGGTCCAGCTCATCAATAACGTAACGCAGGTTCGGGCTGATTTCCTGAATTTCTTTATAACCCTGGCTGACATTATCTGCCACCACGGTTTTGCGTTGACGTGGATATTTGAACTTAACGCTTTTGGCAAAAAATTCGCCTTTATCTTTGCGGAAGTAGATTTTCAGAATATCGTTGTTGGCTTCCTGACGCAGACTGTAACGGTCAATATCATCGGGATTAGAGATGCCGAGGCCTTTCAGATTGTCGTACATAGTTTTTTATTCCTTAACGGGAGAGTGTTGTTTTGGATGCGCCTGGCAAACCCTGTGCTCGTTATGGTGCTGAAGATGAAATCTGCCGCACCGACGGCTGAGAGATACCTCGAGTTTGCTTAGTCCGCTCATCCCGTACTTGTGACTCTGAATAAAAATCTGAAAAGCGATCGGGGAGCGTCTGTGCGCCTGACGGCGCGGATTATCGCCTGGTTATTACCCAATAGCATCAGTTGTTTTGCTACGCGAACCCGGTTTTTTACGGTCAGAAGTGTAAAGTTAAGATTACGGGCCACGAAGGTGGCCCGCAGAATCAGTTAATCAATGGTACGCAGCAGTTCGTTGATACCCACTTTACCGCGGGTTTTCGCATCCACTTTTTTCACGATAACCGCACAGTAGAGGCTGTAGCTACCGTCTTTAGATGGCAGATTGCCAGACACCACCACCGAGCCTGCCGGCACGCGGCCATAATGTACTTCGCCGGTTTCACGATCGTAGATTTTGGTGCTCTGACCGATGTAAACGCCCATTGAAATGACCGCGCCTTCTTCAACAATAACGCCCTCAACAATTTCTGAACGCGCACCGATAAAGCAGTTGTCTTCAATAATGGTCGGATTGGCCTGCAACGGTTCCAGAACGCCACCAATGCCTACGCCGCCGGACAGGTGAACGTTTTTACCAATCTGGGCGCAGGAACCAACGGTTGCCCAGGTATCCACCATTGAGCCTTCATCCACCCACGCGCCGATATTAACGTAGGAAGGCATCAACACCGTATTACGTGCAATGTAGGCCCCCTGACGAACGGCGGCAGGTGGAACCACGCGGAAACCCTCTTTTTTGAAACGGGCATCGTCGTAGTCTGCGAATTTCATTGGCACTTTGTCGTAAAAGCGGCTTTCTGCGCCGTCAATCACCTGATTGTCATTGAGGCGGAACGACAGCAGCACGGCTTTTTTCAGCCACTGATGGGTGACCCACTGACCATCAATTTTTTCGGCCACGCGCAGGGCACCACTGTCCAGCAGGCTGATAACCTGGCTGACCGCTTCACGGGTGACCGTGTCAGCGTTAGTTGGCGTCAGCTCGGCGCGACGTTCAAAGGCGCTTTCAATAACATTCTGTAATTGTTGCATTAATCTGATTTCCTGTATCAAAACATCATTCCCGGACTGGCCTGATTCAGGGGCATATCACCACGCTATCTGCCATGCCAGCCCTGGAAGGCGGGGTAAAAAATAAATCCGGGTCACACTTTATCGTTTGGATTAAGGGCCGCTGTCAACCGTTCTCGTATCAGGTCACATAATTCCGCACTGAGCGCATGACGCTCGCTGTCGGCAAGAATAAAGAGATCTTCTACCCGTTCACCAATGGTGCTGATACGCGCACCATGCAATGACACGCCCAAATCAGCGAAAACTTCGCCGACTCGTGCCAGCAGACCGGGTTGATCCAGTGCGATCAGTTCCATGTAGGTCCGGTTATCCGTGTGTGTGGGCAAAAACTTGGTTTCAGTTTCCACATTAAAATGTTTTAACCTGGCCGACTGACGTCGGGTTCTGGGGGGCTGCCAGTCAGTCTGGCCGATAGCCTGCTTCAGCGCTTCACTGATCATTTTGTGACGATCGGGTGCCAGCGGGCTGCCATCCGGCTCCAGTACAATAAAGGTATCCATCGCCATGCCATCCCGGCTGGTAAAAATCTGGGCGTCATGCACGCTCAGATTACGCCTGTCCAGCTCACCGGCCACGGTGGCAAAGAGATAAGGCCGGTCACGGCTCCAGATAAAAATCTCTGTACCGCCGCGTGTCGCCTGCGGGCTGACCAGCACCAGGGGGGCGCTCAGGTTATGGTTCATCAGATGGCGGGCGTGCCAGGCCAGCTGATTTGGCGTGTGACGCAGGAAATAGTCTGCCCGGCAGCGTCGCCAGATGTTGTGTAGCGCCCGTTCGTCAATATTGTCCATACGCAGCAGTGCCAGTGCCTGAAGGCGATGATGGCGAACACGTTCACGCAGGTCCGGGCTGTTTTCCATGCCGCGGCGGAGCTGTTTTTCGGTGGCAAAGAACAGTTCACGCAGCAGACTCTGCTTCCAGCTGTTCCACAACGTTTCATTGGTGGCACAGATGTCGGCCACCGTCAGGCAGACCAGATAACGCAGACGGTTCTCGTTTTGCATGACTTCAGCAAATTGCTGGATCTCCGTCGGGTCCTGAATATCGCGTCGTTGTGCCGTTACTGACATCAGTAAATGATGGCGCACCAGCCAGGCGACCAGCTGCGTCTCGCGGGAGTTCAGACCGTGTAGCCCGGCAAATTCCAGTGCATCCTCTGCGCCGAGAATGGAGTGATCCCCGCCCCGACCTTTGGCGATGTCGTGGAACAACGCCGCCATCAGCAGGAGTTCAGGTTGCGGTAATCTTGGCCAGATTTCCACGCAGAGCGGATGGCGTGGGCGGGTTGCCTCGTCGGCAAAACTCTCCAGTTTTTGCAGTACGCGGATAGTATGTTCATCAACGGTGTAAGCATGAAACAGATCGAACTGCATCTGTCCGACAATGTTGCCCCACTGCGGCATATAGGCCCATAACACGCTGTGGCGATGCATTGGCACCAGCGCCCGACTGACCGCACCGGGATGACGCAAAATGGCCAGGAACAGCTGGCGAGCTTCGGGGATATGGCAGAGCGGCTGTTGCAGATGGCGGCGGGCGTGGCGCAGCTGGCGCAGGGTGGTGGAGTAAATGCCTTTAATATTTGGCGTGCGCACCATGGTGTAGAACATGCGCATAATCGCTTCTGGCTGGCGGGCAAACAGCGTCTCATCAATCAGGTCGATTAGCGGACCGCGCAACTGGAATTCTTCATCAATAGCGCGCGGCTTTTCATCTTCGCCCAGTGCGAGGATGGCTTCGTCAAAAAGTTGCAGCAGCATCTGATTCAGTTCGCTGACGCGGCCGGTCACGCGGTAGAAATCTTTCATCATCCGTTCGACAGACTGGTTGCCTTCACCCTGATAATTCAGGCGCTGGGCCACGTTCAACTGGCGATCGAACAGCAGGCGGTTATCGTAGCGTGGTAACGAAAGGTGCAGGGCAAAACGGATGCGCCAGAGAAACATCTGGCACTCATTAAGCTCATTACGTTCGGCCTGAGTCAGAAAACCAAAACCCACCATCTCCTCCAGCGAGGTGGCACCAAAATGACGGCGTGCGACCCACATCAGCGTGTGAATATCACGCAGCCCACCCGGGCTGCTTTTGATGTCGGGTTCCAGGTTATAACTGGTACCGTGATAGCGCAGATGACGCTCCTGCTGCTCGGTAATTTTGGCGGCAAAGAAACGATCGGAAGGCCAGAAGCCGTCGCTGAAAACGTTTTTCTGCAATTCCAGGAACAGCGCGACATCCCCGGTAAGCATACGGGATTCAATCAGATTGGTGGCGACGGTCAGGTCTGACAGCCCCTCCAGCAGGCACTCTTCCAGCGTCCTGACGCTGTGGCCTACTTCCAGTTTTAAATCCCACATCAACGTCAGCAGTTCGCTGGCACGTCGGGCGTCTTCCGCAGAGAGAGGGGGGCGGCTGAGGATGAGTACATCAATATCGGACAGGGGATGCAGCTCCCCCCGGCCGTAGCCTCCGACGGCAACCAGAGCAATATCATCCTGCTTCGGAAAACCAAAAAAGCGCCAGAGACGACGTAGCAGGCGATCGATAAACAGGGTGCGGGCACCGATCAGTTTTTCCACTTCCACGCCCTGGTCAAAAGCCTTTGCCAGTTGCAGTTGGAAATGCTCCAGATGTTGCCTGAGCGCCTCACGCGTCAGTTCGCTGTCATCCCACTTTGCCGCAGAGTCCGCCAGCCCGTATTTTTTTAGTCTCTCAGTCACGCCAGTGCTCCAGTGTTGCTTAGCCAGGGAATATCGGATGGTGCACAGGACAATAGCGCCAGAATGCGGTCGAGATCAAAAAAATTGGGCGGACAGGGGACAGTAAGAAAGGGAGGGTGTTGTGAAATCAGGGGCGGTAGCGAGTGGAGAACTGAAATGAATACAGGAACGGGCACCTGCGCAGCACGTTCCTGTAGGGAGCACGAATATTACATTGAATGTGTCAGGATAGCCGGAATGGTATCATCTTTACGTAATGTCATGATTTCACATCCATTTTCCGTCACCACAATGGTGTGTTCATACTGTGCCGACAGGCTGCGGTCTTTGGTTTTCACCGTCCAACCATCTTTCATACTGCGAATACGATAATCTCCGGCATTGACCATCGGCTCAATGGTAAAAGCCATCCCGGCCTGCAATACCACACCGCCATCGTCTGCATCGTAATGCAGTACCTGAGGCTCTTCATGGAATCCTTTGCCAATGCCATGCCCGCAGTATTCACGTACGACAGAGAAATCCTGAGCCTCAACAAATTTTTGGATCTCACGACCAAGGCTGCGCAAGCGAATGCCTGGTCTGACCATTCGCAGTGCCAGATAGAGGCTCTCCTGGGTAACACGACACAGACGTTCGCCCTGGATAGTGGCTTTACCGACCAGATACATTTTAGACGTATCACCGTGGTATTCATCTTTGATGACGGTCACATCAATATTGACAATATCGCCATCTTTCAGGATTTTGTCGTCGCTGGGAATGCCGTGGCACACCACCTCGTTAACCGAAATACAGACTGATTTCGGGAAGCCGTGGTAACCCAGGCTTGCCGAAATCGCCTTCTGAGTATTCACGATGTAATCATGACACAGGCGATCCAGTTCACCCGTGCTGACGCCGGGTTTCACGTGATCTTCGATCATTTCCAGCACTTCGGCAGCCAGACGGCCCGCGACGCGCATTTTCTGTATTTCTTCAGGAGTTTTGATTGTAATTGCCATTCAACTTAGTCCGCAGCTGCTGATATTTTCAGCAATAATAAAGGAAGTGCTGCAATGTTAGCAGCCCACTTTGCCGCTGCCAATTATCCTTTATTGCGCTGGTCGCGTGGTGAACAAAAATTGGCGTCGTATGGCGCTTTGTGATATAAAGCGCGCCGACGATTCTCTGTGCAGATAGTTTCACAGGGGAGCGCATAATTCTCCCGTGTATATAACACACATGTATCGACACATACGCCGGGGTGCCTTGAACGTAGTGAGAGGTCGGTTGTATGGGATACATGGAGGCTTAACCCCAAATCATTCTATAGAGGTAATCATGGCAACTGTTTCCATGCGCGACATGCTCAAGGCCGGTGTACACTTCGGTCACCAGACCCGTTACTGGAACCCGAAAATGAAGCCATTCATCTTCGGCGCACGTAACAAAGTTCACATCATCAACCTTGAGCAAACTGTACCAATGTTCAACGACGCTCTGGCTGAACTGAACAAAATCGCATCCCGTAAAGGTAAAATTCTGTTCGTTGGTACTAAGCGCGCTGCAAGCGAAGCGGTAAAAGAGCATGCTCTGAGCTGCGATCAGTTCTTCGTTAACCATCGCTGGTTGGGCGGTATGCTGACCAACTGGAAAACCGTTCGTCAGTCCATCAAGCGTCTGAAAGATCTGGAAACTCAGTCTCAGGACGGCACCTTCGATAAGCTGACTAAAAAAGAAGCGCTGATGCGTGATCGTGAGCTGGCCAAGCTGGAAAACAGCCTGGGTGGTATCAAAGACATGGGCGGCCTGCCTGACGCACTGTTTGTTATCGATGCCGATCACGAACATATCGCGATCAAAGAAGCTAACAACCTGGGTATCCCGGTTTTCGCCGTTGTCGATACTAACTCTGATCCAGACGGTGTTGATTTCATTATCCCTGGTAATGACGATGCAATCCGTGCAGTAACCCTGTACCTGGCCGCAGTAGCGACCACCGTGCGTGAAGGTCGCTCTCAGGACCTGGCTCAGCAGGCAGAAGAAAGCTTCGCTGAAGCTGAGTAATAAGGACTGCTCCCCAGAGAGCCCTTATACCCGTCATCCTTGAAGCTGTAGCTGCGTTGTCTGCGTGCACTTACCCCGGTCACTTATTCAATAAGCTCCCGGGGGTTTATGCACTTGCCGCCTTACTACAGCGTCAATGATTCAGGGTAAGAACAGATTTAAAATCTGTAAGGGGCCGGCATGGCCCCTTTATTTTTTCGACTTTGCTTTGCCGTTAACGATCATCGGCGAGGCAGAATGTTTCTCCCGAGACCAGGCATCTGTCGCGCCGTCTGAAGAGGCCGTGGGCAGATGCGAGCTAACCGAGGATTAGAGAATGGCTGATATTACTGCTGCTCTGGTAAAAGAGCTGCGCGAGCGTACCGGCGCTGGCATGATGGATTGTAAAAAAGCGCTGACTGAAGCGAACGGCGACATCGAGCTGGCAATTGAAAACATGCGTAAGTCCGGCGCAATCAAAGCTGCCAAGAAAGCGGGCAACGTGGCTGCTGATGGCGTGATCAAAACTAAAATCGAAGGCAACTACGGTGTGATTCTGGAAGTAAACTGCCAGACTGACTTCGTTGCTAAAGATGGTGGTTTCCAGGCTTTCGCTGACAAAGTGCTGAACGCTGCGGTTGCTGGCAAGATTACCGATGTTGAAGTACTGAAAGCGCAGTTCGAAGAAGAGCGTGTGGCGCTGGTGGCCAAAATTGGTGAGAACATCAATATCCGTCGCGTTTCTTCTCTGGAAGGCGATGTGCTGGGCAGCTACCTGCACGGCGCGCGCATCGGTGTGCTGATTTCTGCGAAAAACGCGGATGAAGAGCTGGTTAAGCAGATCGCCATGCACGTTGCGGCCAGCAAACCAGAATTCGTTAAGCCAGAAGATGTTTCTGCTGATGTGGTTGAGAAAGAGTACCAGGTTCAGCTGGACATCGCTATGCAGTCTGGTAAGCCAAAAGAGATCGCAGAGAAAATGGTTGAAGGCCGCATGAAGAAATTCACCGGCGAAGTTTCCCTGACGGGCCAGCCTTTCGTTATCGACCCATCTAAAACAGTTGGTCAGGTTCTGAAAGAGAAGAGTGCTGACGTTGTTAACTTCATCCGTTTCGAAGTTGGCGAAGGTATCGAAAAAGCTGAAACCGATTTCGCTGCTGAAGTCGCAGCGATGTCTAAACAGTCTTAATTGCCTGAAAAGAACCGCCAACCGGCGGTTCTTTTTTGCCCGTTTTCGCGGCGCTTTTCAGTCTCATCCCAATAGCATTTCTTTGATGTTATTGGGATGATTGACAAGAATTAACTCCTCACTCCGATAAATATCTTCCAGGAAAAAGACCATGGCGACCAATGCAAAACCTGTTTATCAACGTATCCTGCTGAAACTGAGTGGCGAAGCCCTGCAAGGTGCTGAAGGCTTTGGTATTGATGCCAGCGTGCTGGATCGTATGGCTCAGGAAGTGAAAGAGCTGGTGGAACTGGGTATTCAGGTAGGTGTGGTCATTGGCGGCGGAAATCTGTTCCGTGGCGCGGGGCTGGCGCAGGCCGGTATGAATCGCGTAGTCGGCGACCATATGGGGATGCTGGCAACGGTGATGAATGGTCTGGCGATGCGTGATGCGCTGCATCGTGCCTATGTTAATGCCCGTCTGATGTCTGCTATTCCGCTGAATGGCGTATGCGACAACTACAGTTGGGCGGAGGCTATCAGCCTGCTGCGCAATAACCGCGTAGTGATCTTCTCAGCCGGAACGGGTAACCCCTTTTTCACCACCGATTCAGCGGCCTGCCTGCGCGGCATTGAGATTGAAGCGGATGTGGTGCTGAAAGCCACCAAAGTAGATGGTGTTTATTCTGCCGATCCGGTTAAAAATCCTGAGGCAACGCTGTTTGAGCGTATCAGCTATGCTGACGTGCTGGAAAAAGAACTGAAAGTGATGGACCTGGCTGCCTTTACGCTTGCCCGTGACCACAAGCTGCCAATTCGCGTATTCAATATGAACAAGCCAGGCGCTCTGCGTCGGGTGGTAATGGGTGAAAAAGAAGGTACCCTGATTACGCAATAATATCAGTCAGCGGATAAAATAAGGTATATTCTGCTTTCGGGGTGCCTTGCGCACTACAGAATCATAACGATCACTATGTTGCAGCAGGCTTTCGTTGAAAGCCTGGCAGGTCAACCAGAATTCAAGGGTTTCAACGTGATTAACGAAATCAAAAAAGATGCAGAAACGCGCATGGATAAATGCGTGGAAGCATTCAAAAACAACATCAGCAAAATTCGCACCGGTCGTGCGTCACCAAGTATTCTTGACGGTATCATGGTCGAGTACTACGGTGCAGCCACCCCGCTGCGCCAGCTGGCCAGCGTAACGGTAGAAGACTCGCGCACGCTGAAGGTAAACGTTTTTGATCGCTCCATCAGTGCTGCTGTTGAAAAGGCGATCATGACCTCCGATCTGGGTCTGAATCCCAGCTCTGCCGGTAGCGATATTCGCGTCCCATTGCCTGCACTGACGGAAGAGCGTCGTAAGGATTTGATCAAAATCGTGCGTGGTGAAGCAGAGCAGGGCCGTGTATCGGTGCGTAACGTGCGTCGTGACGCCAACGATAAAGTTAAGGCACTGCTGAAAGACAAAGAAATTAGCGAAGATGAAGAGCGCCGTTCTCAGGACGATATTCAGAAGATGACCGATATCTGCATTAAAAAGGTGGATGCGGCACTGGCTGAAAAAGAAGCAGAACTGATGGAATTCTGATTTTCTGTCAGCTGTGTTGAAACGCCGTACAGATTGCCGTTCTTGCGCGGGCCAGTCTTACGGCGTTTTGCATTTGTTTGCCTGGCTGTCCAACTGGTCAGATCGTTTTATGCGTCACCACACAGAGCAATTTCATGAAGCAATTAACCATCCTCGGCTCTACCGGATCAATTGGCACCAGTACGCTGTCGGTAATTGGGGCAAATCCGCATCTGTTTGCCGTTAAGGCACTGGTGGCAGGCCACAACGTTGAGCTGATGGCAGAGCAATGTTTAGCTTTCAGGCCAGCCTGGGCTGCTATGGCGGATGAGCGTGCTGCCAGCGCCCTGCGAACGCGGCTGAAGAGCCTGAATGTGGCAACAGAAGTCCTGAGTGGTGAACAGGCAGCCTGTGACCTGGCTGCGCTGGATGACGTGGATCAGGTGATGGCGGCAATTGTCGGCGCGGCGGGGTTAATGCCTACGCTTGCGGCCATCCGTGCCGGAAAACAGGTCCTTCTGGCCAACAAAGAGTCGCTGGTCACCTGCGGACGGCTTTTTATGCAGGCGGTAAGCAGCTCAAAAGCCCAACTGCTGCCGGTTGACAGTGAACACAACGCTATTTTTCAGAGTTTGCCTGCTTCCCTCCAGCAGCAGTTAGGATACGCTTCTCTTGAGGATAACGGCATAGACAGCATTATCCTTACAGGGTCAGGTGGGCCTTTTCGTGACGCACAACTGAGCGATCTGGTGCATATGACACCGGATCAGGCTTGTGCCCATCCGAACTGGTCAATGGGTCGTAAAATTTCTGTCGACTCGGCCACCATGATGAATAAAGGGCTGGAATACATTGAAGCCCGCTGGCTGTTTAATGCAACAGATGCGCAAATGGAAGTCATTTTGCATCCTCAGTCGGTCATCCATTCAATGGTCCGTTATCGTGATGGCAGTGTGCTGGCACAGCTCGGTTCACCTGATATGCGTACACCCATTGCGCATGTGATGGCCTGGCCGCAGCGTGTGGATTCCGGTGCAAAACCGCTGGATTTTGCCCGGATGGGCGCGATGACCTTTGCCGAGCCAGATTATGCGCGCTATCCCTGTCTGAAACTGGCAATCGATGCCTGCAAGGCCGGGCAGGCGGCGACCACCGCGTTAAATGCAGCTAATGAAGTGGCTGTTGCGGCATTTCTGGCTAACCGGATACGCTTTACAGACATTGCTGCTGTTAATGCCGCCGTTATGGAAGGGTTGAACTGTGCAGAGCCAGAAAGCGTTGAAGCCGTGCTGGAGATTGATCGTCAGGCGCGTGAAGCTGCAATGATGCGTCTTTCTCTTTCCAGCCTGAAGTGCTGATGCAGCCTGCCGCCATTTGTGACCTCGTGGCGGAGATGGTATAGTCACCGCCCGCTGAATGAGAATGCTGTTGTATTAAGCGGTATCGCTGGCCGTGTGAATCACGGCTTTTTTGCGTAGAGCGGGTAGATATTTCAGAAACCGTCGTATTTCTGATTAAAGGAAATAATTACGCGTTATGTCGTCCGAAAATCAATTAAAAGCCGATGACCTCCCTGGGGAGGATTATCCCCGCCATGTGGCCATCATTATGGATGGCAATGGTCGTTGGGCTAAAAACCAGGGAAAACTGCGCATTACTGGCCACAAAGCTGGCGTAAAATCGGTTCGTCGTGCAATCAGTTTTGCTGTCAGCAATAAACTGGAAGCGCTGACTCTCTATGCGTTCAGTAGTGAAAACTGGAATCGTCCGCCACAGGAAGTCATGGCGCTGATGGAGCTTTTTGCCTGGGCACTCGACAATGAAGTTAAAAGTCTGCACAAGCATAATGTCCGGTTGCGAATTATTGGCGATATCAGTCGCTTCAATGCCCGTTTGCAGGAACGCATTCGTCGTTCAGAGGAACTGACTCAACAAAATAATGGACTTACCCTGAACATTGCCGCGAATTATGGCGGACGTTGGGATATCATTCATGGCGTCAGAAAAATAGCTGAGCAAGTACAGGAAGGCCTGATTCGTCCGGAGCAGATTGAGGAGGAAACCCTTAATCAGCAGCTGTGTCTTAATGAACTGGTGCCGGTGGATCTGGTAATAAGGACGGGCGGGGAACATCGAATCAGTAATTTCTTGTTATGGCAGGTTGCCTACGCGGAGTTCTTTTTCACCGATATCCTCTGGCCTGATTTTGATGAACAAGTTTTTGAAGGTGCACTGAATGCGTTTGCACAACGAGAGCGCCGCTTTGGCGGTGCAGCACCCGGTAGCGTCTGAACGCACTGGGGGTAATCTTTGCTGAAGTCTCGCCTGATTACCGCATTTATACTCATTCCTGTTGTGATTGCAGCACTGTTTTTGCTGCCGCCTCCGGGTTTTGCAATCGTTGTTATGGCCGTCTGTATGCTTGCTGCCTGGGAATGGGGGCAGTTTGCTGGTCTGGCTTCACGTTCACAACGCATCTGGCTGGCAGTGCTCTGCGGATTACTACTGGCCTTCATGATGTTTACCCTTCCTGCTTACCATCATTCTGTTCATCAACCGCAGGTTGCCGGCTCACTCTGGGCCGCTTTGTGCTGGTGGATAATTGCGCTGTTACTGGTGCTGTTTTACCCTTCTTCCGCCCGGTGGTGGCGAGCTTCCCGGATACTACGGCTGGTCTTTGGCATTCTGACCATTGTGCCATTTTTCTGGAGCATGCTGACGCTGCGCCAGTACAACTATGAAGCGGACCATTTTGCCGGTGCCTGGTGGCTGTTATACGTCATGTTTCTGGTCTGGGGCGCTGATTCAGGCGCTTATCTCTTTGGTCGTTTGTTTGGCAGGCACAAGCTGGCGCCTAAAGTCTCTCCAGGTAAGACGTGGGAGGGATTCTTTGGCGGACTGGCGGCCTCTGCACTTATCGCCTGGCTGTTCAGCCTGTGGGCACCGTTGATGGTGCCGACCAGTACATTATTAGTCTGTTCAGTGGGCGCGGCACTGGCTTCGGTACTCGGCGACCTGAGTGAAAGTATGTTCAAGCGTGAGGCCGGAATCAAAGACAGCGGCAATCTTATTCCTGGTCACGGCGGTATCATGGATCGTATCGACAGCCTGACCGCCGCTGTACCGGTATTCTCCTGCCTGTTACTGCTGGTTTTCGGGATGCGATAAGGGACTGCTATGCTGAGCATACTCTGGAGCTTTGGCGCATTTATCGTCGCGCTGGGCGTACTGATCACCGTTCACGAATTCGGCCACTTCTGGGTGGCCCGCAGGTGTGGCGTTAAAGTTGAGCGCTTCTCAGTTGGATTCGGTAAAGCCTTGTGGCGGCGCCGTGACCAGCATGGAACAGAATATGTCATCGCGCTGATCCCGCTTGGCGGCTATGTCAAAATGCTGGATGAGCGGGTGGAAACCGTTGCGCCGGAACTGCGACATCAGGCTTTCAATAACAAAACCGTATCACAGCGCGCGGCAATCATTGCTGCCGGCCCTCTTGCTAATTTCATTTTCGCCGTTTTCGCCTGGTGGCTGGTTTTTATCATTGGTGTCCCTGGTATTCGTCCGGTTGTTGGCGAAATAGTGAGCGACTCGCCCGCAGCCGTGGCGCAAATTACTCCTGGTATGGAACTTAAGGCGATTGATGGTATCGAAACGCCTGACTGGGATGCTGTGCGTATGGCTCTGGTGTCGAAGATTGGCGACCAGCAAACTGTCCTCAGCGTGGTGCCTTTTGGGTCCAGCCAGCTCAGTGAAAAACGGGTCGATTTGCGTCACTGGCAATTTGACCCCGGTAAGCAGGACCCGGTTACTTCGCTTGGCATCCGTCCCCGGGGGCCACAGATTGAAACTGTGCTCGCGGAAGTGCAGGCCAAATCAGCGGCCAGCAAGGCGGGTTTGCAAGCAGGTGACAGGATCGTTAAAGTCGATGGTCAGCCTTTAGAAAGTTGGGCGCGTTTCGTTACCCTTGTCCGGGATAATCCCGGTAAAGCGCTGGCGATAGAGGTGGAACGACAGGGCAACCCGGTTGCGCTGACGCTCACGCCTGACGTGAAACCTGGCAGTAAGCCAGAAGGGTTTGCCGGCGTCGTCCCGCGTATTATTCCTTTGCCGGATGAATATAAAACGGTACGTCAGTATGGACCGTTTGCGGCAGTGGGCGAGGCGGGCGCCAAAACCTGGCAACTGATGAAGTTAACGGTAAACATGCTGGGCAAACTGATTACCGGTGAAGTGAAGTTAAACAATCTCAGTGGGCCGATTTCTATCGCCCAGGGTGCTGGGATGTCGGCGGAATATGGCTTGATTTACTACCTGATGTTCCTGGCTCTGATTAGCGTGAACCTCGGTATTATCAATCTGTTCCCCTTGCCGGTATTAGATGGTGGGCATTTGCTGTTCCTTGCGATCGAAAAGATCAAGGGTGGGCCGGTGTCTGAGCGAGTTCAGGACTTCAGTTATCGCATTGGCTCAATATTGCTGGTGTTGTTAATGGGGCTTGCACTATTCAATGATTTCTCGCGTCTTTAGTCTGCTTAATAGCAGCAACGGCGTGGGAACCAGTTAGGAAGAATGCATAACAACGATGGCGATGAAAAAGTTGCTCATAGCATCGCTGCTGTTTAGCAGCGCTACCGTATACGCGGCAGACGGCTTCGTGGTGAAGGATATTCATTTTGAAGGCCTGCAACGGGTCGCCGTCGGGGCGGCATTGCTCAGCATGCCTGTCCGCGTGGGAGATACCGTTTCTGATGACGATATCAGTAACACCATCCGTGCGCTGTTTGCGACCGGGAACTTCGAAGATGTTCAGGTGTTGCGCGATGGCAACACGCTGATCGTTCAGGTTAAGGAGCGTCCAACTATTGCCAGCATTACTTTCTCCGGTAATAAAGCGGTGAAAGATGACATGCTTAAGCAGAACCTTGAGGCATCAGGCGTTCGCGTGGGTGAAGCCCTTGACCGGACTACCATCACCTCAATCGAAAAGGGGCTGGAAGACTTTTACTACAGCGTGGGTAAATACAGTGCCAGCGTTAAGGCGGTGGTTACGCCGCTGCCGCGTAACCGTGTTGACCTGAAGCTGGTATTTACCGAAGGCGTCTCTGCCAAAATTCAGCAGATCAACGTGGTGGGTAACAAAGCCTTCAGCTCTGACGAACTGATCTCCCGTTTCCAGCTGCGAGATGAAGTGCCCTGGTGGAATGTGGTGGGCGATCGCAAATATCAGAAGCAAAAACTGGCGGGCGATCTTGAAACCCTGCGCAGCTTCTATCTTGATCGTGGTTATGCCCGCTTTAACATCGATTCTACTCAGGTCAGCCTGACGCCGGACAAGAAGGGGATTTATATCACCATCAACATTACTGAAGGCGATCAATACAAGCTTTCTGGCGTGGTGGTGAATGGCAGCATGGCAGGGCACTCTGCGGAAGTGGAAAGCCTGACCAAAGTGAAGCCAGGCGAACTCTACAATGGTGCTAAAGTCACCAAAATGGAAGATGACATCAAGAAGATGTTTGGTCGCTATGGCTATGCCTACCCGCGTGTGATGACGCAGCCAGAAATCAACGATGCGGATAAAACCGTTAAGCTGCACGTTAATGTGGATGCCGGAAATCGCTATTACGTGCGCAAGGTGCGTTTCGAAGGTAATGACACCTCAAAAGATTCCGTACTGCGTCGCGAAATGCGCCAGATGGAAGGCGCGTGGTTGGGTAGCGATCTGGTCGAACAGGGTAAAGAGCGCCTGAACCGTACCGGCTACTTTGAAACGGTCGAAACGGACACCCAGCGTGTGCCGGGTTCACCGGATCAGGTCGATGTGGTCTATAAGGTGAAGGAGCGCAACACCGGCACCTTTAACTTCGGCGTCGGTTACGGTACAGAAAGCGGCGTCAGTTTCCAGGTCGGCGTTACCCAGGATAACTGGCTGGGTACCGGAAATACCGTAGGAATCAGTGGTACCAAGAATGACTACCAGACCTATGCTGAATTCTCACTGACCGATCCGTACTTTACGGTGGATGGCGTCAGTCTGGGCGGTCGTGTTTTCTATAACGACTTTAAAGCTGACGACGCTGACCTGTCTGACTATACCAATAAAAGTTATGGTCTGGATGGCACGCTTGGCTTCCCGGTTAATGAGAATAACACCCTGCGCGTGGGGCTGGGTTACGTTCATAACGACCTCTCCAACATGCAGCCACAGATTGCGATGTTCCGCTATCTGCGCTCCGTAGGTCAGAATCCGGACCTCTCCGGTCGTGCGGAATATTCTGCCGATGACTTCACGTTTAACTATGGCTGGACCTACAACAATCTTGACCGGGGCTTCTTCCCAACCTCAGGTAACCGCACCAATCTGAACGGAAAAGTGACGATTCCAGGCTCAGATAACGCCTTCTACAAGGCGACGCTGGATACGCAACAATATATGCCGTTAAACCAGGACCGGACCTGGGTGCTGTTGGGCCGGGGTAAAGTGGGTTACGGTGCAGGTTTAAGTGGTAAAGAATTGCCGTTCTATGAGAACTTTTATGCCGGTGGTTCCAGTACCGTACGTGGATTCCGCTCGAATACCATCGGTCCGAAAGCGGCTTACTACAATAATGGTTCCAGCACCTGTTCAACGGGTACCTATTGCGATTCCAGTGATGCAGTGGGCGGCAATGCCATGGCAACAGCCAGCGCTGAGTTGATTACCCCAACGCCATTCCTGAGTGAGAAATACGCCAACTCAGTGCGCACCTCGCTGTTTGTTGATGCGGGTACAGTGTGGGATACCAACTGGGAAAACACTGCCGAAACCCGTGCTGCGGGTATTCCGGATTACAGCGATCCAGGTAATATCCGTATGTCGGCAGGTCTGGCGTTACAGTGGATGTCTCCACTGGGACCGTTAGTGTTCTCATACGCCCAGCCGTTTAAAAAGTATGATGGAGATAAAGCCGAGCAGTTCCAGTTTAACATTGGTAAAACCTGGTAAGCCGGTTCAGCAAGGAAGCTGAGAGAAAGAAGCGTGATCTTCTTTCTCATCACTTACGGCCTTAATCCGTAAGTCTCGCGCCGTTCACTGGCAGCTTCAGGCTGCCTTAACGCGCAACACCTGTGTTAAAGACACAAACGTTGATGGTAAGGAGTTTTATAGTGAAAAAGTTGTTGTGTGCCGCAGGCCTTTCTCTTGCTCTGGCAGTTTCCGCCGGTGCTCAGGCTGCTGATAAAATTGCAGTGGTGAACGTTTCCAGCATTTTCCAACAGTTACCAGCGCGTGCGACCGTTGCGAAACAGCTTGAAAATGAGTTTAAAGGCCGTGCAACTGAATTGCAGGGAATGGAGCGCGATCTGCAAACCAAAATGCAGAAATTACAGCGTGACGGCTCGACCATGAAGGCCAGCGAGCGCAGCCGTATGGAAAAAGATCTGATGGCTCAGCGTGAAACCTTCCAGACTAAAGCGCAGGCTTTTGAGCAGGATAATCGCCGTCGTCAGGCTGAAGAGCGTAACAAAATCCTGAGCCGTATTCAGGATGCCGTTCAGAAAGTGGCTGATGATGAAGGTTATGACGTGGTTATCGATGCTAACGCCGTAGCTTACGCAGGTAAATCCAAAGACATCACTGCTGATGTACTGAAACAGGTTAAATAATTGATGCCTTCAATTCGACTGGCTGATTTAGCCCAGCAGTTGGATGCAGAATTGCACGGAGATGGCGATCTGGTCATCTCCGGCATTGCTTCTGTGCAATCCGCCCAGGCAGGACAAATCACCTTTCTCTCTAACAGCCGCCATCGTGAACAGCTTGCAGATTGCAAGGCGTCAGCCGTTGTGCTGACGGAAGCGGACCGCGACTGTTTCCAGGGTGCCGTACTGGTGGTGAATAATCCTTATCTGACCTATGCCCGCATGGCTCAGATCCTCGACAGTACTCCGCAACCGGCCAGCGATATCGCGCCCAGCGCAGTCATTGATCCCAGCGCCACGCTTGGAAAAAATGTCTCTGTAGGGGCCAATGCTGTCATCGAGTCTGATGTGACACTGGGTGACAACGTCGTGATTGGCGCAGGCTGCTTTGTCGGTAAAAAGGCCTGCATCGGCAGCGGTAGTCGCCTTTGGGCTAATGTTACCGTTTATCATGAAGTGCGGATTGGTGAGCGTTGTCTGATCCAGTCCGGCACGGTAATCGGTGCCGATGGATTTGGCTATGCTAATGACCGTGGTAACTGGGTGAAAATTCCACAGTTGGGCACGGTAGTGATTGGCGACGGTGTGGAAATCGGTGCCTGTACCACAATCGATCGCGGTGCGCTGGATAACACTCACATTGGCAATGGTGTTATCATCGATAACCAGTGCCAGATTGCGCACAACGTGGTGATTGGTGACAATACGGCGGTTGCTGGCGGTGTCATCATGGCAGGCAGCCTGAAAATCGGGCGGTACTGTATGATTGGCGGTGCAAGCGTAATTAACGGTCACATGGAGATTTGTGACAAAGTTACCGTCACCGGAATGGGAATGGTGATGCGACCAATTACCGAACCTGGGGTATACTCTTCCGGGATTCCGCTGCAAGCCAACAAAACCTGGCGCAAAACGGCCGCGCTGGTAATGAACATTGATGAAATGAGCAAGCGCTTAAAGAACATCGAGCGCAAAGTCGGCAAAGACTGATCTTGCGTCAGTTACCAGCCTGAAAACCCGCTTTCATAATTACAATGTTAAGCATGTGACAATATAACAATTATTGTTAACAGCGTTCCCTGTATCGGTGGGGACAAACTGCATGGAAGTTTGCGCACGGAAACTGATTTGCGGCCTGCGAAGAGTCCTGGGACCTTTGCAGGCCGTGTTATTGATGCCATCAGAATTTTTAGGACAGGAAGAGTATTTTGACTACTGAAACTCATACTCTGAAAATTGAAGAGATTATTGAATTATTGCCGCACCGCTATCCGTTTCTGCTGGTTGATCGTGTGCTGGAGTTTGAAGAGCATAAATTTCTGCGCGCAGTGAAAAACGTATCGGTAAATGAACCGTTTTTCCAGGGGCACTTCCCCGGCAAACCGATTTTTCCAGGCGTGTTGATCTTAGAAGCTATGGCGCAGGCAACCGGTATTCTGGCGTTTAAAAGCGTTGGCAAACTGGAGCCGGGAGAGCTGTACTACTTTGCCGGAATTGATGAGGCTCGCTTTAAACGCCCGGTGGTGCCTGGCGACCAGATGATCATGGAAGTAACCTTTGAGAAAACACGGCGTGGCCTGACCCGCTTTAAAGGTGTGGCAACCGTTGACGGTAAAATTGTCTGCGAAGCAACAATGATGTGTGCCCGCAGCCGGGAGACATAATCTGTGATTGATGAATCTGCTGTTATTCACGCAAGTTCCGTGATTGAAGAGGGTGCCATCATTGGCGCCCACGTTCAGATTGGTCCTTTTTGTTTCATTGGCGCAAACGTTGAGATTGGTGAAGGCACTGTGCTGAAATCTCACGTGGTCATCAATGGGCATACGCGGATTGGTAAAGAAAATACCATTTACCAGTTTGCCACCATTGGCGAAGCGAACCAGGACTTGAAATATGCCGGTGAACCGACGCGGGTTGAAGTTGGCGATCGCAACAGCATTCGTGAGAGTGTTACCATTCACCGTGGTACGGCACAGGCGGACGGGATCACCAGAGTCGGCAGTGATAACCTGCTGATGGTGAATGCACACGTTGCCCACGACTGTGTGATTGGCGATCACTGCATTCTTGCCAACAACGCGACGCTGGCCGGACACGTAACCGTGGATGATTTCGCCATCATTGGTGGCATGACAGCCATTCATCAGTTCTGCACCATTGGTGCGCACGTCATGGTGGGCGGTTGTTCCGGCGTCGCTCAGGATGTGCCGCCTTATGTTATTGCTCAGGGCAACCATGCCACGCCGTTCGGCATTAATCTGATTGGGCTACAGCGTCGGGGCTTCAGCAAACCTGCTCTCCAGGCGATTCGTAATGCTTACAAGATACTTTATCGTAGCGGTAAAACGCTGGATGAAGCGAAGCCAGAAATTGCCGAAATTGCGCGTGAATACCCGGAAGTACAGCCTTTCTACGATTTCTTTGCCCGCTCGACACGTGGCCTGATTCGCTAATATGTCTTTACCGTCAGTCAATACCGTTCAGGTTTCCGCTCCCCGCAGCTGCGGGGAGCTGTTCCGACCTCTGACAATTGCGCTGGTCGCCGGAGAAACATCCGGTGATATTCTCGGTGCCGGGCTGATTCGGGCGCTGAAAGAAAAGCATCCTGATACCCGCTTCGTTGGCGTTGCCGGACCGCTGATGCAGGCTGAAGGTTGTGAAGCCTGGTATGAAATGGAAGAGCTGGCGGTGATGGGCATCGTTGAAGTGCTTGGTCGTCTGCCTCGCCTGTTAAAAATTCGCCGCGACCTGACAAAACGTTTTGCACAGCTGCAACCCGATGTCTTTGTCGGTATTGATGCGCCGGATTTTAATATTACTCTGGAAGGTCGTCTCAAACAGCGTGGTATTCGCACCATTCACTATGTCAGCCCATCGGTGTGGGCATGGCGTCAAAAGCGCGTGTTCAAAATTGGTCGGGCCACCGATCTGGTGCTGGCGTTTCTGCCGTTTGAAAAGGCGTTTTACGATCGCTACAACGTTCCCTGCCGCTTTATCGGCCACACAATGGCAGATGCCATGCCCATTACCCCTGACAAGCGTGCAGCTCGTCAGGAACTGGGGATTGCTGATTCGGCCCTCTGTCTGGCTCTGCTGCCTGGCAGTCGCGGTGCTGAAGTGGAAATGCTCAGCGCAGACTTTCTCAATGCGGCTGCTCTGCTGCGCCAAAAATGGCCTGATCTCGAGATTCTGGTGCCGCTGGTGAATTCACGTCGTCGCCAGCAGTTTGAACAGATTAAACAACAGGTGGCACCCGATTTGCCGGTGCACCTGCTTGATGGCAACGCGCGCGCCGCGATGATTGCCAGCGATGCTGCGCTGCTGGCCTCTGGCACGGCAGCACTGGAATGTATGCTGGCAAAATGTCCGATGGTGGTGGGTTATCGTATGAAACCTTTTACCTTCTGGCTGGCAAAGCGTCTGGTAAAAACCGATTATGTTTCACTGCCGAATCTGCTGGCAGGCGGTGAGCTGGTGAAAGAGCTGTTGCAGGAACAGTGCCAGCCTGAGCAACTGGCTTCGGCACTTGAGCCTTTGCTGACCAGAAATGAGGCCAGAGAGAACCTGTTAACAACCTTTGCTGAGTTGCATCACCAGATCCGCTGGAATGCGGACGAGCAGGCGGCTTCAGCAGTACTGGAACTCTGTCAGTGAGTCACTTTATTTACCCGGTTGCCACCTGTATTGCCGGGGTGGACGAAGTTGGCCGTGGGCCTCTGGTGGGTGCGGTGGTAACCGCAGCGGTCATTCTCGATCCGCTGAAGCCCATTTGTGGGCTGGCTGATTCCAAAAAGCTGTCCGAGAAACGCCGCAATGCGCTGTTTGATGAAATCAAAGAAAAGGCATTATGCTGGAGTCTCGGGCGGGCAGAGCCGGAGGAAATTGATCCGCTTAATATCCTGCACGCCACCATGCTGGCGATGCAGCGTGCGGTGGCTAATCTTGCGCTCAGGCCCGATCTGGTGCTGATTGATGGCAACCGCTGCCCGGCGCTGCCCATGCCGTCGCAAGCGGTGGTGAAAGGCGACAGCCTGGTGGCGGAAATCAGTGCTGCTTCCATTCTCGCCAAGGTGACCCGCGATCGCGAGATGGCCGAGCTGGATCGGCTGTTTCCACAATATGGCTTTGCCCAACATAAAGGCTACCCGACGGCGTTACATCTGGAAAGATTGGCGCAGCATGGCGTGACGCCACAACATCGTCGTAGTTTTGCGCCTGTCCGCAATGCGTTACTGGATGCCGACGTTGCGGCAGCAATCCGAACGGCACGGTAGTTTTCACTTCACGGTTTTGAGCGGAATCAGAGATGGCTGAACCTCGTTTTATTCATTTGCGTGTCCACAGCGACTATTCCATGATTGATGGACTGGCCAAGACTGCGCCGCTGGTGAAAAAGGCGGCCTCGCTGGGTATGCCCGCTCTGGCGATAACTGATTTCACCAACCTCTGTGGCCTGGTCAAGTTTTATGGCACCGCGCATGGACAGGGTATCAAGCCGATTATTGGTGCAGACTTTAACGTTGCCAGCGCTGCCATGGGCGACGAACTGTCACAGCTGACGTTACTGGCTGCTGATGATAAGGGTTATCAGAATCTGACATTACTGATTTCCCGTGCATACCAGCGGGGTTACGGGGCCGCTGGCCCGGTTATCGATCGCGACTGGCTGATCGAGATGAATGAAGGATTGATCGCCCTTTCTGGCGGTCGCCGTGGTGATGTTGGCAGGATGTATCTGCGGGGAAACTCCGCACTGGTCAACGAATGTTTGTCATTTTATCAGCACTATTTTCCCAATCGCTACTATCTGGAGTTGACCCGCACAGGCCGCCCTGATGAAGAAACCTGGGTTCATGCGGCGGTTGATCTGGCTATTGCCGCAGGTATTCCCGTTGTTGCGACCAATGACGTCTGTTTTCTTGAAGAGGGCGACTTTGATGCTCACGAAATTCGGGTTGCCATTCATGATGGCTTCACGCTGGACGATCCAAAACGTCCACGCCTTTACAGTTCTCAGCAATATCTCCGCAGCAGTGATGAAATGTGCGAGCTGTTTTCTGACATTCCTGAAGCGCTGCAAAACAGCGTAGAAATTGCTAAGCGCTGTAACGTAACTATTCGTCTTGGTGAGTATTTCCTGCCGCAGTTCCCGACCGGCGAGATGACCACTGAAGACTTCCTGGTGATGAAATCACGCGAAGGACTGGAAGAGCGTTTGGAATTTCTTTTTCCCGATGCTGAAGTGCGAGCGGAGAAGCGTGGGGAATATGACGCGCGTCTTGAGGTTGAACTAAACGTTATCAACCAGATGGGCTTTCCGGGTTACTTCCTGATTGTGATGGAGTTTATCCAGTGGTCGAAGGATAACAACGTGCCGGTGGGCCCTGGACGTGGTTCCGGTGCGGGTTCGCTGGTGGCCTACGCGCTGAAGATCACCGATCTTGACCCACTGGAATTCGACCTGCTGTTCGAACGTTTTCTTAATCCTGAGCGTGTGTCGATGCCTGACTTTGACGTCGACTTCTGCATGGAAAAACGTGATCTGGTCATTGAGCACGTGGCCGAAATGTATGGCCGCAAAGCCGTATCACAGATTATTACATTCGGTACGATGGCAGCCAAAGCGGTAATCCGCGACGTGGGCCGTGTCCTGGGTCATCCTTACGGCTTTGTTGATCGTATTTCTAAATTAGTGCCGCCCGATCCGGGTATGACGCTGGAAAAAGCCTTTGCGGCGGAACCTCAACTGCCCGAAATTTACGAGGCAGATGAAGAAGTCAAAGCCCTGATCGATATGGCGCGCAAGCTGGAAGGCGTGACACGCAACGCCGGTAAACATGCTGGTGGTGTGGTGATCGCGCCGACGCAAATCACCGATTTTGCGCCGCTTTACTGCGATGAGAACGGCAACCATCCGGTCACCCAGTTCGATAAAAACGATGTGGAATATGCGGGCCTGGTCAAATTTGACTTTCTGGGGCTACGCACGCTGACCATCATTGACTGGGCGCTGGCGATGATCAACGCCAGACGGGAAAAGCAGGGCGAGCCACCGCTTGATATTGCGGCTATCCCGCTCGATGACAAAAAAAGCTTCGATATGCTCCAGCGTTCAGAAACCACGGCGGTATTCCAGCTTGAATCGCGTGGCATGAAGGATCTGATCAAGCGCCTGAAGCCGGACTGCTTTGAAGATATGATAGCCCTGGTGGCGCTATTCCGTCCCGGCCCCTTACAGTCAGGGATGGTAGACAACTTTATCGATCGCAAGCATGGCCGTGAAGAGATCTCCTATCCCGACATTCAGTGGCAGCACGAGTCGTTGCAGCCTGTGCTGGAGCCGACCTACGGCATCATTCTCTATCAGGAACAGGTGATGCAGATTGCTCAGGTGCTGGCGGGCTACAGTCTGGGTGGTGCTGACATGCTACGTCGGGCGATGGGTAAAAAGAATCCGGTGGAGATGGCGAAGCAGCGTGGCGGATTTGAGGATGGAGCAAAAGCGCGCGGCGTGGATGGCGAGCTGGCAATTAAAATCTTCGACCTGGTGGAAAAATTTGCCGGCTACGGTTTTAACAAATCGCACTCTGCGGCCTATGCGCTGGTTTCCTATCAGACGCTGTGGCTGAAGGCGCATTATCCGGCTGAATTTATGGCTGCGGTGATGACCGCCGATATGGACAACACTGAGAAGGTGGTCGGTCTGGTCGATGAGTGCTGGCGTATGGGGCTGAAGGTGTTGCCACCGGATATCAATTCCGGTTTGTATCCGTTCCATGTCAACGATGAGGGCGAAATTGTCTACGGCATCGGCGCGATTAAAGGGGTCGGAGAAGGGCCGATTGAAGCAATTCTGGAAGCCCGTAATCAGGGCGGCTATTTTCGTGAGCTGTTCGATCTCTGCGCCCGTACGGATACTAAAAAACTGAATCGTCGCGTGCTGGAAAAGTTGATCATGTCCGGTGCCTTTGATCGTCTTGGACCGCATCGTGCGGCGCTGATGAGCGCGCTCAGTGATGCCCTTAAAGCTGCTGACCAGCACGCAAAAGCAGAGGCGACAGGCCAGGCCGATATGTTTGGTGTGCTGGCAGAAGCGCCTGAACAGATTGAGCAATCCTATGCTGACGTTACCCGCTGGCCGGAGCAGGTGCAGCTGGATGGTGAACGAGAAACCTTAGGACTCTACCTGACAGGGCATCCAATTAATCAGTACCTTAAGGAGATCGAGCGCTACGTCGGGGGAATGCGTCTGAAAGACATGCATCCGACCCGGCGGGGTGAGGTGATCATGGCGGTTGGGCTGGTGGTCGCGGCACGCGTTATGGTCACTAAACGTGGCAACCGGATTGGTATTTGTACCCTGGACGACCGCTCTGGTCGTCTGGAAGTGATGCTGTTTACCGATGCGCTGGATAAGTACCAACATTTGCTGGAGAAAGACAGGATCCTGATCGTCAGTGGGCAGGTCAGCTTTGATGACTTTAGCGGGGGGCTTAAAATGACCGCCCGCGAGGTGATGGATATTGACGAAGCCCGTGAAAAATATGCTCGCGGGCTTGCTATATCGCTGACGGACAGGCAAATTGATGACCAGCTTTTAAGCCGTCTCCGTCAGTCCCTTGAACCTCATCGTTCGGGGACGATTCCGGTACATCTCTACTATCAGAGAGAGGATGCACGGGCGAGGTTGCGCTTTGGTGCAGCATGGCGCGTGTCTCCAAGCGATCGCTTGTTAAACGAACTGCGATTGCTGATAGGAACGGAGCAGGTGGAACTTGAGTTTGACTAAACAGGAATATTATGAGTCTTAATTACCTGGATTTTGAGCAGCCAATCGCTGAGCTGGAGGCGAAAATTGATTCGCTGAAGTCGGTTGGCCGTCAGGATGAAAAACTGGATATCAATCTGGATGAAGAGGTGCAGCGCCTGCGTGAGAAAAGCGTAGAGTTGACCCGCAAAATCTTCTCCGATTTGGGGGCGTGGCAAATCGCACAGCTGGCACGCCACCCGCTACGTCCTTATACGCTGGACTACGTCCGCAACGTATTCACGGATTTTGACGAGCTGGCAGGCGATCGCGCCTACGCGGATGATAAAGCCATCGTTGGTGGCACGGCTCGTCTGGATGGTCGTCCGGTGATGATTATTGGTCACCAGAAAGGCCGTGAAACCAAGGAAAAAATTCGTCGTAACTTTGGTATGCCAGCCCCGGAAGGGTACCGTAAAGCGTTGCGTCTGATGGAGATGGCTGAACGTTTCAATATGCCCATCATCACCTTTATTGATACGCCAGGGGCTTATCCGGGTGTGGGCGCTGAGGAGCGCGGACAAAGTGAAGCAATTGCCCGTAACCTGCGTGAAATGTCCGGACTGAAAGTCCCGGTCATTTGCACCGTTATCGGTGAGGGTGGCTCTGGCGGTGCGCTGGCAATCGGCGTGGGCGATAAAGTTAATATGATGCAGTACAGCACCTATTCGGTTATTTCACCGGAGGGTTGTGCTTCTATCCTGTGGAAAAGCGCCGATAAAGCTCCGCTGGCTGCTGAAGCGATGGGGATCATTGCTCCACGTCTGAAAGAGCTGAAGCTGATTGATACCGTGATCCCGGAACCGCTGGGCGGTGCTCATCGTAACCCTCTGGTGGCTGGTGAATCATTAAAGGCACAGCTGCTGGCCGATCTGGCCGATCTGGATGGCCTGAATAAAGATGAACTGTTGGATCGTCGCTATCAGCGCCTGATGAACTACGGTTACGCCTGATCAAATAAGGCGGGTGTTGACGGATGACGGCGGATTACCCACCGGATATCCTGACAGCCCGCCTTGTTGTTATCTCTTCCCTCGTTTTCTTAATTGTCCCAACCTCTTTACCTGACTGGCCGGAGCGGTTTTCTGTCTGTCATCCTGCCGATTGCCGCTTTCTGAACGAAGATTATATTCAGCAGCAGATTCAGCTTCCGAAGATATCCGGGAGTTTAGCCAGCTGCGCCTGGTCCACACGAAGTTTTCGCATTAAAAGCGTGCAGCAACTGTCACGACAAAGAGCAGATGGTGGTTCAGGGCATGACTTCGCATCCGGTAGATAAAAAAGCTGACTAAGACGATTGCCAAGTAATTCATTTTCTTTTTTACGATCTGCCTTCCTGAGTTTTGTATTTGCAAACCACTTCTGTCTGTTATTTACGATTTACATCGCATTCGGTTCGCCGGGTTGTTTTAAACCGATATCAGATATGATCTGATGGGTATTCGTTACTCACGCCAAAGGGATATGAGCGAATTTGGCGACAGGCCCACGGGCATTTAAATGGCGGGCTGCCGCATAGCAACCGGCCGCATGGTGTTCACGGGCGCTCTTCTTTGCTGTGGCAAAGATGAGAAGACCGCATCAGGGAGGAAATGAAGTGACAACGGAACTGTGGATAGTGTTAATGAGTGCGTTGGGAGCCGTGGCGGGTAGCGTAATAAGCTGCGTGGCCTGGCGTTTGCCTCAGATATTGCAAAGAGAGGCGCTTGCAGAATCCTGCCTGCCTCCGGGGTTGCCTTCTGAGTATAAGAACGGATCGGTGCCAGTGAATCTGTTTTTTCCCGGCTCGTTATGCCCACGGTGTCAGCAGCGGCTGGCGTTTTATCACAATATCCCGTTGCTCAGCTGGCTGCTATTACGTGGACGCTGCCATTACTGCCAACAACCCATCGGCTGGCACTATCCCCTGACTGAGCTGGCAGCAACCATCACTGGCGGATGGATTGCCTTTAACTGCTCCCCGGGAGGGACGGCATTGCTTTTCGCGTTATGCGGCTGGTGGTTAATTTTGCTGTCTGCTATTGATCTCCGCTACCTGCTGCTACCAGACTGCCTGACACTGTCGCTTCTTTGGCTGGGACTGCTGGTCAATTTGCATAACACCATCATACCGCTCAGTGATGCGGTAGCTGGCGCGGCAGCAGGATATTTGATTCTCTGGGCTGTTAACCGGGTATTCAGGCTGATTAGCGGCAAAGAAGGGTTGGGCCACGGTGACTTCAAATTGCTGGCCGCGCTGGGGGCATGGTGTGGCTGGCAACCTTTGCCCTGGTTATTGTTGCTCGCGGCACTGATGGGATGCACTGCTTATTTGTTGTTGTGGCTGGCAGGACGGCGTCGCTATGCTCAGCCGCTGCCCTTTGGCCCCTGCCTGGCATTATCAGGTTGGTGGATCCTGACTACGCCGGTGGCAATGTTGTGAGAAATGGTTGCAGTGCCTCCCGCAGCTCAGCACATTGCTCAGCGGGTGTCAGGCTGTTTTGTTGCAGCTGCTGAAAAAGTGCTTCACTCAGAGGAAGGAGATCATCAGCAAGCTGCCAGCCACGCTGACAGGCTTCGGCCCTGGCCGCCTCTTCTGTCTCTTTGTCGGAAGGGAGCGCCGTATCTCCACACTGATATTTAAGGTATCTTGTGCCAGCAATAACGGCAGCAACCTGTCTGGAGTGTGTATCTGAGGCGGCTGAACTGACTTCTTGCGATGCTTTGTTCTGGCACCCAGTGATAAGTAACGGCAGCAATATTAATGCGGATATAGAAGCAACATTCATCCTGAATCCTTTTTTTTCATTCCATAAAGCCGCAAGGTTATCAAAATCGAGTCAGGCGGACAAATGTGTATAAGGTTTTCTACTGACTATTCCATTATTGAATGCTGCAAAGGGAAGTGAAAATTTTCTTCGATAAAAATAAACTTGAATATTATCTTACCGGGATTTAAAAATGCTGTTCGTCATATCAGGTCAAGAGTAATAAATCAGGTTGAGTTGAAATGTACGTGATGACCGTGCGATCAGGTGATAATTTTTGCAAAACTGCCCAGAGCGCTGATATGAGCAAGCCTGTTACCCTGGTAAAACTAGTACTCATACAGGGATAGTTTTCGGGGGTAAGGTATTTTAGCTTTTTTTAGGTGGTGTTTAAGGTTGAATACGGATCAAAAGATAATAAATTCCTACGTGATCCGAAGGTGCACCAGATTGCAGTTCGAATTGTTTTATGAAATTTTTATTTTAATCTTTGGTATACAATATGGATCTTCAGATAACATAAGGTCCCATTAAATGAAAATATCAGAAGTCAGTACTGAAAACACAGCAGTCTCCACGAAGACTGATAGTCCTCCCAATATTGTTCCTCATTCGGATATTAAAAGTTATCCTTCCACTTCTGTTACTCAACAAACTCACTCTGTTGAAAATAATCCTGAAGAATTTAAATTTGCGCGTTATTATTCCGAGGTGCACGAAACGGTGCAGCAGTTTCTCAAAGAGAAAGATCCGGACGTGGTAAATCGGTACAGAGAAGAAAATAGTTACATTCCCGCATTAAAACATTTTATAGATATTTACAGGTCCCAAACTCTCGACCCCAAGCAAGTCATTTCTCTACTCGGCTTATGCCATGAATTAAGAAACTATATAATTAATTGTGAAAAAAATAATATCGGGCAAGGTAAATTATCGATAAACACCATGTCTGCAATAAAATCTTGTGAGGAGTTAAGTGATCTTTTTTCTAAAATTAGTGGATTTGATACGTATAAAATCATAAAAAATCCTATCAATAATAATTCTTATTCAAGATTAAATAGCAGGCAAGTTGAAAAATTACTTAAATTGTTGAAGTGCGAACCTGATGAAAGAACATTAACTATGTTGGTGGATGCAGGTATTCTGATGAAAGATGCTCTTATGAATCATTTCGAAAGTATTGAAGAGAGTGTGATTAAAAATAAGATTGTTAATTTTTTAATTTATGAAGGTTATGAATATAATGAAGTTGAGAATTTTATAAAATCAATTTTTTCTAAAATGAAAAGTGATGAATTTGTCCATGATTGGATTAACTATGGCTTTCCTAAAGGTAAAGGATTTATCAACTGCATTAATTTCTTTGGGCCATATATAAATTTAAAATATGCCATTATGCAGAGAATTGACCTGACAGACTACAACTTCAATGGTTGTGATTTAACCGGTTCATCTCTTGATTTCTCTTTAATTTTTAATTTTAATCCAGACTCTACGATATTAAAGGATGTTACTATGGAGGGCATAAATATGGCTAGTGTTTGCCCGAATGAACGGGAGTATCTGATAATAAATGAAAAACTGAAAAAATCAGGCGTAAGGATATTGCCATATTATGAATCACATAGTCAGGATTATAGTCAGGAGTATAGTGAGCGTTTCGACTCCCAGTAGTAAGATAAAGACTGAATTTCAGGTCAGCGCTGGGAGAGATTAACGTCGTCTGCATTGTGATTGCTACCCGTATGTCTTTGTCACAAATCGCTGTAAGCCCGCCATAATGGCGGGCAGATAGCGTCATCCTGAACAGTTTCGTGGGCAGACTATACTTTCAAGACAGTCGCTTACGCAGAAATCAGGAGATGTGCATTGAATATTATCGCGATAATGGGACCGCATAACGCATTTTACAAAGATGAACCCATCCGTGAGCTGGACCAGGCGTTACAACTTCAGGGATTTCAGACCATCTACCCGAAAGATGCTAATGACCTGCTAAAACTGATTGAACATAATCCACGTATCTGCGGCGTCATTTTTGACTGGGACGAGTACAGCCTCGATCTCTGTAGTGAGATCAATCAGCTCAATGAGTATCTCCCGCTGTATGCTTTTATTAACACCCACTCGACGATGGACGTCAGCATTAATGAAATGCGTATGACCATCTGGTTCTTCGAATATGCGCTGGGTGCATCAGAAGAGATTGCTCAGCGTATCCGCCAGTATACCGATGAATACACGGATACCATTACGCCACCGCTGACCAAAGCGTTGTTTACCTACGTGAAAGAAGGCAAATATACCTTTTGCACCCCCGGACATATGGCCGGTACAGCTTTTCAGAAAAGCCCGGTCGGAACGCTGTTTTATGATTTTTTTGGCGCAAATACTCTTAAAGCAGATGTTTCCATCTCCGTGACTGAGCTTGGGTCGCTGCTGGACCACACCGGTCCTCATCTTGAGGCAGAGGAGTATGTGGCCCGGACCTTTGGCGCAGAGCAGAGCTACATGGTGACCAACGGCACCTCAACGTCTAACAAGATTGTCGGCATGTATGCTGCGCCTGCGGGAAGCACCGTGCTGATCGACCGCAACTGCCATAAATCACTGACTCATCTGTTGATGATGAGCGATATTATCCCTGTCTGGCTGAAGCCAACCCGCAACGCACTGGGGATCCTCGGCGGTATTCCTAAACAGGAGTTCACAAGAGAGAGCATTGCGCTGAAAGTTGCGCAGACCGAGCGGGCCAGTTGGCCAGTGCATGCGGTGATCACCAACTCTACCTATGATGGCCTGCTGTATAACACCCGGTACATCAAAGAGACGCTGGATGTTCCGTCAATTCACTTTGATTCTGCCTGGGTACCCTACACCAATTTTCACCCGATCTACTGCGGGCTTAGCGGAATGAGCGGTGAACGTACACCAGGCAAAGTTATTTATGAGACACAGTCAACCCATAAGCTGCTGGCGGCGTTTTCCCAGGCCTCGCTGATCCATATTAAAGGTGACTACGACGAACAAACCTTTAATGAAGCCTACATGATGCACACCACCACTTCGCCTAACTACTCCATTGTGGCATCGATTGAAACCGCCGCCGCAATGCTTCGCGGTAATCCCGGTAAGAGGTTGATCAATCGCTCGGTGGAGCGTGCTTTACATTTTCGTCGCGAAATCCAGCGTCTGCGTGAAGAGGCCGACGGTTGGTTCTTTGATATCTGGCAACCAGAGGGTATCGACCAACCCGAATGCTGGCCAATCCAGCCGGGAGAGGAGCACTGGCATGGTTTTATCAATGCGGATGCCGATCATATGTACCTTGATCCTATCAAGGTCACTATTCTGACGCCGGGAATGAGTGAACAGGGGGAAATGGCACAGAAGGGGATCCCTGCTGCGCTGGTGGCGAAATATCTTGACGATCGCGGTGTCGTGGTGGAGAAGACCGGGCCATATAATCTGCTGTTTCTGTTCAGTATTGGTATCGACAAAACGAAAGCAATGAGCGTTTTGCGGGGCCTGATTGACTTTAAACGGGCTTACGATCTTAATCTGCGGGTGAGAAATATGTTGCCGGATCTCTACGCAGAGGATCCTGATTTTTACCGCGACATGCGTATTCAGACGCTGGCTCAGGGGATCCATTCGCTCATCCGTCAACACGATCTTCCCCGGCTGATGCTTCAGGCTTTTGCAACCCTGCCGGAAATGAAAATGACCCCGCACCAGATGTTTCAGCAGCAGGTGAAAAAGAATGTGGAAACGGTAGAAATAGCCGATCTGGTGGGTCGTGTTTCGGCCAATATGATCCTGCCTTATCCACCCGGTGTGCCGCTGGTCATGCCCGGAGAGATGATCACGGAGGAGAGCCGGGCCGTTCTCGATTTCCTGCTGATGTTGTGCACCATCGGCAGACATTACCCTGGTTTTGAGACGGATATCCACGGTGCAAAACTCACCGACGAAGGTCAGTACAGGGTGCGGGTGTTAAAAGCCTAAGCGCGGGTCGACAGCAACAGGGTTAACAGGATACAAAGCATCAGCGTGCACAAGATAAAGGTATTACTATGTTGAATATTAAGCAGATCCACCATATCGCCATCATCGCCAGTCAGTATCAGGTCAGTAAAGATTTTTACTGTGACCTGCTGGGCTTTACTTTGATTGGTGAAGTCTACCGGGAAGCGCGTGATTCATGGAAGGGGGATTTGGCGCTGCACGGTCAGTACGTTATCGAACTGTTTTCGTTTCCGCAGCCGCCAGCACGTATCAACCGGCCAGAGGCCTGCGGCTTGCGCCATCTGGCCTTCAGCGTGGCAGACATTGATGCTGCCAGTCAGTATCTGACCGAAAAGGGGGTTATTTGCGAACCCATTCGTGTGGACCCAATCAGCGGTAAACGCTACACCTTTTTTTGCGATCCGGATGGTTTGCCGCTGGAACTTTATCAGGCGTAAAATAGCCGCTCACTGGCCCGGTGTGATATCACCGGGTTATCAACTCTCTGCCGGAAAGCCCATGTCACTGCGTTATCTTCAACAGCAACTTGATGGACATCAGCACCTGCTGGTGGCGTACAGCGGCGGGCTGGACTCCAGTGTATTGCTGCATCAGCTGGTCTGCCTGCGCCAGCAGTTACCCGAGCTGCATCTGCGGGCGATACATGTTCATCATGGTCTGAATCCGCAGGCAGGCAGCTGGGTAAAGCATTGCCGGAAGCAGTGTGCTGAATGGCAGGTTGAGCTGGAGGTGGTAAAGGTGCAGGTGGATGCCAGGGGCAAAGGTATCGAAGCAGCGGCGCGGGCGGTGCGCTATCAGGCTTTTGTTGAGCATCTCCGCCCTGAAGACGCATTGCTGACCGCTCAGCATCAGGACGATCAGTGTGAAACATTGTTACTGGCCCTCAAGCGGGGCAGCGGCCCCGCCGGGCTCTCTGCGATGCCAGCGCGCGGTATCACGGGGGGGCATGTTCACCTTCGTCCATTACTAAGCTGTTCCCGGCTGCAACTGGAAAACTGGGCGGCAGAGAATCATCTGCAATGGATTGAGGATGACAGCAATCAGGACTGCCGCTATGACCGCAATTTTCTACGTCAGGCTGTCATCCCTCTGCTGAATGCACGCTGGCCGCATTTTTCTCAGGCGACGGCCCGAAGCGCCAGCCTGTGTGCAGAGCAGGAACAACTGCTGGATGAACTGCTGGCAGAATCACTCGACGCTTTAATTGACCAGCAGGGATCGCTGGCCGTTGCGCCACTGGCGGCGATGAGTGATTCCCGACGCAGTGCCTTAATCAGGCGATGGATCGCCCGGCAGGAGGGGCAGATGCCTTCCCGCGATGCGCTCCGACGTATCTGGCTGGAGGTGGCATGCAGTCGTGAAGATGCGGAACCGCGTCTGCTACTGGGGCAGCATGAGATTCGTCGTTATCGCAACCGCCTTTACTGGCTTGCGCGCTGTGAACCTGTGCGGAATGTGGTGATTGAATGGCCTGCCAGTGTACGGTCTGTTGCTCTCCCTGCCGGGATGGGCTGGCTGGTAAGGCGTGAGTCAGAAGAGAACCATGACGGGCAAAGAACGGTGGCCGGGCATAATATTTATGAAAAAGAAGCCGGATGCTGTGCGCCATCGGCAGAGGCAACGGTCACCATTCGTCCACCAGCCGGGCATGAGAGGGTAACGGTGCGTTTTCAGGCGCGGGGAAAATTTCATTTTGTTGGTCGGGCAGGCAGCCGTTCGCTAAAAAAACTCTGGCAGGAGCTGGGAGTGCCGCCGTGGCAGCGTGAGCGTATACCCATGATTTTTTATGATGATCAGTTAATCGCGGCTCCTGGCATTTTTGTCACCCGCGAAGGTCAGGCCGGTACGGGCACCTTCTGGCAGACAGACTGGCAGAATACGCCGGTATGACTGGCATAAACATTATACAGGTGACAGGGGAGTTGTGGCTGTGCGTTGTAGCAGGTGGGGGGGATAAAAGGAACAGGGGCGGGAAGCTCCCGCCCGCAGGCGTTAATCAGACTCGCTAACCACGACGGTACCCAGGTCCGGGTGACTGAAACTGGCAATATGATCCAGGCGCAGCTCACGGACTTCGCCGGAAAGATCGACAGCGAGATATTCGACGTTTTTACTTGACACCATGTCTGTCGCTTTGGCCTTCAGCTGTTCACCATTCTTCAGCGACAGCGCCAGCATCCAGTGGTTCTGGCAGGCGAGTTCCAGGTTATCGTAGTCATCGCAGTTGATCGGTTTATAGGCTTCATTCGTCAACATAATCGCTCACCAATAAGTTTGCAGCAGCATAAGCTGCCTGTTCCCTGATGGAAGAGGGTAGCTCAGCGTTTGCGGCTACCTCATCAAGTGCTTTCAGCACGCAATCCAGCGCATCCGGCACGTATCCCAGGTCGCCACTGCCGATTTCGGCATATTTCTGGCGAACTAATTCACAATACTTTTGCACAATGCACCTCAAGAGTTTTCTCTGGTGTTTTGACGACTATAACACAGGATTTTACGTGAAATCAGCCCGACGGCGGGTGATTTACTGTCTTAACCGGTTACAATAGCAGCCGATAAAGATAAGGAACCTCATGGCACTCAAAGCGACTATTTACAAAGCGGTAATTAATGTTGCCGATATGGACAGAAATGTTTTTATCGACAGCAATCTGACGCTGGCCCGTCACCCTTCAGAAACGGAAGAACGACTGATGCTTCGCCTGCTTGCCTGGTTAGTGCATGCTGACGAAAGATTAATGTTCACCCGAGGCCTGAGCGCAGAGGATGAGCCTGAAATCTGGCTGATGAATGACCATAACGGTATTGAAGTCTGGGTTGAACTGGGCCTGCCGGACGAACGCCGAATCAAAAAAGCCTGCAACCGGGCAGCAGGCGTTTATTTATACACTTACAACGCCCGTGCGGCGCAGATCTGGTGGCAGCAGAATCAACAGAAGTTGACACAGCAGGAGAATCTCAGCATTCGTTTTCTGGATGATCATCAAATGAAGGCGCTGGCCGGGCTTGCTTCGCGCTCGATGACGCTTCAGGCCACGCTACAGGACGGCACCATCTGGCTGTCTGATGAGCATAACCATCTTGAACTCCGCTTCACCGACTGGCTGACAGACGGCAAAATTGTATGATTGTTTTGTCACGCAACGCGACCATCACCAGCGCTGAACTGGAGCTGACGGCGATCAGAGCGCAGGGCAACGGCGGCCAGCATGTTAATAAAAGCGCCACGGCAATCCATCTGCGTTTTGACATCCGCGCCTCAAATTTGCCGGTATTCTATAAAGAGCGTCTGCTGGCTGCCAGCCATCATCTGATCACCGCAGAAGGTGTGGTGGTGATTAAAGCTCAGGAGTACCGCAGCCAGGAGATGAACCGGGAAGCGGCATTAAAGCGGCTGGAAAATCTCATTCAGGAATTGATGGTGGTTGAGAAAGCGCGACGACCGACGAAGCCCACCCGAGCCTCAGACCAGCGTCGACTGGTCAGCAAGGCCCGCAAAGCCAGTACCAAATTGCTGCGGGGAAAACCAGGCCGCAGCCAGGACTGATATTCAGGAGGACAGGTGAAAAAAATTGTTGTGGCTGTTCTGGCCACACTCTTCTTAGGTTCGTTACTGGGTTGCCAGAACCCTCAAAGGGTCATTCCGCCCGTGGCGGAAACGATGGCGCAGGATTATCAGGGGGTGATTCCCTGTGCTGATTGCGAAGGCATTACGGTTTCACTGTCGCTGCAACAGGGAGGACGCTATCGCATCAGCGAAGGTTATCAGGGAACCGCAAATCTCAGCGATGTGCAGCAGGGACGCTGGAGCCGCACCGCAGAGAAGCTGGTGCTGATTTCCGATGCGGGGGAAAAACGCTACTTCCGACCTGTACCGGATGGTCTTGAAATGATGGATATGCAGGGTAACCCGATATCGTCAGCAAATAATTACCGTCTGCAAAGGGTGAAGTCTGGAGGCTGAATGCAGCCGGCGTGCTGGTTATTCGCATCCACGTTATGAGCGGCGGGCTGATTAGCCCGCCGCTTTGGATCAGGCTTTCACTTCTCGCACAAGAAAATCCAGGATTTCGCTGGTTTTGATCATGCGTTTTTCGCCTTCGCGACGAGATTTATACTCAATCTCTTCGCTGTCAAGATTACGCTCTCCAATCACGATGGTATGTGGAATGCCAATCAGTTCCATATCGGCAAACATCACACCCGGACGTTCTTTGCGATCGTCCAGAATGACGTCAATGCCTTTGGCGCGTAACTGCTGATACAGCTCTTCAGCCAGGTCTTTCACGCGGAAGGACTTATGCATATTCATCGGCAGGATAGCCACCTGGAAAGGGGCAAGCGCGTCTGGCCAGATGATCCCCCGTTCATCATGATTCTGCTCGATAGCGGCGGCAACGATTCGGGTGATACCAATGCCATAGCAGCCCATTGTCAGGGTCTGGTTACGGCCATCTTCGCCCTGTACCGCTGCTTTCATCGCTTCAGAATATTTGCAGCCCAGCTGGAAGATGTGCCCCACCTCGATACCGCGTTTAATCAGCAGCGTACCCTTTCCATCCGGACTGGCATCACCTTCCACCACGTTGCGGATATCTTCCACGCGCGCCAGTGGCAGGTCGCGCTGCCAGTTGATGCCGGTAAAATGTTTACCGTCTTTATTCGCTCCGGCAGCAAAATCGCTCATCACCGCAACGGTGCGGTCTGCGATGACGGGCAGCGTCAGGCCTACGGGTCCCAGCGATCCCGGACCTGCACCAACGGCAGCACGAATCTCTTCTTCGGTAGCAAACGTCAGCGGTGCCGCGATGATGTTAATTTTTTCCGCTTTGACTTCATTGAGTTGGTGATCGCCACGCAGCAGCAGTGCCACCAGCGTGTGGCCACTCTCCTCGCTGGCTTTGACCATCAGTGTTTTGATGGTTTTTTCCACCGGCAGACCAAACTGCTCAACCAGTTCGGCGATGGTTTTTGCGTTCGGCGTGTCGATTTCAGTCAGTTCTTGAGTGGCCCCGGCACGGTTTTCCGTCGGGGCTAAGGCTTCTGCCAGCTCCATATTGGCTGCGTAGTCAGACTCCGTTGAAAAAATAATGTCGTCTTCACCACTTTGTGCCAGCACCTGAAACTCGTGAGATGCGCTGCCGCCAATCGAGCCGGTATCAGCCTGCACAGCGCGGAAATCCAGCCCCATACGGGTAAAACTCTGGCTGTATGCGCGGTACATATCATCATAAGTTGCCTGAAGCGACTCCTGCGACGTGTGGAACGAGTAAGCATCCTTCATGATGAATTCCCGGGAACGCATCACGCCAAAACGGGGGCGTACTTCATCGCGAAATTTGGTCTGGATCTGAAAGACATTCAGCGGCAGCTGTTTATATGAACTGAGTTCGTTACGGATCAGGTCAGTAACCACTTCCTCATGCGTTGGACCAAGAACGAAAGGGCGCTCCCCCCGATCCACAAAGCGCAGCAGTTCAGGGCCATACTGTTCCCAACGCCCACTTTCCTGCCATAAATCGGCGGGCTGCACCACTGGCATGGAAATTTCGATCGCACCGGCATTGTTCATCTCTTCACGCACGATGTTTTCGACTTTTTTCAACACGCGCAGGCCGGTTGGTAACCATGTATACAAACCAGAGGCCAGCTTGCGGATCATACCGGCGCGCAGCATCAACTGATGGCTGATCACTTCGGCGTCGGCTGGCGTCTCCTTCAGAGTGGAGAGCAGATATTGAGTAGTACGCATGAGTTTCGATTCCAGTTAAGCAGAAAGCTTACGAATTAAGCCCGGCAGAAAAATTGCTGGCGGCTAGTGTAACAGCGTGATCAAAGAGTCAAAAGATGCCGGAAGATAAATTAGCGATTGTCGATAGCGGTCACCAGCGTGCCGCTGGCGGTGACGCACCAGCGAACATTGAAATCCAGCAGCAAGGCGGCGTATTCCCGACCCGGGACTTCATTTTTGCGGTAGGCCGGGCGGGGATCCTGCGCAAGGGTCTGGCGGATAAAGCGCTCAAGATGAGGATATCGGGTTTGCTGCCTGGCAATCTGCTGCCGTGCATTGTCTGAGAAGGATACCGGCATATCCATCGCGGGTGGCTCTGAGGCAAAGCCCGCACGGGCCTGAGGTAAAGATTCAGCAAACGGCAGATAAGGCTTGATATCCACTATCGGGGTGCCGTCAACCAGGTCCAGACTACCCAGCTCAAGCACTACCGTTCCTTTTTCCGTACGAATACCGGTCAGTTCAACCAGCGACATCCCTACGGGATTGGGACGAAAGGTGGAGCGGGTGGCGAAAACGCCCATGCGGGCATTGCCACCCAGTCGGGGAGGACGAACGGTAGGCCGCCATCCTCCCGACATTGTCTGATGAAAGATAAACAGCAACCAGAGGTGGCTGAATGCCTCCAGTCCCCGCACGGCTTCCGGCTGATTATAGGGGGGCTGTAAATGCAGTTCACCACCGCCGTCCTCAATCAGTCCCGGTTGACGGGGAACGGCAAACTTCTCCTTCCAGGGAGAACGGATGATGCCAATTTGCTGGAAGGAAAAAGAACTCATTGTTTGGTGACTTTCAGCGCTGAACCTTCACAGACGGCCTGACGGAAACAGCCTTGTGTATTGCTGACAATCTCACAGCGATGCAGCAGAACGGCATTAGCCTTCATGTTGGCTGCATGTGCCTGCAACCGCTTACGTGCCGTACTGATGTTCGGTGGCGAACTTTGTCGGCTGCTCTGGCAATCTTCACCATAAACTTCACCCAAATCGCGGAAAGGGCTGCTCACCAGATCGCTGGCATTCGTGTACAGTTTTACCGGTGCCGGGCGGGAAGCAGGTTTAGCCTGTCCTGACACAGTTTGCGCGGGCTGCCTGAATGGCTCTACAGGTTTATAGGGTTTTTGCAGCAATGAACACCCTGTCAGCGAAAGGGCTAACAAACAGAGCGGTAAAACACGCATGGGAAAATCCTCATGTTCGGTTTTGAAAGTGGCGTTATTGAAACAAGCCTGGTGGCAAATAACAAGCGCTCAGGATGCAACAAAGCGGGCTTTTGCCCGCTTTGATAAAATAATGACAAATGCACGGTATTTCAGAAGGGATTTACCAACCCTTAACAGCGCCGCCGTTGAAGGTTTTATTTGCCGCTTCGTTTACTTCATCAGACTGGTAAGCCTGCACGAATTTCTTAACGTTTTCAGCATCTTTATTGTCTTCACGTGCAACAATCAGATTGACGTAGGGTGAATTTTTATCTTCGACAAAAATCCCGTCTTTCGCGGGTGTCAGATTGATCTGGCTGGCGTAGGTGGTGTTAATCACAGCCAGTGCAATTTGCTGATCGTCAAGAGAGCGGGGCAATTGTGGTGCTTCCAGCTCGACCAGTTTGATGTTTTTGGGGTTCTCTACCACATCCAGCGAGGTGGGTAACAGACCAACGCCATCTTTTAATTTAATCAAACCGACCTTTTGCAGCAGCAGCAAGGAACGACCAAGGTTGGTGGGATCATTAGGGATAGCAATCTGGGCGCCGTTCTGAAGCTCATCCAGCGATTTGATTTTTCTGGAGTAGCCCGCGATCGGATAGACAAAGGTATTGCCGACCGGCACCAGCTTGTAACCGCGATCTTTAATCTGTTGATCCAGATAAGGCTTATGCTGGAAAGCATTGACATCAATGTCACCTTTACTCAGCGCTTCGTTGGGCAGTACATAATCGTTAAAGGTGACCAGTTCAACATCCAGTCCGTATTTATCTTTGGCGACTTTCTTCGCTACTTCCGCAACCTGTTGCTCGGCACCGACAATCACGCCGACTTTGATATGGTTAGGATCTTTTTCTTTTTGATCGCAACCAACCAGCGCCAGCGTACCAATCAGCGCGCCCACAGCGGCAAATGTTTTAAAATTAAAAGACATATCCCTTCCTTTCATCAGAACTTATGGTTGTTTATTTGTGAGTGACTGCACGCACGATGCGCTCGCCACAGAACTGGATCAAATACACTAAAACCACTAACAACACTAATACCGTATTCATCACCGTAGCGTTATAACCGATATAACCATATTGAATGCCAATCTGGCCAAGACCTCCGGCTCCGACGGCTCCCCCCATGGCGGAATAGCCGACAAGTGTGATCAGGGTGATGGTCGCAGCATTGATTAAACCTGGGAGCGCTTCCGGTAGCAGAACTTTTTGCACAATCTGCATCGGTGTCGCTCCCATTGCGCGTGAAGCTTCAATCAGACCCGCAGGCAGTTCAAGTAAGGTATTTTCAACCATGCGGGCGATAAATGGCGCTGCGCCAAGAGTCAAAGGCACAATAGCGGCCTGTAAGCCAATCGAAGTACCCACAATCATGCGGGTGAACGGAATCATCCATACCAGTAGAATGATAAAAGGAATGGCGCGGAAAATATTTACCAGTGCTGACAGCGAACGATAAAGCAGACGATTTTCAATAATCTGTTTTGGCCGACTGACATACAGCAGCACACCGAGCGGCAGGCCGAGTACAAAACCGAAGAATCCGGAGACAAACGTCATCACCAGTGTTTCCCAGACACCACGGCAGAGCAGCATAATCATTGCTTCAGACATAACCTAACACCTCCACTTTGACATGATGCTCTTTCAGAAAATTGATGGCTGCCTGGGTATCCGCATCTTTACCATGCATTTCTGTCAGCATAATGCCGAACTTCACGCCGCCGGCATAATCCATCTGCGCACTGATAATATTATTATTAATGTTGAACTTGCGTGCCGACTCTGAAAGCAGCGGTGCATCAACTGACTGGCCGGTAAATTCCAGACGTAACAGCGGTACATTATGCGGGCTGGCTTCCGTGGACAGGCGATCTGCATAATCATCGGGAATGTCCAGATGCAGCGTTGACTGAATAAATTGCTGTGCCAAAGGCGTCTTGGGATGGGAGAAGACTTCACTCACCGTATCCTGTTCGATTAACTCACCGTGACTGATCACCGCGACCCGATCACAAATGCGTTTGACCACATCCATTTCATGCGTAATCAGAAGAATGGTGATGCCGAGCCGACGGTTAATGTCTTTCAGCAATTCAAGGATAGAGCGCGTGGTCGCCGGATCAAGGGCGCTGGTGGCCTCATCACAGAGCAAAACTTTTGGATTGCTCGCCAGTGCACGAGCGATAGCAACACGCTGTTTCTGCCCACCTGAAAGATTGGCAGGCCATGAATCATGTTTGTCTGCCAGGCCGACCAGTTCCAGTAGTTCAGTCACTCTGGCCTTGATTTCGGACCTGGAAAGTTTACCCAGTTCCAGCGGCAGGGCGACATTGCCTGCAACCGTTCTGGAATTTAACAGGTTGAAGTGTTGAAAGATCATACCAATCTGACGACGTGCCTGAGTCAGCTGACTTTCTGATAACTTAGTCAAATCCTGATTATCAACCAGCACAGTACCGGATGTTGGACGCTCAAGCAGATTTACGCAGCGAATCAGGGTGCTTTTACCCGCGCCTGAAGCGCCAATGACGCCGTATATCTGTCCCGCAGGGACGTCGAGGCTGACATCAGACAGCGCAGTAATGCTGCGAGTGCCCTGGCGGAACACTTTGGAAATGTGGGAGAGTTTTATCATTTTTCTGGGCAGTACCATTATCCGTGGTGTTTGATTTTAGCGCACTCCAGACAGGGATGTGAGCGAGTGGATGGTAAGGCATCCAGACGTCTGAATCAATCAAAGTGATCCAAACTGGCATTCTCGTTCCAGGTGCAATCATGCGATACTCTCTGGCAATTTTAGTAGCAGGAGTTTCTACGTGGCAGACAAAGTTCCCGCAATTTTTCTCGATCGTGACGGCACGATTAATGTCGATCATGGTTATGTCCATGAGATCGACAACTTTCAGTTTATTGATGGCGTGATTGATGCGCTGCGTGAGCTGAAAAAAATGGGCTATGCGCTGGTTATGGTGACGAATCAGTCGGGTATTGCACGCGGTATTTTTACCGAAGATACCTTTATGCAACTTACCGAATGGATGGACTGGTCGCTGGCGGACCGGGATGTGGATCTTGATGGCATTTATTTCTGTCCTCATCATCCTGATGCCGTGGAGGATGCATATCGTCAACAATGTGATTGCCGTAAGCCGCAGCCCGGGATGCTGCTGTCAGCACAGAAAGAGCTGAACATTGATATGGCAGCTTCTTATATGGTTGGTGACAAAATTGATGACATGCTGGCGGGGCAATCAGCAGGAGTAGGGACAAAGGTTCTGGTTCGTACTGGCAAACCGGTTACCGGGGAGAGTGAAAAAGCGGCAGACTGGGTGATAAACAGTCTGGCAGACCTGCCTTCCAGAATTAAACAGGGCTAAAAAGCAGCGTTTTGCACGAAGTTTCTCCGAACGATAAAAAAGTTCACTTTTGTACTTGCCTTCCTGCGGCGCATCCCTATAATGCGCCTCCATCGAACGGCAGCTGATGAATGTTCAGCAGGCTCTAAGATAAAGAGAATTCCTTTAAAGTTAAGGTTGACTCTGTAAGAGGAATGCGTAATATACGCCACCTCGCAGCAGCGCTGCCGGTTGCACCGCTCTTTAACAATTTATCAGACAATCTGTGTGGGCACTCACAGGATTGATATCCGCATCTCCGGATGCAAAAAAATATCAAGCCTCAGAGTGAACACGTAATTCATTACGGTTTTCCCTGAGCACCGCTTCACGAGTTGAAGCAAATCAGACTTTTAATTGAAGAGTTTGATCATGGCTCAGATTGAACGCTGGCGGCAGGCCTAACACATGCAAGTCGAACGGTAGCACAGGGGAGCTTGCTCCCCGGGTGACGAGTGGCGGACGGGTGAGTAATGTCTGGGAAACTGCCCGATGGAGGGGGATAACTACTGGAAACGGTAGCTAATACCGCATAACGTCGCAAGACCAAAGTGGGGGACCTTCGGGCCTCACACCATCGGATGTGCCCAGGTGGGATTAGCTGGTTGGTGAGGTAACGGCTCACCAAGGCGACGATCCC